>NZ_CP016382.1:0-1200000 GCF_002813635.1 Spiribacter roseus | reverse complement strand
GGGCTTCCAGCGGGTCCTGCAGCGGGCGATCCTGCATGTCCAGTCGTCCGGGAAAAAGGAAGTGAGCGGCGCCAACGTGGTGGTCGCGATCTTCAGCGAACAGGAGTCGCAGGCGGTGTACTTCCTGCACAAGCAGAACATCTCGCGGCTGGATGCGGTGAATTTCCTGTCCCACGGGATCTCGAAGAACGGCAGCGAGGAGGGCGGCGACGAGTCCGAGCCCTCCCGCGAGGATAGCGAGACCACCGAGGACGGCGAGAGCAGCAATCCGCTTGAGAGCTTTGCCACCAACCTCAACACGCGGGCCCGGCAGGGCCGGACCGATCCGCTGATCGGCCGCAAGTTCGAGGTTGAGCGCACCATCCAGATCCTCTGCCGGCGGCGCAAGAACAACCCGCTGTACGTCGGCGAGGCCGGTGTGGGCAAGACCGCCATTGCCGAGGGGCTGGCCAAGCTGATCGAGGACGGCGATGTGCCGGAGGTGCTCGCCGACTCGACGATCTACTCGCTCGACATGGGCGCGCTGGTGGCCGGCACCAAGTACCGCGGCGACTTTGAAAAGCGTCTGAAGGGGCTGCTCGCGCAGCTCAAAAAGCAGAAGCACGCGATCCTTTTCATCGACGAGATCCACACCATCATCGGCGCCGGATCGGCGTCAGGTGGCGTCATGGACGCGTCCAATCTGCTCAAGCCCATGCTGGCGAGCGGCGAGCTCAAGTGCATCGGCTCGACCACCTATCAGGAATTTCGGGGCGTCTTTGAAAAGGATCGGGCGCTGGCCCGGCGGTTCCAGAAGATCGATGTGGCCGAGCCCACGGTCGACGAGACGGTCCAGATCCTGCGCGGGCTCAAGGACCGGTTCGAAAAGCACCATGGCGTGCGCTTCACGAACCCTGCGCTCGAGTCGGCGGCGGAGCTGGCGGCGAAGTACATCAGCGACCGCTTCCTGCCCGACAAGGCCATCGACGTGATCGATGAAGCAGGTGCCAATCTGCGCCTGCTGCCGCCGTCGAAGAAGAAAAAGACGGTCAGTGTTTCGGATGTGGAGACGATCATCGCCAAGATCGCGCGGATTCCGCCCAAGCGGGTGTCCACATCGGACATGCGTCTGCTCGAGACCATCGAAAGGGATCTCAAGCGGACCATCTTCGGTCAGGACGAGGCCATCGATACGCTCGCGACCACCATCAAGATGTCCCGGGCTGGACTGCGCGACACCGGCAAGCCGGTGGGCAGCTTCCTGTTCGCCGGGCCGACCGGCGTCGGCAAGACCGAGGTCACCCGTCAGCTGGCCGAGACCATGGGCATCAACCTGATCCGGTTCGACATGTCGGAGTACATGGAGCGGCACACGGTCTCGCGCCTGATCGGGGCGCCGCCAGGGTATGTCGGTTTTGACCAGGGCGGTCTGCTGACCGAGGAAGTGCTCAAGCATCCGCACTCGGTGGTGCTGCTCGATGAGATCGAAAAAGCCCATCCGGATGTGTTCAATCTGCTGCTGCAGGTGATGGATCACGGCTCGTTGACGGATAACAACGGCCGTCATGCGGACTTCCGTAATGTGATCCTGGTGATGACCACCAACGCCGGGGCCGAGGAGCAGAGCCGGCGCACGATCGGCTTCACGCCGCAGGATCAGAGCAGTGATGCCATCGAAGTCATTCGCAAGCAGTTCACGCCCGAGTTCCGTAACCGGCTGGATGCCATCATTCAGTTCAACGGGCTGGCACCGGAGGTGATTCAGCGGGTGGCGGACAAGTTCATCCGCGATCTGCGCCATCAGCTGGCCCAGAAGCGGGTCACGTTGGATGTCAGCGATCCGGCCCGCAACTGGCTCGCTGAGCAGGGCTATGATCCCAAGATGGGTGCACGGCCAATGGCCCGCCTGATTCAGGACAAGCTCAAGCGGGCCCTGGCGGACGAACTGTTATTCGGCAAGCTGACGAATGGCGGGCATGTCCGGGTCGATCTGGATGAGACCGGCGAGTCGCTCGCGTTTCAGATCGACACGCCCGAGCCGGTCGAGTAGGCCGGCTTAGCGGGCCCGGAAGACGATGCGCCCCTTGTTGAGGTCATAGGGGGTCAGTTCGACGGTCACTTTGTCGCCGCGCAGGATCCGGATGTAGTGCTTGCGCATCTTGCCGGATATGTGGGCGGTGACGACGTGGCCGTTCTCGAGCTCGACACGAAACATGGTGTTGGGCATCACCTCGGTGATCGTGCCCTGCATGCGGATGTTCTCTTCCTTCGCCATTCAGCCTTTACTCTTCCTGATAAAACGCCTGATTCTACCCGAGGCGGGGTCGTTCACCAATCGCCGCAGGCCTCAGCCCTCGGCGATCCAGCCCTGGGGTGACAGCCGCTCGTGGGGATGGAAGCCGGTTTTATAGTCCATTCCCGGGCAGCCGGCAATCCAGTAACCCAGATAAAGCCAGTCGCGCTGGCGACGCCGCGCTTCCTCGATCTGTAGCAGGATGGCCAGCGTCCCCAGGCCGCGATGGGTGAGTTCGGGTTCGTAGAACGTATAGACCGCCGAAAAGGCCGCGCCGGTGTCGTCGGTGACGGCGACCCCCAGCAGCTGGTCACTGCCGGTCTGGCGCATCTCGAGAAATGCCGTGGGGCACCATTCCGAGGTCAGGTACTGCCAGTACAGATCGGCGTCGGCATCATCCATGCCGCCGCCGGGGTGCCGGGCCGATACGTAGCGGCTATAGAGCGCGAAGTGTTCGGCGGAATAGCGAAAGCCCACGTCGCGCAGGTAGACATCGGCATTGTCGCGGCGGCAGCGCCGGTGCCGGCGCCGCGGCTGGAAGCGCGCCACGGGGATGCGAATGCTCTGGCACAGCTGACAGCCGGGGCAGGCATTGCGGTAGAGATGCTCGCCACCACGCCGGAAGCCCTGGGCGAGCAGGGCGTCGTAGAGCTCGGCGGTGGGGGTGAGCCGCGGATCGACAAAGTCGAACTGCGAGGGCCGGTCATGGAGGTAGGGGCAGGGCCGGTAGCCCGTGCCGAACAGTCGGATCGATTGCGTCGGGGCGTCAGAGCCGGTCATCAGCCCCGCCAGTGACGCGTGACGTCGTCGCGCTCGATGGACAGCGTCCACGGCCCGAGGCGCGTGGCAGCGCGCTGGCTGGCGGCCAGCTGCAGCAGAAACCGTCGCCGGGGCAGCGTCTCGGCCCCCAGGCTCAGCAGATGGTCGGTGGGCATCTGGCAGTCAAGGAAATCGAACTGCCAGATATCCAGCTGGCAGAGCAGCCAGGCCAGCGCGATCTTGCTGCCGTTGGTGGCATGACTGAACATCGACTCACCAAAGAACGCGCGACCGGTGGATACTCCGTAGAGACCGCCAATGAGGCGATCATCGCGCCAGACTTCGATGGAGTGGGCAAGCCCGCGCTCATGCAGCCGGCAATAGGCATCGGCCATTTCCGGGGTTATCCAGGTGCCCGGCTGATCAAGCCGCGGCGCGGCGCAGGCGGCCACCACCGCTTCGAAGGCGGTATCCAGTGAGACATGGTGGTCGCACCGGCGGAGTTGCCGCTGCAGTGACCGGCTGACGTGGAATCGTGCCGGGACGATGATCGCGCGCGGGTCAGGGCTCCACCAGAGAATGGGCTCGCCGGGCGAATACCAGGGAAAAATCCCGCGTCGATAGGCCGACTCGAGGCGTTGCGGTGACAGCGTCGCACCAATGGCCAGCAGGCCTTCCGGGTCGGTCATGGCGCTGTCCGGGTCGGGCAGCGGCGTTGTCTCGTCGTCCGGCGCAAGCCAGGGAATGGGCAGTCGGGGCTCAGCCACGCGGCAGGGTTTCCAGTACGTCGGCGCGGTAGGGGCCTTCGGCAGTGAGGGTGTCGGCGTATTCGGCAACCGCTGGTCGCTCGCGGGCAAGAAAGTCGTCCACCGCCGCCTGAAACCGGTCGTCGCGCAGATGATGCGCCGAATGGGTCAGCACCGGCAGGAATCCCCGCGCCACCTTGTGCTCGCCCTGGGCGCCGGGTTCGAACCGATCCATGCCTTCACGGATGCAGTACTCGATGCCCTGGTAGTAACAGGCTTCGAAGTGCAGATCGTCATACTCCGCGGCGGCGCCCCAGTAGCGCCCATAGAGCGTGTCGTCGCTGCGCAGGCAGATCGCCGCGGCCACCGGCTCGTCGTCGGCCTCGGCCACGAAGGCCACCAGCCGGTCACCGAGTTGATCGCCGAGTTCGACAAAGCAGTCCCGGGTGATGACCGGCCGATTGCCGTGGGCGAGGAACGTATCGACGTAGAAACCGTGCAGGGCGGTCCAGAGCTCCGGCGACATCTCATCGCCGTGCAGCGTGCGCAGGGTCAGGCCCTGTTCGTCCACCCGGCGGCGCTCGCGGCGGATGTTCTTGCGCTTTTTGGCATTCAGACCGCCGAGAAAATCATCAAAGTCGTGGTAGCCGGCGTTGCGCCAGTGATACTGACAGCCATCCCGGCGCGAGTAGCCCGCCGCCTCCAGTTCAGCCATGTCAGCGTCGTTGGCGAACAGCCAGTGGACCGAACTGATGTCGAGGGCGTCCACCACCTGCCGGGCTCCGTCGGCGAGTGCCTGACGCGCCCCCTCCACCGGGTAGTCGTGGTTGATCAGCATGCGCGGGCCGTTTACCGGGCTGTAGGGCACTGCGATGATCAGCTTGGGGTAGTAGTCGAGGCCGTTGCGCTCATAGGCATGCGCCCAGGCGAAGTCGAAGACGAACTCGCCCCATGAATTGCCCTTGAGGTAGGCCGGCGCCGCGGCGACGAGTGTGTCGCCGTCTTCGAGGACCAGGTGATGCGGAACCCAGCCATTGTCCGCTGAGACCGCCCCATGGCGTTCGAGGGCCGCCAGGAATTCATGCCGCAGGAACGGGTTGTCGGTCCCCGTCAGCGCATTCCACCGCGCCGGCGCGATTTCGTCGATGGCCGATAAAGCTCTGATTTGCATGTCTGGACAGACCACGGTAAGCACCCGGAAGTGCCCACACCCATCGCTGCGAAAGGTCGACCGCCTACTGTACACTCAACGCCATGGCAGGCAAGACAACCGCACGGCGACTGACCGGGCCCGGCGGTCAGCACATCAGTCGGGTTCTCCGGGAGGCGGCCCTGCTGTTGCTGATGGCGGTGGCCGGTTTCCTGATGCTCTCGCTGCTGACGTACACGCCGGCCGACCCGGGCTGGAGTCAGTCCGGGCCGACCCGCGGTGTCGGTAACGCCGGCGGTGTGGTCGGCGCCTACTGGGCGGATCTCAGTCTCTACCTGTTTGGTTACCTCGCCTACCTGTTCCCCGTGCTGCTCGGCCTGCTGGCCACGCTCGTCTATCGCTGGCAGCGGCGTGACGGCGCCGTTCACTGGGGCATCATCGGGGTGCGGGTGGCTGGCTTCGTGATCACCCTGCTCGCCGGTGCGGCCGTGGCCCGCCTGCACATCGAGCCGGTGGCCGGCACCGTGCCGCTCAGTTCGGGGGGTGTGCTGGGCAATCTGGTCGGCGACTGGGGGCGCGAGGCCTTTAGCTTTACCGGTGCCACGCTGCTGGCACTGGCGGTGTTTCTGGCCGGGGTGACGCTGTTCACGGGGCTGTCGTGGATCTCGCTCATGGATCGGCTGGGTCAGCTGGTGCTGGCCCAGGGCAAATACCTGCTGGCGCTGCAGGGTGCGCTGCAGAGCGGAATCACCGCGCTGCGCTCGGCCGGCTCGCGGCAGGCCGCCCGATACGCCGAGCGGCGCCGTGACCGCCAGCGCCAGAAGCCCGCCATCGCGGCACCGGCCCCCGCGTCACCGGCCCCCGCCGCGCCTGCGCCCAAGCCCGCGCCGGCGCGGGCGGCGAGTGGCAATCGGGCCGAACAGCGCCAGCTTTTTGAGACGCCGCCGCCCAATGGTGGCCATCCGCCGGTGTCACTGCTGGATTCGCCCCAGGCCGAGCAGCCCGGTTACAGCCACGAGGCGCTCGAGGCGATGTCCCGGCTGGTTGAGACCAAGCTGGGGGATTTCGGTGTCGAGGTGGAGGTGGTCGCCGTTCAGCCCGGTCCGGTGATCACCCGTTTCGAGCTCAAGCCCGCGGCCGGGGTGAAAGTCAGTCAGATCAGCAATCTGTCCAAGGACCTGGCACGCGCCCTGTCGGTGACGGCGGTGCGCGTGGTGGAAGTCATTCCCGGCAAGTCGGTGGTGGGGCTCGAGATCCCCAACGAGCATCGTCAGGTCATCGCGCTGTCCGAGATCATTCGGGCGGATGCCTTCGAGAAGGCCGATTCGCCCCTCACGCTGGCGATCGGCAAGGACATCGGTGGTTATACCCAGGTGGTCGACCTGGCGAAGATGCCGCATCTGCTGGTGGCCGGCACCACCGGCTCGGGCAAGTCGGTGGGCATCAACGCCATGATCATCAGCATGCTTTATAAAAATGCCCCCGAGCAGGTGCGCATGATCATGATTGATCCGAAAATGCTCGAGCTCTCGGTGTATGACGGCATCCCGCACCTGCTGGCGCCGGTGGTCACGGACATGAAGGAGGCGGCGAATGCGCTGCGCTGGTGTGTCGGCGAGATGGAGCGGCGCTATCGCGTGATGTCGGCGCTGGGGGTGCGCAATATCGGCGGGGCCAACCGCCGGATCCGCGAGGCGCGGGATCGTGGTGAGCCGCTCACTGATCCGCTCTGGAACCTCGGGGGCGACCGGGTCGAGCCGACGCTGGATGGCGAGGCGCCGCAACCCCCGGTGCTCGAGCCCATGCCCTACACCGTGGTGGTGGTCGATGAATTCGCCGATATGATGATGATGGTCGGCAAGAAGGTCGAAGAGCTCATCGCGCGCCTGGCGCAGAAGGCCCGTGCTGCCGGCATTCATCTGATTCTGGCCACCCAGCGGCCGTCGGTGGACGTCATCACCGGGTTGATCAAGGCGAATATCCCCACGCGGATGGCCTTTCAGGTGTCCTCGCGGGTGGATTCGCGCACCATCCTTGATCAGATGGGGGCGGAGTCCCTGCTCGGGCATGGCGACATGCTGTACATGGGGCCCAGCAGTCGCGGCCTGCCCGAGCGGGTGCACGGCGCATTCGTCTCGGATGCCGAGGTGCATCGGGTGGCCGAGCATCTCAAGCAGAGCGGCTCGCCGGACTATGTCGACGGGATTCTGGACGAGGGCGGCGGGGACGCCGCCGGCGTCGGCGCCCTGCCGGGTGAAATGAACGCGGGCGTCGGCGAGTCGGACCCGCTCTACGACCAGGCGGTGCGAATCGTCACCGAGACCCGCAAAGCCTCGATCTCGGGGGTTCAGCGACGCCTCAAGGTGGGCTATAACCGCGCGGCCCGCCTGGTCGAGGAAATGGAGGCGGCCGGCATCGTCGGACCGCTACAGGCCAATGGCTCGCGCGAGGTGATCGCGCCACCACCGCCGGGGGATTGATGGACCGCAGAATCGACAACAGGATCCGGGGCTGCCTGATGGCCGTGCTCGGCGCCTGCGCAGCGCTGGCTGGCACAGCCGTGGCCGAGCCCGATACACCCACGCCGCTGGACCGGCTGGCGGCGTATTTCGAGTCGGTGGAAACCCTCGAGGGTGAGTTCCGCCAGACCACCCGTGACGAGGCCGGTACCGTGGTGGAAGAGGCCGCCGGGTCGTTTGTCATGGCCCGCCCCCAGCGCTTCATCTGGGACTACGACAAGCCCTGGGAACAGCTCATCGTGGCCGATGGCGAGCAGCTCTGGGTGCACGATGTCGCCCTCGAGCAGGTGGTGGTCCGGCCGCTGGACGACGCCCTGGGGGTGGGCGCCGCGCAGCTGCTGAGTGGCGATTTCGCCAACCTGAAAGACAATTTCGACCTGTCGGTGACCGACGACGGCCGGATTCGGATGCGACCCACCGATCCGGCGTGGAATTTCCAGCGCGTGCATCTCACGCTTGAGGACGGAGTGCCCGCCATCATCGAGGTCCAGGATGGCATGGGCCAGCGCGTGAGCGTTGAACTGCTCGCCATCGAGCGCAATCCAGACGTTGACTTTGAGCGTTTCGAATTCGAACCGCCCGAGGGCGTGGATGTGATGCAGGGCGCATGATCGACCGCACCCGTCCGCTGGCCGACCGCATGCGGCCGCGCCATGCGGATGAATTCGCCGGCCAGTCGCACCTGTTGGCCCCGGGTCGGCCGCTGGGGGAGGCGCTGGCGGCCGGCCGGCCGCACTCGATGGTCCTGTGGGGACCGCCGGGCACTGGCAAGACAACGCTGGCACGGATGGTCGCGACAGCGGCGGATGCGGAGTTTCTGACCCTCTCCGCAGTCATGGCCGGGGTCAAGGATATCCGCGAGTCGGCGGCCCGCGGTCGGGCCAACCGCGAGGCCGGACGTCAGACCCTGCTGTTCGTCGACGAGGTGCATCGCTTTAACAAGGCCCAGCAGGATGCCTTTCTGCCGTATATCGAGGACGGCACGCTGCTGTTCATCGGTGCCACCACTGAAAACCCCTCGTTCGAGCTCAACAACGCGCTGCTCTCCCGGGTGCGCGTCTATGTGCTGCGTACCCTCGAGCCCGAGGCCATCGGTCGGTTGATCGATGCGGCGATGGGGGATGCCGAGCGCGGCCTCGGGGATACGCCCCTGCAGCTCGACCCCGCGGCGCGCGAGGCACTGACCCAGCTGGCCGACGGTGATGCCCGCACGGCGCTGAGCCTGCTGGAGGTGGCCGCGGACCTGGTGGGCGACGACGGGGTCATCGGTGTGGACCGGGTCCGCGAGGCGGCGGCCGGCGGCCGGGCGCGCTTTGACAAGGGCGGGGATGCCTTCTACGACCTCATTTCGGCCCTGCACAAATCGGTGCGTGGCTCGGCACCCGACGCCGCACTGTACTGGTACGCGCGCATGCTCGAAGGCGGCTGCGATCCGCTGTACATCGCCCGTCGGGTGGTGCGCATGGCCTCGGAAGACATTGGCAATGCCGATCCGCGTGCCCTGCAGGTGGGCCTCGATGCGTGGCAGGCCCAGGAGCGGCTGGGCTCACCCGAGGGCGAACTGGCGATCGCCCACGCCATTACTTACATGGCCTCGGTGCCCAAGAGCAACGCCGTGTACAGCGCCTTCAACCAGGCCATGGCCGATGCCCGCAGCGAGGGGTCGCTCGAGGTGCCGGTGCATCTGCGCAATGCCCCCACCCGGCTGATGAAATCCCTCGGCTATGGGCATGCCTATCGGTATGCCCACGACGAGCCCCACGGCTACGCCGCCGGTGAGCAGTACCTGCCCGATGCACTGGCGGGGCGGCGCTACTACCAGCCCACCGAGCGCGGCCTCGAGCGCCGCATCGCCGACCGACTGGCATGGCTGGCCGAGCTGGATGAGGCGGCGGGGCGGCGCTGATTGGCTACGATGGCCATCGGGTTTCGCGTACACTTCGGCGGTCTTCTCGAGGAAGAGTCAGGCGATGGCATTTGTCGGTGAATATCTGGCGGTAGCCAGTGGCGGGGCGATTGGCGCGGCACTGCGCTACGGCGCCACGGCGGCGGTCCACGGCGTGCTGCCCCGGGCCTTTCCCTGGGGAACGCTGGCGGTGAACGTGGTCGGCAGCCTCCTGATCGGGGTGGCCTTCGTCCTGCTTGTGGAGCGGAGTCTGCCCGGCTCAAGCCTGCGGCTTTTCTTTGCCGTTGGCGTGCTGGGGGCGTTCACCACGTTTTCAACCTTCTCGCTAGACACCATCGCGCTGTACGAGGCCGGTGCCGGTCTGCAGGCGGCGGCCTATGTCCTGGCGAGCGTGACCACCTGCCTGCTGGCAACGCTCACGGGCATTCTCATCACCCGCAGTTTCTAGGACACGAGCCAATCGATGCTTGATCAAAAAACCCTCCGGCAGAATCCTGACGCGGTGGCCGAGCAGCTGGCGCGGCGCGGTCATGCCTTTGATGCCGAGCACTATGCCGGGCTCGAGGCGCGGCGCCGCGAGCTGCAGTCGCGCACCGAATCCCTCCAGCACGAGCGCAATGCCCAGTCGCGGGCGATCGGTCAGGCCAAGCAGGCCGGCGAGCCGGTGCAGCCTCTACTGGATGCGGTCGCTGATCTGGGTGAGGCGCTCAAGACCGCCCAGTCCGAGCTCGAGACCCTGCAGGCCGAGCTGCGCGCCATCCAGCTGGGACTGCCCAACCTGCCCCATGACACGGTGCCGCACGGTCGCGACGAGGCGGACAATATCGAGGTCCGACGCTGGGGCACGCCGCCAACCTTCGACTTCGAGGCCCGCGATCATGTCGAGCTCGGCGAGGCGCTGGGTGGCGGACTGGATTTTGCGGCAGGAGCGAAGCTGTCGGGGGCGCGTTTCGTGGTCATGCGCGGGGGCGTTGCAAGGCTGCACCGGGCACTCGCGCAGTACATGCTGGACGTGCATACCGAGCAGCATGGCTATCACGAAACCTATGTCCCCTACCTGGTGGGCGAAGAGGCGTTGACCGGGACCGGGCAGCTGCCCAAGTTTGATGAGGATCTGTTCTCCATCGCCGGGTTCGAGCCGTCGCTGCGGCTGATTCCCACCGCCGAGGTGCCGCTCGCCAACCTGGCGGCCGGCGAGATCATCGAGGCCGATCAACTGCCGCTGGGTTATGTCTGTCACAGCCCCTGCTTTCGTTCCGAGGCCGGCTCCTACGGGCGTGATACCCGCGGCATGATCCGCCAGCATCAATTCGACAAGGTCGAGCTGGTGCAGCTGACCCGTCCGGACGACTCCTACGCGGCCCTCGAGCGGCTGACCCGGCATGCCGAGATCATCCTCCAACAGCTCGCACTGCCGTATCGGGTGGTCACGCTCTGTGGCGGCGACATGGGCTTCGCGGCCGCCAAGACCTACGACATCGAAGTCTGGCTGCCCGGTCAGGCGAGCTACCGGGAGATCTCCTCCTGCAGCAATACCGAGGCTTTCCAGGCGCGCCGCATGCAGGCGCGCTGGCGCCACCCCGATACCGGTCGTCCCGAGCCGTTGCACACCCTGAACGGCTCGGCGCTGGCGGTGGGGCGTTGCCTGGTGGCGGTGCTCGAGAACTACCAGCGGGCCGATGGCCGTGTGGCCATCCCCGCCGTGCTCCAGCCCTATATGGGCGGGTGCGAGTGGCTGACACCATGAGTCGGGATGTCGACGCGGCCATTCGCGGCTGGCGCGAACAGACCATTCCGGCGGCTGGCGAGCCCGACTCGCTGCTCGCCTACCGCTGGTTCGGCTCAGTGCGGGCCGTGGTCGAGGCCGAGTCGGATTATCTGGTCCTGATGCGCATCGAGACCGATCCGGCCTCGCGGGGCCGCGGCGAGGCGAGTCAGGCGCTGGAGTGGCTGAAAACGCTGTGCGATCGCCATGGCGTGACGCTGCTCGGGCAGGCCAACGTCGACGAGGCGGGCGGCCTGGCGCAGACCGCGCTGCTCGACTGGTATGCCCGGCACGGGTTTGAAATCGATACCAGCCGCCGCGGCGGGCCGCTGGTCTGGTATCCGCGCCGTCCGGCGCCGGCTGACTAGCGCGGCGACGCCGTGGCCGGTCGCAGGCCGATGCGCCCGTCCGGCCCCAGCACCCGGCGCTGCAGCCAGCCCAGCAGAAGCCCGTAGGCGGGCAGGAACAGCAGCAGCGAGATGCCCAGCTTCATGGCATAGTCCACCGCCGCGATCTCCGGCCAGTGGGCGGCCATGAAGGGGTCGGGGCTGCGGTAGAAGGCAATGCCGAAGAACGCCACGGTGTCGGCGAGATTGCCGAACAGGGTGGAAACCGCCGGAGCCACCCACCAGCGGGCCGAGGCCCGCAGGCGATCGAACAGCTGGATGTCGAGCAGCTGGCCGAGGGCATAGGCCATGAAACTGGCGATGGCGATCCGGCCGACGAAGCTGTTGAGCGTGAGCAGCGCCTCGCTCCCCTGGAAGCTGCCCTGCTGGAACAGCACGCCAAGTGCATACGACACCACGAGTGCCGGGCCCATGGCAAAAAAGATGATCCGCCGGGCGGCGTACTTGCCGAAGGTCCGTACCGTCAGGTCCGTGGCAAGGAAAATGAAAGGAAACGAGAACGCGCCCCAGGTGCTCTGCACCCCGAGAAGTGTCACCGGTAGCTGCACCAGGTAGTTGCTGGCGGCGATGATGGCGATATGCGCCCCGGCAAGCACCAGCAGGGCGCGGCGATACTGTTCAGGAGTGACCATTTTCATGGGTACGGAGTATAGCAGCCCGACAGCGCCACGCACGCCCGGGGCGGCGCGCCGGCGCGTGATGGCGCTGGCATGGCCGCTGATCGTGTCCAACCTGACGGTGCCGCTGCTGGGCCTGGTCGACACCGCGGTGGTCGGTCACCTGTCCGACAGCCGATATCTGGGCGGGGTGACGCTGGGCGCGACGCTGTTCAGTTTCCTCTACTGGGGGTTCGGCTTTCTGCGCATGGGCACGACGGGTCTGGCGGCCCAGGCCTGCGGGCGGCAGGATCAGGACGATCTCATCCGGCTGCTGGGACAGAGCCTGATGCTGGCAGCGGTGATTGGTCTGGCGCTGATCGCCCTGCATCCGCTGTTGATCCCCGCAGGCCTCGCGCTGCTCGACGGAAGCGCGGCGGTCACCGCCGAGGCCGATACCTACGCCCGCATCCGCATACTGAGCGCGCCGGCCGTGCTGGCCAACTATGCGCTGATCGGCTGGTTTCTGGGGCGCGGCTACAGTCGCATCACCCTGGTGCTGATGATCGTCAACAATGTGGCCAATATCCTGCTCGACCTGCTATTCGTGGTGGGACTTGGCATGACCACCGACGGCGTCGCGCTTGCCAGCGTGATGGCCGACTACCTGGCGCTGATCGTTGGGGCCGGCTGGGCATTGCATGCCTGGCGGGGCTGGGGGTGGCGCCGGGTGACCGGTGTCTTTGGCCCCGTCGCGGGGTATCGGCGGTTGCTGGGGGTGAACGCGGCGCTTTTCATTCGCACGCTGTGCCTGCTGTTCGCGTTCGCCTTCTTCCACTCCCAGGGCGCGCAGCTGGGGGATGTCACCCTGGCGGCGAACGCGGTGCTGCTGCAGTTCGTGTTGCTTGCCTCCTACGGACTTGACGGGTTCGCGCATGCCACCGAGTCACTGGTGGGCCAACAGATCGGCGCCGATGACGAGGCCGGCTTCCGACGGGTGGTGCGGGCCGCGCTGGAATGGTCGCTGGCGACCGCGATGCTGGCGAGTCTGGGCTTTGCGCTGGGGGGCGAGGCGCTGATCCGGCTGCTCACCGATCTTCCCGATGTGCGGGCCATGGCCGAGCGCTTTCTGCCCTGGATGGTGGCCATGCCATTGCTGGCGGTGGCCAGTTATCTGCTTGATGGCATTTTCATTGGGGCGACACGAACCCGAGCCATGCGGGACACCATGGTGGTGGCGGTGGTGGCCGGTTATCTGCCGGTCTGGTGGCTGTCGCAGCCCCTGGGCAACCATGGCCTGTGGCTGGCCTTCGTGAGTTTTACCCTGGCCCGCGGTGTACTGCTGGGTGCGGTGTTCTGGCGCAGCTGGCGGCATCGCACCTGGTTTGCCGCAGCGCTGGACGCCTGACGCCTAGAGCATCGCGAGCAGCGCGGTCAGCAGCGCATCGTTCTGGGCCGGGGTTCCGACGCTGATGCGCAGATGATCGCGCAGCCGCGGGGTGTCGAAATGGCGCACCAGGATGCCCTGGTCCTTGAGCCCGGCGTACAGCTGCGCGGCGCCGGCCGCAGCGCCCTCAGGCACCCCCGCCAGGCAGAAGTTCGCCTGGCTGTCGGGCACCGTGAAGCCCGCCTCGCGCAGGGTCCCGGTCAGGCGCTGGCGTTCATCACGCACCGCCGCCCAGCTGGCCCGGGCGCTGGATTGATCCGCCAGCGCGGCGGCGCCCAGGTGATCAGCCACCGCATCGACGCTGTAGCTGTCCCGGGTCTTGGTGGCGATCGGCTCGATCAGGCCAGCCGGGCCGATGCCGTAGCCAAGCCGCAGTCCGGCCAACGAATAGCCCTTGGACAGCGTCCGCAGAATCATCAGGTTGTCGTGCCGGTGGATCAGGGCGGTGACATCGTGATCGGGGTCGGCGAAGTCCACGTAGGCCTCGTCCACCAGCAGCACGCCCTGCAGCGCGTCGGCCAGGGCGCTGATGACATCCGCGGCAAGCAGCCGTCCACTGGGGGCGTGAGGATTGACCAGCAGCGTCAGGGGTACGCCGGCACGGTTCATTTCGGCGGCAAATTCCGCCGGCGGCGCCCAGTCGCTGTCCAGTGCCACCCGGTGCACCGGGCTGTCGTGAATCGCGGCCAGCACGGGGTAGAGGGAATAGCTGGGCTCGGCGATGCCGATGGGCTGCCCGGGCGGGACGAATGTGGTGATGGCAAGCCGCAGCAGTTCGTCGCCACCGTTGGTGGCCACCAGCTGGTTCCGGTTCACGCCATGCAGCGCCGCCGCCTCGTTCATCACCGCTGCCGCGCCGGGGGAGGGGTAGCGGCGCAGGGCCTCGGCGCCGATCGTTGTCAGCGCCTCCATGACCCGGGGCGAGGGCGGCCACGGGTTCTCGTTGGTGTTGAGCTTGATGACGCCCGCGTCGGTGGGCTGCTCGCCGGGCACGTAACCCGCCATACGGCGGATGATGTCGCGTTCGTAAGTCATGGAGGCATCATACCGCCGGCATTGACGGGCGTCAGCGCCGACCCGGCCGTGATGGGCTGAAAAACCCGCCCGAGACCGCTATCATTGTGGACCAATAAGGTCCTGATCCACGATTGCGCCTGGAGTATCCAACAGTGGCAGCGTCTGCGCGTTCGCTCTCGTTCTTCCCCCGCCTGCTTCTCGCCTCGCGGCGCATGAGCATCTGGACGATCATGATGCTCACGATCGCGCTGCTGGTCTCGCTGCCGGTGCTCACGGTGCTGGCGCATGTGTTCGTACCCGCGCCGGATGTGTGGGCGCACCTGGCGACCACGGTGCTGCCGCGTTATCTGCTCAACACCGTGGGTCTGGTGCTGGGCGTGGGTATCGGTGTGCTGGTGCTGGGGGTGGGTACGGCATGGCTGGTGGTGATGTGCCGGTTCCCCGGCCAGCGCCTGTTCGAGTGGGCGCTGCTCCTGCCGCTGGCGGTGCCGACTTACGTCATCGCCTATGCCTACACCGACTTCCTGCAGTTTGCCGGGCCGCTACAGAGCCTGCTGCGGGACCTGTTCGGCTGGAGTGCGGGCGACTACTGGTTTCCGCCGGTGCGCTCGCTGGGTGGGGCGATCGCCCTGCTGTCCCTGGTGCTCTATCCCTATGTCTATCTGCTCACGCGCGCGGCGTTCCTCGAGCAGTCCGTCTGTGTGCTTGAGGTGGGCCGCACGCTGGGGCGCGGGCCGTGGCGGCTGTTCAGCACCATCGCCATTCCGCTGGCGCGGCCGGCCATCGCCGGGGGCGCCGCGCTTGCGCTGATGGAAACGCTCAATGAGTTCGGCGCCGTGCAGTTCTTCGCCCTCGATACCTTCACCACTGGCATCTACCGGACCTGGTTCGGGCTGGGCGAGCGTACCGCGGCGGCCCAGCTCGCGGGGGTGCTGCTGCTGTTCGTGCTGGCGCTGCTGCTGATCGAGCGCATCTCGCGCGGCAGGGCACAGTACTTTCATACCTCCAGTCGCTACCGCGAACTGCCACAGTATGAGCTGCGGGGCGCGCGGCGCTGGCTGGCGGTGGCGGGCTGCGGGCTGCCGGTGGTGCTGGGCTTTGTCCTGCCGGCGCTGCTGCTGCTCGAGATGAGCCTGACCAACGGTGATGGGCGGCTCGGCTGGGCGTTTCTGCCCTACATCTTCAACAGTGTCAGCCTGGCCACCGCGGCCGCACTGGGCGCGGTCGGCCTGGCGGTGCTATTGTCCTACGGCGTGCGGCTGGCGCCCTCGCCCCTCACCGAGGCGGCGGTGCGGGTCTCCGCGATGGGCTACGCCGTGCCGGGCGCCGTCATCGCCGTGGGCATCCTCATCCCGCTGGGCTGGATGGATCAACAGCTCTATGCGCTGTTCCGCGGCGAGTTCGGCTGGGATGTCGGTCTGCTGCTCACCGGCAGTGGCGTGGCGCTGGTGTATGCCTATCTGGTGCGCTTTCTGGCGGTGTCCTACAACGCGGTCCAGGCCAGTCTGACCAAGGTCACGCCCACCATGGATGCCGCGTCGCGCACTCTGGGCAAGACCGCCGGCGGGACCCTGCGCCGGGTGCATGCGCCGATCATGCGCGGCAGTCTGCTGGGCGCCGGTATCCTGGTGTTCGTCGACGTTATGAAAGAGCTGCCGGCGACCATCATTCTGCGGCCCTTCGACTTCACCACACTGGCGGTGCGCTCCTACGAGCTGGCCTCGGATGAACGCCTCAGTCAGTCGTCCACGGCGTCACTGGCGATCGTGCTGGTGGGGATCGTCCCGGTGATTCTGCTCAGCCGCGCCATGCGGCATTCCCGGCCCGGATCGGCCGACTCGGATCACTGATCAGGCCGCAAAGACGAACGTCTGACTGGGGTCGAGGTGGATATCGATGGGCTCGTCGCGCTGGGGCAGGAAAACCCCGGGCATGTGGGCATGCATGTGGAATTCATCATTGCCCTGGTGCACACACAGGTGAATGAAGCTGGCCCCGCCCAGCAGCCGCGACATGAGGACATGGCTGTGGCTGTGATCCATGGGGCCTGAGCGTTTCTCAACGCTGAGCGCCTCCGGGCGGATCAATACCTGGGCATTGGTGCCCTCCGCCAGGTGGCCTGCATCCACAGGGCCCAGCGGGGTCGCGACCTGACCGTCCGTGACCACCCCGCGGACCTCGTTCACATCCCCGAAAAAGCGCACCACGAAGGGATCCTGCGGGTTGCAGTAGATCTCGGTCGGCGTGCCCTGCTGGACGATCCGGCCGTCGCGCATGACGGCGATCCGGTCGGCCATGAACAGGGCTTCCTCCGGGTCATGGGTGACCAGCAGCGTTGCGGTGCCGTTGCGCTTGAGCAGGTGCAGCGTGTCGTCGCGGATGCGGTCACGAAGACGCGCATCAAGGCCCGAGAACGGCTCGTCGAGGAGCATGATCCGCGGCGATGGGGCCAGCGCGCGGGCCAGCGCGACGCGCTGTTGCTGCCCGCCGGACAGGACATGCGGGAAGCTCTCTGCAAAGGGCGCGAGCCCCAGCTGGGCGAGCAGGGCGCGGGAACGCTGCTCGCGCTCGCGCGCCGACATTCTGGGCAACCCGAAGCCCACATTGTCGAGAACGCTCAGGTGCGGGAACAGCACGGCGTCCTGAAAGACAAGACCGACCTGGCGCTGCTCCGGCGGGGTCCAGGTGCTGTCACTGGCGTCGGACATCAGCGTGTTGCCAATCCGTACCCGACCGGCCTGGGGACGCTCCAGCCCGGCGGCGAACCGCAACAGGGTCGTCTTGCCGCATCCCGATGGGCCGAGCAGGCAAAGCAGTTCCTCAGGCTCGACGCTCAGGTTGATGTCGTCGGCCGCGGTCACGGTATCGAACTGATGACTGATCCCCTCGAGCTGGAGGGCCTCGCCGGACGGCGTCGGGCAGGGGGCCTGTACGCCGGCGACGCCACCGGCGGGAAACCGGGAGACAAGATCGTTCTGCTGTGCGCTCATACCGGGAGTTTCGGTCATCACCCGGCGTTTTTGCAAGCGATTCTCATTGGCGGTTGACGGGGGGCGATGGGTTCGGTTTAATCGCTTTCAAGTTGCGAATGGTTCGCATCCGCATTTAACTCGGCAAAAACCAGGAGACTTGCATGTCAACGAAGATCCGAAACACCGCGTGGATGCTCGGCGTCGGCGTGGCGGCGGGAGTCAGCGTCGCCAGTGCCCAGACCCTCAACCTCTACACGGCCCGGCATTACGACTCGGATGAAGCGCTCTATGAGGCGTTCGAGCGGCAGACCGGCGTTGAAGTGAATGTGCTCGAGGGTGATTCCGATCAGCTCATCGAGCGGATCCGTCGCGAGGGGGCGGCGAGCCCGGCGGACATCTTCATGACCGTGGACGCCGCCCGGCTCCAGCGCGCCGAGGCGGCGGGGCTGTTTGCGCCGGTGGACTCGGAAGTGCTCACCGAGCGCATCCCGGCGCCCCTGCGCGATCCGGAAAACCTCTGGTTCGGGTTCAGCGAGCGGGTGCGGATCGTCTACTACGACAAGGAGCAGTATGACGAGCCGCCGCTCAGTCGCTACGAGGAGCTCGCGGATCCGCGTTTCGAGGGCGAGGTCTGCATCCGCTCCTCGAACAATGACTACAACCAGTCGCTGGTGGCCTCGCTGATCGCCGCCAACGGGCCGGAGGCCACCGAAGACTGGGCCGAGGGACTGGTCGACAACATGGCGCGTCCGCCGCAGGGCGGTGACACCGACCAGATCCGTGGGGTTGCCGCCGGCGAGTGTGGCCTGGCGGTGGGTAACCACTACTACTGGATCCGCCTCGCGCTGTCCGACGACAAGGCTGATCAGGCCGTCGCCGAGCGGGCCGGGTTGATCTTCCCCAACCAGGATGGCCGGGGCACGCATCGCAACATTGGCGGCGCGGGCATGGTCGAGGCCGCCCCGAATCCCGAGGCGGCCCGTCAGTTCCTCGAGTTTCTTGCCTCGGACGAGGCTCAGAAGCTGTTTTCCGCTGGCAACAACGAGTTTCCCGCGGTCGAGGGTGTTGAGCCGGTCGCGGCACTTCAGCCCTACACCGACGTCGCCTTCGACGATGTCAGCATGAGCGTGCTGGGTGACTACAACGCCGACGCGGTGCGGCTGATGGACCGGGCCGGCTGGCGCTGATCCCTGATTCCCTCCCCTTGATGGCTTGGCCGCGACGGGAACGAACCCGCTCGCGGCCTTTTCTGTCCTAGAATGGAGGCATACCGATAAGGGGATATCATGTTGATTCCAGGTTTGATTGTCGCCGCTGCGATCCTGCTGATCGTGGTGGCATCGTTTCGTGTGTTCCGCGAATACGAACGCGCGGTGGTGTTTCTGCTCGGGCGCTTCTGGCGCGTGAAAGGGCCCGGCCTACGGCTGGTCATTCCCATCATCCAGCAGGCGGTCAAGGTGGATCTGCGGGTGATCACGCTCGATGTCCCCTCCCAGGACGTCATTTCCAAGGACAACGTGACCGTCAAGGTGAACGCGGTGCTCTACTACCGCGTGATGGATCCCGAGCGGGCGGTCATTCATGTCGAGGATTTCAACGCCGCCACCAGCCAGCTCGCGCAGACGACGCTGCGCTCGGTGCTTGGCAAGCACGATCTCGACGAGATGCTCTCGGAGCGCGACAAGCTCAACTCCGACATCCAGGAGATCCTCGATGACCAGACCAATGCCTGGGGCATCAAGGTGGCGAATGTCGAGATCAAGCATGTCGATCTTGATGAATCCATGATTCGGGCGATTGCCCGGCAGGCCGAGGCCGAGCGCAATCGGCGTGCCAAGGTGATTCATGCCGAGGGTGAGTACCAGGCCTCGCAGCAGTTGCTGGATGCCGCGAATGTGCTGGCGGAGAATCCGCAGGCCATCCAGCTGCGTTATCTGCAGACGCTGAGCGATATCTCGGTGGACAACGCCTCGACCATTGTCTTCCCGGTGCCCATGGAGATGATGAAAGCCCTCGGCCCCGGTGGGCTGCAGACCGGTGGCGCGCCGTTCAGCGTGAACCCCGGCAGCGACGCGGCGCCGGCGGGGGCCAATGGCTGAGCCGGCGCGGGCCGAGGCCCAGGCTGCTACCGTCGAGGCCTTCCTCGACGGCCTGTGGATGGAGCGGGGGCTGGCCGGCAATACCCTGGCGGCCTATCGCAGCGATCTGCTGGCGTTTGCCCGCTGGCTGGATGAATCCGGTGCCCCGGCGCTGCTGGATGTCGGGCGAGCGGAGGTCATGCGCTACCTCGCGGCCCGCGTGGCGGGCGGGGCCAGCCGGCGCAGCAGCGCCCGGCTGCTCTCGGCCCTGCGGCGCTTCTATCGCTTCCAGCTCCGGCAGGGGATGATTGAGCATGATCCCACCGCGCGGGTGGAAGCACCGCGTTCGGGCCGGCCGTTGCCGACATCCCTCACCGAGGCGGAGGTGGAGCGCCTGCTGGAGGCGCCCGACACCGATTCGTTCCTCGGGCTGCGCGACCGGGCCATGCTCGAGCTGTTGTACGCCACCGGGTTGCGGGTCTCGGAACTGGTCGGGCTGCGACTCGATCAGATCAATCGCCGGCAGGGTGTGGTCCGGGTGACGGGTAAGGGCGGCCGGGAGCGCCTGGTACCCTTGGGTGAGACGGCACTCGCCGCCCTTGAACAGTATCTGGCGGATGGCCGTGCGGCGGTCACCCGGGCCGCGGGCGCGTCATCCGTGTTCGTCACCCAACGGGGTCAAGGGATGACCCGTCAGGCTTTCTGGTACCGGGTGCGCGATCATGCCCGCACGGCGGGCATTCACCAACCGCTGTCACCGCATACGCTCCGCCATTCGTTCGCCACCCATCTGCTCAATCATGGCGCCGACCTGCGGGCGGTGCAGCTGCTGCTCGGCCATAGCGACCTGTCGACCACGCAGATCTACACCCACGTGGCCCAGGCCCGGTTACAGGCCCTGCACGCGGCGCATCATCCGCGTGGCTAGCTAGCGCTCGAGGTGCTCGAGCTTATTGGGAACGCCGTCCCATTGCTCGGCATCCGCCGGCGCTTCCTTCATTTCGGTGATCACCGGCCACTTCTGCGCCAGATCGGCATTCAGGTCCAGAAAATGCACCATCTCGTTGGGCAGGTCGTCCTCTGAATAGATCGCCTCGGCCGGGCATTCGGGCTCGCAGAGCGTGCAGTCGATGCACTCATCGGGATCGATGGCGAGAAAGTTGGGGCCCTCGTGGAAGCAGTCCACCGGGCAGACTTCCACGCAGTCGGTGTATTTGCACTTGATGCAGTTGTCGGTGACGACGTACGTCATGGTTCTCTCCGGTCGGTGATCAATCGATGCCCCCGGATGCTAGGGCCGCTGCCGGGTGGCATCAACCTACGGGCGCCGGGGTTGGGTGGGGGCGGATTCGTTCGCCTCAATCTGTTCGCGCAGCTCGTAGAGCAGATCGTGGGCCTGGCGCGGTGTCAGGTCGTCGGGGTTCAGCGCCTCGAGCCGGGCCCGCACGGCGCTCGCCGGCGGGTCGGGATCCGGGGGCGGAACCGGCGGCCCGGATGTTTCACCGAACAGCGAGAGCTGCGGGACCGCCGGTTCACTGGCCTCGAGCCGTGTCAGCTTGTCCCGGGCCGTCTGCAGGACCGCATCGGGCACGCCGGCGAGCGCCGCCACCTGCAGGCCGTAGCTTTGATTGGCCGGCCCTTCCCGCACGCTGTGCAGAAACACGATCCGCTCACCGTGTTCCACCGCCTCGAGATGCACATTCGCCGCGCCGGGCGAGTGTTCGGGCAGGGTGGTCATCTCGAAATAATGGGTGGCGAACAGGCTGAAGGCCCGGATCCGCTCGCAGAGCGCTTCGGCAGTCGCCCAGGCCAGGGCCAGACCGTCGAAGGTGCTGGTGCCACGGCCGATCTCATCGAGCAGGACCAGGCTCTCACGGGTGGCATTGCGCAGAATGTTGGCGGTCTCGGTCATTTCGACCATAAACGTCGAGCGGCCGCCGGCCAGATCGTCCGAGGCGCCGATGCGGGTGAAGATCCGGTCGATGGGCCCGAATGCGGCCTCGGTCGCCGGCACGAAGCTGCCGATATGCGCCATCAGGGTGATCAGCGCGACCTGGCGCATGTAGGTGGATTTGCCGCCCATGTTGGGCCCGGTAATCACCAGCATCCGTCGTTGATCATCCAGGTCGATGTCGTTGGGGATGAAGGGTTGCCCGGTGCTGCGCTCCACGACCGGATGGCGGCCGCCCCGCAGGCGGATCCCGGGGGTCTCACCAAGCCGGGGCTGGACATAGCCGAGGCTGTCGGCGCGTTCGGCCAGCGTGGCCAGGGTGTCGAGTTCCGCCAGCGCCGCCGCCAGGTCCATGAGCGCCGCCAGGTGCGAGCCCAGCCACTGAACCAGTGATTCATAGAGCGCCTTCTCCCGCGCCAGCGCCCGCTCACGTGCCGAGAGCACCTTGTCTTCGAAGCCCTTGAGCTCAGGGGTGATGTAGCGCTCGGTGCTCTTGAGGGTCTGGCGCCGGGTATATCGGCTGGGCGCCTGATCGCTCTGGCTGCGACTGATCTCGATGTAGTAGCCATGGACCCGGTTGAAACTGACCTTCAGCGAACTCAGGCCGGTGGCATCACGCTCGCGGGTCTCGAGGTCGGCGAGGTAGTCATCGGCGTTGCGCGACAGGTCGCGCAGTTCATCGAGCATCGCGTCATAGCCATCGGCGATCACGCCGCCGTCCCGGATCACGACCGGCGGCTGGGTGACAAGGGCGCGATCCAGGGCGTCGGCGGGACCCGCTTGCGGGGCGGCATCGCGGGCCAGCGTCATCAGGCGTGGCTCGTCGTGGCAATCGAGCACCGCGGCCAGCTCGGGCAGCTCGGCAAGCGTGTCGCGCAGGCCGGTCAGATCCCGCGGCCGGGCGGATCCCATGCCGATCCGCGCACTGATCCGCTCAACATCGGCGCACCGCCGCAGCGTCTCGCGCAGCTCGGTGGGGTCGTGGTGGATGAGCGCGGCGATGGCCGATTGCCGGGCCCGCAGCGCCGCCTGGTCGCGCAGTGGGCGATTGATCCAGCGCCGCAGGGTGCGACTGCCCATGGCGGTGACGGTGGTATCAAGCACAGCCGCCAGGGTGTGATCGCTGCCGCCACCCAGATTGGTTTCAAGCTCGAGGTTGCGGCGACTGGCCGCATCAATGGTGATGGCCGCATCGGTGGGTTCGACGCGCAGTTCGCGGATATGCGGCAGTGCCGAGCGCTGGGTGTCGGACACGTACTGGAGAAGCGCCCCGGCCGCGGCGATCGCCAGGGGCATTGAATCCACGCCAAAGCCGCTCAGGTCGCGCGTGCCAAAATGGCGGGTCAGCAGGCGTTCACTGGCCTCGCGCTCGAAATGCCAGGGCGGGCGCCGGGTGACCCCGGCCGGCTGATCGGGCACCACCGGCGGCTCGGCGGACTCGGCAATCAGGACCTCGCGGGGCGCGAGCCGTTCGAGTTCCGCGCTCAGTCCGGCCTCGCCGTGGCCCTCGCTGACCGTATATCGACCCGCTGCCAGTTCCAGGCTTGCCAGGCCCCAGTCGTCGCCATCGCGGGCGATGGCCGTCAGCAGGTTGCTGCGCCGGTCTTCCAGCAGCGCCTCGTCGGTGACCGTGCCGGGCGTCACCACGCGCACTACCTGACGCTCGACGGGTCCTTTGGCGAGCGCCGGGTCACCAATCTGTTCGCAGATCGCTACAGACTCGCCCCGGGCGAGTAGCCGGGCGAGATACCCCTCGTAGCTGTGGACCGGGACGCCGGCCATGGGAATCGGCTCACCGGCCGATTCACCGCGCTGGGTCAGGGTGATGTCAAGCAGTTCCGAGGCGCGACGGGCGTCCTCATAGAAAAGCTCGTAGAAGTCGCCCATGCGGTAGAACAGGAGGATATCCGGGTGTTCCGCCTTGATCCGGAGGAACTGCTGCATCATGGGGGTGTGGCGGGGTGACTGATTCATCCCCGTATCATACGAGGCCGTCCGTGCCGGCAGCCAGCCATGCGCTGATCGTCTGAATGCGCCGCGGGTCGGCCTGATGTCCCAGCCCGTCGAGCAGGCGCCGCGTCAGTCCCGCCGAATCCAGTTGTGGGCGAGGGTCGAGATAGCCGTTGGCCTGCAGCCATTCCTCAAAGGCCTCGATCAGCGACGGACTCAGCCGCTTGACGGCTTTACCGCGGAGCGCCGCGAGCAGGGCGACCGGGTCGCCGTTGTGCTGGTTCGCCTGATCGGTGACCCGCTGTTTCATCGTGTCGCTGAAAACGTCTGACGCCTCGATGGCCGCTCCATCCACGGGAAAAGACCGCCCTTCCCGGGCCAGGGAATGCCAGGCCCGGGCAATGCTGATCCGCTCGCCCAGGCTGGGGCCCGCTGCGATGGTCTGGCTGGCCTGCGCGCCGGCGGGGGTTGCAAGCCAGGTGGCCAGCGGCCCCAGGGTGGCAAGCTGCCAGCGCTCCATCAGGGTGTGCAGGCCATCGAGGTCGTCGCGCAGCAGGTGAAAGAGATGAATCGCCCCGGCATCGGCAAGCGGGTCGACCGCCGGGACGGCGATCCGCTCACCGTAGGCCTCCGCGCTTTGGCCCTCGGGGGCCGGTACCCGGGGGAGGTCGACCGTGGGCAGCGCCGTCGGGGCGCGGTCAGTCGCCTGGCGCAGGGCCCCCAGATCGATGCGATGCGGTGCCGGCTCGACGCTCGCCTCCCACAGGGCCAGATCATCGGCACGCGCAGTCAGATAGAGGATCTGGCGGTCCTCCTCCCGGGCCATGGACTCGAGGTTGTCGGCCACGGCGGCGAAGCGTCGCGCATCGGTATGGGTCAGTGCCTCGTCGAGCACCAGAGGCAGGGTGGGGCCGCTGCCCTCCTGGTCGCGGGCCCAGGCCACCCTTGCCGCCAGCAGCAGCTGCATTCGGGTCCCCGAGGAAAGGGCGGTCAGCGGGTGGCGGCGATCGTTGCGCAGATCCCGGGCCATCGCCTGATAGTGACTGTCCAGCTCGAATGACCACTGGTGATGGGTGAACGCCTCGAATCGCTCGCGGGCGTCGCGCAGCAGTCCCGGCTCGTGGCGTTTGCGGTAGTCGGCCTCGATGTCGCGCAGCAGCCAGTCGCCGAGCTGGGTCTGCAGGTAATGGTCGCGCTGGCGCTGCAGGGCATCCGCCAGGGCCTGTTCATCGGCGAGGGCGCGGGCGAGGGCCCTGTCACTGCCGGCCTGCTCGAGGCTGGCATCCAGGTCGGCGATCTCGCGGCTCAGGGTTTCGAGTTGGGCCGCCGTCTCGCGACGCTGCTCGATGGCGCTGGCGATGGTCTCGGCCTCGGCGTTCAGGGTCCACTCGATAAGCTCGGGCCAGCCTTCGAGGGGCGTCCGCAGCTGCTGCTCCAGCAATTGCGCCTGATCCAGGTCCCGGCGGGTCTGTATGTAGCGTTCATGGGCCTCGAGCCGCGCCGCCAGTCCGGCACGGTCACCCACTTCGACGTCCGCGCGCCGATAGATCTCAGCCCGGGCTGTTAGGCGTTCGTCCAGCTCGCTCTGCAGCCGCTCCTGCTCGCGCGCCAGCTCATCGAGGCTGCGCTGGCATTCGCGGGCCCGATCGAGACGCCCGTCGAGGCTCTCCAGTGTGCTATGCACGGCCTCGGCGTCATCCCCGGGCTCGGCGACCCACGGCGCGAGCAGGCGCTGGAGCGAGGCCTGTTGGCTGACGACCCGCTGTTCCCGTTCGGCCACGCGGGCCGACTCGCGCTCGTGCTCACCGCGGGCGCGGTGACAGTCGCGTACCAGGTCGAGGAATCGTGCAAGCCCCAGATCCCGATAATCGAGGCCCTCGAGCCCGGCATCGGCCAGGGCGGTTTCCAGGGCGCTGCGGGCCTGCGCCGTTGCCTCGGCACGGGCCGTGTCGCGGGCGGTGGGCTCAGGGCGTGACTGCCATCCGGCGGCTGCCGCCGCCGCGGCGGCAAGAAACCCGCCGATCAGAGGAATCGGTGCCGCAGCCAGCGCCCCGGCGACGGCAACCATCAGGGCGCTGAGAATGGCAACCGCGAATAATCCCCGCGTCCCCCGTCGCGCGCTCTGCCCGGAGGGTTCGTCATGATCCTCCCGGTTGCGGGCATCATGATAGCGGCGCAACGTCTCGCCGATGACATCGACAGATGCTGGGGCGAGCGCGGGGGGTGAATCCACCGGGGCACCCAGTGCCTCACAGGAGTGGGTTAACGTGGCCGCCGCCACCGCCTGGTTTTCGGCCGCGTGGCGCCGGTCCTGTTCCGCCGTTCGCAGGCCCTCCAGCCGGTAGCGGGCGTCGCTGATGAGCGCCCGCTCGGGCCGTGATTCCGCGAGCCCCGTGGCCGCCAGGGCGGCATCCTGATCGCGGCGCCGACGCTCGACATCATGCAGCTGCTCGTGGCGGGCGGCGATGGCCTGATCATAGCCATCGACCGCCGCCCCCTCGTCGCCCGTCAGTGCCTGGAGGACCGGCGGAAAACCGGCCTGGTGGCTCTCCAGCGCCCGCCTTTGATCCACCGCTTCCCGGAGCTGCTGGCACTGGCCGAAGCGCTCGAGGGTTGCCTGGGCCTCGCGGGCGGCGGCGAGGCGCTCGGCCCGCTCCGCCCGGCCGTGGCGCTGCTGCTCGAGCTGGCGGTAGTGGGATTCCGTCGCTTCGCGGTGCTTGATCGCCGCCTGCCAGTCGCGACGCTGGTTCTTGGGAAACCCCGGGACCTGCAGATTGGCCTCGCGCCGCACCTGAGCCAGATCGATGCCCCCGGCGAGGGCGGCCCGAAAGCGCTGCTCAAGGGCCAGGTCGTCGTCCTCGTCGGGTGAGATCAGGGTTTCGGCGCGCAACCAGTAGCTGCCCAGGGCGTCGGCGGCGGGCAGGCGCGGCGGCTCGCCTGCCTCGCCGTCGCAGAACCAGCGCTGGTTGGGCCCATCGCGCTCGACGCTCCAGTGATGAGTGGCATCAACAAACGCGGCCCGCAGCCTGAGGGCAGGCGGATCGGTCCGGCGGGCCTCCGCGAGCAGATAGTGCAGCGCACGGATCAGGCTGCTCTTGCCGATGGCGTTCGGCCCAAGGATAAAGTTGGTGCCGGGGGCCAGATCGGTGATCCGGATCGGATCGACGCCCGGGAGCTGCTCAATATCCAGCCGGGTCAGCCGCATCAGTCACGCTCCTGAGCGAGCATGGCGCGGAGGGCGTTCTGGCCGCTTTCACGCAGCCAGTCGGCAAGCCTCTGCCGGTCGGGCCATGGCCCGGGCAGCTGACTCCAGCCCGCATGACCCGGCATGCTCTGCAGGTGCCGGTCGGCGGCTTCAAGCAGGGCGGCCCGGTCGGCGTCGGTGGCGTCGCGCTCGAGCACCAACAGGCGTCTCGCCAGCAGGCCGGGCTGGTCATCGCGCTCCGCGAGGCGGCTGAGCGGTGTGACCGGCCGGGTGTCGATCCGCCAGGATTCGACGAACCACCGGATGGTGCCGTCCAGGCCCGGCAGCTCCATGCTGTGATCGGTCTGTGGGACGGCGGGGGTGATATCGGTCTCGACGAGATCGCAGTCGCCGATGAAACGCAGCCGTAACCCGACCAGATCGGGGCGATCATCGGCCCTGTCGAGCGCACGGGCGAGCGCTTCGAGCCGCGCGTCGAGTCGCTGAACGACATCGGCCTCGCCGGCCGCGCCGCCAATGTCGATGTCGATACGCTCCCAGCGAAGCGGGGCCAGCGGACGTTGCTCGAAACGCTGTATACGGCCGTCGGCAACCTCGATCAGCCAGGGCCCGCGCGCACCCGGTTCACCGGCGTCCAGACCCACCACCGTCCCCAGATAGCCGCTGGCGTTGTCGACATTGAGCCCGTCGGGCTGATGGATATGACCGAGCAGCCAGGCATCAAAGCGGGCATCGCGCAGGGTCTCGCCGGTGACCGGTGCGTAGGGACTGTCCGCCTGATCGCGGTCACAGTGCAGCAGGCCCAGGCGAAGTCCGGTCCCCCGGTCATCCGGCAGCTGGGTCAGGGGATTGTGACGGACGCGCTCGGCAGGGAAGGACCAGCCCCAGAGAGTGGCGGAGTCGCCGTGGCCCGGATCACCCAGCTGCACCGACTCCCATTGGCCATTCCGGCCCAGCAGGTGTGCATCGGGGACGCGGTCAATCAGCGGCGGCAGGATATTGACGTCGTGATTGCCGCTGACCGCGAAGGTCTGGATACCGGCCCGGGCCAGCGCCGCCACACCGGTCTGGAGACGGGGCAGCGCCTCGAAATAGTCATGCCGCGACTCGACCACGTCCCCGGCGAGCAGGACGGCTTCGGCGCCCTCGTGGATGGCCAGGTCGACGCTGCGGCGCCAGGCCTCGGCCGGTGAATAGTCATCGGCCCGGGCGGCGAGATCGGCGGGCAGGCGCGTCGGGCGGCGGCCCAGATGCAGGTCACCCACGGCGAGGAGCTTCAGTGTCATGCCGTCAATGCTCGGAGATCCGGGCGCCCGACACAAGTCGACCGCCGATGCCCTGCGACATCGACGGTCGTTGTGTCGACGATCGGGGGCGTCTTAGTGACGCGTGTCCTGCGCCCGTCGACGGAGCGCATGGGCCTCGGCGGGTGCGCCGCCCTGCCGGCTCAGCCGGATCTGGCCCAGCGGCTGGGAGTAGATCCGCGTGAGCTCGATCTCGCCCAGCGGGCGCCTGCCGGTGGCGCTGATCCCGATATCGGCCTTGAGGTGGTTGTCCAGCCGGGACGGATCGGCGGCGGCATGACGCCGACGGCCCCGCAGCCACTGGCCGATGGCCCGGGACAGACGCATCGGCGGCATGGCCGGCATGACGATCCCCGTGTTGTGTCCCTCAACCTGTTCACGGAGGTTGATGGAATGGTCGTGTCGATTGTTGCTATTGAACATCATCGGTGTCCTCCGTCGGGTTGATTGACCGCCATGGCAGTCAAGGATGTCGCCTCAGTGGACACAGTGTCCCCCGAGATATTTGTTCAGGCAAACGAATAAGAATAAACTCTGGGTTCAAATAAACTGATGCAAACAGCGGATGGGAGATCAGGATGTCGACACCGACGTCACCCAACTCACCCCAGGGCCTGCCGCTTCTGGATATGGAAATCCTCCGGACCTTTCTGGCCATCTCGGAGACCGGGAGCTTTTCCCGGGCCGCCCAGCAGATCCACCGCACCCCCTCGGCGGTGAGCATGCAGATCAAGCGCCTCGAGGAGATGCTGGGACGGGCACTGTTCGTGCGCGAGCCGCGTCAGGTCCATCTGACGCCGGAGGGCGAGACGATGCTCGGGTATGCCCGCCAGCTGCTGGAGATCAATGACGAGGCGGTCGGTCAGTTCCTGTCCCCCCAGGTGGGCGGAACGGTCCGGCTGGGGGCGCCGGATGACCTGGGGACGCGGGTCCTGCCGGGCATCCTGTCACTGTTCAGCCGCAGCTACCCGGCGGTGCAGGTCAATGTGCGCGTGGGCCGGAGTCCGGATCTGATGCGCCGCCTGGATATCGGCGAACTTGATATCGCCCTGCTGGTGGCCGAGGCGGGCAACCGGCCGCATCGACTGGCCGAGCCGATCTATCGCGAGCCACTGGTCTGGGCCGGGCGCGAGGGGGGCGTGGCCCTGCAGCGCTCGCCGCTGCCGATTGCCGTGGCGGACCGCGGTTGCCCGTGGCGCCGCATGGCGCTGGAGTCGCTCACCCGCAGTGGGCACCGCTACCGCATTGCCTACACCTGCGAGCACACGGCCGCTCAGGAGGCGGCGACTGGCCAGGACATCGCCATCACGCCGCTCCCGAGGGGGTTGGTGCATGCCCCGCTGCGCGTCATCGAGGAAGACGAAGCGGGGCTCTCCCCACTGGGTGACTACGAAGTGCTGATGCTGCGCATGCCCGCCCGCGGGGCCGCCGTGGAGGCCCTCGCGGAGCACATCATGGATCATTTTGCGGGCACGCCGAACGCCGCGGCGGCAGCGGTCGTCTAGCCGATCAAAACTTGCTGATTGCGACCATTCCTGTCATTCATAAAGCAATGATGGGAAGCGGTAAGTCGACGTTGGCAGGACAAGCAGCGGGCGTCACCGGGCGGTGGCGGGCATGGCTCATTGGCGTGGTGTTGATCGCGGGCCTCGGGGGCCAGACGGGTCGCGTGGACGCTCTGGATCTGGGGCCGCTCAGTGGCATCGCGCCGCCGGCGGGCGTGACCGGCCTGAGCCTTGAGCTCTCGGAACGGTCATTGTCCGGGCGCCTGGATGTCGGCGCGGGTATGAGCGTCGATGCCACCGTCGATCGACGCAGCGCCAATCTTCGTCTCGGTCAGGCCTTTTCGCTGGGGGATCGACCGGCCTATGTGTACGGCGAGCTCCCTTTTGTCGACTATGACCTGAGTGGCGAGGCCGCTTCGCAGTTCGATCTTGACGGCGGTCACGGTGTCGGCGATGCCGCGCTGGCCCTGGCGGTATGGCCGCTGGCGGATCGGGTCGCCGGCCGCTTTCTGGGTGTTGCCGGGTATCTGATTGCCCCGACCGGCGAGTACAAGGTGGATCGCACACTGGGGGCCAACCTCAACCCGGGCAGTAATCGTTACGCCGGGATCCTGCAGGCCGGCTTTCATCAGCGTCTGCCGGCAGGATTCGAATGGAGCCTGGCGGCTGATGTGATGGCCTTCGGCGACAATGATGACTACATCGGCGATCGCGTGACGATGGGGCCCGAGGGACTGGTCCCAGCGCGTCCGGCGACGCTCGAGGTCAAGCCCTATCACAGCTATCAGACGTCGCTCGCCTGGCGTGGCCATCCGGCGGTGACCCTGGCCGCGAGCTATTACATCGACCGCGGCGCTGCATCCCGCGTTGACGGTGGCGACTGGGGGCCGTCGATCAATCGCGACCGATACGGCCTCTGGGGGCTTTTCGCCCTCACGCGCCAGACGCGGATCAATGTCAGCCTTAAACGGGCTGTCAGCGATCGCAGCGCCCTATCACTGGATTCCGCGGTGCAGGTGCGACTGGTGCAGTTCTTCTAGCCGCTGTCAGGCTTCGAGGCGCTGCCACAGCGCGGCCAGTTCAGCACTGTTGGCTGCGCCCATTTTCTCGACCACCCGCGAGCGGTGGACCTCGACGGTGCGGACCGCGATATGCAGCGCCTCGGCGATTCCCCGGTTGGTCAGGCCCTCGCTGACCCAGCGGGCGATCTCGCGTTCCCGCTCACTGAGGGTGGCGGCGAGGTCACGGATCCGCCGATCGCCGGCGCACTGGCGGGCACGGGCGAAAGCCGAGTCCAGGGCCCGCTCCATGGCCCTGGCACCAACCGGTTTCTGCAGAAAGTCCACAGCGCCGCGTTTCATCGATTCGACCGCCATGTCGATATCGCCATGACCGGTGAGGATGATGACGCCGAGGCAGGCGTCGGCGGCCCGCAGCCGCTCGTGGACGGCCCTGCCATCGATGCCCGGCAAGCGCATGTCGAGCAGTACGGCAGCGGGTTCGTCGAGATTGGCGCCGGCCAGAAAGTCCTCACCACTGCGCCAGTCAATGACCGCGAGCCCCAGGCCCTCGAGAAGGTAACGGCAGGCTTCGGCCACGCCGGCATCGTCATCGACCAGATGGACGGCCAGCGTCTCGCTCATTGCGATGCCTCCGCGCTTGGGATGCGCACCGTGATCTCCGCGCCGCCCCGGGCATGGTTGCCGACGCTGATGTCGCCACCCTGGCGCTGCAGCAGGCGGCGGGTGATCACCAGCCCTAACCCCATGCCCTGAGCGCGCGTGGTGTCGAGGGGCATGAACGGTCGCGCCAGTCGCTCGGGGCTGAAGCCCCCGGCGTTGTCACGGATCGTCAGCGTCACCTGGCCGGGGTCTGCGGCGCGACGCGCATCGATGTGGATCCAGCCGCATCGGTCAGCGGCCTCGAAGGCGTCGAGGCTATTGCCGATGAGGTTGCCAAGGACCTGCTCCATGGCCAGACGATTGCCGAGCACAGCCAGGTTATCGGGCTGGATGGAGCGATCGAGGGCGACATCGAGCCGTTTCAGCCGCGGCTGGGCCAGCGCCCGGACATGGTCCAGCAGGCCATGCAAGGGCAGGCGCTCCGGAGCCGGGGCGTCGCGCCGGATCCATTGCCGGGCCTGGTCGATGATGCCGGCACCGCGATCGGCCTCATGACCGATGCGTGACAGCGGCTCGAGAAGGGGGCTGTCGGGGGCTTCGCGCTGCAGGCGCAGGACACTGCCCTCGGCATAGTGACGGATGGCGGCAAGCGGCTGGTTGAGTTCATGGGCAAGGGTGGTGGCCAGCTCGCCGGACACGTTCAGGCTCTGGGCATCGGCCAGTTCCCGTTCGCGCTCGCGCAGCGCCAGCTGCGTCGCCTCGAGGGCCCGCCCGTGGCGGCGGGCCTTGCGTTGCAGCCATGCGTGGTACATCAGCGCCATCGCGAGCAGCACGAGGGCCGCCACGCTGTAATGCCAGTAGCGCTGCAGGGCGTCCATCAGCCGCGTGGACAGGGGCTCGCCCAGCAGGTGGAGCGCCAGATCATCGAAGAGCGTCGCCACCCGGGCGGCCGAGACGGGCGCGCCCCAGCGCGCGGTATCCTCACCGTCCATCGCGAGCAGGCGGCGGGCCACATCGCCGGTCAGCGCCTCGCTGACATGGGGCAGGGCGGCAAACGTCCAGTCGGGATAGGCGGGCGTACTCGATACGCACCCGCCAAGAGGCTCGTCCGTCGCAAGGGCACGAAAGTCATCGCGCCTGACGAGTCCCTCGCTGACCATCTGCTCGAGCATGCACACGGGCATGATGGCCGCCTCGGCCTGTCCGTCACGAAGCTGATAGACCAGCGCATCCACCGGATAGCCCAGAAAGTCCACCGCAATCTCGTCGCTATCCACGCCGGCGGCCTGCAGCTCGGGCCGCATCAGCAGATAGCCGCCGAAGGCGCGCTCGTGAACCGCCACGATGCGCCGCCCGGTGAGCTGCTCGGCGCGGCGGTAAGGGGACTCCGCCCGCACCCACAGGACCGAGCCAAGGGCCGCACGGGCCGAATTGGCGGGGTTGGAGCGCAGCGTCGCCAGCCAGCTCAGCGCATAGGGCGTGCCGAGCAGCACGAACTGTCCGGGATTGGTCAGGACAAAATCCACCTCGCCCTGCGCCACGGCCGCGGCGATGCCGTCGAGCGTCATCGCACGGGCGGTGAGGGTGATCCGCGGGATGGCATCGCCAAGGGCGTCAAGGGTGGCCTGCCACTGCGCGAGGGTATGGGCCTCGCCGCGGGGGGCAAGGATGCCCACGGTGACATCGCCGGCATTGACAATGGCATGGCCGCCATCGCTGTCTAGGGCATGAGCCGCCGTAGCGGCGACCGGGCCGAGCAGGGCCATCAGGCCGCTGAGCAGTATGCCCGCGAGCCTGACCCGCCGCCCGGTCGGCAACGCGCTAGGGGCAGGGGTTGGGCGCGTCGGCATGAATGGCTTCGATGGCGTCCAGTACCTCATCGCTCAGATTGACTTCGGCGCTGTCGATATCGTTCTCGAGCTGCTCGAGCGTCGTGGCACCGATGATGTTGCTGGTCACGAACGGTCGGCCCGTCACCCATGCAAGCGCCATCTGCGCCGGGTCGAGACCATGCTCCCGGGCCAGCTGCACGTAGGCCTCGGTGGCGCGCACGCCGGGTGCCTTGGTGTAGCGCGTAAAACGGTCGAACAGCGTCAGCCGGGCATTCTCGGGTTGACCGTCGTCGAGGTATTTGCCACTGAGCACCCCGAACGCCAGGGGCGAATAGGGCAGCAGGCCGACCTGTTCCCGGTGCGAGACCTCGGCCAGGCCCACCTCGTAGCTGCGGTTGAGCAGGTTATAGGGGTTCTGCACGCTGACCATGCGCGGCAGGCCATGGCGCTCGGCCAGTTCCAGGAACTTCATGGTGCCCCAGGCCGATTCGTTGGATAGCCCCACATGACGGATTTTGCCGGCGGTGACCAGCGACTGCAGGGTCTCGAGGACCTCGAGCATCCCGTCCACGGGATCGGGTTCGTCGCCCCGCGGAGTGAATCCAAGTTTGCCAAAGAAGTTGCTGTTCCGCGCCGGCCAGTGCAGCTGGTAGAGGTCGATGACATCGGTCCGCAGGCGCTGCAGTGACTCGTCAACCGCCGTGCGCAGCTGCTCCGCGCTGTAGTCGCCCTTGCCATTGCGCACCGTGCTGAGCCCCGGCCCGGAGATCTTCGTGGCGATGACCAGGTCGTCCCGCCGGCCCCTCTCGGTCAGCCAGCGCCCGATCATGGTCTCGGTGTCGCCCTGGGTTTCGGTTTCGGGGGGAACGGGATACATCTCAGCGGTATCAATGAAGTTGATGCCGCGCTCGACCGCGTAGTCGAGTTGCGATGAGGCGTCCTGCTGGGTGTTCTGCTTGCCGTAGGTCATGGTCCCCAGACACAGGGCGCTCACATCGATGTCGGTATGGCCGAGTTTGCGGTATTCCACTCAATGACTCCTGTTGCACGGAAGTTGCCGATCAACGGCTAGTCTGCCGGGGTGACCGGGGTCAGTCGACCCGTCGCTCCGGGTTTCGCCACCGCCTTTGTTCTAGGCAATCAGGGGTGCGGCGAACGGCTCGACCTCAACGATCTCTCCGGCCTCGACCGGGCCGCGCTCGGCGGGCAGCACGATAAAGCAGTCCGCCTCGCTCATCGAGCGCAGAACGCCCGAGCCCTGATGCCCAACGCTGACCACCTCGAGCTCGCCATCCGTGCCCTCGACGAGTCGCCCGCGCTGGAAATCCTGGCGGCCGGAGGTCTTTCCGAGGGGGCTCCGGGTCGTCACGCGCATGCGACGGGCGGGACGTTGTGCCTCACCCGCCAGACGCCGTAGCGCTGGCGTGATCAGTTGCGTAAATGTGGTCATGACCGATACCGGATTGCCGGGCAGGCCGAAGTACCAGGCCGAGTCGAAGCGCCCGACGGTGACGGGTCGGCCGGGCTTCATGGCGATGCTGCGAAAAAGCAGCTCACCGTGCTCTCCGAGCAGCGAGGGGAGATGGTCGGTATCGCCTACCGAGACACCGCCGGAGGTCACGATCGCGTCAGCGTCGCGCGCACCCTGGCGCAGGGCGCCGGCCAGGGTTTCGGGGTCATCCCGGATCGTGCCCAGATCCAGTACCTCGACGCCGAGTTGCGTGAGCATGCCGTAGAGGCTGTAGCGATTACTGTCGTGGATCTCACCCGGGCCGAGGGGCTCACCGACACCGCGCAGCTCATCGCCGGTGGAGAAGAACGCGACGCGCAACGGCCGCTTGACGTTGAGCTCAGCCCGACCGGTGGAAGCAATCACCCCCAGATCCGCCGCCGTGAGCCGTCGCCCCGCCTCGAGAATGCAGTCACCGGCCTGCAGGTCTTCGCCGGCCCGCCGGATGTTGTTGCCCGCCGGCGGCCACGGTTCGGGGGTGATGGCATCGCCATCCCGGCTGACGCGCTCCTGCATGACCACCGCATCGGCGCCGGCGGGTACCACGGCCCCGGTCATGATGCGCACACACTCGCCCGCACCGACTGTGCCGGTGTAGGGATGGCCGGCGGCGGCCGTGCCAACCCTCTGCAGCGGGACGTGCCCGGCATCGGCATGCCGGAGCGCATAGCCGTCGACCGCGGAGTTGTCGTGAGCCGGCACTGAAACGGCCGTGCGCAGGGGCTCGGCCAGTATCCGTCCGAGTGCCGCGCGCAGGGCGACCCGGTGGTAACCACTGATCGGTTCGATGGCGGTGACAAGTTCGTGGACGGCGGCGCCCAGGGAGCGGTCGGATCCATGGGGGTTGCCGTGAGCGGGTGGAGTCATTGGTCTTCCTGTTGCCGGCCGGGCAGCCGCGCCGCCATCGCGGCGTGCTGCTCGGGTGTGTTCACGTTATCGAAGGCATCGCGGTGATCCGAGAAGTCGACGATGCGGGTGTCAAGGGTGGCATACCAGGCATGAAGCCGTCGGTCACCCTGCGCCATGAATCCCGTGAGCGGGTGGGCGACACCGGCGCTCAGCAAGCCATGAGCCGGTTGCAGCCGCTGGCCATCATGGGCGATGGCAGCTGAGTGGCCATCGATCTCCGCGGCCAGCCGCCGGGGCAGTGCGGCGGGAATGGCGGGGGTGTCGCAGGGCACGGTCAGCAGCCACGGGTTACGACAGGCCGCCAGGCCGGCGGCAAGGCCCGCCAGGGGGCCGGCGGTCCCGGTGTCATCATCACCGATCACCGGATAGCCGAACGATCGGTATGCCTCGACGTTGCGGTTGGCGTTGATGATCACGGCACTCACCCATGGGGCGACTGCCTCGATCACCCAGGCAATCATCGGCCGCCCGGCGAGGGGGATCAGTCCCTTGTCCCGGCCCCCCATTCGGGTCGCGCGGCCGCCGGCAAGGATGACCGCCGTCACGGGAAGCGTCATGGCCCGCCATCGGCGCGTGTCTGCCCCGGATCAATGACCTCGATGACCGGTTGGGCGGCGGTCATGGCGGTCAGTACCACCCGGTCGGGTGGGCAACGACCGGCGAGTGCGGCCTTGGCCGCCCGCCGCGCCGCGTCGAGTCGGTCGGTGTCATCCACCTGGTTGATCACCGCAATCAGTCGGGCCGTGCCGACATGCTGGCGGGCGCCGGCCGGCTCACTCAGCAGTCGGCCGATGTGTTCCGGCGTGATGACCTGACCCACCAAAAGATCGAGTAATGCCGCGAGCTCGGGCACGCGGTGGGCCAGCGAGGCATCCAGTGGTCTGCCGATCACGCTGGCCCCGACCAGAAACAGCACGCGGCGACAGCCGGGCACCAGCGCCGGCTCGTGAGCCCGGGGCGCCTTGATGCTGCGCATTCGTGCGCCATCGGCCTTGACCAGTGTCGTACCGAAACCCGCGCGGGCATGCATGGCGGCGATCACTCCGGGAGGGACACCGGCATGGCGATCAGGCTTTGCGCCCGGGCAGGCGAACGCCACCCGGCGGGCGGCGCGTGCCACTGCCGGCACGTCGTCGGCCAGCTGCTCCGGCGTGGCCACGCACTCGGCGTCGATCAGTGACGGGGGCACGGGCGTGAGCGCGGTGGTCGCCGTCATTCCCACGCGGCCGCCAAGCTGCTCGAGCAGGCGATGCAGGGTGGTCTTCTTGCCGCCGGCGCCCACTGCACAGACGATACCGCCGCCTGCCTCAAGGGCATCGGGCAATGCCAGGGGCGGGCCTTTATCGCAGGCCTGCATCGTCACTCCTTTGCGGGTCGCTGCGCTGATCATAGCGAGCCGGTTCCTGTCGGCAGCCGCGATGTCGCTCTGACTTGCTGCAAATCAATTTTATGGGCCTTGTGTGGTTTTCCACAATTCGCGGCGGTGCGGCGAACGCCGACAGTGGGGGCAACGCTACAACGGAGCCCCGCAATGGATGTATCGCGCCGGCAATTTCTTGGCAAGGCCGCGGCAGTCACCGCCGGTGTTGCCGTGATGCCCCTCTCGGAGGTCGAGGCCGGCCTCAACGATCAACCCCCGCGGCGTGGCGGCGATCCCGGCAAGCGCTACGGCATGGCCATCGACCTGCGGCGCTGCATCGGCTGTCAGGCCTGCACGGTGAGCTGCTCGATCGAGAACCAGCCGCCGGTGGGTCAGTTCCGCACCATCGTCCATCAGTACGAAGTCACGGATAACGCCTCCGAGGAAACGGCGGCGGTGATGCTGCCACGCCTCTGCAACCAGTGTGACAACCCACCCTGCGTGCCGGTCTGCCCGGTCCAGGCGACCTGGCAGCGCAAGGACGGCATCGTGGTGGTGGACAGCGATCAGTGCGTGGGCTGTGGCTATTGTGTGCAGGCCTGCCCCTACGACGCGCGATTCATCAACCACGAAACGCAAGTGGCCGATAAGTGCAACTTCTGCGTGCACCGGCTGGAGGCCGGGCTGCTGCCGGCCTGCGTCGAGAGCTGTGTCGGCGGTGCGCGCATCATCGGCGATCTCAACGACCCCGACAGCCATATCAATCGGGTGCTCAGCGAGAACTACGACGACGTCAAGGTGCTCAAGCCCGAGCTCGATACCCGACCGCATGTGTTCTACATCGGCATGACCGACGCTTTCATCGAGCGCATCCAGGGCGAGAGTGGCCTGTGGTTCGATTCCGAGCACGGCGGCGTCATGGGGGCCGTGTCATGAACATCGCCGAAATCATCGTCCCGCAGCAGGAAGTCGCCTGGCTGCCCTGGGCGGTGCAATACTTTTTCCTTGTCGGGATGGCCGCAACCGCGGCGATACTGGTCGCCATCGGCGAGTTTGTCCGCGGCGGCCGCTGGCAGCGTCTTCAGGCCCCGGCGCTGGTCGTCGCGATCTCCACGGGCGTGATCGCGCCCATCGCGCTGCTGGCGGATCTGCATCAACCCGGGCGGTTCTATCACTTCTACACCGACATCACGCCCTGGTCGTGGATGTCGCTGGGTGCGCTGATCCTGCCGGTGTTCATGACCGGCCTGCTCGGCTACTGGGTGCTCTGGCAGCGCGCGGTGTTCAAGGCCGGGGGCGCGCCGCGCTGGCTCGCGCTGTGGGCGGCCGGCAACTGGTCGGGACAGGCGCTGCGGCCATGGATTGCCGGCGTGATGTTCATTGGCGCTCTGGGGATCCTGCTCTATACCGGCTCCGAGGTGATGATCGTCAAGGCGAGGGCGCTCTGGCACACCGAATGGATGATCGTCAATCTGGCCCTCACCGCCTTCATGGCGAGCCTCGCCGCCATTGTCTTTACCCAGGCGCGGATCTTCGCCGCGACGCCCGGCGATCAGCGTCTCACCGTACGGCTTTTCGTGCTGGCGCTGATCGCCACCGGCGTCGGTGCGGTTGGCTGGGCGGTGACTGGCTGGATCAATGGCTCGGTGTCATTCCAGGCTTTTCTGCGCCTCGTCGAGCAGTTCGCCTACTGGCGGATCGTGTTTGCCCTGTCGGTGGCCGTGGGCGGCGGACTGCTGCTGGCGGCGCTGTGGATGCTGCGCACGCCCAGGGGGATCGCGCGGGCATGGTGGCTGGCGCCACTCGCACTGCTGGCCGCATGGTCATTCCGCTGGGCCGTGTTGATGGACGTCCAGAGCGTGCCGAAATACGGAGCAGGGCTCTATCCCTATCATTTACCGCTGGGCAGCGACGGGCTGCTCGGCATTCTGGGTGTATTCGGTCTATGGCTTGCGGTGCTGATGATCCTGCCGGGAATCATCGCCAATCGCGGCGCCGTCCACCCCAACCCATCAATGCGTGAGGTGGCTCATGGATAAGAATCGTCGCAACCTGCTGAAAGGGGGCGTCGCCGCCGGCGGGCTTGGAGTGTTCGGTGCGGGCTATGTCGGGCCGGTCAAAAAGGCCACCGAGGGGCTACTGAGCGGCAGCGCCGGCGAGCCGACCACGGACCGGATCACCGGCAATGCGCTGACTCCGGAATTTCATATCGACGCCGATACCGGTGAGCTGACGCCGGCTGACGGCCAGGTCGTCAGCCTCACCCAGTGCCTGGGTTGCTGGACCCAGTGCGGTATCCGGGCCCGGGTGGACACGGTCAACAACCGGGTCCTGCGGATCGCGGGCAACCCCTACCATCCCCTGTCCCACGAAAATCCGCGGCCGTACGCCGACTCGGTCCGTGCGGCGTACACCGGGCTCGGCGGTGACGCGGGGATCGACGGCCGATCGGCCGCCTGCGCGCGTGGCGCGGCGATGCTCGAGCTGCTCGATAATCCCCAGCGCATCACCCAGCCGATGAAACGGGTCGGCCCGCGGGGCGCGGGCGAGTGGCAGACAATCAGCTTTGAGCAGCTGATCGAGGAGGTCACCGAAGGCGGCGATCTATTCGGCGAGGGGGCGGTCGATGGACTGCGGGCCATTCATGACACCGAAACGCTCATGGATCCCGAGAACCCCGAGTACGGGCCGGTGGCCAACCGGCTGCTGGTCACCGACGCCGGCCCGGACGGCCGCCGCGATCTGGTCAAGCGATTCACCTTCAATGCCTTCGGGACCCGCAACTTCGGCCATCACGGTTCGTACTGCGGCCTTGGCTATCGCGTGGGTTCGGGTGCGCTGTTCGACGACATGAAAGGCTTCACCCATGCCAAGCCGGACTGGGATCACGCCCGGTTCGTGATCTTCATGGGCACGGCGCCGGCGCATGCCGGCAACCCTTACAAGCAGCAGGGCCGTCAGCTGGCAAGCGCCCGCACCGACCGGCGGTTTGAATACGTGGTGGTGGCGCCGTCGCTGCCCAACTCTTCGAGTCTCGCGACCCGCAGCAACAACAACTGGGTACCGATCCGTCCAGCCGGTGATTCGGCAATGGCCATGGCCATGATCCGCTGGATCATCGATCACGAGCGCTATGACCATGCCTACCTGTCCCAGCCCGGGCCCGCAGCCCGCGACGCCGCCGGCGAGCCCAGCTGGAGCAACGCCACTCACCTGGTCGTGAGTACCGAGGAACATGAACTGACCGGTCGCATTCTGCGTGGTCGGGACCTGGGCTGGACGGACAACGCCGATGACTCGGTGGTGATCGATGCCGAGGCGGACGAGTGGATGGCCCATACGGCACCGCGGCCGGCGGCGCTGTTCGTGACCCGCGAGGTGACGCTCGCTGATGGCAGCCGCGTGACCGTCAAATCGGCGATGCAACGCCTGACCGAGGAAGCACGGCGTCTGTCGCTGGCGGAGTACAGCGCCGAGTGCGACGTCCCCGAGGCCACCATCGAGGCGCTGGCGCGCAAGTTCACCAGCCACGGCAAAAAGGCGGTCATCAACACCCATGGCGGTGTGATGAACGGCAGTGCCTTCTACACTTCCTACGCCATCGTCATGCTCAACGCCATGGTGGGTAACCTCAATGCCCCGGGGGGAACCTTCGTCAAGGGCCAGCCGTTCACCAATACCGGTGCCGGCGAGCGCTATGACATGGCCAACTTCCCCGGCAAGGTCGGCCCGCAGGGGATCTTTCTGTCGCGCAGCCGCACGACTTACGAGGCGAGCAGCGAGTATCAGCGCAAAGTCGCCGCCGGGCGCAACCCCTATCCCGCGAAGGCCCCGTGGTATCCGGTCTCCCCGCCGCTATTCACCGAACATCTGTGCTCGGCGCTCGAGGGCTACCCCTATCAGGCAAAGATCTGGATCAACCACATGGGGAATCCGATCTACGGCCAGGCCGGGTTGCGCAAGGCGATCGATGAGCGCCTCAAGGATCCCAGCCGCATCGGCCTGATCATCGGTATTGAGCCGTTCATCAACGAGACCAACGCCTACGCCGATTACCTGGTGCCGGATCTGGTGACCTACGAGGGCTGGGGGTTTTCCAAGGCTTGGGCGGGCGTCAAGCAGCGCATGACCAGCGCACGCTGGCCGATTGTCGAACCGCGCGTTGGCAAGACCCCGGACGGCGAGCCGCTCAGCATGGAGGCTTTCCTGATTGCCGTCTCGAAACGCCTGGGGCTACCCGGTTTTGGCGATAGGGCCATTCCCGATGCCGAGGGCAACCTACACCCGCTCAACAGTGCAGCGGACTGGTATCTGCGTGGCGCCGCCAATGTGGCCTGGGACGGCGGGGCCGTGGCCGAGGCCGCCGAGGATGACATGCGTCTGACTGGCGTCGAGCGGATCGCCGGGACACTCCAGTCGCATCTCAAGCCCGAGGAGTGGCGCCGGGTGGCCTATGTCTTCTGCCGCGGCGGACGTTTTGGCGAGGCGCCGGCCAAGGATGCCGGCCCGGTGACCCACTGGGACCGCCCGGCCACGGTGTGGAACGAAACGGTTGGCAGCCAGCGCCACTCACTGAGTGGTGAGTACTTCACGGGCTGCCCCACCTTCCATCCGCCACGTTTCGCCGATGGCTCGCGCGTCGAACGCCACTATCCGGTCGATCACTGGCCCCTGCGGTTGACCTCGTACAAGTCGCACCTCCAGAGCCCGCACTCGATTGCCGCTTCGCGACTCCGCCAGATCCATCCCTACAATCCGGTGGGAATCAATACGCGGGACGCTCAGGCCGCCGGTATCGACACCGGTGACCGGGTGCGGGTGGTGACCCCCGGGGGATCGGTTGAAGGCGTCGCGATGCTGCGTGACGGCGTCAAGCGTGGCGCGGTGGCCATCGAGCATGGTTATGGGCATCGCGAACTGGGTGCGCGCACGCACACCATCGACGGCACGGCATTGCCCGGGGACGAGGCCATCGGCGCCGGCGTCAATCTCAATGATCTGGGGCTGGTGGATCCCACGCACAGTTCGGGCAATGCCTGGCTGGACTGGGTGACGGGTGCTTCGGTGCGTCAGGCGCTGCCGGCTCGGATCGAGCGGGTCGCATTGCACAGCCCGAAGGACGGGCGTTTTGAGTGACATCACCGATGTCGGCACGGCGATGACGGCTGACCGTCGAATAAAATCCTCCAATGTGTGCCCATGCACCTGATCGTAACTTAATACCGACCATGTCCTGCAGATGTTTGCGCCGAACCATTCTGTTGTTCACCGCAGCCGCTGCTACTTCGCTCCTACCGAGTGCGTTATTACGGGACAAAGTGTGTCACACGCTAGCTTGCTCGTGTCAGATTGTGAGCTGAACCTGACTTGTCTGTCCACACACCGCAACGAGCACCCGCATAGAACAGAGTTCTAAAGCAGTTGGCACGCGATTTGCCAGCTCAAACTGCGAGCTCCGAGAACAAAGACTCGCGTGGCATAAGTCAAACACAAACACCTCATGGATAGGTGAATGGCGTGGGAGGTTAGGCCTGATATGGCAACTGACAGCGAAGGTTTCAACAAACAGCGTCGGATGTTATTGGGCGCGGGCGTCACGGGATGCGTCGGCGCGATGTTTGGTGCGCGGATAGAGCAGGTTAAGGCGGCTGCCACGGCCTCCGCCGGAGATGTGTTGGTGCATTTTAAGGGAGATAACACAGGTCTTCCAATTGATCCGGCTGGTCTTAAATTCCTTGAGCCAGTGCTCGCAAAGCCGCAATCGCCTGACGGGCAAGTGCGAGATGCTCGAGAAAACATAGTTACGGTGGTGCGGGTTCCAAGGGAGGAGCTCGAAGCGGAGTTCGAATCTATGGCCGCCGGAGACATTGTGGCAGTGTCTGCGATTTGCTCGCATCAGGGATGCCTTGTATCTGACGTGGGTACGTTTGGAACCGCTGAGGGCAAACTTGCATGCACTTGCCACGGCAGCATCTTCGAGCCCCGCGCGGGAGGGAAACGGGTGGCTGGACCTGCCGAACGTGGGCTGCCGATGTTACCCGTGACTGTGGACGGGGCGAAATTAATCGCTACCGGCGGTTTCGCCGGGAAGGTTGGATAAGCATCGTCAAAGAATCGGTGATGAATAGACCGTTAACAACCAGCCTCGAGGTTGAGGATCTGGGACCTAGGAGGAGAAAGCAGTGATGATGAAAAAAAGCATAATGCTGTTGACTGCGGCGGCTCTTACCGCGGGCTTTAACAGCGCTCATGCCACTGACAGTTACTCATCTGTAACGTCGGACCGACTCAAAGCCCCAGAAGCCAGCAACTGGCTCCATTGGCGGGGCAACTACGAAGGATGGGGCTATAGCCCGCTCGATCAGATTGACACGGACAACGTCGCCGATCTGGAGGTCGCCTGGACGATTTCCTCCGGCGTCACCCAGGGACACGAAGCAGCGCCCATCGTTAATGACGGAATGATGTTCGTTACCGCCGCCTACAATAAGCTTTATGCGATGGATGCGGCGTCGGGGGAGCTGATTTGGGACTACGAACGGCAGTTGCCCGACGATGTTGCTGTTTGCTGTGACGTGGTTAACCGGGGAGTCGCCGTACACGGGGATACTGTGTACATGGGTACACTTGATGCGCACGTGATCGCGTTTGATGCCGAATCCGGTAAGATCAAATGGGATACGACCGTTGATAATTACAAGGAGCGCTACGCTATTTCCTCCGCACCGATCGTTGTCGATGACAAAATCATCGTCGGCGTCCACGGAGGCGAATACGGGGTTCGGGGCTATGTCAGCGCTTATGATGCTGAAACAGGGGCCGAGGTCTGGAAAGCACACACCGCGGTCGATGATGGAAGCTGGCCCGGTGATACGCACGAGACGGGTGGTGCAGCGCCCTGGCTTACTGGGACCTATGATCAGGATACACACACCCTGTACTGGGGAACCGGAAACCCGTCGCCATGGATTGATCCGGCCCGCGGCGACGAGCATGATCTGCACCATTCTGTCTCGGTGATCGCTATCGACCCGGACAACGGTGAGATAACAGATGCCTACCAGTACAGCCCCAGCGACGCTTGGGATTTTGACGGAACGAATGAGCCCATGCTCATTGACATTGATGGTGAACCCTCGATCGCTTCGCCACAGCGTAACGGGTGGTTGTACCGACTCGCCCGCGACAAGGGCGAGGTTGATTTCGTTAATGCGTGGCCCTATGCCGAGACCAATATCTTCGAAGAGGTGGGGTCCAACGGTAGGCCAATCATTGACGCTGCTCACCGACCAGCTATTGGAAAGACCGTCGACGCCTGCCCGGCCTTCCTCGGTGCGAAAAACTGGAACCCATCTGCCTATGATCCGAACACCGGTTTGATGTACGTACCGACCAACGAGTGGTGCATGAAAATCCGGGGGGCGCAGGTAGAGTACAGCGCAGGTGCTCCGTACGTCGGGGCAGAGTTCGAGATGTACCAGGTCCCCGGCAACGACCACGTTGGCATGCTGCAGGCGATCGATCCGGCAACGGGTGAGCAGGCCTGGTCGCAGGAGTTCACCGCACCGCTTTGGAATGGCGTGCTCACCACAGGTGGCGGTGTTGTATTCTCAGGAAATCTTGACGAGCGCAAGTTTATGGCTTTCGACGCCGAGAATGGTGAAGAGCTGTGGAGCATGACCACCAATTCGGGCGTGACCGGGACACCGGTGTCCTACGCCGTCGACGGAGAGCAGTACGTTGCGGTGTGGTCCGGTTTCGGTGGCGCGATTCCGCTCTGGGCTGGTCCAGTAGCCGAGCTCACCAACAACATTCCAATGGGCGGCACGCTCTGGGTGTTCAAGCTAAGTGAGAGCTAACTCAGGTGACGTCGTAAAGTGTATTTGCGGCGCCCTCTCCGGGGCGCCGCTGCTTTCTGAGCCGGTTGCAGATCAGCTTCGCTGAGGTGTTACAATGCACATTAGAACTGTGAGAGCGGTCATGGTCGCCGTTTTTTTTCTTGCCGTTTCGGCGCCTGGTAGCGCCAAGGACTACCCCGACCAGTATCCTTTCCCCAACAGCCGGCTCCAGACGAGCCCTGAATTACGGTTTTGCATTGACAAGCGTGATCCCACCTGGCGGGCGCAACAGGCCATTGCGGACGAAATCGCTCTGAGTGTCGGCAGACCCGCAAATTTTGTCGTGACCCGCGAAGAGGAGGAGCGAAGCGGTTACCAGATGGTCGCCACGCGCAAAGAGTTCCTAGTCAGGCTGGCGACTCAGTGCGATGCGTTCATGGGCTTACCGGGCAGCACAACGGCTGCATTCGATTACCCGGCCGACGAAGAGATGCTCGCCAGTCAGCCGTTCTTTCGGACGGGCTTCCAGTTTGTGTCAAGTGAATCCTCGGTCGAGGGCCTTACCGACCTTTCCGCGGACGATGTGCTTGCTCTGCAAGGTCGGGGTGTCCCCTACATGCTCCTCATGACCACCCGTCCGGACAGTGTCACCGTGAAGAGGTACCAGTCATCCGATGCGATTGCGTCAGCCCTGAAGCAAGGCGAGGTCGACCATGCAATCGTGTACGCGCCGCCACTGTACGCAGAGATCACTGACCTGGAATCCGAGGGGCTGTCCGCTCATCCGGTCACTAGCCTGCCGAACATGGAGTGGTATGTGTTTGCCGGTCTGCGCAGCGATCGCCCAACTCTCCGCCAAAAGTTCGATCAGGCGATATCCCGCATGATCGAGACGGGCCGGATGGAAGAGATCATCACCGAAGCTGGGTTTTCTGCTGACGCTTTTCAACCAGCGGCCGCCGATGCAATCTTGCCAGATGACGATTTCGGGGATGATGACGACGATGACTGAAAAATCCCATGGATAGTGCCGCCGTCATCGAGGTCTCGGATCTGCGTCACAGTTACAGCAGCGTTGAGGCATTGCGCGGGGTGAGTTTCTCGGTTCCAAAGGGAAGTTTCTTCGCGTTGCTCGGGCCAAACGGCGCTGGTAAGACAACGCTAGTGCATGCGTTGTGTACACTGCTGCGGCCAAGCGGGGGCAGTGTCTCGGTGGCGGGGCTCGATGTGCGGCGTGCTCCTCGCGCGGTGCGCCGATCTCTCGGCCTGGTCTTTCAAGAGGCCAGCCTTGATGATCGGCTGACCGTATTCGAGAACTTGATCTTTCACGCCAGGATTTACCAGGTACCGCGCCGGGAGCGGCGTCGGCGTGCTTGGGGAGTCTTGGAACTTGTTGAACTGGAGCAGTGGGCAAACGCTCCGGTTAGCAATCTTTCGCGCGGCATGAAACGCCGTCTGGAAATTGGCCGCGCCATGCTCCATGAACCGACGGTGGTCGTATTGGATGAGCCGACTACCGGCCTGGATGTCCAGAGCCGCCGGCGTATTTGGGAATATCTCGAGCGCCTGCAAAAAGAGCATGGGGTAACGCTGTTACTCACCACGCACCAGATCGGCGAAGCAGAAGGAGCTGACTGGGTCGCTATAATCGATCGCGGTGCGCTTCAGGCCTTAGACCATCCCTCTAAGCTCCGCCAGAGTATCGGGGGTAAGCTGATTAATTTGTGGATAGGCGATGAGTCCTCCCGACAGGCTGTGCTCGACCGCTTTCCGGGGAAATGCAAGCAACGGGACTCGGTGATACAGGTTGAGTCGGAAGACCCGGAGGCGCTGCTTCAGGAGCTCGTCGCAGACGAACACCAGTGGGGCATGGTTGATAGTCTCGAGGTTGTCGATCCAAGCCTCGAGGATGTTTTTATCGATCTGACTGGTCGCGGGCTGCGTGATCGCACGACTGACATGGGGATCTGAAGGGGTTTCTCAGATGACAGTACTGAAACCCCTTCTGCAATACACACATGATTTCGTGGCTACGACACACGCAGTATGGCTGCGGGAAGTCCTGCGCATGCTTCGCGACAGTGGGCAGATCGTTGGTGCCTTCAGCCGGCCTGTTCTGTGGGTGATGATTTTCGGCATCGGTTTGACGCCGTACTTCCGGACTGGTTTGCGTGAAACCACTTTCATGGTGCCTTTCACTTACATTCAGTTCATCCTGCCGGCGGTTGTTGTGCTCAATCTGATGTACCCCGCCATCCAATCGGCGGTGTCGCTCATATGGGATCGTGAATTCGGGTTTTCGCGCGAGGTGTTTGCTTCGCCCACGCCACGGGGTGCGATCTTTTTTGGCAAGCTTGTCGGCGGTGCTACGATTGCCATGGCTCAGGGGCTTTTGGTGATGATCCTGCTCCCGGCCGCGAATGTGCCGGTTTCTTATACAAGTTTGTTTGCGGCGCTACTTCCCATGGTGGCGGTTGCGTTGGCGTTTACTGCCATTGGTCTATTGCTTGCATCACGGATGAGTAGTTTTCAAGGTTTTGGAGTGTTCGCCAACACACTTATCTTGCCCGCTTTTTTCCTAGGGAGTTCAATTTTTCCGCTGGATCCATCCTTGTCGATGGAGCAAGCGCTACAGAGCTTTCCGGCCTGGTTGGTGTTCCTGGTACATGCCAACCCGGTTACCTACGCCATTGATGAGCTCCGTTGGGCAATGCTGAGTTATCGCCAGTTTGATCCAGTCACGGCCCGAGTGGTGCTGTCGGCTTTTGTTCTCATCCCGATTGCCTTGGCATACCATGCGCTTCGCCGCTAAACGCGTTCACTGGATATTGCGCCGCATCGGTCGGTCCGGCCTGCTCATCATTGCCGGGGTCATCATGCTGCTCGTGGTCCGCGAACTGCCACCCGAATCTTCTCTGGCGCAGGTGCGCGAGGGCGGTGCTTTGACTGTTTGTGTTCCACCGTCGCTCCCGCCCCTTTTGACGCCCGATTCCGGGGTTAACCAGTACCAAGGGAGCGAGGCTGAACTCGTTCGGTTGATTGCTGCGGATATTGACGTGTCGGTTCAGTGGAATCCTCAGCCGGGCTGGGGCGACACCATCGATCCGAGCGATTGGGGCATGCGTCCGTCGGCTTGCCAGCTAGTCGTGGGCGGCATTGTTGGCTCGGAGGAGACGCGGGCACTTATGGAGCTCGTGCCCTATCGTACGGCCGAATGGTCCATTGTTGGTGACCCGGGCGCAGGGCCGACGGGGCTTTACGTTCCTTTTTGGGGGATTGACCGCGGGCAGGCGGCACGATGGATCCGCGATCAGGGCTACGAGCAGCTTTTTTTGTTTGACGCTAGAGAGGCGCGGGATGCTCTGCAGCGCGGTGACGTGGGGGCGATTGTTTCGCTCCGGCCGGTGGCACGATGGCTTGCGGGCGACCGACAGGTTAGGACAGTGACGGGGTTACCTGTTGAGACGCTAGCACTCGCCACATGGAAGGGACGGACAACGATTAACCGTGAGGTCCGGCGAGTCGCTCCGTCCCCTTGATGATACCTGGGCTGCCCAATCTCCCGATCGCGATGGTGCATCCCAGAAGCACGGCGGCAAGCCCGCCGTATAGCAGTAAAAGTACTGGGCTCCAGTACAGCGTGTAGAACCGAAGTTGGCTGCCAAGACCCTGAGTGAGAGAAATCATTTCGGCAACTATTAACATTAAAATAACAGTGCGAAGTGCATACCTCGCCCGTTCTAGCCGCTCCAAGTGACTCAGCTGACGGGGAGCGAGTGAGCCGGTTAGCCAGGCGCCGCCACCCACTGCAGCCATTACTACCATTTGTTCGCTTTCCAGCCGAAGGTGAATCATCATATTGACGGCAGCCGCCAGAAGGACCCACGGCACAGCCAGAAGGGTTAGTAAAATCGGCGTGATGGTGGCCTCTAAACCCGGCAGTCGCCGAGAGGCAACTGACAGCGGTATGCCGAAGACGAGGGCGATGAGTAACGCCTCCACAAGTCTGCCGAGGCTGATGGAAAGGTGACGCATGGCGCCGTTCCATTCGACGAGAACCCACGCGATCTCGGAGCCTCCCGCCAATGTTTCGATAGCCAGCCACCCCCCGATGCAGAGCACAACGGCGACTGACACTGTCGTATACCAGAGGCGGCTTGCCATTGACCGAGGGTGCGTCATTTGGTCCGTCCAAATTCGTCTTTTCCATAACCAAATCAACACAATGCAAAAGCCGTGCCCGCATTTGGAGTCGATTTCTGTTAAGGATTGGCACACTATGTCATGGAATAGAGCAGCCGACTCAATGTCATGGAATAGAGCAGCCGACTCAGCGTCTTGACACCCACCACAAGAGCATTCACCGTCAGAACATAATATGAGCGATAGTCACAGGCGGACTCTGTAGATTGTTGCTGGAGGAGAGCACAATGGGGTTTGATTACAACCACTCTAAGCAGGTGGAGGAGTCTGTTCGACGGGTGAGCGCGCATACGCCGAGCCGGATGATCCGACCGGAGGAAGTTCGGGTCGCCTTATCTTGGAAGCGTTCCCTCGTCGAGCACTCTCTAGACCCCGGACTGCCTGGGATTGAGGCCGTCCTCGAAGAGCCTCACCTTCGGCGCCGGCGCGATCAGCTGGGGGAATTATATTCCATTGCTAGGGCCGAGATGAGAGACCTCTATCGGCAGATCGCTCAATCGGGGCACTCCGTCCTGCTGACTGATGCAGATGGATATGTTCTGGATCGGCTGGGTGATCCCGGGCTTACTAAGCAGTTTGAGCGAGTTGGGCTACTGCCTGGAGCCGACTGGAGCGAGTCGACGGTCGGCACGAATGGGATCGGTACCTGCATTGCCGAAAAACGCTCGGTGACAATCCATCGGAACGAGCATTTTCTTTGCCGTAATATGGAGCTGTCGTGCACGGCGGCGCCGATTTGTGATCCGCATGGCCGCATGGTCGCGGTTCTCGATGTTTCCTCGGCTCAAGCGAGCTGCGACCGTGAGGTTCCAATTCACACAATCGCTCTCGTGCGGACGTCGGCGCGGATCATCGAAAATCTTTTTTTCCTCAATTATTACCGCAACGAGATTGTACTTCGATTTAACGAAACGGCATCTTCGATCGATTCTCCTAGTGCAGGAATGGTGGCGGTCGATCGAGATGGTCGAACACTCGCATTCAACAAAAGAGCGCGTGATCTATGCGCAATACGGAGCGCCGACTCGGTAGTGAATGAGTCCGTCGAGGAGCGGTTTGGAATAACAGCCAATTCGCTGCACAAGACCGCGTTGGTCCAGGGCGATACCCCGATGCGCCTGCGCGATATTCGCTCCGGCATGGAGCTCATCGGCACATTGCGGGGCCCTTCGATAAAAGCGTCTCCGAACGTAAGGTCTAAGAGAGTTGGTGACGACCCAGCTGGTGGAGAATGTGGCGAGGCTGGGGAACTCTCACTCGATGCGATGGCCCACAATGCCGACGAGCAGGTCAGGCGGATCGTCCGCTGTGCACGTCGCGTGCTAGACCGGGATGTCCCCATCGTCTTGTGCGGGGAAACCGGTACCGGGAAAGAGGTTCTCGCTAGGGCGATTCACAACGCCAGTACACGTCACAAGCGCCCTTTTGTCGCCATGAATTGCGCCGCTATCCCGGAGTCGCTGATTGAAAGCGAGCTCTTCGGCTATCGCCATGGGGCTTTCACTGGCGCGAAGCGAGAGGGTATGCGGGGGAAAGTGCTCGAATCTAGCGGAGGCACGTTGTTTCTCGATGAGATCGGCGATATGCCGTCGGAACTACAGACGCGGTTCCTGCGGGTGCTCGAGCAGAAACAGATCACGCCACTTGGTAGCGAGGAAGTGGTGCCGGTTGAGCTGAATGTCATCAGCGCCACTCACAGAAACCTACAGCAGTTGGTCGAGGACGGGCTGTTTCGCGAAGATCTTTACTACCGCCTCAACTCCATTGCACTCGAGCTTCCGGCGTTGCGGGAGCGGAGCGACAAAGACAGGGTCATCACCGCTGCGCTCACTGCTGAAAGCGGGGGTGATCAGGACGTCTCGATCGATGAGGCCGCGTATCAGCGACTCCTAGACTACCGGTGGCCTGGTAATATCAGGCAACTCCGGCATTGTCTGAGAACGGCTCTTGCACTCTGTGATGACGGCATCATTCGAGTTAGAGACCTGCCTAGGGTAATCGTTGGGGAGGAAGATTTTATTTCTCCCGCTGTGTCAGGCGGCGTATCCGGTCGGGACTCGCTCGAAACGGTTGAAGATGCTTATGGGCAGATTAACAGTCCTTTGGAGGACGCTGAGCGGGACACTCTGCTCAGGGAGCTCAGAAGGCATCGCTGGAACATCACAAAAACCGCGGATAAACTAAACATCAGTCGCAACACGCTGTACCGAAAGCTCAAGAAATACCGCATAGATACCGAGAGCTGAACTCGTTTAAAACCTGAAAGGACACAGATTCATGGACGCACAAGAACTGCGTGCATACCAACAGCCGCTCAAAGAGCACTATAAGGACGAGCCCGAATCGGCGCGAGTCCCCGTTAGTGTCGAGGCGCAGTTGGCCAATGAGGACATCGCGTGCAAGCTTCAGACTTGGTCAGGTGAAGTGGTTGCTGGTCTTCACGCCGCGGCAGGAGGAGATGGTTCACGGGCATGCTCCGCCGATATGCTCCTCCAGGCGCTCGCCGCTTGCGCCGGGGTGACGCTCAAGAGTGTTGCAACGGCGATGGGCATCGAGCTGAGGGAGAGTCGAGTGATCGCTGAGGGCCATTGGGATGCACGCGGCACGCTGGCGCTGGACCCGGAAGTGCCGGTGGGGTTGCGCGACGTCCATTTGCGCTTCGAACTTGAGAGTGACGCGGATGATGCAAAGCTCGGTAAACTGATTGAGTTAACCGAGCGTTATTGTGTGATCTACCAAACACTTGCTTCACCGCCACATCAATCGGCTCGGTTCGTCCGTTCCGACACCTGATGCGCCAAATGCTCTTGTGAACCATACCGTCCTTCCTTGGAGAGACTGGCCTGGCACCGTAGGGGTGGAGGCGCTTGCCGGTCAAAAGCGGGTGACTGGCTTTGCTGTCACGCCAGACGGTTCATCACTCGCTTGGTCAGAGCATGACCCCGCTGACGGTTCGACTCGTCTGCGTGTCGCTGATCGTGACGTGACCACCGTGTGGTCGCCCGACGGCGTCGCGCCGAGATGCCGGGTGCACGGATACGGTGGGCGAGCGATTTGGTCCGGCACCCGGGCCTACCCCTGGATTTTCATACAGGATGAGGACCAGGGCGTGTGGGCCCTGACATCTCAGGGTAAGTCGGTACCGTTACACACGGTGTCTGGCTGCCGCCACGCAGATTGCGATGTCCACCCACCGACCAGCCGCTTGGTGTTTTTGCAGGAGGCCCCGGGTGAGGATCTGACGCGGCTTGTCTTGCTGGATCTCCAATCTGGTGACGCTGTTCACCCGGTTGCTGAGGCCGAGCCCTTTTGTGCCAGTCCTCGTCTCAGCCCGGATGGTCGTTGGGTCGCCTGGATTTCGTGGGCCGAGAATGAGATGCCCTGGACCCGCTCGCGTCTGTGGCGCCTGGACATTGAAAGCGGCACCTACGAGGCATTGACCGACGGTCAGTCTTCGGTAATCGAGCCACGGTGGGGCGCTGATGGATCGCTGTACTACCTCGATGATCGGGCGGGCTGGTGGCAACTTTATCGCCTGGCCGGTCAGTCACGCAGACGATTGGTTGAACTTGCTGCCGATATCGGCCGGCCGCCATGGCAGCTGGCCCACGGGCATCACGTTGGCATCGCGGATGACGTTACGATTGCTGTACAGGTGAACTCGGCCCGTTGCGCTGTTGTAAGTATTCAGCAAACTGGCGTTGTTCGGGACTTTGGCGTTGCCGAGGTGGATATCACGCAGCTTCAGTCTGGCGGCGACGATGTCTGGTATCTCGGCAGCCGAGAAGACGCACCGGCTGCAGTATGTCGACTGGATATGGCGTCGGGCAAGGTCGAAAGAGTGGTCTGCCTGGAAGCCCGCCCGGATTCGGATAGTGTATCGCGGCCGGAGAAGATGGTTGCACAAGGCATGCAGGGCGAGGTTCATGGCTATCTTTACCGCCCCCACTGTCCGGATGTTAGCGGCCCAGAGGCTGGACGGCCGCCGCTTTTGCTACGGGCACATGGCGGGCCAACAGCCATGCGCAGTCCGGCGTGGAATCCAGAGGTCCAGTTCTGGACCGGGCACGGTGTTGCGGTGCTGGAGGTCAATTATGGCGGCAGCAGCGGGCATGGTCGTCACTACCGGGAACGTCTGCGCGGCAACTGGGGCATTACCGACCGTGATGATTGTATCTGTATGGCAGATGCGGTTGCGGCCAGGGGGTTGTGCGATCCCGGGCAGATGTTTATCGCCGGGAATAGCGCGGGTGGGCTAACCGTGTTGAATGCATTGCGTCAGACCGGGCGTTTCCGAGGGGGGTTGTGTCGGTGGGCCGTGACTGATCTGGCTCGGTTGTCTACCCTCACCCACCGCTTTGAACGGGGTTACCTTGACTTTCTGGTCGGCGACCCAGTGCGCGATTCGGCTCGGTATGCCCGTCGCTCGCCGGCGCTGAATGCCCATGAGATCACAACGCCGGTCCTGCTGATCCAGGGCGACGTTGACCGGATCGTGCCCCTCAGTCAGGCAACTGCGATGGCCGATGCGATGATCGCCAATGGTGGCAGCGCAGAGCTTCACGTCTATCCGGCCGAGGGGCACGGTCTGCGCAACGCAGCAAATATCCGGTCCGCGGCGAGTAGCGAGTTGGCGTTCGTCCGGGGAATGCTCGGACATTGAGCATTCCATCACGATAGTGAGCGGCTGTTTTTGACATTGCGCATCACCAACGGGAACTCGTTCTTCCTCTTGTCGGCTGCTTCGACTTCACGGACGACCCGCTCATGGAGTGGCGACTTCGGACAGACCGGGTCGGTCGCCCACGCGTCACCGGCGAGCAGTAAGGCCTGGCAGCGGCACCCTCCGTGGCAGCTATGCAGTAATTCGCAACTACTGCACGGCTCTGGTTGCCAGTCGTGACCGCGGAAGACATTGAACGCATGCGAGTCCTCCCAGATTGCCTGTAAGCGCTCGTCGCGGACAGATGGGAGTTCGATCGGTAGCTCTGCTGCTCCATGGCATGGCATGGCCCGACCATCCGGAGCGACGCCGAGAAACGTTGTGCCCCAGCCGTTCATACACGGTTTAGCGGTTTCGTCGTAGTAATCGGAACCGACGAAGTAGATCTGCATGCGGTTGCCGGCTTTCTCACGCCAATGCTGCGTCACCGCTTCGGCGCGCTGGATCTGCTCGCGTGTAGGCATCAGTGCTGCACGGTTGTGATAAGCCCAGCCGTGATACTGCGTATTTGCAAGCTCAACATAATCGGCACCAAGATCCCAGGCCAGCTGCAGAATGCTGTCAACACGATCGAGGTTGTGGCGGTGCATAACGACGTTGAACACCATCGGGTATTCATGTGCCTTGATTGCCTGAGCCATCCGCTCCTTCGTCGAGAAATGGTGGCCACCCGCGATCTCGTCCGAGGGGCCACCGCTATCGGCTTGGAAGCTAATCTGAATGTGGTCAAGCCCTGCGCGTTTTAATTCGCCAAGACGTGCCTCATTTAACCCCACTCCTGATGTAAGCAGATTGGTATAGAAGCCAAGCTGTCGAGCGTGTCCAACGATCGTCTCAAGGTCTTTACGCAGCAGCGGCTCACCCCCAGAAATGCCAAGTTGAAGAGCGCCCATTGCTCGCGCCTGATCCAGTACCGACAACCACTCCTCGGTCTCAAGCTCGTCGCGATATCGTGCAAACGCAATTGGATTCGAGCAGTAGGCACACTGTAGCGGACAGCGATAAGTTACCTCAGCCAACAACCACAGTGGGATGGGCGTCGCATTGGCAACGGCCCGCACTTCGCTCTCCTCAATAGCCATCGTCTTCCCCTTTCGTTGTTCTCAGCCAGCCCTTGGAGTCGGCCTCTTCCAGAAAAGTGATGACATCCGCTGTCAAATCGGCGCGTGGGAACGCCTGCTGTAAATCGCCGATCAACGCGTCCACAGTCCGGCCGTCGCATCGAGACAGGATCTCGCCGGCCGGCTCGTTGAGTTTGATCATTCCCTCTGGGTAGAGCATGACGTAAGCCGATTGGGCGGTTTCCCATTGAAGACGCATGCCGGCACTCAGCCGGACTCGTACATCGCCGTTCATGGGTCTTCGATCGCCTGATATGGCCGCATACCAATAACAAACGCCAGATACATGGCATCAAGCATTGACCAGAGCACATCCAGTTTGAAGCCGAGCGTCTCCAGCGCCCGTTGCTGAGCCTCGGCACTGCGAAAATGTGCCTGAGTGATTGACAAGCCATGCTCGACATCTCGCCGAGCCTGACCCAGGCGGTTCCGAAAATAGTCAAGCCCGTCACTATCCACCCAAGGATAGTGCTGCGGCCAGGTGGAGAGGCGCGAGCGGTGGGCTTCCGGTGCAAAAAGCTCTGTTAGAGAGGAACAGACCGCCTCCTCCCAGGGCCGTTCACGGGCAAAGGTGATATATCCGTCCACCGCGAAACGCACGCCGGGAAGGACCTCATCGAGAGAGAGCAGTCGCTCACGCGACACACCTACCGCCTCTCCCAACCGCAGCCATGCCTCAATACCGCCAGGATCGTCATCGCGGCCGTCATGATCGATGATTCTCTGCACCCACTCGCGGCGTATCTCCGGATCGGGGCAGTTAGCGAGCAAGGCAGCATCCTTGCGAGGAATGCTGACCTGGTAGTAGAAGCGGTTGATGACCCAGCCCTGCAATTGCTCGCGGGTCAGCTCGCCACGGGCCATCATCTGTTGGAAAGGATGGTGGAGATGGTAATACCGCTCCATTGCTCGTAACCGGCGCTCGAACTCATCGGCCGACAGCGCAGCGGTTATCGGTTCAGAAGCGGATGTCCATGCCATCGTAAGATACCTCGATACCCATCGCCTCTAACCGAGCCCGCTCAGCGGATTCGGGGTCGAGCACAGGGTTAGTGTTGTTGATGTGGACGAGTATTCGGCGAGCGAGAGGGTAGTCGGCGAGCACATCAAGCATGCCGCCCTCGCCGGTCAGCGGCAGATGACCCATTTGGCGCGAGGTCTTTTTGCCGCCGACGACCTTGGACATCTCGTCATCCGTCCACGTCGTGCCGTCCACCATAATAATATCGGCGCTCGCCATCCAGGCGCTCAAACGGTCGTCGATTTCACCCAGCCCAGGAGCGTAAAAGGCTCGTTTTCCGGTATCGGGACTATCGATGACGAACCCTACATTGTCCCCGGGGCGTGGATCTTGCCGGTGGCGTGAGTAAGGAGGCGCCTTGCTGGTGAGCGGGATTGGGAGAATTCGAACGCCGGGTGTTTCGTCGGGCTCGATCGAGTGCCCGTCTAGAGGCAGGTGTGTGACCGACGCACGGCAGTAGTGGCTCAGCATCTCGAAAATCGGAAACCCGGTCCGCAGATCCTCTTCGGTCCGCTTGGTGCAATAGATAGACAGAGGCTCGTAGCTTTCGCGCATCATTAAGAGCCCTGTGACATGGTCAATCTGACTGTCCATCAATGCGATGGCCGCAATCCCAGAGCTTCGCACTGCGCCGGATGGGTGCAGCATTGTATTGTCCAGGATCTGTTGGCGGATATCGGGTGATACGTTTACCAGCAGCCAGTGATGGCCGTCTTGTGATACTGCAATTGATGACTGCGACCGGCGTTCACTGACGAGTCGGCCGCGACGCGCGGCTCGGCAACGGGGCGAGTCGCAGTTCCACTGCGGAAATCCTCCGCCGGCGGCGGAACCGAGAACGCGTATATGCATGGTTGTAAAGCGGGGGCAGGAATCCGCCCCCGCAGGGTCTTATCGAGCTGTTACGTAAAGGTTGACTTCAAAACCCAGACGCATTTCCTGATACTCAGGTTTATTCCACTCCATTTTCTTTTCCTCCTCTCATGACATCTCACCGAGTTTACCCGGCAGCGGTCGACCGTGTCGGCCACCACTGGATATGCAAGGGCCATACCAACCCAAACCATACGCTACATCATTCGAATTTGTTCCGAAATTACACTACGATGCCTCAGGGCTAAGGAGCCCTGTCACGGTTGTGACACACAAAGTCGGGCCGCGCAATCCAGCCTTTCCAATCAGCGACGGGTGGCCGAGCGGTTGCCTCGCCATTGACGGTGATGTCATCTAAAAGATGACATAAAATACCGGGGTTGCTCCCTGGGCCGCGTCCCTGGGCGCGGCCCATCCCCTTGGGCCCTAGCCATTGCCCGCCCATCCCCCGTTCCGCCGGACAGATACCGACACCTGCGTTAGCCATATACTGGCCGCGGCAACCGTGGCTGCTAGACTGTCGATATATTGATTTTCACCCGACCGCGGGAGGAGCCATGTCAACGACCATTGCGCCGTCGATCGAGACTATTGAAAGTACGGTGCTGGACAATGGACTGCGCGTGTTCGTCAAGCCCGACAGCCGGGCTCCGATCGCGGTGTCACAAATCTGGTATCGGGTCGGTTCAAGCTACGAGCAGCGAGGTGTTACGGGGATCTCCCACCTGCTTGAACATATGATGTTCAAAGGCACACCGCGCTACCCGGAAGGTGTGTTCTCGGAAATCGTATCCCGACAGGGCAGCCGCGAAAACGCGTTCACCGGGCGGGATTTCACCGCTTATTTTGAGATACTTGCCGCCGACCGTCTGCCGGTTGCTTTTGAGCTTGAGGCCGATCGGATGGCCAACCTTGATATTCGCGATAAAGCCTTGCAGACCGAGCGCCAGGTGGTTTTGGAAGAGCGCCGGCTTCGGACGGATGATAGGCCCGAGGGTCGGTTTCTGGAGCGCTACGGAGCAGTGGCGGAGGCAGGCACCGCTTATGCGCACCCCGTCATCGGCTGGGCTGACGATATCAATGCCATCGATGAGCATGACCTCAAGCATTGGTATTGGCAATGGTACACTCCTGCCAATGCCAATCTTGTGGTGACCGGCGCGGTGGATCCGAGTGAGGTTTTTGAATTGGCAGAGGCGCACTTCGGGATCCTGCAAGGGCCGCAAGCGGTTCAACCCTGCGATCCGCGCGCCCTGACGCCACCCGGAGAGCGACGCCTTGTTTATCGAGACGCCCAGAGTCAACTCACGCATCTGCGGATTGGCTATCGGGTGCCGTCTTTCGCTACGGCTGAAACCGAAGAGGATGCTTACGCACTAATGATGCTTGCTGTCATCTTGGATGGCGGCGAGGGTGGGCGGCTGACCGATGCGCTTGTCCGTGGCAGCGGTCAGGCAACGATTGTCAGTTCAGCCTACAACGGAATGACACGATTGGATGCGGAGTTCACGTGTCACGCTGTCTGCCCGAACAATCAAACCGAGACGCTTGAGCAGTCCCTAAAGTCACAAATTGCACGACTCTCCGGTGAACCCATTTCTGAAAGCGAATTGCGGCGCGCCAGAAGTCAGCTTATTGCCGATCACTTTCTCAATGCGGATGATATTTTCAATCAGGCCATGCAGATTGGCCAACTTGAAGCGATTGGCGCCGGTTGGGAGACATTTTCGAAGCTCGAGCATAAGGTGCAATCCATTTCTCAGGCGCAGCTACAGGCTGTAGCAGGGCGTTACCTCAAGGCCGAGAATTCCGTTGTCGGCATTCTCAGCCCGTTCGAATCTGAGGCTAAGTGCGAGTAATGGAACTATCGATACAGCATTGGTGTACCGACAATGGTGCCCGTGTTTTTTTCGTCGCTCGCCACGGTCTGCCGATCGTGGATTTACGTATCGCCTTCAACGCCGGCAGTGCTCGGGACAGCACAATGCCAGGTCTCGCGCGCATGACTAGCAATCTTCTGCTTGAGGGAACCGCTGACCGGACAGCCAGTGAGATCTCGCAAGCGCTGGAGCAGCATGGCGCCCGCGCCCAAATCCGCTGCGGCCGTGATACCGCCGATATCAATGTACGATGCTTGAGTAACAGGGTGCATCTGGAGCCGGTCATGCGCACAGTTGGAGACTGTGTTGGTTGTGCTCACTTCCCGTCTGACTCCGTCGATCGCATTCGTCAGCGAATGATCGCTGGGCTTAGCCAAGAGGCAGCCGCGCCGATGGAGAAAAGCGAAAAAGGCTTTACGGCCGCGATCTTCGCCGATCACCCTTACGCAACGTCCCCGGGCGGCGAATTCGATAGCCTGAAAGCGATCGATCCGCAGCGCTTACGGTCGTTTCATGGGCGTTACTTCGCGGCAACCAATGCAACGGTGACGCTTGTGGGCGATCTGTCCAGAGAGCAGGCCGAACGCATTGCCGAACAGATCGTGGTTCGATTACCCGTCGGGGAACGTGCACCGGCCTTGCCCCCTGTCAGACCATTGAGCGCACGGCCCGTGTTGCGGCTTCCCTTTGAGGCCGAGCAAACCCATGTCTCGATTGGCGGGGTTTCACTGTCCTACGGCCACGCGGATCACCCGGCGCTGCATCTCGGTTGCCATATTCTCGGCGGCGGTGGTCTGACCTCGATACTTGCGCGCCGGATGCGCCGTGAGCGGGGCCTCTCCTACAGCAGTGCTTGCAAGCTCACGGCTGGCGCCGCCGGTGGTCGATTTCAGATGAAAACACATGTCCGCAATGAGGCGCTTAGTGAAGCACTCTCAGTCGTGCGGGCGAGCCTTTGCGAGCTACTTGAACAAGGGCCGGATACGGATGCACTCGAATTGGCACGAGAGAATCTGCTGGGGAGCCTACCGTTGCAGTTGGCCAGCAATCAGGACTTGCTCGAACAAGTCGCGATAATCGGTTTCTACAACTTGCCCGAGGACTACGTTCATCGTTTCAGTCAACAAGTCCGGACCTTAGGTGGTGAAGACGTCAGAGCGGCGTTGCGGCGCCACCTCGATCCCGATTTGATGGCGACTGTGTTGGTGGGGCCACAGCCGGTGATCAGCCTCGTTGGGTAATGGTTGTGTTCTTCCGTGTCTCAACCGCTCCGGTCGATGCTCGCGCTGTGCTCGCCATTCTGGCGGAGACAAACCTTCAGCGGCTGGTAAACGCGTCGGCCGCAGACGCCCGCCGTTGCCTCAACGCAGGTTGCACCTTCAGCGGATATTGGCCGGAGCGCGTCCGTCTCGGCGTGGTCATCGCAGCCTTCGCTCAGCATCAACGTGATGTCGTCTGCGATTTTAATCCTTCGTTATTGCGGTTTGCCGCTTCGGCCTGACGTGTGGCTTGATTGCTGGCGCGTTCGTGGTTGCGCGGCTGCCGCGCGCCAAGATAAGGGATCAAAAACATACAGGTCAGCGTAAGTTGGTGGGCGGTGCTGGGATCGAACCAGCGACCCCTGCCGTGTGAAGGCAGTGCTCTCCCGCTGAGCTAACCGCCCAACAGTCTCATAGTTTAGGAATCAGCCGGGGGGCTGTCAATCGCTGATGACGCCCACTGGCCCGTGACCCCGGTCACTCGCTAGACTGGTGTCTTTCCAGACAGCGAAGGCCGATATGTCCGTCACCACTCGTTTTGCCCCCAGTCCCACCGGTTATCTCCACATCGGCGGTGCCCGCACGGCGCTTTTCTGCTGGCTCTACGCCCGTCGGCATGGCGGCCGTTTTGTGCTGCGGGTCGAGGATACCGACCGTGAGCGTTCAACGCCCGAGGCCATTAACGCCATCCTCGAGGGCATGAGCTGGCTGGGCATCGATTATGACGAGGGGCCGCTCTACCAGACCGAGCGTTTCGCGCGCTATGGCGAAGTGATCGATCGCATGCTCGAGGAGGGCACCGCCTATCGCTGCTACTGCTCGCGGGAGCGCCTCGACCAGCTGCGTGCCGACCAGCAGGCGCGCAAGGTCAAGCCCCGCTACGACGGCCGATGCCGGCATCTGACCGAGCGGCCTGCGGATGCCGAGGGCGATCCGGTCATCCGCTTTCGTCAGCCCCATGAAGGGCACACCGTGGTCGACGATCAGGTCAAGGGCCGGGTGGCGTTCGACAATGCCGAGCTCGATGATCTGATCATCGCCCGCGCGGATGGCTCACCCACCTACAATTTCGTCGTGGTGGTGGATGACATGGACATGGGCATCAGCCATGTCATCCGTGGCGATGATCACCTCAACAACAGCGCGCGTCAGGCGAATATCCTCAAGGCGCTGGGGGTCGAGCCGCCGGTCTATGCGCATGTGCCAATGATCCTGGATGCGCAGGGCAAAAAGCTCTCCAAGCGCACCGGGGCGGCCAGTGTCATGGAGTATCGTGATGCCGGATATCTGCCCGAGGCGGTGATCAACTATCTGGTTCGCCTGGGCTGGGCCCATGGCGATCAGGAGGTATTCACGCTTGATGAGCTAATTGAGTATTTCGACATCGGCGAGATCAATCAATCCGCCTCGAGCCTCAACCCCTCGAAACTGGACTGGCTCAACCAGCATTACCTCAAGACGCTGCCGCCGGCGCATGTCGCACGCCACTTTGCATGGCATCTGGGTGCGCTGGGGATTGATCCCGGTGCCGCTGACGCGCCGAACATCGAAGCGGTGGTATCAGCCCAGGCCGAGCGCAGCAAAACGCTGGTCGAGATGGCCGAGAACAGCCGGTTTTTCTATACCGAACCGCAGGCTTACGACGAAAAGGCGGCGCGCAAGCACCTGCTCGGCGCCGGTGATGTGCTTGACGCATTGACCAACGCGTTGGCGGAGGTGGAGCACTGGAAGGCCGACGCCATCCATCAGGCGATAACCGGCGTTGCCGAGGAGCAGGGGCTGAAGATGGGCAAGGTGGCCCAGCCCCTGCGGGTGGCGGTGTCCGGCGGCCCGGTATCGCCGCCCATCGATATCACGCTGGAACTGTTGGGGCGCGAGGCCGTCCTGCGGCGTCTTGTCCGTGCCCGCGAGTGGGTGGACCAGCCGGAGCCGGATCGGCATTGACACCTAGCCCGTGTGTTCCTAAACTCTCGCTCATTGATTCAGGGGCCATAGCTCAGCCGGGAGAGCGCCTGCATGGCATGCAGGAGGTCGGCGGTTCGATCCCGCCTGGCTCCACCAATCCTTTCCAGCAGCAACACCTCCCCCAGCGTGCCACTCATTCCCGATTACGGGGATTGTGTCCTGTTCTGCCTTGACGCAGACCCGGTTTCTGCTATTATTCGCGTCGTCTTCAGGACGTGTCCCCATCGTCTAGACGGCCTAGGACACCACCCTTTCAAGGTGGCGACACGGGTTCGAATCCCGTTGGGGACGCCATTTCTTCGCCTGCTCCACGTCACACTCCTGTCATGTATCCGGCGGCATAATCCGGAAAACATCAGGAGACGGCCCGTGACTAAAGCCCATTCCCGAACCGAGACACTGCGCGGCGTGGACTTCCATCGCATCATCAGCGACGGGGATCGCCTGCGTATGCTGACCTGTCTGCATCATGCCGGTGAGCTCAAGGCCGACGAACTGGCCCGGGTCATGCCTCAGCCGCCTGCCGATACCCGCCAGATGCTGGGTGATCTGGCGGCTCGGGGATTGCTGGCGGCCCGTCACCAGCATCCGGACATCCACTACCGCCTGGCGGATGATCTGCCCGTGTGGGTGACCATCGCCCTGGGTGCGGCCAATGACTGGAACGGCACCGGCCGTGCCGGGCTACACGCCGGGCAGCCCCGATAGCGCCATCGACTGCTCGGCCATCTGCTCGGGTTCGTCCTCGAGCCTGCCGGCGAGATAGTCGGTGTAGGCCTGCATATCGAAGTGGCCATGCCCGCAGAGGTTGAATAGTAGCGCCTTCGACTCGCCGGACTCACGGCAGGCGATCGCCTCGTCGATGGTCGCCTTGACCGCGTGGTTGGCCTCGGGTGCCGGGATGATCCCCTCCGCCCGGGCAAAGGTCAGACCAGCGGCAAAGCAATCGAGCTGGCCATAGGCGCGCGGCTGGATGTAGCCGAGGTCGGTGAGGTGGCTGATCTGCGGCGCCATGCCATGGTACCGGAGCCCACCGGCATGAAAGCCCGGGGGCATGAAGGCCGAGCCGAGGGTGTGCATCTTGGTCAACGGCGTCAGGTGGCCGGTATCGCCCCAGTCATAGGCAAACCGACCTTTGGTCAGGGTGGGGCAGGCGGCCGGTTCCACTGCGATGAACTCGGTCGCCGGCCCGCCTCGCAGCCGCTCGCCGAGAAACGGAAAGGCGATGCCCGCAAAATTCGATCCACCCCCGGTGCAACCAATGACCTTGTCCGGGTAATCATCCACCTGCTCGAGCTGCCGCTGGGTTTCCAGGCCCGACACGGTCTGGTGCAGCAGGACGTGATTGAGCACGCTGCCCAGGGCGTACTTTGTGTCATCGCGCTGGGCGGCCAGTTCGACGGCCTCACTGATGGCGATGCCAAGGCTGCCGGTGGCGTCGGGCCGTTCAGCCAGGACGGCGCGGCCGGCTGCCGTGGTGTCGCTGGGGCTGGCGATGCAGTGCGCGCCGAAGCTCTCCATGAAGGCCCGGCGGTAGGGCTTTTGGTTGAAGCTCACCTTGACCATGAACACTTCAATGTCCAGGTCGAACATCGCCCCGGCGAGCGCCAGTGACGACCCCCACTGACCCGCGCCGGTTTCGGTGGTGATGCGTCTGACGCCCTCGGCCTTGTTATAGAACGCCTGGGCGATGGCGGTATTGGGCTTGTGGCTGCCGGCGGGGCTGACGCCCTCATACTTGTAGTAAATGCGGGCCGGGGTGCCCAGCGCCTTTTCCAGCCGACGTGCCCGGTACAGCGGCGAGGGCCGCCACTGGCGGTAGACATCGCGGACCGGCGTCGGGATCTCGATCTCGCGCTCGGTGCTCATCTCCTGTTCGATGACCGCCTGCGGGAAGATCGGCGCCAGATCATCCGGCCCTACCGGGGCATAGTTGTCGGGCCTCAGCACAGGGGCCATCGGGGCCGGCAGGTCGGCGTTGATGTTGTACCAATGCCGGGGGATCCCGGTCTCGGGCAATGTGATCTTGACGGTCTCGTCCATCGCTGGGGCATCCCTTGAATCAGTGATCCGTAGAACGCCAAGCGTACCATTGCGATGGCTCTGCGTGCCCGGTGGATGACTTGAATCCACCGCCGGCAGCCTCCATTTCTGACCGTGTTACCCGGCAAGTGGCCGGCGATCTTCGGAGGTGTCCCATGCAGACTCTTGAAAACGAGGGCGTTGAGCCGTCCCGCAGTCTGGTCATCCCGCGGCTTCCTGGCGACGCGATGATCCTGCTGCCCATTCGCAACATGGTGCTGTTTCCGAACATGCTGGTGCCCGTGGGGATCGGTCGCGCGCGATCGATCCTCGCCGCGCGCCAGGCGGCGCAGAACGAGCAGCCCATGGGCGTGGTCATGCAGCGGGATGCCAGCGTCGAGGAACCCGGTCCCGATGACCTGCATGCCGTCGGCACGGTGGCCAATGTCATGCGGTTCGTGAACGGCAATGAGGGTCACCATCACCTGGTCCTGCAGGGCGAACAGCGCTTCCGCGTCATCGAGCACCTGCACGGCTATCCGTTTCCGGTGGCGCGGATCGAGCGTATTGCCGAGGAACAGCCCGTGGGGCAGACCGTGGATGCCCACATGGTCGCGCTGCGCGACAAGGCGCTCGAGGCGCTCGAGCTTTTGCCACAGGCGCCTCAGGAGCTGGCTGGGGCATTATCCAGCATCAAGGAACCCGGTGCGCTCGCCGACACCGTCGCGGGCTATCTTGACCTCGAGAGTGCCGATCGCCAGGAGTTGCTCGAGACCCTCGATATTGAGACGCGTCTCGAGCGGGTGCTGACACTGGTCGACTACCGCGTTGAGGTGCTCAAGCTCTCGCAGAAAATCAGCGAGCGGACTCACGAGACCATGTCCGAGCGCCAGCGTGAGGCACTGCTGCGCGAGCAGCTGCGCTCGATCCGCGAGGAGCTGGGCGAGAGCGATGACAAGGGCGAGGAGATCCGCGAGCTCGAGGCCCGCATCGATGCGCTACAGATGCCCGAGGCCGTTGACGAGCAGGCGCGCAAGGAGCTCAAGCGCCTCGAGCGGATGCCCGAGGGTGCCGGCGAGTATTCGATGGTGCGTACCTATCTTGACTGGCTGCTTGAGCTGCCCTGGTCCACCACGCGGCCCGAGGACATTGATATCGCCCGGGCCCGGGAGATCCTCGACACCGATCACTACGGCCTTGAGCCGGTGAAGCGGCGCATCCTCGAGCATCTGGCGGTGCGCAAGCTCAACCCCGAGGGGCGCAGCCCGATTCTCTGCCTCGTCGGGCCGCCCGGCGTGGGCAAGACCTCTCTGGGGCAGAGCATCGCCCGCGCCACGGGTCGCGACTTTGTGCGCTCGAGCCTGGGCGGTGTCCACGATGAGGCCGAGATCCGCGGGCATCGACGCACCTATCTGGGGGCGCTCCCGGGCAAGGTGGTCCAGAGCCTGCACAAGGCGGGGTCACGCAATCCAGTGCTGATGCTCGATGAGATGGACAAGCTCGGCGGCGGCATCCAGGGCGATCCGTCGGCGGCGCTGCTGGAAGTGCTGGACCCGGCGCAGAACGGGACCTTTCAGGACAATTATCTCGGCGTCCCCTTTGATCTGACCGGCGTGCTTTTCATCGCCACCGCCAACGTCCCCGATCAGATACCGGCGCCGCTGCGCGACCGCATGGAGATGATCGAGATCCCGGGCTATACCCAGGAGGAGAAAGCGGAGATCGCGCGGCGTTATCTGCTGGACCGCCAGCTCGAGGCGGCCGGCGTGACCCGCGGGCAGCTCGAGCTGACCGATGCGGCGATTGACCGGGTCATCGCGGAATACACCCGCGAGGCTGGCTGCCGGCAGCTGGAGCGCGAACTGGGCGCCATCGTGCGGCATTTTGCGGTGCAGTTCGCCGAGGGCACCGCCGAGCAGGCACGGGTGGACGCCGATGCCGTCGCGACCGTGCTGGGCGCGCCGAAGTTCGAGGGCGAAACGGCCATGCGGACCAGCGTCCCGGGGGTCGCCACCGGGCTGGCCTGGACGCCGGTGGGCGGAGATATCCTGTTCATCGAGGCGAATCGCTATGCCGGTAACGGCAAGCTGGTGCTGACCGGTCAGCAGGGCGATGTCATGAAAGAGAGTGCCCAGACGGCGCTCAGCCTGATCAAGGCGCGCGCGGACGAGCTGGGGATCGACCCCACGGCCTTCTCCAGCGATGACATCCATGTCCACCTGCCGGCCGGGGCCATCCCCAAGGACGGGCCAAGTGCCGGTGTGGCGATGTACAGCGCGCTGGTCTCGCTGGTGACCGGGCGGTGTGTTCGCGAGGACGTCGCGATGACCGGCGAGATCACCCTGCGCGGTCTGGTGCTGCCGGTCGGCGGTATCAAGGAAAAGGTGCTGGCGGCGCGTCGGGCCGGCATTCACACGGTGCTGCTGCCGGCCCGGAACCGCAAGGACTACGAGGACATCCCCGAGTCCGCCCGTCAGGACATGACCTTCCACTGGCTTGAGCACGTCGGCGAGGCCACCGCGCTCGCCCTGCGCGAGACGTCGCCCGGTGAGGCGGCGACCCAGGCTTCGGCCTGAGTCGGTTCAGGCCCGGCCTGCCGGGATAGACAGCGGCTGCAGCGGCATGGGTCGATAATCCTCGGCCGGTGGCGGGCAGACGCTGGCCGCTGACGGCCGTGGTGACCGGCCCACAGCGATCGGGTTGACGGGCACCAGCCGGCGCGACTCCGCCGGAGTCGCCGGCAGCCATGCCGGCGCCAGGAGGCTGGTCACCTGCAGGAATAGCGGAAATAGCAGGGGTCCCGCCAGCGCCGGCAGCAGCCACGGCAGCAGTGACGGCGCCCCCATGGCGACGGTCAGGCCGACGGTCAGCGCCCCGGCCGCAATGGGCGTGCCCAACCGCCACGCCTCACGCGCCGGGATGCGCCGCCGGCCGCGCAGCGAGGTATCCCAGCGGGCCGGGCGTCCGGCCAAGATGCGCAGGATGAAGCCGCTGTAGAGCACCATCATGAGGGGGGATCGGAGAATGCCGAAGCCCAGCTCCAGAAGGCTGCCACGCAGCAGCGACCAGCGCCGGCCGTATCCGCGTTGCTCCCGGGTGGCAAGGGCGATGCCGATCAGCCGCGGCAGAAACAGAACCATCAGGCTCAGGCCGATCAGCGGCACAACGGTGTCGGGCCGTGTGGTGGCGGCGTTCACCCAGCGCCCCTGATCCGGGGAGACCACCGCGTCGAGGATGCCGGCGCTGATCATCAGCAGCCACAGCGGCGCGGTCAGGTAGGCGAGCCCGCCGAGCAGAAAATTCAGCCGCGTGACGGGTCGCCAGCCGCGCCCGGTCAGCAGGCGCAGATGCTGGAGATTCCCCTGGCACCAGCGCCGCTCGCGTTTGAGATCGTCGATGAAATTGCCGGGCATGCCCTCGAAGCTGCCGCCGATTTCGGGGAGGACGTAAACGCTGCGGCCCGCCCGGCGCATCAGCCCGGCCTCGACATAGTCGTGACTCATGATGTCGCCGCCCAGGGGCGGCCGGCCGGGGAGCGGCGAGAGTCCGCAGCAGGCCTTGAAATCGGCGATGCGGATGATCGCGTTGTGGCCCCAGTAGTTCGTGCTGTTGCCTTGCCAGAAGGCCAAGCCGTTGGCGATGTGACGGGCATGGAGGCTGGCCGCGAGCTGCTGGAATCGGCCCAGCACCGTGCGCTGGCCGACTGGCAGCGGGACCGTCTGGATGATGCCCGCCTGGGGGTTGGCGACCATGCGGCGCACCAGGGTGAGCAGGGCCTCGCCGGTCATGCGGCTGTCGGCGTCCAGCACCACCATGAACTCGTAGCCGGCGCCCCAGCGCTCGCAGAAGTCCCGGATGTTCCCCGGCTTGCGGCCGGTGTTCTCATCACGGGCCCGATAGTAGAGCCCGGGCCCCGTCGGGAATCGACGCTGCAGTCGGGCCATCGCCTCGCGCTCACGCTCGCGCTGGGCTGGATCGTTGCTGTCGCTGAGCAGAAAACAGTCGAACGCTTCGCTTTGACCGGTGTCCCGCAGGGACTGCAGTGTCGACATCAGGCAGTGCACGACGTCGCCCATGTCTTCGTTATAGGCCGGCATCACGAGTGCGGTCCGCGCCAATGGGGGCGCGTCTTCGGCCGCAGGGGCGCCGCGCTGCAGGGTGACTGGATGCCGACCGGACAGCCGCAGGGCAATACCGGCCATCATGGTCCAGAATGCAATGCACGAGAACCCGAAGGTGACCGAGAAGGCCGCAATGACCAGCCCCTCCAGCGCATCAATGCCGCCGCCGCCGAGCAGCGCGGTGAGCCAGTGGATCCCCAGTGCCGTGGTTGCCATGGCGAGCGCCGCCATGACGCCGCGCCGCAGTGGCAGAGCGGGTTCGGTCAGTGTCCAGCTCGATGGTTGGATGGCCTCGCTCCTGTGCTGCATCAACACCCTCCTCGGTAGGGCGTCGACAGTGCCACGGGGTGGAAGTTGCACCGACGCGGCGAGTCGTCGGACGGGACGGTGGCCCGGATGATGCGCCCGGTCGTGGCGGGGCTGCTCATCGCGCTGGGTATCAACCTGCTGCTGGTGGTGCCCGAGTGGTGGATGCCTTATACGCAGTTCCCATCGCCGTGGCTGGCGGCGGAGACCCTGATCGTGCTCGGCATCATCTGGAGCCTGCCGGTGGCGCTGGCACGCGGCGTTGCGCCCATGCTCAGCTCCGTGATCCTGGTGGCGGTGGCTCTTGCGCTGTCGGATCTGGGCACCGGCTGGGCGCTGGGCCGGCCCATGAATCTTCTCATCGATATCCCGCTCGCCACCTCGGTCGAGCACCTGCTGCGGGGTGCCATCGGTGCGCCGCTGGCCTGGCTGACATTGGTTCTGGCGGCGCTGGCCGTGGTGGGTGTCTTTGCCCTGCTGGCGCGGACACTGCGACGCGGGATCCCACCGCGGGGCGCCTGGCGGCTGCGCACGGTGGGTTTGCTGGTATTGGTCGCCGGATTGCTGCTGCAGCACCACCGGGATATGCCGGCAATCGATCGCGCGGTGGATGCGCCGGCGGTCATCCGCTTCAACGACCAGACCCACCGGGTGCTGGAAACGGCCCGTGAGCGCCAGCGATTCGCCGATGCACTGCGGCGTACACCGGACCCGGTCGCCCCATCACTTGATCGACTGGCCGGACGCGATGTGATCCTTGGTTTCATCGAGTCCTACGGCACCGTCATGCTCGATGACCCGCGGTATCGCGCCACCGGGCGGGCGGCGCTCGAGCACTTCGGCGAGTCGCTGGACGCCGCCGGTCTTGCCGTGGTGACCGGGCGTTTCGAGTCGCCCGTACAGGGCGGGCAGTCGTGGCTCGCTCATGGCACCGTGCTGAGCGGGCATTGGATGAACAATCAGATCCGTTATGACCTGTTCCTGAATGCCGAGCGGCCATCGCTGATCGAGGATTTCGATCGCGCCGGTTATCAGACCGTGGCCCTGATGCCGGCCATCACCGATCCATGGCCCGCCGGCGGGCAATGGGGCTATGACCGCATCGACGATCATGCGCGCATCGACTACGCCGGCCCCCCGCTCAACTGGGTCACCATGCCGGATCAGTACACCTGGCATTACCTGCAGTCGGCGATCCGCGAGGCAACCCCTGAGCCGGTGTTTGCCGAGGTGGCGCTGATCAGCAGCCACGCGCCGTGGACGCCGATCCTGCCGATCCTCGACTGGGCGCGGATTGGCGACGGGGCCGTCTTTGAGCGCTGGGCCGATGCCGGGCCGCCCCCCGGCGAGGTCTGGAGCGAGGGGGCGCGCATCCGTGATCATTACCAGCGGGCGGTGGATTACGCCCTTCGCACCGCCGGCGAGTGGGCCGGACGGTCTCTGGGTGATGGGGTGCTGATCCTGCTGGGTGACCATCAGCCGGCGCCGCTGATCACGGGTGACTCCACCTCGCGCACGGTGCCGGTGCATGTGGTCGCCCGCGATCCGGCGCTGCTCGAGGGTTTCGAATCGATGGGATTCCGTGCCGGTCTGGAGCCCGGCCCGTCGACGGCGGGAACGCTGGCGGATCTGCGCGCTAGAATACTCAGTGTGTTTTCCAACCCCGGACAAGGGAGTCGTTCCAATGAACAGCAATGATGTGCTGGTGGTCGGCGGTGGCATGGTCGGCGCCGCGGTTGCGGTGGATCTCGGCCGTCGTGGCATCCCGGTGCGGCTGCTCGAGGCCCGTCCGGCGACCCGGCCCACGGCCGATGAGCCGCCGCGGCTCCGGGTCTCGGCCCTCAACGGCCGGTCCATCGAGTATCTCCAGTCGCTGGGCGCCTGGCCGGCGCTGGACCAGGCGCGGGTGGCGACCTTTGATGAACTGGCGACCTGGGATATTTCGGCACCGGGACGGCTCGCATTCAGCGCCGATGAGCTGGGTCTGGATGGGTTGGGCGTGTTCGTTGAAAACGACCACCTGCAGGCGGCCCTGCTGGAGACCGCTGCCGGGCTCGAATCGGTGCGGCTGGATGTCCCGGCCCCGACGCTCGACGTACAGCCCGGCACCGATGGCCCGCGGTTGTTCCTTGAGGGGGAAGGGGCGTTGACGCCGGCATTGACGGTGGCGGCGGACGGTGCCGGGTCGCGGTTGCGGGATGCGGCGGGTATCGGCGTCTGGGAAGGCGATTATCACCAGCACGCCGTAGTCGCGACTGTGCAGCCAAACCCGCCGGCGGGCACCCAGACCTGGCAGCGCTTTACCCCGGATGGCCCGCAGGCACTGCTGCCGCTCGCCGGTGGCGCGGCGTCGCTGGTGTGGTATGTCTCGCCATCCAAGGCCCGCCTGCTCACCGCGATGAGTGAGGCCGATTTTGTGGATGCCGTGGAAAGCGCCTTCCCGACGGATCTGGGTTTGATCGACCAGGTCTACGGGCGGGGCAGTTTTCCGATCCGCCGGCTGCATGCACAGCGCTACTGGCGCGATCAGCTGGTGCTGGTCGGCGATGCGGCGCATGTGATTCATCCGCTGGCCGGTCAGGGGGTCAACATCGGGCTGCGCGATGCGCGGGCGCTCGCCGGGCAGATTGCCGAGTCGCTGCGCCGGGGGCTGCCGGCGGCGCACCCGACCGGGCTGGCCGCCTACGAGCGCGGGCGGCGTCCCGATAATCAGCTGATGCAGTCGGCGATGAGCGCGTTTCATGTCGGCTTCACGGCGCCGCTCGGGCCGCTGGCGCCGGTGCGCGGGCTGGGCCTGCAGATCGCGGGCTACGGTGGTTGGCTGAAGCGCCGGGTGCTGCGCTATGCCATGGAGGGTAGATAGCCGAGGCCGGCGCCGGCCAGTGCACACCCCAGAACCACCGCCCAGGGTGGGGTGCGGGTCAGCGCCAGCGCCAGCAGCGCGACAAGCGCAATGGCGGCATCCGCCACTGAGCCGATGCCGCTGGTGATGACCGGGTCCCACAGCACCGCGGCCAGCAGTCCCACCACGGCGGCGTTGATGCCGGGCAGTGCGCGGCCGGTCGCCGGGTAGCGGCCGGCCGCCTTCCAGAATGGCAGAAGCCCCACCACCAGCAGCAGTCCGGGCGCAAAGAGCAGGACGGTCGCCAGCATCCCCGTCACTAAGGGGGCCTGATCGGCGACTCCGGCGCCGACGAACCCGCCAAAGCTGAACAGTGGCCCGGGCAGAGCCTGGGCGGCGCCGTAGCCGGCGAGAAAGCGGTTGGCATCGATCAGCCCCGGCGCCACCAGCCCGCCCTCGAGCAATGGCAGCACCACATGGCCGCCGCCAAACACCAGGGCGCCACTTTGATAGAGCACCGCCCATAACGGGGGAAGGCCGAACGGGCCGACGAGGGCGATCAGTCCCATGCCGAACAGCGCCAGGGCGGCGAGGGCCTGGCGGCGGGTGACGCGCGCGCCCAGATCGGCATGGGCGGATGTCGGGGACGGAAACAGGACCAGGCCCGCCAGGGCCCCGCCGATGATGACCACGAACGGGCCCAGCGCCGCCGGTGCCAGGCTGACCGCCAGGGCGCTCGCCGCGGCAATCCCGGCGCGTGGCCAGTCCGGGCAGAGCTGTCGGGCCATGCCATAAAGGGCATGGGCGACCACCGCCACGGCGGCGAGTTTGAGCCCGGTCAGCCAGCCTGCGGAGTCAAACGCGCCGAGGTGCTGCATGCCCATCCCCAGGCCGATCATGATCACCGCCGAGGGCAGGGTGAAACCCAGCCAGGCCGCGAGTCCACCAGCAATACCGGCGCGCTCGACACCAATGACGAAGCCGGTCTGGCTGCTGGTCGGGCCGGGCAGCATCTGGCAGAGCGCGAGCAGCTGGCCGTAGGTGGCATCATCCAGCCAGCGCCGGTCGCGCACGAACCAGCGGTGGAAATAGCCGAGATGGGCGACCGGCCCGCCAAAGGCGATCAGCCCCAGGCGCAGGAAGGTGGCAAATATTTCGGTCAGCGGGGTCATGGCGCCGGTCCTTCTGGGTTCGCGCGGGCTGGGGCGGTTTGCTACCATACGATGGCGGTGGCGCTGGTCCCCTCGCGACGATAAACCGTCAACCCCGTCAGGCCCGGAAGGGAGCAGCGGCAGCGGTGGATTCGGGCGCCGGGGTGTGGCTGGCGTCCCCGCCTTTCTCTATTGTCCACACTCGCCGATGCTATACTCGCAGTATGGGTTATCAGGTACTCGCGCGGAAGTGGCGCCCCCACCGCTTTGACGAAATGGTTGGCCAGGGCCACGTCCTGCGGGCACTCGCCAATGGCCTTGCCAGCGGACGTCTGCACCACGCCTACCTGTTCACCGGCACCCGGGGCGTGGGTAAGACCACGGTGGCGCGGATTCTCGCCAAGTGCCTCAACTGCGAGTCTAAGGGTGTCACCGATGTGCCCTGTGGCGAGTGTGCCGCCTGCGCGGAGATCGACGCCGGCCGTTTCGTGGATCTGATCGAGGTCGATGCCGCCTCCCGCACCAAGGTCGAGGACACCCGCGATCTGCTGGATAATGTCCAGTACGCCCCGACCCGTGGACGCTACAAGATCTACCTGATCGACGAAGTGCATATGCTGTCCACGCACAGCTTCAATGCGCTACTGAAAACCCTCGAAGAGCCCCCGGAGCACGTCAAGTTCCTGCTGGCCACCACCGACCCGCAACGACTGCCCGTCACGGTGCTGTCGCGGTGCCTGCAGTTCAACCTCAAGCCGCTGCTGCCGGACATGATCGCCGGCCAGCTGGAGACCATCGCCCGCCACGAGGGCATCGAGGTGGAAAAGCCGGCCATCGAGCGTCTCGCCCGCGCTGCCGATGGCAGCATGCGCGACGCCCTCAGTCTGGCCGATCAGGCCCTTGCATTCGGCAGCGGTCGGCTGGTCGACGCCGATGTACAGGACATGCTCGGCAGCATCGATCACGACTTTCTGCTCGAACTGCTCGAGCGGCTCGCCGACGGCGATGGCCCCGGCCTGCTGGATACCGTCGCGCGCATGGCAGAGACATCCCCGGATTTTGCCCAGGCGCTGGCTGAGTTGCTGGCCCTGTTGCACCAGCTGTCGCTGGCCCAGACCGTGCCGGCGGTTTTTGATGCCGAGACCACTGACGGGCAGCGCCTGGCCGCGCTGGCCCAGCGGCTGGACGCGGCGTGGGTGCAGCTGCTCTATCAGATCGTGCTGCATGGGCGCCGCGATCTGCCCCTTGCCCCGGATCCGCGCGCCGGCTTCGAGATGGTACTGCTGCGGATGCTCGCCTTTGAGCCCGACCCTGGTGAGGGCGACACCCGCGGCCCCACCGCAGCGGCTCCGACGGCGCCGGCTCCGGGGCCGGCCCCGGAATCGGGGCCGGCCCTGGCCCCTGCCGCTGAGCCCGCCGCCGAGCGCCAGACCCCCACCGGCAATGATGACTGGCATCGGCTGGCGGCGGCGCTGTCACTGAGCGGCATGGCGCAGGCGCTCGCCGATCACTGCGACTGGGTGGCGCGCGAGGGCGATCGGGTGACGCTGCAGATCGACGAGGGCCATCGGCATCTGGTCAACGACAACGTCACCGCGCGGCTTGCCGAGGCCCTGTCGCAGCACTTCAATGAGGCGCTGCGGGTGGACATCCGGGTGGGACCGGTCAACGCGGAGACCCCCGCCGCCGCCGCGGAGCGTGTGGCGAGTGATCGCCGCGACCGCGCGCGTGAGTCCATCGAGACCGATCCCAATATCGCGGCACTCAAAGCGACCTTTGATGCCGAAGTCATTAGCGAATCCATTCGTCCACGCGATCAGGAGTAATTCATGAAAGGCGGACTCGGCAACATGATGAAGCAGGCCCAGCGCATGCAGGAGGAAATGCAGAAAGCGCAGTCGGAGCTTGCCGAAATGGAAATCACCGGCCAGGCCGGTGGCGGTATGGTCAGCGTCGTCATGACGGGGCGTCATGAGGTGCGGCGCGTTTCCATCGACGAAAGCGTCTATGACGACCGCGAGATGGTCGAGGATCTGGTCGCCGCCGCCTTCAACGACGCGGCGCAGAAACTCGACCAGGAGACCCAGTCACGCATGGGTGGGCTGACCGAAGGGCTCAACCTGCCGCCGGGCATTAAGATGCCGTTCTAGGCCGGAGCAGCGCATGGCCTATTCCCCGGCGGTCCAGGAGCTCATGGAGGCACTTCGCTGCCTGCCGGGCGTCGGACCCAAGTCGGCACAGCGGATGACGTTCTCGTTGCTGCAGCACGACCGCAGTGCGGCCGGGCGGCTGGCACGGGCGCTGCAGACGGCGGCCGATTCGGTGGGCGAATGCCGGCTGTGCCGCAATCTGACGGAAGCCGATCTCTGCCCGCTGTGCGCCAGCGGACGCCGCGATCCGGGCCTGCTCTGCGTGGTCGAGAACCCCTCCGATGTGCAGGCGCTCGAGGATGCCACCGACTATGGGGGGCTGTACTTCGTCCTCAAGGGCCGGCTGTCGCCGCTGGATGGCATCGGCCCCGGCGAGCTGGGCCTCGAAAGCCTCGAAGCCCGTCTCGCCGCTGGCGAGGTGGGCGAGATCATTCTCGCGGTCAGTCCGACGGTCGAGGGCGAAGCCACCGCCCAATACATTGCCGGCATGGCGGCGGATGCCGGCGTGGACATCGCCCGCATTGCCCACGGTGTTCCCCTTGGCGGCGACCTCGATTATGTCGACGCCGGTACCCTATCCCACGCCTTTGCCGGCCGCGCCCGATATCGTTGAGTTTTATTGACCCATGGGGTCAGAAATTCAGTATCAACGGTTGACCCTCCCTCCCAAACTCCTCAACCTCTGGTCCGCTTTGGCGCGATTTCGTGCAGGATGCAAGGAGAAAGTGCATGTTCAAGAAAATCCTGGTCCCGGTGGACCTGGCGCACATCGAGGCGATCCAGCGTGCGCTGTCCACCAGCGCGGACCTTGCCCGCCACTACGGGGCGGAGGTCTGTTACATGGCGGTCACCACCTCCACGCCGGGGACGGTGGCCCGGACCCCCGAAGAGTACGAGCACAAGCTCGAAGCCTTTGCGAGCGGTCAGGAGGCGGTGCACGGGCAGAAAACCTCGTCGCGCTGCATCAACTCCCCCGACCCCACGGCCGATCTGGACGGGTTGATTCTCAAGTCCATTGAAGCGGTCGGCGCGGACCTGGTGGTCATGGCCACCCACCTGCCGAGGCACCTGGATGCGGTCATGCCATCCCACGGTGACCGAATCGCATCCCACACCGATGTGTCCGTCTTTCTGGTGCGCCCGGCCTGAGCCGATGTGCGCCCTCGACACCCATCAAGGAGAGAATCGTGAGTGACGAAAACCTCGATGAGCAGAAATCCACCGGCGTTCCGGCACCGGAAGGGCCTTCGGGCCTGATCGATACCGACTACGTCATCGGTCAGGACAACATCGCCGGCAACCGCTTCGGCCTCGAAGTCGATCTGCACGGCAAGGTCTTCACCTTCTCGGGACTGATCATCCTCGCCTTTGTCATCATTACGCTGGCGTTGCAGAACGAGGTGGGCCCGGTCTTTGAAGCGACCCGCGTCTGGCTGACCCAGAACCTCGCCTGGTTCTTTCTTGGTGGCGCGAACATCTTTGTCCTGGTCGCTCTGGGGCTGATCTTTACGCCGCTGGCCAACGTCCGGCTGGGCGGTGCCCACGCGACACCCGATTTCAGCTATGCGGGCTGGTTCGCGATGCTGTTCGCCGCCGGCATGGGCATCGGCCTGATGTACTTCGGCGTCTCCGAGCCGCTTTCGCACTTCGGCACCTCCATGGGGGGCACCAGCATGGAAGGCGGCGTCCGCACCGACTGGGCCCCCCTGGGCGCGGCGGCTGGCGATCAGAACGCCGCCATTTCGCTGGGTATGGCGGCAACGATTTTCCACTGGGGGCTGCACCCCTGGGGTATCTACGCCGTGGTGGCGCTGGCGCTGGCACTGTTCTCGTTCAACAAGGGCCTGCCGCTGACCATGCGCTCGGTGTTCTACCCGATCCTCGGCGAGCGCGTCTGGGGCTGGCCGGGGCATGTGATCGACGTGATCGCCGTGTTCGCGACCCTGTTCGGACTGGCGACATCGCTGGGGCTGGGTGCCCAGCAGGCGACCGTCGGTCTGGGTTACCTGTTTGGCATTCCCTCCGGTGATACCACGATGGTGCTGCTGATCATCGGTATCACCATCATCGCCCTGGGCTCGGTGACGCTGGGCGTCGACAAGGGGGTGCAGCGGCTCTCGCAGCTCAATATGGGGCTTGCCGGCCTGCTGCTGCTGTTCGTGATCGTGGCGGGACCGACGCTGGCGATCGCCACCGGCTTTTTCGAGTATCTGTTCTCGTATGCCAAGAACGTCATCCCGCTTTCCAACCCGATCGGCCGCGAGGACACGAACTTCTCCCAGGGGTGGACGTCGTTCTACTGGGCCTGGTGGATTTCCTGGTCGCCGTTCGTCGGCATGTTCATCGCCCGGGTCAGCCGCGGCCGCACGGTGCGCGAATTCCTGATCGCGGTGCTGGTCATTCCCACGCTGATCTCGGTGCTGTGGATGACGGCACTGGGTGGTACCGCCATTGACCAGGTGGTCAACAAGGGGCTGGAGAGCGTCTCCGAGGCGAGTGGCGATCTGCAGCTCTTTGAGATGCTCTCGAATCTGCCGCTGGGGCTGATCACCTCGAGCCTCGCCATCTTTCTGGTGATCGTCTTCTTTGTGACCTCGTCCGACTCGGGCTCGCTGGTCATTGACGCGATCACCGCCGGCGGCAAGGTCGACTCGCCCAAGCCACAGCGCATGTTCTGGGCGATCATCGAGGGCGCGATCGCCATCGCCCTGCTACTGGGTGGCGGGCTTTCAGCACTGCAGGCCATGGCCCTGTCGGCGGGCTTTCCGCTGACACTAGTGCTGCTGGTGGCCTGCTACTCCATCATCAGGGGACTGATGTCGGAGCCCCGCGCCGCCTAGACCCAGAGCTGGCCCACCGGGGTCGAGCGGCTGTAGTGGTGCTGGATCTGCGCCTGCAGCAGCTCGGCCGTCCCGATCGCATCCAGCACGGCCTGGTGCCCCTCGTAGGGGGGCAGGCCGTAACGGATGCGACTGTCATTGAGGCGGATTGACGCCGGCGACCGGCGCAGGAGCCGGCGCAGGCGGAGCCGCCAGCGACGTCGATGGCGTTTGGCCTCGATCTCCATGGTGTCGATGAGCGGAAACCGGAAGACGCTGCCGGTGCGCTCGCGCACGGCCCGATCCAGAAAGCGCCGCTCCACCGGGTGGTAGTGCACCACCGGCAGGCGACCCTGCAGTTCGGCGAGGATCTCTGGCAGCACATCCGCCAGGTCCGGTGCCTGTTCCACCTCCGAGTGGGTGATGTGGTGATAGGCGACGGATTCGCCGGAAAAGCCCCGGGGCGGTCGCAGAATCCAGTGGCGGCGGCGGGCGACGGCGATGGCGTTCAGGGTAAACGGCACGACGCCGACGCTGAGGATGCCGTGCTGGCGCGGATCAAGGCCGCTGGTCTCGAGATCAATGGCGACCAGGGGCGTATCACCGATGGCGGCCTCCGGGTTGTCCGGGAACGCCGCATAGAAGTCGCGCAACGCCGGGGTATCGGCGCGCCGAGCCATCTCCTGCAGCCAGTCATGCCAGCGCGCGTGCGGGTCGGCTTTCAGCCGCACGCCTAGCGGCCACGCTTCTGGAGGCCGCCGGACGGCATCGGGTAGCGGAAACGCAGAAACTTCTGCGCGTCACTCAGGGCACGGAAGGCTTCCTTGATCTCGGCGCGCTGCTTGGCGGGCACGTTGCGGGGTTCGATGTTGTTATCCGGCTCACGCTCCTGCTCGATGTCGAGCACCTGATCGCGCAGGCGCGCGAGGCTCAGCACCTCGAGGGAGTAGCTCAGGCGATCGGCCACGCCGGGACCCAGCAGCGAGGTGGTCTTGATATCGGCAAGCCGCTCGAACGAGTTCTGTGCCTGCGACCCACAGGCAAGGGCGTGAATGCGGATGAGATCGGTGAGCGGCGCCGTTCCGCGTCGCTTGACGTTGATCGAGTCGTTCTGTTGGCCGTCCTTTTCGGTCACGAATTCACGGAAAAAACCGATCGGCGGCGTGCGGTTGAGGGCGTTGCGTGACATGGCCGCCAGAAAGGCGAGGCTGTCACCGGCCTCGGTGGCGATCAGCGTCTGCAGGGTCTCGATCAGGCGTTCCTCGCCGTAGAGGTTATCGAGGTCAAAAAAGATATTGCTGTGCAGCAGCCGCTCGGCATTGGGGGCCTGTATCCAGCTGCGGAAATAGCGCTGCCAGACCCATAGCGGCTGGCGCCAGCGCGGGTTGGTGGCCATGATGCCGCCCTTGCAGTAGGCATAGCCACAGGCATCCAATCCGTCGCTCACGCGCTGGGCGAGGGCGGCAAAGTAGTCATCGTGCTGCTGGGGATCAAAGCGGTCATCCAATACCAACGCATTGTCCTGATCGGTCACCAGGGTCTGCTCATTGCGGGCCATTGAGCCCATGCCCATGAAGGCGTACGGGACCGGTGGCGGTCCGAGCTCGGCTTCGGCCAGCTCCAGGAGGCGGCGGACGAAACTCCGGCCGATGGACGACAGGGCCGTGCCCACGGTGCGTGAGTCGGCGCCCTCGCGAATCAGGCGAACCGCTGCATTGCGGACCTCGGGCAATAATCGGGCGAGTCCCTCGGGATGGCGCTGACTGAAAATGCTCTCAATCAGATAGAGGCTGCTCTGCGTTTCATAACGCACGACGTCCTCGAGCCGGATCACACCAATCGGGCGGCGCCGATGCATCACCGCCAGGTGATGGACGTTATGCCGAAGCATGGCGAGCATGGCCTCCTGCATGGTTTCGTCCGACTGCACCGCCACGAGCTGCTCATTCACGATTTCACCGACCGGTGTGTCCACCGGGCGGCCTTCGGCGACGAGGCGGGCGCGGAAATCGGCATCGGTAAGAATGCCCTTGACCTGCCAGAGCGCCCCGTCGGCATCCGCGTAGGTATAGCGCGGGTCATCGCCCTGGGGTTCGACCACCAGCAGCGCGGCCGATGGCTCATCGGCCAGCTGGCGGGCCACGTCGCGGGCGCTTGCGTCGCTCTCGGCGATCAGCGGCTGGCGTGTGACCAGCTTGCGGATCCGCGTGGCCATCCGGTCGTTGTTCCGGGTCTGGCTATCAACGCTGGTCCCGGTCCGCGGCCGGCCCAGTTCGATGAAGTCGGCAAAATCGCCGTCGGTTTCGTAGAGCGCATCAAAACGATCGGCATCGATGGCATAGATCAGCGTGTCTTCGATGGCGATTGCCGGGTACTGGGCGCGTCGGCCCCGCAGCAGGCCGTAGTGGCCGAACAGACTGCCTTCGCCGAGGCGATCGAACAGGTCGCCGCTGCGCCGGTAGACTTCAACCGCGCCGCTGCGGACATAAAAAAGCGCGGCGATGGGTTGGCCCGAGGCCAGGATCTGCGAGCCCGCCCGGTAGTAACTGATCTCGACATGACTGGCGATGTCGTCGAGCTGATCATCGGTCAGGCCGTCAAATGGCGGGTGTTCGCCCAGGTGACGGCGAATGTCGAGCAGTTCCGGATCCATGCCAATGCCTCCCGATCAGTCTCCGGTCGACTCGAGAACCGGCTCGAGCAGCCGCTCGATGGCCTCGCGCTGTTCGGGCGTGCGTGCCTCGATGGCCTGCTGCACCACCGCCGGGGTGAGGTGCGGGGCGAATGTCTCGATGAACGCGAACATGTAGGCGCGCATGTAGGCACTGCGCCGAAAGCCGATCCGCGTGGTGCTTGCCTCGAACAGGTGGCTCGCGTCCAGCGCGACCAGGCCTTCATCGCGCTGCGGGTCGAATGCCATGCTGGCCATGATGCCAACCCCGAGGCCGAGTTGGACATAGGTCTTGATCACTTCCGAGTCGGTGGCGGTGAAGACCACCTCCGGCGTGAGGCCGCAGGCGGAGAAGGCCGCATCCAGTCTTGATCGTCCGGTAAACCCGAAGACGTAGGTGACGATGGGATGCTCGGCGATGGCCTCGAGGGTCAGGGGCTCGCAGGCGCAGAGCGGATGGCCCTGCGGCACGACGATGCTGCGGTTCCAGCGATAGCAGGGCAGCATCACCAGATCCTCGTAGAGTTCGAGCGCTTCCGTGGCGATGGCGAAGTCGACCTCGCCGGCGGTGGCCATCTCGGCGATCTGCGTGGGTGTGCCCTGATGGAAGTGCAGGCTGACGGCGGGGTAGTGGGCGCGGAAGGCCTGCACTGCCGGGGGCAGCGCGTGGCGGGCCTGGGTATGGGTGGTCGCGATGCTGAGGCTGCCACTCTGGTCGTCGGCAAACTCCGCAGCAATGGACTGAATGCCACGGGTCTCCGCCAGTGTGCGCTCCGCGGCGGCCAGAATCTGATGGCCGGGTCGGGTGAGGCCGGTGAAGTGCTTCCCGCTGCGCTCGAAGATCGGAACGCCGAGTTCCTCCTCGAGCATGCGGATCTGTTTGCTGACCCCGGGCTGCGAGGTGTAAAGCGCATCCGCTGCGGCGGAGACATTCAGGCCGCGGCGCACGACTTCGACGATATAGCGGAGCTGGGTGAGTTTCATGGGCGATAGTCACCAAAGGTATGACGAATACCTATGATAGACCAGATGGCAATAAAAAACCCCGCCCGATCAGACATCGGACGGGGTCGGGTCAGGCCCGCAGGCCCCGATCAGCGCTCGCCGGCAAACGCCGCGAGCAGCTGCAGCAGACTCAGGAACAGGTTGTAGATCGTCACGTACAGCGTGATCGTCGCCATGATGTAGTTGGTCTCGCCGCCGTTGATGATCTCACTGGTCTGGTAGAGGATCAGGGCGCTCATCAGCACCACGAACGCCGCACTGACCGCCAGCGACAGGGCCGGGATCGAGAACAGCACCGCGACGATGGAGCCGGCGAAGGCCACCAGCACACCCGCGAAGATGAATCCGCGCATGAAGCTGAAATCGCGCTGCGTGGTGAGTGCGTAGGCCGAAAGCCCCAGAAAGATCATGCCGGTGCCGCCCAGCGCCATCATCACCAGCTCGGCACCGTTGCTGAACGCACCGATGTACAGACTGACGATCGGGCCCAGCGTGAACCCCATGAAGCCGGTCAGCGCGAAGACGCTCGCCAGCCCCCAGACGCTGTTACGCAGCCAGGTGGTCAGGAACAGGAGACCGAAATAGCCACCCAGCACCATCAGCCAGTGCATGGGCGGTGCGTTGGTCGCCATCGCGGTTCCCGCCATGGCGGCGCTGAACAGTAGTGTCAGCGCGAGCAGCGCATAAGTATTGCGCAGCACCTTGTTGGTGGCGAGCACCGACTGGCCGGTGGAGCGGCCGCCGGCGATCGAGGTGCGAAAATCCTGAGCCATCGTTGCTTACCTCCGTTGGATCAATGATGCAACTGCCTTCAATATGTCATTGGATGGTGGCAATGTCACGCAAGTTCAATGCGCTCGTGGAGGCGGATGAGCGGCCACCCGCCGCCTTGCAGCGCATGGGTAAAAACCGTAACGTCCGCGAGCCTGAATTTAGGAGGGATCAAACCCGGTGAATATAGTCTGTCTCGACCTCGAGGGTGTGCTGGTCCCGGAGATATGGATCGACTTTGCGGCGCTGACCGGCATCGACGCCCTCAAGGCGACCACGCGGGACATCGCCGATTACGACGAGCTCATGCGCATGCGCCTGGATACCCTGGCCGCCCACGGGCTGGGCCTGCCCGACATCCAGGCGGTCATCGACCGGATGGAGCCGCTCCCCGGCGCCCGGGCGTTTCTCGACGACCTGCGGTCGCGCTACCAGGTGATCATCCTCTCGGACACCTTCTACGAGTTCGCCCGGCCGCTCATGCGCCAGCTGAACTGGCCGACGCTGTTCTGTCATCAGCTCGAGACCGATGGCAATGGAGACATCACCGGCTATCGGCTGAGGATGCGCGACCACAAGCGTGCGGCCGTCGAGGCCCTGCGCGGGCTGAACTTTGCGGTGGTTGCGGCGGGTGATTCGTTCAACGACACCAGCATGCTCGCGGCTGCCGGGCAGGGTATTTTCTTCTCGGCCCCCGCGAACGTCACCGCGGCGTTCCCGCAGTTCCCCGTGACTGACAGCTATCCGGCCCTGACCGCCGCCATCGACTCGGGCTTTGCCGCGCAATGACTGATCGCTCGGTCCGGGTCGCCATTCTCGCGGATACCCACGGGTTCCTTGATCAGCGCATTGCCGACGAGGTTCGTCGCTGCGACATTGCTCTGCATGCCGGTGATGTCGGTGGCGCGGATGTGCTTTTCGCCATGCAGCCCGAACAGGAAGCCGTGGCGATCCGCGGCAATAACGACGATGCGGCGCACTGGCCCGCGTCCGAGCAGGACATGCTGGCCAGGTTGCCGGAAAACGCCACGGTGGATCTGCCCGGCGGGCGAATCAAGCTCGTCCATGGCGATGACGGCGGCACGATTGACCAGCGCCATCGCCGCTACCGGCAGCAATTTGCCGACTGCCGTGCGGTGGTCTACGGCCACAGTCACCGCCAGTGCGTCGATCAGAGTGCCGCGCCCTGGGTGCTGAACCCCGGCGCCGCGGGCCGGACGCGGACCTATGGCGGACCGGGCTGCCTGGTCCTGCAGTGTGACGACGCGCACTGGGATCTTGAGGCCCTGCAGTTTGAGCCGCGCACGGCGCCCCGGACCCGACGCCGTTCGGGCCGCGACGGATCGGAGCCCAACGACGGCCGGAATGGCTGAGCACTCCAACGCCCCCCCGACGCGTAGCGCTGCGAAGGCCCGGGCCGCCCGGGAGGCGATCACGTTGCGCCCGGATTATGCCCTGGATCTGCCCGTCCTCGAGCATGCCGAGGCCATCAAGGCGGCGGTGCGCGATCATCCCGTGGTCGTGGTCTGCGGCGAGACCGGATCGGGCAAGAGCACGCAGCTGCCCAAGCTCATGCTCGATCTCGGTCGCGGTATCGACGGGATGATCGCGCATACCCAGCCACGGCGCATTGCCGCCCGCAGCCTCGCCGGCCGTGTGGCTGAAGAGTGTGGGACGAGAGTGGGCAGCGGGGTCGGCTACCGGGTGCGTTTCAGTGACCAGACCGGGCCGGAAACGCGCATCAAGCTGCTCACCGACGGCATGCTACTCGCCGAAACCCAGGCCGACGATCGGCTTGAAGGCTACGACACGGTCATCATCGACGAGGCCCATGAGCGCAGCCTGAACATCGACTTCCTGCTCGGGTACCTCAAGCGCCTCCTGCCCCGACGGCCCGATCTGCGCGTGATCATTACCTCGGCGACCATCGATCCGGTCCGGTTCTCGCAACACTTCGACGATGCCCCCGTGATCGAGGTCTCGGGACGCACCTACCCGGTGGAGGTCCGCTACCGGCCGCTGGTCGAACAGTCGGAGGATGAGCGCGAACGCAGCCTGCGCCAGGGCGTTGTCGAGGCCGTGGATGAGCTCGCGGGCCTCGGCCGCGGCGACGTTCTGGTGTTCCTGCCCGGCGAGCGCGAGATCCGTCAGTGCGCTGAGGCGCTGCGCAAGCATCACCCGCCCCATACCGAGGTGCTGCCCCTGTTCGGGCGCCTGTCCACCGCCGAGCAGCAGCGCGTGTTCGCACCGCACCGTGGCCGGCGGATCGTCCTGTCCACCAACGTCGCCGAAACCTCGCTCACCGTCCCGGGAATCCGCTATGTGGTGGACAGCGGGCTTGCGCGGATCAGCCGCTACAGCTATCGCACCAAGGTCCAGCGCCTGCCGGTCGAGCCGGTCGCACAGTCCAGCGCCGACCAGCGCGCCGGGCGCTGCGGGCGTGAGGGGCCGGGCGTGTGCATACGCCTCTACGACGCGGCCGACTTTGAGGCGCGGCCGCGGTTTACCGATCCCGAAATCCTGCGCACCAATCTGGCCTCGGTCATCCTGCAGATGAAGCATCTGCGGCTGGGCGCCATCGAGCGGTTTCCCTTCATCGAGCCGCCGGATCCGCGCTACGTCAAGGACGGGCTCAAGCTGCTCGATGAACTGGGCGCGCTCAACCGCCGCCAGAATCTCTCGCGCCTGGGTCGTCAGCTGGCCCGCCTGCCGGTGGATCCGCGCATCGCGCGCATCCTGCTGGCGGGCGACCGCGAGGGTGCGCTGGATGAGCTGCTGGTGATCGCCGCCGCGCTGTCGGTGCAGGATCCGCGTGAGCGGCCCATGGATCGACGCGAGGCGGCCGATGCCGCGCAGTCCGCCTGGCAGGACAAGCGCTCGGATTTTGGCGGACAGCTGCGCCTCTGGGCCGCCTATCGGGAGCAGGCCCACCATCTGAGTCGGCGCAAACTCCAGGCCTGGTGCCATGAGCATTTCCTGTCTCATGTGCGGATGCGTGAGTGGGCGGATACCCACGCCCAGCTGCGCCGCCTCGTGCGGGATATGGGGCTCACCGAAAATACCGCGCCGGCACGACCGGTGGCGATCCATCGGGCCCTGCTCAGCGGCTTTCTCTCCAACATCGCCCGGCGCGAGGACGGCGGTGAGTATGTCGGGCCGCGTGGGCTCAAGCTCGCCATTCATCCGAGCTCGGCGGTGGCGCGCCAGCGGCCGCGCTGGATCATGGCCGCGGAGCTTGTCGAAACCAGCCGGGTGTTCGCCCGGGTGGCGGCCGATGTGCGGCCGGAGTGGATCGAACCGCTGGCCGGGCATCTGCTCAAGCGCCGCCATCGCGATCCGTGGTGGGAGGCCGGCAGGGGCAAGGTGTTCGGGCGCGAGGATGCCACCCTCTACGGTCTGCCCATCGTCACCGGACGCAAGATCGACTATGCGCGTGTGGCCCCGGCGGAGGCCCGGCAGGTGTTCATCCGCGAGGGTCTGCTGGGCGAGCCACCACCGGATCCGCCGGCCTTTCTGCGGGCCAACCAGGACCTGATCGCCGAGGTCGAGACCCTCGAGGCAAAGACCCGACGCCGTGATGTGCTGGTGGATCACGAGGCGCTTGCGGCCTTCTACGACGCGGCCCTGCCGGCCGCGGTAGTGGATGGCCCGAGTCTTGATCGCTGGCTGCGCGACGGTGGCGACGACCGTGCGCTGCGGCTGGATCGCGATCAGTTGATGGCCCGGGGCGTGACCGAGGGGGCGGCCGACTACCCCGACACATTCGATGTCAACGGCGTGCGCCTGCCACTGCGATACGCCTTTACGCCCGGTAGCGAGGTCGATGGCGTCACGGTCTGCATTCCGGTGGCGGCCCTCAACGCGCTCTCGCCGGAGCCCTTCGAGTGGCTGGTGCCCGGCCTGCTCGAGGAAAAGGTGGTCACCCTGATCCGGGCACTGCCCAAGGCGCTGCGACGGCATTTTGTGCCCGTGCCGGATTTTGCCCGTGCGGTTCTCGAGTCACTGCCCACCCGAGAGGGATCGTTAGAGGCGGCGGTGCGCGCCGAACTGCGGCGCATGACCGGGATTGATATCCCTGGTGGCCTGTGGGATGAACTGGTCCTGCCCGGACATCTGCAGATGCGCTTCGAGGTGCTCGATGAGGCCGGTGCGCTGCTCGACAGCGGTCGTGATCTGCCCGCGCTGCAGCGGTCCTGCGCCGATCATGCGGCGCGCGACTTCCGGGCGCCGGCCGACAGCAGCTTCGAGCGCACCGGGATCACCGACTGGGACATCGGCACGTTGCCGGAGCGGGTGCCTTTCGTGCAGGGCGGGATCGAGCTGCAGGGCTATCCGGCCCTGTGTGCCGAACAGGGCGCGGTGGCCCTGCGCCTGCTTGACGGCCCCGAGCGCGCCGCCATTGCCCATCGCGAGGGCGTTCGCAGTCTCCTGATGAAGCGCTTCGCCCAGCAGGCGCGCCACCTGCGCCGGGGGCTCGAGGGGCTCGATCGCATGGCCATCGACTACCGCGATGTGGGGGACGCCGATGAGTTCAAACGCGGCTTTGTGGCCGCGGTATTCGATCAGGTTTTTCTCGCCGGGACCGTTCCGCGGGACCGGGCCAGCTGGCTCGAAATCTGCGAGCAGGGCCGCACCGCGATCATCCCCCACGGTGAGCAGCTCCGGGATCGGGTCTCTGATATCCTGTCGCGACAAAAGCGGGTGCGCCGGGCACTCAAGGGCAATATCCCGCTGGGCATGATGGACAGCTACCAGGATCTCCGCCAGCAGCTGGACGGGCTGGTGTACCCCGGGTTTCTGCTGGACACCGACCCGGAGCGGCTCGCCGATCTGCCGCGCTATCTGGCGGGAATGGCCCGCCGGCTCGAGCGCCTGCAGCAGGACCCGAACCGTGACGCGGCCGGCCTGGCGGCGATCCAGCCGCATCAGCGCCGGCTCGACGAGGCGCTGGCCCGTCATGCCCGACGGGCCATCCGTGACCCGGCCCTGGCGCAGGTCCGGTGGCTGGTGGAGGAGTACCGTATCTCGCTGTTTGCCCAGGATCTGGGCACCCGCGAGCGGGTATCGGAAAAACGCCTGGCCCGCGCCTGGGAAGCCGTGCGCTGAGCCGCCAGGCCAATCGACAGTCAACAAGAGGAACACCGTGCTCGACAGTAATCAGCTTGCCACCCAGCTTGACGATCTCAAGGGACGCTCCGAGTCCCTGAGGGGGTATCTTTGACCTCGCTGAAAAGGAGGAACGCCTCGAAGAAGTCACCCGCGAGCTCGAACAGCCCGATGTCTGGAACGACCCCGAGCGCGCCCAGAACCTGAATCGCGAGCGCGCGGCGCTGGACACGGTCGTCGCTCAGATGCGCGGCCTGCTGACCGGGCTGGAGGAGGCGGGCGAACTGCTCGAGATGGCCCGGGAGGAGGATGACGCCGACACCCTGGAGTCGGTGGCGGCGGACCTCGCCGCCCACGAGCGCGTTGTCCAGTCGCTGGAGTTCCGGCGCATGTTCGCCGGCGAGATGGACCCCACCAACGCCTTTGTCGACATCCAGGCCGGCTCCGGCGGTACCGAGGCCCAGGACTGGGCCGACATGCTTCTGCGCATGTACCTGCGCTGGATTGAGCACAAGGGTTTCAAGGCCGATCTGATCGAGGTCTCCGAAGGCGACCAGGCCGGTATCAAGAGTGCCACCATCCGGGTCGAGGGGGAATACGCGTTTGGCTGGCTGCGCACCGAGACCGGTGTGCACCGACTGGTGCGCAAATCACCCTTCGACTCGGGCAACCGTCGCCACACATCATTCGCCTCGGTCTTCGTCAGCCCCGAGCTGGACGAGGATGTGGACATCGAAATCGATCCGTCGGATCTGCGCATCGATGTCTATCGCGCCAGCGGTGCGGGCGGGCAGCACGTCAACCGGACCGAGTCGGCGGTGCGCATCACCCATCAGCCCACCGGCATCGTGGTGCAGTGCCAGAATGATCGCTCGCAGCACAAGAACCGGGCGACCGCCATGAATCAGCTGCGGGCCAAGCTCTACGAGCGCGAGATGGAGGCCAAGCGCGAACAGGCGGCGGCGGTGGAGGATTCGAAGTCGGATATCGGCTGGGGTAGCCAGATCCGCTCCTACGTGCTGGATCAGAGCCGCATCAAGGACCTGCGCACCGGCGTCGAGGTGGGCAACACCCAGGCCGTGCTCGACGGCGGTCTGGATTCATTCATAGAGGCGAGTCTCAAGGCCGGCCTGTAGGCGGGCGACACGCCGGACAACTCTTGGAACAGGAACAGCATGGCTGAAGAGCAGGATGAACACCGCCTGATCGCCGAGCGGCGGCGCAAGCTCGATGAGTGGCGCGCCGAAGGGGCCGCCTTCCCCAATGATTTCCGGCGTGACGCGCTGGCCGCCGATCTGCAGTCGCGCTATGCCGATCACGACGCCGAGCAGCTGGCGGCTACCCCGGTACGGGTACACATCGGCGGGCGACTGATCCGCAAACGCGTCATGGGCAAGGCAAGCTTTGCAACGCTCCGCGACATGTCCGGCGACATTCAGCTGTTCGTACGCCGCGATGATCTGGCCGAGGGCCTGTATGCGGCATTCAAAGGCTGGGATGCCGGCGACATCATCGGCGTATCGGGCACGCTGATGCGCACCCGGACCGGCGAGCTCTCGGTGCATTGCGACCGGCTGGCGCTGCTGACCAAATCGCTGCGCCCGCTGCCCGATAAATACCATGGTCTGGGGGATACCGAGGCGCGCTACCGGCAACGCTATCTCGACCTGATGACCAACCCCGATTCGCAGCGGATCTTCACCGTGCGCAGTCGCATCATCCGCAGTATTCGCGAGGCCTTCCACGAGCGCGGTTTTCTCGAAGTCGAGACACCGATGATGCAGCCGATCCCGGGGGGCGCGGCCGCCCGGCCGTTCGTCACGCATCACAATGCCCTCGATGTCGATCTGTTTTTGCGCGTCGCCCCCGAGCTCTACCTCAAGCGGCTGGTGGTGGGCGGCATCGAGCGGGTGTTCGAGATCAACCGCAACTTCCGCAATGAAGGGGTCTCGACGCGGCATAACCCCGAATTCACGATGCTCGAATTCTACGAGGCGTACGCCGATTACCGGGACGCCATGGACTTTACCGAGTCGCTGCTGCGCCGGCTGGCCCAGGATGCCGTGGGCACCGAGCAGCTCGTCTGGCAGGGCGAGTCGATTGATCTGGCCCCCGCGTTCCGCCGGCTGAGCGTCCGCGACGCGGTCGTCGAGCACAACCCCCAGCTCGGTGCCGGGGTGGACGATCCGCAGGCCCTCGCCGGTTATGCCGAGTCACTGGGCATCGAGGTCGGCCCGCACTGGGGCAACGGCAAGGTCCTGCTGGAGGTCTTCGAGAAGACCGCGGAGGCCGCGCTCATCCAGCCCACCTTTGTCACCGACTATCCGGTGGAGGTCTCGCCGCTGGCCCGGCCACGGGATGACAACCCGGCGGTGACCGAGCGCTTCGAGCTCATCGTGGCGGGTCGGGAGATCGCCAACGGCTTCTCGGAGCTCAACGATGCCGAGGATCAGGCGCGCCGCTTCCGCCGCCAGGCCGAGGAGAAGGCCGCCGGTGACGACGAGGCGATGCATTACGATGCCGACTACATCCGCGCGCTCGAGTACGGCATGCCGCCGGCCGTGGGCGAGGGGATCGGCATCGACCGGCTGGTGATGCTGCTTACTGACAGCGCCTCGATCCGGGATGTGCTGCTGTTCCCCGCCATGCGCCCCCGCGACTAGTCGCCTGCCGGGCGCCGGCCGGGCAGGCGCTCGCCGATCGAGGCGTGCAACGACAGCAACACCGGGATGACGAACAGCACCAGCAGGGTGGAATAGCCCAGACCGAAGGCGATGGAGGTGGCCATCGGGATCAGGAACTGCGCCTGCAGCGATGTCTCGAACAGCAGCGGCGTCAGGCCGCCGATCGTGGTCAGCGAGGTCAGCATCACGGCCCGCAGGCGCCGCACCGCCGCCTCCTCAAGGGCGGCGTCCACGCTCAGTCCTGCGGCCAGCTGATCGCGGTAGAACGCCACCAGGATGATCGCGTTATTGACCACGATGCCCGAGAGGCCGAACAGACCGAACAGCGAGAGCACCGTGAGTTCGATGTTCATCAGCCAGTGGCCGACGATGGCGCCGACCAGTCCCAGCGGGATGACTCCCATGACGATCAGGGGTAGGGTCCAGGCCGAGAACACCCAGACCAGGACAACGGACATCAGGGCGAGGCCCAGATACAGGCCGAACCGCATATCATCCAGCGTGTTGCGCTGATCCGCCTGGCGCCCCTCGAAGCTGTAATCGATGCCGTAGCGCTCGGCCAGTCGGGACAGCGCGCCATCCTGCAATGAGCCGATGATGCGATCGGCATTGGCCACCTGATTGTCCAGAGATGCCTGGATCTGCACCGCGCGCTCGCCATCGGCATGGCGGATCGCCTCGAAGCCGCGCTGCGAGCCGCGGTTGATCACCTGATTGACCGGCACGAACTCGCCGGCCGGCGTGCGGATGGTCAGTTCGTCGAGGGCCCCGATGCGTCGCTGCTCATCGCGGGGTAGCAATACCCGCACCTCCACCTCATCGGGGCCGGACTGATAGATCTGGCTCAGCGCGCCATCGAACGCGGCCCGCAGCTGCGAGCCCACGTCCTGTGTGGAAAGGCCCAGCGCACGGCCCTGCTCATTGACCGAGAAGGTGATCTGCTGACGTCCGTAGGGCAGGTCATCACTGACGTCCACCACACCGGGGATGCCCCTGAGGGTCTCGGACAGCGACACGGCCGAGTTTTTCAGCGCATCGGTGCCCGCTCCGGTCAGGCGGACGGTCAGATCGGCACCCGGTGGACCGCCCTGGCGCGAGGTGATGGAAAAGTTTTCCATGCCCGGCGGCACCTGCGTGTTGGCTTTCCAGTCGCCGATAAAGGTGCTGTTACGGGTCGTGCGCGCGTCGGGGGGCGTGAGCTCCACCAGCATTGAGCCCAGGGCATCACCCTGGGTGGCGCCGGTCCCGCCGACGGTACCGCCGGCCCGGGTGATGGCCGTCTGCACGAGATTCTCACCCGACTCCGCCTGTGTCTGGGCCAGGCTGCGCTCGAGCTCGTCGAGGAATGCCTCCATCTCCTGGCGATCCGTGCCGGCGACAAAGGTCGCGTTGGCGTAGACGATCTGGGACTCGGGCGTCGGGAAAAACGTAAAGCCCAGCCGTCCGCTGGCGAGCAGGCCAGCGGCCAGAACGACACTGGCGGCGGCGATTGACAGGGTCACCGCCCGGTGGCTAACGGCCAGACGGACGGCGCGCCGGAACCCGTTTTCCCGGAATCCCTCGAAGCCACGCTCGAACCGCGCCCGCCAGCGGCCGGGAGCGCGCTGCGGCGATGGCGTCGGGGCGGTCGGTGTCTGAGGGCGGCTGCGCCCGGTGAACGCACCCCGCAGATGACCCGGCAGGACCAGAAAGCTCTCCACCAGCGACGCGGCGATGACGCAGATCATCACGATGGGGATGTCCCGCAGGATCTGGCCGATGGTCCCGCCGACCACCAGCAGCGGCATGAACGCCGCGACCGTGGTCAGCGACGAGGCCATCACGGGCCAGAACATGCGCCGGGCGGCGCCCTGCGAGGCCAGGAGTGCGGGTTCGCCGCCGCGGAAATGGGCATCGGCATCCTCACCCACGACAATGGCGTCATCGACGATCACGCCCAGCGCCATGATCAGCGCAAACAGCGAGATCATGTTGATGCTCCCGCCGATCAGCCAGAGGATGGCGAGCGCCGCGAGGAATGCCGAGGGGATGCCCACTGCCACCCAGAATGCAACACGGGCGGGCAGGAACAGGTAGAGCAGGATCAGGACAAGCACAAGACCGCCCAGCCCGTTGCTGACCAGGAGGTTGATGCGGTCGCGGATCAACTGCCACGACTGGTCGTAGAGGGTCAGCTCGAGGTTGGCGGGCAGACGCGGCCGGGTATCGGCCACCCACTGCTCGAGGGCCTGAGCCGATTCCAGGCTGTCGCCGTGCTGGGCCCGCTGCAGGACGAGTTCGATGGCGGGGGCGCCATCATGGCGCATCAGCACCGAATCCGGCCTCGGCTCCTCGCGGATCGAGGCAATCGAGCCCAGCGTCAGCGAACTGCGCGGGTCACTGACAACCGGCAGTTCATCAAAACCCAGCACGTCGCGGCGCTGCTCGACGGCGCGCAGCTCCCGGCCCCCATCGAGGCTCCCGAACTCGCCGGCCGGGATGTCCGTGGAGCGACTGGCGATGCGATCGGAGAGCTGGGGCAGGCTCAGATCCAGCGACGGGATGCGCTGTGCCGGCACCGCCACCGAGATCTGCTGATCGGGCATGCCGTTGACGCTGATGCGATCGATGCCACGCTGGACGAGTTCGCGCTCAAATTGATCCGCCCATGTGCGCAGCGCCGAGCGGTCGACGTCGCCGTGCACCAGCACCCGTCCCACCGGGTCGAATTCCGGCGCGCGGCTGATCTGGGGGGATTCCGCGTTGGCGGGAAAATTGCGGAAGCTGTCGACCTGCTCGCGTACGTCCGCCAGGGCCAGCACGGTGTCGGTGCCCTCGATGAATTCCAGCGTGATCGTGGCGATGCCCTGGGCCGAGGTCGAGGTCATCTTGCTGACATCAGGGACCGCCCGCAGACGCTCCTCGAGCGGCTCGGTAATGCCGCGCTCGACGTCTTCAGCCGAGGCTCCGCTCCAGACCACTGAAACCGTGATGACATCGATGGAAAAGTTGGGGAAGAACTGCACATTCATCCGTGAAATGGCGAAAAGCCCGCCCAGAATCATGAGTATCATGACCAGATGCGGGGCGACGCGGTGACGGGCGAAGCGCTCGAGCAGACCCGGCGATTCGCTCACGGTGATGCCCCGTCGTCATCGGCGGGCTGCACGCGCAGACCCTCCACCGCGTTGGGGAGCTGGGTGGTGGCGATCCGGTCGCCGGCGGTCAGCGCGCCGCTGCGGATCAGCGCGCGCTCGGTGCCATCAACGCGGGTGGTGCCGAGGTGCTCGACGGCCACCCGCTCAAGGCGGTCATCGCGGACCCGGTAGACCCGGTCGTTGCCGTACAGCGCGCTCTGCGGGACCGCGATGGTGTCAGGCATGGCCGGCATCCGCAGTTCCATGCGAATGACCTCACCGGGGCGCAGCGAGCGATCCGGTGCCTCGAACTGAAACAGCCCGGTGACGCCCCGGGCACTCGCTGAGCCGCCAAGCCGCATGAGCCGCAGCGCCACCGTGCCGCCCAGCAGCTGGGCCTCGGCGGTCGGATGCTCGTCGCGGGCCAGCGCTCGCAACAGCGGCTCCGCGCGTTGATTGGGAATCAGGGCGCGCACTTCGAAACCGTCTCGGGGGAGAAACGTCAGCAGCGCCTGACTGGTGCTGATCCGCTCGCCGGTGGCGACCTCGCGCCCGGTAATAATCCCGGCGCCGGGGGCTTCAACCCGCGAGCGTCGGGCGTCACGACGGGCGCTGCGGACATCCGCCTCGGCGGCCTTGCGGCGGGCCTGCAGCGAGGCAAGTCGGGCGTCGAATGTCGCGACCCGCTCCTCGCGGGTGTTCAGCGCGAGCCGCGCCTGGTTGAGCGCATCGCGGTTGGACTCCACTTCGGACGGCGAGGCCAGTTCATCGCTCTGCAGCGTGAGGGTCCGCTCGAGGGAACGCTGCGCGGTGTCCACCAGTGCCTGCTCGATCTCGAGCGCCTGCTGATCGCTCTGGTAAGCGCGGCGGGCCTCCTGGATCTGGGCCTGCAGGTCAGCAAGATTGGCCTCTGCGCGTCGCAGTGGCGGCTCGTAATCGGCGGGATCCAGCGCCACCAGCAGATCGCCTTGTTCAACCGCGTCGCCATCGGCGACCGGCAGGCGGGCCACCCGCGCCGTCAGCGGCGCGTTGATCAAGAGTCGATCCGGATTCTCCACCTCGCCGGTGAGTGTCAATCGGGGCTGGTGCGTGCCTGGCTCAACGACGGCGGTGTCCACCCGCCAGGCCCGCTCGGCCACGTCCGCCCGCGGCGGCGTCGGCCCGGTCTGGGTGAGCCAGATGTAGCCGCCCGCCGCCAGGGCGATGATCAGCAGGGGCAGGATCAGTCGGACAAAGCCCAGCCGAATCCAGTGACGGGCGCGCGGTTCGGAGGCCATAAGTCAATCGCCTGCGTTCGAATACCGCCGTCAGTGCGGCGGGGTGTAGGGGAGATCCAGGATCTCGAGGATGCGTGTCGCGACGGACAGTGTCTGCCCGGCCTTTTCGATGCGCAGCACCCCCAGCAGTTCACTGCCACCACCGGCCGCCGCCGCGCTGATGACGACCCCGGCCTCCTGATCATCGGCGTCGAGCACCGCCGTGCCGGGTGCCGGTGGATCGTCGGCGATGGCCGCCCGGTAGAGTCGGCGCTTGAGCTGGCCGCGGTAATGCATGCGCGCGATCACTTCCTGACCGGGGTAGCAGCCCTTGTCATAACTGATCCCGCCCAGGGGTTCGAGGTTGAGCATGGTCGGCACGACGGATTCGCTGACCTCGCGGGTCAGTTCGGGGAGGCCGGCGCGGATCGACTGCAGACGCCAGAAATCCTCGCTGCCCTCGACGAGTGCGTGGCCAAAGCGGGTGCGCAGGGCGGCCAGCTGATCGGCGGGCGCGATGACCAGATAGCGCAGGTCAGCCGCGCCGGGCAGGGCGATGACATGCAGGTCGCCGGCCCGCGCGACGTCGCCCGCCTGGGCGGGCAGGGTGCCGGCCGCCTCGCTCAGCAGGCTGGCGGCGGCCGGGCCGGCCATCCCCAGTGCCCCCTCATCGGGTCGCAGATCAGTGAGCGCGACCTGCGAGCGCAGTATGAACATCTGAAGGGTCGGGCGGATCGCCTCGATCAGGTCCGCATCGGCCAGCAGCAGCATGCCTGTGTCACTGGGGACGACGCGGAACACCGCGCGCGCCCGGCCCTTGGCATTGCACCAGGCGGCGAGTGCGCTGGCGGATGGCTCCAGTCCCGCAACGTCGGCGGTCAACTGGTTCTGCAGGAACGCAACGGCGTCGTCGCCGGCGACGTGGAGCAAGCCCAACGAGGGAAGGGGACAGATCAGTCCGCTGTCGTTGAGGGCCATTTCCATTTCATCGGGCGTATTCGCGGGTTCATGCATGGTCGGCTCCAGACGGTAGCGGATAGAATGTCGGCCTCCGCTGTCATAAATGATGCCATTTGCAGACCGCCCCGTGTAGCTGGAGGATCCGACATGACCGACGATCGCAAGACTCATCCGTCTGACGCTGAGGCTCAGGAAGGCGCTGCCGGGACCCCGTCACCGGAGACGGTGGATTGGGAGCGGCCCGAGACCTGGCCCAAAGAGGTGGGCGGCAAGCGCGGCCCGGAACCGACCCGCTACGGCGACTGGGAAAGCAACGGCCGCTGCACCGATTTCTGACCGGCATCGAGGGCGATTTGTTGCACTGCGGCGATATTGCGCGATGCGGCATGGAAGCGTAGTTTATCGGAATAATTCCAAAGATGATGACCCTCGGAGAGTGTTCAGATGAGTACCGATAACCGGCCCCTCTCGCCCCATCTTCAGGTCTACCGCCTGCCGTTCACCGCGCTGACCTCCATCAGCCATCGCATCAGTGGTGTATTGCTCTCCGGGGGCGCGCTGGCACTGGTGTACTGGGTGGTGGCCGCGGCCGCCGGCCCGCAGGCCTATGCCACCGCCAGCAGCATCCTCTCGAGCCTGCCGGTCCAGGCGCTGATCTTCCTCTGGACCTTCGTCCTGTTCTATCACCTGTGTAACGGCATCCGTCATCTGGTCTGGGACGTGGGTTATGGTTTTGACCTGAAAACGGCGCAGCGCTCCGGGCAGATCGCCATTGGCGCGGCCGCCGCGCTCACCCTGATCGCCTGGCTCATCGCCCTGGTCTGAGGAGAACAGCAATGGATTATCGGACTCCCCTGAAGCGCGCACAGGGCCTGGGCGCCTCCCACCATGGTGTGGGCCATTGGTGGATGCAGCGGCTCAGTGCCGTGGCAATGGTGCCGCTGATGCTCTGGCTGGTGGTTGGCCTCGCCACGCACACCGGTGGTGGTTACGAAGGTGCCGTGGCCTGGCTGGGCAACCCGATCAACACCGTGGTGCTGGTGATCGCCTTCGGCGTGCTGTTCTATCATGCTTCGCTCGGGCTCCAGGTGGTCCTCGAGGACTACGTCAGCCACACGGGCACAAGACTGGCACTGGTGACCGCCGTGCGGTTCCTGGCCGCACTGCTGGCCGTCTCGGCGATATTCGCCCTACTCAAGATTGCGTTCGGAGGCTGACCGGATGAGCACCGATTACGAGATTATCGATCACACCTATGACGTTGTGGTGGTGGGTGCCGGCGGCGCCGGCCTGCGCGCGACCTTCGGCATGGCCGCCAAGGGCCTGAAAACGGCCTGCGTCACCAAGGTCTTCCCCACGCGGAGCCATACCGTGGCCGCCCAAGGCGGCGTCAGCGCGGCGCTGGGCAACATGGGCGAGGACGACTGGCGCTGGCATGCCTATGACACGATCAAGGGCTCCGACTGGCTGGGCGATCAGGATGCCATCGAGTACATGTGCCGCGAGGCGATCCCCGCGATCATCGAACTGGAGCACTACGGCGTGCCCTTTTCGCGGACTGAGGAAGGCAAGATCTACCAGCGGCCGTTCGGCGGCATGACCACCCGGTTCGGCGAGGGGACCGCGCAGCGCACCTGTGCCGCCGCCGACCGGACCGGGCATGCGATCCTGCACACGCTCTACCAGCAGTCGATGGCGCACTCGGCCGACTTTCACATCGAGTTTTTCGCCCTTGACCTGATCATGGAAAACGGCGCCTGCCGCGGAGTGATTGCCCTGGAGCTGGCCACCGGCAAGATCCATCGCTTCCGGGCCCATATCGTGGTGATGGCCACCGGCGGTTACGGCCGCGCCTGGTTCTCCTGCACATCGGCCCATACCTGCACCGGCGATGGCGGCGGTATGGTGCTGCGCGCCGGCCTGCCGCTGCAGGACATGGAGTTCACGCAGTTCCATCCGACCGGGGTCTACGGCGCCGGATGCCTCATCACTGAAGGCGTCCGCGGCGAGGGCGGCTACCTGACCAACTCCGATGGCGAGCGCTTCATGGAGCGTTACGCCCCCAACGCCAAGGACCTGGCCTCGCGCGACGTGGTGTCACGCTCAATGACCGTTGAAATCCGCGAGGGACGCGGCGTCGGGCCCAACGCCGATCACATCCATCTGCATCTCGAGCACCTCGGCCCCGATGTCATCAACCAGCGGCTGCCGGGTATCGCCGAGACCGCCAAGATCTTTGCGGGTGTCGACGTCACGCAGTCGCCCATCCCGGTGCTGCCGACCGTGCACTACAACATGGGCGGCATCCCCACCAACTATCGGGCCGAGGTGGTGGCACCCCGCGATGGCGACCCGGATGCGGTGGTGCCCGGGCTGATGGCGATTGGCGAAGCCGGGTGCATTTCGGTGCACGGCGCCAATCGTTTGGGCTCCAACTCGCTGCTTGACCTGGTGGTGTTCGGCCGCGCGGCGGCGATCCGGGCGGCCGAGATCGTGGCCGAAACCGGCGAGCATAAGCCACTGCCGGCGGACAGCGCCGACTACGCGCTCACGCGGCTGGATCGACTGCGCCATGCCAACGGCAGCCATCCCACCGCCAGCATCCGTGAGCAGATGCAGAAGACCATGCAGGAATACGCCGCCGTGTTCCGCACCGAAGAGACGCTCGCCACCGGCCGGGAGCGCATCCACGAGATCCACGCCATGCTTGAGGATGTGCAGCTTTCCGACCGGTCGTTGATCTGGAACACGGATCTGGTGGAGAGCCTCGAGCTCGAGAACCTGCTGGGCAATGCGGTCGTCAGCATGGATTCGGCGCTGAACCGGCAGGAGAGTCGCGGCGCCCACGCCCGCGAGGACTACACCGAGCGTGATGACGAGCACTGGATGAAGCATACCGTGTCCTGGATGCAGGACAGTGGCGAGGTCCAGCTTGACTACCGGCCGGTACACATGACGACGCTTTCCGATGAGATGGAAGTGATTCCGCCCAAAAAGCGCGTGTACTGATTCCAGGAGAGATTAGCGATGGCTCAGTTCGTACTACCCCCCAATTCCCGGATAAAGCAGGGCGAACACCACGAGGCGCCTGACGGGGTCAGTAACACCCGGACCTTCAAGGTCTACCGCTGGGAGCCGGACAAGGGGGAAAACCCGCGTCTCGACACCTACGAGGTGGATCTCGATACCTGTGGTCCGATGGTGCTCGACGCCCTGGTCAAGATCAAAAACGAGATCGACCCGACACTGACTTTCCGGCGTTCCTGCCGCGAGGGCATCTGTGGGTCGTGTGCGATGAACATTGATGGCCGCAACACCCTGGCGTGCATTCAGGCCATCGATGAAATCGACGGTGATGTGCGGATCTATCCGCTGCCCTCCATGCGGGTGGTCAAGGATCTGGTGCCGGACATGACGCATTTCTATGCCCAGTACGCGTCGATCCGCCCGTGGCTGCGCACCGAGACGCCGACGCCCCCCGATCGTGAGCGGCTGCAGAGCCCTGAGGACCGCGAAGAGCTGGACGGCCTCTACGAGTGCATCCTGTGTGCCTGCTGCCAGACCTCATGCCCCAGCTACTGGTGGAACCCCGACCGTTATCTGGGACCGGCCGTGCTGTTGCAGGCCTACCGCTGGATTGCCGATTCGCGCGATGAGGACACCGCCGGTCGCCTTGACGACCTCGATGATGCGTTCAAGCTCTATCGTTGCCACACGATCATGAACTGCGCATCCGCCTGTCCCAAGGGTCTGAACCCCGCCAAGGCAATCGCTGAGATCAAGCGCATGATGGTGGCCCGCCAGTAAGCGGCGGCACGATCCGTGGGCGAGCGGTCGAGATTGCGCTGGCGATGCCGGCGCGGAACCACGGAACTGGACCGACTGCTGACCCGGTTCCTGGACGCGCCGGCCCAGGGCTATGACGCGCTTGATGCCGAGGGACGCGAGGCGTTTGACCGCCTTCTGACCATCGAGGATGACCACCTCATCGACTGGCTGGTCAATGGTCAGCGGCCCTCGGAGGAAAGCCTTGTCGACATCGTCAACCGCATTCGCCACGCCTCCGATCTACCGACTCACGCCTAGCGCCTGGTTGCGTGGGGCGCTGATCGGACTGTTCCTGCTGGCGGTTCTGGTGGCGCTGGTCGCACCCGGGCTGGCCCCGACCCTGCGGATTGCGGCGCTGATCCTGACCCTCGCGGTGGCGGCGTGGACGGTGCCCCGGCATTGGCCGACGCAACCCCGGGCGGTTCAGGCCTTTCAGCTTGAATCCGGTCATTATGTGCGGATGTGGCGGTATGATGGGGCACAGGCCCGGTATCGTCTCCGGGACAGTCGGATCTGGCCGGCGCTGGTGGTGCTGGCGCTGGCCGACGGCAGGGATCGCCGGGCGCTGTTCATACCGCGGGACGCTCTCGGGGGCGAGGCCCATCGGCAGCTGCGCCGGGCCGTGAGCGCATGCTGAGGCGTTTGCCGGTGTCGGGGCGATCCGCTAGCCTCATCAGGATGACTGAACTTCTACCAGACTCACGGGTCATTGCGGAGGGTGAATGAGTACCGCCAATGCGGACAAGGAGCTGGTAGAGCGTGTTCAAGCGGGTGACAAGCAGGCGTTCGACCTGCTGGTGCTCAAGTATCAACACAAGCTCGTCAAGCTCATCTCCCGGTACGTGCATGATCACGCTGAGGCGATGGATGTCTCCCAGGAGGCATTCATCAAGGCCTATCGGGCGTTGCCGAGGTTTCGTGGCGACAGCAGCTTCTACACCTGGCTCTATCGAATCGGGATCAATACGGCGAAGAACTATCTGGTCTCGCAGGGCCGGCGGCCACCGGATAATGACATTGATGCCCAGGATGCTGAACGATATGACATCGAATCGCGTCTGAAGGATCAGGAGTCGCCAGAAGCGCTTGCGCAGCGGGACCAAGTGCAGGAGACAGTGGTCAGCGCCATCGAGGATCTGCCCGATGACCTGCGCACGGCGATCACCCTGCGTGAGTTCGACGGGCTCACGTACGAGGAAATCGCCGAGGCAATGGACTGCCCGATAGGAACGGTCCGGTCACGGATATTCCGTGCCCGTGAGTCAATTGATAAGCGGCTGCGGCCGCTGGTGTCCGGTACAGACGGGTGATAGCGATGCAGGATGATACGGATCAACAACTCTCGGCCTATGTAGACGGCGAGCTGGGTCGTGATGAAAGTCGCTTTCTGGAGCGCCGCCTGGCCGCCGATCCGGGGCTGAGGCAGGCGCTCGAGCGCTACCATTCAATGCGGGCCGCCGTGCGTGGCGAGCATGTCGCCGGTGTCGAGGGGCTGGCGGATCGGGTGCGCGGGCAGCTCGAGGCAGAGCCCGCCCACGAAGCGGACGACGCCCTGGCCCAAGCCAATTGGCGACGGGCTTCGTTCATGGTCCAGCCGGTGGCGGGGTTGGCCATTGCGGCGAGTGTCGCGCTGGGGCTGGTGGTCGCCTGGCCGATGTTCACCGCGCCCTCGACGCCGGCACCCACGGCTACCCCCGTGCAGATCGCTGCGGAGCCCACCAACGGCAGTCTTTCGCGGGTGGGCGGTCCTTCAGCGGCCCGGCAGGACGACGGCGTCGACGCACAGGTGCGACGCCAGCTCCAGCCCTATTTCATCGATCACAATGACCAGACCACGGCCCGGCCCATTGGCGGGACTCTGGAGTCGGCGAGAATCATCGGTCATGACCGCGAACGCTGATCCATCGTGGCGGCGCGGCCGCCGACGCGGTGCGACCGGCCTACTGGCGCTTGCCCTGTTGCTTGCCAACCTGGCAGCGGCGGAAACCCCGCGCAGCGCCAGCGGGTGGCTGGAACATGCCAGCGATGCGATGGGGCGTCACAGCTTTGTTGCCGATGTGATCTACGAACAGGGGGCGCATGTCGAAGCGCTGCGGCTGTGGCGCGATGCCTCCGTGGCGGACGGCAGCCGTGAACGGCTCATGTCGCTGTCAGGCCCCCCGCGCGAGATTCTCAGAACGCCGACCACCACCACCTACATTTCTCCCACCGCCGCTCCCCATCCCCGCCAGCGCTACGCGAACCGCTCGCTGCGGCTGCCCGATCCGGATGCCATTGATCGGCTCGATCAGTCCTACACGCTCAATCTCGAGGGACAGGGGCGGGTCGCGCAACGCGCGGCGCAGCGGCTTCGCGTGATCCCTCAGGACGATCTGCGGTATGGGTATGCGCTGTGGCTCGACCAGCAGACCGGCATTGTGTTGCGGGCCGATATCCTCGAGCCCGACGGCTGGCCGGTGGAGCGCTTCATGGTGGTCGAGCTGAACCGTCGTGAGGCAATGGATCCGAGCCTGCTTGATCCGGTGCTCGCTGACGAGGGCGCGACTTTCGAGCGGGCGACCCGCGGGAATGCGGCGGCCGACCAGGATGGCCCGGTCCATGGCGACTGGTCGTTGACCGATCCTCCCCCCGGCTTCACCCGACAGGCGGATCGCACTCAGGCGCTGCCGGGCCACGAACGGCCGGTTCGGCATCTGGTGTTCTCGGACGGCATCGCCAGTGTTTCGGTCTACATCAAGCAATCCGAGGCGGCCGAGGCGCTCCAGGGCGCGATGAGCATGGGCGGTGTGAACATCCATGCGCGAACGCATGACGGTGTCCAGATTCTGGTTGTCGGACAGGTACCGGCAATCACCGTGGAACGGATGGCCAATGCCATGGTCCGCTCCAGTCAACCCAACGCGACAGGGCAGTAAACCGAATGACCCTCTTACGATCGATTTCCCGTGGCACCCGCCGGGGGGCCATGGCCCTGATGGCGGTCACGATGCTGCTGGCGCCGGGTGTCGGCGCCCAGAATCTGCCGGATTTCACCGACATGGTGCGCGAAAACAGCCCGGCGGTCGTCAACATCAGCACGACCCAGGCCCAGCCGGAAGGCCGCGCCCGCATGCCCGATGTGCCGGGCATGCCCGACCCCGAGGATCTTCCCGAGGGGCATCCATTCCGTGACTTCATGGACCGGTTCATGGATGACGAAGGGCCGGAGCAGGCGCCGCCGCGCCGCGACGCCCGGTCGCTGGGCTCCGGATTCATCATCTCCGAGGACGGCTACATCCTCACCAACAATCACGTGGTCGAGGACGCCAGCGAGATCATCGTCCGGCTGAACGATCGCCGCCAGATGACCGCGGAACTGGTCGGCGCCGACGACCGGGCGGATCTCGCCCTGCTCAAGGTGGATGGCGAGGATATGCCAACGGTGGAAACCGGCCAGTCCTCCGAAGTCGAGGTCGGTGAGTGGGTGCTGGCCATCGGTGCGCCGTTCGGTTTCGAATATTCGGTCACCGCCGGCATCATCAGCGCCAAGCAGCGCAGTCTGCCCATGGAAAACTACATTCCCTTCCTGCAGACCGACGTGGCGATCAACCCGGGCAATTCCGGCGGCCCGCTGTTCAACCTCGACGGCGAGGTGATCGGGGTCAATTCGCATATCTACAGCCGCTCCGGGGGCTTTCAGGGCATCTCTTTCGCCATTCCCATCGAGCTGGCAATGGATGTGGCCGATCAGCTGCGTGACGGGGGCGAAGTCAGCCGGGCCTGGCTGGGCGTCGTGATCCAGGACGTTACCCGCGATCTGGCGGAATCCTTCGGCATGGATCGGCCCGAGGGGGCCCTCATCGCCCAGGTCCTGCCGGACAGCCCCGCCGCGGCCGCCGGTATTGAGCCGGGGGATGTGGTGCTTGAGTTCGACGGCAATGATGTTGCGACGTCGGGTGCCCTGCCACCGATCGTGGGCCAGGCGACCGTCGGCTCGACCGTACCAGTGGTGGTGATGCGCGATGGCGAGCGTCAGACGCTGGAGGTCACCCTGGCTGAATTGCCGGACGATGCCGGCCAGCGTGGTGGCGGGTCGCCGCAGACCGAACCCGGCGCGTTCGAGGAGCTGGGACTGATGCTGCAGCCCCTGACGGCCGAGCGCCGTGATGCGCTGGGCCTGGAGCCGGATGTTGACGGGCTTGTCGTGGCCGGCGTTGATGGCGGGCCGGCCGCCGAGGCGGGGATCGAGCCCGGGGATGTCATCGCCCGGGTCAACCGTTCCCCGGTCGAGGGGGTCGAGGCGTTCCGCGAGATCATCGCCGGTATGGAGTCGGGACGCCGTGTCCCGCTGCTGGTACTGCGAGACGGGAGTCAGCGGTTTCTTGCCCTGCGTATCCCCTGATCGGTATCGTACCGCGATAGCGTGTCGGCCCTGCGCCGATGAGGCCGCGGTGGCATCAAGCCGCCGCGGCTGATTTGTTTCCGCAACCGGCCCGACCCCGGCCAGGACTTCATGGACCAGATCAGAAATTTCTCCATCATCGCCCACATCGATCATGGCAAGTCGACCCTTGCGGACCGCCTGATCGAACGCTCGGCACATTTCCAGTCCCGGCAGTCCAACGAGCAGATGCTCGACTCAATGGACCTTGAGCGCGAGCGCGGCATCACCATCAAGGCGCAGAGTGTGTCGCTGGACTACACCGCTGCGGATGGCCGCACCTATCAGCTCAACTTCATCGACACCCCCGGGCATGTCGACTTTTCCTACGAGGTCAGTCGCTCGCTGTATGCCTGCGAAGGGGCGCTGCTGCTGGTGGATGCCTCGCAGGGTGTCGAGGCGCAGAGCGTCGCCAACTGCTATACCGCGGTGGAGCAGAATCTCGAAGTCATTCCGGTGCTGAACAAGATCGACCTGCCCTCGGCCGAGCCCGAACAGGTGATCCAGCAGATAGAGGAGATCATCGGTCTGGATGGCTCGGAAGTGGTCCCGATCAGCGCCAAGACCGGTGATGGGATCGACGACCTGCTCGAGTCGCTGGTGGCCAATGTGCCGGCCCCGCAGGGTGACCCCGAGGGACCGCTCAAGGCGCTGATCATCGACTCCTGGTTCGATAATTATCTGGGCGTCGTGTGTCTGGTCCGGATCTTTGATGGCGTGCTGCGCAAGGGCGATCGCATCAAGGTCATGTCCACCGGGCGCGAGTTCCAGGCGGATAACCTGGGCATTTTCACGCCCAAGCGGATGCCCTGGGACATCCTCGAGACCGGCCGGGTCGGATTCGTGGTCGCCGGGATCAAGGACATCGACGGTGCCCCGGTGGGCGACACCCTGACCAGCGCCCGTCGACCCACCGAATCGCCGGTGCCCGGCTTCAAGCGGGTCCAGCCGCGGGTGTTTGCCGGGGTGTTCCCCACCAGTTCCGAGGACTATGAGGCATTCCGCGATGCCCTCGGCAAGCTGCGGCTCAATGACGCCGCGCTGCATTATGAACCCGAGAACTCCGAGGCCCTCGGGTTCGGGTTTCGCTGCGGATTCCTCGGCATGCTGCACATGGAGATCATCCAGGAGCGGCTCGAGCGCGAGTATGGCCTGGATCTGATCACCACCGCGCCGACGGTCGTGCATGAAGTCGTCAACAAGGACGGCGAGGCATTCCTGATCCACAACCCCTCGGAGATGCCGGCGGTCAACGACGTCGAGGAGATCCGCGAGCCCATCATCCATGCCAGCATCCTCGTCCCGCAGACCTACATCGGTGCGGTGATCAAACTCTGCGAGGAAAAGCGCGGCGTGCAGAAGGGCATGCAATATGTCGGCAATCAGATGTCGCTTGAATACGAGATGCCCATGGGCGAAGTGGTGCTCGACTTCTTCGACCGCCTGAAATCGGCGTCCCGGGGGTATGCCTCGTTTGACTATGAGTTCCGCCGCTTCCAGCCCGAGCGGCTGGTCAAGCTCGATATCCGAGTCAACGGCGACAAGGTGGATGCGCTGTCGGTGATCGTTCATCGCGACCAGGCCGAATACCGAGGCCGCGATCTGACCGAAAAGCTGAAAGAAATCATCCCCCGGCAGATGTTCGAGGTGGCCATTCAGGCGGCGGTGGGGTCGAAGATCATCGCCCGCTCGACGGTCAAGGCACTGCGTAAGAACGTGACCGCCAAGTGCTATGGGGGCGACATCACCCGAAAGCGTAAGCTGCTTGAGAAACAGAAGCAGGGTAAGCGTCGGATGAAGCAGGTGGGGCGCGTTGAAATCCCGCAGGACGCGTTCCTGGCCGTGCTTCAGGTTGATAACGATAAATGAACCGGCGTACTAGCCCATGACAATGCCCGATTTTGAACAGCTCCTGGTCATCCTCACCCTGGTGAGCGGCGTCATCTGGGTGATCGACCGGTTCCGCCGCCGTCGGCGCGCCGCTGATGCGCGGGTCTCGTGGTGGTTTGATCTGGGCCGCTCGCTGTTTCCCGTGATCCTGATCGTGCTGATCATCCGCTCGTTCGTCATCGAGCCCTTTCGCATCCCCTCGGGGTCCATGCTCCCGACGCTCGAGGTGGGCGATTTCATCCTCGTCAACAAGTTCGGGTATGGCCTGCGACTGCCGGTGGCGCATGAGCTGATCGTGCCGGTGGGCGATCCCTCGCGCGGCGATGTCGCGGTGTTCCGCTATCCCGAGGATCCCTCTCAGGACTACATCAAGCGCATTGTCGGTCTGCCGGGGGATACCGTGTCCTACGTCGACAAGCGCCTGATCATCAACGGCGAACCCCTCGAGGTGGAGCGCCTCGGCGCCTGGCGCGGCGATGACGCATTCAACCTGCTGCGCGAGCAGCTGGGCGGCGACTGGCATGAGATGCTGGTGCATCGCTCGCCCCATGACCGGCAGCTGAGCCTGACGGTGCCCGAGGGCGAGTACTTCGTGATGGGGGATAACCGGGACCGCAGCAGTGACAGCCGCTTCTGGGGCACCGTGCCCCGGGATCATCTGGTCGGGCAGGCGTTTTTCGTCTGGCTCAGCTGGAATGGGGGGCCCAACTGGTCACGCATGGGCGATGTGATCCAATGACGGCAGGGAGCGGCTGGGTATGACGCACCGCGCAGATCTTGTCGGCCACCTGGGTCGGGCGTTCGAGGACCCGGCGCTGCTCGATCAGGCGGTCACCCATCGCAGCGCCGAGGGCCCCAACAACGAGCGACTCGAGTTTCTGGGTGATTCGATTCTCAACTTCGTGATTGCCGCTGAGGTCTTTGAGCGCCGTCCCGAACTGCACGAGGGTGAGCTCAGCCGGCTGCGGGCGGCGCTGGTCAACAAGAATGCGCTGGCTGCGATCGCCCGGGGGATCGATCTGGGTGCGCACATCGTGCTGGGCAGTGGCGAACTCAAGACCGGGGGCAGTCGCCGCGACTCCATCCTCGCCGATGGGCTTGAGGCGGTGATCGGTGCGGTCTATCTGGATGGGGGGTATGAGGCGGGGCGGCAGGTGATACTGCAGCTGTTCGAGGCGCACCTCAGCCGCCTGCCCGACATGGAGGCACTCAAAGACCCCAAGACCCGACTCCAGGAATATCTCCAGGCCCGGCACCTTGAACTGCCCACCTATCAGGTGGATGCGGTCAGCGGGCGGGCGCACCAACAGACCTTCCGCGTCGGCTGTCACTGCGAGTCGCTCCAGCTTACCGGGGAAGGCACGGCCGGTAACCGACGCCAGGCGGAACAGGCGGCCGCAGACGACCTGCTGGCCAAGATCGCCGCCGCCGACACAGGAAAGAATAATGACTGAAACCGAATCCGCGACGGACACCGACTTTGCCTCAGGGTTTGTCGCACTGGTCGGCCGCCCCAATGTGGGCAAGTCGACCCTGCTCAACGCCGTGCTCGGCCAGAAGGTGAGCATCGCCACGCGCAAACCGCAGACCACGCGCCACCGCATTCTTGGCATCCACCAGCGCGATGACGCTCAGATCGTCTATGTCGACACACCCGGCCTGCACGAGGGCGGGCGGACCGCCATGAACCGTTACATGAACGAGGCCGCCGGCAGTGCGCTGGGCGATGTCGATGTGGTGGTCTTCATGATCGAGGCAGGGCGCTGGACCGACGCCGACGAGCGCGTGCTCCAACGGCTGCAGACCGTCAGGGCACCGGTGGTGGCGGTGATCAACAAAGCGGATCGGCTGCGCGACAAGAATCGGCTCCTGCCCGAGATCGAAGCGCTCGCCGGGCGCTACGATTTCGCCGCCGTGGTCCCGGTGTCGGCGCTTAAAAGCGACAAGCTCGATGCCCTTGAAAGCGCACTGATCGAGGCCCTGCCGCGCGGGCCGGCGCTGTTCCCCCGCGACCAGATCACCGATCGCGATGAGCGCTTCATGGCCACCGAGCTGATCCGCGAGCAGCTGACCCTGATGCTGGGCGATGAGCTGCCCTACGCGAGCACGGTGGAGATCGAGGCCTTTGAGCAGGAGGGGCAGCTGCGCCGAATCGCCGCGATCATCTGGGTCGAGCGCGTCGGCCAGCGCCGCATCGTCATCGGCGAAGGGGGCGAGCAGGCCAAGCGCATCGGGGCGGCGGCCCGCCTGCAGATGGAGCACCTGCTGGGCGGCCGGGTCTACCTCAAACTCTGGGTCAAGGTCCGCGAGGGCTGGTCCGATGACGCCCGACTGCTCAAGTCGCTGGGTTACAGCGCCGATCGATGACCGCGACGCCGCGGGTGGCAACCCTCGAGCCGGGGTTCATCCTGCATACCCGGGCGTATCGTGACACCAGCCTGCTGCTGGAGGTGCTGAGCCGCGGCCACGGCCGGGTGGGCCTGGTCGCGCGCGGCGCGCGGAGTCGCAGGTCGCGGACGGCGGGCCTGCTTCAGGCATTTCAGCCGCTTGCGCTGTCGTGGCGCAGCCGCGGCGAAATGGGCAGCCTGCGCCAGGTCGAGTCGGCCGGTCGACCGTTCATGCTCAAGGGCCGGCGTCTGGTCAGTGGGCTTTACATCAATGAGCTTCTGATGCGTCTGCTGGGGCGCGAGGACCCGCATCCCGGGGTGTTCGAGCACTACCTCAACTGTCTCGAGGCGCTGGCGGAAGCGGTGCCCGAGGCCGTGGCGCTGCGCGGCTTCGAGCGCGATCTCCTGGGGCTGCTCGGCTATGGCCTGCCGCTGGCGCGCGATACCGAGGATGCGCCGCTGGTCGCGTCGCGGTGGTATCGTTACGATCCGGGGCGAGGGGCCATCCCCGTGGCGGGGCCGGACGCACCGGGTCAAGTGGTCAGCGGGGAAACACTGCTCGGCCTTGCCCGGCCGACGCTCACCGAGGCCACCGCACGGGCCAGCCGCGACCTGATGCGGGCCGCGCTGGAGCCGCATATTGGCAACCGTCCACTGAAAACCCGCGAACTCTACGGTCGCACCACAGCCAGGGGAGATCCTGATCATGGCCCATCATCAGGGCAGTCTTGAGCCACTGCTCGGCGTCAATGTCGATCATGTCGCGACGCTGCGGCGCAAGCGCGACACCCGCTATCCCGATCCGGTCCACGCCGCGCAGGTGGCGGAGCAGGCCGGCGCCGACGCCATTACAGTGCATCTGCGCGAGGACCGGCGACATGTCACCGACCGTGATGTCGAGATCCTCGCACAGACGCTGCAGACCCGGATGAACCTGGAAATGGCGGTCACCGATGAGATGCTCGCGATCGGGCAGCGCATCCGGGCGACGGATTGCTGTCTGGTGCCCGAACGGCGTGAGGAACTGACCACCGAGGGCGGGCTGGATGTGGCCTCTGATCCATCGCGCTGTGCGGACGCCTGTCAGGCCCTCACCGAGGCGGGATCCCGCGTGTCGTTATTCATCGACCCCGAACCGGCGCAGCTGCATGCCGCGGTCGAAGTAGGCGCGCCGGTGGTCGAACTGCATACCGGCGCGTTTGCCGATGCCCGCAGCGATGGCGAGATCCATGCCCAGTTCCAGCGGGTGCGCGAGGCGGCAAGCCTGGGGGCGTCGCTGGGGCTGCAGGTCAATGCCGGGCACGGACTGCATTACCACAATGTGGCGCCGATTGCCGCGCTGCCCGAGATCACCGAACTCAATATCGGCCATGCGATCATTGCCCACGCCATCTTCGCCGGGCTGGACGGCGCGGTGCGTGAGATGAAACGCCTGATCCGTGAGGCGCGTCATTGAGCATTGTCGGGATCGGCACCGATCTGGTTGAAATCGATCGGCTTGAAGCGCTCCAGCAACGCTATTCCACCCGACTGGCCGCGCGGCTGCTCGCCCCGGCCGAGCGATCGGATTATCAGGCCCATGCCGCCGGCGACCGCCAGGCCGCGGCCTTTCTGGCCCGCCGATTCGCCGCCAAGGAAGCCGCCGCCAAGGCCCTGGGCTGCGGCATCGGGGCGCAGGCGCGCTTGTCGGAACTGGTGGTTACCCACACCGGCGCCGGCGCGCCCGGCCTGACCCTGACCGGGGCGGCGGGCCGCCAGGCCGAGCGTCTGGGCGTGCGATCCGCGCACCTGAGCATTAGCGACGAGCGCGGTTACGCGCTCGCCTTCGTCATCCTCGAGCGCTAACGGGGCTCGGCCTCGGGCAGGACCTGCTCGAGCCACTGCGAGTTGAGCCGATCGCTCAGGCGATTCTGCTGCTGGCGGGCCGAGAGGTTGTCGAGGTCGATCCAGGTCAGCGGCTGGTCCTGGCCGGCACAGGAGAACACCGGTCGGGTGCGCTCGCCGGTCTCGGGGTCGATCTGCCACTGCAGGCACTGGGCGCACACGCCCTGCATCATGCACTGCATCGGGCTGCCCACGGTCCCGAAGGCGTCACAGCCCTCGGCGACGCGTGTCGCCAGTTCACCACGGACCGCCTGCTGAAAGCCCTTCAGCAGCCCGGTGCCGCCCATGACCATGATGCGGTCGACATCCGACAGCGGGATGCCGCCTTCGGCGGGGCCGATGTCGCCGTCATCGTAGCGCTTCACCACATCGATCATGTCGGTCGCCTGCAGACTGACGTCCTGGGGCCGGCGGGGCTCGATGGTGTCCTCACGGGCCGTGCACCAGATGATCTGGTCGGCACCGGCCTCGAGCTCGTCCTGATGATCGACATCGCCGGCACCGCCGAACGCGGCCACGTACAGCACCCGATTACCGGCAGCCCGCAGGGCGGCGCCGATGTCCAGCATGACCGCCGCGCCCCAGCGGCCCGCCACCACCATGATGGTACGGCCGGTGGGCATGTCGGTCGGGGCGCCGGTGGGGCCCATGAGCACCAGCGGGTCGCCGGGGCGCAGCCGGCCCACCAGGCGTGGCCCCGCGCCCCACTGCAGCACCATCAATCGGATGCAGTCATCCTTGACCCCCGTGCCCGACACGGTGATCAGCGGAATCTGCAGGCGCGTGTTATCGACGACGGGTGACAGTGATTCGAAGGTCTGCAGGCGATAGAACTGGCCGGCGCGGAAGTTCCGGGCTGCCATGGGCGCCTTGACCCATACCTCGACCATTGCCGGGTTGTCGTTTCTGACCTCCACCACCCGGGCGGTCAGCAGGTCGTCCATCCGGGTCAGGAAATCGCTGTGAGACTCGTCAGTGCCGGGGACTTCATGGGCCATGGCGGCCATGACGTAGGGATAAGTACGCATCCCCGAGGCAATCGCCTTGACCACACTGCCGTGGAACGCCGGATGCGTGTCGCCGATGAAGGTCACCCGGCGGCCGCCCTCCTGATAGGAGGTGAAGGGGCCAAACACCCGGGACTTGGAATGCTCGGCGTCGGCCACCGGCTCCAGCCCCTGATCGGTGGGGGTGTGGGCAAGGAAGTGGTTGCCTTCGAGCCGGAAGGTGTCTGCGTGTTCGCGCTCGTAGATGGTGTTGGGCACCGTGCCGGCGGCGATGAAGATCGCCCGGGCGGGCAGGCGCCGTTCGGCACCGGTGGGCGCCCACTTACCATCGCGCCGGTCGAGCTCGCGGCAGACCAGCGAGCTGACATGCTGGTACTCATCCACCTCGGCGTGGAGCGGCTCCAGACCCTGGGCGTAGTAGAGCCCTTCCTCGGTGGCCTTGATCACCTCCTCGTGGTTGCGCACGTACGCCGGCGAGTCGGTCATGCCCTTGCGATAGGCGACGGTGACCCCGCCCCAGGCGCGGATCAGCGGGTTGAAGTCGGGCTCGCGGCCCTCCCGCGCGGCGTTTTCGCGCTCGGTGCGGATGGCGCGGCCATGCGTGAGGAATTCCTCGAGCGTCGCCTGGTCCTCGTCGTTCATCCCGGCGGTGACGGCCGATTCGCCAAGGCGCTCGGATAGCCGCTCGTAGCGCTCGAGGATTTTCTCGACCTGTTTGACGTAGTAGGCCTGCACCTCGGTGGCGGTATCCACGCCGGTGAGTCCACCGCCCACGACCACCGCGGGCAGCCGCACCTGCAGGCTTGCGAGACTCGATGCCTTGGCGGCCCCGGTCAGCTGCAGGGCCATCAGAAAGTCGCTGGCCTGACGCATGCCGCGGGCGAGGCTGTTGCCCATGTGCACGACCCGCGGCAGGCCCGCGCCGGTGGCGTTGACGACGTGGTCGAACCCAAGCGCCCAGGCGTCTTCGAGGGTCACGGTGCCGCCCAGCCGCGCCCCGCCATAGACCCTGAAATTATGCCGCCGGGCCAGCGTCAGGTAGATGAGCTTGAGGAAATTCTTATCCCAGCGCACGGTGATGCCATACTCCGCGACGCCGCCAAAGCCCATCAGAATGCGCTCATCGAGATCCTCCTGGAGATCCGCCCAGCGCGGCACCGGGGCATCGAGCAGCGAGGCCGGCAGGGGCTCGATCTTGAGCCCGTCAACACCCACCACGGCCGTGCCGTTCATGGTCAGGTGATGCGCCATGGTAAAGCCCGCCGGGCCCATGCCGGCGACCAGCACCCGGCGGTCATTGTCGGGCTGCTGGATGTACTGCTCGCGGCGCAGTGGGTTCCAGCGCGTGAGCAGGTGATAGAGCTCTACCCCCCAGGTCAGATCAAGGCTGTCGCTGAGGACGCGGGTCTCGATCTGAGGGATGTCGACCGGGTCCTGCTTCTGGTAGATGCAGCCCTTCATGCAGTCGTTGCAGATGCGATGGCCGGTGGCGGGCACCATGGGATTGTCCACCATCACCATGGCCAGCGCCGCCAGGTTGTAGCCATCCCGGCGCAGCACATGCATCTCGGAGATCTTTTCCTCGAGCGGACAGCCAGTCAGGGTGACGCCGAGCGGATCCTCCTTGAAGCCCAGCTCGGGCTGGGTCTTTTTCTCGGGGAAGCCCTTCGAGCAGAAGTCTCCCTCGTGGTCATGGCAGTAGATGCAGTAGTGGATCTCGCTCTGCACGTGACGCGAGTCCATGCGGTAGTCGGTCAGCGAGAACCCATCCCGCGCCCGGCGCCGGGAGGGCTCGGCCTGCAGGCGCTCGACGCCATCCACCTCAACCCGCTCGGCGGGCACGCGATCGAAGTGATCGACCCGCTCGGGCAGCTTGAAACTTGCCCAGCCACGCACCCGCGCCTGACCGGCCTGGGTCTGACGGGCCAGCTTGCACCAGGCGGTCAGCGTTTCGATGGCCTCGGCATTGGCGGCTTCGTCCTCGAGCAGTGCCATGCCGAACCGGGCGATGGCGCGCTCCTCGTCATCGCCGGCGACCTCGCCCAAGCTGGCACGCACCGCGGCATCAAGGGCCTCGAACGTGTGCTCCACGGGGCGGCGGTGGCGTTTGACGCGGCGCTGCACGAACGCCTGCTTGAACTGCATGACCACGTCGTCGGCCAGAATCGACTCGCGCAGCTCGTGCAGCTCGGATTCGATGCCGAACAGTCGGCCGATGAACGCCTCGACGTAGGGGCCGAGCTCGATGAGCAGTTCGCTGTTCTGGGTGCCGGGCAGGTCGCTGTCGCGGCCACGGTAGTCCCGCAGCCGGGCGGCGAGGGCGGGTGCCGCGCTGTCCAGCTCATCGAGGAAGGCCGCGTCGACGCGGGCAAGGCCCTCGGGTGTCTGAAGGGCGGTAAAATCGAGGCCGAAACGGCCCAGGCTCAGATCAAGATCCATAAGGTTCCAACGCAGGGGTGGATGATCCCGGCATGATGCGCCCGGCGTTGTCGCGCAACAAGCCAGCTGAAATGGGGTTTAACTCCCCTCGTCGTGATCCTCGACCCGCGCGATCAGCGTGCCCTCGCGAAGGCGCGCGCGGATCGGATCACCGACGGCGACATCCGTCGCGCGATGGATCACCGCCTGGCCGTCCCGGGGCTGGACAATGGCATAGCCCCTGGCCAGCGTGCCCAGTGGACTGAGACTGTCGAGCGTGCGGGCCTGGGCCTCGACCCGGGTCCGCTTCCGGGTGATGAGCTCCCGCACGCCACGGTCCAGGCGCCGCGCGAGTTGATCCGTGGTGTCACTGAGCCGCTGGATCCGCGGGGTCGGGTCCTGGGCCTGCAGGCGCTGCTGGACCCGCTCGACATGCCGCGCGCGCTCTGCCATCCGGGCGCGGACGGCGCGTCCCAGGCGCTGGTCAAGCTCATCCAGCCGCTGGGCGCGATCCCGCAGCCGCCGGCCGGGATGCTGGGCATTCAGCCGCCGGGTCAGGCGATGGATGCGCTCGCGGCGCTCGCCCAGAACCCGCGACAGGCCTTTGCTGAGGCGGGCCTGCTGTTGCTGCACACGGCGCCCGAGGGCCTCGCCGTCGGGGGACAGCCGCTCCGCGGCCGCCGATGGCGTGGCGGCACGCTCATCGGCCACCAGATCAGCGATGGTGACGTCCACCTCGTGGCCGACGGCACTGACGGTCGGCAGGCTGCAGGCGTGAATCGCGCGGGCGACCGCTTCGTCGTTGAAGGCCTGCAGGTCTTCCAGCGAGCCGCCACCCCGGCCGACGATCAGGGCATCCACCTCCTGGCGCTGATCGGCGCGATGAATGGCCTCGACAATGGCCGCTGTGGCCTGGGCCCCCTGGACCGCCACGGGGTAAATGAGGATCGGCAACGCCGGAAACCGCCGGCGCAGGACGCTGACGATGTCGCGGATGGCGGCGCCGGTGGGCGAGGTGATGACGCCGATGCGCCGCGGCAGGGTCGGCAGCGCCTGTTTGCAGGCCGGATCGAAAAGGCCCTCGCGCTCGAGGCGGGCCTTGAGCTCGGCGAACGCCCGCTGCAGCGCCCCATCCCCGGCGGGTTCCAGGTGCTCGGCGATCAGCTGGTATTCACCGCGCGGCGCGTAGAGGCCGATGCGTGCCCGCAGTCGTACCTGGTCACCATTGGCCGGGGTCGTGCGCAGGCGCATGGCGCGGTTGCGGAACAGTGCACAGCGCACCTGGGCATCCGGATCCTTGAGGGTGAAGTACAGATGCCCCGAACGGGGCCGGGCGAGATTGGAGATTTCGCCTTCGACCCATACCAGCGGGAGCGCCTGTTCGAGCAGGCCCCGAACGGTCTGGTTGAGATCAGAGACGGTGTACACGTGACGGGCGTCAGGGCTGTCCATACATCGAGCGTAGCAGCTCATGCCCTGAATGCCAGATGCAGCGTTTCTGACATTGGCGTTCAGGCAGGAGGCGGCCTATAATAGACGGTTACCATCGCGCCAGAAGAGGACGTCACCATGCAGATCGCCCAGGAAGCCCTGACCTTTGACGACGTCCTCCTGCTGCCGGATTACTCCGATGTGCTGCCCAAGGCCGTCGACCTGTCGACGCGGGTGACCCGCGACATCCGGCTCAATATCCCGCTGCTCTCCGCCGCCATGGACACGGTCACCGAATCGCGCCTCGCCATCCGGCTGGCTGAGCAGGGCGGCATCGGCATCGTGCACAAAAGCATGAGCGTCGAAGACCAGGCGCGGGAAGTGCGCATCGTCAAGAAATTCGAAAGCGGCGTCATCAAAGAGCCGATCACCGTCAACCCCGAGGCGAGCATCCGCGAGGTGATCACGCTCATGGGGCAATACGGCATCTCCGGCGTCCCCGTGGTCGAGGGCCGTCAGCTCACCGGCATCGTCACCAGTCGTGATCTGCGTTTCGAGACCCGGCTCGACATGAAGGTGACCGATGCGATGACGCCCAAGGACCGGCTGGTGACGGTCCAGGAAGGGGCCGAGCGGGACGAGATCCTCACGCTGCTGCATCGCCACCGCATCGAGAAGCTGCTGGTGGTCAACCCCCGCTTTGAGCTGCGCGGCATGATCACCGTCAAAGACATCCAGAAGGCCGAGGACTTCCCCAACGCCTGCAAGGACGAATATGGCCGCCTGCGTGTGGGCGCGGCGGTTTCTACGGGCGAAGGCACCGAGGAGCGCGTCGAGGCGCTGGCCGAGGCGGGCGCCGATCTGCTGGTGGTGGACACCGCCCACGGCCACAGTAAGGGCGTGATCGATCGGGTGGGCTGGATCAAGCGTCACTTCCCCGGCGTACAGGTCATTGGTGGCAACATCGCCACCGGCGATGCCGCGCGGGCCCTGGCGGATGCCGGTGCCGACGCGGTCAAGGTGGGCATTGGCCCGGGATCCATCTGCACCACCCGGGTCATCGCCGGCGTCGGGGTGCCCCAGGTCACGGCGGTCGACAACGTCGCCACGGCACTGGCCAGCACCGATGTGCCGGTGATCGCCGACGGTGGCATCCGTTTTTCCGGGGATATGGCCAAGGCCATGGCCGCCGGCGCCCACTGCGTGATGATGGGCAGCATGTTCGCGGGTACCGACGAGGCACCCGGCGAGGTTGAGCTCTATCAGGGCCGCAGCTACAAGTCGTACCGGGGCATGGGCTCGATCGGTGCGATGTCCGGCAAACAGGGCTCATCGGATCGCTACTTCCAGGAAAACGCCCGCGACGCCGACAAGCTGGTGCCCGAGGGCATCGAGGGTCGGGTCCCTTACAAGGGCCCGATGAACGTCATCATTCACCAGCTTCTGGGCGGTCTGCGCGCCAGCATGGGCTACTGCGGCTGTGCGGACATCGACTCGTTCCGCGAGCGGGCCACCTTTGCACGCATCACCAACTCCGGGGTGCGCGAGGGGCATGTCCACGATGTGAGCATCACCAAGGAAGCGCCCAACTACCGGAGCGATTGACGCCATGACCGGCGATATCCATGCCGAGCGGATCCTGATCCTCGATTTCGGTTCGCAGTACACCCAGCTCATCGCCCGTCGCATCCGTGAAGCCGGGGTGTATTGCGAGATCCGCCCCTGGGATGTGGAAGCCGAGCGCATCCGCGAATTCGCGCCACGGGGGGTGATCCTCTCGGGTGGGCCTGAGTCGGTGCACGAAGACAGCGAACAGACACCGCGGCTGCCGACGACCGTCCTCGATCTGGAAGTCCCGGTTCTGGGCATCTGCTACGGCATGCAGACCCTTGCCCACGAGCTGGGTGGAGCGGTCGAGGCCTCGCAGACCAAAGAGTTCGGCTACGCCGAGGTGCGTGCCCGCGGCCACTCGGTGCTGTTGCAGGATATCGAGGACCGCACCAACGCCGAGGGGCATGGGCTTCTGGACGTGTGGATGAGCCATGGCGACCGGGTGTCCGGATTGCCCGCGGGCTTCAAGGTCATTGCCAGCACGCCTTCGGCTCCCATCGCCGGCATCGGTGACGACGACCGCGGTTTCTATGGCCTGCAGTTTCATCCCGAAGTCACTCACACGGCCCAGGGGCAGCGCATTCTCGAGCGGTTCGTCCACGGCGTCTGTGGCTGCTCGGGGAACTGGACGGCGGACAACATTATCGAGGATCTGATCGCCCGGGTGCGCACGACGGTCGGCGATCAGAATGTGCTCCTGGGGCTGTCCGGCGGCGTCGACTCATCGGTGGTCGCCGCGCTGCTGCACAAGGCCATCGGTGATCAGCTGACCTGCGTGTTCGTCGACAACGGCCTGCTGCGCCTGGGCGAGGGCGATGAGGTCATGCAGACGTTCGCCCGCCACATGGGCATTCGCGTGATCCGCGTGGATGCCGAGGCGCGGTTCATGGACGCCCTCGCCGGCGAGGCCGACCCCGAGGTCAAGCGCAAGATCATCGGCCGCACCTTCATTGAGGTGTTCGACGAGGAGGCGGGCAAGCTCGACAACATCCAGTGGCTGGCGCAGGGCACGATTTACCCGGATGTCATCGAGTCCGCCGGCGCCAGCACCGGCAAGGCCCATGTCATCAAGTCGCATCACAACGTCGGCGGCCTGCCCGAGCGCATGAATCTGAAGCTGCTCGAACCCCTGCGTGAGCTGTTCAAGGACGAGGTGCGCCGGATCGGGCTGGAACTGGGTCTGCCAGCGGAAATGATCCATCGCCACCCGTTTCCCGGCCCCGGCCTGGGCGTGCGTATCCTCGGCGAAATCCACAAGGAATACGCGGACCTGCTGCGCCGCGCCGATGCCATTTTCATTGAGGCACTTCGCGCCGGCGGCTGGTATGAGCGGACCAGTCAGGCGTTTGCCGTGTTCCTGCCGGTGCGCTCGGTCGGGGTCACCGGGGATGGCCGACGGTATGAGTGGGTGGTGGCGCTGCGGGCGGTGGAGACCATCGATTTCATGACCGCTCGCTGGGCGCATCTGCCCTACGACTTCCTCGATGATGTCTCGCGGCGGATCATCAATGAAATCGACGGGATCTCGCGGGTGGTGTATGACATCTCCGGCAAGCCACCCGCCACCATCGAGTGGGAGTGACACCGGAAGCGGCCATGCAACGTGCGCTGGCGCTGGCCGAACGGGCGGCGGGCGCCGGCGAGGTGCCGGTGGGGGCGGTGCTGCTACGCGATGGCGAGTTGATCGGCGAGGGCTGCAACCAACCCATCGGCCGCCACGACCCCACCGCGCATGCCGAGATCGTCGCCCTGCGGGCCGCCGGCACGCGGCTGGGCGCCTACCGCCTGCCGGGCACCCAGCTCTACGTGACGCTCGAGCCCTGCCCCATGTGTGTCGGTGCCCTCATCCATGCCCGGGTCGACACGGTCATCTATGGTGCCACTGATCCCAAGACCGGGGCCTGCGGGGGCGCCATGCGACTGCATGACGATCCGCTCCACAATCATCGCCTGTCGGCGCAGGGTGGGTTGATGGCAGAGCCATGCGCGGCGCTTTTGAGGGACTTTTTTCGGGTACGACGCGAACGCTGAGGCACATCATGACATCGACTGAACTGCCCCGGACCATGGCCGCCGTCCAGCTTGACCGCCATGGCGGTCTGGATGCCCTGACCTACCGCAATGACGTGCCGGTGCCCCGGCCGTCTGGCGATGAGGTCCTCATCGAAGTGCATGCCTGTGGCATGAACAACACCGATGTCTGGGTGCGCGAGGGCGCCTATGGCAGCGACACCGATCCCAATGCCGTGTCCACCTGGCGCCGGGGCCGCTCGACGCTGACGTTCCCGCGCATTCAGGGCACCGACAGTGTCGGAGTCATCGTGGCGGTCGGTGAGGGTGTGCCCGCCGCTCGCATCGGCGAGCGGGTGGTCATCGACTTCAGCCTCTACAATCGCGACGACGACAGCCTCGCGGATATCGACTACATCGGCCATGGCCGTGACGGGGGTTATGCCGAATATCAGTGTGTGCCCGCCGCGAATGCCCATGCCGTCGATACCACGCTGACTGATGCGGAACTGGCGACCTTCTGCTGTGCCTATCTCACCGGCGAGCATATGCTCGAGCGCGCCAACGTGCAGGCCGGCGAGCGGGTACTGGTCACCGGTGCCTCGGGCGGTGTGGGTTCGGGGATTGTTCAGCTGTGCCGGGCGCGCGGGGCGATCCCCTATGCGGTGACCCGGGCTGACAAGGCGGAAGCCTTGATGGCGATCGGTGCCGAGGCGGTGATCGATCGCGGCGCAGCCGACTGGGTGGAGGCCGTGGAGGCGGCCACCGGCGGTGCGCCGATTGATGTGGTGGCCGATCTGGTCGCCGGGCCGCACTTCAACGACCTGCTCCGCATTCTGCGGCCTGAGGGGCGCTATACTACCGCTGGCGCCATCGCCGGACCCGTGGTCGAGCTGGATCTGCGGACCCTCTATCTCAAGCAGCTCCAGATCAACGGCTCCTCCCAGGGGCGCCGCAGTGACTTTCGGCGGCTGCTGGGCCACGTCCTCGCAGGGCGGATCCGGCCGCTGCTGCATGCCACCTATCGGCTTTCGGATTTTCATCACGCCCAGCGCGATTTCATGGGCAAGGACTACGTCGGCAAGCTCGTGGTGGTTCCCGACCGGCACTGGGACAGGGTGGGTGCGCCCCATGTCCGCGACTGACCCGGGGACGCTCGAGTGGATGGACGTCGCCGTGGGCAGCGACATCCATCGGGTGGTGTTCGCCGGTGTCCCCACCGACGCGACCCGCAGCGTGCGCGAGCGCATGGAGTGGCTGAGCGGGCCGGGCGACGGACTGCGGCAGCTGCTGATCGAGCCCCCCTATGGCACGCCGACCTTCTGCGTTGATCTGCTGACGCTGCCTGATGACCCCGAGGCCCAGGCGGCGTTCATCATCATGGAGGTGATGGGCTATCCGTTCTTCTCGGGGTCGAACACCATGGCCACCGCCTGCGCCCTGATCGAGAGTGGCCGCATCCCCGGAACCCATCCCGATGGCACGCAGTGCCTGCGCCTCGAGGCCCCGGGCGGGCGGGTTGATGCGCATGTGCAGCGGCGCGATGGGCAGGTGGTCAGGGTGACCGTCGAGGGGGACGAGGCCTTCGTGCATCGGGCCGATGCCCGGGTCGAGCTGCCTGGCCTGGGGACCGTGGCGTATGACCTGGTCTGGAGTGGTGGTCATTACGTGATGGTCAACGCCGATTCGCTGGGTCTGCGCCCGGCGGACGCGGGCGGAGCGGATGCGCTTGCCCTGGCGGCACGGATTATCGAGGCGGTACAGGCGGATTTTCAGGATCTGCACCCGCGGCTGGGTGATGTCGGGGCGCCGCGGTTTCTGCACTGGATGTGGCCCGAGACCGAGACTTCGCCGGGGTCCCTGCAGGCAACCGGCGGGACTTATGGTCACCCCGGCGTGCTTTGGGGTTGCCCCACAGGCACCGGCACCGTCGCGCGCCTCGCCCGGCGGATGCACCGCGGGCAGGCCGGCGTGGGAACCACGCTGCGCAACACCAGCCCCGCGGGGACGACCTTCGAGGGCCGAGTCATTGAACAGAGCCGGGTGGGGGATTATCCGAGCATCCGGACCCAGGTCAGCGGCATGCCGCAAGTGGTCGGCCGGTGCCGCCTCAGCCTTCCGGCCACCAGCCCCGTGATCGCCGAGCGCGGTCTGGAGTGGCTGCTGGATCCGCGCTCAGGCCTGATCGATGATCCAGTCCGGGGCGATACCGGATGAGTCGATGGCCGCATCGATATCCATATCGGCAAGCACCCCGGTCTGCGTGACAAGCGCCGTGCGAACCCCCGCCGCCTGGCCGCCAAGGACGTCGGTATGCAGTGTATCGCCCACCATCAGTGTCCGCTCGCGGTCGATACCGGGGCCCAGGCGCTCGAGGGCGAGCTCAAAGATGTTGGCAAACGGTTTGCCGTAGAACGCCGGCTCGACGCCGGTGGCATCCTGGATCTGGTGGGCGAAAGTCCCCGGCTCGGTGGAATCCCCGCCTGCCTGTGGCGCGAGAAGATCCGGGTTGGCCACCAGCAGACGCCGCGGATTGGCTTGGAGGCTGCTGGTCAACAGATCCTGTCGTGCCGGCGTCCACTCCGAGGCGCCGACAAACAGAAAGCCCTCAACGGCGTGATAGTCCGCGATGTCATCCGCCAGCATCCGATAGTCCAGGGGTGGGAACTCATCAGGACCGAACTGCTGGCCGGCGATGATGCCCCAGTGCCGCGGCGCCTCCTGCTCGAGCTGGCGCACCAGGGTTTTACGGCTGGTGACCACATCGGCGGCGTCAAAGTGGTAGCCCAGACGCTGATAGCGCGCCATCAACGTCGCATGCGAGAACCCGGCGGCGTTGGAGACCACCATGACCCGCTTTCCGGCGGCCTGCAGGGCGGCGATCCGCTCAGGGACACCCGGGATGGGGTCCTGCCCGCGATTGAGCACGCCAAAGGCATCCAGCAGCACGGTGTCGAAGTGATCCATGATCTCGCCAAGGTTGGCGGCACGTCGGGCCGCCCCTGGCCGGGCAGGGGCCGGCAGCCGATGACGGATGGCCTCGTAGGCGGTAAAACCAAGCGGGGCCGAGCACAGGGTAGAGGGCGATGCGTGATCCATGGGCGTCCTGTTGAGCGCGATTTCAGCGCCACAGTATAGCGCGTCCGAAAGCCAGCGGCTTGGGGCAACCGTGGTTTTCGCTCGCGACGGGGAATGTTGTACAATCTACATCGCTGGAGAGGTGGCTGAGTGGTCGAAAGCGCCGCACTCGAAATGCGGTGAGTCCGAGAGGGCTCCGGGGGTTCGAATCCCTCCCTCTCCGCCAAGCATAAAACAGGGGCCATCGGCCCCTTTTTTGTGTCTGATGCAGTGCTGGGGTTCGAGCCCCCGGAGCCAAGCGGACGGGGTTCGACCAATCGCCGGTAGGCGATTGGGACGCGTCGCGCAGCGATGCGCCCGAAGGGTGAGGCCCGGAGGGCCGAATCAATCCCTCCCTCTCCGCCAGACATAAAACAGGGGCCATCGGCCCCTTTTTTGTGTCTGATGCAGTGCTGGGGTTCGAGCCCCCGGAGCCAAGCGGACGGGGTTCGACCAATCGCCGGTAGGCGATTGGGACGCGTCGCGCAGCGATGCGCCCGAAGGGTGAGGCCCGGAGGGCCGAATCAATCCCTCCCTCTCCGCCAATAAAATCAGGCATTTGAGCTCGCTACTGATCGCGTTTTTGTGGGTAGGGCAGTGTAGTGGCTAAGATTCTGCGCAGGATTCCTGCCGGCAGAACCCTCCTTGTGTCTGATTAAAATTCAGCCAATACTACGCTTTGGTATCCGTGGCGATTGGGCTGTTGAGTTTTTGCGCCGCCCTGCACAGTGGAGCGTTCGACCTTGCTGAACCGGATTTTTTAGTACTGGGTGTATGCAACGCTCCCAGCGGCGCTACTGCTGATCGGACTTTATCCGTTCATCGGTGCCGGAATCGCACTGCCGGTCTATCTTGCATTGCCCATCTATATGGCCCACCAGTTCGAGGAGCATGATGCGGATCGCTTCGCGGCCTTTTTGAACGAGCTGCTTGGGCCGAGGCGCAGAGGGCTGACAGCGGCAGATATCTGGGTCGTCAATGTCGTGTTCGTATGGTTTGCCCTGCTCGCGGTTTTCTATCTCACCCGGCTCGATCCGGCGTGGGGCGTATTGGCAGGTTATCTCGTCGCAGTTAATGCGTTATTGCACGTGGTCTGGGCGGTACGGCTACGCCGCTATAACCCCGGCCTTTGGAGCGCTGCCGTTCTATTCTTGCCGCTGGCGGCCTGGATTTTCGCGGCCACCCCCGCACCGATACTGATTCATCTGGTCGCGATGCTTGTCGTGATCGTCTTGCATGCCGCGATCGCATACCGAGCATCACAACCCGCATGATCTGAGACTAGATGCCGGGCACTAAGGGGACGCCGCTGCAGCCGGTTAAAAGGGTGATCAGCGAGATGATCAGTGCGGTTCGGATCATGAGTTGCTCCTGATTTGCAATGGTAAGGGGACCTGAGCCGTCAACGCCGGCTCAGGTCGTCCGCGTTACTAAATGAACGCAAATCGCAGCGCGAACAGGGCCGCGATCAGCCACACCGCTGGATGGACGGCCGTCGGCTTGCCCGCCAGCGTCTTACCGAGCACATAGGTAATGAAACCCAGCCCCATGCCATCAGCAATGGAGTAGGTGAGTGGCATCGCGATGGCGGTCACGACGGCCGGTCCCGTATCGGTAATGTCGTCCCAGTCAAGCTCGGCCAGGCCGCGGACCATCATGCAGGCCACAAACAGCAGCGCCGGTGCGGTGGCATAGCCCGGAATGGCGCTGACCACCGGCAGGAAGAACAGTGAGAGCAGGAACAGCACCGCAATCACAACGGCGGTCAGTCCGGTCCGGCCACCGGCATTGATACCCGATGCGCTTTCGATATAGGTCGTGGTGGTCGAGGTGCCGAACAGTGCGCCGCCGATGCTCGCGCCCGAATCCGCGACCAGTGCGCTGCGCAACCGGCCCAGACGACCGTCGCGGTCGAGGAAGCCGGCCCGATGCGAAAGGCCCACTAGAGTGCCCGTACTGTCGAACAGATCAACAAACAGGAACACCAGCACCACGGACACAAGTCCCAGCTCGAGCGCACCGGCAACGTCCATCTGCAGGAAGGTCGGGCTCGGATCCGGGGGCATCGATACCACCCCGTCAAACTCGGCAACGCCGAAGGGGACACCAATCAAGCTGACCGCCAGAATGCCAATGAGCACGGCGCCCGGGACTTCGCGATAGCTCAGCGCCACCATAATTGCGAATCCGAGCATGGCGAGCAGCGTTGGGACGGCGGTCAGATCGCCGAGCGTGACCAGCGTCGCATCGCTGTTGACCACAACGCCGGCGTTCTGCAGCGCGATGATCGCCAGAAAGAAACCGATGCCAGCCGAGATCGCCATTTTCAGCGATAACGGAATCGCATTGATCAGCCACTCACGGATGGGCAGTACGGAGATGATCAAAAACAGAATGCCCGATAGGAAGACCGCGCCAAGGGCCGTCTGCCAGGCGATTCCCATGCCCAGCACCACGCCGTAGGTGAAGTAGGCGTTCAGGCCCATGCCCGGTGCGAGCCCGAATGGGTAGTTGGCATAGAGCCCCATGATCAGGCTGCCGAGTGCCGCGGCCAGGCAGGTCGCGACAAACACCGCCCCCCAGTTCATCCCGGTCTCGGAAAGAATGCTCGGGTTGACCACGACGATATAGGCCATCGTCAGAAAGGTGGTCAGACCGGCCAGCAGCTCGCGACGGATCGTCGTGCCGCTTTCCGCCAGTTCGAAGTATCGATCCAACATGCTAAGAGCCCCCGCAATACGCAAAATGCGAGTATACCCGGTGAGGGCTCATTGGCCACGACATCGTTTGGTCATCGCGGCGTCATCGGACTGTCACAGGTAACTCCTATCGTCTTGCTGAGTTATTCCTACGACAGAGGACTTCACCATGAGAAAGCTCAATGCCCTGACCATCGCTGCTGCGATCATGGGGGCGGCCGCCGCGCAGGCTCAGGCCCCGCTGGTTGTCACTGACACCGCAAACGCTGGAGAAGGCTCACTGCGTGCGGCGCTGGAGGCTGCCTCGCAGAGCGGTGGTGCCTCGCAGATCGTGATGACCGTGAGCGGCGATATCGTGATTGATGAGAGCCTCGTCTACACCGGTGAGGCACCGCTCGAGATCATCGGCAATGGTCAGCGCGTGCGCAGTGATGCCAACACCGACCTTCTTGTGAGCGCGAATGGTGGCGATCTGGCCATCAGCGATCTGGCCTTTGAGGGCCCCGGCGGCTTCAGTGTGCTCAACCGCGGTGATGTGGACGGGCAGACCGCCGGCAAGGGGATCTTTCTTGATGTCCGCGAGGATCAGACCGGCATGGTCCAGCTGGCGTTGACCAACGTATCCGTGAAGGGCGTCGCCAACCATGGCATTCACGTCTCCGACTGCACGCTGGCCGATGACTGCGGGAGCGGCGCTGGCGGCGCCGGAGGCGGATCGCCGGCCTCGCTGCACATCCAGCTCGAGAACGTTACCGTTGATGGCGCCGGCACTGGCAAGTTCGACGCCGATGGCCTCCGGGCCGATGAGCGGGGCGCGGGCGATATCCACCTGTCCGCCAATGGCTCGGAGTTCGCCCGGGTCGGCGCCGACGGTCTGGAGCTTGATGAAGGTCAGGCCGGGAGCATCCACTCGACGATCATCCGGACCGCGTTCATCGACAATGGCCCATACTGCAATCCGGATGTTCTCGCCGAGTATATGCCGGCTGAGCCGGAGGGCAGCTTCCAGGACGGTATGATGCAGCCCTCTGACATCCCCTCCGCGGTGACCGGCACGCCCGATGACAACTGCTTCGAGCGTGAGGTGTCGCTGTACGACTCGGGCTCGGTGGAAGAGTACGAGATCGGACTGGATCTTGATGACGGTATTGATTATGACGAGGCCGATTCCGGCAATCTCAACCTGACCATGATCGGGAGCACCGTCAGCGGCAACTACGACGAGGGCGTCGACATGGATGAAGCCGGCCCGGGTAATGGCAACCTGCGCTACATCAGCACCGTCGCGTACGGCAACAGCGATGACGGCTTCAAGATGTCCGAAGAGGACGCCGGCGGCGTCGATGGAGCCGTCATGGGGTCGGTGTCCCGCGACAATGGCGGGGTTGGTGTCGTGTTCGAGGAAGAGTCCGACGGCAATCTGGTTGTACAGATCAGCGACGTCCACACCGTCAACAATGACGATAGCGACGACACCGGGCTCGAGATTGTTCAGGAAGATGCTGGAACCGGTGAGCTTTCCCTGGCCGGCAGTCAGATCGAGGACGGCATGGAAGTCGAGGGCGTCAGCGTGTCGCGCTAGACCCACGGCATTGTGAGGAACGAAAAGGGGGCAGGGGAATCCGCCCCCTTTTTTTCATGCGCTCAGCGGGTCAGCCGAACCAACCGGTCGGGGAAGTCCGTGAAGATTCCATCCACACCCCAGTCAATCATCTGCTCCATCGCCGGGATATCGTTGATCGTATAGACATGCACCCGCAGGTCATTGGCCTGCGCCTGTTTGACGAATGCCTCATCAATCACCGCATCCCCCTGATAATTCAGGTTGCTGCCGATACCCACGGCATATTCACGGATCGTTTCGAAATCGGCGTCGGTGATCGTGCCTGGGCCTGGCGTGACGCCCGTCCACTCGATCAATGTGTCGCTGTCCTCTGATTCGGGGTAGTACCACACGAGCTGCACAAGCGGTACGTCCGGATTGATGGACTCGACCTCCCGCAGACTCTCCTGCGAAAACGACTGAATCACGACGGCGCCGGCCTCAATCAAGCCACGTTCGCTGAGAGTGTCCATCAGCTCGGCCTCAAGCGTGGGGTCGCGTTCCGCGGATTTGGTCTCAATGTAATATCGAGTCTGGGTGCCGAATCGATCGATGACCTCGTCGAGCGTAACTACCCGGGCGCCCTCGAAGTCTGACCGCGCATGGTTGGGGTTGGCCTCGTTGAACCAGCTCCCGGCGTCGAGTGATTGCAGCTCTGCGAGCGTGTAGTCGCGCAGAGGGCCTTCGCCATTGGTTGTGCGGTCGATGGTTTCATCGTGAAAAACCACCAGCCGGCCATCCGCCGTCATCTGGATATCCAGCTCGAGATAATCCGCGCCCATGTCATGGGCCAGCTGCCAGGCGGGCAGCGTATGCTCCGGTGCGTGACCGCTAGCGCCACGATGTGCGATCACCTGAAAATACTGCAGGGCTTCGAGCTGCTGTTCGATGCTGTTGGCGCTCGTGCCGGATGAGGTGAAAAGGGTTGCCACGGCGAGGGCGCCGGCGAGGGTGCGAAGGGGGCGGGTAGTGAGCATTGGATGGTCCATACAAATCCTATTGATTGAGCGTTCAATCAATACGCTACAGACCGGCAAAGCCCGGTTGCAAGTCTGGGCCGCCCGCTGCTCATCGCTTGACGCCCCCGGGTGAATTGGCCATACTTCGCGCTCGTCACAGCGCCTGTAGCTCAACTGGATAGAGCACCTGACTACGGATCAGGAGGCTGGGGGTTCGAATCCTCCCGGGCGCGCCAGACATCGAGGAAACCGGCTGCGGCCGGTTTTTTTGTGCGCGCCCGGGAGGGTTCGAAGCCCCAGCCAATGAACATGGGTTCGACCCGAGCGCAGCGCGCGAGGGAACGAGGCCCGCAGGGCCGAGTTAATCCTCCCGGGCGCGCCAGACATCAAGGAAACCGGCTGCGGCCGGTTTTTTTGTGCGCGCCTTCCGGTCAGGGTTCCTTCGCGGCCGCGGCGCGTACGCTGCGCGGGCTTAACTGCAGGGTCGCGGTCGCCAGCAGCGTCAGTGAGATGAAGGGGAGGACCGTCAGGTTGAGGCCTACCCAGCCAAGGTGATGCAGCAGCGCGCCCGCCATCAATGAACCGGCGGCGACCAGCCCGAAGATCACCAGGTCGTTGATGCCCTGCACCTTGCCGCGCTCCTCAACCGTGTGGGTTTCGGTGACCAGGGTGCTGCCCCCGATAAACAGAAAATTCCAGCCAATGCCCAACGCCACCAATGCCGCCCAATACTGGGGGAGGGTCTGGCCACTGAGGGCAATGGCAACACTCGTCAGCATGATGACTCCACCCGCGAACAGGATATTGAGCACACCGAAGCGGGCGATGAGTGATCCGGTGACAAACGACGGGGCGAACATGCCGAGCACGTGCCATTGCATCACGAAAGCCGCATCGCCCATCGCAAAGCCGCTGTCGCGCATGGCGAGGGGCGTCGCGGTCATCACCAGAGTCATCACGGCATAGCCGATGGCAGCCGCCATCAGGGCCACCATGAATCGCGGCTGGCTGATGATCTGCGGCAGACGTCGCTGTGCGGCCGTATTGTCCGGCCGGCCCGACGCCGGCACATCGAGGAATACCATGAGTAGACTGACCACCAGCGCCAGGGCGGTCACGATCAGATAGGGACCCGCCTCGGCGTGGGCTGTCCACAGGCTCTGGCCATAATTGGCGTTCCACGGCCCCAGAAAGGCGGCGGCGACGCCACCGGCCATTACCAGAGAGATGGCCCGGCTTCGGAAGCCCTCGCTGGCGCAGTCGGCGGCCGCAAACCGGTAATACATGGCGAAGCCTTGATAGACGCCCAAAAGCAGATTGCCCACGTTGAACAGGACGAACGAGTCCTGGGCAATGCCGGCAGCCGCCAGGGCGCCGCCGGCTGCACCGCCCGCGGTAGCGCCGAGGATGAACCCGGGGCGACGCCCCATCCGTTTCATGAGTAGGGACGCCGGGAAGGTGGCCAGCAGGGCACCGACCTGCATGAGAGCGACCGGCAGTGTCGCCAGCGCGGGGCTGGTCGTCAGCTGCTGACCCACCACGCCACTTAACGTCATCACAGTAATGGCCGCAATCAGGAATAACGCCTGGCTGACGGCAAGAATGGCGACATTGGTCTTCTCGTTCGCCGGCTTCGCTGTATCCACTTCCACTGCGCCCAAGGCCTGTCAGAAAAGTTGAACGCCACGCTCAGTAATCGTCGTGGCAGGGCTTATTGATGCTGGAACCCTCAATCGCCATATTGGTCGATTGATCGTCACCACAAATCATACCCTTTCAGTCGGTGACCGGGGACCATGCCGATGTTGCTTCCGATTGCGCTTGTCATGGCGGCCGCCTTTCAGTGGGGACTGGCAGGCGGGCTGGCGGGGCAGCTCATGACCTCGGGCTGGTCCCCGGAGCTGCTGACGTTCTGGCGGCTGCTTGTCGGGCTTCTGTGCATGCTGGCGTGGGTGGCGGTGATCCGGTTGCAGGGCTATTCCCTCAATCTCACCCGCCCGTTGGTCGCCTGGTCGGCGCTGGCGGGCCTGGGGGTCACCGGCAATCTGACCTTCTATTTCATCAGCATCAGCGAGGCCAGTGTCGCCGTGGCGGTGACCCTCATGTACAGCGCACCGGTCATGGTCTACTTCGTGTCGTTTGCGCGCGGTACGGAGCGCCCCACCACGCTCAAGCTGGGTGCGATTGCAGCGATCGTGGTGGGGGTGGTACTGCTGACCGGGCTATATCGGACAACCCCCGGTGCATTCAGTCTGTGGGGCGTGCTCGCGGGGCTGCTCTCGGGGATTTCGTATTCGGTGTTCATCTTTGCATTCAAATCGGCCGGCTCTCATGGCAGAACCCCGGTTTCGCTGACGGTCGCCTTCATGGCTGCCGTGCTCGCTCTGGCCTTTCTCGTTGACCCGGCTCAGGCGGTCAGTGTGCCGCTATCGCCCGACGCACCGTTGTTTTTGCTGTTCGGGTTGATCGGCGCGGGGCTGTCGTTTCTCTGCTATTTCATCGGCCTGCGCGGCGTGCTGCCCACGATGGCGGCCGTGGTGGCGATGATCGAACCGGTCACCGCAACGCTCTATGGAGTGATCGGCCTGGGCGAGGCGCTATCCCTTGCCGAGGTCCTGGGCATGATAATCATTCTGTCCTCGGTGACCGCGCTGACCGTCATGAGTCACCGCGAGTCCGTGCGCTAGACTCGCCCTGCGATTAATGCGTCCTGGCGATATGCAGCTCGACGTCCGCCTCGTTCAGCATGGCAAGGCTCTGGGCATCGACTTGATCGTCGACGATAACGACGTCGAATTCCGAAATATTGGCGAGGTGGTACAGCGCACGCTGCTCGAACTTGACATGATCAGCCATCAGGATGCGCCGTTGAGCAGCCTCGAACATGGCGCGCTTGGTCTCGACCATTTCCGGGGATTGATGGAAAAGTTGTCCACGCATGATCGCAGAGGTGGACAGCAGGTAGGTGTCGGCCATGAAACGGCTGATTTCGTGGCGCGTCACCGGCCCGATGAATGCATTGCACCAGTTGTGGAAGCGCCCCCCAAGGCCGATCAGCTCGAGGTCGCGGATCTCATTGACTGCATTCATCAGCGTCAGCGAGTTGGTAATGACAGTCAGCGGAGTTTTTTCGCCCAGCAAGGGGGCCATCTGCAGCACTGTCGTGCTGTCATCCATCAAAAGTGCCTGGCCAGAGTCGATGAACTCCATGGCCAGTTCCGCCAGCGCGCGTTTTTCGCTCTGCTGGCGGGCGGCACGGTAGACATCGCTGGCCTCGATCAGCGATGTGGGCGCGGCTGATACCAATCCGCGATACTTTCGTAACAGCCCGCGAGCGACAAGCTCATCGATATCGCGATGAGCGGTCATCAGACTGATGTCGAAGCGCTCGGTGATATCCTCGATCCGCACAGAGCCCTCGGCCATCACCGCTTCGGTGATCTTCTGGCGGCGATCGAGCTGCTTTGCGCGTCGACTGTCCGCGGGTGCCTTCTCACTGAACAGTGCATCCAGCGCGTCGTTGGACTGCGTGCCCGTCATGGCCATACGAGGGGTCCTTGGTTTGGATCTCCTCGCAGGATAGCCGCTGTACCCGGCGGTTGCACGACGATCATCAAAGCTCCACCGAATGCCTGCGGCGCAGGCCATCTAAGGTCTGATCCACCTCGGCCCGGGTGCGCTGTTCGTCCCAGCCGCACGCAGCAGCGGTGACGCGCGCCACCTGAACGAGTCCGGCCCGCGTCAGTTGACCGGTGATGGCGAGCAGGGTGCGCCGTAGCACGATGTCCTCGAGGTGCTCGATGCGCTCGTTTCTCGCGAGCCAGTCAATCTCGGCCTCGGTATGCGTCCGTGCGCCGTCGATGGTGACTGTTGATGACGTCGCCTCGTGAGCAGCAATGACCGCCGCTCGGGTGCCATAGCGCTCCAGTAGGATATTCAGACGTGAACCGGTAAGGCCCGTGTCCGATTCGAGGGCACTCAGCCAGGTCGTCCGGGCGTTGGCATCGGCGGGAAAGGCATGTCCGCCGCCGATGGCCAGGTCTCGCGTATGCCTGCGCCGGGCCGCGCCCAGCTCCTCCAGGACATGGTCACTCACTTGCTCGGCGAATGCGCGAAAGGTGGTCCATTTGCCCCCCACCAGCGACAGCACCGAAAACGGCCGATCGCCGCTCGCCGGGAGCCGCGGCATGGAGTGGTCGCGACTGATCAGACTCGGGTCGTCGGAGTCGCTGTTGGGCAGTGGGCGGATGCCGCTGTAGCGGTAGAGGATTTGATCACGCGAGAAGGTCAGCCCGGGTAGCAGCTTGCGCAGGCTGTCGAGAAAGTACTCGACCTCGTCATCATCGCAGCGCACGTTATCCGGATCCGCCGCTGGTTGATCGGTCGACCCCACCAGGGCGCGGCCGTTGTAGGGAAAGACGAGACAGATGCGCCCATCGTCTGCCTCAAAATAAATCATTCGCCCGTCCAGCTGTCGGAGCAGCTCGTCGTGATCAAGCAGGATGTGCGAGCCTTTGGCACCGCCGATCAAGCGGGTAGGCTCCCCAAGGCGGGCATTCACGGCATCGATCCAGGGACCGGCGGCGTTGATCACGGTCCGCCCGCGTGCCTCGAGGGTTGTCCCATCCGGGCGGTCAAACACAAGCCTAGCCCCGTCGCAGCTCCGCAGTGGTGTCCAGTTGCAGGCCATTGATGCCGGCTGCGCGGCGAGTCCGTCCTCGATCAGCTCGAAGACCATGCGCTCCGGTGCGGTCACCACGGCATCATAGTAGAGGCCGGCGGCGCTCACCCGCCGGGTGAGCGCAGGAATCATCTGCCGCGCCGTACGTCGGCTGAACAGCCGATGCCGCGGCATCACCCGGTCGCGGGCGCCATAGAAGTCATAAAGGCTCAGTCCGATCTTGACTAGCAAGGCACCGCGGCTGCGGGGGGCATTGGTGGCGCCGAACAGGGTCTGCAGCGCCGCCCCGGTCCCGCGCAACCATGAAAACGCCGGCAGTAGAGAGGGCAGGGGGTGGACCACGTGCGGGGCATTGCGAAGCAGCCGATTGCGCTCGTGGGTGGATTCGGCGACCAGACGCAGCTCTGCGGTCTCGAGGTATTTGAGGCCACCGTGAATCAGCCGCGAGGGAGCGGCTGAGGTGCCTGCGCCGAAATCCCCCTTGTCCACGATCAGGCAGCGCAGGCCCTGTTCGCAGAGATCGCGAAAGACACCCGCGCCGTTGATACCGGCACCGATGATGATGACGTCGAAGGTTTCGTCACGCATTGGGGCCTGGGCCTCCTTTGTCATTGCAGTGTTTCGAGGCTGGCCAGGCTTTCCCAGTGGGGCATAAGGCCCTGAGCGATTTGCTGGTGGATCCGGTAGCGCCCATCGCGGATCGTCTGCTGGACGGGATCGGGCTCGAACCGAGTGTCGAGCGCCTGCATGTCGCGGGGATCACTCTGGACATCGTCGTACAGGCCCACCGCCGCGCCAGCGCAAAGGGCGGCTCCCCAGGCGGCCGCCTCGTCGGTGGCCGACACCGTGACGGGAAGCCCAAGGACATCGGCGAAGAGCTGGGCGATCAGGGGATTGCGGGATATCCCGCCGGTCAGGCGAATGTCCGTGGCAGAAAAGCCCTCCCGCAGTGCGTCAACGTGAACACGGTGGTTGAAGGCAACGCCCTCAAGGACCGCCGCGAGCATGTCACCGCGGTCGTGCCAGCCGTGCAGGCCCAGAAAACCCGCCGAGGCAACGGCGCCGTGGGGTGATCCGTATAGATAGGGGTGATAGAGCAGCGTCGATGGCTGCGCCAGCGCGCGGGCAATCTCGGGTGAGAGGTGCTTGTGGACACTGATGCCCTCGGACTCGGCGGCTTCGCGCTCGCCGGTGCAAAGCGTATCGATGAACCAGTCGTAATTGGTGGCGGACGCCGGGGAAATGGCCATATTGTTCCATTGTCCGGGCTGGATGGCGCTGCGGCAAAACCAGCGAGGGTCGGTAACCGGTGCCGTCGATACCACCTCGTTGATCGAGTAGGTGCCGGCCACGATGCCGACAACATCCGCGCGGTGAGCGCCGATACCGAGGGCTGAGGCGGTGACATCATGCAAACCGGTAGCCACCGGCGTGCCGGCTAGCAGGCCCGTGCGCGCCGCCGCAGCGGTGGTGATGTGACCCGCCACCGCGGCCGGGTGGTGGATGGGCGGCAGGCAGCCTTGCAACTCCAACAGTCCCAGCTGCTCAAGCAGCTCGGGACTATAGGTCTGGGTGTTTACATCGGTGAAGGCGGTGCTGGCCTCGGTGCGATCCATGCCGGCCTGACCGGTCAGGCAAAGGCGCAGCCAGTCCTTGCAGCCCAGCACATGACCGATGCGCGCATAGCGGGCAGGGTCGTGATCGCGGATCCAGGCCAGCAGCGTGGATGCCGCGGATACGTGGGGCTGCTGCCCAGAAAGCGCCAGTGCGCGATCGGATACCCCGGTTGCCTTCCACTTGCTTAGCGTTGAGCCGGCGCGACTGTCCAGCGACAGGATGCCCGGGCCCAGCGCATCGCCGTGGGCGTCGACCAGATAGAGGCCATCGCCGTGCGCCGTGACGGCCACCGCGACGATTTCGCCGGGCGCGCGACCGGACTGAGTGATGGCGGCGTGGATGGCGCGAGCGGTCGCGTCCCAAAGCACACGCATATCGCGCTCGACATGATGAGGCTGCGGGACGGATTGCGGGACGCGCTCGCGGCAAACCGCCAGCGGCGTGCCCTGTTCATCAAAGACTACCGCCTTGGTGACGGTCAGTCCGTTGTCGATACCCAGCAGGCAGGCCATGGAATATGCCCCTCGGCGGAGGGAAAAAAGAAGGGGGCACCGGGCGGTTGCGCCGGTACCCCGTGGCTTGACTCAGTCGGAGAGAACGAACGGTGCGGTGTACTGATCCACGTTGTCCGCGGTGATGAGAATGCAGTCAAAGAGCTGCTTTTCTTCGTCCACCATGGGCTCGCCGTTGCGGATGTAGTAGTCCGCCTGACGCACAGCCTCTTCAGCAAATACAGCTACGGGCTGGAGGACCGTATAGGCCATCTCGCCGGCCTTGATTGCATCGACCGCATCCGGCGAGCCGTCGAAACCACCGACCATCACTTCATCGAGCTGTCCGCGCTCCTTGAGCACCGCGATGGCTCCCAGCGCCATTTCGTCGTTGCCCGAGATTACGGCGTCAATGTCAGGATTGGCCTGCAGCATGGCTGCCATCTTGTTGTAGCCCTCGGTGCGGTCCCAGTTGGCGACCTCCATGGCCAGACGCTGGACATCCGGATACTGGCTGATAACCGTCTCGTAGCCGTTGGATCGGGTTGCGGCATTGTTATCCGCCGGGTTGCCGAAAAGCTCGACGTAGTCACCCGAGCCGTCCAGACGCTGGACCCACTCGGCGGCACCGATGGCGGCACCCTGGGCATTATTGGACACCAGCTGAGCCACAGCGAGGCCTGCCTCGTTGATTTCGGCATTGACCAGAAACACCGGAATATCGGCATCGACGGCCTTGCGCACGGCACCCACCGAGCCATCGGCATTGGCGGGGTCAAGGATGATCGCGGCCGACTCGTTGGTGATCGCCGTGTCGATCAGGCGGCTCTCGGCATTAGTGTCTCCGTTATGGGCGGCGACATTGGCCTCGTAGCCGAGTTCTTCGGCGGTTTGCCGGGCGACTTCGCCTTCGGTGTACCAGTACGGGTTGGACGGATCGGTCACGATGATTGAAACGAGTCCCTCCGCCGATGCGGCACCGGCAAAGAGCATGGAGCCGGCCAGTACGGCCCGGCCGATATGCTTGAGGGGATTGGGCATGATGATTGATCTCCTGTTGGTGCTTATTATCCAGCCGGGTTTGGCTGGCTCTCCTCCGCAGCGAGGTTGTCCCCGTCTCAGTGGCGGTGAAGTCATTGTGCGGGCGTCAGGACGTCCTGCGCCCGCCGTATTCGAGTGAGTTGAGCAGAACCGCGAGCACGATGACCGAGCCCGTGAATACCTGCTGCCAGTATTCCGAGACGCCGATGATGACCAGTCCGTCGGCTAGAAAGCCGATGACAAAGGCGCCAAGCAGCGTGCCGCGAACCGTGCCGCGACCGCCGGCGAGGGCCGCCCCGCCAATCACCACCCCGGCAATGGCGGTGAGCTCGTAGGTAAAGCCGGCCGTGGGGCCCGCCGAGGTTAGCTGAGAGCTGAGCACAAGCCCGGCAATGGCTGCACACATACCCGAGAACACATACACGCTGATGGTCACGCGGCGGGTGGGAACGCCGGAGAGTTCGGCGGCCCGGTGGTTGCCGCCGGTGGCGTAAAGCCAGCGTCCAAAAGCGGTGCGCGAGATCAGCAGTGCGGCCAGCAGGCTGACCACGGCAAGGATGATGATGCCAATGGGCACGCCCGCGAGGCGGTTGAATCCGAGCCAGTCGAACCCCGTGTTGCCCAGCGCCGAGCTGCCGCCAAGGTTGTTGTAGGTCAGGCCGTTGGTCATGAGCAGGGCAACCCCGCGGGCCACGTACAGCATGCCCAGCGTGGCGACGAAGGCCGGCACCTTGAACACGGCCACCAGGATCCCGTTGATGGCGCCGATGAATGCGCCGAAGCCGAGGGTCAGGATGGCGACGGCCCAGACCGGCGGGTAGAGGATGACGCCGGCGGACTGGATTTCGATGCCCTGCATGAGGAAACCCGCAAACACTCCGGAGACCGCCAGAACGGATCCCACCGATAAGTCGATACCACCGGTCAGGATGACCATCAGCATGCCGACGCTCAGCAGGCCGAAGATGGCGACATGCGAGGACATGGTTAGGAAGTTGCTGATCGTGAAGTAATGGGGAGACAGCAGTGAGAAAACCGCGATGATAGTGATCAGGGCAAAAAACGCTCGCCCCTGGAGCAGGATTCTGCCGGGGTTGAAGCGCCGCCAGGCCGAGGTCGCAACGGGGGCTTGGGTCATGGTTTGAGTGTTCTCCATGGCAATCACGCGATCACGGCTTCGCCCGAGGCGGCCATGATCTCCTCTTTAGTGGTGTTATTACTGAACTCGGCAACAATGCGGCCGCGGTGCATGACAAGGATGCGGTGAGCAATGGCGATGCATTCCTCCACCTCTGAGGTGGAATAGATCACGGCGAGGCCTCTTTCAGCGTGCTGAGCGAGCAGGCGGAATATTTCGCCCTTGGCGCCCACGTCGATGCCACGACTCGGCTCATCCAGGACCATGACCGTGGGTTGAGTGGCAAGCATCTTGCCAATCACGACCTTTTGCTGGTTGCCACCGGACAGTGAAGTAATCGGCGCATCGGGGCTGTCCGCTTTGACGGTCACTTCCTTCATGGCGCGATCGACAATGTCGTGCTCCCGACGGTCCGAGACAAACGCCCGACGACAGAAGTCGGCGATCGAGGCCAGCGAGAGGTTCTGGCCCACGCTCATGGTCTGGACCAGCCCGTCGCGCTGCCGGTCCTCGGGGACCAGAACAAGGCCGTTGTCGATGCGCTCGGGAATGGTCAGCTCGCTGATATCCTCGCCCCGCAAAAGGACCTGGCCGCTTTCCGCCGGCAGCCGGCCGGCCAGGCACTCCAGCAGTTCGGTGCGCCCGGCGCCCATGAGTCCATAGATGCAAACGATCTCGCCAGGGCGCACGCTGAGGTTGAGGTTGGTCACCGCCTTGCCGCCGGCGGCCTCCATGCGAATGCTGACCTCGCGGAGCTCGAGTACCGGATCGGTGTCAAGGGCCAGTGCCGGGGGCGTGCCCAGATCAAAGTGGCTGCCGACCATACTGCGGACGATCCAGGCAAGATCGATCTCGTCTCGCGGCGCGCTCGCCACCATGTTGCCGTCGCGCAACACAACGGCGTGATCGGTGACCTGTAGCGCCTCTTCGAGGTGATGCGAGATATAGACAATGGAGACTCCGCGCGACTTGAGCTCGCGAATCACCCCGAACAGCACCTCGACCTCCGAGGCTGAGAGTGCCGATGTCGGCTCATCCATGATCAGGATGCGCGAGTTCACAGAGAGGGCGCGGGCGATCTCGACGATCTGCTGTTGGCCGAGCCGTAGCGAGCCGACCGGAGCAAGCGGGTTGATGGCCTCCTCGAGATCATCCATCAGGGCCTGCGTCTGGCGGCTTTCCTCGGCATAGTCGACACCACCCTTCCCGGCAATCTCGCGGCCCAGAAAGATGTTGTCGCGCACGTTCAGGTTGGGCGCCAGGCTGAGTTCCTGGTGGATGATCGACACCCCGTGGCGCGCGGCATCAGAGGTTGACTGGAATTCCACCGGGCTGCCGTCCAGCAGAATCTCGCCAGCGGTGGGCTGCATCACACCGGAGAGAATCTTCATCAGCGTGCTTTTGCCGGCGCCGTTTTCGCCGAACAGGGTAGTGACCTGGCCGGCATGGACATCAAAGTTGACGCCTTTGAGGGCCTGGACGCCGCCGAAGGACTTCGCGATGTGGCGCGCGGCGAGTACGACGTTGTCGGCCATGCTCACCGGACCTCCAGCGCCACCGGCGTCACGAACCAGTTATCGGGGTTGATCAGGCGGAAAACGCCAGTCACCTCGAGCGTCCGGCCGGAGAGTGCCTCGCGGTCAAGGTCCTCGAACACCGCGGCTTTCATGGCGTTGTTGATGCCCGAACCAGCGTCCTGATACTCGATTTGGTTGGTGAACTGGCCGAAGCGGATGGTTCCCGTAGCGTCACGCAGGTCGGTGCCGTTGATGGCGGGACCGGTCTGCACGCGGATGTTGCGCCCGGCTGATAACCCGTCGACCCGTACGTTGAAGACGCCAGTGCTGCCTTCACCCACCGTGCCGGTGAAATGGACCGGAATGATCGCGCCGACGCCGGCGCTGACGCCGTACTCGGCAGCCGCCGCGCTGCTGTCGGCATCGATCGCCTCGCTCAGCATGCGGGCGTCGACGGCATTGTCGACGACGTAATCGCGGATCTGCGGGAAGTGCTCGTTGCCGAAACCCACCGGATCGAATGCCGCCTCGCGCTGGTCGGCGGGCGTGCCCATGGAAACCACCGCAGTATCGAGGCCGGCAGCAGCAATGAATGCGAAAACCGCCGCACCCAGCAGCCACCCGCGCCGGCGGCGCTGACGCCGCATTGGCATCTCGGCGTTGACTGACGCCATCGTCCTCTCCTCCTGTTGGGTATCGCGGACCTGACCGGACTCTGTGCGATAAACTTAACTTGAAAGTGATATATGTCACACAGTCTGTCAAGGGGTGTCTCGGGGGGCATCAAGGGCAGGAGCTGGCATGCCGTCAGTTGACACTCAATGGCAGAGATGAAATTAATTACATAATATGAAAAAAGATTCAAAGCCTGATTTGATCGTAGGGATCGACGCCGGCACATCAGTGATCAAGGCGGTGGCATTCACGCTGGATGGCCGGCAAGTCGGCGTCTCGGCAAAGGCCAACCAGTACCGCACCGGCGATGACGGCCGGGCCGAACAGTCGCTGACTCAGACGTGGTCGGATACTGCCCATGCCCTTAAAGCCCTGAGCGATCAGATCGACGGGCTTGGCGAGCGAACGGCTGCCATTGGTGTGACCGGGCAGGGGGACGGGACCTGGTTGATCGGCCCTGGCGGTGAGCCCGTTGGCGATGCCTGGCTGTGGCTGGATGCCCGCGCCGCTGCCACCACCGCGGCCCTGTCGGGTACAGAGGCGAACGCTACCCGCTTCGCGGCCACCGGCACGGGTCTGAACACCTGTCAGCAGGGTGCCCAGCTGGCGCACATGGACCGTAACTGCCCAGAGCGGCTGGACTTGGCTTCAGTCGCCTTTCACTGCAAGGACTGGTTGTATTTCCAGTTGACCGGCATCGCCGCGACAGATCCCTCCGAAGCGAGCTTCACCTTCGGCAACTTCCGGACTCGGGCCTATGACAGCGCAGTACTCGACGCGCTGGGCCTGAGTCATCGGCGCTCGCTGCTGGCCCCGATACTCGAAGGGACCGAGCACACCCATGGACTGACCGAGGCGGCGGCGGCCACGACCGGCCTGCGTGCCGGCACTCCGGTCTGTCTTGGGTATGTGGACATGGCCATGAGTGCGCTGGGCGCCGGCGTGCACACCGGTGAGGCGGGCACCGCCTGTTCAGCCATCGGTTCAACTGGTGTGCACCTGCAAAGCTGCGCGGATCATCAGGTGGTGCTCAATGCCGAGCGCACCGGTTATGTCATCTGTCTGCCGGTGGCCGGCCGCGTCACACAGGTGCAGACCAACATGGCCGCAACCCTCAACATGGACTGGCTGCTGGGGGTGCTTGCCGAAGTGCTCGAGACCTTCGGGCAGCCAGTGAGCGGGCGGGATCTGGTGCCGCGGCTGGACGCCTGGCTGCGCGAGACGCGCCCGGCGGAACTGCTCTATCTACCGTTCATCTCGGAAGCCGGGGAGCGCGGGCCCTTTGTGGATGCCCGCGCCCGCGCCGCGTTTATCGGCCTGTCAACGCGCCATGGCTTCAAGGACATGCTGCGCGCGGTGGTGGATGGCGTAGCGCTGGCAGCGGCGGACTGCTATGCCGCGATGGGCGGTGCTCCGAGGGAGCTGCGCCTGAGTGGCGGTGCGGTGCGATCGCCAATGCTGCGGGCCGCGCTGGCATCGGCAGTGGGCGCCCCGGTGCGGGTCTGCAGCCGCGACGAAGCGGGGGCCGCAGGCTGCGCCATGATGGCCGCGGTGGCCATCGGCGCCTACCCCGACATGGAATCGTGTATTGCCGACTGGGTCGTGCCGCTACTCGGCGAGCGCGAGTACCCGGACGCCGCCGTCACCGAGCGTTATCACGCACTGCTGCCCGCCTACCAGCACGCTCGACAGGATCTTGCGCCCGTCTGGGCCCAGCTTGCCGACATTAGAGGAGTCTGAAATGTCCAATCCGCCGATCGTCGACCTGTTTATCATCGGAGGTGGCATCAACGGCGCCGGGATGGCGCGTGATGCCGCCGGCCGGGGGCTGAATGTGGTGCTCTGCGAGAAGGACGACCTGGCCGAGGGCACCTCGTCGCGCTCGGGCAAGCTCGTTCATGGCGGGCTTCGCTACCTTGAGTATTACGAGTTTCGCCTGGTGCGCGAGGCCCTGATTGAGCGCGAGGTGCTCATGAACTCCGCCCCGCATATAATCTGGCCGCTGCGATTCGTGCTGCCACACTCGCCCGAGGACCGGCCGGCCTGGCTGGTTCGCCTGGGGTTGTTTCTCTATGACCATCTGGGAGGGCGTAAGCGGTTGCCCGGGACTCGCACCCTGGACATGCGTCGCGATCCCGAAGGTGCTGCCATCAAGGATGCCTACAAGCGTGGTTTCGAGTATTCCGACTGTTGGGTGGACGATGCCCGACTGGTGGTGCTGAACGCCCGTGATGCGGCTGAACATGGGGCCACCGTGCTGACTCGCAGCCCCTGTACCATGGCACGGCGTGAGGGCGACTGCTGGCACATCGAGACGCGGGATTCGCTGACCGGCGAGACCCGTGAATTTCGCGCCCGGGCGCTGGTGAACACGGCTGGTCCCTGGGTGACCGATGTGATCACGCGCGTAGCCAATGCCGAGTCCAGCCGCAATGTCCGGCTGGTCAAAGGCTCACACATCATCGTCCCCAAGTTCTGGGACGGCGCCAATGCCTATCTGGTGCAAAACCACGATAAGCGCGTGATCTTCATCAACCCCTACGAGGGTGACAAGGCGCTGATCGGCACCACGGATATCCCTTGGGAGGGGCGGGCCGAGGATGTGGTCGCTGATGAGGAGGAAATCGAGTATCTGATCGCCGCAGTCAATCGCTACTTTAAGCAGCAACTCGGGCGCGAGGATGTGCTCGAAACGTTCTCCGGCGTGCGGGCACTGTTCGATGACGGTCAGGGTAACCCCTCGGCAGTGACCCGCGACTACGTCTTCGATCTGGATGAAAGTAAGGGCGCACCGCTACTCAATGTCTTCGGCGGCAAGATCACTACCTTTCGCGAACTCGCTGAACGCGGCATCAACCGGATGCGCGACTACTTTCCAGCCATGGGTGACGACTGGACCGATCGCTCGCCGTTGCCGGGCGGCGATATGCCGGATGCCGATTACGAGGCGTTCATGCAGTCGGTCAAGGCCCGCTACCCGTGGATGCCGCGCGGGGTGCGCCGGCACTACGGGCGCCTGTACGGCTCACGGGTAAGCGACATTGTCGGCGGCGCCGACTCGCTGAAAGCCCTCGGCCGTCACTTCGGTGGTGACTTCCATGAAGCAGAGGCCCGCTATCTGATCGATCATGAGTGGGCGCGCACGCCAGATGACATCCTCTGGCGACGCACCAAGCACGGCCTGCATCTAACCGAGGCCCAGCGGGAGGCATTCGCCGATTGGTTCCGCGAGCGCACCCGGAAGGCCGCCTGAAATGGCGCTTGTCCTGTCGCTCAATACCAATCCTTTGGTCAACCGCTTTGCCGAGCCCGAGGATCTGATTGAAACCGTGGCGTCGCGAATCCGTATTCGGGATCTGCAGCTCACCCACGAGTTCATCAATCCGAGCTGGCCGGCCGAGACACGGCGAGCCTTGATGCGCCGCATGGATCGGTCGCTGCGCCAGACCGGTGTGCGGGTCACCTCGGGGATGACCGGGCCCTATGGGCGTCTCAATCATTTCGGCCATCCCGACCCCGGGGTTCGCGCCTACTATGTTGACTGGTTCAAACGCTATGCCGATATGATCGCCGAGATCGGCGGACAGGCCATCGGCACGCAGTTTGCCATTTTCACCTATCGCGATTTCGATGACTCCGCTCGCCGTGAAGCTCTGATTGATACCGCGATGGAGTGCTGGGCAGAGGTGGCCGAGCATGCCCGACGGGCGGGTCTGACCTTTTTGTTCTGGGAGCCGATGAGCATTGGCCGCGAGTTTGGTGAGACCATACCCGCCGCCTTGGCATTGCAGCAGCGCATCGATCGGGCTGATCTCGCCTTACCGCTGCGGATGATGGCCGATATTGATCATGGTGATGTCACAAGCCGCGATCCGGCCGATCACGATCCCTATGCCTGGGCCAGAGCCGTACCCCGGCACTCGCCGATCATCCATATAAAACAGAGCCGGATGGACAAAGGAGGGCATCGGCCCTTTACCCCGGCGTACAATGCCGAAGGTCGTATCCAGCCGCAGCCGCTACTCGAGGCGCTCGGCGAGGGCGGTGCAATGGACAACGAGATCTGTCTGGAGCTGAGCTTCAAGGAACGTGAGCCGGACGATCGACAGGTGGTGTCGCAGATTGCCCAGAGCGTGGCGTTCTGGGCGCCGCACATCGATACCGGGGCGGCGGATCTCGCCGGATAGGGAGGATCGGGCGTGGGCCGAGGCAACAACGCAAATGGCGGCGACGAGTACAGCCTGGGGCTGCGAGCCGCCTGGCTGCATTACGCGGGCGGGCTCACACAGGCAGCGGTGGCGCGCAAGCTCCGTCTGACCTCGGTCAAGACGCATCGCCTGATAGCCCGCGCCGTCGCCGACGGGGCGGTCAAGCTGAGCATCGACGGGGATATTATCGAGTGCCTCGAAATGGAAGCCGCCCTGTCCGAGCGCTATGATCTACAGGTCTGCGAGGTGGCGCCTGACCTGGCGGAGCCCGGGCTGCCGCTACGGGCGCTGGGGATTGCCGGCGCCAGCTATATGGCACGGGTAATCGATCAATCCGGCGGCGGGCCAATCGGCCTGGGCCATGGGCGCACCCTGGCCGCGGCAGTGGGGGAGTTGCCGCAGCGGGCCGGAGACAAGACCCGGTTCGTATCCTTGCTGGGCGGGCTGACCCGCAACTTCGCCGCCAATCCCCATGACGTTATGTATCGCATCGCCGAGCGAACCGAATCGCCCGCGCATGTCATGCCGGTGCCGTTTTGCGCCAACAGTGTCCACGATAAGTCCATCCTGCTCGCCCAGCGCGGTGTCCGCGAGGTGTTTGAGATGGCGCAGTCGGCGCCGATCAAGCTCGTTGGTCTGGGCACAGTGGATACCGAGGCTCAGCTCGTGAGAGCCGGAATGATCGATCAATCCGAGCTGGCCGGCATTGTCGCAGCGGGCGCCGTGGGTGAGGTTCTGGGGCACTTCTTTGATGCCGACGGGCAACAGGTGGCGACCCCACTCGATGGGCGGACTCTGACCATCTCACTGCTCGAGAACACCGGCGACGACGAACTGGTGGCGATCGCCGGCGGCGTCGACAAGGCAGCCAGCATCGCCGCCGTGCTTGAGAGTCGCAAACTGACCGGTCTAATCATCGACGAGGCGACGTCGCGACGCATTCTGGGTCGCCCCGCCGCCTGATCGACGCCTTATTCAACGAATCGACTGCCCGGTCGCCTGCCAGTCGCGAATGAACTGATCGATCCCGTTGTCGGTGAGCACATGGCGGGCAAGCCCACGAATCACCGCCGGCGGAATGGTCGCTACATCGGCGCCGGCGAGCGCCGCTTCCTTGACATGGTTGCCGGTGCGGATGGATGCCGCGAGGATCTCGGTGTCGAAGCCGTAGTTGTCGTAGATCGCGCGAATCTCGCGGATCAGTTCCATGCCATCCAGATGGATATCATCGAGTCGGCCGAGGAAGGGCGAGATGTAGGTGGCGCCGGCCTTGGCGGCGAGTAGCGCCTGATTGGCCGAAAAGCATAGTGTTACGTTGGTCTGGATTCCATCGCCACGCAGACGCCGGCAGGCCTTGAGTCCTTCCAGGGTCAGGGGCAGCTTGACCACGACGTTATCGGCAATGTCCGCCAGGATGCGGCCTTCCGCCATCATGCCGTCAAAGTCCATGGCGGCTACTTCCGCAGACACTGGACCATCGACAATCTGGCAGATCTCGCCGACGACTTCCTTGAAGTCGCGCCCGGATTTGGCGACCAGCGATGGGTTGGTGGTCACGCCATCGAGCAGCCCATAGTCGTTGAGTTCGCGGATGTCGTCGGCAATGGCCGTATCAACAAAGAATTTCATCAGTCAGTCTCCGTTATGATTAGAGGCGAAGGCGCGTTCTGGCGCGCTGGATAATGGCATCGGCGGTGATCCCGAAGTGCTCATAGAGTGCCGGACCTGGGCCGGATGCGCCAAAACCGTCCAGACCGATCACGTCGCGCTCGTCATCGACGTAGCGGGTCCAGCCGAACTTACCGGCGGCCTCGATGGCGAGCCGCGGCGCCTGGCCCAGTACGGCGGCCCGCTCAGTGGCCGACTGGTCTTCGAAATGCTCCCAGCACGGCATGGACACCACTCGAACACCAATGCCGTGCTCGGCGCTCAGCACCTCGGCGGCCGCCACGGCGATTGCAACCTCGGTTCCGGTGGCAAGTAGCGCTAGATGGTCGCCGCTGCCCACGCGCCGAATGATGTAGGCCCCGCGTTCGCAGGGGTTTTTCTTGGTCGCCTCGTGACGCAGCTGCGGGGTCGCCTGACGCGATAGGACAATCACCGATGGGGCGTGGCGATGCCGGATCGCAAGCGCCCAGCACTCCAGCGTCTCGACGCTGTCGGCCGGCCGATAGACATTCAGACCGGGGATCGCGCGCAGCGCTGCAAGGTGTTCCACCGGCTGATGGGTGGGACCATCCTCACCCAGCCCGATGGAGTCATGGGTCATGACGAAGATGGTCCCCTGCTTCATTAATGCAGCCAAGCGGATGGCATTGCGGGCATAGTCCGAGAAGACCAGAAAAGTGCCCCCGTAGGGAATGATGCCACCATGATTGCCCATGCCGTTCATGGCCGCAGCCATCGCAAACTCCCGTACGCCATAGCCAATGTAGCGCCCGGGAGCGTCGCGGGTGTAGAGCGGTTCGACCGCCGGGACGCGGGTGAGGTTGGAGCCGGTCAGGTCGGCCGAGCCCCCCACCAGTTCGGGAAGAGCGGCGGCCAGTGCATCCAGCGTCATTTGGCCGGCCTTGCGCGTGGCAACGTTCTGCGGTGCGCTCAGTAGCGCCCGGCGGGCGCTGTCGAACGCGGGCTCGAACCCGTCCGGGAGCTCGCCGGCCATGCGGCGCAGAAATTCCCGGCGCTGCGCGGGCGGCATTGCATCGATGCGCTGTTCCCAGGCCAGCCGCGCGTCGGCCCCACGGGCGCCGATGGCCTTCCACTTGGCTGCCAGCTCAGCGGGGATCGTGAACGCCGGAGCATGCCAGTCCAGTGCGTGTTTGGCACCGGCGGCTTCCTCGGCACCGAGTGGCGCACCATGCGAGGCCGCGGTCCCTGCCTTGGTGGGCGCCCCAAAGCCGATGGTGGTTTTCATGGCCACCATTGAGGGCTTGTCGGTATTGGCCCGCGCTGCCCCGATGGCGGCATCCAGGGCGTCGGGATCGTGGCCGTCGCATTGCTGGATATGCCAGCCGCAGGCAGCGAATCGGGCGGGGACATCTTCCGAAAAAGAGACGTCAGTGGGGCCATCAATGGTGATGCCGTTGTCGTCGTAGAGCACGATGAGTTTGCCAAGCCCCAGGTGACCGGCCAGCGACAGGGCCTCCTGACCGATGCCCTCCTGCAGGCAACCATCGCCCAGCAGGACGTAGGTGTGGTGATCCACCGCCTGTTCACCGAATTCGGCCCGGAGCAACCGCTCGGTCATCGCCATGCCCACAGCGGCGGCAAACCCCTGTCCCAGCGGGCCCGTGGTGGTCTCGATACCCGGTAAGTGGCCGAACTCCGGATGTCCTGCCGTTGCCGATCCGATCTGTCGAAAGTTGCGCAACGCCTCCAGGGTAACCGCCTCGACTCCGGTCAGGTGCAGCAGGGCGTAGAGGAGCATCGAGGCGTGGCCATTCGACAGAACCAGCCGATCGCGATCAGCCCAGTGAGGCGCTGAGGCATCGAACTTGAGATGGCGGCGGGCCAGTACGGTGGCTGCATCGGCCATCCCCATGGGCGCCCCGGGATGGCCGGACTGGGCGGCTTCCACCGCATCGATGGTCAGGGCGCTGATGCAATTAGTGAGATCGGCGTGGTCGATGGTCATCGCAGGGGCTCCGGGCGTGGAAGGACTGGAGCGTTAACTTATCAATTTAAAGTGTTATAAAAAAGGCCTGGCGTGTTATAAAGAACGCGAGTCCCAGGGTCGGGCAAATCACAGGACGGCAACGGCATGGCAACCGCAAAGCTTTGGATCGGCACCAGCTGGAAGATGAACAAAACGCGGGATGAGGCACTGACGTGGGCGTCGGCCGTGGCGCCCCAGTCCTTCCCGAGCGATATGCAACCCTTCGTGATCCCTCCGTATACGAGTATTGCGGTGGTTGCGGAGGCGCTCGCCGCCACGAATGTGAGGATCGGCGCGCAGAACATCCATTGGGCTGATGCTGGTGCTTGGACCGGAGAGGTATCGGCGTCAATGGTCAGGGATTGCGGGGCGAGCCTCGTTGAATTGGGCCATTCGGAGCGCCGAACGCACTTCGGGGACACCGATGGGAGGGTGGCGCAGAAGGTGGCGGCCGCTCTGCGTCATGGTCTGACACCGCTGATCTGTATTGGCGAGACCGCCGCCGACAGGGCCAACGGGCAGGCCGACCGTGTGTTGGCGCAGCAGGTCCGCGCCGCCCTGAGTGGCGTTGCCCCAGAGCACCGTCAGGCGACGGTGTTGCTCGCCTACGAGCCGGTTTGGTCCATCGGCGAGGGCGGGACGCCGGCCAGCGCGGCCTACGCCCAGGCCCGGCATGCCGTGATTGCTGAGGTTGCCCGCGCGGCGACCGGCCGGTCTGTGCCCTGTCTCTACGGGGGCTCGGTCAACGCCGGGAACTGCCGTGACTATGTCCGCCAGCCCGATATTGACGGGCTATTCATCGGTCGCGCCGCCTGGCAGGCGGAGGACTATCTGGAAATCGTTGGCCGCTGCGCCGACGCATGAGACCGAGTGGTCTCCAGCTATCAGGAGAGAGTGATATGAAAATCGCCGTTGCCGGTGACAGTGCCGGAGAAGGACTGGCCGAGGTGCTTGCCGAGCACCTGGCAAAAAACCATGACGTGGAGAATGTCTCGCGGACTGAGCGGGGCCCTGATCCGTTCTATGCGATGCTCGCCGACCGAGTCGGCTCAGCGGTGCTAGCGGGGACCTACGACCGTGCTGTTCTGATCTGCGGGACCGGCATCGGGGTCTGCCTGTCGGTGAACAAGCTGCCGGGCATTCGTGCCGCCCAGTGCCATGACACGTATTCCGCCGAACGGGCTGCACTCTCGAATAACGCGCAAATCATCACGATGGGTGCACGGGTCGTTGGCACGGAACTGGCCAAGTCGGTAGCCGATGCGTTCATGGCCTGTGAGTTTGATCCGCAGGGACGGTCGGCGGGTAACGTGGCCGCGATCAACGAAGTTGACGCCAAGTATCACACGGGAACCTAGACCGGCTGCCGGCAGCGGTGGGCGATTAGCAATCCGCCGACAAACCACATCGCTGCCGTGCCGATCAGAATGGCCGGGTCGTAGGGTGCAATCAGGCGCAATGCCGTTGCACCGCCGATAACCAGGATCGACGGCTCCGATGCCCAGCGCAACGAGGCTTTTCGCGGGATCGCCAGTACCGCCAGGGCTGATACGCCAGCCACGGTGCCAATGGCGAGGCCTTGTTCGCGCAGCGGTTCATCGTTCAGTCCGCTGCCGATGGCGGTCACCACGCTGCCGGCCGCCAGCACCACCAAGGCTGCCGCAAGGGGGACTGCAAGCGCCCATCCTTGGGGCGATGACGCCTTGCCCACCGACCGCAGAATGACGATGCCTAGCGCTATCGCGTACAGGGTCTGAATGGCGTCAGGCAAGGGGCCGGGGCCGCCGGGCAGCCCAAGCAGAGCGCCGGTCATCCATATCCACAAAAGCGGAGTGATCGCGCGCGCGGCCGTGGGCAACCATTACGCGCCAATGTTGCTCGGCGTCAACTCCGGGCGTCGGCGCCAGTCGGCCTGCCTGCTCAGTTCCCCGGCCAGGGCGGCCAGCCCATGCTGCGCCCACCCATTAGGTGGAGATGGATATGCCAGACGGTCTGCCCGGCATCACGGCCGCAGTTGAATATGCTGCGATACCCCGTGTCCGCGATTTCCAGCTCGTGGGCGAGCTTTTTGGCGGTCAGGTGCATGTGGCCGATCAGGGACGCGTCATCGGGCTGGATATCGACCATGCTCTCGATGTGCCTGCGTGGGATGATCAGCACATGCGTGGGCGCCTGAGGGTGAATGTCGTGAAAGGCCACCACCTGGTCATCCCGATGGATTACATCGGCATCCATCCGCCCAGCGACGATCTCACAGAAAATGCACGGTTTACTCATGGGGCGAGATTAAGGCCGACATCCCGCACGACGCAAGCGCTGCCCCATGTCAGTCGGCTTTGGCGTCCACCCGCGCCCGGAGTGCTTCGGCAAGGGTCCTCGCCTGGGTGTTGTCGGCGGCATCCACTGGCGTGAGTCCTTCGCGGGTCAGAAACGTGTCCGACCAGTGGTCACCGGCGGCCGCGAAGGTCGTGAAATCGCCCCACCAGAGGATCTGGTAATGATCGGCCGTGATGCGGTTGTGGGCGAGGCGGCTGTCCTCCTCGAGGCCATACACATCGACCCGGGTGAGTATCGGCTCGAGTGCCGATTTGATCGCAATCAGCGCAGGCCCCCGCAGCGCCCAGCGCTGCGGCTCCATGCGTCGCAACCACTGCGAGATCTCGGGCATGTTGCGAAACCACTGCAGCACCACGGCCTCGCCGTTGCTGGTGGCACAGCCGACCTGGAACCGACGGGGGTCACGGCGTTGGGTGAGCAGGCTGACGTCGCTGAAGTTCTGTCCTTCCCATGCGTGCATTTATACGATCCGGTTATATAAAGATAAGAAATGATTCTTTTGGTTTGGGGCCTGTCCCGTCATACGGTGCTGGTATTGCTATCCAACACAAATCAATGGAGCGTTTTGATGGGACTGCGTATCGGAAGCCTCGCGCCGGATTTTACCGCCAAAACAACCGAAGGCGAGATCCGCTTTCATGACTGGATCGGTGACAACTGGGCGATTCTTTTCTCGCATCCGAAGGACTTCACGCCGGTCTGCACCACTGAGCTCGGCTACATGGCCCAGCTCAAGCCTGAGTTCGACAGGCGTGGCACCAAGGTGATCGGCCTGTCGGTGGATCCGGTCGAAAACCATGCCACCTGGGCGCAGGATATCGAGGAGACTCAGGGGACGGCGCCCAATTATCCGATGATCGGCGATACGGACCTGACCGTCGCCAAGCTCTACGACATGCTGCCGGAGGACGAGGGTGACAGCTGCGAGGGTCGCACGGCCATGGACAACGCCACCGTGCGTGCCGTCTACGTCGTGGGGCCGGACAAGCGCATCAAGGCGATGCTGGTTTACCCGATGACCACCGGGCGTGACTTCAACGAGATCCTGCGGTTGCTCGATTCCCTTCAGCTGAACGCCCGACATACGGTCGCGACGCCCGTGAACTGGCAGGACGGTGATGACATCATCATCCCGCCGGCGGTCAGTGACGAGCAGGCCCGGGATAAATTCCCCGAGGGCTGGGAAACGCTTAAGCCGTATCTGCGGGTGGCCAAGCAGCCGGCGGACTGAATCGGTTAAAGGCCGGGGCAGCAGGGGCTGGCCCGGTCCGCCCCTCCCGCCTCGAATGTGCCCGATGGCCTCGCGTGTTACGCTCCCCGGCTAATGTCAGCAATCACCGGCGGGACCCGCATGGCGTCTGCAGAGCATATCTATCGCGTGATCTTCCACAATCAGGGCAAGATATATGAAATCTATGCCCGTAATATTTCCGATGGCGGGCTGCTTGGGTTTGTGGAGATTGAGGAGCTCACCTTTGGCGAGCGCACCCAGGTGGTCGTGGATCCCGCCGAAGAGAAACTCAAGAGCGAGTTCGAAGGCGTCAAGCGCACCTATGTGCCCATGCACTCCATTGTCCGAGTCGACGAGGTCGAAAAGGAAGGCACCGCTAAGATCTCTGAGGCGGACGGCAACGTCACACCGTTCCCCAGCTCGGTTTACACCCCGGGGCACCGCACCGATTGATCGTGAGCCGGGTGTGAATTAACCTGCACGCTGTTCTGGAGAGGTGTCCGAGCGGTCGAAGGAGCGCGCCTGGAAAGCGCGTGTACGGTAACCCCGTACCGAGGGTTCGAATCCCTCCCTCTCCGCCAGACATAAAACAGGGGCCGCGGGCCCCTTTTTTGTGTCTGACAGTGCCAGGGGTTCGAACCCTCGGTACAAGCAGATAGTGGGTTCGACCAATCGCGAGAGCGATTGGGACGCCGAGCGCCGCGAGGCGCCCGTAGGGTGAGGCCCGCAGGGCCGAATCAATCCCTCCCTCTCCGCCAGACCCACCTATTGATTGCAGCTAACAGAAAGCCTCGCTCGATTGCTCCCAGCTATTACCCCCATTGGCAGCAACAACTTCCATCCTCAGCTGTGTTTGTTATAACTGCAGCCTGAAGAGCAACCATTGGCACGAGCGGAGTATACGAGCTATGGCAGCAGCCGATATCGATAAAGCGGGCAAATGCCCGGTCATGCATGGCGGGGCGACCAGCCAGAGCAGCGACAATATGGAGTGGTGGCCCAACGCGCTGAATCTGGAAATCCTCCACCAGCACGACACCAAGACCAACCCGATGGGCGAGCATTTTGACTACCGCGAGGAAGTCAAGAAGCTCGACTACGAAGCGCTGTGGAATGACATGCGGGCGTTCATGAAGGACAGCCAGTCCTGGTGGCCGGCCGACTGGGGCCATTATGGGGGCCTCATGATCCGTATGGCCTGGCATGCTGCTGGCTCCTATCGCACATCCGACGGCCGGGGCGGTGGGGGCACCGGCAACCAGCGCTTCGCGCCGCTGAACTCCTGGCCGGATAACACCAACCTGGACAAGGCACGCCGCCTCCTGTGGCCGCTCAAGCAGAAGTACGGCAATCAGGTGAGCTGGGCGGACCTGATCATCCTTGCCGGCACGGTGGCGTATGAGTCCATGGGCCTCAAGGTGTTCGGCTTTGGTTATGGCCGTGAAGACATCTGGCATCCCGAGAAGGACATTTACTGGGGCTCGGAGAAGGAATTTCTTGCGCCCAGTGACGAGCGCTACGAGGATGTTGAGAACCCCGAGACGATGGAAAACCCGCTGGCCGCCGTCCAGATGGGACTGATCTACGTGAACCCCGAGGGTGTCAACGGCAACCCGGATCCGCTGGCTACGGCCGAACAGGTGCGGGTGACCTTCGATCGCATGGCGATGAACGACGAGGAAACCGTCGCGCTGACCGCTGGCGGTCACACCGTGGGCAAGTGCCACGGCAATGGCGATGCCGAGCTGCTCGGGCCCGATCCGGAAGCGGCCGACGTCGAAGAGCAGGGCCTTGGCTGGAACAACCACACGACGCGCGGCGTCGGGCGTGACACGGTCACCAGTGGTATTGAGGGCGCCTGGACCACGAAGCCGATCGAGTGGGACAACGGCTACTTCTATCTGCTGCTCAATTACGAGTGGGAGCTCAAGAAGAGCCCGGCCGGCGCCTGGCAGTGGGAGCCGGTGGACATCAAGGAAGAGGACAAGCCGGTTGATGTCGAGGATCCCTCCATCCGACTCAATCCGATCATGACCGATGCCGACATGGCCATGAAGATGGACCCGGCCTATCGGGAGATCTCGGAGCGGTTCTACAACGACCCGGCCTATTTCGACGACGTGTTCGCCCGCGCCTGGTTCAAGCTCACGCACCGTGACATGGGTCCCAAGGACCGCTACATCGGCCCGCATGTCCCGGATGAGGACTTGATCTGGCAGGATCCGGTGCCCGCGGGCAACCGCGATTACGATGTGGATGCACTCAAGGCGGCGATAGCCGGGAGTGACCTGTCGATCGATGAAATGGTCGCGACCGCCTGGGACAGCGCCCGCACGTTCCGCAACTCGGACCTGCGCGGCGGTGCCAACGGCGCCCGCATCCGCCTGGCGCCCCAGAAGGACTGGGCCGGTAACGAGCCTGAGCGGCTGCAGAAGGTACTCGGTGTGCTCGAGCCGCTGGCCCGTGATGCCGGGGCGAGCCTGGCCGACACCATCGTTCTGGCCGGCAACGTCGGCATCGAGCAGGCGGCCAAGGCGGCCGGTTACGATGTCACGGTGCCGTTCCTGACCGGACGGGGTGATGCGAGCGAAGAGCAGACTGATGCCGCGTCCTTCGATGTCCTGGAGCCCGAGGCCGATGGCTTCCGCAACTGGATGAAGAAGGATTACGTCGTCAGCGCCGAAGAGCTCATGCTCGACCGCGCCCAGCTGCTGGGTCTGACCGGGCCGGAAATGACCGTGCTTGTCGGCGGCATGCGGGTGCTCGGCACCAATCACGGCGGCACGCAGGAGGGTGTGTTCACCGACCGGACCGGCGAGTTGACCAACGACTTCTTCGTCAACCTGTGCGACATGGGCAACACCTGGAAGCCGGTGGACACCAACCGCTACGAGGTGCGTGACCGGCAGACCGACGAGGTCAAATGGACGGCCACCCGGGCCGACCTGGTGTTCGGCTCCAACTCGATCCTACGGTCCTATGCCGAGGTCTATGCGCAGGACGACAACCAGGAGAAGTTCGTCAACGACTTCATCAGCGCCTGGACCAAGGTGATGGACAACGATCGGTTCGATCGCGTCGCCTGAGCCCTTCACCCCGTGAAGCGAAGCCCCGCCGCGGCCACTGCGCCCCGGCGGGGCTTTTTGTGTCGGATCCCCCGGAGACTCGGCGCGGCGGCCTTTTCGTGGCAATATCTAGCGCCGATCCATTGATGACAGGTTTCAGGACCTCATGCCTCATCTTTTCGTCAACCGCAGCCGGGCCTATGACCTGCTCGAGTCCTCCGAGAAGGCGGGACGCACGTTTGTCTGGGAGAGCGTTAACGCCATTCTCTACGTCTTTGGCGGCGTTGCGTTCATCTTTGGCAGCCTGTTCTTTTTTCCTGCGCTGGAGGCCGAACTCAACTGGGGTGTCTGGGGCTTTTTCATTGGCTCCATCCTCTATCTGCTGGTCACGGCGCATGATGTGCTGGAGGTGCTGCGCTACCGGCGCGAGCCGCACCGGGGGCGTTCACTCGAACTGGTTGCGGCCAGCGGCTATCTGATCGGCACGATCCTGTTCCTTGTCGGCAGCGTCCTGTTCTTCACCTTCGTGGACCTGACGGTCGCGGGCGCCTGGTGCTTCATCATCGGCAGCCTGTTGTTCACCGCCTCGCCATTCGTCAATGTGCTCCAGGTCCACCATCTCAGTGCGCGCGCCCTGCGCCTATACACCCTGACCGGCATCAGCTTTGTGGCCGGCGCGGTGCTCTTCACCACCGCCTCCATTCCCTATCTGTGGAACATCGGGGATTCGCGGCTTGCGATCGAGCTGTCGGATTTTCTGGGGGCGCAGTATCTGGTCGGCAGTGTCCTGTTCCTGGCCGGCGGGTTTTTCAACTATCTGCGCGCCTGGGTCCGGGTGCGGGAGTATCGCTCGCAATGATCCCGCTGTTTGGCACCCTTTTCCCCGGTTGGATTCTGGTGGTGGCGGCGGCGGCGCTGATCACCATCGGGCTGACGCTGATCCTGCGCTGGGTGGGTCTGGGGGCTGCGATTCCCGCCAGGCCGGTGTTCAATCTGGCGCTTTTCCTGCTGGTGACGTTCATTCTCTGGGAGGTCCTCTATGCCAGCCATTGATCGCCACGCCGTCAGAAGGCAGGGACAGCGATGAGCGCCCGGGAGGCGATGCGCCAGCGAATCACCGACCGCCATGGTGCCGGCTCGGGATCGCCGGGGCGCTGGCGCCGGATAATCGGGGTCGGCCTGCTGATTGGCGTGCTGTTGGGTGCCGGCATCATGGGCGAGCGGGTGGTGAGCACGCTCGATACGCGCCCGCGGACCAGTGATGCCCAGATCGCGGCGGATACGACGCTGTTGGGCGCCCCGTTGCCGGGCCGTGTTGTCGAGATCGGCGTTCGCGAAAATCAGTCGGTGAAAGCCGGGGCGGTTCTGTTCACGATCGACCCGGCCCCCTACGCCATGGCGCTCAGTCAGGCTGAAGCCACGCTCGACGCCGCCAAGGCCGAACTGGCGGACGCCCGCCGGCGGATTGAGGCCGAGGCTGCCAACGCCGATGGCGCGCGTGACGAGATTCAGCGCGCGGAAGACGACCTGGCGCTGGCGGAGCGTACTGTGGTGCGCCTGACCCCATTGGCAGAGGCGGGCATCGTCTCGCAGCAGACCTATGATGAAGCCGTCACCGCCCGTGCCAATGCGCAGACGGCGCTGCGTCAGGCACAACAGGCGGCCGTTGCGAGCGTCGATCTCATCGAGACCGCTGAGGCGCTGGAGGCTGAGCGCGATGCGGCCCGGGCGGCGGCACAGCTCGCCCGCTGGGAGCTTGAGCAGACCACTGTCAGGGCGCCGTTCGATGGGGTTGTCGTGGGTCTTTCCGCGGCCAGGGGGCAGTACCTGGTCCCGGGCGAATCGATCCTCACCCTCATTGATGACCAGTCCTGGCAGGCGGTGGCACTCGTGCGGGAAACCGACCTCGCCGGGATACGCCCCGGGAGCGACGCGGAAGTGAGTGTCGCAATTGATACCAGCACGGCCGTCAAGGGCCGGGTCGAGAGCATTGGGCGGGGCATACAGCTGTCGGATGACGTCGATCTGGCCGGCCGGCTGCCCTACGTTCAGGCAACGCTTGACTGGGTACAGGTGGCGCAGCGCTTCCCGGTGCGCGTCAAACTCGACAACCCACCGGATCACCTGCGGCGGCTGGGGGCGTCGGCCCGGGTCGTGTTCACGCCCGATGCGAGCGCGGCCCCTGAGTCCGGAGGAGGGCGGTGAGCATTCTCGCGGATCTCGCCCCGCGACCGGGGCGTTTTCGTGACGCCGTCTCCATCGGAGGGCTCTGTACCGCCATCGTCGTGGTGTCCATGACGCTTCGCATTCCCGAAGCGGGTCTGGCCGCCTATCTGGTTTTCTTCGCCTATCGGCCCGATGCCAACGGCACCATCGCCGTGGCGGTGGTTTTCGCCGCACTCTCGATCCTGGTGGTGGGTCTGTCCATCCCGATGCTCGCCGCGGTGGTGGATAACCCACCGGCGCGCATGGCGTTGGTCGCGGTGATCACATTTGTCGGAATGTGGCTGGCGAGCGCTACGCCACTCGGACCCATCGCCAGTACGCTGGCGATGCTGTTGACGTTTCTGGTGATCCTGCCGGATGTGGTCAATCTGCCCATCCCCAACGAGATCGAACTGCTCACTCGCGGTATCGCCTGGGTGGGGCCCATTGTCATCGTGGCGATGATCACCATCGGGGTGCTGGCGTATCTGTTCGGGCGTAATGCGGTGGGCGTGGTCGAAGATCGTCTGGCGGAACGGCTTGCGGCGGTGGAGGAGCGGCTCGCCGGGCGGATCGATGCCCGGGCCTTTGCCGAACGGGCCACGGCGGCGCCGGCACGGGTCGAGGATCTGAATAAGTTTGCGGGCCTCTCGACTTCCCGGGCGGACTGGCAGCGGCTGCAGGCGCTCGACCGAGAGCTGCTCGAGCTGATGCTGGCGGTGGCGGCCCTGGACGCCAGCGGCGCCGATCAGCGCACGCGGTCCGGCCTGGCGGCGGCCCTGACCGACACCGCGGCGATGGTCCATGCGAGAGCCCCCGAGTCCGCCGCCGACAGGCCACTGGTCGCGGCCACCGCCGAGGACGTGGCGGCGCAGCTGCGTCGGGTGGGCGGTATTCTCAAAGGCGACCCGCTGCCGGCGGCGCCCGCCCGCGCCAACGAGTCAGTCGGGTTTCGGGCGTTGTTGGCCGAACCCCGCCACTGGCAGTTCGCCACCAAGGTCACGCTGGCGGCGATGGCTTGCATCGTGCTTTTTACCGGACTTGAGTGGGTAAGCGTCCACACTTGCCTGATTACCTGCTACTACGTCTCAGAGGCCACTCTGGGCGAGTCGGTTCACAAGATGACGCTGCGGATGATCGGGTGTCTGATCGGGGCGGCGATCGCGGCGTTGAGTCTGATCTATTTCGTCCCACTCATGAATGATGTCGGCCAGCTCGCGCTACTGGTGTTCGTTGTCGCATCCATTGGCGGTTGGATCGGGGTCGGCTCCGAGCGGATTGCCTACGCGGGCTTTCAGATTGTCCTCGCGTTCTTTCTCGTGGTGCTCGAGGCCTTCGGGACTTTTGGGGTGAATTTCGGCCCGAGCTACGATTTCGAGCCGGCCACCGGGCGCATCATCGGTATCCTGCTCGGCTCGCTGGCCTGCGCGTTCGCCTTTGTCGCGCTCTGGCCGCTGCCCATGCGGGTGGATGTCGCCGATGGGATTCAGCGGGCCTACCGGTCCGTGGCGGCCGGACTCCGGGGGAGTCCGCTGCCCGAGCGCGCGGGTGTGCTCGCGGGCCTGGGGCGCGCGCGGGACCTGCAGGATTACACCGCCTTCGAGCGGGCCGTCGAAATCGATTCCATCACCCCCGCCTGGGGCGCCGCCGTCGATGAGGCGTTCACCACCCTCGCCGTGGCATCGACGCTCGAGCGTCGCCGGGCGCGGGCCTCCGGTGCCCCGTTGATCAACACGCAAGCGTTTGCCGAGGCATTCGAGCAGGATGCCGAGACCTTCGCCATGGGCCGCCTGGCGCCGCCATGGACACGCACCGCCGACCCGTCACTGCGTGCCACCGGCGCGGACGCGAAGGACCAGGCCCTCGTCAATTACCTCCAGGAGATCGCAGGATGCCGTACCGCTCCCTGCGCGGCCGAGTCGCCGCAGCCAGCGCTCTCGTCATAGTCCTCTGCGGATGTTCCCCGCGCATGGATTCGCTGGCGCCGGCAAGCTCAGTGACTGAGTGGGATGTGCCCGTGACGCTGACCGATCAGGCCCAGCAGGCACTGGGGGCGACGGATCGCCCGATGCCAGCCGTGCATGGGGATGCGCCGCACGATCTGCCGGCGCTTATTGATCTCGCTCAGCGCCTCAACCCCGAGACGCGGGTCGCCTGGGAGCAGGCACGGGTTGCCGCCCATGCCGTGGATGCGGCCAGCGCCGAGTATTTCCCGCAGATCGGCGCGGGACTGGTCATGGGGCGCGGGCGCTCCGACATTACCTATGACCTGCCCGGACTTGGCAGTACCACCGTCGACAATACCGCCACGGCCACCGTGCCCACGGTCTATGCGGAGTGGCTCCTTTACGATTCCGGCGGTCGCGATGCCGCTGTCAGACTCGCGCGCCGACTCGCGCTCTCGGAGAACATCGGGTTCAACCTGGCCCACCAGGAAACGGTGCTCGATGTGACCCGCGAGTACCACGAGCTGCGATCGGCGCGCACCCAAGCGGAGGCGGCGGCAGAGGCGCTTGCCAATAGCCGGCGGATTCTGGCGGCCGCTCGGGCCCGGCGGGATCAGGGCCTGGGCGATGTTGTCGAGGTCGCCCAGGCCGAGCAGGCGCTGGCGCAGGCCCAGCTTGATGATCTACGCGCCCGGGGCGAGGCCCGGAGCGCGCGCGCCGCCCTGCTGGCAAGCGTGGGTGTCGCGCCGGATGATGATCTGGCGATCGCCACGGGGCCCATGCCTTTGCCGGTGGAGATGACCCAGCGGCTGGATGGTCTTGTCCGCGACGCCCTGGTGCACCGGCCCGACATTCTCCAGGCCGTGCTCAATCTCCAGGCGCAGCGCGCTGCACAGGCTGGTGCCGAGGCCGAATTCCAGCCCAAAGTCGGTGTGGTGGCGTCGCTGGCTCGTAACGAGGGTGGGCTGGCGATCAATCGTAATCGATTTGATCTACCCGCGACGGACAGCCTTGCGCTGTTGACGCTCGAGGTGCCCATCTTCAATGGTGGGCTTCGGGAGAGTCGACGCAGCGCCGCGGCAGCCGAAGTGGCGGGCGCCGAAGCGGCCCTCGCTGCCGTGCGTAATGAGGCCGAGGCGGCCATCATCACGGCTTATGAGGGCATGCGGACCGCGGTCGAGGCGGTGCGCAGTGCCGAATCCCTGGTGGCGGCCTCGCGCCGGACGGCCGAGGCGACGCTCTCGGCCTATCGCGAGGGGGTCGGCAATCTGCCCGATGTGCTGGCCGCACAGAACGGGCTTCTCGATGCCGAACAGCTCGCCTCGCAGGCGCGGGCCGACGCGCATGTCTCGGTGGCAGTGCTTGCCTTCGAGACGGGTAACTTTCAGTAAGACGTCAAGGAGTCATCGATGTACAAGGATTGGGCGAACACAACCGACGAGCTGACCAAGCTCATGCAGTCCTTCGGCAAGGGGCATCCCGAAGTCGCCAAGGGCTTTACCCAGCTCTCGAAGGCGGCGGAAAAGGACGGCGCGCTCAGTGCCAAGGACAAGGAGCTGATGGCGCTGTCCATTGGTGTGGCGATTCGCTGCGAGGGCTGCATCGCCTTTCATGCCAAGGCGGCGGCCGAGTACGGCGCGACCCGCGCCGAGGTGCTGGAGACCATCGGGGTCTGCCTCTACATGGGCGGCGGCCCGGCATTCGTCTATGGCGCTCAGGCGCTGGAGGCATTCGACGCCTTTGCCGAAGACCGCTGACCCTCTCGTCTGAGCACAAAAAAAGGGCCGACGCCGATGGCGTGGCCCCTTTTTCTACCCGCGGGCAGTCGGCTCAGTAATTGCCGCGCACGCCATCCACCGCCGCGCTGGTGGGCACAAGGGCCTTGACCAGGGTCTGCATGTCGATCATGCCCACCTGCTCTCCGTCCTTGGTCACCCGATAGACCAACCCGGTGTCACCATCCGAGGCGGCAATCACCGACTCGAGGTTGGACTCCTCGTCGATCTCTCCCGCAACGGGGCCGTCAATGGGCTCGCGGGTGTGCTGCATCACCGAGCGGACCCGCAGCACGCGGGCGCGGTTGATGTCGCTGATGAAGTCGATGATGTAGGGGTCATTGGGTCGCAGGAGGATGTCCTGCGGCTCGCCCTGCTGCACCGTATAGCCGTCCTTGAGAATCACCAGATGGTCGGCGAGCTTCAGCGCCTCGTCCAGGTCATGGGTGATGAACACGATGGTCTTGTGCAGTTCCTGCTGCAGCTCGAGCAGCAGGTCCTGCATGTCGGTGCGGATCAACGGATCGAGTGCCGAGAAGGCCTCGTCCATCAGCATGATGTCGGAGTTGGACGTCAGCGCCCGTGCGATACCGACCCGCTGCTGCATGCCACCGGAGAGCTGATGCGGGTGCTGGTTGTCATTACCCTGAAGCCCGACCCGCTTGAGCCATTTGCTGGCTTCCTCCAGGGCGGCCTGCTTGTCTTCACCGCGCACGATCAGCGGCATTGCCGCATTCTCGGCGATGGTGCGATGGGGCAGCAGGCCGAACTTCTGGAACACCATGGACATGTGCTCACGCCGCAGTTGGCGCAGCGCGGTCTCGTCATAGGCGATGACATTCTCGCCATTGACCGTGACGTCACCGGAGGTGGGCTCGATCAAGCGGTTGAGGTGCCGGATCAGCGTCGATTTGCCCGAGCCGGACAGCCCCATGATGACGGTGATCTGACCATCCGCCATGTCCACGTTGATGTCCTGGAGCCCCAGGACATGTCCGTACTGCTCGAGCAGATCGGTTTTGTTGACACCGGCCTTGACGTGTTCCAGCGCTGCGGCCGGGTCGTCACCGAAGATCTTGTACAGATGCTGGATCGAGATCTTTATCTGATCGCTCATTGAATCGACCTCCTGTGATTACTGCTGCGACGTGTTGACGCGGGCCAGTGCGGCCTTGGTCACACGATCGAGGATGACGGCGAGGAGGACGATGCCGAGCCCGGAAACCAGTCCCACACCCAGCTCGAGGTTGCGGATGCCGCGCAGCACCAGCACGCCCAGACCCGGCGCGGACACCAGCGAGGCGATCACGACCATGGCCAGGCTCATCATGATGGTCTGGTTGACACCCGCCATGATGTTGGGGAGTGCGAGCGGGATCTGCACGCCATAGAGCTTCTGCCGATCGGTCATGCCATAGGCGTCCGCGGCCTCGATCACGTCCTTGTCGACCAGCCGGATCCCCAGGTTGGTCAGTCGGATCACCGGCACGATGGCGTAGAGGATGATCGCGATGCCGTAGAGCTTGGGCTCGGTAATCGAGAACAGGAAGATCAGCGGGATCAGATACACAAACGGCGGCAGGGTCTGGAGCATATCCAGCACCGGCGTGATACCGCGTTGCAGGTTGTCGCTGCGGGACATGGCGATGCCGATGGGCACCCCCAGCAATACGCAGATCAGCGAGCAGACGAAGATGATCGCCAGCGTCTGCATGGCGTAGTCGTAGTGGTCGATGAAGGCGAGGAACAGGATCATGGCGGCCACCATGCCCACCAGCCGGACCGACTTGGAGGCGACGAACACCACGGCCAGCATGATCGGCACCATGATGAACCAGGGCACGGTCTGGAACATGTTGAGGGCGCCGTTCAAAAACCAGCTCAATGGCTGGGTGATCGGGTCAAGCACGAACTTGAGGCTGTCCTTGATGGCAAGGAAGCCACTCTCCAGACCGCTGGTCAGATCTCGCGTCTGGGCAATGGCCGGGCAGGCCTCGTTGAGGTTGTCGAGGGACGGGAACGGGAGTTCCCATAGGGAGGGCGAACCGGTGTTCTGGCTGGCCAGGAGGTCATCCATACTCATGGATCCACCACCTTTTTCGCCGCACCACTGGCGCAGTCCCAGGCTATTGAAAATAAAATCGTAGGTCGCCATCGGCGGATTCCTTTCGTGGGATGAGAAAAGGCGCCGGGGCGGAAGCCCCGACGCCTGTGGTCATGTCAAGGCGCGTGCCCTTAGAACATGCCCTGCAGGTTGGAACGGGCATCCTCGCTCAGCCAGCTCATCCACTCTTCCTGATTGTTCTGCAGGAAGTAGACGACCGCCTCGTCAACGGTTGCCTCGTTATCGGTATGCCAGGCCAGCAGACCGTTCATGACGTCGTTGTCGAACGTGACGTTCTGCATGAGCTCGAAGGCTTCCGGCTCGCGCTCGGCCAGATCCGCGGTCACGACGTTGAACACGCTGGCGGACGGGAACGACGAGACGCCGACCTCGTTGCACTCGGTGTTCTGGTTGCAGTCGTGGACTTCCTCGTTGTACGGACCCAGATCAACGCTCACGAAGTCGTACTTGCCGAGCGGTGCGGTGGGACCCCAGTAGTAGCCGAAGTAGGGCTCTCCGGCCTCATAGGCCGATGCCATGGCGGCCTGAAGGGTCTCGCCGGAACCGTGGTTGAACACCTCGATGCCATTGCCTTCCAGATCAAACGCCTCTTTCAGCGAGTCGTTGACGATCCGGCAGCCCCAGCCGTCAGGGCAGTTGTGGAAACGGGCGCCGACGAGATCGGGGTTGTCCAGGATCCCTTCAATGGTGCCGAGCTCGGGGTTTTCCTCGACGAGGTAGCTCGGCACGAGCCAGTGCTCGGTACCGCCTTCGCTGAAGGCGTCGGAGGCCTTCACGACCTTGCCTTCTTCGGCAAGCTCGAAGTACAGCGGGGCGGAGTTGACCCACAGCTCAGGCACGATGTCGGGCTCGTTGTTCTCGGCCAGCGAGGTGATCGCGGTGGTGGTCGCCGACGGCACAACCGTGACATCGCAGCCATAGCCCTGCTCGAGCAGGAACTCGGTGACACCGGTCATGATGCCGCCCGAGGTCCAGTTCATCTCGGCGACGGACACTTCGCCGCACTCGGCGTTGGCCGCCATGGGTGCCATCGCACCGGCGAGGACGAGGGCGTATAGAGGACGCTTACTCATGGTTTTCTCCATTATCTTGGATTAATTGAAGGATTGGCCATCAGCCGGGGCGGCCCGAGTACCCGCTGATAACGGGGTCGCGCCTGCACCGGTGCGATGGAAAGGGGAGAATCTGCTGCACAGCGCATGCAGTCTGAATTTTGCGCGGTCGATCGGGTATCGGATTGCCCGGTCTCCGTGTCCAAGTTGAGTTAACTATAGATCAACTTTTCTGATCAGCGCAAACGGCCGGACTCATCCGAGCCAGGAAAGGGCCAGGGCGCCCGCCAGCGGGCCCAGCACCATGCTGACCAACCAGCGGCGCCAGACGAACGCCCAGCCGAGGGTCGGCAGTTCATAGGCAAGCACACGATGGAGGGCAAAACACGACCATCCGGTCAGCAGCGCGATGAGCTGCGGGGTGCCCACGCCGGCGCGCTCGAGCACCAGGATCAGTGGGAATGTGACGGTCGGCCCGCCCGGCAGGATGCCGCCGAGCGCCGAGGCGATGACAACGCCGGTGAGCCCCGAGCGGGCACCGAGCCACTCGCCGAACAGCGCCTGGGGGATCAATTCACCGACAAGGCTTGCGGCAATCAGTGCGATGGGCAGTCGGATCAGCAGCGGAGCGAGCTGTCGCCACGCCCCACGGATGACGCTGGCATGGCTGACTCCGCTGTGGCGATGGCCCATCACGCCAAGGGTCAGTGCCATGCCGAGGATGCTCAGATAGGCATAGACCATTCAGCGGCGCACCGGCTCGCCCAGCCATTGGGCGGTGACGCCCGCGATCAGCGGCAGGGGCAGTGACACGAGAAGGCGCAGCACAACAAAGTCGACGCCAAAGAAGGGTAATTCCCAGATCAGGATGCGCTGGATTCCGAGCACCGACCAGGCGGTCAGGTAGGTGATGCAGATCGGCAGCGAGGCACCCACCGCACGCAGTCCGACAACCAGCGGAAACGCCATGAACGGTCCGCCCGGGGTGACCGCGCCGGCGGCAATGGCGATGAAAAGTCCGCGCCAGCCGGCATCACGGCCGAGCCATCGTTCAACGATCTCCCGGGGTAGCAGGGCCTGGGCATAGGCCGCCATGACAATGGCGATGACCACCAGTGGAATGACCAGGGCGATCAGCTCGCCGGCTGATAGAAGCGCACCGGTCACGGCCTCCACGCCCTGACGCTGGGCGAGGAGGGTGCCGGCGGCTGCGGCCAGCACCACGAAAAACACCGTCATCCGCCGGTTTCCTCACGAAGGCGTTGCCAGCGTTGCCACTGCCCGGCGTCTATTTCACCGCTCTCCAGCCCCTGCCGAATGGCGCAGGCGGGCTCATGGCCGTGACGGCAGTCATTGAAACGACAGCGGCGGGTGGCCGCCGCAATCTCCGGGTATGCGGCATCCACGTCACTCGCGGATAGATGGTCGAGCCGCAATGTGCGGACCCCGGGCGAGTCGACCACGGCGCCCCCATCGGGGCGCTCGAACCAAGTGGTCGCACTGGTGGTATGCCGGCCCTGGCCGCTGGTCGCGGATATTTCCCCGATACGCCGCGATGCCGTGGGGATGAGGGCCTGGGTGATGGACGATTTGCCGACCCCGGACTGCCCCACCAGGATCAGGGCTTCATGGCGGGTCGCGGTCCGCAGGTGGGCGAGCCCGTCGTCGGATAGGAGGCTGCCCGTCATCAGGACGATCCCCTGGTGCTCGCAGCGTGTCCGTAAGGCGTGCATCGCCCCCGTCGGCGTCGACGGGGCCAGGTCCTGCTTGTGACACCAGATGAGCAGCGGAATGCGCAGTGCCTCGCCGAGGACGATATAGCGGTCGATCAGCAGGGCGTCGGGGACAGGCTGTGGGGCGATCACCACGACAATGCGGTCGATATTGGCGGCCAGTCCCCGGGGTCGACCGCGAAAGTCACCGCGTTCGATGAGATTGGTGCGCGGCCGGATCGCATCGATCCAGCCCGCGGTGGCGTCGGCGGACCAGTCCACCCGGTCGCCACAGACCGGACGGGGCGCGCGCCGACTGCGGGGGTGGCAGCGATGCAGCGCGCCGGACGAGTCGGCCACAAGGCAGTGATTGCCGCTGCTCACGATCACGCGGCTGCCGGTCTCATCCATGGCGTGGGTGTCTCGGTCGGGGAGTGGCTTTGGTAGACTGCCGGCTCAACGCAGGCAAGGGGAATGCAGACCAATGCTTTACTCGGCGACGAATCTGATCTGGATCGATCTTGAAATGACCGGGCTCGACGTCGATCGCGACCAGGTCATCGAGATTGCCACGATCGTCACTGACGCCGATCTGAATGTGCTTGCCGAGGGGCCGGTGCTGGCCATCCATCAGCCTGAGTCGGTGCTGGCCGGCATGGACGAGTGGAATCAGACCCAGCACGGTGGCTCGGGCCTGCTCGAGCGGGTGCGTCAGAGCGTGGTGGATGAGCGTGAGGCCGAGCGTCAGACCCTGCGATTCCTCGAGCAATGGGTGCCGGCGGGGGTGTCGCCCATGTGCGGCAACAGCATCTGTCAGGATCGTCGCTTCCTCCATCGGGTGATGCCCGAGCTCCTGGGGTACTTCCACTACCGGCACATCGACGTGAGCACGCTCAAGGAGCTGGCGCGGCGCTGGCTGCCTTCCGTGGCCGAGACCACCGGTAAGACGAGCTCGCATCTGGCGCTTGACGATATCCGCGACTCCATCGCCGAGCTGCGCCACTACCGCGCCAGTTTTCTGTGCGAGGCGGCACGGGGCGGTTGATGTCGGGCGTGCTCAGGCGTTGCTCCCGGCACTGACGGGGCGCCGCGGGTCGTTACCCCATTCCGACCAGGACCCATCGTATCCGCGGACCCGCTCGAAACCGAGCCAGCGCAGCACGACATAGCTCAGCGATGAGCGGTGATGCGTCTGGCAGTGCGTGATCACCTCGCGCTCGGGCGTTACGCCGAGTGCGGCATAGGCCTCGCGCAGGCTCTCCGCTGGCCGCAGGCGGCCGTCACCGGCTGCGTCGACGTTATCGGTCCAGTCCAGGTTGACGGCGCCGGGAATATGCCCGGCGCGTGCCGCGCGAACGTCGTCGCCGCGATACTCGCCCGGCGAGCGGGCATCGAGGATGACCACATCCGGGTCGTCGAGGTGTGATTCGATGTAGTCGGCGTCCGCCCGCGCGCGGCTGGCGGCCGTATCGACGGGGTAGGGCGGCGCCTCGGCCCGGGCTGCGTGGTTGTCGGCCACCAGTGGCAGTCCTTCCGCCCGCCACGCCGGCAGTCCGCCGTCGAGCAGCGACCAGTCGTCGTGACCCACGCAGTCCAGGGTCCAGAGCAGTCGCGAGGCGGCGCCACCGCCGCTTGCATCATACGCAACGACATGCCGCGTCGGGGTGATGCCCGCTTCGGCCAGCACCCTCGCGAGTGTGGCCGAATCCGGCAGCAGCCCGCTGGCCGGGGGCCGGGCGGCTACCAGATCCGCATAGCGCAGGCAGGTCGCCCCCTCGATGTGGCCCTGAGCGTGAACGGTCTCATCGCCCACAAACACCACCTGGATCCCGGGGTCGCCCAGGCGCTGCGCCAGATGATGCGCCGCGATCACTCGTGGCATGGCCGCCATCAGTGGGTCTCGCCGCCCAGGTACAGCCAGGTCTCGACCACGCTGTCAGGGTTGAGTGAGACACTATCAATGCCCTCATCCATCAGCCAGCGCGCCAGGTCGGGGTGATCCGAGGGGCCCTGGCCGCATATCCCGACATATTTGCCCGCCTTGTTGGCGGCCTGGATCGCCATGTGCAGCAGCGCCTTGACGGCCGGGTCCCGCTCCTCGAACAGGTGCGCGACCAGTCCTGAATCGCGGTCCAGCCCCAGGGTGAGCTGGGTGAGATCGTTGGAGCCGATGGAGTAGCCATCGAAGATCTCGAGGAACTCGTCGGCCAGCACGGCATTCGACGGCAGCTCGCACATCATGATGACCTTCAGCCCGTCACGACCTTTTTCGAGCCCGTTGCGGGCAAGCAGATCCACCACCTGACGGCCCTCATCGGGGGTGCGCACGAACGGGATCATGATCCAGACATTGGTCAGCCCCATTTCCTCGCGCACCTTGCGCAGGGCCCGGCATTCGAGCTCAAAGCAGGGCCGGAAGTCCTCCGAGATGTAGCGCGACGCCCCACGGAAGCCGATCATCGGGTTCTCTTCCTCGGGCTCGTAGGCCGCCCCGCCGATGAGGTTGGCGTACTCGTTGGACTTGAAGTCGGACATGCGCACGATCACCGGCTGATCGGCAAAGCTCGCGGCCAGTGTACTGATGCCCTCGGCGAGTTTATCGACGTAGAAACTGACCGGATCATCATAACCGGCGATCTGATTGTCGATGACCGATTTAAGGTCATCCGGCTGCTGGTCATACTCCAGCAGTGCCCGGGGATGGATGCCGATCATGCGGTTGATGATGAACTCGAGCCGGGCCAGCCCTACGCCGGCATTGGGCAGCTGGGCAAAGTCGAAGGCGCGGTCCGGGTTGCCCACATTCATCATGATCTTGAATGGCAGCTCGGGCATGTTGCCCAGCTCGATGTTGCGGATCTCGAAATCCTGGATGCCCCGGTAGATGTAGCCGGTATCCCCCTCGGCACAGGACACCGTCACCTCGAGGCCATCATGCAGGCGGTCGGTGCCATTGCCGGTGCCGACCACCGCGGGAATGCCCAGTTCGCGGGCGATGATGGCGGCGTGGCAGGTCCGCCCGCCGCGGTTGGTGACGATCGCCGAGGCGCGCTTCATGATCGGCTCCCAGTCGGGATCGGTCATGTCGGTGACCAGGACGTCGCCGGCCTCGACGGTGTGCATGTCCTCGAGATCATCCACCACACGGGCGCGGCCGGCGCCGATACGCTGACCGATGGCGCGGCCTTCAACCAGCACCTGACCGCGTTCGTGGAGCTGGTAGCGCTGTAGACTCTGGCCGCCGTCGCGGCTTTTCACCGTCTCTGGCCGGGCCTGGAGGATGTACAGGCGCCCGGTCTCGCCATCCTTACCCCACTCGATGTCCATGGGGCGGCCATAGTGGGCCTCAATGGTCATCGCCTGACGCCCCAGCGACTCGACATCCGCATCACTGAGGCAGAAACCGGCCCGTTCCGCCTGTGATGTCTCAACGACCCGCACCGTCTCGTCGCTGTCCGGGTCGTCCTCATAGACCATCTTGATGGCCTTCTCACCCATCGTCCGGCGCAGGACGGCGGGCCGCCCGGCGGCCAGCGTCGCCTTGTGAACATAAAACTCGTCGGGGTTGACCGAGCCCTGCACCACGGTCTCGCCAAGACCGTGGGAGGCGGTCACGAACACCACGTCACGGAAGCCGGATTCGGTGTCCATGGTGAACATCACGCCCGAGGCACCGACATCGGTGCGCGCCATTTCCTGAATGCCCGCTGAGAGCGCGACCTTGTCGTGCGCAAAGTCATGGTGCACGCGGTAGGAGATCGCGCGGTCGTTGAACAGCGAGGCGAAGACGTCCCGGATCGTGCGGCGGACGTTGTCAAGCCCGCGGACGTTGAGAAAGGTCTCCTGCTGGCCGGCGAAGGAGGCGTCGGGCAGGTCTTCGGCGGTCGCTGAGGACCGCACCGCCACCGACAGATCGGCTTTCTGCGAACGCTCGACCAGCTGCGACCAGGCCTTCGCGATCGCTTCGTCGAGTTCCGCCGGGAAGGGGGTTTCGATGATCATCGAGCGGATCTGTGCGCCAACCCGTGCCAGCGCCTGGACATCGTCGATGTCGAGGCCGTCGAGGGCGGCCTCGATCCGCGGCCGCAGCCCGCTTTCATCCAGAAAGTCCCAATACGCCTGCGCGGTGGTGGCGAAGCCCCCGGGGACCTGCACGCCCGCGCCGGAAAGGTTGCTGATCATCTCACCGAGCGAGGCATTCTTGCCGCCCACCCGCTCGACATCGTCCATGCCCAGCGACTCGAACCAGACTACATATTCGCTCACTACCGCTCTCCCGTTAAAAGTATGTGCCGCACCGGTATACTGATGCGTGATTATCGTTGATCAAGTCGAGTCCCGCCATGTCTGAATCGCGCAGTGTCTTTTTCATATCGGATCGCACCGGGATTACCGCCGAGACGCTTGGCCACAGCCTGCTCACTCAGTTCGCGCTCGAGGCGTCGCCGGTGAGCATGCCTTTTACCGACAGCCCGGACGCGGTGGATGCCGCCATCGAGCAGATCGAATCGGCGGGACGCGCCAGCGGCGTGCGCCCCATCGTTTTCAGTACCATCATCGATGCGGGCCTGCGCAACCGGCTGCGGCGGGTCAACGCCGTGGTGCTTGATTTTTTTGACACCTTCATCGGCCCGCTCGAAAGCGAGCTCGGCATGGAGTCGAGCCACACCATCGGCCGCAGCCATGGCATTGCCGATCCCGGGGCGTACAAGCTGCGTATCGATGCCATGAACTACGCGCTATCCGCCGACGATGGCGCCGCGGTGCGTCACTACGAGCAGGCCGACGTGGTCCTTGTCGGCGTGTCGCGCTCGGGCAAGACACCGACCTGCATCTACATGGCGCTTCAGTACGGGATCTACGCGGCGAACTATCCGCTGACTGATGATGATCTGCTCAGTGGCCGGCTGCCGGAAGTGCTGCGGCCGTTCCGCCAGCGGATCTACGCGCTCACGATCCGCCCCGAACGGCTCGCCCAGATCCGTGCCGAGCGGCGCGCGAACACCCGTTATGCGTCGCTGCGCCAGTGTCAGTATGAAACGGCTCGCGCCGAGGGGCTTTTTCACCAGGAGAAACTGCCTTTCTCGAACACCACCACCATGTCCATTGAGGAGATCGCGGCGATGATCATCCAGTCGCGTCATCTTCCGCGGCGACTCTATTAAAATCCCGGCTTTGATGCCAGTCAGGGGGCGTCCCACGCCGCGTGGCTGTGCTAGCATCCGCGCATGATCAAGCAGCCTGGCCAACTCGTTGCAGAGCGCCCGCCGCAGGGCAGTTTCGCCGCGCTCATGGAGCTCTACGAGAGCAACTACATCTTCCTGCGCCGCCTGGTGCCGCAGCTTGACGGACGGCGTGACGCGCAGGTCTCGAGCGTTGACCGCGGCCCCGATCTGCATCTTGAAGTCATTGAACGTTGCCCCTACACCACCACGCTGATGCTCACCCACCGGTTTGCCCGTCGTGATGGTGATGAGTCGCTGCCGGATCTGCAGGTGCGTATCTATCACGATGCCCGGGTGGCCGAGGTGCTGGCCACTGAGACCGAGACCGCGGGGCAGGCGCCGCTGGCCTGGCGCTGGGGGGCCAACCGGTTCCTCTATCGCTGGCTGCGCTACTGTCTTGGCGAGGGACACGGTTTTCCGAGTGCCAGCGGCGAAGCGGTCGTGCTGAGGCCTTCCGCAAGACGCTGGGCCGTCTAGGAGGGGGTTGCATGCGCCTTTCAACGAAGGGCCGCTACGCCCTGACCACCATCATGGACCTGACGCTGCATCAGGACGGTGGGCCGGTCACGCTGGCGGATATCTCCCAGCGTCAGTCGCTCTCCCTGTCCTATCTTGAGCAGCTGTTCGCCGATCTGCGCCGCGACGGACTGGTCCATGGCATGCGCGGACCGGGCGGCGGCTATCGCCTGGCCCGGGCGGCCGACACGATCAGCGTGGCGGCGGTCATCATGGCGGTGGATCCGCCGGCTGCCGCCATGGTGGATGACGGGGGTGGGCATGATGACGCGGGCAATCACTGCATCACCCATGACCTGTGGTCGGATCTGTCCGATCAAATCCGGGATTTTCTGGCCGGTATCACGCTGGCCGACCTTGCCGCGGATCCCGCGCTGGTGTCGCTGGACGGGTGACTACGGTTCGAGGTCGACGAGGCCGAGTTTGACCGCCGCCAGGGTCGCCTCGGCACGGGTCGATACATTGAGTTTGAGATAGATCGACTTGATGTGGCCGGCCACGGTGGACGGCCGGATCACCAGTGCCTCGCCCACCCGATGCCGATCGAGCCCCTGGGAGAGCAGGGCAAGGACCTCGATCTCGCGCTGGGTCAGTCCGGCCGCTTCGCTATCGGCGGGTTCAGAGCCCGTGCCGGACCCCGGCTCAGTCAGTGGCGCTTCAAACTGCCGCAGCGCGAGGCGCGTGATTTCGGGCGAGAGCCCGGGGTCTCCCTTGCCGATGGCGGCGAATAGCGCCTGGATCCCGTCGTTGCCCTGGTCCTTGAGGATATAGCCGTCAATGCCCTGGCGCAGGGCCGCCCGCAGATGGGCCTCGTCATCATGCCGGGTCAGCAGCACGCGCGGCGAATCGGGGTAGAGCATGCGCATCTGCTCGATCAGCTCAAGCCCCGAGCCGTCGGGCAGATAGAAGTCGGTGATGAGCAGTCCCGGCATCGAGCGGCCAAGCTGCCCATGGGCCGACTTGATGTCGGAGACAGCGATCAGGTCAATTTCGGGCCAGAGCCTGCAGAGGATGTTCTGGACCCGCTGCTGTTCGTCGCCATCCGGGTCGATGACCAGAGCGCGCTTCATCCAATCATCCGTTCCTCAGTGCTGCAGGATCTGTTCGAGAAACTCGCGGGTCCGCGGTTGCTCGGGGCGGGTGAAAAAGTCCCGGGGTGGCGCGGCCTCGACGATCTGGCCGTCATCCATGAAGATCACCCGGTCCGCCACGGTCTTGGCAAAGCCCATTTCATGGGTGACACACAGCATGGTCATGCCGCTGCTCGCCAGCTCGACCATGACATCCAGGACCTCCTTGATCATCTCCGGGTCGAGCGCCGAGGTCGGCTCATCGAACAGCATGATCTTGGGCTGCATGCACAGGGCCCGGGCGATGGCCACCCGCTGCTGCTGTCCGCCTGAGAGCTGGCCCGGGTATTTGTCCGCCTGTTCCGGGATGCGCACCCGTTCGAGATAGTGCATGGCCATCTCGATGGCCTCGCGCCGGGGCGTCTTACGGACCCAGATGGGCGCCAGCAGGCAGTTCTCGAGCACGCTCAGGTGCGGGAACAGGTTGAACTGCTGGAACACCATGCCGACCTCGCGCCGGATGGCCTCGATGTTCTTGACGTCTTCATTCAGCTCGACGCCGTCGATGATGATCTGGCCGCGTTGATGGGCCTCGAGGTGGTTGAGGCAGCGGATCAGCGTGGACTTGCCCGACCCGGACGGGCCGCAGATCACGATGCGCTCGCCCTTCTGGACATCGAGGTTGATCGAGTTGAGCACATGGAAGTCGCCGAACCACTTGTTGAGGTCGTTGACCTGAATGATGCTCTCATCACTGGCGGCCGATTCAACCGGGGTGGTCAGGGTCTCGGCCTCGAAGCCCGTGCCGTTGTTTTCCATGCCGGGTGTCCTTTACTACTGCCGATGGTCGGTATCGAGCTGCTTTTCAACGCGGTGGCTGTACCGCGACATCCCAAAGCAGAATACCCAGAAACAGAAGGCGACGAATAGATATCCTTCGGCCATGACGTTGTTCCAGGCCGGGTCGCTGAGCGTTGACTTGACCGCACCGAGCAGGTCAAACAGACCGATGATCAATACGAGCGTGGTGTCCTTGAACAGCGAGATCACGGTATTGGCGATCCCGGGGACGACGATCTTCAGTGCCTGCGGCAGGATGATCAGCCGCATGCGGCGCCAGTATCCCAGCCCCAGCGCCTCGGCCGCCTCATACTGTCCCTTCGGGATTGCCTGGAGTCCACCGCGCACCACCTCGGCCATATACGCGGCCTGGAACAGTGTGATGCCGATCAGTGCCCGCAGCAGTTTGTCGAAGGTCACCCCATCCGGCAGGAACAGCGGCAGCATGACCGAGGCCATGAAAAGGATGGTGATCAGCGGCACCGCCCGCCAGAATTCGATGAATATCACGCAGATGCCGCGGATGACCGGCATTTCGGAGCGTCGCCCCAGCGCCAGGGCGACGCCGATGGGCAGGGCGGCGATGATGCCCACATAGGCCAGTATCAGGGTGAGCATCAGCCCGCCCCACTGGGAGGTATCCACCGACTCGAGGCCGAACACACCGCCGGCGATCAGGATATACCCACCCACCGGTAACCCGGTGAGACCGAAAATGGCGACGCCGCGCCGCAGCCTGGCTGGCAGTGGCAGAAACGGCGGGACAACGGCGAGGGCGAACAGCACGAACGCCAGGGTGGGCCGCCAGCGCAGGGCCTCGGGATAGAAGCCATACATGAAAAAGCCGAAGCGCTCCTCGACGAATATCCAGCAGGCCTTGCCGGGCCGACAGGCGTCGACGCCATCGCCGGTAAAGACCGCGCCGATGAACGCCCAGTCGATCAGCGGAATGAGCGTGCTCAGCAGGTAGTAGCCCACCACCAGAGTGACCAGACCATTGATCCAGCTCGAGAAAAGGTTGGCGCGCAGCCAGCGGATGACGCCACGCTGCGTCACCGGAGGGGGCTGATTGGGCAGGGGCTGATGCGGGGCCATGTCGCTACCGCTCCTTCAGCGCCACGGCGCGATTGTAGATGTTCATGAGAAGCGAAATGCTCAGGCTGATCGCCAGGTAGACCGCCATGGTCATGGCGACGATCTCCACGGCCTGACCGGTCTGGTTGAGGGACGTGCCCATGAATACGTTGACCAGGTCGGGATAGCCGATGGCCACTGCCAGGGATGAGTTCTTGGTCAGGTTAAGATACTGACTGGTCAGTGGCGGGATGATCACGCGCAACGCCTGAGGGATGACCACCAGTCGCAATACGCGTCGCGGCGGCAGTCCCAGTGCCAGGGCGGCTTCGGTCTGGCCGCTGCTGACCGAGACGATGCCCGAGCGGACGATTTCGGCGATGAAAGTCGCGGTATAGATCGTCAGCGCCAGAAGCAGGGCACCCAGTTCGGGAATGGCGGTGATGCCGCCTGAGAAGTTGAATCCGCCCATGGCCGGAATATCCCACCCCACCGGCCGCCCCATGACGAAGTAGGCGAGCGCCGGGAGGCCGAGGATCAGCGCGGACGCCAGGGGAAACGCCGGAAAGATCCGGCCGGTCGCGGCCTGACGGCGGCGCGCCCAGGTGACCATCACGGCCGAGGCGATCAGCGCGATGATCAACGCAATGCCGATCCATCCCGCGCCGGCCTCGAACACGGGCCGGGGGATGATGATTCCGCGGTTGCTCAGAAAGGCGACACCGCCGACATCGAGGGCCTGCCGCGGGCCGGGCAGGGTGCCGAGCACCGCGAAGTACCAGAAGAAGATCTGCAGCAGCAGCGGGACGTTACGAAAGATCTCGATGTACGCGAGCGCGAGCTTTGCCACGAGCCAGTTGGTGGAAAGCCGCGCGATGCCGACGATGAATCCGACGATCGTCGCAAAAAGAATGCCCAGCCCTGAGACCAGCAGGGTATTGGTCAGCCCGACCAGAAAGGTCCGGGCATAGGTCATGGTTTCGTTGTAATCGATCAGGCTCATGATGATGCCGAAGCCGGCGGTTTCATTCAGAAACCCGAACCCGGTGCGGATGCCCCGGCTTTCCATGTTGCTGATCGTATTCTGAAAAAGGCTGTATCCGATCCAGGCCACGGCGGCGATTGCGATGAGCTGGAAGGCCACCGAGCGGACGCGCGGATCATTCCAGGGTTTGGGGTTGCCCGGCTTAAGCGGTGTCGGGTCGCTGCTCATGACTGCCGGCCTGTGCCGTGGGTGAGTGGGTTGTCAGCACCCGGGCATCGGCATCCGACGCCCGGGCGGTTTCATTGCGCCGTAGTGCGCTTACCGGAACGGCGGTGCGTAGAGGATGCCACCGTCGGTCCACAGGGCATTATTGCCCCGGTTGAGGCCAAGCGGCGTGTCCGGGCCCACGTTACGCTCGAACATCTCGCCGTAGTTCCCGACCTGGCTGATCACATCGACCATGAAGTCGTCGTCGAGGCCAAGGATCTCGCCCATGTTGCCGGAGGTGCCGACGATACGCTGCACGCTCGGGTTGTCCGAGGACTCCATCTCTTCGACGTTCTCCGAGGTGATGCCGTACTCTTCGGCATTGATCTGCCCGAACAGCACCCATTTGACGACGTTGAACCATTCGTCATCGCCCTGCCGGACCACGGGGCCCAGCGGTTCCTTGGAGATGATCTCCGGCAGGATCTCGGCGGAATCCGGATCCGTCAGCTGGGTCTTCAGCGCCGCGAGCTGCGAGGTGTCCGAGGTCAGGACGTCACAGCGGTTGTTGTCAAAGCCCTGGGCACTCGCCTCGGAGGTGTCGAACACCACCGCTTCGTACTCCATGTCGTTGGCCCGGAAAAAGTCGGCCAGGTTGAGCTCGGTGGTGGTGCCGGCCTGGGTGCAGACCGCGGCCCCGTCGAGGTCGTAGGCGCTGTCGACGCCGAGCGCGGTCTTGATGAGAAAGCCCTGCCCGTCGTAGTAGTTGGTGCCGGTGAAGTTCAGGCCCAGCGACGCATCACGGGTGGTCGTCCACGTGGTGTTGCGCGACAGCACATCGATCTCGCCCGACTGCAGGGCGGTGAAACGCTCCGCGGCGGTCAGGGGGATGAATTCCACGGCATCGGCGTCACCGAGTACCGCGGCCGCGACGGCCCGGCAAGTGTCCACATCGATGCCCGCCCAGTTGCCGCTGCTGTCGGGTTGTGAAAACCCGGGCAGCCCGTTGCTGACGCCGCAGCGCAGTTCCCCTGCATCCTGCACGTCCTGAAGGGTGGCCGCCTGTGTGGTGCCGGCAAACGCCAGCAGCCCGGTCGCGGCAAGGCCCATTGAGATGATTGTCTTATTCATTCCCGCGTTCCTCTTTTGTCTCGAGGGTGTGCAAAGCCAGTTCGGCACCCCTGTTTCAAGCAAACTACGTGCCAATCGGGTGGACTCTCCTCCTCGACCCGCGGCCGTCAACGGTGCCGGGATCCGTTATGTCACGGATGCACCAGTCTGGACAAGTCCGGGCGATCTGCACACAAACAGTGCATCTGATGGCATGGACGACCCGGCATCCGCCTGCGACGATAGGCGGCTTGAAAAATCCCGGAGAAGCGCATGTCCACCGCCTTTGATCTGCACCTGCCCCGTCATGTCCGGTTTGGTCGGGATACGGCCGTCGAGGCGGTCAGTACCGTGTTCGCCCATGGCCGCCGGGCATTGGTCGTTCATGGTGCCAACGCCGCTCGGGCGCAGTGGCTGGTCGACGGACTGACGGAAATGGGCACCGGGTGCGCGTGCCTGGCCTGCCCCCACGAGCCCGATGTGGGTCTCATCGAGACCGGCGTGGCGCTGGGGCGTCAGGCCGACGTCGACGTGGTCGTGGGGTTGGGCGGCGGGTCCGTGATCGATACCGCCAAGGCGGTGGCGGCGCTCATCCCGGCCGCGGGGGATGTGCTGGACTATCTCGAGGTGGTGGGTGGCGGTGCCGCGTTGGATGCCACGCCGCTGCCGTTCATTGCCCTCCCCACGACGGCCGGCACTGGCACCGAGGCGACCCGCAACGCGGTGATTGACGTGCCCGAGGCCCGCCGCAAGGTGTCACTGCGTGATCCGCGTCTGCTCCCGGCAGTGGCCCTCGTCGATCCTGCCCTGACCGATCACTCACCGGCCGCGGTCACCCTGGCAAGCGGTCTCGACGCCGTGACGCAGGTGATTGAGCCGTATCTCAGCGGTCAGGCCAATCGGTTTACCGATGCACTCTGCCGCGATGCGATTCCTCTGGGACTGACGGCGCTCCGGCGATTGATGGCGGGCGAGGATCCGGCCGCGCGTGACGACATGGCCTGGGTCAGTCTGACCGGGGGGCTGGCCCTCGCCAATGCCCGGCTGGGTGCGGTGCATGGCCTTGCCGGGCCGCTTGGCGGCATGACCGACCTGCCCCATGGCGCCATCGCCGGCGCATTGCTGCCAGCGGCCCTGCGGGCCAATCGCGCCGCCACCCATGGTGCAACCGCCGCGCGGATCCGCGCGGTGGAGGGGTGGATCGCCGACGCCCTGGGTTGCGAGGCTGACACGGCCATTGATCACCTCGCGCAGTGGTCCCGTACGCAGGGGCTGCCCGGTCTGGGCTCGGCGGGGCTAGCGCGCAGTGATCTGCCAGCGATTGCCGCGGCCGCCGAGCGGTCCTCATCGATGAAGGGCAACCCGGTGGTGCTGCCCGCCGAAACCCTGGTGGCGATGATGGAGTCGGCCTGGTGAGTGGCCGTGTGATGCGCGGACTGCTGACGCTCTCAGGAATGATTGATGCGCTCAGCGACCGGGTGGGCCGGGCGCTGCGATGGGTGGCGATGCTGATGATCGCCCTCGGGGTGATCAACGTGATTGGCCGTTATCTGGGCGCGGAGCTCGGCATGCAGCTGTCCTCGAACGCCCTGCTCGAGGGCCAGATCCAGGCTTTCGCGGTGATCTTCCTGCTGGGTAGCGCCTATCTGCTCCGCCACGATGGGCACATCCGCGTCGACATTCTCCAGTCCCGATTCAGCGCCCGCACGCGGGCGTGGGTGGATCTGTTGGGTGCGCTGCTCGCGCTGGTGCCATTCTGTGGGGTCATGCTCCTCAATGGCGTCGACTATGTCGCCCTGGCCTGGGCGCGGGGCGAAGTCAGCCCTAACCCCGGGGGGTTGCCGCTCTACCCGATCAAGACCGTCATCCTGATCGGTTTCGCGCTGTTGCTGGCCCAGGGGATCAGTCAGGCGATCAAGGCCGCCGCCACGCTGACCGGGCGGGAGGCGCAATGATTTACGAGCTTCTGCCCCTGGCCATGTTCGCCGTGCTGCTGGTGTTCCTGCTCAGCGGCTATCCGGTCGCCTTCGCCCTGGCGGGGACGGGGTTGCTGTTCACGCTCATCGCCAGCGACTGGCTGCCCGGTCTGGGCATCGCCCTGCCGTGGGAGCCGCTGTTCCGTGTCGCCCGGCTCAGCATCCTGCCGCAGCGGGTGTATGGCTCGATCATGGACAATTACACCCTGGTTGCCGTGCCGTTTTTCATCTTCATGGGCAGCATGCTCGAGCGCTCGGGCCTTGCCGAGGACCTGCTGCAGACCATGGGCCGGCTGTTCGGACGGCTGCGCGGCGGGCTGGCGGTCTCGGTGGTGCTGGTGGGCATGCTGCTTGCCGCCGCCACCGGTGTGGTGGGCGCCTCGGTGGTCACGATGGGCGTGCTGGCACTGCCGGTCATGCTCAAATACGGCTACGACCAGCGCCTCGCCACCGGCACCATCGCCGCCAGCGGCACGCTGGGCCAGATCATCCCACCGTCCATTGTCCTGATCATTCTCGGCGATCAGATGGGCGTGAACGTGGGGGACCTGTTTGTCGGTGCGCTGATCCCCGGCCTGTTACTGGGCATCGCCTACGTGGCATGGATCGCGCTGGTTGCCTGGCGCCGGCCCCTGGCTGCTCCGGCGCTGCCGGAGGGTGCCGACGACCGCGGCCCGGCTGGCCCCCTGTGGCTGGCGGTGCTGCGCTGCCTGGTCCCACCGCTGGCGCTGGTGGGCGCGGTGCTGGGGACGATTTTCGTGGGCTTGGCCACCCCCACCGAAGCGGGCGCCATGGGGGCGTTCGGGGCGCTGCTGCTGGCGCTCGCCTATGGCAAACTCTCGCGCGGCAGTCTGCTGTCCGTGTCCGACACCACGGTCCGGCTGACCGCGATGGTGTTCACCATTCTGGTGGGCGCCACGGTATTCGCCACCGTGTTCAGTGCCATGGGCGGTCAATGGCTGGTGGAAGACTTTCTGCTGGCGCTGCCCGGTGGCGAGACGAGCTTCATCCTGTTCGTCATGCTGACGATCTTCATCCTCGGGTTCTTTCTCGACTTCATCGAGATCACGTTCATCGTGGTCCCGCTGGTGACGCCGATCGCCGAGAGCTTCGGGCTGAGTCCCCTGTGGTTTGCGGTGCTGATCGCGATGAACCTGCAGGCCTCGTTCCTGACGCCGCCGTTCGGGTTCTCACTGTTCTATCTGCGCGGTGTCACGCCCGATGCGGTGCCCACCCGCGCCATTTACGCCGGGATCCTGCCCTACATCGGGATACAGCTGCTGATGCTTGTGCTGATCGTGGCCTTCCCTGGCCTGGTCACCTGGCTGCCGGGACTCGCCGGCTGATTCAGTCGGCGTCGCGGTAGATGAATTCGCGGTACCGGTAGCTGTTCACCTGATCCCAGCCGCGCAGCCGGTCGCGGAAGGCCGACCAGTTGGGGTAGATGCGGGCGTAGTCCTCGTTGTCCATGTCCTCTTCGTGCACGGCCGCGGCGCCATTGCGGAAAGCGGCCAGGACGCTGTCGGGAAAGTCGAGGACCTCGACCCCCTGCGATTTCAGGGACTCGAGTGCGACCGGATTCTTGGCCAGGTACTGAGCCGCCATCCAGTTGTTCGCCTCGGCGCAGCAGGCACGGATCTGCGCCTGGATATCGGCCGGGAACCCGCTCCAGACGTCGAGGTTGAAGTAAAAGCCCAGCATGGCACTGGGCTCGGCCCAGCTCGGCAGGTAGTAGTACTGGGCGACGTCCTGCATGCCCAGGATCTGGTCGTCGTAGGGGCCGACCCATTCGGCGGCGTCCAGCGCGCCACGCTCCATCGCGGTGAATACCTCGCCGCCGGGAAGCTGCTGGATGTTCACGCCGGCCTTGGCCATGGCACGCCCGCCGTGCCCCGGGAAGCGCATGCGCAGCCCCTGGAGGTCGGCCGGCGAGTTGATCCGGACATTGAACCAGCCACCGCACTGGGCACTGGTGTTGCCGCCCGGAAAGGCGATCAGATTGTCCTGGGCGTTGAGCTCGTCCCAGAGCGCCTGGCCGTCGCCCGCGGTCATCCAGGCATTCTGCTGCTCCAGGGTCATGCCGAAGGGCAGCGAGGTGAAAAAGCCGTGCGCCGGATTCTTGCCGATGAAGTAGTAGGGCGCGGTGTGGCAGGCCTCGAAGGCGCCGCTGGACACGGCATCGTAGACCTCCACCGGTCCGACCTCGGCGCCGCCCGGCGAGGTGCGGACCCGGACGTCCCCATCGGTGAGGGCCTCGATGCGTTCGGCAAAGTACTCGGCCGTGCCGTAGAGGTTGTCCAGCGAAGCCGGCCATGACGTCAGCATATTCAGCCGAAAGCGCCGCGGCTGCGCGATCACTGCCGGCGCGTTGATGCTGCCGGCGGCCACCAGCCCGGTGCCGGCGCCCTTGATGAACCCTCGACGATCCATTGCGTTTTCTCCGAACCTAAAACGGCAAGCGTAATGCCGGCTGTGGACCCGCCGCAATGGCTGACGGGCGATGGCGGTTTTGCTACTGTCAGTGACCAACAAGATAAGGGGGCAGTAATGACGACCTACACACCCACCCGGGTATCCGACTGGGCCAATGGCAACCGCATCCGGCAGGCGCTCTGCGTGCTGGTGGGCACGGGATTACTGGCGCTTTCCGCGCGGGTCGAGATCCCGTTCTGGCCGGTGCCGTTCAGCATGCAGACCTTTGTGGTGCTGGCCCTCGGCATGGTCTATGGCCCCGTACTGGGGGCGGCGACGGTGCTGACCTATCTGGCCCAGGGGCTGATGGGGCTGCCGGTGTTTGTCGGCGGCGGTGGGCCGGCCTATCTGGCGGGTCCCACGGGGGGTTATCTGCTGGGCATGGTGGCGGCGGCATGGGTCGCTGGCTGGCTGGCGTTTCACGGCTGGGCCCGGCATCCGCTGACCGCGATTGCCGCGGCGGGCATCGGTAACCTGCCGGTCTATCTGCTGGGACTGCCGTGGCTTGCGGTGTGGGTCGGCAGTGCCGAGCAGGCGGTGGTTGCCGGCCTTGTGCCGTTCATCCCCGGTGCGATTCTCAAGGTCATCGGCGCCGGTCTCGTCGCCTGGGGCATGATGCGGATCGCGCGGCGCTAGGCGGCCGGCGGCGATGTCGCGGGATACAACGTCAACCGCCGCCGCCACGGAGATCGCGCCGGGCCTGATACGGATCGACACCGGCTATCTGCGGCCGGCGCATACGGCCTGCTACCTGGTCATCGACCAGGGCCGGGCAGCCCTCGTCGACACCGGCGTCGTCCACAGCGTCCCGGTCATCCTCGAAGCGCTTGCCGCGTCCGGACTCGACCGCTCGGCGGTGGACTGGGTCATCCCCACCCATGTGCATCTGGACCACGCGGGGGGCGCCGGCCCGCTCATGCAGGCCCTGCCGGAAGCGCGGCTCGGGGTGCATCCCTCGGGCGTAGACCATCTGGTGGATCCCGGGCGGCTCGAGGCGGGCGTCCGGGCGCTCTACGGCGACGCCTTCTTTGATCGTGAATATGCACCGCTCGTCCCGGTGGACCCGACGCGCATCGTGGCGCTGGAGGACGGCGCCATGGTGGCGACGGGCGCAAGGCAGCTCCAGGTCATCCACACGCCGGGGCATGCCTGGCATCACCTGAGTCTGCTGGACGCTGACCGGTCCGTATTCATCGCCGGCGACGCCTTCGGCGCGGGTTATCCCGGCTATGCCGAGGGCGCCGCGCCGTTTCTGGTGCCCGTCGTGCCACCCCCCCAGTTCGACCCTGACGCCTATCGCCAGACCCTCGAGCGCATCCGTGACATCGATCCGCGCTACGTGGCACCGGCCCATTTCCCTTTGATCGAGGCACCGCGCGCCGCCGCGGACCGGCTCCAGACCCTGCTGGATGCGGCCGTTGACTGGACGCTTGAGTGCGACTCCCTGGACGATCTTCAGCGGCGCCTCGTCAGCGGCTGGGCCGAGGCATTGCCGGCCGGCGCGGATCGGGCCGCCTTTGAGCGTGATTTTGGCCTGGATCTGTGGCTGACCGCGGAAGGCCTCTGGCACTGGCGCCGGAAAAAGGCGCGCCGCGCTTCGGGCTAGACGCCCGTCACCCCCAGGATCCACCCTTCGTACGCTGCGGCCGCCGCGGTGGTGGCATCCAGCGTCGGCTCCAAACAGGCGTCAAGCTGATGATTCTGATCGGCGGCCTGCAGCGCCCGGGCAACGCTGTAGGCGTCCTGTTGATCGGCCGTCCGGCCGTCGCGGGGATAGTCGGCGGCCCATAAAGACGGGTAGATCTCGGCGATCGCCGAGCGGTCCGCGGGTATGGACCAGCCATCAAAGGGCCAGGCATGCAGCCGCGGCCCGAGGCGATGGCGTAGACGATTGATCCATGGCAGCCCGGCGTGGGTTGATTTGGCTACCGATCCCGGCACGTCGAAATGAAATACCGACTTCGCGCCCACCGGATGCTCCGTATGACGGCGCCAGCGTGCGTTGCCGAGGCGGGCCAGGCCATCGCCGCATTCGCCCCGACGGATGGATTCGACGGGGGTGTCGGGCTGGTCGGTCGGCCAATGACGACAGAAGTCGTCGAGAAAAACATCCCAGTCGCGCGCCACGCCATGGGCATCAAACCACGCGCCGGGGAAGGCGAACCCATGGTCGATGCCGACGAGGACGCGGTCATCGGTGAGCAGACGCGTCTCGAGCCATGCCGCCAGCGCCCGACGACTCCAGTGCTGGCGGCCGCTCGGAGTGGGCCGGATCTCGGTGATGGAACCGCCGGCAGTGGCCTCGTAGACACGCAGTCCAGTGAGTCCGCGCTCGGCGGTGGCCGCGCCCGAGTAGTCAATCCCGATACAGGCGTCGAAGCGCGGCATGGGATTCATGCCACCTGAGGGCGTTGCTCCAGAGCGCCTCGGGCGGCGGCTTCGCCGGCCAGCAGCGCGCCCTCCAGCAGGCCCGTGCTCTGGTCGGCCGTTTCCGCTGCGCAGAACCACAACCGTCCGCCCAGGTGCGGGGCCCGCAGTGTCGCAGGCCCCACTGAGGGGTGGGCCGGTGGCTCGCGGCGATCGGCCTCGGAACAGACCGTGTCATCCATGGCCCAGTCGCGGATCACCACGGCCTCGGGCTGCGCGGCCTGCGGCCCGAGGCAGCGCGTGAGCTGATCGATGATCGGCTGCTCCAGCGATCGCCCCCGGCGCTCGGAAAGCGGGGTCGAGATAAATCCGAACAGCGCGGCATCGCCCTCGGCACTGGTGTGGTCATGGGCCTCGAAAAGCGGCCCGACGCGGCTGGCGATACGGCCCGAAAGTCCCGCATCACGCCAGAATGGGTGTGCATACTGGATGATCGCCTTGGCCTGAGCTGCCATCCAGGTCGATTGCCCGGCAAGGGCCCGGTGGAGTCCCGGATCGATCGAAGCAGGCAGGGTGATGCGCTCGGCAACCCGCCGGGGCGGCGCCGCCACCAGAACCTGCCCGGCAATCACCGGCGGACCGGACTGCCGGTGGACTTCGAGGCGGCCGTCATCACGCTGGCGGATCGACTCGACCGGTGAGCCATAGTGGAAACAACCCGCGTCCAGCGGCGCTGCCATCGCCTCGACCAGTCGGCTGGGGCCGCCGACGATGCGCGCCATGCCGAACTGCCCGGGCAGTTGATGGCGCATGGGGGTCGGCGCGAACCCATCGAGGACCGCGTCGCCGTGCTCGTACTGATCGAAGACTGGCAGATCGAGGCGGTCCAGCCAGCGCTGGATGCCCGGCTGAAAGGCCGGCCACACCCACGAAGGGCCGAGATCGCCAACTACGCGTCCATCGGCGTCGGGCAGGCCCTCGATGCGCCCGCCGATGCGATGCCCCGCCTCGAGGATGAGCGGCCGGGTGCCGGCTTCAAACGCCGTCCGCGCAGCCGTCATGCCGGCAAGGCCTGCACCGACGATCGCCAGCTCGGTCTCGATCATGCGTCACCTTTTCTATTTTCTCGCAATGGGCTGAATATCCGATTCCGTCGATTCGTAGCGCAGGGCGCGCATCAGGCTGAAGCAGCAGACCACCAGGATGACCGCCACTGGCAGGCCCGCGGTCAGGGCACCGGTCTGGAGCCCCTGCAGCGCGGTTTCACCGCCAATCAACAGCAGCGTCGCGGCGACCGCCCCCTCGGTAATGCCCCAGATCACCCGCTGGCGGCGCGGCGAGTGCGTCGCGCCGCGCGAGATCAGCGAGTCGACAACGAACGTCCCCGAATCGGACGAAGTGACGAAATATGTGGCAATCAGCAGTGTCGCCAGCGCCGACGTGAGGGTCGACCACGGGAGGGCGTCGAGGGTTCGGTAGAGGGCCACCGTGGTGTCCTCGCTGACCGCCGCGGCAATGCCGGCGTTGCCGCCAAAGACTTCCAGATGCAGGGCCGTGCCGCCGAAGACGGTCAGCCAGGCGAACACGAACAGCGTCGGCAGCGCGAGCACGCCGACAATGAATTCGCGAATGGTGCGGCCACGGGAAATCCGGGCGATGAAAAGCCCGACGAAGGGCGACCAGGCGATCCACCAGCCCCAGTAGAACATGGTCCAGTCCTCGTGCCACTGAGTGCCCTGCATGGCCCCGGTGGACAGACTCAGGCCCACCAGTTGCTGGAAATAGCCGCCCACTGATTCGAGCAGAAAACGGATCAGGAACAGCGACGGGCCGGCCATGAAGATGAACGCGAGCAGCAGCAGCGCCAGGCTGAGGTTGAAGACGCTCAGCCATTTCAGGCCCCGGTCAAGCCCCGAGATCACCGAGACCACGGCAAACCCGGTGATCGTGGCGATGATGCCCACCTGCCAGACAGGCCCCACCGGCATCCCCAGTAACTCGTTGAGTCCGGTGTTGAGCTGCATTGCCCCAAAGCCGAGCGAGGTCGCGAGCCCGAACAGCGTGCCGAACACGGCCAGCGTATCAATGGCGTGACCGATGGGCCCGTGGATCCGATCGCCGATCAGCGGGTAGAAGATCGAGCGGATGGTCAGCGGCAGCTGATGGCGGAAGCTGAAGTATGCCACTGACAGGCCCAGCACCACGTAGACGGCCCAGGCGTGCAGTCCCCAGTGGAAAAAGCTGTAGATCATCGCCTGACCGGCGGCCTCGCGCGTGCCCCCGGGGCCGGTCGGTGGGTTCTGGTAATGCAGGATCGGTTCGGCGACGCTCCAGAACACCAGTCCGATGCCCATCCCGGCGCTGAACAGCATCGCGAACCAGGCCGAGAAGCGAAAATGCGGCCGGTCCCCGGGCTGACCCAGGCGGATGCGCCCGTAGCGACTCAGCCCCAGCCAGATCAGAAAGCCGACAAAGAACGTCACCACCACCAGATAGCTCCAGCCCAGATAGGCGGTGATGAGATCGTGAACGGCTTCGAACAACGCCGTGGCCTGAGCGGGCAGCAGGATGCCAAACGCCAGAAACCCGCCGACGATCAGTGCCGAGGCGGTGAACACCGTCGGGTTGACGGTGGCGAAGAACCGCTCGTCGCGCGGCTTGTCGCGCATCAGCGCCGCCCCGGTCTAGTCGTGATCATCGCCCGCGACGGCATGGGCGGCGAGCGTTTCAAAGCCGATCACGGCGAGGGTTTCTTCGTGGGTGGCCGCAAGGTCGACCAGCGGCGCGACACCGGCGCGATGGGCCTCGAGCCAGCGCCCGGCACACAGGCACCAGCGATCGCCGGGCTTGAGCCCCGGGAAGTCGGCGAATGGTACGGGTGCAGTCAGGTCATTGCCGCGGCTGCGTGAAAACGACAGGAACGCCTCGGTGACGATGGCGCAGACCGTATGCATGCCACCGTCGGCGTGGCCGGTGTTGCAGCAGCCATCCCGGTAAAACCCGGTCACCGGGTCCTGCCCGCAGGGCTGGAGTGCGCTGCCGAATACGTTGGTGCTCTTGAACTGATCCATGTTCCCAGTCTACCCCTGCAGGATGCGGGTTGCCTACGCAGGGTCGAGTGCCTACAATTGGTTGCAAGAATAGCGTCGTGGATCGTATCAGGAGTACTCATGAGGTCACTCGTTCTGCCGTTGGCAACCCTTGCCCTTTTGCTGTCGCTGGCAGCGGGATCCGTCAACGCCCACTCGATGGTGACATCGAGTACACCGGCTGATGGGGCAACCGTCGGCGAGTCGCCGGAACGCATCGCCGTGGCGCTGAGCGCACCCATGCGCATTGTGAGTGTCACGCTGCGTGCCGAGGACGGCACCGACTACGCGGTGAGCGCCATGGCCGGTCGCTCGGCGAGTGACCGCCTTGTCGTCGAGCCGCCGAATCTGCCGGCTGGCGACTACACCCTCGAATGGCGCGGCCTGTCCGGCGACGCACACACCCTGTCGGCGGCGCTCAGCTTTACGGTGAGTGAGCGCTGAGTGCTCGAAGTCATCGCCGACGCGACCGCTTTCGATGGCGTTGTCATCAGCCTCAAGGCGATCACTTATGGCGCTCTGCTGGTGGCGGCGGGGTCCATTCTGGTCGGCCTGACCATCGACGGCGTGCCGTTGAAGGAGCGCCGGTTTCTGCGTCGGCTTGCGGCCGCTCTGGTACCGGTCATCCTGTTTGCACTGATGGCCCAGCTGATGCTGGAGGCAGTCTTTCTCGCCGGCAATGACTGGACGGCCGCGGTCGATGTTCAGCTACTGGGCCTGCTGGCCACGGGCTCGCTGGGAAAGGCACTGGGCCTGGAGGGCCTCGGTGCCGTGTTGCTGGTCGGTGGGTTGATGCGTGGCGCGAGCGGAGCCGCCGTATCGTTGGCAGGTGTTGCGCTGATCGTTGGAGCGTTTGCCGTCGGTGGTCATGTCAGCAACACGCCCGGCGCATTGGATAATCTCCTGCTGGCCATTCACATGCTCTGCCTGGCGTTCTGGGTGGGTATCTTCCTGCCGCTCGAGCGCCTGAGCCATCAGCCCGGCAATGCTGCCGCGCGGGTTGCCGAGGATTTTGGTGACAAGGCACCGGTGGCTGTCGGGCTGTTGCTGGTGGCCGGTGCGCTGACCCTTGACCAGCTCACCGGAGGCATCGTCGCTGCCCTGCAGACACCCTATGGCCAGCTCTTTGCGCTCAAGCTGGCCGCGTTTGCCGGGGTGCTATGGTTGGCGGCCTTGAACAAACGCCGGTACACACCGGCACTGGTTGCCGGGCATCCCGGCGCGCGGCGGCGACTGCGCCGGTCGTTGCACGTCGAAGCGGTAGCGATTGGATTCATCCTGGTGGTGAGCGCGACTTTCACGACGCTGACCGGGTCGAGCGGCTGAGATAGGCCTCAATGCCGTCGAGGGCCTCGGGCATGTGCTCGAAGCGGTGGGATCCTCCCTCGAACACCAGTGCCGCACCCAGCGACGCGTACCGTTTGTGGGTGGCCCGGGCGTCCAGCAGTTCATCGCCGGTATCCAGCACGAGTAGGGGCGGAACCGGGTAATCCGCCGGGTCAGTGGACAGGGCGGTGTCCCGGTAGGAGTCGACGACCGCCGAGGTCAGCGTCTGCGGTGGCTGATCGGGCAGTTTGTAATTCTCAAGGGTCATGCCGCGGTAATGCGCCAGCGCCCAGTGCGGGTCGCAGCTTGGGTTGACCAGGATCGCGGGGCACGCCAGACGCTGACCCATGACGGCCGCAAAGTAGCCGCCCAGCGAGGTGCCGATGAACGCGGTGGTGTCGCCTTCGACGGACTGCGCGGCAATCGACTCGATGATGCTGGCGCGGGGGGCGAAACTGTCGTAGTTGATGCGATGAACGCCGAAGCGGGTGGCGAGTTCGCCGACTTTGGTATCGGTCTCGAGGGCTGCGGAGTTGAAGCCGTGCAGGTAGTTGAGCGTGATCATTGAGTCTCTCGGTGATTGCATTCGGGATTCAAAGACGGGAGACTTTGATTCTAGCGCAGGTGGGAGAGCCCGGCATTCGATGCCGGCGCCGAAGGAGCAACCGCCCCGGAATCTCTCAGGCAACCGGACCGTCTGCGTGCTGATCATTCCGAAAAGCAGTCGGCCGTAGGGTTCGACTCGCCGAAGGAGCAAGCGAAGCGCCGGGTCGCTTCGTCAATCTCTCAGGCACCAGGACGGAAGGGGCACGGATCGCCACAAGGCGATGGGTGCACACAACCTGACTGGGAGTACGACGATGAACCACATTGCAGTCATCGGCGGCGGAATCACCGGCATCACCACGGCCTATGCGCTCACCAACCGCGGCTTCGACGTCACGGTGTTTGAGCGTAACCGCTACGCGGGCATGGAAACCTCCTTCGCCAATGGCGGGCAGCTCTCGGCGTCCAATGCCGAGGTCTGGAATCACTGGCCGACCATCGTCAAGGGCCTGCGCTGGATGCTGCGCTCGGACGCGCCTCTGCTGGTCAACCCCAAACCCTCCTGGCACAAACTCAGCTGGTTCGCCGAGTTTGTCGCCGCGACCCGGCGCTACGCCCACAACACCACGGAAACCGCCCGGCTCGCCATCGAGGCGCGGGACTATCTGTTCGACTGGGGTCGCCGCGAGGGCATTGATTTTGATCTTGAGCGCCGCGGCATCCTGCATATCTACCGCCAGCAGGCCGACTTTGACCACGCCGCGCAGGTCACCCGCCTCCTCGCCGCCGGCGGGCTCGAGCGACGCGCCGTATCACCTGAGGAAATGCGCCAGCTTGAACCCAACCTCGCCGGCGACTATTACGCCGGCTTCTATACCGAAAGCGATTCCACCGGCGACATCCACAAGTTTACCCACGGACTGGCCCAGGTGCTCGAGGCCCGCGGGGTGTCGATGCGGTATGAGTGTGCCATCGAGGATCTCGGCACGGCCGGCTCCGGGGCCTGGGTGCAGACTGACGGCGGGCGCGAATCCTTCGACGGCGTGGTGGTCTGTGCGGGTGTCGCCAGTCGCCGGCTCGCGACCCGCCTGGGTGATCGCGTCAACGTCTACCCGGTCAAGGGCTATTCGATCACGGTCAATCTGGAGGATGCCGCGTCGCGGGAAGCGGCGCCGTGGATGAGCCTGCTCGACGACGAGACCAAGCTCGTCTCAAGCCGGCTGGGTGCCGACCGCTTCCGCGTTGCCGGCACGGCCGAGTTCAATGGTTATAACCGCAACATCCGCCAGGACCGGATCGAGCCGCTGCTGAAGTGGGTTGAGACCTGTTTTCCGGGGGTGAGTACCCGCCAGGCGGTGCCCTGGGCCGGCCTGCGGCCAATGATGCCGGACATGATGCCGCGGGTGGGAGCGGGCCGGCGCCCTGGTGTGTTCTACAACACCGGCCATGGCCATCTGGGCTGGACGTTATCCGCCATCACCGCCGAGCAGGTCGCCGAGACCGTCGAGGCGGCCGCGGCGCCGTCGGTCCCGGTATCCGGGGTCAGGGCCGCCGGTACCAGAACCAGCTGAGCCGCTTGAACCGTCCCGCCCATGGGAACAGGACAAAGGTGGCAAGCACCAGCGCATGCTGCCACGGCCGGAACCAGTCCATCTTGCGGGCCGAGCTGATCACGGGCGGGCAGTCGAGGATCATGAAACGCCGGCCGCGCGGGCGGCCGAGGCGGTCGAGCCGGCGCGAATAACCAATCTCGTCGCCGGCGTAGAGCTGCTCGCTGAATCCGCCGATGGCGGCGTGTGCCGCTGCGCGGGCAAAGACGAAGCAGCCGGCCGCGAGACGCAGGCGTCGCGACAGCCCGTTCCAGGCGGCCAGACCCAGCCGCTGGGGGGCGGACTCCAGGCGATCAAAGCCGATCGGCGCGCCGCCGCCCACGCAGCCCTCATCCATGGCCGCCCGCATTGCCTGCAGCGCCGCCGGCGTGACGCGTGTGTCGGCATCCACGAACAGTAACCAGTCGCTGGCGGCGGCCTCGGCACCGGCGTTCCGCACCCGGGCGATCCGGTGTTCGGGTTCATGCACCACCCGGGCACCCGCCCCGGCGGCGATCGCGGCCGTCGCGTCGGTGGAGGCATTGTCCACCACGATGATGTCCGCCTCGAGCCGGCACGCGCACAGGGAGTCCTGCAGGGTCTGCAGGGTGTCGGGCAGGTAGGCGGCCTCATTCCAGGCCGGGATGATGACCGACAGCTCAGGCATGGTGGGTCTCCAGCGTTGCGCGAAGCCAGCGCTCGAATGTCTCGAGCGCGCCGGTGGGGGAGGCCTCGGGCGGGCGTACCCACCAGTATGACCGGGTACCGGGCACGCGGGTTTCAAACAGCTGCACGAGACGCCCGGCGGCGAGGTCATCGGCCACCATGTGCCAGTCGGCGATGGCCGCCCCCAGGCCTGCGATGGCCGCCTCGATGGCGAGGTCGAGGGTATCGAACTCGAACCCCTTGCCGGCATCCACGCCGTCGATGCCGGCGGCATCCAGCCAGTGCTGCCAGGACAGGTACCGTCCCTCGCGCTTGAGGACATGCAGTAACGTCGCTTCGCCAAGCACGACCGTGCCGTCACGTCGGGTCAGCGCCTGCTGGACCCCCGGCGCTGCCACCGCCACATGCTCCTCCGAGAACAGGTGGCTGCTGTGCAGGTTGGGCCAGTCGCCGGTGCCAAAGCGGATGGCGGCATCCAGCTCATCGCGCTGGGACAGTCGATCCTTGGTCTCGGTGCGGATCGACAGGACCAGCGCGGGGTCCTGCGCCCGCAGGCGATGCAGCCGGGGCATCACCCAGCGGCTGGCGAGGGTGCTGGGGATGTTGAGCGCAAGCCGTCGGCGGTGACGGCCCGCCCGCAGATCGCTCACGGTCTGGCGCATCTGCTCGAGCGACGCCGCCACGGTTTCCATCAACCGCTCGCCGCTGGGTGTCAGGCCTGTCTGCCGCGGCCCGCGAATCACCAGTGTCTCGCCGAGTTCACGCTCGAGCTGCTTGAGCTGGCGCGATACGGCACCGGGCGTGACATGCAGCACGGCGGCCGCCCGGGTGATCGAGCGGCAGCGGGCCACCACCTCGAACGCCTTCAATGCATTCAGTGACGGCAGGTCAGTCGGCATGGATGGCCTTGTCGGATCGGACTTGAGTAAAACGCAATTTGAACCTGCAATTTTATCGATTGAGTCGGCATCAGACGCGCTGATACTACTGGCCGCGTTTACTTCAGCGCAAAGGATGGGCCGATATCATGACCGCTCCTGAAACCCCGACCGACTGGCGGGCCGCCGCCGCGGCCGTTGAGCTCCCCACCCAGGCGTTTGTGGACGGCCGCTACCGGGCGTCGCGTCACGGTGCGACGTTCAATGCCGAGAACCCCGCCACCGGTCAGGTCCTGACGCCGGTGGACGAGTGGACGGCGGCGGATGTCGATGATGCCGTGGATATTGCGGCCGCGCGCTTTGAGGCCGGCGTCTGGGCGGATCGCGATCCGGCCGAGCGCAAGGCGGTCATGCTGCGGTTTGCCGAGGGCATCCGCGCCAATGCCGAGCGCCTGGCGTTGCTCGAGACCCTCGAGACCGGCAAACCCATCAGCCAGACGCAGGCCGTCGATGTGCCGGCCTGCGCCGGGACCATCCAGTGGTACGGCGAGTGCCTCGACAAGCTGTATGACGAAATGGCGCCCGGCGGTAACGACGCGGTCATCGCCATCCGGCGTGAGCCCGTGGGCACAGTGGCCGCCATCGTGCCGTGGAACTATCCGCTGATCATCGCCAGCTGGAAGATCGGGCCAGCGCTCGCCGCGGGCAACAGCGTCATCCTCAAACCGGCCGAGGAGTCCACCCTGGCCAGTCTGCTGCTGGGCGAGATCGCGGCCGAGGCCGGGATTCCGGCAGGGGTGTTCCAGGTCCTGCCGGGCCGGGGACATGTCACCGGCGACGCGCTGGCCGGACACAACCAGGTCCAGGCCATCGCGTTTACCGGGTCGACCGAGATCGGCAAGCGGCTGCTGGTCCGCAGCGGCGAGTCGAACATGAAAAAGGTCGGGCTCGAGTGTGGTGGCAAGTCGGCGCAGATCGTCACCCGCGAGTGCGAGCAGCTGGATGCGGCCGCCGAGGCCATTGCCTGGAGCATCTGGTACAACCAGGGCGAAACCTGCCATGCCGGTTCGCGACTGATTGTTGACCGGCGGGTGGCCGATGCGTTGCTCGAGCGGGTTGAGGCCTTGATGGGGCAGTTTGAACCGGGCGATCCGCTGGATGATGCCACCGTCATGGGGGCGATGATTTCGACCGATCATCTGCACCGGGTACAGGGCTATCTCGACGCCGTGCGCCGTGGGGGAGGTCGTGTGATCGGCGGCGAGGTCATCGAGCGGATCGAGGGGGGTGCGTTCATGCGCCCGGCCATCCTCCGTGACATCGATCGGACCGGGCAGGCGGCGCGCGAGGAGATCTTCGGCCCGGTACTGGCCGTGATGGAGTGCGACGGTCTGGACGAGGCGGTGCGTATCGCCAACGATTCGGAGTATGGCCTGGCGGCGGCGGTCTGGACCGACCGCCTGAGCGATGCCCACCGGGCCGCCCGGCGGCTGCAGGCGGGCACCGTGTGGGTCAACTGCTATGACATGGCGTCGGTGGCGACACCGTTCGGCGGTTACAAGCAGTCGGGGATCGGTCGGGACCGTTCGCTGCATGCCTTCGATAAGTACACCGAGCTCAAGACCACCTGGGTGGCGGTATGAGTGGCCTCGAACTGCACGTGGATCGTCCGGCCACGCCGCGGATCGTTGCCGGGGCTGATGCCCTGCAGCGCCTGGGTGAGGTCCTGCCGGCGACCCCCGCGCCGATCCTGCTGATCGTTGATGCAGGGCTGGTCGCGGCGGGAATGGCGGAACGCCTCGAAGTCGCGCTGCCGCCGGGACGTCCGGTGACCCGGTGGATCTGCCCGGCGGGCGAGCCGACGCTTGCCAGCGTCAACGACGCCGTGGCCAGTGCCCGCCGCCTTGATCATGCGGTGATCGTGGGCCTGGGTGGGGGTAGCGCCCTTGATAGCGCCAAGCTGGTGGCAAGCCTCGCGGCCAGTGCATTGCCGGCGGAGGATTTTGTGCTGGGCCGTAACGTCCCGCCCGCGCGATGGCCTGCGGTGATGATTCCGACAACCTCCGGGACCGGCTCCGAGGTGACGCACACGGCGATCGTGAGTGATCAGGCCGGCCAGAAGCTCTGGGCATGGGCGCCGGATATGGCGCCCGATAGCGTGATCCTCGATCCGACGCTGACCACCAGTGTGCCCCCGGATATGATCGTTGGCACCGGGCTTGATGCGTTTGTGCACGCCCTTGAGGCCATGACCGGGCAGAGCCGGCAGGCCTTCACCGAGGCGTATGGTCTGGAGGCAACACGCCGGGCGCGCGGCGCGCTCGCCAGTTATCGGCACGATCCCCATGACCTGCACGCCGCCGCCGACATGCAGCTGGCTGCGACGCTGGCGGGGCTGGCCATTGATGGCGGCGGCACCGGCATGGCGCATGCCATCGGTCATGCCCTGGGCAGCCTCTACCACGTCCCCCACGGCATTGCCGTCACGCTGGGTCTGCGGGCCAGCCTTGCCTGGAGCATTGAGGCCGATCCCGGTCGCTACCAGCCCGCCGCAGCGGCATTCGGTCTACCCGGCGGGACGGCGGCCGATCTGGCCGAGGCCTTCGATGGCTGGCTCTCGGAACTGGCGTTCGACGCGGTGGCGGCGCGCTCACTGCCCGCGTCGATGAGCGCCGGGGCATTGCATGCCGAACTGGCCGCCGAGCCCAACCGGCCCATGATCCAGAATAACGCGCGGCCTGCCGCGGATGCGGACCTCGCCTGGCTGGCCCGACAGGTGGTGGCGGCATGAGTATCCGGGATATCCGCATCAGTCACCATGTGCTGCCGCTGGATCCGCCGTTCCCCGCCGCCTGGGATACCCGCCCGCGCCGTCGGTTCGGCGCTACCATCGTGCGCGTCGAGGACGACCAGGGCCGCGTCGGCATCGGATCAGGCGATCCGATGCACGGCCTGTCGGAGATGCTGGATCTGTTCATCGGCCAGGATCCATGCGCGCTCGAGCGGCATGCCGAGGTGCTGAGCAATATCGGTTTTCATGCCGGGCGGCCCTGGCCGCTGGATGTCGCGCTGTGGGATCTGGTCGGCCAGATCGAGGGCCGGTCCGCCTGGCGCATGGCCGGTGGTCGGGGTGGGACGATCGCCTGTTATGCCTCAAGCGGCGTGCATCGCACGCCCGACGCCATGGCCGACCAGGCGCGCCGGATGCTTGCCGAGGGTTTCCCGGCAATGAAAATCCGCTTTGGCCGATCCACGCTGGAGGCGGATTTCGCGGTGCTCGAAGCCGTACATCGCGCGGTGGGCGACGGGCTCACCTTGATGGTGGACTGCAACCAGGGCTGGCGTATGCCTTGGGACACCCAGCCGCCGTGGACGTATGCCCAGGCCCTGGAGGTGGCTCGGGAGCTGGAGCGCTACGGCGTGCACTGGATGGAAGAGCCGCTGCATCGCGGCGATTACGCCGGCATGACCCGCCTGCGCCGGGAGACGCGGCTGCTGATCGCCGGCGGCGAAATGACCCGCGAGTGGCACGAGTTCCAGACCCTGCTCGAGCGCGATTGTCTGGACGTCTATCAGCCCGATGCCGTGTGCTCGCTGGGGATGACGCATCTGCGCGCATTGGCCGAACAGGTCGCGGCCGCCGGATGCGTGTTCACCCCCCACACCTGGGGGAATGGGATCGGGCTGCTCGCCAATGCGCATCTGACGGCCGGCAGTGTTGGCACGGCGTTTATCGAGCTGCCCTACGACCCGCCCGAGTGGACACCCGAGCGCCGTGATTTTCCCCTGCTGACCCCGGTGCGGCCGGATGAGCAGGGCAGGCTCGATCTGGGTGACGCTCCGGGCCTGGGGATCACGCTGGACGAGGAGCGGCTGGCGCAGACACGGGTGGCGCCCTAGCGCGGTGGCTCGCAGCGCAGGCGGCGCAGGCGCCATGCCGCCCAGCGGTTATAGGCCCAATCGCCGCACTGGAAAAGCCCCGGCAGGGTGAGCACCCGAGCCAGCCAGCGGAAGCCCCCGCCGGCCACGCGCCAGTAGCCCAGCGAGGCGCGCAGGCCCACCTGCATGCGTCGGCCGTCATGAAAGTGCAGCTGAGCCATCATGTCCGCAAGTTGATAGCCGGCGGGTGGCTGGAATCCGCTCTGACTGATATCCACCAGGTCGATCCGGTGCCTCAGCCGCGGTCGCAGATGGTCGATCTCGCGGCGGCACATGCCGCAGCTGCCGTCGAAGTAGAGCGTGGGCCGTGTCATCCGCCTAGTGTGCCTGCGGATGGGCAATAACGGCACCCTTGCGGGCGCGGGTGACGGCTGTGTAGAGCAGTTCCGGGCGCGTTCGCCCGGGCCCACCCTCGGGCAGCACCACCAGCACCTGGTCAAATTCCGAGCCCTGGGATTTGTGCACCGTCATCGCGAATACGCTCTCGATGGCGTCAAGCCGGCTGGGCAGGACCAGCCGGATGGGGCCGTCGGGCCATTCAAAGACCACACGCAGCCGTGGGGTCTGTTCGCCGGGCAGACGGGTCATCAGGCAGATGCCGATATCGCCGTTCATCAGGCCCAGTTCGTAATCGTTGCGGGTGATCATCACCGGGCGGCCTTCAAACCAGCCGCTGGCCCGATCGATCAGTCCGTTCTGTTGCAGTGTCGCGGCAATGCGGGCATTGAGGCCCGTGACCCCGAGGGGGCCATGGCGGACCGTGGTCAGCACCTGGAAACGGCTGAAAGCCGCCAGCACCGTGCGGGCCCACTCCTCGGTGGCCTCGCGGTCATCACGGACGGGGCGCGTGGCCTGCAGCTCGGTGAGATAGGCCTGGTAGCCCTGGCAGGCCGCTGTCGCAATGCCCGCATCATCGCCACCGGTCAGCTTCAGACGCTGAATGTCGGCGGCATCGCTGTCGAGCAGGGCCTCTGCGTGGGCTGAATCGCCGCGTCGAACGGCCTCGGCCAGCGCCCCTATCCCGCTATCCACCCCGAATCGGTGGCTGTCGCGCAGGCGGACGATCTGCTGTTGCAGCGCGCTGCCCCCGGCCTGCCAGGTGGCGATATCGTCGCCACTGTTGGCCTTCACCCAGGCCACGGTCCCGGCGGTGTAGTGGGGCTGCTCGATGCCGGCGCAGAGCTCGCCGAGCACCGCGCCGGCCTCCACGGATGCCAGTTGGTCCTTGTCGCCGAGCAGTACCAGCCGCGTTTCGGGGCGCAGGGCATCAAGCAGTCGGGCGGTCAGTTCCTGGTCGATCATCGACGCCTCGTCCACCACCACCAGGTCGGCATGCAGGGGATTGTCGCGGTCATGCCGGAAGCGTCGGCTGCCAGGGCGCGGACCGAGGAGTCGATGCAGCGTGCTGACCGATCGCGGGATGGCGTCGCGCACGGCGGCTGGAAGCGGCAGGGCATCAACCTCGCCACTGATCGATTCGCCAAGCCGTGCGGCCGCCTTGCCGGTGGGCGCCGCCAGCCGGATGCGCAGCGGAGCTTCCGGGTGGGTGTCCATGCGCTCGGCCTGCAAAAGCCCCAGAAGCCGCAGCACCGTCCGGGTCTTGCCGGTGCCGGGGCCGCCGGTGATCAGGGTAAAGCGCGAACGCGTGGCGAGGGCGCAGGCAATGCGTTGCCAGTCCGGCTCGCGCCCGGTGCGCGGGAAAAGCCCGTCAAGGCGGTCCGTGAGTCCCGAAGGCGCCGGCAGTGATTCTGCAAGCCGGCTCGCAAGGGCGGTTTGGATGAGACGTTCGTTGGCCCAGTAACGGCGCAGGTACAGGGTGTTGCCCTGCAGTACCAGCGGCGTGGTGCCGTTCCGGGCGACGGCTGCATCGTCGGCGGTGACCGACTCGACGCTTCGCGCGTCGGTTAGATGCGCGCGCAGGGTATCGAGTGCCAGTCCTCCGAGCCATTCGACGGGTGTCGGTGTATGGCCGTCGGTCGCGGGGGGTTCGGGCCAGAGCATTGCCGGTGTCTGCATGAGCGTGTCGAGGGGCAGGCGGATATGCCCCGCACCCACCGTGTAACTGACCAGCGTGGCCAGTCCCAGGACGACCTCGTCGGTCTCCCCGCCGTTCTCGGCAAGCAGGGCGGCCAGCGCCAGATCGGTGGAACGGATCCAGCCACCATCGAGCCACTGATGGAGCTGCGCCGGCAGCTGCGGCGCTCGGAGGGTCGCGATCTCAGACATGCTCCGGGGCCTCGTTGAAAAGCGCATCCAGGGATTCCACAAGCGCCCGGTCAGGGCGTTCGGCATGTATCCCGCGGCTGCTCTGGTTGATGCCGCGCAGGAAAAAACATATCGCTCCGCCGACGTGGGTGTCGTAGTCGTAGCTGGAGCCGAGCCGCGCCCGCAGCAACCGATGGAGCGCCAGCAGGTAGAGCGCGTACTGCGCGTCGTAGCGTTTCTCGCGAACGATCTGCTCGAGCGCCCGGGAAGGCTGGGCGTCGCTGTTCGCCGGCAGGCGGTTGGACTTGTAGTCCATGACCCAGTACCGCCCCTCGTGGCAGAAGACCAGATCGATATAGCCCTTGATCATGCCGTTCAGTTCATTTTCGCCCAGGGCGGGGCGGCCGACGCCGGCCAGGGTATGACGGCGGATGATCGCGTCGATCTGACTCGCCCGGGCCCGTCCCACCGCCATCAGGAACTCGAGCTCGGCCACCAGCGCCCCGGCATCGAGAGTGCTGAGGCGGACCGGTGCCGCGCCCGGCAGGGGCAGGTCGGTGTCGGTCACGGCGGCCAGCCAGTCCCGAATGGCCGGTGCCCAGGGCTGCCAGCGCTGTCCGCGCAGACCACGCTCGACAATGGTACTGAAGGCGGGATCATCCGCGCCGGGAAACCGCCGACTGGCGAGTGCCTCGAGCTGCGCGTGGATGAGGGTGCCCGTGGCCGGTCCGGCCGGGATCATCGCGACGGAATCGGCCGCCGTCTGCGTCGGTGCGGCGGGCGTCGGCGCTGCATCGCGGCTTTCCTCGGCCAGGATGTCCGCCTGCGCTGTGCCGGGGATGGCGGCGCGCGGCCCGTCCTCGACCAGCGCGCTGTAGCTGGCGATCCACCATCGCGCCCGGCCCGGCGCCGGGCCGGTGTAGTGGCGCGCCACCGCCATGGCCGGCGCCGGGGCCAGCGCGGTGGTCGCCACCGGTGCGCCTGGCTGCGTCGGCTGGATACGCTCGCGGGTCAATGCCGGGCTCTGGCCGGCCAGTGCCTCGAGGCAGGGGCCCAGATCCATCGGGCGCATGTCATCGGAACAGCCAAGCAGGCGGCCGATGGCCGAGCGCTGCAGATGCACCGTCGCCGATCCCGTCTGGGCACTCCCGCGCACGGGGGCCATTCCCAGCCAGCAGGCGTGGATGGCTCGGGTGACAGCGACGTAGAGCAGGCGCATGTCTTCCGCCTGCTGGCGATCCCGGGCGGCATCCGTGTCGTCGCGCCCTGCGTCAAAGGCGATTTCGGGACCCTTCTCGGTGGTCCGCACCAAGGGCGGCTCGGCCCGGGCGCTGCGGTAGCTGCAGATGAATGGCAGGAACACCAGTGGGTATTCGAGGCCCTTGGATTTATGGATGGTCACCACTTTGATCAGGGCCGCGTCGCTTTCCAGACGCAGGATGCGGTCGTCGGCGGGCGTTTCGCCGCGATGCTGCATGGCTTCATCAAGCCAGCGGATCAGACCGCCCGCGCCATCGAGCGTGGCGGCGGCTTCCTGGAGTAGCTCGCTGATCTGCAACAGGTTGGTCAATGTCCGCTCGCCACCGCTCCGCGTCGCCAGGCGCGACGCCAGTGCGTGGTCGTGGATGAGCTGGCGCAGCGCGGGCAGGACGCCCTGACGCTGCCAGCGCTCGGCATAGTCCTGGAATTGCTCCAGCGCAGCCTCCCAGCGCGCGTCGTCGCTGAACAGTCCTTCCAGCGTTGCCCAGTCATAACCCATGCTGGCGGTCCCCAGGGCGGTGCGTACCCGGCGCTCGGATTCCGGCGTGGCCATTGCCTGCAGCCAGCGCAGCACATCTCCCGCCTCGGGGGTCTTGAGGACATTGTCACGATCCGACAGATAGACCGATGCCAGCCCCCGACGCCGCAGGGCCTCGCGGATCAAACCGGCCTCCTGGCCGCTGCGGACCAGAATGGCGATATCCGCCGGCCGGACGGCGCGGGATGTTTCCGCGTTTTCGAACCGGGCCTCGCCGGACGCGGCCCGGTCGAGGAGCTGGCGGATCTGCTCGGCACCGGCTTCAGCCATCTGCTGGCGGTAGACCGGCAGGGGGATGCTCTCGTCAGGCGCGTCCTGCGGCTCGAGCTGCCAGAGCGTCATGGCGGTCGCGGGCTGCTCGCCGATCCACAGCGCCTCGTTGCGGCCATTGGCCTCGACCCGGGCAAAATCGATGGCATCCGGATGGAAGGGCCCGGGCTGCATCGGAGACTGGCCGAACAGGGTATTGACCGCCTCCACCATGCCGGTGCTTGAGCGATAGTTGCGATCCAGGGTGTAGCGCTGGCCAGCGGGGATCCGTGCGGCTGCGCTCAGGTAGGTCGCCAGGTCCGCGCCGCGGAAGCCGTAGATGGCCTGCTTGGGGTCGCCGATCAGGATCAGGCTGGCGGATTCGTCCGCCGGGTAGATGGCCTGCAGGATCCGGTACTGCACCGGGTCGGTGTCCTGGAATTCGTCCACCAGCGCGACCGGAAACTGCCGGCGGATGGTTGCCGCCAGGCGCGTATCGGCGCCGGGTTGATCAAGCGCATCGCGCAGGCGCGTCAGCATGTCATTGAACCCGATGACGCCGCGTTGGTGCTGTGTGGCCTCGACCCGTCGGGCCACCCATCCCACGGCATGGGCGTAGAACGGCGCCGCCGCGCCGGCGAGCGCCGTCCGGGCGGACTGCAGGGCGTAGGCGGCGATTGCGATCGGGTGCTCGGCGAGCGCTTCCGGCAGCGTGCAGTCCTTGGCGGTGCCGGCATTCAGGGTGCTCAGACTGATCTGATCGAGCTCGATGCCCGGGTGTGGCTGAGCGGGGTTGGCCGCCCACTCCGCCAGGGCCGGTTTGAGGGTGTTCGCCCAGGTCCCGGCAGTGGGCCTGCGGTTGCCGCGCAGGCGGCGGCTGGCGCGGGCGTCGGCGAGGGCCTGCTCAAAGCCCTCGAGATCGCTCTTCACCGCCTGCCGAAGCGCGTCCGTCGCCTCCGCAGCGCGCCGGGCACTGGCCGCGATCGCCGCCATCGGGTCATCGCCGGACGGCTCCGGCAGGGAATCGCGCCGCTTCAGCAGCGCTTTGAGGTTGGTCGCGAAGCGCTCCACTGAGGGTCGCGGGTCGTTCGATTGACCGCTGAGCACAAAGCCCAGAGCGCCCAGCTGGACCTCATCGAGGGGGTAGACCGTTTCGCGCCAGTAGTCCTCGATGGCCTCGCGCGTGATCAGGTCGGTGTCCTCACTCAACTCCAGGGCAAAAGCAGTCCCGGCTTCGAAGGCATGCTGCTGGAGCATTCGATGGCAGAAACTGTGGATGGTGTAGATGGCTGCCTCGTCCATCCAGTCAGCCGCCGCGCGCAGGTGATCGGCATGCCGCTGACGGGCATCGGGGTCGGGGTAGGCGGTGAGCAGCGCGGCGAGAATCGTGTCGTCGGGCTGCGGATCGGCGGCACCGGCAAAGCATCGGGCGGCGGTGGCCAGCCGCGCGCGGATCCGGTCGCGCAGCTCCTTGGTCGCGTCGCGGGTGAAGGTCATCACCAGTATCTCGGGCGGCAGCATGGGCCGGCGCTGCGGGTTGGCCGGATCGTGTCCCAGCACCAGACGCAGATAGATCGCCGTCAGGGTGAACGTCTTGCCGGTGCCCGCGCTTGCCTCGATCAGGTGCTGCCCGTCGAGGGGCGCGGTGAGGACGTCGAGTGTCTGTGCTTCGGTCACGACCCATCCTCCCGGATCAGTGCATCGATAAGGGGTTGGTAGAGCCGGGTGGCCCAGGCAACCAAAAGGGGGCTGGCGTCGGTGGACGGCTCGAACAGCGCGTCGGCATCGGGAAAACACCGGCGCAATGCGCCGTTGCCCGCGAATGTCATCTCGCCGGGGTGACGAGTCGTGCCTTCGTAATGCGGCCGTGCCGTCCCGGCATTGATGGGCTTGTCGGGGGCCTGTCCAAGCAGGGCAAAGACGGTGCGTACCGGCAGCGGCAGGGGGCGTTCAAGCCCGGCTCGCCAGCCGCGCAGGATGTCATCGAGAGGCCCTGCGGCCGATCCGCAGGGCATTGCCGGCAGGGAATGGGTGGCATCGTGGGCGATGATGACGCTGCGGGCGTTGAATCCGGCGGCATTGAGCGCCAGGTGCTGCACCCAGTCGCTGAGCAGGCGCGGGTAGTGCGGGTGGCCAGCCTTGAGGGTGTCGCCGGCCTTGAGCACCAGACGCAGCCGCTCACCGTCGGCGAGTCGATACAGATCGGCGCTCCAGTCCTCGATGACAAAGGGCTGATCGTCGACATCGCGGCTCAGTCGCAGCTCCTGAGGCGGCTCCGGCGCTGGCCCCCTGGCTCGCCAGACCTGCCAGCGCCGGGCGGCCCGCAGCGCCTGGGCGATGGACTGATCAAGCGCGATCCGGCCCATGCCGGCCACCGGCAATTCACCGCTGCGCTGCAGCCGTGCCCCGGCGGCGGCGATGGCCGGGTCGGGGTCATCGGGCGGGTCTTGCCGCCGCAGGGGGGCCAGCAGGGCATCCTGAACGCTGTAACGGGCGAGACCGGCCAGCTCGAAAGGCTCGCTATCAGGCGTGGCATCGCGGGTCTCGTCAAAGCGCAGCTTGAGCCGCTCTCCGGCAAAATGCCCGGCGCTGTCGCTGAGGAACGTCGCCAGATCACGTAAGCCGAGGGCCTGCGGTGACGCCAGTAACGGCGGGCCGAGTGCCGGCGATTCGTCCATCGGCCGGGCGTCGTGCCGCCATTCGCTGGCGTAGGTGAAATATTCGCCCTGGCCGTCATAACGGGGGCTGAACGGCTGCAGGGGATGGTCGACGGTGAGATGCGGCGTCACCGCCGTGCTGTCGGTGTCAGGCTCATCGAGCCGCCACCCGCGGTCCAGGTGGTCACGCAGCTGGCTGACCAGTACCGAGGGGGGGAGCTCGCTGTCGTCGCGCGGATTGCGTCCGATCCAGCTGACATGCAGGTGGTCACGGGCGGCCAGCAGCGCCTCCAGAAACAAGTAGCGATCATCATCGCGTCCCGATCGATCGCCGGGTCGGTACTGACCACCGGCGGCCATCAGGTCAAAGTCTACGGGCGGCCGGGTGCGCGGGTATTCACCGTCATTCATGCCCAGCAGGCAGACCAGCCGGAACGGAATGCTGCGCATCGGCATCATGGTGCAGATATTGACGCGGCCGGCGAGAAACCGCTGGCTGGGGCCTTCGTCCTCGAGCACGGCAAGCCATGCATCGCGGGCGACCGTGAGGGGGATGGGATCATTGAAGGCCGCCTCGTCACAGGCATTCAGCCACTCGGTCATGGCATCAGCGAGCCGCGACTCCAGTGCCAGTTCTTCGCTGCCCTGCAGGCTCAGGCAGTCGTCGATCAGCGCGCTCAACCGGTCCGCCCAGTCGCGGGGACGGCCGGGTTCACGGAACGCCGCCGCGTGATGCTCAAGGGTGTCGAGCAGCGCGCGCAGAGGTCCCAGCAGTGCAGCATCCAGGCTGCCCACTTCCGGGTAGGGCTCGATGTCCTGCCAGGCGTCGCCGGCTCCCACGGCATATCCGAGCAGCATGCGCCGAAGCCCGAATCGCCAGCTGTTCTGCTCGAAACCCCGGGCGATGTCGAGGGACTCGCGGCGCTCGGCATCCAGTCCCCAGCGCACGCCGGCGTCGCGGCACCATTCGCGCAGGATGATCAGATCCTCCTCGCCGAGCCCGAAGCGCTGGCGGAACGCCGGTACCTCGAGCAGATCGAGAACCTCGCCAAGGGTGAGCCGCGCATTGGGCAGATCGGTGAGCCGTTCGATGGCCGTGGCCACGGGCGCTTCGCTGCGCGCGCGACGATCGCCGATGGTATAGGGGATATAGCGGTGGTCGTGGCGGTCGAGCCGTCCGAACACCGCCTCGACGGCCGGGGCGTAGGTGTCGATGTCGGGCACCATGACGATGATGTCCCGCGGCCGCAGCGGTCGTTCCGTCCGCGCGGCCTGCTCGAAGGCGTCGAGCAGCCGGTCATGGAGGACCTCCACCTCGCGCTGCCGGCTGTGGGCACGATGAAAGCGGATGGACGCGTCCCGGACGAGGGGGCGCTCCTCCCCGGGTGAGGGCAGGGGCGTCAGGTCGAAGATATCCTGCTGGATCTGCTCGAGCAGCGGATAGTCGGTGATCGACGCCGTCGCGGGGATCGGTGGCTCGAACGCGTCAATGGTCTGGAACCAGTCACGGTATCGCTCCGGCTGGTCGATTTCATTGAGCAGCGCGATGAAGTCGCGGCCCTGCTTGCCCCATGCCGCCAGCAGCGGCTGTCCCGGCGTACCGAAGTGGCGTTGATGGCGGCGCTGGTCCAGCTTGAGCAGGTCGCGGTCCTCGACCAGGTCGGCCCAGAAGTAGCCCGAGGGGTTCTGGACCAGCTGCAGGATCTGGCAATGCCGCGACAGGGCATGCAGGGCATCCAGGACCGGCCGCGGCATCGAGGTGACGCCGAATACGGTCAGGCGCCGTGGCAGCGCGGGCCATTCGCCCGGTTCGGCCGCGTCCAGCGCGGCGATCAGCTGCGCCTGGATGGCGGGCCGCGAGAGGGCTTCGGCGCCGGCGCCGATATCGGCATGGAGGGCCCGCCAGAGCTGCGCCTGCCATTGCAGGCTGGCATCCAGGGGTGTGGTCTGGCCGTGCCCGTCGCGCAGGATGTCGTCGCCGGCCAGCCAGTCGGCCAGCCAGTCCGGGCGATAGACCTGGTACTGGTCGTACAGATCGGCGAGGCGCCGGGCGAGCTGATGGCGCTTGCGCGGGTCGGGGTCATCGCCCAGGTAGTGATCCAGGGCGGCGAACGTCTGCGGGTGGGCCTCGAGCTGTTCGGGGATGAGCCGATAGATCCGCCACTGCAGGCGGGTCTTGTCAAACGGCGATGTCTCCGGGATCCGGCTGGCGCCGAGGACCAGGCGGCAGGCCTGCCAGAGGAACGACTGCGGCAGCACGAACCGCTGGGCCGCGGCGATGCCCGCGCCGCCCCCGGCACCGTCATTGGATGCCGCGAAGGCGTGACGCAGCCACTGCGCCATGCCATTGGACTGCACCAGAAAGGTCTCCGACTCGAGGGGTGCGGGCGGATGGGCCTGCAGGTGGCTGACGATCAGGTCGCGCAGCGTTTCGAGTCGGTTGGCATGAATGGCCGCCAACCCCGGCGTGAATGTCTCTGTCATGCAAACGCGTTCCCGACCGACTCGATGAAGGCCTCCAGTCTGCCGCCGGGCGGCGACATTGAGTGACGCAGGTATCGATCCATGGCGTGGCCGCTCCTTCCAGTCCCACCTCCCAGAGTGCCACGCCTGGACCGTCATGCTCACCTGGCGGTGCTAGAAACCATAGGTGGCGCCGGCGGTGATCGCGGTGGCCGTGTAGGCATCCTGATCGAGGTAGCTCGCCCACTCGACATACCCCGAAATCCGGTCGGTCAGGGCCGCCTCGCTGCCGATGCCCCAGGACAGCCCGGTGTCATTGGCCGTGTCACTGAAACCCCCCGCGCTGCCGGTGAACTCGGCCCGGCCATAGGTGAAGCCGGCCAGACCGTAGACCGATACTCCCCGGGTGATCGGCAGATGACCAACGGCATAGGCGCCAGCGAGCTGTTTGAGCGCGATTTCGACGTTGCCGCCGCTGTCGATAGCGGTGTCGTCGCTCGAGAGGCCCACACCCAGGCGAGCCTCAATGGCGATGTGATCGGTGACATGGTAGCCCAGCCGGCCGACGATGGCGGTGGGGTTGAGAGTCACGTCGGCATTTGTGTCATAGCTGACCCGGCCAAGGCCACCGCCGGCATAGGTGTCGCCGGCGTCGGCACCGAGCGCGGGTGTGGCGGATGCGGCGAGAAGCAGGGCGAGGGGAAGGGTTTTTGCGTGGGGCATGGGTCTTACTCCGCTGTTGTCGAGTCGCGGAGAGCCTAGCGACGCGGCGGACGCCGTATCGCGCAATGGTCCGCACAACGAAGAAGTCGGCGACGATTAGACGGTCGACCAGCCCGCCGCGGTCGCAAAGCGGGCGCGCCAGTCGGCGGCGCCCTCGGGCGTGGACAGCACCAGCATCAGCAAAAGGCGCGCCTGCCGGGCGCTGAGGGTGTCGGCGCCGACCGCACCGGCGGCGATGACCCGCTCCAGGCTGCCGGGATATTCGTAGACTTCGGCCACCGGCCCGGATCCGGTGCTCGAAGTGATCGCCACCGGGCAGCCCGCCGCATGGGCGCGCGCGATGGCCGGGACCCAGTCGGGCGGCACCTGGCCGCGGCCGAGGGCGTCGATGATCAATCCCTGCGCGCCATCACCCCGCAGTGCATCAATGGGACAGGCACTGCCGGCGGCGGCCGGCACGATATCCACCCGCGGCAGCGTCGGCCCGCGTGGGATCGGCGTCGGGATCCGGGCATTCAGGGGATACCGGAGGATCGTGCCGTCGATGTGACCGACCGGGCCATAACCCGGCGAACCGAATCCGGTCAGGCGATAGCTGCTGATCTTTCGCACCAGCGACGCGCTATGGATCGCCTCGTCGAATACCACCAGCACGCCCTGGCCCCGCGAACCCGTCGCCGCGGCGACACGCAGGGCGTCGACGAGATTGCGCGGTGCGTCCGAGCCGCGCTCATGCAGGGCGCGCTGCGAGCCAGTCACCACCACCGGTCGCGGGCAGTCCCCCAGCACCTGCTGAAGGAACCACGCGGTGTCCTCGAGCGTATCGGTGCCGTGGGTGATGACAATGCCGTCGGTGGAGGGATCCGCGAGCCGTGTCTCGCAACGCTCGGCGATCCGGCACAGGTCCTCGCCATTGATGGCGTTGCTGGGCTTTTGCAGCAGCGACTCGGTGTGCACGGCGGGGCCGGCATCAAGGCCGGCATCGATGGCGTCAAGCAGCGCCTCGGCGGGCAGCGCGCCGGCGACGTTACGGCCACTGGTGCCGGGCGTGCTGGCGATGGTGCCGCCGGTGGTCAACAGATGGATCATGGGGCAGGCCGCTCCTTGAGTCAGTCGATTTGCATCAATTTGGTGCCAAATGAGCCGGTTTGGTGCAAAAAACTGCACCGGTGGTGATTCCTGTGCGAGTTTCTGCCCCGATCTGATGCTTGGCAAGCGAATTGCATAGTGCGAGGCGTTACTCAATCACCACGATCAGGGAGCCAAGCATGCATCGGAATCCACTCGTCGTCTGCCTTGCCGGGCTGCTCGCCAGCCCGGCGACGTGGGCGCACAGCGCTGAGCAGACCGGCCACGGCCTGATGTTCTTCCACTGGCACATCGCCGACACCGGCCACGTGCTGGGCATGTCCCCGGCCATGCTCGGAGTGGGCGCGTTGCTGCTGGCCATCGTCGCAGTGGTGGGCAGTGTCCGGTTCCGGCACGCCCGTCGTGCGCCGGCGGCGTTGTCGCTGGCCGGTACCGCGGCCGCGTTCGCCTTGATTGGCACCGGGCTGATCGCAGGCGCCGTTTAAATGGCGGCGGTGGCACCGGCAGCCCCCGATCCAGGATGGCGGGCGCGGCTCGATCTCGCCTTCGTGCCCACCCCCGCACGCACCGTGCTGGCGCGGCGGCGTCATGAAGGGCCGTTGCGGGTGCAGCGAAGCTTTCACCCCGAGGGCGCCCCCTGCCATAGCTATGTCCTGCATCCCCCCGGTGGTGTGGTGGGGGGTGATCGGATCAGCCTCGACGCCGATGTCCGGGAGGGGGCATGGGCCCTGTTGACGACGCCCGGTGCCACCAAGTTCTACCGCAGTCTGGGCCGCACGGCGACGTTGCGCCAGAACCTGCGCGTCGCCCCCGGGGCGACACTGGAGTGGCTGCCCCAGGAGCAGATCGTGTTCTCGGGGGCGATCGTCGAGGCATTGACCCGTATTGATCTGGGTGCTGACAGCCGCTGCTTTGCCTGGGAGCTGAACTGCCTGGGCCGTCCGGCTGGCGGGCTGCCGTTCGAGTCGGGATCGCTCCGCCAGCGTCTCGAGGTCTGGCGCGAGGGACGGCCGGTGTTGCTGGAACATACCCGTATCGAGGGCGGTAGCCGCGCGGTGGAAGCGCCCTGGGGCCTCAACGGCCAGCCGGCCTTCGCCACCCTGGTGGCCGGCCCGACGGATGCCGATGCGCTGACGGCGGCGCGCGGGGTGTTGGCCGCAATGCCGGGCGAGGCCTCGGCGACCCGACTGGAGGATCTGCTGGTCGTGCGCTGGCGGGGGGCGGGCGCGCTTGAGGGATATGCCCTGCGCGAGCGCCTCTGGGCGGCGTTGCGCCCCTTGTTGATGGGGCGGCCGATGTGTCGGCCCCGAATCTGGAATACCTGAGGAGGACGCATGCAACTCACGCCGAGAGAAAAGGACAAGCTGATGCTCGCCACCGCCGCGATGGTCGCCGAGCGGCGCCTGCATCGGGGGGTTCGACTGAACTACCCGGAATCGATGGCCTACATCGCCAACGCCATCGTCGAGGGCGCGCGCGATGGCCGCAGCGTGGCGGAACTGATGAGCGAGGGGACGCAGCTGCTGAGCCGCGAGCAGGTCATGCCCGGCATCCCGGAAATGCTCAGCGAGGTCCAGGTCGAGGCGACTTTCCCCGACGGGACCAAGCTGGTGACGATTCACGACCCCATTGCTGAAGCGGCCGATGACGGCCAGGCGGTGTCATCATGATTCCCGGCGAGGTGATCACGGCGGCCGGCGAGATCGCGCTCAACGCGGGGCGGGAGACCCTGACCGTCCGAGTGGCGAACGCCGGTGACCGGCCGATTCAGGTCGGATCCCACTACCATTTCCACGAAGTCAATCCCGCGCTGGAGTTTGATCGCGACGCCGCGCTCGGCTACCGGCTCAACATCCCGGCCGGCACCGCCGTGCGGTTTGAGCCGGGGCAGTCCCGCGAGGTCGAGCTGGTGGCCTACGCCGGTGATCGCGCGATCTATGGCTTTCGCGCCGCAGTCATGGGGGAGTTGGAATGACCTCGATTGAGCGATCGGCCTATGCCGAGATGTATGGCCCGACCACCGGCGATCGCGTCCGGCTGGGGGATACCGAGCTGTTCGTCGAAGTCGAGCGGGATCTGACCTGCTACGGCGATGAAGTGAAGTTCGGGGGCGGCAAGGTCATCCGCGACGGCATGGGCCAGAGTCAGCGTGATAATGAAACCGCCGTCGATCTGATCATCACCAACGCCCTGATCATTGACTACACCGGTGTCTATAAGACTGACATCGGGGTCCGTGACGGCCGGATCGCAGGCATCGGCAAGGCCGGCAATCCCGATACCCAGCCCCACGTCGATATCGTGATCGGCCCCGGCACTGAGGTGCTCGCCGCCGAGGGCAGCATCGTGACGGCCGGGGGCATTGATGCGCATATCCACTTCGTCTGCCCACAGCAGATTGAAGAGGCGCTGATGTCAGGCGTGACCACCATGCTGGGCGGCGGCACCGGTCCGGCGACCGGTACCAACGCCACCACCTGTACGCCGGGCGCGTGGAATATCCACCGGATGCTGCAGGCCGCCGAGGCCTTCCCGATGAATCTCGGTTTCATGGGCAAGGGCAACGCGAGCCTGCCCGACTCGTTGCATGAGCAGATGCAGGCCGGGGCGATGGGGCTCAAGCTGCATGAGGACTGGGGGACGACGCCGGCGGCGATCGATAACGCGCTCGACATCGCTGAGCAGTACGACGTCCAGGTGGCCATTCATACCGATACCCTGAACGAGTCCGGGTTCGTCGAGGACACCCTCGCCGCGTTCAGGGGACGGACCATTCACACCTATCACACCGAAGGCGCGGGCGGCGGCCACGCCCCCGACATCATCCGCGCCTGCGGGCAGTCCAACGTTCTGCCGTCGTCCACCAATCCGACGCGCCCGTACACCCGCAACACCATCGATGAGCATCTGGACATGCTCATGGTCTGCCACCATCTCGACCCGGCCATCCCCGAGGATGTCGCTTTTGCGGAATCGCGGATCCGGCGCGAGACCATCGCCGCCGAGGACATCTTCCACGACCGCGGTGCGTTCTCGATGATCGCGTCCGACTCGCAGGCCATGGGTCGGGTCGGCGAGGTGATCACCCGCACCTGGCAGACCGCCCACAAGATGAAGGTGCAGTTCGGGCCACTCGCCGAGGACAACGATCGGCATGACAACCTGCGGGCCCGGCGCTACGTCGCCAAATACACCATCAACCCGGCGATCGCACACGGGATCGCCCACGAGGTGGGATCGCTGGAGGTGGGCAAGCTGGCCGATCTGGTGCTCTGGAAGCCAGCTTTCTTCGGCGCCAAGCCGGGCACGATCGTCAAGGGCGGCATGATCGCCGCCGCGCCGATGGGTGATCCCAACGGGTCGATCCCCACGCCGCAGCCGGTGCATTACCGGGGCATGTTCGGCGCCCATGGTGGGGCGGTGGCCGAGACCGCGGTGACTTTCTGTTCCCAGGCCGCGATCGAAGCGGGCATCGGCGGGCGGCTGGACCTGGACAAGCGCCTGGTGGCGGTCAAGGACTGCCGCGACGTGGGGAAGGCCGATATGAAGCTCAATGACTGGCAGCCCGAGGTCAGTGTCGACCCGCAGACCTACGAGGTCCGCGCCGATGGCGAGCTGTTGACCTGCGAAGCGGCGGTTGAGCTGCCGCTTGCACAGCGCTATTTCCTTTTCTGAGGGGCTGCCATGGAGACACTGACACAACGGCTCGGGGCCCTCGCGGCGGATCAGGAGGTGGTCGGCACGCTGGTCCTGACCATCGAGCAACGTGAGCGCTCGCGGTTTCGGGCCATGCTGGATAACGGCGAGGTCATCGGCGTGATCCTCGAGCGCGGGGGGGCGGCCCTGCGCGCGGGTGATGGACTGGCTGACGACACCGGCCGGATCTACCGCGTCGAGGCCGCGCCCGAGCCGGTCAGCACGGTGCGCTCGGACGATCCGCTGGTGCTGCTGCGGGCCGCCTATCATCTGGGCAATCGGCATACGCCATTGGAAGTGGCCAAGGGCTACCTGCGCTACCGCCATGACCATGTGCTCGATGAGATGGTGCGCGGGCTGGGCGCTGAGCCCACGCATGAAACCGCCCCTTTCCAACCCGAGTCCGGGGCCTACGCCGGCGGTGGTCATCATCATGGTTGATGGCACCGATGCCCGAACGCTGCGGCTGTGGCAGCTGCTGAGCCCGACACTGCCGGTGGGCGCCTACGCCTACTCGGCCGGTCTGGAGACCGCCATTGAGCAGGGCTGGGTGGGCGACGAGCCGTCTCTGGTCGATTGGGTTGGCGGTCAGTTGCCGAGCGGGATCGGGGCGCTTGATCTGCCGGTACTGGCGCGTCTGCAGGCCGCCTGGCAGCGCGATGACCGCCCGGCGGTCGAGGTCTGGACCAGTCGTCTGCTCGCGGCCCGGGAAACCGCTGAGCTGCGCGCCGAGGATATTCACATCGGCCGGGCACTGATGCGGCTGCTCGGTGAGTTCGGCATCAGCGAGGCGCTCACTTTCGACCGCGACCGCGATGTCACCTGGGCCACCGCCTTCGCCCTGGCCACCGCGCGCTGGGCCATCGGCATGGATCAGGCCGCCCTCGGCTATGCCTGGGCCTGGTCCGAGAATCAGGTGGCCGCGGCGGTCAAGCTCGTTCCCCTGGGGCAGAGCGCCGGTCAGCGTGCGCTGCTTCGTATCGCGGACGCCATCCCCGGGGCCGTCGACAACGCCGCTGCCCTCGATGATGAATCCATTGGTGCCACCACCCCGGGCGTCAGCCTGGCCAGCGGCTGGCACGAGGTCCAGTACTCACGGCTGTTTCGCAGCTGAACGATCACAATTCCGGAGGATGCCCCGTCATGACAGATAACCCCACTCCGCTGCGCGTCGGTATCGGTGGACCGGTCGGATCCGGCAAGACCGCCCTCACGCTGGCGCTGTGCCGGGCGCTTCGCGAGCGCCTGTCGCTTGCCGTGGTGACCAATGATATCTACACCCGCGAGGATGCCGAGTTTCTCTCGCGCCACGAGGCACTGCCCAGCGGGCGCATCGTCGGCGTTGAAACGGGTGGGTGTCCGCATACCGCCATCCGCGAGGATGCCTCGATGAATCTCACCGCGGTCGCCGATCTGCAGGCGCGCTTCGGTGATCTCGATGTGGTGTTCATTGAAAGTGGTGGCGACAACCTCTCGGCCACATTCTCGCCGGAACTCTCCGATCTGACCCTGTACGTCATCGATGTCTCGGCCGGCGACAAGATCCCGCGCAAGGGCGGCCCCGGCATCACACGCTCTGACCTGCTGGTCATCAACAAGACCGACCTCGCGCCGCAGGTGGGGGCGTCGCTCGACGTGATGGCCCGTGACAGCCGCATGATGCGCGGCGAGGCCCCGTTCCAGCTTGCGAGCATCGCCGCCGGAGAAGGCGTTGAGGGCATCATTGAATTCATCCTGCGGGAGGGCATGCTGGCGCGCTCGGTGGCCTAGCGTGCACTACGAGCGTGAATCGCCGGTCGCGCCCGCACCAGTGTGGCGCATGCGACACCGGTTGACGCCTGCCGGGCGGTAGCCCGAACAGCTGGCACGTTAATTGCTATCCAGTGAACAGGCCGATGGTCGGCCTGGTGATTCACTTCAAAGGAGTTCACGCATGTACGCAAAGAAGCGACTGCATAACGGCATGGCAAGTACGCTTGCCGCTGGCGTTCTGGCGCTTGGCCTGGGAGGCAACAGCGCACTGGCCCAGGAGGAGGATCCGATCAAGGTCGGCATCCTGCATTCACTGTCCGGCACGATGGCGATCAGTGAGACGGCCCTCAAGGAAACCGTCGAGATGCTCATCGAGCAGCAGAACGAGAACGGCGGCCTGCTTGGCCGCGAAATCGAACCGGTGGTCGTGGACCCGGCCTCGGACTGGCCGCGATTCGCCGAGCAGGCAAGGCAGCTGCTGGCGGACGACGAGGTTGACGTGGTGTTCGGCACCTGGACATCGGTCTCGCGAAAGTCCGTCCTGCCGGTGTTCGAAGAGCTCAACGGGCTGCTCTTCTACCCGGTGCAGTATGAGGGCGAGGAATCCTCCGAGAATGTGTTCTATCTGGGGGCCTCACCCAACCAGCAGGCCATTCCGGCGGTTGATTACCTGATGGATGAACTGGACGTGGAGCGCTTCGCGCTGCTGGGGACCGACTATGTCTATCCCCGCACGACCAACAAGATCCTCGAGCAGTACCTCATGGATAACGGGGTGGCCGAGGAAGACATCATGATCAACTACACGCCGTTCGGGCATTCCGACTGGCAGAGCATCGTCTCGGATGTGCGCGACTTCGGGGGCCAGGGTGAGAAGACCGCCATCGTCTCGACCATCAACGGTGACGCCAACGTCCCGTTCTACACCGAGCTGGCCAACCAGGGCGTTTCCGCCTCGGATATTCCGGTGGTGGCCTTTTCGGTGGGTGAGCAGGAGCTTGCCGGGATCGACACCGAACCGCTGGTCGGTCACATGTCCGCCTGGAACTACTTCATGAGCGCGCCGACCACGGAGAACGTCGAGTTCATCCAGGCGTGGCACGAGTTCAAGGATGATACCTCGGCGGTCACCAACGATCCGATGGAGGCCCATTACATCGGCTTCAACATGTGGGTCGAGGCCGTGCGCCGGGCCGGTACAACCGACGTTGAAGCGGTGCAGGACGCGATCATCGGCGTGACCGTCCCCAATCTCACCGGCGGCTACGCCACCATGATGCCCAACCACCACATCACCAAGCCGGTGATGATCGGTGAGATCCAGCCTGATGGGCAGTTCTCGGTGGTATGGGAAACCAACGGCGAAGTGGCCGGTGATGCCTGGTCGGACTATCTCCCCGAGAGCAGCGACATCATCGCCAGCTGGCGGGCACCGTTGGTCTGCGGCAATTACAACGTCGAGACCGGCGTGTGTTCAGGTCAGGACTACGGCGACTGACCATGGCGACGCTGCCCCGCCGCCGGTGGGGCAGCGCCTTGAGGGATCATTCATGAAACGCTTTGCCCGATGCATGCTGGTCAGTCTGCTCATGGCCCTGGGTCTGACGGCGTCGCCCGCCGGAGCGGCGGATGACGAGGCGCTGGTCTCGAGTCTGCGCCAGCTCAATGAGGGAAGTTTTGATGACAAGGCAGCGGCGGTCCGCACGATTGCCGAGAGTGGCCACCCGCGGGCAGTGCCCGTGCTGCAGGCCCTTCTCGACAGCCGGCTGTACTTTCGGATCGGGGGTGGCGAGATCGTCATCGCCGACAGCCTTGATTCGGGATTCGCGGTGACCGATCCGCTCAGTGGCGAGCGGGTCGGCGAAGCCTCGCAGTACGAAATCCGCCGGGTGAGCATCAACAACGCAGTTCGCACCGAAGCGCGCAAGATGCTGGCGCTGGCGGGACTCTCCAGCCCCGATCGCCAGGCGCGTAGCGAGGCGGTCGAGCGCCTGCTGGAATCCCCCGACCCGGCGATTGCCAAGCGCATGGAGGGCCTCGTGGCGGAAGAGCCCGTCGATGCGATTCGCCGGGATATGTCGTTGGCCATCGGCCTGGCGCGCCTTGATGCCCCCGAGGCGGCGATCCGGCTGGAAGCGCTGGAAACACTGGATGGCTCGCTGCGCAATCGGGTGCGCAATGAGGTGCGGCGGCTGGCACAAAACGACCCCGATTCGGCCGTCCAGGCCCGTGCCGCTGAGATCCTGACCGGCATCGAGGAGCGGCGGGATCTCTGGGGACTGGGCGAGCAGATCTTCTTTGGTCTGTCGGCGGGATCGGTCCTCATGCTCGCCGCTTTCGGGCTGGCCATCACCTTCGGGGTGATGGGCGTCATCAACATGGCCCATGGCGAGCTGATCATGCTCGGCGCTTACACCACCTATGTGGTCCAGCTGTTGATGCCCAATGCAATCGATTATTCGCTGTTCGTCGCGATTCCGGCGGCCTTCCTGGTCACCGGGGCGTTTGGCGTGGCCATCGAACGCGGAGTCATACGGTTTCTGTACGGGCGGCCGCTCGAAACGCTGCTCGCCACCTTCGGTATCAGCCTGATCCTCCAGCAGCTGGTGCGGACGGTGTTCTCGCCACTCAACCGCCAGGTGAGTACGCCGGATTGGATGAGCGGCGCCATCGAGGTCAATGCGGCCCTCAGCCTGACGCTCAACCGGCTCTATGTGATTGCGTTCTCGTTTCTGGTGTTCGGGTTGCTGCTGTTGCTGTTCAAGCGCACCACGCTGGGCCTCAAGGTGCGGGCGGTGTCACAGAACCGCGCCATGGCCCGGGCCGTGGGGGTCAGTTCATCGCGCATTGATGCACTGACCTTTGGCCTGGGGGCGGGTGTCGCCGGCCTTGCCGGTGTCGCGCTGTCGCAGATCACCAATGTCGGCCCCAATATGGGTCAGGCCTACATCATCGACTCATTCCTGGTCGTGGTGTTCGGGGGCGCCGGTAGTCTCTGGGGCACACTGGTCGGCGGGCTGTCGCTGGGCGTGCTCAATAAATTCCTCGAGCCCGAAACCGGCGCCGTTCTCGCCAAGGTGCTGGTCCTGGTGTTCGTGATCCTGTTCATCCAACGCCGCCCGCAGGGACTGTTCCCCCAGCGTGGTCGCGCGGCATCGGAGGGCTGAGGCATGGCGACCCCGCAATCCTCGGCCACCCGGCTGATTCCCGAGCGCCCCTGGCGGCGGCTGCTGCATGGCGACATGGGTGGCCGGATACTGCTGGGTGCGCTCGCGGTACTGATTGTCGTGATACCGATCCTCAACCAGGGGGTATCGCCGTCGTCGTCGTTTCATGTGAGCGACTACACCGTCAATCTGCTCGGCCGCTATCTGTGCTTCGCCCTGCTGGCGCTGGCCCTCGATCTGGTGTGGGGCTATGCGGGCATTCTCAGCCTGGGGCATGGTGCGTTTTTTGCCCTGGGTGGATATGCCATGGGCATGTACCTGATGCGCCAGATCGGCGACCGCGGGGTCTATGGCGATCCGGTGCTGCCGGATTTCATGGTCTTTCTGGGCTGGGAGCAGTTGCCGTGGTTCTGGTACGGCTTTGATCAGTTCTGGTTTGCCGCGTTGATGGTCCTGCTGGTGCCCGGCGTGTTCGGCTTCATCTTTGGCTGGCTCGCGTTCCGTTCGCGGGTCACCGGGGTGTATCTGTCCATCATCAGCCAGGCGATGACCTATGCCCTCATGCTGGCGTTTTTCCGTAATGAGATGGGATTCGGCGGCAACAACGGCCTGACCGACTTCAAGGATATCCTGGGGTTCAGCCTTTCCGATCCCCAGACACGCCTGGCGCTGTTCGTGGCCTCAGCGCTCGCGCTTGGGCTGGCCTATCTGCTCTGTCGCATGGTGGTCCGCTCGCGGGCCGGCCGTGTCGTCCGGGCCGTGCGCGATGCCGAGCCACGCACACGCTCGCTGGGCTATCGCACCGATCACTACAAACTCTGGATCTGGACGCTCTCGGCGATGCTGGCCGGACTGGCCGGGGCGCTTTATGTCCCCCAGGTGGGGATCATCAATCCGAGCGAATTCTCACCGCTCAACTCGATTGAGATCGTGGTCTGGGTGGCGGTGGGCGGCCGCGGCACGCTGTACGGCGCGGCACTGGGGGGCGCGCTGGTCAATTATGCCCAGACGCTGTTGACGGCGATGATCGCCGAGCTCTGGCTGTTCGCCCTGGGCGGGCTGTTCGTCGCGGTCACCCTGTTTTTCCCGCGTGGACTGGTGGGCCTTTTCAGGCGCCGGGAGGACCGCTCATGAGCCTGTTGGACAGACCGCGCGAGGTCATGCGCCGGGATCGGGTGTTCGACTTCATGATGCCGGACCCCCTCGAGGCGGGGCGCGTCGATACCCGTCATGGCCCGATCCTCTACCTCGAGGACGTCACCGTCAGCTTCGACGGGTTCAGGGCGCTGGATGCCCTGACCCTGTACATCGATGTCGGCGAGCTGCGCTGCATCATCGGGCCCAATGGCGCCGGCAAGAGCACCATGATGGACGTCATCACCGGCCGCATCCGGCCCGATCAGGGGCAGGCGTGGCTGGGCCAGCGCCTGGATCTGCTGCGCATGCAGGAGACCGACATCAGTCGTGCCGGGATCGGCCGGAAATTCCAGAAACCGACGGTATTCCCCGAGCATCGGGTGGTCGAGAACCTGGAACTGGCCATGGCCGGCCCGCGCGGTGTCTGGTCCACACTGCGCCAGCATCTCGACGGCGAGTCGCGGGATCGTATCGATTCAGTGCTCACCGAGATCGGGCTGCAGTCGGCCGGGCATTCGCGTGCCGGGCAGCTCTCCCACGGCCAGAAGCAATGGCTGGAGATCGGCATGCTGCTCATGCAGAACCCCCAGGTGCTGCTGGTCGATGAGCCGGTCGCCGGGATGACGCATCAGGAAATGGACCGCACCGGCGAGCTGCTGCAGCGTCTTGCGGGTCGCCACTCGGTGGTGGTGGTCGAGCATGATATGGACTTTGTGCGCTCCATCGCCCGCACGGTTACCGTTCTGCACCAGGGCTCAGTCCTTGCCGAGGGGTCCATGGATGCCGTCCAGGCCGACCCCCGCGTGGTCGAGGTGTATCTCGGAGAGTAGGGCATGCTGTCGATACGCAAGCTGAATCAGTACTACGGCGAGAGCCATACCCTCTGGGATGTGGACTGCGAGGTCCCGGACCAGGGCTGTACCTGCCTGATGGGCCGGAACGGCGTCGGCAAGACCACGGTGCTCAAAACGGTGATGGGCCTGCTGCCGGCAGCATCCGGAGAGATCGAGTTCGATGGTCGCCGCATCGAGTCGCGACCCGCCGAGCAGCGCGCCCGTGGGGGCATCGGTTATGTCCCCCAGGGCCGCGAGATCTTCCCCCTGCTTAGCGTGGAAGAGAACCTGCGGGTCGCCCGGACCTCGGTGGGCCGCCGTGACATCCCGACGCTCGTCCACGAGCTGTTTCCGGTGCTCCATGATATGCGCCACCGCCGGGGTGGTGATCTTTCCGGCGGGCAACAGCAGCAGCTGGCGATTGGGCGGGCATTGTGTCTGGAGCCTCGGCTGCTGATCCTCGATGAGCCCACTGAGGGCATTCAGCCCAATATCGTCCGCGAGATCGGTGACGTGATTCAGCGGTTGAACCGCGATCAGGCGATGACCGTGCTGTTGGTCGAGCAGAAGCTGCCCTTCGCCCGTCGCACCGCGGATCACTTCGTCATCCTCGATCGCGGTCGTTCGGTGGCGGACGGCCGTATGGACGAGCTGGGGGACGATCTTGTCCAGCGCTACCTGACGGTGTAGCCGATTGGCGTTAGGCTAGGTAGGCAGAGACCGATTCACGGATGGAATCGCGATGACCGACACCCTGTTACGTCAATGGCTCATGCTTCGGCACATACCGCGCTATCCGCGCAAGATTACCGCGCAGGCGCTGCGTGATCGCCTGGCCGATCAGGGCTACCCCACCACCGAGCGCACCGTGCAGCGGGATCTGCTGCGACTCTCCGGCGAGCTGTTCGGCCTGTCGCTGGACGACCGCTCGCGGCCCCATGGCTGGTCCTGGGATCGCGACGCCATCCAGCTCGACATCCCCGGTATGGAGCCGCAGACGGCGCTCGCCTTCAAACTCGCCGAGCATTTCTCGGGTCAGCTCATGGCGCCGGCGACCCTGAATGCGCTCGAGCCCTATCTGCAGCGTGCCGCCGATGTCCTGGCCGATACCGCCAGCCCGGTGCGCACCTGGCCGGACAAGATTCATGTGGTGCCGCGGGGGCAGACCCTGATTGCGCCGAACATCGATCCAGACATTCTCGAGACGGTGTACGCCGCCCTGTTCAATGACCGGCAACTGGACGCCCGCTACCAGCGCCGCTACGACGGGGCGGTCCGCGATTATCGTCTGCATCCGCTGGGGATCGTTTTTCGGGATGGCGTGGTGTATCTGATCTGCACGCGCACCGGCCGCGATGGGGTGGTGCAGATGGCGCTGCACCGCATGCAATCGGCAAGTGCCTGCGCGGAGGCGGTCGAGCGACCGGCGGATTTTGATCTGATGGCGTATGTGCGCGCCGGTGCCCTGGATTTTCAGCTGAGCGCCGAGCCCCTGGCCCTGGAACTGTTGCTGGAGCCTGCCACGGCGGTCCATCTGGAAGAGACACCGCTCAGCGAGACCCAGCAGCTGGAGGACACCGATGACGGGCGCATCCGCCTGACCGCTCGAGTTGCTGATACCGCCCAGCTGCGCTGGTGGTTACTGGGGTTGGGGGATCAGGTCGAAGTCAACGGCCCGCCGGCGCTTCGCGGTGACATCGCCGACCGGCTTGCCCGCGCGCTCAGCCGCTATCCGGGCTGACCGGCAGATGGCGCTGGAGCGTGGCGCTCAGTTCGCCGGCATTGACCGGCTTTTTGACCACCGCCTGCATGCCCGCATCCAGACAGCGCTGCTCGTCCTCACCCAGGGCATTCGCGGTCATGGCGATGATCGGCAGTGTCGCACCCTGCGCCCGCAGCCGGCGTGTGGCCTCAAGCCCATCCATGACCGGCATCTGCATGTCCATGATCATCAGATCAAAGGTCTCGGCTGCGAATTGATCGAGCGCCTCGCGACCATTTTCAACCACGACGACGGAATGCCCCAGGTTCGAGAGCATCTCGCGCGCCACCAGCTGATTGACCGGGTTGTCCTCCACCACCAGGATCCGGCCGGTTCGGGTCGCTTCCGCACCGGGGACGAGCGGGTCAGCCGGCGAGGCCTGCGGTGTCGATGAAACGACGATCGGCAGTCGCAGGTGCACCGCAAAGTGGCTGCCCTGGTTCAGCTCACTGTCAATGTGGATCGCACCGCCCATCTGCTCGATCAGCTCGCGACTGATCACCAGTCCCAGCCCTGAGCCCTCATGGGCCCGGGTCAGCGATGTGTCGACCTGGGAGAAGGGCTGAAAAAGCGTTGCCTGATCCTCGGGACGGATCCCGCAGCCGGTGTCGGTCACATGAAAGCGCAGATCAACGTGATCGGTGGCTGGCTCGGCCTCGACGGTCAGCGCGACATGACCGCGTTCGGTGAACTTGAACGCGTTGTTGAGCAGGTTCATCAGTACCTGGCGCAGCCGATCGGGATCGCCGCGGACGTCACCCAGCGCTTCGGGATAATCGCAGCGGAAAGCCACTGGAGCGCTCTGGGCCTGGATCCGGTAGCCCCGGCAGAGGGTCTCGAGGAAGTCATCCAGACAGAATGGCCGGGGCGTCAGGGCGAGTTTGCCCGCGCGAATGCGCGAGTAATCGAGGATGTCGTTGACCACCGTGAAAACGGCATCCGCACTGGCCCGCAGCGTCTGCAGATAGCGATAGGCGCGGGACTGCGGAGTGAGCTCCTGCTGGATCATGTCGGTCAGGCCGAAAATGCCGTTCAGCGGCGTGCGCACCTCATGACTGATAACCGCCAGGAACTCCGTCTTGGCCTGGCTCGCCTGCTCGGCCTCGGCCCGAGCCGCCTCCAGCTCGCGGTTGGAGGCCTCCAGCGAGGTGCGCTGACGGCGCAGCTGTCGGACCAGAAGCAGACCGGCCAGCATTGCCAATGCGGCAAGAACCAGCACCGTCTGAATCATCCGGATCTGCCCTTCACGGCTTTTCTGGCGCTCGCCGGCAAAATGCCGATTGGTTGAGAGGATGAGATCCCGCGTACCGGTCTGGATCTGCCGCAGCGTTGCCAGAATCGGTTCCCGGCGCTCGCTGAGATTCTCTGCGCTCAACGCACTGATCCGCCCGTCAAGTGACTTGATGCGCTCGAGCAGGGCGTTGATATTGCTCTCGCGAACCTCGACCGACTGAATCAGGTCGGCCACCTGACCGCGCTCGAGGACATTGATGCGGCTGTAGAGGATGTCGTAGTCGAGCTTGACGTCAGCAATCGTCGCGGGCGTCGCACTCAGCAGCGAAATCCGCAGACTCTTCAGTTCGCGGTCGAGCTGGAACGTGGCCCAGACCGCATCCTCGAGGAGCACGTCGTCGAGCGCCCGCTGTTTCTGCAGCATCATCACCCCGACCGCCATCAGGGCAAAGAACAGCACACCCAGCGCGATCAGGGTCGAGAAGCGTTTATGGAACGTCAGGCCCACATGAGCACCCTGCCCGGCGTCTATTCGACGCGAAGCCGGTTGACCTGCCAGACAGAACGTCCGTAGATCGTCTCCCGGTGGAGTTCCGGGTGGCGATCGAACGGGTAGATGACAAAGATCGGCCCGCGCTCGCGCACACTCATGCGCTCGCCGTCCTTGTGGGTGGCGAGGATGACGTCATAATCGCGGAAGTTGCTGACCGGGATTTCGGCGCTATAGTCGTTAAGGGCGATTGCGGTGACCTGTTCACCGCCAGCGTCCACCGCCTCCAGCACCGCCCGGGCGAGCGGGCCGCTGAAGGTTCTGACGCCCTCATGCCAGGGCGTTTCCGTTTCCAGTGTCCGACCTTCGAGTTCGGCGAGCATCGCGGCGTCGAATACCGCCTGATCGCCCTGGTTGGTGGTGCCGATATCCCCACTGACCGTGAGGATGGCCCGGCCTTCCGGCGCCTCCAGGGCGCTGGCGGGGGCGCTCCAGAGGCCCAGCAGCGCCAGGATGCCGATCAGTGCGGCGGGGGATCTAGATCGGGTCACTGGAAGTCTCCTCCTCGGTTGGGCGACCGGCTGCTGCCTGACAGACCCGGTCGATTTCGGCTTTGAGCCGGTCGGCATTGAGCGGCTTGGTGACATAGCCCTCCATCCCCGCCGCTGCGTAATGCGCCTGATCGCCCTGCATGGCATTGGCGGTCACGGCCACGATGGGGGTGTGCGGGCGTTGCGCCTGCCGCTCCAGGTCCCGGATATGACGCGCTGCCTCAACGCCATCCATGCCGGGCATCATGATGTCCATGAGAATGACGTCAAACCGCGCTTCCTGAAAGCGCGCCACGGTCTCCTCACCATTGGTGGCGGTCTCGAACGACAGGGCATTTTTCTCGAGCAGCTTCTCGGCCAACAACCGGTTGACCGAGTTGTCTTCGGCCAGCAGGACATGCAGGCCGGCGAGGCGCTGATCGCGACTTTCAGCTGACCCGGGGGATTGCGCCGGGTCCGGGGCGGATGTCTGCAGTAGCGTCAGGAGCGTCTGCAGTGACAGCGGCTTGGTCAGCGGTTGTGGCACCCCCAACCAGTCCGCCTGTCGGGCCGCCTCCGCATCCAGCGTGCCGGTGACCAGCCGTAGGGGCGTGCCGGCGGTCTGCAGGGCGCGGATCGGTCCGAGGGCGTTGTCGGCATCGGCCATCGCACTCAGCCGGGCATCCATGAGGATCATATCGAATGCTGAGCGGGCGGCAGCCGCCGCCCCGCCGATGTCGCGGGCTTCCACCGCCTCGACCCCAAGGGTTTCGAGCAGGGTCCGCGCCAGAGCGCGGTCTCGGGGGTCATCATCGATGATCAGAACGCGCCGTCCCTTCGGCTCGCTGGCGCCGCCGGCCTCTTCCTGTGGTGCATCCGCCGGGCGGAGGGGCAGGTCGACGCGCATGACCGTCCCTCGACCTTCCTCACTGGTCATCGTGATCTGGCCGCCCATCAACTGAGTCAGTTGCCGGGTAATGGCGAGCCCCAGTCCGGTGCCTTCGAACGGGCGGTCATTGGCATTGCTGGCCTGTTCAAACGCATCGAACACATGGCGCTGGCGATGGGGCGAAATGCCGACTCCGGTATCCGAGACCGTTAACGCGACCGGCAGCACGCCATCCGTACGCGGGCTGCACGCCGTCGCCATCCCGACGCTCAGTTCGACATGGCCCTCATCGGTGAACTTCAACGCATTACTGAGCAGGTTGTCGACGATCTGCTGCAGACGTACCGGGTCCAGCATCAGCCATCGGGGCAGTTGCGGGTCGAGGGTGCAGTACAGGCGAACCCCACGGGTCAGGGCCCGAGGGGTATGCGCCTGAACGATCTGACCGATCAGGGTAGGGAGATCGCAGTTCTGCGGGCGGAGTTCGAGCTTGTCGGCTTCGACTTTCGACAGATCAAGGACCAGGTTGACGATTTCAAGCAGATGATCGGCGCTGTTGCGGGCCAGATCGATGTACTGGCGCTGGTCGGTCTGAAGTGGCGTCTCCGCCAGCAGATCGAGCATCCCGAGCACGCCATTCATGGGAGTCCGGATTTCGTGGCTCATATTGGCCAGGAATTGGCTCTTCGCGCGGCTCGCCGCCTGCGCCTGGTCGATCTGGTACTGCAGCTCGCTTTCGTACAGGCAGGCCCGGGCGGCATTGGCGAGTTTTTCCATCAGCCCTGCCAGTGACATCAGCAGGCTGTGCGTAAAACCGCTGCCGCGCCGCCGCAGCAGCAGGATCCCGAAATTCGGCAGATCCAGGACATAGTCCTCGCCGTCGCCGGCGCGATTGGGGAGACGGGCGGGTAGACGATCAGTCAGGCGGGGCAGCGCAGTGTCCCGATCGGGGAGTTCCAGCCAGTCGATGAGCTGCTGGAAATCGGACTGTCGGGTCAGCGTGCGCGGCAATGCCAGTGAATAGCGCCACTCCAGCATGGATGAACCAGGATCGCCCGCGGCGGCTGGCGGCGTGTACTGCAGCACGCAGCCGCTCACGCAGTTGAGGATGCGCAGCATCTTCCGCAGGCTCTCGGTGAGCATCTCCTCGAGCTTGAGACTCTGACCGATGGAGATCGAGATCTCGTAGAGCAGATCCGATTCGGGGATGCCGTGGGTGTGGGATGAGCGCATCCGGTCGTTCATTGATCGAGGATCGCGTAGACGATGCTTTTATTGAGGAAGTCAAGATAGTCGCGCCCGCTGTTGGCGATTTCGCCCAGGGTGAACGCGCCGTGGACCGGCGCACCGCCCCCCACGGCATCCAGTTCGCGATCCAGGTCGGCATCCAGAAACAGCACCCGTGAGATGCAGTCAAAGAGCAGGGCGGTGTCGATGGAGTGCTGCGGGTGCGCCGTGATGGCCTCGCTCCGTGCATGACCGGCCGCGGTGAGCAGGGTATCCATGTCGCCATTGAGCAGCCGGATGCGACAGCCGGCGGGCACTTCACCCACACAGACGATTTCTCCCGCGTCATTCATCATCAGCGGGTCGCGGACCACCACCTCCGCGCCGTAGCGCGCGATGCCCAGCGGATAGGATTTGGCGATCGAGAAGAAGTTATCCGCGTCAATCCGCTCGCCCCCGTGGGCGAAGACCTCGCGGGCATAGAGTTCGGCCGCCGGCTGCCAGTCGATGGTCCTGACCCGATTGCCCTCACTTTCGGTGACGGTCATGGTCTCGCTGATGGGCTGCCAGCCATGACTGACGCCAATGGCACTGGGCAGCGCCAGCCGGGCTACCAGGGCACTGTCGGCATGCAGCCCTTCAGGGGTGATGATGCAGGGCGACTGTTGCAGGCTCAGTGAGCCGGCGCCCCCGCCGATAAAGTTGTGCTCGAGGCCAAGACTGAAGAAAAGCGCCTCGATCAGGTCGCTGGTGCGGGCGGCCAGGCCATCGACCACCACCAGATAGGTGGCGTCGCGGGGTTCGTCGGGCCAGGTGTCCGCGAAGGCTGATATGGCCGGCTCGAACGCCGTGTCGGGCGCGCTCAGGGTGTCTATGACACCGTAGTCCGGAAGGTGATCGAGGCCCACCACCAGGGTGCCCTGCTCGTGGTTTTTGCTGGCATGGGCAACGGCCGGGAAGATCCCCCCCAGCAAGGGCAGCGGCGAAGCGCTGATGGCGTCGTTCATCGCCCCGGCCGGCAGGTCGTTGCCATCCGCGGCAAACACCAGCGCGGCGCGCACGGTCGGGTCGGTGTGGAGCCGGTTGATGGCCTCGCCAAGGCCCGTCACCGTGCCGGTGGGATCAAATTCGACGTGCATCAGTCCTCCTCCTCTGACAGGGCGGCCAGTAGACCGGCACAGGCGTCTGCTTCCATGGGCCGATGGATCAGGAACCCCTGGATGGCATCGATTTCAAGGGCATGCAGGTAGTCGCGCTGGCGCTGGGTCTCGACCCCCTCGGCAACGGTCTTCAGTCCGAGCCCATCGGCCAGCAGCGTCATTGAGCGGATGACCGAGCGGTTACGCGGATCATCGGCCACCGCCTCAATAAAGCGCCGGTCGATCTTGAGCGTATCCATCGGAAACCGCAGTAGCGATTCATACGACGAGTGACCCGTGCCGAAATCATCGATGGCGAGCCGGAATCCGGCCGCGCGGAGTTTCTCGAGGGTGCGTTGACTGGCATCCGGGTCCTGCATGGCCATGCTTTCGGTGATCTCGAGCTCGAGCGTCCGTGGATCGATGTGGTGGCGACGGGCGATGCGGGTGATGCGCTCGGCGAGGTCCCCGCGCTCGAACTGCTGGGCCGAAATATTCACGCCCATCACCAGTCCTGCGTCTGATTCATGCCAGATCGCCAGCTGCCGGCAGGCCTCATCGAGCACCCACTCCCCGACCTCCGCGATCAGCCCGTTTTCCTCAAGCAGGGGGATGAAGCGGGCCGGCGGGATCACCCCATGGACCGGGTGACGCCAGCGCAGCAGCGCCTCCACCCCGTTGAAACGCCCACCGCTGAGGGGTTGCTGGAGCTGGTAGACGAGAAAGAACTGGGCCTGGCCCAGGGCTTTGCGGATATCGCTTTCAAGGCTCAGCACGCCGGTTTCATCCACCGCGCCAATGTCCCGATAGAACATCACGCGGGGTTGGCCGCGACGGCTGCGACTGAACTGCTGGGCCTGCTGCGCGTGACTGATGAGTGTGTCAGCGTCGCTGGCATCATCCGGATGGAGGCTGGTGCCGGCGGAGAAGTCCACAAACACCTCTTCGCCGGCCACGGACAGCGAACGGGCCAGCGGCGCCAGCCATTGTTCATGGGTGTCAGCCGGCCCATCAACGGCGGCGACCGGCGCGGCGACCACGAAGGTGTCGATCTCCAGCCGTCCCACCAGCGCATTGCGGGGCAGGATCTCCTTGAGACGCTGGGCGAAGGTGGCAACGACCTGATCCCCCGCATTAATGCCCAGCAGCGTGTTGACCCGACTCAGTCCGGTGAGGCCGATGGCAGTGATCGACCAGTGTTGCAGGCCGTGTTGGCGGATGCGGTCGCCGAGCAGTCGGTTGAACAGCCGTCGCCGTGGCAGATCGGTGAGTTCGTCGTATTCGGCGAGATAACGCGCTCGATCCTCGAAAGCGCGCAGCGCGGTCACATCCTGAAAGGCGCCAATCAGCCAGGACGGGCCGGCGCCGGCCTCACTCTGCAGTCGCAGGATGGTCGGCTGGTCGTCGCGCAGCCACAGGGTGAACTCGACGTCGACGCCGCGGCCGCCAGCGACGGCCGAGTCAAGGGCCGCCTCCAGCCGGTAACGGTCGTTGTCGGCCGTCTGTTCAATCAGCGCCTCGCGGCTGGCCGGCAATCCCTCGCATTCGAGCAGATCGGCCGCCTCGGCCGACCACTGCAGATGCCCCGTCGCCGGGTCGTAGCGCCAGAAGCCGAGCCGTGCCATCCGGCAGGCGGTGGCCTGCTCGATCTGGGCGTCGGCCAGCGCCTGGGCCCGTTCCGCGGCCGCAAGGGCGTATTTGACCCGTTCGATGAGCAGCGCCAGGTTGACCGGTTTGGTGATGAAATCGGTCGCGCCGACGGTGAATGCCCGGTGTATGGACGGCGTGTCATCCAGGGCGGTCAGGATCAGGATCGGCACATCGCGGTTGGCCGGGCCGGCCTGCCCGAGGCGGACCGTTTCGATGAACGCGAACCCGTCGCGACCCGGCAGGTTGACGCTCGCCAACACCAGATCCGGCGCATCCGTCTGCATCGAGGCGAGCGCCTGATCGGCATTGTCGGCCTGCTGGATGATATAGCCATTCTTGCTCAGACCGGCTGAGGTCATGAGCTGGATGGTGGGGTCATCATCCACGATCAGGATTGTCTGTGGGCGCAGCATCAAATTTTCCCGTCGGGCGCTAGTGATCTCGGGTAGTGTAAACTCGGCAAAGGGCGTTGTAATACGCCGTGGACGCAGAAGGGTACGCCAAGCATATGTTTTCCGAAGATTTCGATCGCGAAGCGGGGCTGGCCTGTGTGGATGGCGACGCGGCGCTGTATGAATCGGTGCTGGCCGTATTCCATCAACAGCTCAGGGAGGACTTTGCGGCGTTGCCGGATCACCTGCGCGGTGAGCCCGATGAGGCGGTCGCCCGGCAGGTGCACTCACTGAAGGGATCAGCGGGATCGGTGGGCGCGAAACGTCTCGAAGCCAGTGCGACGGCGGTGGACCGGCGCCTTAAATCGGGCGACGGCGAGCTCGATGAGGCGCTCATCGAGGAATTGGCCGCAGCGCTGCAATCCGCGATCAATTCGCTCGAGTCGCCGCGCTGAGGGGCGTCCACAGCTGCATGGCCCGCGTCAGCGTCGCACCAAACAGCAGGATCAGGGCCGAGCCATAGATCCACAACAGCAGAACCACCAGCGAGCCGGCGGCGCCATAGGCTGACCCCGGCGCCGTCAGTGTCAGATAGGTGGCCATCAGCTGCCGACCCGGCATGAACAGCACGGCGGTGATCAGCGCGCCGGGCAGGACGTCGCGCCACGCCATCCGGGTGTCGGGCAGAAACCGGAACATGGCGGCAAACAACAGCGTCATCAGCAATACCGTGAACGCCGCCTCCAGCGGGGCGATCAGGCTGATGTCAAACGCCAGCCAGTCGGACGCGAAATGCGCGATGGCCTTCAGCGCCACCGACGAGGCCAGCGAGATCAGGAAGCTCAGCCCGAACAGGGCCACGATGACCAGTGACACCAGCCGGTGACGGACCAGCACCAGCAGCTGCCGGCGGCGCGTGGCCTGCGGCGGCACTTCCCAGATGGCGTTCAGCGAGCGCTGCAGCTGGGCGAACACCGCGGTCGCGCCCGCCGCCATCGCCGCCAGCCCCGCCAGGGTGGGCAGCCAGCCGCCGCGCTGGATGCGCACCTGCGCCACCATTTCGCGGGCCGCCTGAGCGGCTTCGGGACCGATCAGCGCCTGCACCTGCGCGACGATACGCGTCTGCGCCGCCTCGGGTCCCAGCACCATACCGGCTCCGGCGATCATCAGGATCAGAATGGGGGCGAGCGAGAAGAGCGTGTAGAACGCGAGTGCACCGGCACTGCCGAGGGCGTTGTGCGACTGCCAGAGTCGGCCGGCCTCGAGGATGACCCGCAGGGCGTTCTTGCTGACGGTTTTAAGGGGCATGGTCGCGGATTCCGCCATCGATTGCCGGCTTCGGGAATTTTCGCATGGACGTCGGTATCATACCCGGCACGGACGACAAACCCACCATCCCGTTCAGGCGTCGAGGGGAATACTCAGTGCGTGTCTTTCTTTTACTGGCTGGTCTAATCGGGCTTGTGTCGGTGGCTTTCGGGGCCATCGCCGAACATACCATCCGCCCGGCGGTGGACGCGGAATACTTCCGTTATCTGATGACCGGCGTGCGCTACAACCAGGTCCATGCGGTGGCGCTGCTGGCGCTCGCCTTCGGCCTCGGCCTGCCGCTTGCCGACGCCACCCGCGGGCGTGTGCAGATTGCCGCGTGGCTGATGGTGGTGGGCACGGTGCTTTTCAGCGGCAGTATCTACCTGGCGGTCTCCCTCGACGTCATGGCCATCACGTATCTCACACCGGTGGGGGGTACGCTGCTGATGGGCGCCTGGCTTGCCCTGATCTGGGCGGGCTGGAAGGCCCGGTAAACCGGCGATGAGAACCGTCAGCCTGCCTGTCGCTCATGGTTGATTCCGGCTTGGCACTGCTTGAAGAACTAGCCGAACTGCTGGAGCGCGAGCCCGACACCCGCGTTGCGATGAACGATCGCATGCTCCAGGTCCAGCGCGAGCAGACCAGCAGTGACATCAGACTGCGGCGGGTTCACGGCGTGGGCGTGGATGCCGGCGTCCGCTATCCGGCCGTTGACGTCAGCACCACGCTCAACGGCAATATTACCGCGCCCTCCAATCCGCGTATGCGCGCCTATCGGCTCAACCCCCAGTGCGCGATCGGTGCCGTGCAGTCACGCGCGCCCGGCGGCGTTGAAGCGGTGGTTCTCGGCAGTCGCATCTGCATTGACAGTGAGGTGCCATGGTCGGCCACCGGGCGCCACCTGGTGCGCCTTGCGGTCACGGACGCCGGGGGGCACCTGTTCGTCGACTGCGTTGCCGGCGAACGCACCCTGGCGCGTGCCGGCATGGGCGTCTGGCGCAATAGCATCCAGGGCATCCGCCCCACCGAGACCGACGGCTGGCGCGTGCTACGACGCACGGCCGACAGCCTGTGGGCGCAGCCCCTGGGATGGCCTGGCGTTCGCGGGGCAAGAATCGGAATCGCCGTGCAGGGCAACAATGCCCGCGTTGGCCGCGGGCTTGAGTATCGCCTTGAAATGCCCGCCACCGATACCGATGCGGAGGCGCTGGCCGCCTACTGCGATGCGCTCAACCAACAGGAGTGGGAGACCGCCACCGGTGCCCCGCATATCGGTGCCTGGTCGGTGACCGAGGCGGGGCAGTGCTGCTACCGGGCCAGTGTTCCGGCAAGGCTCGGCCGGCGGATGCCCGATCTACCCCGCCAGCTGCTGGCCACCTCGGGGGCACGGGCCAACGCCGCGATGGCGGTGCAGGCAATGCGGGACTAGCCGCGTCCATCCACCACCGGGCGGTGGCTTCAGGCCGCTGCGGTATAGCGATCCAGCTGCCGGATATCCTCATCGCTCAGGTGCATCCAGAAGGCCGTCACCATCGCATTGCGGCGCGCCCGCCCGGCCTCGGCCTCCAGTGGGATGGGCCACTCCAGTGACTCACCCGGTTGAATGGCGGCGCGCTCGAGCAGGGCCCCGGTGAGGCGGGGGGTGAGCGTGACCGCCTGCAGGATCGTGCACTCGACGGGCCACTGGTAGTGGGCCGGCGCGCGCGTCTGGGTGGCGAGGGCCAGCGGATCCCGTTCGCCGCTTTGAAAACGCCGCCAGCCCCGGAGGACGGTTGGTTCGGTCAGGCGGCGCTTGCGTGCCGAGTGCTGGACTGCATCCAGGGCCAGCAGCAGATCGGCCTTGCGCGGATTGATCAACAATTGCCGACCGCCGGCCAGTTCCTGGTAGAGACGCTCGGATATCTCGGGGCGGATATAGTCACGGGCCATCGGGTGCGCTCCTGCCGGGGATGTTGGCCGAAGCGTGTCAGGATCCGCCGGGGGCGACTGTGATCAGCTGCTCAGGGGTGGCGTCAGCAGCGACACGAACTCAAAGCGCTCGCCGTCAAAAAGGCCCTGGTCACTCAGCTTGAGCGCCGGGATGACCAGCAGGGCCATGAATGACAGGGTCATGAAGGGTGCGCTCAGCGGGCTGCCCATGGCATGGGCCAGTGACACCATGGCGTGATGTCGCGCGGCCATGGTGTCGCCATCGGCGGTGCTCATCAGCCCCGCCACGGGCAGTGGCAATCGGTCGCGACCGGCACCGCCCACCGCCGCGATCCCGCCCTGCATGTCGATCACTTCGTTGACGGCCTCGCTGACCCACTGGATATGACTGCCGACCGCGATCACGTTGTGCGAGTCATGCGCAATCGACCCGGCGATGGCGCCATCGGTCAGCCCGAAGCCGCGGATGAACGCCACGGCCGGCGGGGCGGGGTGATAGCGGTTGACCACGGTCAGCAAAAGCAGGTCGCGATCCGGGTCGGGGACGGGGTGATCGCCCTGCCAGCTGGGAGGCAGATGGCACTCCCGGGTATCAAGTGCTCCATCGCGGCATTCGATGACCCGCAACTGCCGGGACGCGTCGTCCGGATCGCCCGTGGGCAGCGCCTCGGTCAGTGTGCGCGCCGATATCGGTGCGGCATTGAACCGATTGCTGGGTGTCGCCGGGCGATGCGCGGTGAGGCTGCGGCCTTGCTGCGCAACGCGTGTCCCCGCCACCCAGGTGGTGACCACATTGAGTTGATCCGGGTCCGTCACCGTAATCGCATCCATGCGATCGCCGACCCGCAGCTGGCCGACGTCCATTCGGTAGTGCGCCACCGGATTGCTGCAGGCGGCGCGCAGGACATCGAAGCGGTCATGACCGGCCTGGATGGCCCGTGCGGCGATGCGGTCGATGTGGCCGGTGACCAGGTCATCGGGGTGCAGATCGTCGGTGCAGAACATGATCTGACCGGGGAACCGGTCGATCAGCGGGTGGAGCGCGTCAAAGTTCTTCGCCGCGGAGCCCTCGCGGATGACCAGATGCATACCGGCGGCCAACTTGGCCTCGGCCTCTTCGCGGGTGGCGCACTCATGATCGTTGTGGATGCCGGCATCGGCGTAGTCGCGTGCCGCTGCACCGGTCAGCCCCGGTGCATGGCCATCGATGGTGCGGCCCCAACGCCGGGCGACCTCGATTTTGGCCATCAGGCCGGGCTCGCGGGCCAGCACCCCCGGAAAGTCCATGACCTCGGCGAGATGCCCGGCGCTGCCCTCGTGCAGGAGGGTCTCGATGGCCTCGGCGGACAGTTCCGCGCCGGATGTTTCGTAGCGGGTGGCCGGCACGCAGGCGGGGGCCCCGAAATGGATCGGGATCGGACTGCGGCGGGCGTCCTCGGCCATGTAACGGACACCGTCCGCGCCCAGGACATTGGCGATTTCATGGGGGTCCGTGACCGCCGCCACGGTGCCGTGACGGCTGGCAATGCGGCCGAACTCGGCCGGTGTCAGCATCGTGCTCTCGACATGCACATGGGCATCGACAAACCCGGGCAGGAGGTAATCCAGGGCCGGATCCGGGGCACCGAGGACGGCGATCGCCACAATATGCCCGTCTTCCCAGTGCACGCTGGCGGCATAGATGCGGCGATGATCAATGTCGATAAGGTTGGCGCGAATGTTCTGGGTGCGGCGTTGCATGGGGTCAGTATAGGCCGCGAGGTCGACGGCCAGATACCCCGTCCACGATTGCGGATGATCAGCACATGTTGTTAAGTGTGCACTGCAACATGAGCGTTAGGGAGTGACTGATGACTGATTCAACCGGCGCCGGGGCCTTTTTGCTGAACGGTCGTGTGGGCATCGTGACCGGCCTGGCCAATGAGAACAGCATCGCCTATGGCTGTGCTCGGGCATTGGCCGCGCAGGGCGCGGAGTGCATCGTGACCTATGCCAGTGAAAAGGCCGAGCGCTTTGTCATGCCGCTGGCCGAGGGAATGGGCAATCCCGAATACCAGCTTGTCGATGTGCAGGATGATGATTCGCTCGAGGCGCTCTTTGATCGGGCACGGGCTCGCTGGGGCCGGCTGGACTTTGTCATTCATTCGATAGCCTTCGCCCCGCTCGCGGAATTGCAGGGCCGTCTCACCGACACCTCCAGCGAGGGATTCGCGCTGGCCATGGATGTGTCCTGTCACTCCTTCGTGCGCATGGCGCGACTGGCCGAGCCCCTGATGGACCACGGCGGGAGCCTGATCTGCATGAGCTATCACGGCGCTCACCAGGCGGTGGAAAATTACAACCTGATGGGCCCGGTCAAAGCGGCGCTGGAGGCATCCACACGCTACCTGGCCACCGAGCTCGGGCCCCGCGGTATCCGCGTCAACGCCATTTCTCCCGGGCCGATCCGCACCCGTGCCGCCTCCGGGCTGAAGGACTTTGAAGCGCTGGCGGCGGACGGCGAGGCCCACGCGCCGCTGCGTCGGCTGGTCACCACCGACGAGGTGGGTCAGACGGCCGCTTACCTCATCTCCGATGCCGGGGCAGGTGTGACCGGTGGCACTCACTACGTTGATGGGGGACACCATGTCCAGTTCTGAGGCGCTGATCGAGAACCGCACCTTCGATGAGATCGAGATCGGCGAGTCGGCCAGCCTTGAAAAGCGCCTGACCATGGATGACATCAAGCTGTTCGCGGTGATGTCGGGGGACGTCAATCCCGCCCATGTCGACGAGGCGTTTGCCCGCAGCAGTCGCTTCCATGAATTGATAGCCCACGGCATGTGGGGCGGGGCGCTGATCTCGACGGTCCTGGGGACGAAACTGCCGGGGCCGGGGACGATCTATCTGGGTCAGACGCTACGCTTTCGGGCACCGGTAACGCTGGGTGACCAGATCCGCGTGCGGGTGACCGTCCGCGAGAAGGATGAGCAAAAGGGCCAGGTGGTATTCGCCTGCGAGTGCCGCAATCAGGAAGACGCCCTGGTGCTCGACGGCGAGGCACGCGTGCTGGCGCCCACCGAAAAGGTCAGCCGGCCCCGGGCCGTGATGCCCTCGATCCGCCTGGCGGAACAGGGCAAGCTTGCGGAAACGCTCGCTGAGACCGGCGATGCGACGCCCGTCACCGCGGCGGTGGTGCATCCGGTGGATATCGAGAGCATGCAGGCGCTGGATGCAGCCGTCCGTCAGGGGCTGATCCGGCCGGTGCTGGTGGGGCCAGGCGGGCGCATGCAGGCCGCCGCCGATGACGCCGGTGTCGATATCAGCGGTTATGAGCAGATCGCCACCCGGCACAGCCACGGTGCGGCGCAGACGGCGGTGGGCATGGCGGCCGCCGGCGATGTGGCGACGCTCATCAAGGGCGGGCTCGCCACCGAGGAGCTGCTGGGCAAGCTGATTGATCCGGCTGGCGGCCTGCGCACCGAGCGGACACCCAGCCAGGTCATGGCCTATGACGTGCCGACCTATCCGCGCCCGCTGTTGATCGCCGATCCGTTGGTCAACATCCACCCCGGTCTTTTCGAGAAGCGCGATATCGTCCGCAATGCCACCGGGCTCGCCCATGCGCTCGGCATTCATGAACCCCGCGTGGCCATGCTTTCATCGTCCGAGGCCATCGACCCCAAGCTGAGCTCGACGCTGGATGCGGCGGCCATCTGCAAGATGGCGGATCGCGGCCAGGTGCAGCACGCGATCATTGACGGCCCCATGGCCTTTGACGCGGCCATTTCCGCGGCCACGGCCCGGGCACGGGGGCTGGAGTCGCCGGTTGCCGGGCGCGCCGATGTGCTGATCGCGCCCGATCTGGAGGCCGCCAGCATGCTTGTCAAGCAGCTGAGCCACCTCGCCGACGCCCGCGGTGCCGGGCTTTTACTGGGTCTGAGACTGCCGGTGGTGATGAGCGCCCGGGACGATGATGTCGCCAGCCGGATTGCTGGCATCGCCCTGATGCATCGCTACCTCGACCATCGGGCCCGTTCCGGGCAGAGCGCCATGGCGGCGGCGATGAGCTAATCGCCCAGCGCTTTGGGTCGGTTGTCGTCGTCGACGAAAACCCGCGTCGGTACCCAGCTTGGGGCGGCGTCGGCATCGATCTGGGCGTAGGCGGCGATGATCACCCGGTCTCCGTGACCGGCCAGGTGGGCGGCGGCGCCATTGATGGTGATGGCGCCACTGTCGCGCTCGCCCTGGATGATGTAAGTCTCGAATCGATGACCATTGGTGATGTTGTAGACATGCACCTGCTGATGGGCAAGCAACCCTGAGGCCTCGAGCAGGGTCGAATCGATGGTGATGCTGCCCTCGTACTCGAGGTTGGCATCCGTCACCGTCGCCGCGTGGATTTTGGCTTGTAGGACCGAAATCATCATTGCTTTACTCGTGGCCTTGTCGTCTCTCATTACAGGATCAATGGTAATGCACAGTTTGTTCGCTGACGAGATCATCCCACGCGGAGCGCCCGGATGAGGCGCTTTGGTGGACTGCTGCGGTTGTCCGGGTATCTGCGCCCGTACTGGCGCCAGGCCCTGGTGGCCGGCACAGCGCTGATCGTGGCCGCCGCGAGTGTACTGGCCATCGGCCAGGGCCTGCGACTGGTGATTGACCAGGGGTTTGCCAATGGCACGGGCGCTGCCCTTGATCGCGCCCTGATGATCACCGCCGGCGTGGTGCTGGTGCTGGCGGTGGCGTCGGCCATGCGCTTTTACTGGGTGATGTGGATTGGCGAGCGGGTCGCGGCGGATCTGCGCCGGGACGTCTTCGAGCGCCTGCTGGATCTTGACCCCGGTTTCTATCTGCGTAACGGCGTCGGCGAAATCCAGTCGCGCATGACCACCGACACCGCGCTGTTGCAGAGCGTACTCGGCTCAACGTTTTCCATGGCACTGCGCAATGCGCTGCTGCTGATCGGCACGCTGATCATGCTGGTGGTCACCCAGCCCACGCTGAGTGCCATGGTCATCATCGGGATCCCGGTGGTGGTGGCGCCGATGCTCATCTATGGCAGGCGCGTGCGCCGCCTCTCGCGCCTCAGCCAGGACCGGATCGCCGAGGTGGGGAGCTACGCCGGCGAGACGCTGGGTGGCATCGAGACGGTTCAGGCCTTCGTCCATGAGGCCGAAGACCGACGGGTCTTTCGTGACCGGGTGGAGGATGCCTTTAGCATTGCGATCCAGCGCATCCGCCAGCGCGCCGGGTTGAACGCAGTGGCGCTGCTGTTGGCGTTTGCGGGCGTCGCTTTTGTGCTGTGGCGCGGCGGCAATGCCGTGATCGCCGGCACGATGAGCGCCGGCGAGCTCTCCGCATTCGTTTTCTACGCGGTGCTGGCCGCGGGGGCCGTCGGGGTGCTCTCGGAGGTGGCGGGCGAGCTTTTCCGGGCCTCCGGCGCCGCGGAACGGCTGTTTGAACTGCTTGACGCGGTGCCCGCCATCCGACCGCCGGCCGATCCGGTGGCATTGCCGGTGCCCGGCCGGGGTGAGGTGGTCATCGAGGCGGTGGAGTACCGCTATCCCACACGGCCCGACCCGCCGGCGCTTGCCGGCGTCAACCTTGAGATCCGCGCGGGGGAGACCGTGGCACTGGTCGGGCCTTCGGGGGCGGGTAAGAGCACGCTGATCAGCCTTCTGCTGCGTTTTCACGATCCCTCCGCGGGACGCGTGCGACTCGATGGCGTGGATCTGCGCGACGCCGATCCGGCGGCGCTACGCCGGCGTATGGCGCTGGTGGCGCAGGAGCCGGTGCTGTTCACCGGCACGATTGCCGGGAATATCCGCTTCGGCGATCCCGCCGCGGCGCGCGAGAAAATCGTCGAGGCGGGCAGGGCGGCGAACTGCGAGGGCTTTGTCGAGGCGCTTCCTGACGGTTACGACACGCACATTGGACCCGGCGGCGTGCAGCTCTCGGGCGGGCAGCGACAGCGCATCGCCATTGCCCGGGCCATCCTCCGCGATCCGGCGTTGCTGCTGCTCGATGAGGCCACCAGCAGCCTCGACGCCGAGAGCGAGCGCCAGGTGCAGACCGCGCTCACGCGCCTGATGGCCAAGCGCACCAGCGTGGTCATCGCCCATCGGCTGGCGACCGTGCGTAACGCCGATCGCATTGCGGTGCTCGAGGCGGGGCAGGTGCGCGCGGTGGGCACCCACGATCAGTTGCTTGCGGGCGACGGCCTTTACGCGCATCTGGCGGCGTTGCAGTTTCAGTCCATCGCCTGACGGGAATGGGCGAGTGCCGCCCGCAGCATCGGAGCGGGCGGCAGGGCCCTCAGAATCTTATAAATATCCGCAAGTTGTGGCCGACTCATTAGAAAGCGGACCATTGATTCAGCGGGTGTGCGCTCGAATAACTGGACGAAAGGCGTACCCGCCGTGCCGGCCGGGCGATGCCGCCAGAGCGACTCAAGGAACACGCCATCCAGCCAGTCCATGCCCCGGCGTCGTGCCGGGGCGACCGGTGATCGGCCGGCCATGAGGGCATCGGCGCAATCATCCGCCCAGCGCTGGATGCCGTGAAAGGCGTAACCGGTGGCCGGCCGCATACTGCCACCGGCGGTACCGACGCGCATCCAGCCGTCTTGATTGTAGGGCGGCACGGGCGTCATCGGCAGATGACTCGACTCCTCACGGGCGATGGTGTGATCAGCCAGGCCCCGATCGGCAAGGAGGCCGTCCAGTCGTGCGCCAAGGGCGGACAGCGACGGGCGCTGCGGGGCAAATCGCGTCAGTTCAATCAGCCGTCGGCCCGGTGCGATGGGCAGCTCGTAGACAAACGTCAGTAACGGCGTCGGGTCATCCAGAAAGTCCATGAGCCGCACGGGACTGTCATCGGGAAGATCGGGGCCCACCAGTTCGCGACCGACGAAACTCTGCCACACCCAGGGTCGCGTGAGTGTCAGTGCCGGTGGGCGCGAGTCCAGCACCCGATCGGCGATGATCGAGCCGCCATCATCCAGCTGCAGCATCCACCGCGTGTCATCCATGTCGGCCGATATCAGGGATCGCCCGGCATACAGGGCCCAGTCGGGTCGCGTCGCGATGGCATCCAGCGCCTGGCGCTGGACCGTTGACGCCCGCAGCATCTCGTAGGGTGTCCGGGTGCTGCCCCTGATCACGGACTGTCCGCCATCACTGACCGCCCATGTCGACCAGGTGCGAGTGGCGTGGGCGCTGAAAGGATGCTCTGCGAGCCGCCAGCCACACCAGGTCCGGTCATCACAGGGTTGCTCACGCGGCTCAATGATGGCGATCGATCCCGGGTAGCCCCGCAGCACGAGGCGGACGGCCAGACTCATGGTCGCCGCCCCCAGGCCGATCAGGGCAATGTCGAAGCGTTTCATGGCGCGATGCAGGGGCGGTCGGTGGCGGGCCGTACCAGGGCCTTCAGCGCCAGCCGCCGGCGGGCGGCGTGGGTGAGCGAAATACGGCCCTCCCAATAGCGACAGCCATTCGCCCGCACCTGCAACCCGATGGCGCGATAGAGCCGTGCGGCCACCCGGATCGCCAGGCGATTACGCCATGGGATCAGGCTGAAACCGGTCTCGGCGTGGGCGTATTCACGTTCGGCACGCTCGATCACCCGACCAATCGCGGCCTGGATCGGCGCCCGGTCAGCCCCGGCGGCGTTGGCAATGACCGCGGGGCTGCGCTCGCCCACCCAGGCCGCCGGCAGATAGCGCCGCCCGCGCTGGGCGTCCTCAAGCACATCCCGGGCGATGTTGGTCAGTTGCATGCCGATACCAAGGGCCACCGCGGCATCCCGGCCGCGCACCGGATCGGCGCCCAGCAGGGGGCACATGAGTTCGCCCACGGTGCCGGCGACCCCATAACAATAATCAATCAGCTCGGTTTCGGTCTCGATCAACCGGCCGTCGCGTGCCTCCTGCGCGGCGGTGCGCGCCAGGACCACCAACGGCGCGAGCGCCATCTGCCGGCGACGGACAAGGGCCGCGAACCCATCAACGGGGACGGCCTCAGGCCGGTCGTCGGTGAGCGCCTCGACGAATTGATCAATTTGCCCCGCGCCATTGGCGGACTCATCGGCGATATCGTCGATCAGCCGACAGACGGCATACAGCGTGGCGACATCATCGGCGTCCTGCCGGCGCAGGAGCCGGCTCGCCATGTGGAAGCTGCTGCCGTGGCGGGCGAGGACCTCACGCGGCTTCACGCCGCCTCCACGCCCTCAGGGAACAGTCGCTCGAGGACCTTGGCGCTCGACAGCACGCCGGGCATGCCGGCGCCCGGGTGGGTGCCAGCGCCCACAAGATAAAGATTATCCAGCCCCTCGGCCTGGTTGTGGAACCGGAACCAGGCCGACTGGCGGAACAGCGGGGAGAGGGTGAATCCGCTGCCGTGGACGCTCTGGTAGTTCTCGCGGAAGTCATCAGGCGTCATGTAGAACGCGGCGCGCAGATGCGTGCTCAGGCCGGGCATCAGCGTGGCCTCGAGCGCCTCGACAATGCGGGCCTGCAGGCGCGGGCCTTCGCTGGCCCAGTCGATATCGCCCAGCTGATTGGGCACCGGGGCCAGCACATAGAAGCTGTCATGGCCGGGCGGCGCAAAGCTGGGGTCGGTGGCAGTCGGCCGGTGCAGGTACAGCGAGAAGTCCTCGGAGAGGATCTTGCGGTCGAAGATGTCCCGCAGCAGTTCACGGTAGCGGTCACCCAGCCAGATCGTGTGATGGGCTACGTCGGGATAGGTGCAGTCGGTACCGAAGTACAGGACGAACAGGCCCATCGATGTCTGTGCCAGCCGGTGCTTGACCCGGGCGGCCAGTGGCGCCGGATCCATCAGTTCCCCGTACAGATGCATGGGGTCGAGATTGGAGACGAAGTGATCGGCCTTCAGCGTGCGGCCGTCATCGACACTGGCGCCCGTGATGCGGCGGCCTTCGCGGTGCACGGCGGTGATGCTGCGGCCGTTTTCGACGCGCACGCCCTGGCGCTCGAGCAGACCGGCGAGCTCACCGACCAGCGCCCCGGTGCCACCCATGGCGAAATGCACGCCCCATTCCCGCTCGAGATAGTGGATCAGCCCGTAGATGCAGGTGGTATCAAACGGGTTGCCGCCGACCAGCAACGGTTGCAGCGATAGTGCCCGCCGCAGGTAGGGATGCTTGATGTGGCGGGCCACCATCGTCCAGACACTGCGGTCAAATCGCAGCCGCAACAGCCGCGGGATCTGGCGGGCCATGAACGAAAGCCGATGGAAGGGCTGATAGCCCAGCTCGCGGAAACCGATCTCGAACAGTTCACGGGATTCCGCGAGCAGCCCGTGATAGCCGGCGACATCGGCCGGATTGAAACGCGCGATCTCCGATTCCATGCGCTCGATGCCCGGTCCATAGTCGAACGACGAATCGTCCGGGAAGCGAAATCGATACCAGGGATCGAGTGGGCGCAGCTCAAGGTGATCGTGCAGTGACTCACCAAACAGTTCGAACAGCTCGGCGAACAGAAAAGGCGCCGTGATCACGGTGGGACCGGCATCGTGGCGGTATCCGTGGCGCTCGAACACCTGGGCGCGTCCGCCCAGTCGGGGGCAGCGATCAATCAGCGTCACTTCGTGACCACGGGCGCGGAGACGCAGAGCGGCCGCGATGCCGCCGAATCCGCCGCCCATCACCAGGGAATGCATAGGGCTCTACCCCTTGTGTTGTGTCAGTGCGCGCCGGGAGACGACCCGGGACTGGTCGGCGAGTCGCTGCAGCAGTTCTCGGACATCGTGGGCGAGTGGGGCCGGCAGATGCCCGGTCAGTCGTTCCGCGCGGTCAAGGGCGGCACGGACATGCCGGAGACAGCGCGCCAGCGTTGACTCGCGGGTGTCGCCACTCTGCCTGCGGGGCGGCTGATGATGGCGCCAGGCATGTAGCGGGTGGAGTCGATCCGGGTTGTCGGTCGTCTGCAGATCGTCGAGATCATCGAGGATCTGATAAGCCAGACCGATCGCTGCGGCCAGCTGACGCCCGCGCTCGAGCGGCGCGGTGGCGCCCGCATCGGTCTGGACCCCGACATTCAGTGCCAGCTCGATGAGCGGCGCGGTCTTCTCGCGTGTCGCGGCCAGATAGTCGCGGCGGCTCACCGGCCGGCGCCTTTCGCGCCCGGCCAGTTCAACGCTCTGCCCGCCGATCACGCGCGCGGTGCAGTCGGCCATGGCGGCCATGAGCCGCCGCGACGTGTCGGCGTCGCGCATACCGGCTGCAATCTGATAAGCGGTGGTTAACAACAGGTCGCCCGCACACAGGGCAACGTCGTCACCATAGAGGGACCGGACGGACGCCTGTCCGCGCCGGTAGAGATCGTGATCACTGATGTCGTCATGAATCAGTGATGCGTTGTGAAGCAGTTCACAGGCGGCGGCAGCCGCTGTGCTGTCGTGCGTGTCCAGTCGGCCGGCACTGCTGGCGAGCGCCAGTCTTGCCCGCATCCGATGGCCACCGGTGTTGAGGTGATAGATCGCCGCATCCCGGGCCGGCGTCGGCCGCAGATGAGCGAGGGCATCGATCATGCACTGATCGACGGTGGACAGGGGCGCAGGAGTGGGCGCGTGCGTCAGACCGTTCGACAGGGCGGATGCCTCTGCGTCGGTGCTTTGCTGTTGGCTGACGTCGACTGCGGCCACGGAGTTGATCCTCACGCTTTGTCCGGGGAAGTGGATGCCGGACAGCGTCCGGCATCCACAGGCTCAGCATTGGCAATGCCGGCCGATCGGGTGATCCCGATCAGGCGCTGGCTTTGCCCTCGGCTTCCGACTTGCGCATGGCAATCATCAGAATGAGGATGCCGAACACGGCCTTGGCCACGATATCCGCAACCGTGTAGCCCACTTCCACGGCCGTGATGGCGGCGCCACCGGTCAGGCCGATCAGCGGGAACAGGAACACGATCGGGTAGAACAGCCAGGACACGACCACCAGTGTGGCAGCGCCGTTGATCAGCCCGCGGACGTTTTCCGGCTGCTTGCTGATCGAGCCCTTCAGGCCAACCACCAGCTGGTAGACGATGTAGATGAACGGAATCATCGACAGGACCCAGAACAGGAAGCGCGTTGCGCCACCTTCGGCCACTTCGCCCGGATACCCGAGGATGATCATCAGAGCGGCGGCACCACCCAGCGTCACGCTCTTGGACACCGTCTCGCTCCGCGACAGGCGCATGACGAGAATCAGCTCGACAAGCAGCAGCGGCACGGTCAGCAGCCAGTCGACGTAGCGATACGCCTGGTTGAAGGCATAGCCCGTGGTTTCGATGGTGCCGTTGGTCACGGAGAAGGCCGCATCCCACGACAGCATGATCTGCAGATAGTGATAGCCGGCGATGGCGGTCACGAGACCGGAGATCGTCACGGCCATCTTGTACGCGGGAGCTACCTGACTGCGGGAGAACCACAGGAAAAGGGTCGCGGCCGCCATCACTGCAAAGCCAAACGAGAAGGCATTTGCAATGAAGTCGTACTGACCCACGCTGAGAGTTGAAAGATCCATGGTTGATTTCCTCCTTTTGGAATCAAGACGAAACATACGCCCGGCTGTGATGCAGGTCAATCGGGCATTTGCACTGTTTTGGTGCGGCGATTCACCCCATCAGCCCAGTGACAATAAAACCGCCTGTGTGTTCTGAATCAAGCTTGATCTGGATCAAAAATCGCCGCCGTCATCGCGCAGTGAAAAACGGACCGGAACGTCGATGGTCCGGCCGGCGACATCGGCGTCATCGGGTGGGGCGGGAAGCGGTTGTGCACGCCTGAGCATCGCGGCCAGTGCTTCGTCCAGGGACCGGTGCCCGGTAGCCTCCGCAACGTTGGCGCTCGCGAGGGTGGCGTCGCCGTCGAAACGCAGGCGAACAACCGCGTCGCCTTCGAGCCCCCGCAGGCGCGCCCGCCGCGGATAGCGCTGATGCTTCGACAGCCAGGTCCGCAATGTCTGCAGGTAATCACGCCGCGCCGCCGCACTGCCCTTGCCAGGGACCGGCTCGCCCGCGTCGGACGGAGCCGGGGGAGGCGACGGCGCAGGCGCAGACGTCTGGGTCTGGGGGCTTGTCTTAGGTTCAGGCTCAGGTTCAAGTGCCGGGGCGGGGGAGGGCTCTGCTTCAGGCTCAGGCTCAGGCTCAGGCTCAGGCTGGGGCTCTGGCTGAGGATCGGGCTGGGGCTCTGGTTTGGGCGCGGGCTCTGGCGCCTCAGCAATGGCCTTTTGCGTCTCGGCGATGGATCGAGAGGGTGCCGCGCCAAGCTCGATCCGCAGCCGATCGTCGGCAGCGCCCGGCGCCCGCGATTCCGGCGGACTGAGGGGTGGAGTAAGCCCCAGCAGCCCGGCATGGGCCAGGCCCGCCAGCAGAAAAGCCACGATCCAGATCCCGCCGCCGCGGTTCATGGCGCTCGGGTGACCAGGTCCACCGTCTCGACACCCTCATCGCGCAGCCGGCCGAGGATTGCCACAACCTGGGCGGCGTCAGCCCGCGCATCGGCGACAAGGCGGATCGTCGCGACGCCCCGGGCGCCCTGACGGTCCATGGCGGCAATGGACCGGGAGAGGGCGTCGGCATCGACCCTCTCGCCGTCGATCGCCACCGAGCCGTCCCGCGCGATGTGGATGACAGTGTCCGCCGAGGTTTCGAGGGCGGCACCGTCGTGTTCCGGGGGCGTGACGGCAAACGGTGCCGATGGGCTCAGGTGACCGGCAATCAGATAGAACGCCAGCAACAGGAACACGACATTGATCAGTGGCAGCAGACCGGCCTCGCGGTCGGCGGATCGCCGCCGAGGGGGAGTCTGCAGTCCGATCATGCGTCCTCCCCGTTTTTCAGTAGCGAGACCTCGATATCAAGGCGCTGCATTTCACCGAGCGCTTCAAGTGTGGTCTGTAACGAGACACCCGCCCGCGGCTGGAGGTGGATGCCGCGGACATCGCGCGTATTCACGGCCGCCTCAACGGCATCCATCATTCCTGCAGCGGGCACGCGCCGCCCCTCAATGATCGCGGCATCGGGCTCGAGGCTGACCCGCAGGATGTCAGAGGCGGTCGTGCCGGCCCCGGCGGGCGGGGCGATACCGACGGCTACCTGCTCGCGCGATTCGAGCGTCGAGGCGAGCATGAAAAATATCAGCAGGATAAAAATGACATCGATCAGTGGCGTCAGGCGGATCAGTGTGTGACGCGGTGGGGTATCGAGGGCAATTCGGGGGCCAGCGCCCATTACGAGGCCCGTTGATCGAGCCGCGCTGGACGCCGGGTGAAGAGCTCGGTGACCAGGCTGTCCATTTCCTCGCCCAGGTGCTGGACGCGTGCTTCCAGCCAGGTCGCGGCGGCCACCGCCGGGATCGCGACCGCCAGCCCCACGGCGGTGGTGGACAGGGCCTGCCAGATGCCGGCTGAGAGCACTGCCGGGTCGCTGCCAGTCCCGGTCTGCTCAAGCGCCTGGAACGCATCGATCATGCCGAGCACGGTGCCGAGCAGTCCCAGTAGCGGGGCGAGGCTCGCGATCAGTTCAAGTGGCCGCAGCCCGCCGCGCAGGCGTCGCAGCTGGGCCTGACCCAGTCGGGCAAGATCCTCGCGGAGTCGGGCCTCATCGGTATCGGCCTTCTGCAGTCCCTGGATGGCCCGGGCGACCAGCTGCCCGGCGGGGCTGCGCGCGGCACTGACGCAATCGGTGGCTTGATCGATGTCACCGGCGGTAAAGGCATGGACGGCGGCCCGCGCCTCGCCGAGTCGATGGCTGCGTGTGAGCACGGATTGCGCGATCTTGGCAAGCACGATGGCTAGCGCGGTGACGGACATCGCGAGCAGCAGGCCGATCACCGGTCCGCCGGTTTGGTAGAGGGCGACGAGACGATCGATTGCGGTCATGCGCCAAGCATACGTCAGCGCGGCGATGCGGCGAAATTGCCTCTGTTAGACTGGCGGCTTGTCCAGAGGAGTATCCATGAGTCTGATCCGCGTTGATGAAATCGAGTTTTCCGTCGGTGGTCCGCCGCTGCTCAAGGATGCATCGCTGACCATTGAGGATCGCGAACGCGTGTGCCTGGTCGGCCGCAATGGTGTCGGTAAATCGACGTTGCTGCGCATCATCGAGGGCGCGATCGAGCCGGATGCCGGACGGGTGCAGCGTGGTGAGGCGGCGAAGGTCTCACGCCTCGAGCAGGCCGTCCCCGATCATCTCGACGGTCGGGTGTTCGATGTGGTGACCGAAGGCCTGGGATCGCTGGGGGAGTTGCTTGCCCGCCACCATGATCTGGCCATGGCGATCGGCGCCGGTGAGGGCGACATCGACGAGCTCACCGATCTGCAGTCCCGCATCGAGGCGGCGGGCGGCTGGCAGATCGAGCAGCGCGTCGATGCCGTGCTGACCCGCTTCGGGCTGCCGGCGGACAGCCTTTTCTCGGGGCTTTCCGGTGGTCTCAAGCGGCGTGTCCTGCTGGCACGCGCGGTGGTGCCGGGCCCCGACGTGCTGTTGCTCGACGAGCCCACCAACCACCTGGATATCGACGCGATCCGTTGGCTCGAGAATTTCATGCGCGAATTCGATGGCGCCGTGGTATTCGTCACCCATGACCGGGCCTTTCTGCAGGCCGTCGCCACCCGCATCGTCGAGATCGATCGGGGTCAGCTCACCAGTTGGCCAGGCGATTATGCGAACTACCTGCGACGCCGCGAGGAGCGCGATCATGCCGAGGCCGAGGAGCAGGCGCGTTTCGATAAAAAGCTCAAACAGGAGGAGGCCTGGATCCGTCAGGGCATCAAGGCTCGGCGAACCCGCAACGAGGGCCGGGTGCGGGCCCTCAAGGCCATGCGCAAGGCGCGCGCCGAACGCCGTGAGCGGCCCGGCGAAGCGCGGCTGACAATGGCCGAGGGCGAGCGCTCCGGCAAGCGGGTCATCGAGGCCGAGCATCTGAGCTATGCCATCGACGGCAAGCCGCTGGTGACCGATTTCAGCACCCGCATCATTCGTGGTGACCGGATCGGCATCCTTGGCCCCAACGGGGTGGGCAAGACCACCCTGATCCGGCTGCTGGTCGGCGAGCTGGCGCCGGACAGCGGGTCGATCAAACTGGGGACAGGGCTTCAGGTGGCCTACTTCGATCAGCACCGTGCGTCGCTGGACGACCGCCGCACGGCGCGCGAGAACGTGGCCGGCGGCGAGGACTTCATCGATCTGGGGGATGGCAAACGGCGTCATGTAATGGGTTATCTGCAGGACTTCCTGTTCTCGCCCGAGCGCGCCAATGCCCCGATCAGCCGGCTGTCGGGGGGCGAGCGCAATCGCCTGCTGCTCGCGCAGCTGTTCGCGCGCCCCTCGAATCTGCTGATCCTCGACGAGCCCACCAATGACCTGGATGTCGAGACCCTCGAGCTGCTCGAAGAGCGGTTGGTGGACTACACCGGCACGCTGCTGCTGGTCTCGCACGATCGGGCGTTTCTCGACAATGTCGTCACCAGTGTTTTCGTTCCCGAGGCCGGTGGCCATATCGGCGAATACGTCGGTGGTTACGAGGACTGGCGGCGGCAGAGTCAGGCAGACGCGGCGCCCCGGGAGCCGGCGAAGCGTCGCGCCAGTAAACCGGCATCGTCGCCGAAAAAGCCGCGTAAGCTGAGTTATGGCGAGGCCCTGGAGCTCGATGAACTGCCCGCGCGCATCGAAACGCTGGAGGCTGCCGCCGAAGCCGCGCGTGAGAAGGCCAATGATCCCACCCTCTACCAAGCGGACGCAGCCACCGTTCAGGCCACTCTGGACGCCCTCGAGCAGGCCGAGGCCGAGCTCGCCGCGGCCTATGACCGCTGGGAGGCCCTGGAGGCGCAGCGCGCCCGTCTGGGCTAGGTGTTGACCACGCCCGCCGGGTCCAGCGGGATCATCGGGCCGCCGGCGGCCTGCGCATCGGCCGGATCATGGGTGACCAGCAGGGCGGGGATCGACCGGGCCCGGATGTGGTCGAGCACAAACCCGCGAATCCCGTTGCGCAGCGCCTGATCGAGCCGCGAGAAGGGCTCGTCCAGCAGGATTGCCTCGGGTTCGGCCAGCAGGCTCTGCATCAGCGCGGCGCGGGCCCGCTGGCCGCCGGACAGCGTCGCCGGGTCCCGGTCGCCCATGCCCTCGAGGCCCGCCGTGGACAGGGCTTCGTCGACCAGCCGTGCACGCGCCCGTCGTCCCCGCACCGTCGCCCGCAGACCGAACGCCAGGTTGTCACCGACGCTCAGATGCGGAAAAAGCCCGGCGTCCTGAAACATCATGCCGATGCGCCGCTGTTCCGCGGGGAGGCCATTGAGGGGGCGGCCATTCAGCGCGAGGTGACCGGTCAGCGCGAAGCCGCCGGGCAGATGCCCGGCAATCCCGTGCAACAGCGTCGTCTTGCCCACACCCGAGGGGCCCATCACGGTGGTCACGCTGCCCGCCTCGACCTGGATGGTGAGCGGCGCAAACAATGGCGCGCCACCTGGGGCCCGGATGGCGAGTGAGTCAATCGCCAGCGGCATAAGGCGACTCCCTGAGAAAACGACGGCGCCGTGCGCGCAGCGTCGGCGTCATGATGGCGATGGCGTAGGCGGCGATCGGGATCAGCATCTGGAGCATGGCATAGACCGCGGCGATGCGGCGATCCGCGCCGCTCGCAAGACTGACCGCCTCGGTGGTGAGGGTGTTGATGCGCCCACCGCCCATGATCAGCGTGGGCAGATACTGGGCGATGGAGACCGCCACGCCGATGGCGGCGGCCGCCAGCACCGGTCCCAACAGGACCGGCAGCTTGACCCGCAAAAGGCGTCGCAGCGGCCCGGCCCCCAGGCTCGCGGCCTGACGGCTGAGAAGCGGGTCATACCCCCGCCACGGACCGACCAGAACGAGCAGCACATAGGGGAAGACGAACAGTAGGTGTGCCCAGCCTACGGCCAGCAGCCCGGGGCCGATTCCCAACTGAAGGAAGCCGAACTGCAGCCCGGGCAGAAACCCGATCTGAGGCAGCAGCAACGGCAGGTAGAGGATTCCGGCCAGCAGCGTCGCCCCGCGGCGGTGCTCGCTCTCAAGCCAGGCGATGGCAAGGGCCAATGCCAGTGCGGTCGTTACCCCCGCGAATAGCAGGCTATGGCCCAGTGGCCCGATCCAGCTGTCGCCCGGCTGCCGCCAGGCGGCCATCGAAAGCTGATCGGGGAGGCGGCTGGGCCACGGCCAGCGCCAGGTCACCGACCAGACCATCAATGCCAGGATGGCCGCACTCGCCAGGCTCAGCAGGACCGGATTGAGCGCCCTGGCGAGCCCCAGGCCAAAGCCCGCCAGCCGTCCCCGGTGCCCGCGACGCAGCGCCACACGGCCAATGAGGGCGGTCATGCGCTCGATCGTCCAGACGCCGGCGAAGGTGACGAGGACCACCATCGCCTGCAGCAGGGCCCCGGCCCCGGCGGTCAACAGGCTCGAGAGTTCGGGCGCGGTATAGGCCCGCAACACCGTGACGGCGAGCACCGGCGGGTTGGCGGGCCCCAGAATCAGCGCCATGTCGACGTTCGAGAGCGCATAGCTGAGCACGATCAGCGTCGGCAGCCGGATCTGGGGCCACATCAGGGGCAGAACCACGCGGATCCAGGCGGCGGATCGGGAGTATCCCAGTGATCCTGCCTGGATCAGCCAGCGCTGGACCGGCAGGTGGCTGACGGAGGCACTCATGATCAACGCCAGAAACGGCACCTCTTTGACCAGTAAGCCCAGGATCAAGCCGATGCCCATGGGATCGCCCACCAGCGCCCAGTCGGGGGGCCGGGTCAGATCGAGGGGCGCCGCCACGAGCCGCAGTAACCAACCGGAGGGCGCGAGGATAAACGCAAGGCCGATGGCGATGGCGGCGTGGGGCGCGGCGAGAAAGGGGGCCAGCCAGGGCATGAGGGAGCGGCCAATGGATCGGCCGTGAAGGCTGGCGACCAGCGCAAAGGCGAGGGCAAAGCCGAAGCCGGTGGCGCTCAGCCCGGTCCACAGGGTGAGCTGGATCGAGGTTGCGAGTCCCGGCTGGTCAAGCAGCGTCCGCCAGGGGGCGAGTCCGATACTGCGCTCGCCAAGCGCGGGCAGCCAGCCGAACGCCGCGCCGAGGGTCTGCGCCAACCCGAGCAGCACCGGACCGATGAGTACCGCAATGATCAGGATCCGCAGCCCGGTGCGCAGGACAGCCGCCACCGAGCGTTAGCGGGTGTAGCGCTGCGCCCAGGTCTCGATGAGCCGTGTCATCCAGCTGGGATGCGGTTCAGGCAGCGTCCTGCCCAACGCCTCGCGGCTGGGCAGTGCGGGCGCGTCGGGCAGGGCTTCAAAGCGGGCGCGCTGCTCGGCGCTCAGCCGATCGAAGTCGAGCACCGAAAACGCACCCAGCACTTCGATGTTCTGCATGTGCGCCTGGGCCCGTGGTGAGAGGAGGAAGTTGGCGACAACCCTGGCGCCGGCGGTATGCCGGGCGTTGTAGGGGATCGCCACGAAACTGACATTGCCGATGCTGCCGGCCTCCGGAATCAGTACCCGCGCTGTCGGTGGCAGCAATCCCTGCTTGATGGCGGCGGCGGTGGAGGCCGGGTCAAATGACAGCCCGATATCAACGGCCCCGTCGTTGAGCAGCCGCTGCTGCTCGGATTCGTTGGCCGGATAGGTCTCGCCGCCGCGCCACAAGTGCGGCTGTATGGCGTCATACCAGTCCCACAGTGGGGCGGTTGCTGTGGCGAAGTCGGCCTCCTCCACCGGCGCCTGAAGGACCGCCGGGTCGGGCGTCAGCTCGATCAGCGCCTGTTTGAGGAATGTCGCGCCCATGAAGTTATCCGGGTGCGGGTGCGTAAAGCGGCCCGGGTTGGCCTGCGCCCACTCCAGCAGGGCCGGCATGGTCCGCGGTGGATTTTCGACCCGGGCGGCGTCGTAATTGAAGACAAAGCGTGCCAGTCGCCACGGGCTCTCGAGCCCCTCGGTCGGGACCGTGAAGTCGGTGGTATTGGCTGATCCGCGACTGAGGTCGAGATAGCGGCTGTTGGGCAGATCCCGCACGAACGGCCCGTGCAGCAGGTCCTGCTCCTTCATCGCCAGAAAGTTGGGGCCGTTGATCCAGAGTAGATCCACTGATCCCTGCTCGTCGCGGCCGGCCGCCTTTTCGGTCACCACCCGCGTTACCGCCTCAGCGGTGTCGGAGAGCTTGACATGGCGGACCGCCACATCGAACCGCGCCTCGGTCTGCTCGCCGACCCACTGGATGAAGGCATTGGTGCGCTGATCGCCGGCCCAGGCATTCCAGTACACCGTCTGACCCTCGGCTTCGCGCAGCGTCTGTGCCCAGTCCGAGCCGGTATCCTCACCGGTCTGGGCAGTGGCCGGCGTCACCAGGGCGATTGCCAGGAGCAGTATCCGTGAGCCCGCACGGACTCGGTGATGTCGGCTGTTCATGAAGCTGACTCCTGCTCGCGGAAAGTCTGGATACCCTGGACCCATCGGGTGAACGTGGTGATCAGACAGGCCAGTGCGAACCCGATGGCGATTTCGCCGAAGTAGCCGGGGAATAAGCAGATTGCGACAAAGAATGCGATGGTCTCGGTGCCTTCGGTGAGTCCGCTCAGATAGTGGATCCCCTTGCCGGTGAACGCTGAGGCGGGCAGGCCACGCTGGGCCGCGATCACCGCGAAGGCAAGAAACGATGACCCGGTCCCGACGAATGCGGTGATGACCACGGCGGCGGGCAGGGCATTGGCGGCCGGGTCGGCCACCGCAAAGCTGAGCGGGACGGTGGCGTAGAAAAAGAAATCAAGGGCGATGTCCAGAAACGCACCCCGGTCGGTGGGCCGGGTCAGCCGGGCGATGGCCCCGTCCAGTCCGTCAAGAAGCCGGTTGAGCAGGATGAATGACAGCCCCGCCAGATAGACCCCATTGGCGATGAAAAGCAGCGCGATGATGCCCATCGCGAAGCCGGTCAGAGTGGCCGTGTCCGCACCGATCCCGCGTGCCACCATGAATCGGGCGATGGGCGTCAGGGCCCGGCGCTGCAGGGGTTGAAGGGCGGCGTCGAGCACCGCCTATTCCACGCGATTGGGGCTGGCGATCAGTTCCAGGATCATGTGCGGCACCGTCAGGGCGGCCAGACCGATGAAGATGACCTGCATGAGAATCGCATCGCTCGGCATGTCCATGAGAAAGGGCACGGCCGCTGCCGCCAGTGCGTAGGTGGCGAGCGTTGTCGGCGCCACCGCCCGCAGCCGCGCTCCCCAGCTGTCGAGGTTGAGATCGCGCGCCGCGATGGTCAGATGCCGCGGGCTGTGCAGAAAGCACCAGTAGGCGATGAAGTAGGCCAGCGGATGCAGCACCGCCGCGCCCACAGCGAGCAGCAGCGGGTCGCGCCAGTCACTCATTGCCCGTTCCGGATGGAGGATCAGTGCGGCCAGCAGGATCCCGCCACCGAGCGCCAGCGCCCAGGGCGCGGCTGCGATGATCAGTCCGGTCTGATCAGCGCCGAGCATGGCGAACAGCGGCTCGACGACTGCGGGGTGGAAAGTGACCGGCAGGCCGAGGATCCACAGCCCGTAGCCGATTCCGCCGATGCGCCCGAGGCGATGGGCGACATCGTCACCGAAATGCACGGCGGAGTAGAGCAGAAAGACGGCGAGCGCGATGTTGGGCACCTGCAGCCAGATCGCGATCACCGCCGCGCTCAGCGCCATGTACCCGCCCAGAAAACCGAGCATGCGCGGCGCGTTATCCAGGTGCAGATAGCGTTTCGCCACCGCCGTGTCGAGACTGCCGTGGGGCAGGCCCAGCACCGCGGTGCTGAGCGCGAGCACGGCATAAAGCGGCCACTGACCCGGGAGTAGCGAGATCCCCAGCGAGATCAGCAGTCCGGCAGGGAACAGCCAGTAGGCAGGCGGCCGGTGTGTTGTATCCATGAGCGCCTCCGCAGAGCGAATCGTTGGTGACCGACCAATAGACTACCAAGGTCGACGAGTAGCGGATACGTTGTCAGATCAAGGATAGGGCTTGCGCGGCTGGCTGACGATGGACAGGATGCGGTTGATCATGGAACGCTCGATCCCTCAGCTTGAATCCCTTGCCCGTGCGGCGCTCGAGCGCAGCGGGACCCGCGCTGATAATGCACGCTCGGTGGTGGGTGTGGATGCGTCGACGGGATTCGCCTATCCCGCCATCGAGGCGGGTATTTCGGCGGCCATCGCGCCCTGGGGCAGTTGTTTTTGCTGCTGGATCCCGGGTTTTTTGCGGGTGGGGACGACTTCTTGCGGCGTGTTGAGGCGATGCTCTCGACAATGGCCGAGGAACCGGGGGTTCGGCTGCCCGGGGAACGGCGGCTGGCGGCCCGTCACGGGCACGACCAGACCATCGATCTGGATGCCGCCATCCTTGCCGATCTGGAGCAGCGCGCCCGCTCAGCGCCGGCTGGCTGAAGTGAGATGCGCGCAGTCGTTGAATCGGTTGATGCGGCAGCGATAGGTGCTGAGGCCGCCCGGCGAGCCGAGGTCCTCCCGTTGGGCCGCCGCCGACAGGGTGAATTCAAAGCGTGCCGTGTTCTCGGGCCGAAACCCCCAGATGCGGCGAGTACCCAGCAGCGCCGCCACCAGGTACTGCATGAACCCACCGTGGGTGACAGCAATGACGGTCTGCCCGTCGGCATGATCCGCCAGCAGTTGATTGATGACCGCCTCAGCGCGTTGCGCCCGCGCCGCGACCGGCTCCGCCTGGGGCACATCGTCCCAATGACCGTCCCGTCGAAATCGCTCGATGATCTGCGGGTAGTCACGATCCAGGTCGGTGGCCGTGCACCCTGAGAAAACCCCCACGTCATACTCACGCAGGGCATCGCGGGAGGCGATGGGTACAGACAGTGCTTGCCCGATCGGGCGTGCAGTGGCGAGAGCCCGCCCCAGCGATGAGCTGTAGAGGACCGGGTTTATCCACTCGCCGGGTTGCCGGGCCTGCTCATGGGCCAGGGCATCGGCCAGCGCCTGGGCCTGGGCCTGTCCGGCGGGGGTCAGCGGATAGTCGCTGTGACCCTGCCAGCGCCCTTCGTCGTTGGCGACGGTCTGGGCGTGACGGATAAGGGTTAAACGCATGAGGAGTGTTGTCTTGTCGCTCGCCGGGGCACCCGCTAGAGCATGGCCCACTGCAGTATGATCAATAAAGAGAGCAGCACCGCGACCACCTGCCAGAATGTCACTGGATCGCGGTCGATGAGCGGCTGTCTGTGGGCAGTGTAGCCGAGATCGTTACCGTGGTAGAGCGCGTGAATGAATTCCGATACATCCGCATAGCGCTGCTCGTATCGCGGATGGCAGGCGGTGGATAGAACCGCGTTCAACCAGTCCGGGCATTCCCGCCGCTTCCGTTGCAAGGGCTGGTATCTGAGCTTCCTGAGATCGCTGACCTGCCGGACCTGAGCTGCGGCGGGGCCATAGGGGAGATCACCGGTCAGCATTTCATAGGCGATGACGCCCAGCGAGTAAGTGTCGGAACGCTCGATGCCGTTTGAACCGAGAAAGTACTCGGGTGCGCTGTACTGCTGGGTTCCCAGGATCTGCCGGGGTCGCTCCTGATGATTTTCCGCCACGCCACGGACTTCGACGGCGCCGAAGTCGATGATTTTGACTTCTCCCTGCGCGTCAATCATCACGTTCTCCGGTCGAAGGTCCTGGTGGAGCATTTCCTGGCGGTGCATGGCGCGCAGGCCATATCCGATCTGACTGATGATCTCGCGTACCTCGGCGAGCGAGGGTCTGGGATGATCGCGCATCCATTGGCGCAGGCTCAGTCCCTCGATGTACTCAAACGCGGCGTAGAGGTATTGCGGCTTGAGCGTTCGCGGGAACGGCCTGAGGACGAACGCGCTCGACACGCGGGCTGCAATCCATTCCTCGGCGATGAAGCGCTCCATCGCCGCCGGGTCATCCCTCAGCTCCACCGATGGGACCTTGATGAGCGCGTACTGATCGGAATCCCGGTGTTGGGCGAGAAGGGCGCTACTGCGGTGGGATCGATGGACTTCGCGGATGACCCGGAACTCGTCCAGCGGGTCGCCGGGTTGCAGATCGGGTGGGAGCGGCAGCGTCTCGCTACCCCGCAGCCATTCATCGGTGTCTTTGTCCGGTGCCTGCTCAATTCGTAGCACCTGGGCTGTCACATTATCGTTGCTACCGTTTTCGAGGGCCGTCTGGCACAGGGCACGGGCAATGTCCTGGCAGCTCTGATCACTTCGCAGGTGGGCGCTGAGCGCCTGTTCGCTGACGAATTCGTGGACGCCATCGGTGGTCAGGACAAACCAGTCGCCGATATCGAACTGGCTGGTTGCGTAGTCCAGCTCAACGGCCGCCTGGACGCCGATGGCCCTCGACAGCGCGGCCTTACCGTCGACCCCGACCGCATGATGATCCCTTGTCAGTGGCTCGGCCGCCGTTGGGGTGAATCGGCAGGCCCGGGTATCTCCGACATGCACGCAGTGCGCCGTGCGGCCTTTGAGGACCAGCGTCGTCAGCGTGCAGACGTATCCACGATCCTTGTCGTAGCGCGCCCAGCTGTTGTCGGTGCGCGCATGCAGCCAGCCGTTAGTGGCGTTGACCACTTTGCTGAGCGCGTTTTTTACCGACCAGGCCGCGGAAGTGGAGTAGTAGTCGCTGACAATCGCTTCGACCGCCGTTTGACTTGCGATGTCACTGACTTCGCTTGACCCGATGCCGTCGGCGATTGCGATGGTGATGCCCTTGGTATCCAGATCAGGGCCGACGGGGATCCGCGCGGCGCAGGCATCCTGATTGACAGCCTTCTCACCGGCTGCCGTCCACTGTCCGAAGTCAATTTTCAGAGCGCACACAATAACCCGTCCTGAGCAATGAAAAAGGGGCCGATGTCAGGCACCGGCCCCTGCGTTACGTTCTACGATCCAGTACTGAATCAGGAGTCGTTGAACTCCTTTCTGGCACCCGTGCGCACATGGGTGGTGTAGAGCACGAGGCCGACCAGCAGCAGGCCGCCGACAAGATTACCCAACACCGTCGGGATCTCGTTCCAGATCAGATAATCGCCCAGCGTGAACTCGGCGCCCATCATGAGCCCTAGCGGGAAGAGAAACATGTTCACGACGGAATGCTCGAAGCCCAGATAGAAGAACACGATGATCGGCATCCACATACCGAGAATCTTGCCGGGCACCGTTGTCGAGATCGACGCGCCGACGACCCCCATGGAGACCATCCAGTTACAGAACATACCCCGCATGAAAAGATGGACCATCCCCCAGGCGCCGGCATCGGCGTACATGCTCGTACGGCTCTCGCCGACGGCCATCATCTGCTCGCCGATCGCGTTCACCTCATTGGCGAACCCCTGAGAAAGATAGAGATAGGCAAAAAAGGCGATGAACAGCGAGCCGATGAGGTTACCAAGGCCCACCAACCCCCAGCATTTCAGCATGCGTGGGATGGTCACGCCGGGACGCCCGTCGAGCCAGGCCAGCGGCACGATGGTGAATACACCCGTGAGCAGGTCGTATCCCATCAGATAAAGCATTGAGAAACCAACCGGAAACAACAGGGCACCGATCAGGAAGTTGCCGGTATTAACGGCGATGGAAATTGCGAAAAGAACGGCCAATGCAAGGGTGGCCCCGGCCATGATACCCCGCAGAACGGTATCCCGCTCGCTCATGTACACCTTGGACTCGCCCTGGTCCACCAGCTTCGTTACAAATTCGCTCGGCTGTAAGTAGGACATCGATTATCTTCCGGTCTTTGAATGTGGTCTGGTTCAAGGCATGTCGGGTGCAGACATGCCTTGAGCGTGAGTGCCAGTATCACCAGCGACGGTATGGGAGGAACTTCCCGTTCATCGTGACCTGAATCCGGTCGCCTTTCGGATCCGGAACTTTTTCAACTTCCATGGTGAAATCGATCGCGCTCATGATTCCGTCACCGGCTTTCTCGTGGATCAGCTCTTTGAGCGTCTCTCCATAGACGGCAGTAATCTCCTGGAATCGGTAGACCAGCGGATCGTTGGCCAGCTCATGGATGCGCTGCCCCTTGGCCGGGCAGCTGGTCAGCGCTGGAATATGGGCACTGTCGAGCCCCAGCAGCGCGGTGACCGCACTGGCCTGATCCTCGGTCAGGCTGTTTTCGCCGAGACAGGCGGACGTGAGGAAAACCGGCGAGCAGCCAACATGGTTGGCGATCTCTTCCCAGCTTATCGCTTTGTCGGCCTTTGCACTCAGGATTGCCTCGCGTACGGCGTCTTTAGCTGTCATCAATGTCTCCATTCTGCGGTTTCAGTAGATATCGCGTTGATAGCGCCCGTTTTTTGAGAGCGCGGCCAAATAATCGGATGCGTCAGCCTTTTCGTATCTGCCCTCCTTTTGAATGACGTGAATGAGTGCTTCATGCACGGCAGCGGCCATCTGCGTCGCATCGCCACAGACGTAGATATGGGCACCGGCCTCAAGCCACTGCCAGAGATCGTGTGACTGCTCGATGAGACGGTCCTGTACGTAAACCTTTTCCGTCCCATCCCTTGAAAAAGCGGTGGTCAGCCGGGTCAGTGCTCCACCGTCCATGCAGGCTTCAAGCTCCTCGCGGTACAGGAAATCGGTGCGCTCATGGGGATTGCCGAAGAATAGCCATGCGCCGCCTGTCGCCTGCTGATGGGCTCTCTCCTGCAGAAAAGCGCGAAAGGGTGCAATGCCGGTCCCCGGCCCAATCATGATGATGGGCGTTTGATCATCATCGGGTAGGCCGAAGTCATGTGCCTTCTGAAAATAAATCGGCAGCGGTTTGCCCAGGGCGCGATCACTGATGAACGTCGATGCGACGCCTTCTCGCTGCCGTCCCTCCGCTTCGTAGCGGACGGCCGCAACGGTTAGATGCACCTCGTCAGGGTTGTGGCGATAGGCGGATGAGATCGAATACAGACGCGGGCGCAGGGGATTGAGCCGGCTCAGGAGCTCGACGGGGTCCGGCCGTGCGCTGGGGTAGCGACTGAGCATGTCATAGAGATCCAGTGGGGAGTCGTCGAGGGACTCCTCGGCGATGGCCTCGAGGGCCTCCCGGTCAGCCGGCCGGGTGGCCGACTGTGCGAGACACTCGAGTGCCTCGTCGCTGGGGCATGTCACATCCAGCAAACCGCAAAGGGCTTCGTGAGCGGTGTACTCTCCCTCCCGAAGCGCAATTGACGCCCGGGCATCCAGACTGAGCGCCGAGAGAATGCCGGTTACCAGACCGGGGCTGTTTCTCGGGTAGACACCCAGGGAGTCCCCGGGGCTGTACTCGAGGCCACTGTCCTTGAGGTCGATGACCGCGTGGACGGTCTCCTTGGGCGAGCCTTGTCCATTCAAGCGATGAACCGATTTCAGATGAGCCATATAGGGGTGGTTCTTTGCATACCCCATGACTGGCATTTCTGGTGTTGAGGGTGCGGTCGCCGAACTGACGGTATCGCTGGTCTCGAGCAGTGCCTTGACCTTCTTGCGGGTTTTGGCACTGCCCGGTACGCACAGGCCGGGATCGGTCTCTTCGCCGGAAGCGAGCGCACCCGAGTAGCCTTTGCAGTCGTAGCCGCACTGGCCGCAGTCCTGTTGTGCCATTGCCGCCATCAGACGGTGGTGCAGCGGGGCATCTTCGGCGACCAGGCTCATCCGTTCATCCAACGGCAGGCTCATGTCGTGCCAGGCCGCTTCATCCAGGTCGATGGCCTTTTGAGTGGAAACTGGCTCGGCCGATCCATCGACATCCAGTTCAAGATCCTCACCCGTCGAGGTCAGACCGGCGAGATAGCCGTTGAGCCAGGCTCGATAGCCGGGGTCGAAGGGCGCATTGTCCGGGAGTCTGGGTGCTTGCATTCCAGTATTCCTATCCAGCTTTTATTTGACGGCCGCAGCGAAAACCGCCGTCCCACTGCGGCCCACAAAGTCCCGGAACGACTCGTGAGGGCCGAGTCGGCTGTCGTGATAGACATTCAGCACGTCGGCGATCAGCGGAATGACACTGTCGGTGGTCAGCGGACCGGTGATCTTTTCGCCCAGACCGCGTTTCTCACCCACGCCGCCGCCGACATAAAGGTGATAGCCCTCGAGCGGCTCGTCATCCTCGTCCTCAGGCTCAACCTTGGTACCCAGTAACCCGATATCCGCCACCTTGTGCTGCGCACAGGAGTTGGGGCATCCCGTGACATGAATGTTGAGCGGATAGTCCAGTTTCAGGTGTTTCTCGAGATAGTCGGCCAGTGCTCCCGCATCCCTTTTGGTGTTGGTATTGGAGAACTTGCATCCGACGTTGCCAGTGCAGGCCACCATGCCGGCACGGAATGTGGATACGTCATACTCGAGTCCGAGGCCCGCCAGTGCTGCTTTGACGGCCTCGAGGCGCTCTGTGGGAATGCCGCCGATCATCGCGTTCTGCCATACCGTGAGCCGGACCAGCCCATCGCCTTCCGCGTCAGCAATCCGGCCAAGTCCCCTTAGCTGGTCGCTGCTGCAATAGCCGAAAGGCGTCCAAACGCCAATCCAATGGTGTGCGCCGTCGTTCTGGGCGTGGACACCGACATGGGCATCCGGGCTGGGGTGAGGGGGTATCCTGAGATCGTCGGGTTCGAACTGATCGGGCTGGAAGGCCAGCAGACCAAGTACGGCATCCATGAACGCGTCATCGCCCATCTCGTCGAGCACGTACTTCATGCGTGCCTTTTTGCGATCGCTGCGACAGCCGCGACCGGCGTATGCGCGTAGGATGGCGTCGGCCACCGGCACACACTGCTCCGGTGTTACGACCCATGAGGTGGCCCTGGCAAAGGCATCGTGTCCGGGAATGCCGCCAATGCCCACTTGAAACCCGACGTCGCCGTCCGGCTTGATGACGGCACTGAAATCGATGTCGTTGGTGTCCGAAACCCCTCGGACCAGTCCGCCGCCATTGAAGGCGATGTTGAACTTTCGTGGTAACCCGTAAAGCGCACGGGTGTTGATCAGGTGGTAGTGCATCTCGCGGCATAGCGGCCGGGTGTTGAAGTACGCCTGTGGGTCGATCCCGGCAAGCGGATCTCCGGTGATGTTGCGGACGTTGTCGGCACCGGCGCCCCGCGTGATGATGCCCAGCTCCTGCAGCCTCAAAAGCACCTGATCAGTGCTGTGAGGACCGATTTCGCGGATCTGGAGATTGGCGCGGGTGGTGACGTGGGCGTAACCGCCGGCATGCTCGTCGGCGACGTCCGCGATACCCATGGCCTGCCTGCCGGTGAAGTGGCCATTGGGTGCCCGCAAGCGGCACATGAAAGCATCCTGATTAGGCGCCGTATAAAACAGACCGTGATACTTATAACGGAACACCTCGGTGCCCTTCGGCACGGTCCCCTCGGCGGCATTGGCTCGAATCGTGGGCCACATATCCAGTGGCGGTGCATCGCGCTTGGCGATCTCCTCGGGGACGAGTTTCTCACCAGCCGCCTCGGCACGTTCCTGCGCGTCGAGCTGAAGCGCGTCCGGGTGGTTATGAACCCGCGTCCCCGCCGCGTCTGCATTTGGCTCGAACAGCTTTGCCAGTCCCGCCTTTTCACGGCGGGCATCAACCCCGGAAGCGAAACCTTTGAGGTACTCGCGCTGCTCGTCGGTCAATTGAGAGAAGAGCGGCTGATCACTCATCGTCGACGCTCCATTGCGTGGCCTTGCCCGGGGTAGGGCATGATTCGTGCCAACCAGTACGTCGGATATTGTCGCGGTTGAGAAGTCCGCAGCACGCCACTCTGACCAACGTTGGTGCAGTTGCTGCACCACGACTTCCAGATTGGTTCACTGAGCGGCCATCGCGCGCGCGAGCGCATCAGTCAATGGCCGCATGAAATATCGCCCGGCCGGTGCGGCATCGACATGGATCGCGAGTGAGCGGAGCTTGTTCTCGACAACCGGCCCCATCGCTCCGACGGTCATGGCGGCGAGGGCGTCCCGGAGGGATTGCTCCGCGCCCTGTGCCTGACTGATCTGCATCAGCACGTCTGCCTGGCGCTTTGTCGAGAAAATGATGGCATCGACTTCGCCGCTGATAATGCGCCCTACGAGGGCCTTCGCGCGGTACTCGTCATTGTGGTCGGTGTAGACATAGGGCCAGACGGGAACCGGCTCAGCGCCGAGGGCCTTAATGGCGTTCTGAAGGGGCAGATTGGGTTCGGTGCCGTATAAAGCGAGGCCGACGGCACTTGATCTGACGCCCTGGGCAGTCAGAGTCCGGATTACTCCATCGGTGGTCGGTGTGTCGCTCCGGGTGGTTTCCGAAAGGCCCCACTGACGCAGGGCGCGCCCAGGCTTTGGCCCGCGCGTGAGCAGATTGACTGCGGCGAGACGGTCGCGCAGTGCGGTATCCATGCCGATCAGCTGGGCACGATCATGGAGTCGGCGAATGGCCTCTCCCGTGAGGATCACCAGATCGTTGATTGCGTGATCGTTGATGAACCGTTTGAGCCACCTATCGACCCGGTCCGTATCGGGTGTCGGTTTGATCCCAATCAGCGCGCAATACTCGACAACGGCACCCCGACGCTCGAGAAGCCCTGCCAGCTCTGTGGCCTGCCGTGTCTCGAGAATGGCGATCCGGTAGCCTTCAAACGGCTGTGGTTGAATCTTCGTCATCATGGAGTCCAATCCTCGCCTGTGTGGGGTCATGCGGGCCTCGGCCGTCGATGCAGTAACCGGGCATGAAAGCTGATTGCTCCCGGTCGCCGGCGAACCAGGCAAAGCGTCTCGACAGATGTGCAACTTCGCCGACGATCAATAGGGCAGGGGGGCGGACGTCTGCCACGTGTTGATCAAGATCCGCCAGCGTGGCGCGGATCACTCGCTGGTTGGCTGTTGTCCCCTGCTCGATCACAACGGCAGGAGTGGCTGGCTTGCGGCCGTGTTCAACCAGGCCTGCGCATATTTCAGGCAAGCTCCCGAGACCCATGTAGAAAACCAATGTGTCTGAACACTGGGCTAAATCGGACCACGGCAGTCGCAACACGCCGCTATGGCGATGGCCAGTGATGAACCGGACCGAATGGGCGTGGTCGCGATGGGTGAGTGGAATGCCCGCATAGCTCGCACAGCCGCTGGCGGCGGTCACCCCCGGGGCAATCTGAAAGTCGATGCCGGCTTCCACGATGGCGTCGAGCTCTTCGCCCCCACGACCAAAAATGAAAGGGTCACCGCCTTTCAGTCGGGCCACACGGCACCCCTGCCGGGCCTTATCGACCAGCAGCCGGCTGATTGACTGCTGGTCCATGGCATGTCGTCCGGCGGTTTTGCCCACATAGACGCGCTCGGCCTCGCGGCGGGCGAGGTCGACGATTGCCGGTGAAACCAGACGGTCATAGATGACAATGTCTGCGGAGCTTAGAAGACGCTGTGCCTGATTCGTCAGCAAATCGACGGCGCCCGGACCGGCGCCAATTAAATACACTTCGCCGGTATCCGGTTCGGTGATGCCGCTTTCGAGACGCCCATCAAGCGCGGCAGCGGCCTGTTCCTCACGGCCTGCCATCGCCATGTTTCCGATGGGCCCTTCAATAACCGCTTCCCAGAAGCGCTGGCGATTATCAACGCCCTCGATGCACCGCTTGGCCTTTTCCCGAAATCTCTCGAGCAGCCGGGTGAGGCGTCCGTACGAGGGTGGGATGAGCGATTCCAGTCGCCGCCTGACCAGGCGAGCCAGAACGGGCGATCGTGCGCCGGTGGAGACCGCGATGGTCATTGGACTGCGGTCGACGATACCGGGGAGAATGAAAGTGCACATCGACGGGACGTCCGCAACGTTGACGGGAATGCCCCGCTCGACACAGGCGTTATAGACGCGGCGCGCCTCCTCCTCGTCGTCCGTGGTAGCGATTACCAGGCGTACGTGGTCCAGGTAGCGGCGCTGGAATGAGGCGTCATGCCATTCCAGATAGCCGTCAGCAACCATTCGCTGGGCTTCGCCCTCAAGCTGGCGGGTGACCAGTGTTACTTCTGCGTTGGCTTTTTTGAGAAGCTCTGCCTTGCGGGCGGCAACGGCATTGCCGCCCACGACCAGACAACGTTCACCCTGAAGGTTCATGAAAATGGGGAGTTGGTCCATGGGATCTCCGCGTCGAGGATTCACAGCGAAAATCTGCAAAACTCGTGCCGTAAGGAGGTGACATGGCGACTGACGTGGCCGTCATCACGGGGGCAGGCTCGGGTATTGGCGCGGCGCTGGCCGTCGAACTCGCCGACTGGGGGCTCTCGGTGGCATTGATCGGTCGGCGCCGCGATGCACTCGAGCGCACATGCGCGTCACTGCCGGAGGGCGCGACGGGTTTTGTCCTGCCCGGCGACATCGCCATCAGGGATGATCGCCAGCGTCTGATCACAAAGCTCGGCGAGCGCCTTGAGCCGACCGGGGCGCGGCTGCGTTATCTGGTGCACAACGCTGGGGTGGGGGAACCGGCGACCGGCATTGAGGGCATTGATCCCGACGACCTGGCCCAGGCGCTGGCAGTCAATGTCACGGCACCGCTCGCCCTCACCCAGGGGCTGCTGCCGCTGCTGCGGGCGGCGTATCCGTCACGGGTGCTCATGGTGGGTGCCGGGATAGCCGATCGCCCCCAGCCGGGCACTGGCAGTTACGGCATCAGCAAAAAGGCGCTGGCGCGCTTATTCGAGCAGCTGACGATGGAGTTCGCCCGGTCGGCGGTGACGGAGCCCGACGTCGCACTGTTTCAGCCGGGATTGGTGGATACCCCGGGCATCCGCACCCATCTTGAGGCAGCGCGTCGTTGCGGTCTGCCGCATGTTGACTACCTCGACCAGGCGCTTGCCGCTGGCCAATCCCGCTCGGCCGAGGCCGTTGCCGGGGCAATGGCCGAGGCCCTGATCGACATGTCGACCGAGCACTTCGCCGGCGCTTTCCTGCGGCCTTGAGCCTGCGGACGGGCTCCTAACCCGGCGCGCCCGCGGTCTCGTCAGCCTGGACGGCCTGGGCGCGGTTGCGGACCTGTTTGACCATCGCGACAAAGCCGTCGCGGCGATTGGCGGTCAGCTGCTGCGAGAGCCCCAGGTCATCAAAGAGCGACTCGATGTCGGTGTTGAGGATTTCCTGAGGCGTCTTCCCCGAGTAGGCCTTGAGCAGGATGGCGACCAGTCCCTTGACGATGAAGGCGTCGCTGTCGGCAGTGAAGAACATCCGCGGCGGGTGCTCGTTACTTATCGTCGTCTCGAGCCAGACATTACTGGTGCAGCCATCGACGCGGTTGGCTTCGGTGCGTGCCTCGTCGGGCAGTTCCGGTAACTCGCGACCCATGTCGATCAACAGGCGATAACGATCTTCCCAGTTGTCGAGGAAGTTGAACGTATCGATGAGGCGCTGCAGATCCATGGCTGATTCCTCCAATCATTGATAGGTATACGATAACATCCATGAATCGCGTCCATGAACGCTGCCATCGCCTACCAGGACTCGCCGAAGGGCCGGGCTTCCACCTCGAATGACCATGCCGAGCGCGGTTGCTGGACGAGCCAGTATGCCGTTTCCGCGACATCATTCGGATCAAGGAAAAACGTATCGGGCTTGTCGGGCAGGCGTTCCCGGGTGCGCGGCAGATCCACGATGCCGTCGATCATGATGGTGGAGACGTGGATTCCGTCGGGCCATAGCTGCTTGGCCAGTGACTCAGTGAGATTGCGCTGGGCCCCTTTTGCGCTCGCGAACGCGGCGGTCTTTGCCGCACCCCGGCGTGATGCGGTGGCGCCGGTGACGACGATGCTGCCGTGACCGGCACGGCGCATGTCCGGTGCGACAGCGCGCGCAGCTGCCACCAGACCGAGTGTATTGACTCGCCAGGATTGCTCGAACGCCGAGAGTTCGAGTGACTCGAAGTCACCCCAGATGCCGGCACCGGCGTTGTGCAGCAGCACCTCCACCGGGCCGAGTGCTTCGCGGATCCGGGCAAAGGTCTCGCTGACCCCGGTGGGATCGCCGATATCGCATTGATAGGCGTGCGCGCTGTCGCCGATCTCCGCGGCCAGCGAGTCACAGAAATCCGCCGACCGGGCGATCAGCGCGACACGGTAGCCGGCCGCAGCGAAACGGCGGGCGAATGCCGCGCCGTTACCCGGTCCGACCCCGTTGATCACGCAGACAGGCTGGACGTTATTCATGGGATGCTCCAGATGCCAATACAAGCCAGTAGCGTATCAGTGAGGAATGCCGGGGGGTTGCCATAGAACCTATCTGACTCGCGGTATAACAAATAAATATTAAAAGGCAATTGTAAATATCAGATCAACATACTCTAATGGCGCGGGTTCGAAATCCATCGAAGGAGTACAGACAATGTTGACTCGTCTATCTGTTCCGGGTGTCGCCCTTGGCGCTCTGATAACCGCGGCGCCCGCGCTCGCCAGCGTGCCATCGCTGGTGGATCCTGCGTGGCTCGCGGACAGGCTCGACCAGGATGATGTCGCAATTCTCGATGTGCGCAGTCCCATCGATGACGGTAACCGTGTGGCGTTCAGCGAAGGGCATATCCCCGGCGCCGTGGATGCGGGTTATACACGACATCCCTGGCGCGCGGAGCAGGAGGATGTAACCGGCCAGCTGCCGCCCGTGGAACAGCTCGAGGGCTTGATTGAAGGATTTGGAGTCGACAATGCGGACACCGTGGTGATCGTTCCGGCCGGTACCGGCGCGACTGACTTCGGCAGTGCGGCAAGGGTTTACTGGACCTTCAAGGCGCTTGGTCATGAGCAGGTGACCATACTCAATGGCGGTTACCAGGGATGGCTCGAAGCAGGTCATGGGACCGCCGATGGAGTTGTTTCGGTCGCTCCGGGAGAATTCAACGCCGACCTGCAGACTGACATGATCGTCACCACAGCCGATGTCGAACAAGCTGATGATCGAGGTCTGCAGCTGATCGATGCCCGCCCTGCGGAATTCTTCGAGGGCGATCGTCAGCATCCCGGTGCGCGCGTTGCTGGCACCATTCCCGGGGCCATCAATCTGCCCCACAAAGATTTCATCCGTGAGGAGGAGGTCTGGCGCTTCGACCCGGCAAGCGTCAACAGCGCTATCGATGCGGACACCCTCGCAGAAGGCCGCCGCCCCGTGTCGTTCTGCAACACCGGTCATTGGGCAACGACGACCTGGTTTGCCCTGTCGGAAGTCCGCGGCATCGACGATGTGGGCCTTTACGACGGCTCCATGGTCGCCTGGACCGCAAGTGAATCCCGCCCGGTCGACGTTGCCAAGCGCGGTCTCGCGCGGATCCTCGAATTCTTCGGAGGCTGATGATGGGGAATGCCGCTGTGGCCGCCGCGGCCCCCGCGACCGCCCGGCCGATCGATCGGTTCATCGTCACGACGGCGCTCACGGGGCTTGCCGTGATGGCAGGTCTGATCGCCCTGGAGGCGCCCGCTGACCGTGTGTGGTTACTGCTCATCGGGGCGGGTCTGGGCATCGCCCTGTATCACGCCGCATTCGGGTTCACGGCCGGCTGGCGGAATATGGTCACCCGCCGGCGTAGCGGTGGATTGCGGGCCCAGCTGCTTTTACTGGCCATCGCGACGGTGCTGTTCGTTCCAGTGCTCGGCTGGGCGGAGGGTCTTGGGTTGACCGGCATCAGTGGAACACTCGCGCCGGTCGGCGTTTCGCTGGTGGTAGGTTCGCTGTTATTCGGCTTCGGAATGCAGCTCGGGGGCGGCTGCGGCTCAGGGACGTTATTTACGGTCGGAGCCGGTAATCTGCGCATGATGATCACACTGCTGATGTTCGTAGTCGGATCGGTGATCGGGACCATGCACCTTCCCTGGTGGCTGGAGCGACCGGGTATTGACCCCGTCAATCTAACGGAACGGCTGGGGGTTTTCGCGACCATCGGGACGCAGCTCGCGGTGATTGGAATACTCGCCTCGGCAGTGCTCTGGCTTGAGCGGCGTCGTCATGGGTCGGTAGACCGTGCCCTGATGGCGCCTCGGGATACCGGTGCCGTCACGACTCTGTTCAAGGGTGGCTGGCCGTTGCTTTGGGGCGCAATCGCCCTGGCAGTGCTGAATCTCGCAACGCTTCTGGTCGCCGGCTATCCATGGGGGGTGACCTTTGCCTTCGGTCTCTGGGGCGCAAAGATCCTTCAGGCTACCGGTGTCGACATGGCGCAGTGGTCATTCTGGACATGGGACTACCCAGCCCTCGCGCTACGGGACAGCCTGCTCGTTAATGTGGTCTCGGTCATGAACTTCGGGCTGCTCCTGGGGGCCATGCTGGCGGCCGGGTTGGCGGGACGCTTCAATCGGGCGAGCCAGAAACCGCTCAGTGGCCGCTCAATGCTGGCGGCGGTCGTCGGTGGTCTGTCCATGGGTTATGGGGCCCGGCTGGGATTCGGCTGCAACATCGGCGCGATGTTCAGTGGCATTGCCTCAGCCAGCCTTCATGGCTGGATCTGGTTTGCCTGTGCTTTTGCGGGCTCAATCCTGGGGATTCGTCTGCGCCCATGGTTCGGTCTGGACCAGCCGGAGGGACGATGAGCGGAAACCGGGACTATACGCGGGGACGAGTGATCCTGGTCCTCGTCGGTCTGCTTATCGTGATCCTCGCGGATCATTTCCATTCGGCGACGTTTGCCCGCAATAGTGGGCAGGCTGGAGTGACCACGAGCTATTCCCAGCTCGACAGTGGTGCGTGCGCACCCTGTGGAGCGCCGTGCCGATCAGATGAGTGAGCCCCCGGCTCCAAAAGAACACGGGGGCGTAAAGGGGGCCTGGCGTCAGCGCCCCAGATCGCTCAGGCGGGCCGGTTCGACGATCTCGATCCAGTACCCGTCCGGGTCACGGATGAAGGCCACATCCGTCAGCTTGCCCTGATCGGGTCGCTTGATGAACTCGACCCCGTTGTCATCGAACCACCGTTCGGCGGCGTCCAAATCGGGCACCGAGACGCAGATATGCCCAAAGCCCTGCGGCTCGGAGTTGCCGTCGTGGAACTGCAGGTCGGGATCATCCTCGCTGCCCCAGTTGTGGGTGAGCTCGAGCAGACCGCGCTGTGAAAAGGTCCATACGGTCCGCTCGCCCACATCGGACGGCGGCGTGGACTGCCCCTCAGTGGGGCAGTCGAGGAAATACAACGAGAAGTTGAGTTCCTCGAAGTCCAGCCGCCTGAGCACGCGCATCCCGAGCACGCCGGTGTAGAACGCCAGTGAGCGCTCGGGATCCTTGATGCGCATCATGCTGTGATTGAGCGCGAACCCCCGGGTCGCTTCGGGGCGTGACTCGACCACGCCGGGGTACTGCTCGCTGGTAAAGGGCATTGCGGTCACTCCTTGTTGCTAGATCGCACGATCCGCCATCTGCCGGGCAATGTAATCGGCCTGCCGGATCGCCAGGCTGACAATGGTCAGCGTCGGGTTTTCGGCGGCACTGGTCGTGAACTGACTGCCGTCGGAGATGAACAGGTTATCGATATCGTGGGTCTGGCCATACCCGTTGCAGACGCCGTCACGGGCATGGGTGCTCATGCGGCAGGTGCCCAGGTTGTGGGTCGACGGGTAGGGCGGCGTGCGATACGCCTTATTGGCGCCCGCTGCTTCGTAGATCGCGGTCCCCTGCTGGAAGGCATGCTGGCGCATGGCGACGTCGTTGGGATGGTCATCGTAATGCACGTTGGGTACCGGCAGTCCGTAGGCATCCTTGACGTCGGTATTCAGGGTGACCCGATTGCGCTGTTGCGGCATATCCTCACCAACCAGCCACATCCCGGCCATATGGGCATACTGATCCATGGCCTCGGTGAAATCCCGGCCCCAGGCGCCCGGGTCGAAGAACGCCGCCATGAAGGGCAGACCGAGTGAGACGGTCTCGATCTCGTAGCCCCCGGCAAAGCCCCGCGACGGATCATGGTGGGCCTCGTCCTGGACAATGCCAGCCATGGTGGTGCCGCGGTACATGTGCACCGGTTCGTCAAAGCTTGCATAGACCGAGCCGGTCATATGCCGCATGTAGTTGCGGCCCACCTGACCGGACGAGTTCGCGAGCCCGTCGGGGAACTGACTGGATGCCGAGTTGAGCAGCATGCGCGGAGTCTCGATGGAATTGCCGGCCACGGCGACCGCCCGGGCGCGCTGGCGCTGTTCGAGGCCCTCGGCGTCAAAGTACACCACGGCGTTCACACGCCCGCGGTCGTCATGCTCAATGGCCGCCACCTGAGATTCGGGTCGCAGCTCGACATGACCCGTCGCCAGTGCCCGCGGGATTTCGGTGTACAGGGTCGACCACTTCGCGCCAGTCGTGCAGCCCTGGAAGCAGAACCCGCGCTGAACGCAGCTCGCCCGGCCATCCCGCGGCTCGCTGTTGATGGCCATATTGCCGGTATGACAATTCTTGTAGCCGATGGCGGTGGCCCCGGCGTGCATGACCTTGAAATTGTTGTTGCCGGGCAGACCCGGAATGCCGTTGGTGCGGGTGACGCCCATCTTGTCCTCGGCCCGGTCGTAATAGGGGGCCAGATCGTCGTAGTCGATGGGCCAGTCCAGCAGGTTGGCTCCCGGGATGTCGCCATACTCGCTGGCCGCACGAAACTCATGGGGCTGAAAGCGCAGGCTTGCGCCGGCCCAGTGGACGGTACTGCCGCCGACCGCCTTGACGATCCAGGAGGGCAGATTGGGAAAGTCGCGGGCGACGCGCCATGTGCCGCTGGTGGTGCGGTTATCGAGCCAGGCGAGCTGCCCGAACGAGGCCCACTCATCGGCAATGAATTCGCCGCGGGTATGCAGTTTCCCGGCCTCGAGGACAACGGCGTCAATGCCTTTCTGGGCGAGTTCGTTGGCGAGTGTGCCGCCACCGGCACCCGATCCGATGATCACCACGACGTTGTCGTCATCGTGGGCGAAGGTGGTCTGGTTATCGTAATTTTCCATCGTTCAATCTCCTCAGCCGTTCATCCCGGGGACGGGGCCGCTCGCGCTGGCTGGCAGGTCGGGCAGCCATGTCAGGTCATTGAAGCCACGTGACAGGTATCCGGCATCGCCGCGCTCGCCGCCATAGCCAAAGTGGCGGAACGCCATTTCGTTGTTGTAGAGCGATACGACGGCGGTGGACTGGACCTTGCGGAACAGGTCGGACCCGGCAATGGCACGGACATGCATGCCCTGCTGCTCGTCATCCAGGGCCAGCCAGTCGCCACCGGCGCGGTTGTCCAGTGCGGCGATGCCCGAGCGCATGGTGTCGGCCGTGCTGGGGTTGGCGGCCGCTTCGGCGTCCAGGTCTTTGACCACAAGGGCGTAGACCGCATCCTCGAGCGTTGGGTGAGGAAAGATGTGACGGGTGAGCGTGAGTAGTACCTCGCCCTGGTGGGCGTCGAGCTGCTGGAGCTCGAGGGCCCAGGACCGGGACGGGGCAAGGATGGCGATGGGCATGCTGGTCATCGCCAGCGTGCCCATCAGCGTCGAGCCACTCCCCTTGAGAAAGCGGCGACGATTCATGGACTGATCCAACATGGTTGGCTTCTCCTCCTGAATGAGCATGGCGCACGGGGCATCTGCCCCGTGACTGGCGCCTTTCTGTGAAGCGCTTGAGTCGATTGTGTGATGCGCGATTGCTCATGGGGTAGTAGCGTGCTACTACAAACTAAAAAAATACTGGATAGCCAGCGAGGAGAGAGTGATGTGTGAGGTGTACGCGTCGACGCCACACGAGCGGTACGACTCCAGTACCCGCTCGGTTCGGCTCAGTGGGTTTGTCACCAGTATTCGGCTTGAGAACGAGTTCTGGTGGATCCTGGAAAAGCTCAGTGCCGAGCAGCACCTGAGTGTGCCGCAGTTCATCACCGAGATTCATGATGAGGTGCTGGCCCGCCAGGGCGAGGTAAGAAACCTCGCTTCGTTGCTGCGGGTCTGCTGCGCCCGCTATCTGGAGCGCCAGATCCCCGAAGACGCCGCATCGATGGGTGCGGTGGTCGGGAGCCGGTGATCAGTCCACAAAGAACACCACGGTGGTAAGCGCGCCCACGGCGACAATCCCGGCGCGCAGGACCGCCGGGGGCAGCCGGCGTCCGATTTTTGCCCCGGCCATCCCGCCGATGCTCGCGGCGATGGCCATGGGCAGGACTTCGCCCCAGGCGATGGCGCCACCGATGGCATAGACGGTCACCGCGATCACCGTCAGGACTGCGGATAGCAGGTTTTTGAGGGCGTTGGCGAGGTTCAGGTCGTCCACCCCCAGCAGACGGAAGGCAGCCAGCATCACGATCCCCATGCCACCGGCAAAGTAACCGCCATAAATGCTCACGGCCAGCACGCTGAGGCGTCCCGGCAGGCTGTGGCGGTGGCTGAAACGAGTCGACAGGGCGCGATGGATGCGCGGGCCCAGCGCGAAAAGGCCGGTGGCGAATAAAAGCAGCCACGGCACGATGGCACTGAAGGCATCATTGGAGGTCAGCAGCAGAAGGCTTGCCCCCAGGCTCCCGCCCAGAGCGCCCAGGGCAATCACGGCGAGTAGTGTCATGCCATGGGGCGCGCGGATCAGGTCGCGGGAGCCCCAGACACTGGCCAGGTATCCGGGCAGCAGCGTCGTGGTACCGGTTGCATTGGCCATGACCGGCGGGACGCCGGTGAACACCAGCGCGGGCAGGGTAAGGAAGCTGCCGCCACCCGCCAGGGCGTTGATGACGCCGCCGCACAGGGCGGCTGCCACCACGATGAGCAGGTCCATCAGCGCAGCCGCCCGGGCGGCTGGAGCCGCGGCGTCGCCGCGCTAGCCCGGTTCAGCTTCGTGCACCAGCAGATCGGCCAGAAACCGCTCAAGCCGATCGGAATCCGACAGATCACCGTAGAGTAGCGCGCCATCGCGCCCAGGTTCGCGCTTCAGCAGCGAAGGCGTCGCAAAGACGGCGTAGCTGAGGCCCGCCTGCGGTTGATCCAGAAGATCGATTTCCTGGGGCGACAGATCACTTCGACCCAGTCGCTCGAGCATGCTCGCGAGGTTTGCCCGCGCCCGGCGGCTCCGTGGCGCGTCGCCGGTCACGAACAGGATCAGCACTGGCGTCGACGCATGCTGCGTGCTTGTCTCAGTTGTCATCGAAACCATCCCTGTCTTCGGGATTCCGGGTTGCCGGATCGCGTCGACGGCGGATCCGGTTGCGCCATTGTTCATCAAGCCGTGTGGCCTCATTGTATTCTTCGGCTTCCAGCTCGAGTGTCTGGGCAAGGCGCTCACGCTCCTTTTCGGCCTGAGCGATGCGCCGCTCGAGGTCGTTGCGACGCTGCTTCCACTCCAGCTGCTCGCGCCGGGCGCGCGCCTCGTCCTGCTGAGCCCTTTCGACCCGGGCGGTACCCATCAGCACCTCGCCGCCGTCTTCGTAGACGTCGGCGAGATCAATACCCTCGCTGCTCAGCAGCAGCTCGCGCTGCTGGTTGGAATGGCCTGACCCGCGGGATTTGACGATCGACAGCGACCGATTCCGCTCACCGCCGCGGACGTTGTAGTCGAGCACGATCCAGCTGTCGGCGAGTGTCGAGATCTGCCCCTGTGTGGCTTCCCCTTCCGGATCGCGCACCCCGGTCAGCGAGGTGAGAAGGGTCGTGATGCCGCGGCGTCGGACCATGTCGATCAGCCGTTCGGTGGCCATTTCGGCGCCCTCCGTGGCACTCGCCTTGAGCAGCGCGGAGATGGGGTCGATCACCAGGCAATCCGGTTCGAAGTCATCCAGCAGGCGCCGGATCACGAGGAAATGCTCGGTCACTCGCGCCGCATATGCCGATAAGGTCTGAAAGCGCACCTGCCCGGCCTCAATCGGATCGCGCAGGTTGATCCCCACCGATTGGAGGTTGCGGACATAGGGGCCTTCGAGCTCATCAAAGCTGATATAGAGCGTTTTCTGACCGCGCGTGACGGCGGTCTCCGCGAACCTGGCGGCGAGGGTGCTTTTGGCGGTCCCCGGCCGTCCCGAGATGAGCAGGCTAGAGCCGCGGTAGATGCCGCCACCGAGCAGTGCATCGAGCCGCTCAACGCCCAGGCTGAGCCGCTCGTTACTCGCTTCGATGTTGTCGTTCTCATTGCCGTAGTGATACGGCAAGGCAATCCCGTCATCGTCGATGAGCATCGGCAGCTCGTCGGTGACATGGGCGGACCCGCGGAATTTGGCGATGCGCAATGAGCGGTTGAGCTGCTGGTCGACGATGCGGGCGGAGAGCATGATCGTCGCGGAGAGCAGAAACTCGATTCCCTCGAGATGGAACGGCTCGATCCCGTCGTGCCGGGTTTTTCCGGTCAGCAGCAGCGTCCAGCCATTTTCGGCACAGGCCTCGTCGACGCGTCGGATCTGATTGATGGCGGCGTTATGCTCGACCTGGTGGCGGAGCAGCTGGTCGATGCCGTCGAACACGATCCAGGCGGCGCCTTTCTGGCGACTTGTCGCCGTCACGATCGACAGCAGCCCCTCGAGATCAAACTCGCCGGCCGTCTCCGCGCTCAGGCGTGGGCGGGCATCGATGACTTCCAGCGAGTCGGCCTCAATCAGGTTTTTGCCCCAATTGAAGGAAGCGGCATCCTGCCGGATCTGGGCGGGAGATTCCTCGAACGAGACGAACACCCCGGCGCCACCTTGCTCAATGGCCCGGGCAAGGACCTGTAGGGCCAGCACGGTCTTGCCAGCAGCGGCCTCGCCCAGCACCAGCGTTGTCTGCCCGGCGGGCAGTCCGCCCTGGGTCACCCGATCGAGATCGATGATCCCCGTGGTGCGTTTTTCCACGATCTACTCCGTTCGTCCGCGTGTCAGAGGGAGGTGACTGCGACGCTCGAGCAACCAGCGGAAGTCCTCGGCCTCCAGCGGCATACTGTAATAAAAGCCCTGGCCAAACTGAATGCCTATCGCCAATAGCTCATCGCGGACGTCAGCGGCCTCAATGCCTTCGGCGATGATTTCGGCATCAAGGGCCTGGGCAAGGCGCCTGACGGCATCGATCAGGTTGCGGTTGAAATTCCTCTGCATCAGGTCGGCGACAAACCCCTGGTCAATCTTGATCTCGTCGAAAGGGTAGTGCTGCAGATAGAGCAGGGATGAGTAGCCGGTGCCGAAGTCATCCAGTGACAGGCGCACATTCATTGCCCGCAGGGCGCGTAACTGCTCCAGAAGCAGGGTGGATTCGCTGGCGAATACGCTCTCCGTGATCTCGAGTGAAAGCTGTTGTGGTTCAATTCCCGACTCATCGAGGATGCGCCGGACCTGGTCGGGAAAGTGGCCCGAGCGAAACTGGATCAAAGAGACGTTGACCGCGACGCGCACCAGATCCAGTCCGGCGTCGCTCCAGGCCTTCAGATGCTGGCAGGCGCGTCGCAGTGTCCATTCACCGATCGGTCCGATGAGCTGACTCTGCTCGGCGATGGGGATGAACACGCCGGGGGAGACCAGCCCGCGGGTCGGATGATTCCAGCGAAGCAGTGCTTCGGCGGCGATTACACGCCCGGTGGCCATGTCGACCTTGGGCTGGAAATGGACTTCAAACTCATCGTTCTCAAGCGCGCGTCGCAGGGCCTGTGTCAGGCCGACCCGCGCCTGCGTTTCGGCCTCCAGCGCCTCGCTGTAGGCGACCCACGGCAGCGTCGATTCGGCACGATGGCGGAACAGTGCCCGCTCCGCTTCCTGGAGCAGGGTCTCGGCAGGGCGGGGAGTTTGGCCGAGATGACTGTAGCCAAGACGAATGGCAAGCCGAATGGCGACGCCATTCAGATCGAAAGGTTGGGAGAGCGCCTCGACGAGCTGCTCGAGCTGACTCACCGTTGATCTATCCGGCGCCAGCGGCAGATACAGCGTGCACTCATCACCGCCGATGCGTCCGCTGAGACCGTGCTCACCGGCAAGCGAGCGCAGCCGCTGGCTGAACTGGATCAACAACCGGTCACCGCCTTCGTAGCCATAGGCATCGTTGATGTCTCGAAGGCTGATGATGTCGACCATGGCGATGACGCCATTATCCGGCCAGCCCTGCCCATCAAGCTGCGCCTGCAGCGCTTCACTGAAGCCGGTGCGGGTGGGGAGCCCTGTCAATGGATCTTCCAGCGCTGCGCGCTCAAGGCGCTTCTCGGTGGCTCGCAGGGCCGTCGTGTCCTGTTTGATGGCGATGTAATTGGCGATTGCCCGATCCTCGTTTTCGAGGGGCGCGATCAGTGTGTACTCCCGGTAAGGCTCGCCATCCTTGCGTCGGCTCTCGAGCTCGCCGGTCCATATCCCGCCCGCTTCGACGGTTTCCCAGATCTCGCGATTGACCGCGTCGGGGGTATTGCCGCTTTTGATGCAGGTCAGGGTGTCGCCGAGGAGCTCATCGCGACGATAGCCGGAGTTGTGTTCAAACGCCGGATTGACATATTCGATGCCGCCTTGAGCGTCGGTGATCGCGATGGGGGCCGGGTTGAGATGGGCCACCTGCATGAGTTTGTGGATTTCGTGGTCGTTCTGCCGACTCTGGGTGATATCCGCAATGACCACGCCCACCTGAGAGACCACCGCCGCCGGGGCATTCAGCGGGTGATGGCGGACTTCCAGGGTGCGCCAGCCGAGTGCCGGGCTATGCCGCTCGGTGCGATAGCACTGTGGCTCGCCCGCCAGGCACCGATCCAGTCGCCAGCGATCCACGCGCTCGAACGCCCCGCCGAGCACATCCTGAACGCACCGCCCCGATAGATCACTGGGCGCGCCCAGGTGCAGCCGCTGATAGGCGGTGTTGGCCCAGACATACCGGTAATGCCGATCAATGATGGCGCAGGCGTTATCGCTCGCGTTCAATAGCGCGTCGAGGCTTTGTTCATCGGGCATGGTGTCGCCGCGACCATCGATGTCGGTCATTGGCTGCTTCAATCGTCCCTGTCGCTGGATTGCCCCGGCAGGATGCCTTGCCGGGCGTTGGCTCGCAAAGTTGTCGGTCCGGCGGGTTGTACGGATCAAAAAAATTGGTCTATGGTTAAACAAGGCTGGACGCCTGATCGGGCGAATTTCCTCCCGCTAGACCGCATGTACTCCGTCCCTTCCGCTGCGCAGGCGCCAGTCCATGAGTTGAACCCCGGAGACGGAATGGTCAAACGCAAGGAAAAAGGAGCATATGTATGAATAAGCGTTCCCTATACGCTTTGGCACTGACCGGCGCGCTGGCCCCCATGGCCGCGAACGCCGAATGCGGCGAGATCTCGGTGGCCGAGATGAACTGGACCTCGGGCGGCATCATCACCGGTGTCACCGAGTTTCTGCTGACCCAGGGTTATGGCTGTGATGTGACGGTCGTGCCATCGGCCACCACCACGGCCATCACATCGCTGGCCGAGAACAACGAGCCGGACATCGTGCCGGAGTTCTGGCCGAACGGCGCCCCGGCATACTACGACCTGGCCGAGCAGGGCAAAGTCGTCAAGGCATCGGATGCCTTCAGCGAAGGTGCTACCGAGCACTGGCTGGTGCCGGGCTTTCTGGTTGAGGAGCACCCGGAGCTCGCCACCATTGAGGGTATTCTGAATAACCCGGAGCTGGTTGGTGCCCGATTCCATAACTGCCCGGATGGCTGGGGCTGCCGGATCGCGAATGACTCGCTGGTCCAAGCCTTTGAGCTCGAGGACCATGGCATCGAGGTCTTCAACCACGGCTCGGGCGAGACCCTGCAGGCGGCACTGGTGTCGGCGGCTGAAAACGAAGAACCGTACTTCGGCTACTACTGGGGACCGACCGCGCCGCTGGGTCAGTACGACATGGTCAGTGTCGATATGGGCCCGGTGAACCAGGAGGCCTACGAGTGCAACCAGGACACCGAGTGCAACGAAGTCGGCAAGACAGGCTGGCCGGCCGCACCGGTGTTCAACGTGGTGACCACCGATCTTGCCGAGAGCGAGCCGGAGGCTTTCGAACTCATGCAGAACATGACGTTCGAGAACGACACCATGAACGGCCTGCTGGCGTGGCATGCGAACAACGATGCCACTGTCGATGAAGCGGTCGTGCAGTTCCTGCAGAACAACACCGACGTGTGGATGGACTGGCTCAGCGACGATGCCCGCGCCAACGTGCAGGACATGTTCTAACGCCTGAGCCGCTCAGGATCTGAAGTTAAAAGGCGCCGGGGCGATGACGTCCCGGCGCCTTTTTTATCAATCCGCCGTGTTGCGCAGCGTCTCCATGTCGATGACGAAGCGGTACTTGACGTCGCCCTTTTTCACCCGCTCGTAGGCTTCATTGATGTTGCGGATGTCAAGCATCTCAACATCGCAGGCAATGTCGTGATCCGCGCAGAAGTCGAGGACTTCCTGAGTCTCCGGCATCCCGCCGATCAGCGATCCCGCCAGTACCCGCCGGCCGAAGATCAGGCTGCCGCCGTGGACCGGTGGCTCGATGGGCTCGATCAGCCCGACCAGAATATGCGTGCCGTCATACTTCAACGCCGAGAGATAGGGGTTGAGGTCGTGCTGGACGGGCACGGTATCGAGCATGTAATCGAAATAACCCGCCGCGGCCTGCATCTGTGCCTCGTCCGAGGAGACGACCACGTGATGGGCCCCCTGGGCCCGTGCCTCGCTGACCTTGGCCTCGCTGCGGGTGAAGACCGTCACCTCAGCGCCGATGGCGCGGGCAAACTTGATGCCCATGTGGCCAAGGCCGCCCATGCCAATCACACCGACCTTGTGACCCGCCTGGACGCCGTAGTGACGCAGGGGCGAGTAGGTGGTGATTCCCGCGCAGAGCAACGGCGCCGCGGCCGCCGGATCCAGCGCCTCAGGCACACGCACGACGAACCGGTCGCTGACCACCACCGACTCTGAATAACCGCCAAAGGTAATGGACCCGTCACGCCGATCCTGGCCGTTGTAGGTCAGCGTCGGTCCTTCGAGGCAGTACTGCTCCAGGCCATGCTGGCAGGGCTCACACTCGCGGCAGGCATCCACCATGCAGCCGACACCCACGACATCGCCGGGACGGAACCCGGTGACCTGGTCACCGACAGCGGAGACCCGACCGACGATCTCGTGGCCCGGGACCAGCGGATACTGCGTCATTCCCCAGTCGTTCTGAACGAAATGAATGTCGGTGTGGCAAACGCCACAGTAGTCGATCTGAATGGCGACGTCGTCGGGCCGAAGCTCACGACGTTCGATATTGAGCGGTGCGAGTCCGGATTGATCCGATTGAGCGCCGTAGGCTTTCGCTGGCGTCATACTGAGCCCCCTGATGGTATGGTGAATAAGTCCCCATCTGGACGCCCTCGTCCCGGAATCGTTCCATCACTCGGAGCGCTCGGGGGGTGTCGCATGTTGTCGATAGGTTCGGGTACTGCCGTCATCTTCAACGAGCAGTGTTGAATACTCGTCCTGGTGCTCGCCCATTTCCATTCCCGGCGATCCCACTGGCATGCCCGGGACGGTCAGTCCGTTCGCCTCTGGCTGACTCGCCAGCAGAGAACGGATCTCACGGGCGTGGACATGGCCCTCGATGAAATAGCCATCAACCATGGCGGTATGGCATGAGGCTTGCGCCGGAGTGATGTCCAGGTCGACCTTGATGGCGTTTAACTGGCGATGGCTGACGTCGTGGACGGTTACCTCGAACCCGTTGGCTTCAAGATGCTCGATCCAGGCCGAGCAGCAGCCGCAGGTTGGTGTCTTGGCGACCTTGATGATGGAGTCGGTGGCCATGGCGACGGGGCTGAGCGCGACGAATCCGAGGGCAACAGCCAGATGAGAGAGCGATCGGGAACTGAACATCTAATGGCCTCCGTTGTTTTACGCCTCCGAGTATAACCAATGTGGGTTCATCGCGCATTACCGGGATTGGCGTATTGACAGGGTGTGATCACTGCTGCCATGTTTGCGCTAACATCAGGTCCGAGAGCCTGAGGTCGCAGCATCACGGCAACGCACCGTGATCGTGGACAATGCGTAATGCGCCGGTCCGGATCGGACGGTTGTTAGCGCTAACATTGCGACCTGATAAAAAAATGCAGAAAGCATGAAAGACAACTGGAGGAGATCACTATGGGCGCTGAATCGTCCACGCCCCGCCCGTCCCGACGGCCATTCGGCCGCCTTGGAGCGACTGCACGTCGCATCGCCCATTTTCTGGGGCCCTGGGCGCTGATTCTCGCGCTCTGGTATGGCGTTCGCTACTCCGGCTTTTTCGAGGCCTCGCTGATTCCGACGCCGGTGCAGGTCGCCACGCGGCTCTGGGACATGCTGATCGGGGGCGATCTGGCACTGGACATGTACATGTCGACCCAGCGCGTTTTTCTTGGAGTGATGCTTGGCACCGCCTGTGCCGTGCCTGTCGGTTTCCTGCTGGGCTGGTACAAGGGCCTGCGGTCGTTCATGGACCCATTGATCAACTTTTTCCGCGCCCTCCCACCGATCGCGCTGATCCCTCTGGTCATCGTTTACTTCGGGATCGGCGAATCCGCCAAAGTGATCATCCTGTTCTACGCGGCGTTCTTTGCCAGCGTCATCGTGATGTACGAGGGGATCAGTCAGATTTCACCGCTGTATATCCGGGTCGCCCAGACCCTCGGGGCGAGTGATTTCGAAATATTCCGCAAGGTGATTATTCCCCTGGCCGTGCCGCATGCCCTGACAGCACTCCGCGTGGCGCTGGGTGTGGCGTGGGCAACCCTGGTGGCCGCCGAGCTGGTCGCCGCTCAGCAGGGACTTGGTGCGGTGATCCAGGATGCGTCCGCGTATTTCCAGCTCGACACCATCTACATGGGGATCATCTGCATCGGGTTTATCGCGCTGGCCATGGACGTCGCCCTGCGGCGACTCACCCGCCGTGCGCTTGTCTGGCAGGAACGCAATGACTGAGGGGGCCGGAATGAGTCAGTACAACGAAAGAATCCGTTTCGAGAACGTCGGCAAGGTATTCGACACCGACAATGGCTCGATCCAGGTTGCCGAGGATGTCTCCTTTGGTGTCGGGGATGGCGAGTTCGTCTCGCTGGTCGGACCATCAGGCTGCGGGAAAACCACCATGCTCAACATGGTAGCGGGGTTCATGCAGCCAACCACCGGCTCGGTTCTGCTGGACGGTCAGCCCATTCAGGGGCCCGGTTCGGAACGCGGCATGATGTTCCAGGACTATGGCGTTTTTCCATGGCTGAGTGTCGAGGACAACATTGCCTTCGGTCTGCGCCTTCGCGCCAATCGCGTCACCGATGCCCGGCGCAGGGAGATCGTCGACCATTTCATTGAGCTCATGGGGCTCAGCGAATTCCGCCGGGCCTATCCGAAGACACTTTCCGGGGGGATGCGTCAGCGACTTGCCCTGGCGCGTTCCTATGCGGTCAACCCAGAGTTCCTTTTGATGGATGAGCCGTTCGGCGCGCTCGATGCCCAGACCCGGACCGCAATGCAGGACCTGCTGCTGAATGTGATGGGCGAGGTCCGCAAGACCGTGATGCTCATCACCCATTCGGTGGAGGAGGCGCTGTATCTGTCCTCCCGGATCCTTGTCATCAGCGCACGCCCGTCGCGCATCCGCCGCATCATCGAGGTGCCGTTCGGGTTTCCACGCACGGCCGAGCTGCGCGACTCCGCCGCCTTTGCTGATCTGCGAAGCGAGGTCCGCGAACTGGTGATGCAGGAGTACGCCGCGCAGGAAAGTCAGGCGCGGCAGAAACAAACAACAGGACAGGCGTAGAAAACGCCTCATTACCGCAAGAGGAGAGAGAAATGAGCTATTCCAGCAGTCGCAGAAACTTCATGAAGGGGATCGGCGCGGGTGCCGGTCTGTATGCCATGGGCGGCGTACCCAGCCTGTTTGCCCAGAGCGGGCAGACGGTACGGGTTGGCTACCTGCATACCCTGGCGGTGGACGGCCATATCTGGCTCGCCGACCACATGGGAACGTGGGCCGAACAGGGCCTGAACATGGAGTACATCCAGTTCACCACGGGGCTCGAACTGTTCCAGGCGCTGGTCGGTGGGAGCCTTGATGTGCTCGCGACCGGTGCAGTGATCTCAAACTTCCCAGCGCGCGGTCAGGGCGAGGCATTTCTGATCAACAACGTCGAGGAGGGGACCGCCCAGCTGTGGGCCGATCCCGAGTCGGGCATCAATGAGATCGCTGACCTCAAGGGCAAGCAGATCTCCACCACCACGGGTACCACCGCGCATGTGTTCCTGCATCGTGCCCTGGTTGAGGCGGGACTCGATCCCGACCGGGACGTTGAGCTGGTCAATCAGCGCATGAGCGACGCGGTCACCTCGTTCATCTCCGGCGCCGTGCCGGCGGTGGCGCTCTGGGTGCCCTTTAACGTGCAGGTGGCCGAGCAGCGGCCGTCGGCAAAAATGCTGGTGGACGCCTCAGCGTACTACCCCGAAGCCGCCATCGTGGGTGGCTGGGCCGCACGCGGTGACTTCTATCAGGAGAATCCCGAGGTTATCGACAAGATCATCCGCGGCTGGCTGCCGGCCAACGAGATGCTGGTCAATAACCCCGAAGAGGCACTCGGTATTCTCCAGGCCAACTACTACCCGAATGTCAGCCTCGACCAGTTGCAGGCCCAGTATCAGGCCCAGCGGGTGTTCTCACGCGACCAGTGGCTCACGCGGTATGAAGACGGCACCGTCACTGAATGGCTTGACCAGGTGACCGACTTCTTCGTCGAGCAGGGAGGCATCAGCAATCCCCGCCGCGCCAGCGAGTACTTCCATCCGCAGCACTACATCAACATCGCGGGTTGAGCACGCCCCGCCACCTCTCATCGGCAGGGGTGGCGGGTTCAATTTCGCGGTTTTTCAAGGAGAAAAAAATGGGCGCGAGCGTCGGTTTTATTGGTGTCGGAACCATGGGTGGGCCCATGGCCCGCAATCTTCTGCGGGCCGGCCATCGGGTCCGCGTATTCGATCTAGACTCGCGACTGGTTGCGGGTCTTGAAAAGGACGGCGCCGAAGTGGCCGCCAATGCGGCCGCTGCGGCCTCGGAGGCCGACTGTGTGATCACCATGCTGCCCCGGGGTGAGCATGTGGAGTCGGCACTTTTCGGTGACCAGGGTGCGGCGACCGCGATGCGGGAGGGTACTCTCTACATCGACATGAGCACCATTCTGCCGAGTCATTGCGAGCGGTTCGCACACCGGCTCCGGGCCGCTGGTGTCTGCGTTGTTGACGCTCCGGTTGGAAGGTCGTCGCAGCATGCCATCGACGGCAAACTGTTGATCATGGTCGGTGGCGAGGCAGGCGACGTCGACCGGGCCAGGGCGTTCCTCGAGCCTCTTGGCGACACCATTGTCCACTGCGGTCCGACAGGGGCCGGCCAGAAGATGAAGCTGGTCAACAACTACATGTCCATCGCCCTCAATGCGCTGACCGCCGAAGCTCTGGTCATGGCGGAAAGTGCGGGTCTCGATCCGGAACAGGCGCGCAGCGTAATGCTTGGCACGGTTGCCGGTCAGGGGCACATGGGAACGACCTATCCCGCCAAAGTCCTCAAGGGCGATCTGACGCCCGGTTTCATGGTTGATCTGGCGCACAAGGACATGGGCCTGGCACTGGCCATGGCCGGTGAGCTGGACGCACCCGCGTGGCTCGGTGCAGTCGCCCATCAGACCTACGGACTGGCGCGCCGGCACGGGCGCGGAGCCGAGGACTGGACGGCGGTGTATGCAGCGCTGCGCGAAACGGCGATGGGTGATGAGCGCTAGAAGCTTCCCTCATCACGGTAACGACGCGTGGGGCCGGTCAGTCAGCGCCTCCATCGGGCGTGGTCTCGCGCTCGATGATCTCGAACCCCAGATCGCTCAGGGCGGGTGGCGTCGTATCGCCCTGCAACCTCTCGAGGATCTTGTGTGCGGCCTGGCGGCCGATTTCATAGCGGTGAATGCGCACGGTGGTCAGCGCCGGGGCGACACTGGCGGCCAGCTCCACATCGTCAAAGCCCGCGATCGCCAGATCCGCCGGCACGCGGATGCCCTGACGCTGACACTCGAAAAGCGCGCCCAGGGCGAGGATATCGTTGCCGAAGAACACCGCATCGACATCCGGCCGGCTGGCCAGCAGGTCGCGAAGCCGACCCGCCCCGGCGGCAAACGAGAACTTACCTTCGTAAATCAGCGAGTCCGAGGCTTCCAGCCCCAGTGCCGTCACCGCCGCCCGGTAACCGGCAACGCGCTGGGCGGCACGGTCGTTGGCCAGCGTCGGGGCACCGACATAACCGATGCAGCGTGCCCCTCGCGCCACGAGACGCTCGACCATCGCGTGGCAGGCGTTGAAGTTGGAAAACCCGACAGCCATGTCAATCGGCCGACCGTCGACGTTCCAGGTCTCGACCACCGGGATCCGAGCCGCGCGGAGCAGGGTTTCTGCGGCCGGTTCGTGCTGCAGGCCGGTGACGACAATGCCGGCGGGGCGCTGAGCCAGGATGGCATTGATCAGCCGGGTCTCTTCGCCGAGGGAATAACCGGTTGCGCCCAGCAACAGCTGGTAGCCCTGGGCGCCAAGTTCGTCGGTCAACCCGTCGATGGTGTCGGCAAAGATCGAGTTGGTCACGGTGGGTACGAGGGCGCCGATGATACGGGTCTGGTTGGATGCCAGGCTGCCGGCGACCCGATTGGGCACATAGCCCGTGGTCTCGATTGCCGCGAGGACCCGCTCGCGGGTGGTGTCGGCGACTTTGTCGGGATGGTGAATGACCCGCGAGACGGTGATGGCCGATACGCCGGCCACCCGGGCGACATCCTCCATGCGAACGGGCGAGTGTTGGTCCATGACGCGGCGCTTCCCTGACAGCCCTTTTTTTGCCAGCGCGATGTTAGCGCTTTCAACCCTATACTTGGAAATCAACAGGAGTCCAGCTGATGTATACCTTTGGATCGTTCATTAACGGCGAGTGGCAGCCCGGCACCGGCGAGGTGTTTGAAACGGTTGACCCAAGTGCGCCCGGGACCTGCGTGGGTCGCTATTCTCCGACTTCTCCCGCCGGGCTGCGCACCGCCATGGATGCCGCCCGCCGCGGGCAGGCCGAGTGGGCGGCGTTGCCGCCGGCCGAGCGGAGCCGTCGTGTCGTCGCACTGCTGGATGCCGTTGAGGCACGCACCGAGGACATTGCCCGTGCGGTCACGCTCGAGCAGGGAAAACCCATTGCCGAATCCCGTGGTGAAACCGGCAAGTCGCTGCGCGAGGCGCGGTTCATGGCCGGCGAGGCGGTCCGCGGCCATAGCGCGGTCATGCCCGCGCAGAAGCCCGATTGCCGCAACATGGTGCTGCGTCGGCCGCGCGGCGTCATCGCCGCCATCACCCCCTGGAACTTCCCGATCCTCACGCCCATGCGCAAGATCGCGCCGGCGCTTGCCCACGGCAATGCCATTATTCTCAAGCCCTCTGAGCTGACGCCCGCACCGGCCTGTCTGATCGCCGAGGCGGCGGAGGAATTTCTGCCCGCCGGGGCGCTGCAGATCGTCCATGGCGGCGGCGAGGTAGGCGCAGCGCTGGTCAGCGATGCCGCGGTGGATGGCGTGACGTTTACCGGATCCGTGGAAACCGGCCGCAGGATCTATGCCGCAGCCGCGCAGAATCTTGCCGAACTGTCGCTCGAGCTGGGCGGCAAAAACGCGGTCGTCATCAATGACACTGACGATCTCGAGCGCTGCCTCGACCAGGTTTTTGGCGCGGCTTGCCAATGCGCCGGGCAGCGCTGCACTGCCATCAGTCGTGTGATCGTCGCCGACGCCCTGCATGACGCGGTGATCGATGGCCTCAGGGCGCGCGCGAAGGCCCAGGTGGTCGGTGCGGGGATCGATCCGGCGACGACGCTGGGCCCGCTCATCAATCAGGATCAGTTCCAACGGGTCAGCGGCTTTGTCGAGCGCGCCGTCGAGGCGGGTGCCCACGTAGTGGCCGGTGGCAGGGCGATCCAGGTTGACAGTGCCCCCGATGGTTTTTTCTACCCGGCGACCGTCCTGCGCGACGTGGAACCGTCCATGGAGATCGCCCGCGAAGAAGTCTTCGGCCCGGTCATCAGCGTCATGCGTTATACGGAATTCGATACGGCCATGCGCTTGCTCAATGATGTCGACTTCGGGCTGACCTCGTCGCTTTTCTCCAACGATTCGGCGCTGATCCAGCGGTTTCTCGACGAAAGCCAGAACGGCATGCTGCACGTCAATCACGGCACGATCCCTGATGATCACATGCCGTTTGGCGGCATTCGCCACTCAGGCGTGGGCGCTTACTCGGTGGGTCCGTCGGCGGTCAACTTCTACACCACCGAGCATTCGGCGTACCTGCAGTCGCCCGGCGGCATCTGATGGGCATGCAGGCGCTGACCACAGGGCGGATCGAGCAGGTGGCCCTGCATGTCCTGCGGGCGCCCATTGAAGAACCCGTGCGGACCTCATTCGGGACCATGACCGATCGGCCTAGTGTACTGGTTGGGGTGACCGATCACGAGGGGGCCTCCGGCTGGGGCGAAATCTGGTGCAACTACCCGGTCTGCGGGGCCGAGCACCGGGCCCGTCTGGCCGCCGAAGTGGTCGCGCCGCAGCTGGTCGGCCGATCCTTCGATGATCCGTCCGCCGCACAGCGGTTTCTGGTGCAGGCGACCCGTGTACTCGCGCTGCAAACGCGTGAGTTCGGGCCGCTTGATCAGGTCCTGGCCGGTGTTGATATCGCGCTCTGGGATCTGGCCGCTCGCCGTCAGGGCCGCCCGCTTGGCGAGGTCCTCGCCGGTGGACCGGTCGCCTCCCGGATACCGGTCTATGCCAGCGGCATCAATCCGCACGGCGCGGTCACCACCCTGCAGCGGGCCCGGGCGTCGGGCTTTGATGCCTTCAAGGTCAAGATCGGGTTTGAGGCCGGTCAGGACCGACGCACGATCGCGGCGCTGCTCGCCGAGCGCGGCGATCAGGAACATCTGATGGCCGATGCCAATCAGGCCTGGTCACTTCCGGAAGCCCGGGCGATGGTGGCCGATCTGCGGGGCAGCGGTCTTGAATGGCTTGAGGAGCCCATGCCGGTGGACACCCCGGTGGCTGACTGGCGGGCGCTGGCCGCGTGCTCCGCCATCCCGCTGGCCGGTGGCGAAAATCTGGCCTCGGTCGCGGGGTTCGACGCGGCGGCGGAAGCCGGATTGCTATCGGTGATCCAACCGGATCTGGCCAAGTGGGGCGGGTTCAGTGCGTGCTTGCCCATCGCCCGGCGGGTGCTTGAGGCCGGACGGCGTTACTGCCCGCACTATCTGGGCGGTGGCATTGGCCTGATCGCATCGGCGCATGCCCTGGCAGCCGTGGGCGGAGACGGCCGGCTTGAGGTTGATTGCAACCCCAACCCGCTGCGCGAGCAGCTGGCGACACCCTTCCCGGGTATTGCCAACGGCGCCATGGAACTGCCATCGGGCCCCGGTCTTGGAGTGGTGCCCGATGGGGCGGCGTTGCGTGACTGGGAGACGCTATGCCTGACCGCCTGATCCGACTGCTGCCCTTCATCGGCGCCTGGCCCGGCCTCGGACGCCGACAGATGCTTGCCGACCTGCGCGCCGGGCTGACCGGTGCGATCATTGTCCTGCCCCAGGGGGTGGCGTATGCCCTCATCGCCGGCCTTCCAGCCCAGTACGGGCTTTATACCGCGATCATCCCGCCGGTCATTGCCGGGCTGTTCGGCTCATCGCATCACCTCGTGTCAGGGCCGACTGCGGCGATCTCCATTGTGGTGTTCAGCGTGGTCAGTGGCATCGTCCCGCCCGAGCATCCGGCGTTTCTCTCATACGTGCTGACGTTGACCTTCATGGTCGGTGTGATCCAGCTGATGCTGGGGATCGCCCGGGTGGGAACGCTGGTCAACTTCATCCCGCACACGGTGGTGGTGGGGTTTACCGCCGGAGCGGCCGTGGTGATTGCGGTCAGTCAGGTCCATCACTTTCTGGGCATCCGCCTGGAGGCTGGCTATGGACTGGTCGATCGCCTGCGGGCGATCAGTGGCGCGCTGCCGGCGACCGAGCCGCAGGCCGTGATCATCGGTGGTGTCACGCTTGCCACGGCGCTGCTGGTTCGCGCCTATCGCCCGCGCTGGCCGGTCCTGCTCAGCGCCATGGCGGTGGGTACGGGGGTCGGTGCGCTCTCAGGCGGCGCCGCCGCGGGCGTGCAGATGGTTGGTGCGACCCCCGGGGCGCTGCCACCCCCGTCGTTCGATCTCATCGCCTTCGAGCGCATGCCTGAGCTGGCATCCGGCGCGTTGGCCGTCGCCATGATTGCACTGATCGAGGCGGTGGCGATTGCCAAGGCCGTGGGTATGCGGTCGCACCAGCGCATCGACGGGAGTCAGGAGTTCATCGGCCAGGGCCTCTCCAATCTCCTCGGCAGTCTGTTCTCGTGCTATGCGGCTTCGGGGTCGTTCACTCGTACCGGCGCCAACTACGACGCCGGCGCGAGAACACCGATTGCCGGTATTTTTGCAGCCGGGTTCGTGCTGGCGGTGATTGTCTGGTTCCCGGATGTCACCGGGTATCTGCCCATGCCGGCGATGGCCGCGGTGGTGTTCGTGATTGCGTGGAACCTGATCGACTGGCATCGCCTGCGCGACATCGTCCGGGCGAGCCGCGAGGAGACCACGATTCTTGCGGTGACGGTGCTCGCCACATTGTTCCTGGGACTCGAGTTTGCCATTTACGTGGGCGTTTTCCTGTCTCTGCTCCTGTTTCTCAAGCACAGCGCCCGACCCCGCCTGGTCAGCGTCGTGCCCATGACCGATCGGCCCGGGCGACCGCTGCGGAACGCCCACAAACGCGGACTGGCGGAGTGCCCGCAAGTGCTGATCCTGCGGGTTGATGGTCCGCTGTTCTTCGGATCGCTGGACCACGTGCGCGAGGGCCTGTGGGCGGCCTGCGACCGCGGCTATTCTCATGTCATCATTGAAGGCAGCGCGATCGAGCGGGTCGATCTGGCCGCCGCCGAAATGCTGGCCCAGGAAACCGAGCGCATGCGCGATCGCGGGGGTGGGCTATGGCTTTGCGGGTTCAAGGACGACGCCCTCCGGTTGTTACGCCATCCGGTGCTGAGCAGCCGGATTGGCGAGCAGAACCTGTTCAGTCGGGCCGGAGATGCCATTGCCGCGGTATTTGAGACTGCGCCGCTGTGTGATGCCTGCCAGCGCGAGGGCGCCGACGTCTGCCGGCTGCTGCGCTGACGCCCATCCGGCGGGCCGCGGCGTGAATTCATCGGCTTCCGCGATGTCGTATGGGATACTCAGCCATTGCCTTCACCGGCGGGACGACAAGGGAAGCCATGAAAGCCTTTTCAATAAGCATTGCCACTTTTATCGGTCTGGGGCTGGCGGCAGTGGCCAGTGCCCAGACCAGCGACTCGGGCTTTGCCCCGGATGATCCGGATCTGGCCGTCGCGACATTCGCGGGCGGGTGCTTCTGGTGCGTTGAGGCGTACTACGAGAAGAACGTGCCCGGCGTGGTCGAGGCCGTTTCCGGCTACAGCGGCGGCGAGGTGCAGGATCCCACCTACGAGGAAGTCTCCGGCGGCCGTACGGATCACACCGAGGCGGTGCAGGTTTACTACGACCCCACCAGAATCACCTACGAAGGTCTGCTCGAAGGCCTGTGGCGGACGGCGGACCCGACCGACATCAATGGCCAGTACGTTGATCGTGGCAAGCAGTATCGCCCGGCGATCTTTTACCATGATGAGGCCCAGAAACGCGCCGCCGAGGCGTCAATTGAGGCGCTCGAGGCCTCCGGCCGCTATGACGAGCCGGTCAGAATCGAAGTAGTCCCGTTTGACGCGTTCTACGAGGCCGAGGCCCGTCATCAGGACTACTACAAGGAAAAGCCGGTGCGCTACCGGCTCTATACATTCAATTCCGGGCGTTATCAGTTCATCGAAGAGATCTGGGGCGATGATCAGTCAGTGGATTTCTCCGAGTATGAGCCGCAGCGCCAGTCAGGTTCTCCATCGGTGGAAGCGTTCGATCCGGCGACCTTCGAAAAGCCCCCTGAAGCGCTCCTGCAGTCGCGTCTGACCGATGAGCAGTATTACGTGACCCAGGAAGACGGCACTGAGCCCGCCTATGACAATCCGTATTACGACGAGAAGCGCCCCGGCATCTATGTGGATGTGGTCTCGGGCGAGCCGCTTTTCTCGTCGCGTGACAAGTACCGCTCTGACACCGGCTGGCCGAGCTTTACGCAACCCATCCGCGAGGACGCGGTGGTTGAACGCGAGGACAACAGCCTGTTCATGACAAGGACTGAGATCCGCAGTCAGCATGCCGATTCGCACCTGGGCCATGTCTTCACCGACGGGCCGGAACCAACGGGTCTGCGCTACTGCATGAACTCCGCCGCGCTTGAGTTCATCCCGCTGGAGGAGATGGAAGCGGCGGGCTATGGCTCACTGATCAGCGAAGTTGAATAGGACGTAATCAATGACCGCACCGACGCTTATAATGGGTGCCCGCGGCGGGATCGGCGAAGCACTCGCCCGCCGCCTGGCCGCCGCGGGTCAGCCGCTCGTGCTCTCGGCGCGTGATCCGCAGACCATCCTGCCGCTGGCGCAGGCCCTCGGGGCCGACGTGTTCGCCTGCGATGTGCTGGATACCGATTCGATCAAGGCGGCGGTCCAAAGCGCGCAGTCCGATGAAGGGCTTGCCGGACTGGCTTACTGTGTCGGCAATATCGTCCTCAAGCCCCTCAAGAACCTGACCGAGAAAGACCTGCTTGACTGCTACCGGCTGAACACCGTGGGAGCGGCAATCGCGGTGCAGGCCGCCGCACCGGCACTGCAGAAGGCGCGGGGCAGCGTCGTGATGTTCTCGACGGTGGCGGCCGGACAGGGCTTTGGCAACCATGCCGTGATTGCCGCGGCTAAAGGCGGCGTCGAGGCCCTGGCCCGGTCGCTGGCGGCCGATCTGGCGCCCTCGGTCCGGGTGAACTGCATTGCGCCCAGCATCAGCCAGACTGAAATCGCCGATTCGCTGCTGTCCAACGAGAAGATGGCCGAGGCGCTCGCGGCCAGTCATCCGCTCAAACGCGTCGGCGTCGCCGACGACTCCGCCGCGATGGCGGCATTCCTGCTGGGCACCGACGCCAGCTGGATCACCGGTCAGGTGTTCCCGGTCGATGGCGGTCGGGGCGCGTTGCGTGCCAGGGGGCAGTAGCATCATGCGCATCGGCCCCGGCGGCGATCCGATTACTGACGCAGGTATTTGATAAGCGCGAGGATCAAAAGCACCAGAACGACGATGATCAGAAGACTGATGACGATGGGGATGATCATCATTCCCGTCATCATTCCCGGTCCAGGGCCATGCATGACGCCCGACCCGTAACTGGACTGTGCAAGCGCGCTGCCGCTCCAGCTACCCAATAACATCATGAAAATGATGATCCATTGCTTCATTGCGGTTTACTCCTGAGACCGGTGACCTTGTAGGATTCACTCGATACAAGCATGAGAGCGTAGACCCGGATGATCAATGGGCCTGAGATCAGCCATCCGATGGATGCGCTCCGTCGTCTATTTGATGCGGGTGTGGCTGCCGCGCATCCAGCCCGCGTGGTTGCGCCGCATTTTCCGCCGATCAGTAAAGACGGGCGGACCCGGGTCATCGGTGCGGGGAAGGCCGCCGCGGCAATGGCGCAGGCGCTGGAGAAGGCGTGGCCACCGGACGTGCCGGCGCCGCAAGGACTGGTTGTCACCCGTTATGGCCATGGGGCGATGCTCGAGAGCATCGAGTGCATCGAGGCATCCCATCCGCTACCGGATGCAGCCGGCCGTGAGGCCGCTCAACGGATGGTCGACATCGCCCATGAATTGGGGGAGGGGGATCAGCTGCTGTGTCTGCTCTCCGGCGGCGGCTCTGCGCTGCTCACCTTGCCGGCCGACGGTCTGACAATGGCGGATCAGCAGGCAGTATCGTCAGCGCTCCTCAGGTCGGGTGCTGACATCGCCGATATCAACTGCGTCAGGAAGCATCTGTCGGCCGTCAAAGGCGGGCAACTCGCCGTCGCGGCCTGGCCCGCCCGCGTGACCACCCTGATGATCTCGGATGTCGCCGGCGATGATCCGGCGACGATTGCCTCGGGTCCGACGGTCGCAGATCCGACCACTTTCGGCGATGCACGAGCGATTCTGGATCGATTTGGCATCGATCCACCCACGGCCGTGCGCCATCACCTTGAGTCATCCGGGCAGGAAACGCCCAAACCCGGTGATCCGCGGCTCGATGCTGTGGAGAACATCATTGTGGCCCGCTCGCAGACATCACTGGAGGCCATGGCGGAATACGCTCGCTCGCAGGGCATCAGGCCCATCATTCTGGGCGATGCCATCGAAGGCGAGGCGCGTGAGGTGGGTCGCGTCATGGCCGGCATTGCCCGACAGGTCGCCCGTCATCATCAACCCGCCGCGCCGCCCTGTGTGCTGCTGTCCGGCGGCGAGACCTCGGTGACCGTGCGGGGTGAAGGGCGGGGCGGCCGCAATCTCGAGTTCCTGCTCGGGCTTGCCATTGCCCTTGAGGGAGCCGAAACGGTCCATGCCCTGGCCGGCGACAGTGACGGCATTGATGGCAGCGAGGACAATGCCGGGGCGATGGTCACCCCGGATACGCTCGCCCGCGCGCGTCGGATGGGCGTCAACCCCCGGGATCGGCTCGCCAACAATGATGCCTACGGCTTTTTTGCCGCCCTGGGCGATCTGGTGATGACCGGTCCCACCCTCACCAATGTCAATGATCTGCGCGCTATTCTTATTGCTGAGCCTCGTGCTCAGGCGGGGAGCCAATAGCCGACCAGCATCGCGCCCATTGCCCCCATGAACAGGGTCTGCAGCACGATCACCGTGATCGGGCGCCAGCCAAGCTTGAGCATTTCGCCGATCTGGCTCTGGATGCCGAGCGCCGCCACGGCGGTAATGAGGCAGGCGGTGGAAGTGGTCGCCAGCACCGCCATCAAGGGCGCTGGCAGCCAACCCAGACTATTGATGCCCACGAGGGCGAGGAACCCCAGCAGAAACCCGGGAATCGGTGGGGCGGGGCGCTTGTGCGGCTGCCCGGGAAGATGACGGTTACCGCGCTCGCGCAACACCAGCGCCAGTCCCAGCACCAGCGGCAGCAGCAGCGCCACTCTCAGCAGCTTGATGATGGTCGCCGTCTCGCCCGAGGTCTCAGAGACACTGAAACCCGCACCGACAACTTGGGCCACATCATGGATCGTGGCCCCTAGAAACACGCCCGCCTGGGCGTCGTCCATGCCCAGTTGCGCCGCGAGGATGGGATAGATCACCAGCGCGACGGTACTCAGGGTGCTGACGCTGACCACCACCAGAACCGTGTCGAGGTGCAGTCGCTCATCCCGCGGCAGGGTCGAGGCGATCGCGAGGGCCGCCGAGGCCCCACAGATACTCACGGCTCCGGCGGATAGCACAGCGAAACGCCCGCCCATTCCCAGTGCGCGCGCCACCCCAAAACCGACAAGCAGGGTGGCGGCGACCGTCGCCAGCGTGATCAGCACCGGGGTCAGACCCAGTGCAGTGAGATCGGTTAGCGTCAGGCGGGCGCCGAGCAGCGCCACGCCCACCCGCAGAATCGTTCGGGTGCTCAGGCGGATGCCAGGCGCCACACGCTCGCGCTCGCGCAGAAACCCCAGCGCCATCCCCAGCAGCAGGGCAAACAACATCACCGGCGCGCCGTAGTGGCTGGCGAGGAACAGCGCCACCATGGCCACCGCCAGACTGATCCCGACACCGGGCGCGGCACGGCGACCCACTGCGAGGCGATGGCGGGCGGCTTCGGCAAGCCCCGTCATAGTGGGTGTCGGGTGACGTTCATGGGGGCGCAGCATAGCGGAGTCGGTGTGTATCATCGACCGGCATGACGATCGGGATCGCGGATCTCACCCTCTACGCCGGGGCGCTGCTGGTGTTGTTTCTGACACCGGGGCCGGTGTGGCTGGCGCTACTGGCGCGTACGCTCTCGGGCGGATTCGCGGCTGCGCTGCCATTGGCCCTTGGCGTGGTGGTGGGGGATCTGCTTTGGCCGTTGGCGGCCATCCATGGCCTGAGTTGGGTTGTGTCGGCCCATGATGAAACGCTGGTGATACTGCGCTGGGTCGCGGCGCTTTTATTCGCCGCGATGGGCATGCAGCTGATCCGGCACGCGGACCGGGCCATTCAGGCCGATGGCCGACTGACGCGTCCGGGTTTCTGGCCAGGCTTCAGTGCGGGGCTGGCGGCGATCCTGGGGAACCCCAAGGCGGTGCTGTTCTATCTGGGGCTGCTGCCGGGTTTTTTCGATCTTGGCACGGTAACGGCACTGGACATCAGTGTGATCGTGGTCACATCGATGGTGATTCCGTTTCTCGGCAACATGATCTTCGCGGTCGGCATCGACCGGTTGCGACGCCTGATCCAGTCGCCCGCGGCGTTGAGGCGGGTCAACCAGGTGGCGGGGCTTTTGTTGATTGCGGTGGGACTGGTCATCGGGCTGCCTTCGCTGTATGAATGACGATTCCCCTCACACAACCCAGCGGAGCAGAGACCAGCATGAGCGAGGATCCCACCGCCGGCCTTTCACAGCTTGGCAGTCAGTCGCCCATTCCAACGAACCCCGAGGAGGCGGTACTCGAGCGGGTGCCGAACCCGCAGTCCGACGTGCACTACCTGGCGCGGTTCACCGCCCCGGAGTTCACGTCGTTGTGCCCAATGACGGGGCAACCGGATTTCGCGCACCTGGTGATCGACTATGTCCCCGGGCAATGGTTAATCGAGAGCAAATCCCTCAAGCTGTTTCTTTTTGCCTTTCGTAACCACGGCGCCTTCCACGAAGACTGCACGGTCACCATTGCCCGGCGGCTCGCGGATCTTCTCGAACCGGTCTGGCTGCGGATTGGTGGTTATTGGTACCCGCGAGGCGGTATGCCGATCGATGTGTTCTATCAGACCGGGCAACCGCCGGTTGATGTCTGGATCCCCGAGCAGGGTGTCGCAGGCTACCGCGGTCGTGGTTAGCAGGGAGGGTCCGAGCGATGGATCATGAAAAGCTCGATCGCATCGTCGGCGATGCCAACCGGGCGGCCGATGCGCGCAGGCGGGGGTATCGGGAAAAGGCTCTCAAGCTCTTCCCGTGGGTGTGCGGCCGCTGCACGCGCGAGTTTACGCGGGCCAATGTCCACGAGCTCACGGTCCATCACCGCGATCATGACCACCACAACAACCCGGATGACGGCAGCAACTGGGAGCTGTTGTGCATCTACTGCCACGACAATGAGCATCAGCGTGCCCTCGAGGCGCATCACGCGCCGGGCGAGTCGGATCAGGGTTCGCCCCCGGGCACCCATTCGCCATTCGCCGATCTGAGGTCAATGTTGGATAAATGATGGATTCAACGCCGCGTATCTACTTCTACAGCGCGCAGAAATATGATCAGGCCTTTTTCGAGGCGGCCAACACCGCCCACGGCTTTGATCTGGCCTTTACCGACGCACCGCTGAATGCCGACACGGCAAGGCTCGCCGACGGCGCCGAGGTGATCTGTGCCTTCGTCAATGACACGCTGGATGCGGCCTGTCTGCGGGCGCTCGCCGACGCCGGCGTGCGCACGGTGGCGCTGCGCTGTGCGGGTTTCAATCACGTCGATCTGCCCGAGGCCAAGCGCCTGGGGCTGGCGGTGGTCTCGGTGCCGGCCTACTCCCCGGAGGCGGTCGCTGAGCATACCCTTGCGCTGATCCTCACGCTCAACCGGAACACGCATCGGGCCTATGCCCGGGTGCGCGAGGGCGACTTCAACCTCAAGGGGCTGCTGGGTTTTAACCTCAACGGCCGCACCGTCGGGCTGATTGGAACGGGCCGCATCGGCGTGGCCACCGCTCGCGTGCTGTCGGGTCTGGGGGTGGCGCTGTTGGGTTACGATGTCTACGAAAACCCGGCGTTCAAGGCGCTGGGTGGACAGTATGTGGCGCTGGACGATCTGTATGCCCGGGCCGACATCATCAGCCTCCACTGTCCGCTGACCGAGTCCAACCACTACATGATCAACGCCGAATCAATCGCGCGCATGCGCGATGGTGTGATGCTGGTGAATACCAGCCGCGGCGGGCTGGTCGACACCGAGGCGGTCATCGCCGCGCTCAAGTCAAAGAAGGTCGGCCACCTGGCCCTGGATGTCTACGAGCAGGAGAGTGACGTCTTCTTTCGCGATCTGTCTGACGAGATCCTCGCCGACGACACGCTCTCGCGCCTGCTGACATTCCCCAATGTGCTCATCACCGGCCATCAGGGTTTCTTCACCCAGGAGGCGATGACCCAGATCGCCGAGGTGACGCTGCAGAACGTTGCCGCCGTCTCCCGCGACGAGGTCTGCGACAACGAACTGACCCGACGCTTGTGAGTGGCGTTTTATGGGTCAATGGGTCGCGATTTACCCCGAAAGATCCAGTACACGCCGACGGTGTAGATCAGCACCACGGGTAACACCACCAGCCCGGCGCCGTAGAAAAGGAACTGCAGGGAGGCCGGCGGCGCGGCCGCCTGATAGAAGCGCAGGTCCCCGGGCAGGATCCACGGCCAGAAGCTGAATATGAATGCGCAGAAGGCGGCGATGAAGATCATCGCGGCCATGGGGTAGGCGAGTCGGTCCCGGCGCTGACGCACACTCAATGCGAGGCCGCCCGCACCCAACAAGACCAGCACCAGCGGCACCATCACCCACTCCGGTGAGTCGGCCCAGCGATGGCTGATGTCCATCGATCCCATCAGGGTCCAGATGAAGCTTGCCAGTACGCAGGCAACGGTGAGGACCATGAGTCGCGGCAGCCACCGATAACTCCATTCGCGCAGCCCGCCGCGGGTCTTCAGGACTAGCCAACCGGCGCCCAACAGCGCATAGCCCGCCACAAGCCCGAACCCGCCGAGCAGCGCGAAGGGCGACAGCCAATCCCAGGCGCCGCCGGCGTACTCACCGTTGCTGATGTCGATACCCTCGACCAGGGCGCCGATCGCCGTCCCCTGCACAAAGGTGGCAACCAGCGAGCCGCCACTGAAACAGCCGCTCCAGAGTCCCCGCAGGCGCCCGCTGCGGCCACGGAATTCCATGGACACGCCCCTGAGTATGAGCGCGCCCAGCAGGATGACGACGGGCAGGTAGAACGCCGAGAGGAAGATCGCATACGCCGCGGGGAAGGCCGCAAAAAGGACCGTTCCCACCACCACGAGCCAGGTCTCGTTGCCATCCCAGACCGGCTCAATGGTCTGCATCATCTGATCACGCTGGACTGGATCGGCATTGAACCCAAAGAGAATGCCCACCCCCAGATCAAAGCCATCCAGCAGCCCGTAGATGAGGATGGCGAATGCCAGTACCAGTGCCCAGAAGTGGACTAGATTGAATGCCGCGAGGGTCTGCATCAGATCCAACGGCACGCTTACACCCGCGCCGGTTCGACGATGAGACCGCGATCACCCTGATTGCTCGTCGTCTTTTCCGCACCGGGTCCGGCCCTTAGCGCCCGCCAGATGTAGTAAGTCCCGGCCGGGAAGATCAACGAGTAGAGCGTCACATAGACAAGCAGGGAGGTGAGGGCCGCGCTGGTGGTCAGCGACGGCGTCACGGCGTCGGCGGTGCGCAGCGCGCCAAACACCACCCAGGGCTGGCGCCCGATTTCGGCGGTAAACCAGCCCGCGACGATCGCGATGAAACCACTCGGAAAGCTGATCGCCGTCGCCCATAAGAACCACCGGGGCGGTGCGCGCCCTTTGTCCATGCGGGCCCGCCGCGTCAGCCAGACGCCTGACCACGACACGAACAGCATCACCAGCCCCATTCCGACCATGATCCGGAATCCATAGAAGGGGACGAGAAACGGCGGACGCTCATTGACGGGCACCGTGACAATGCCGGGCTCGCGCGAGTCAAAGGTCAGGCTGTCGAAAAAACTCCCCATGACCGGCACACCGATCTCGAAGGCATTGCGCTCAGCGGCCTCATCCGGCCAGGCAAGGAGCAGCAGCCGTGCGGGTTGTTCAGTCTGCCAACGGCCTTCGATGGCCGTGAACTTGCTCGGCTGATGGGCCTCGACATATTCACCGTTCAGATGCCCGATCACCAGCTGCAGGGGGATCAGTACCGCGGCCAACCCCAGCCCCATCCGCAGCATGACGCGTGCCCCCTCGGCGTGTCGGTGGCGCAGGGTGTACCAGGCACCGGTCGCCGCCACGCAGAACGCGGTGGTCAGATAGGCGGCCAGAATCATGTGCGGGAAGCGGACCCACAGGACTTCGCTGGAAAATATGGCGCCCCAGTCGGTGGGCACGAACTGGTTGCCCTGCATGGCGTAGCCGACCGGTACCTGCATCCACGTGTTGTTGGCGAGTATCCAGAACGAGGACACGGTGGTGCCGATCGCCACCATCAGACACGAGAAGAAGTACACGCCACGCGAGACACGCTGACGGCCGAAGACCATGACACCGAAGAACGTCGCCTCGAGCAGGAACGCGGTAAACGATTCGTACGCCAGCAGGGGGCCCTGAATGGGACCGGTGCGGGCGGACAGGGCACTCCAGTTGGTGCCGAACTGGAACGCCATGACGATGCCGGAGACGACCCCCATGACGAAGGCGATCACAAAGATCCTGAGCCAGAAATCGAACAGTTCACGATAGATCGGCCGCGACGTGGCGAGCGACAGCCCCTCCAGCGTCGCGAGCCACGCCGCCAACCCGATCGTGAAGGACGGGAAGATGATGTGGAACGTCATCGTGAACGCAAACTGGATCCGGGACAGGATCAGTGGATCGAGTTCCATACGCGGGTGCCCTAGTTCTCCAGCAGCTCGTACTGGGTTGGATTATCGGCGCACAGGCCCAGCTCGCACTCGGCGAAGGTCGATGCGGCATTGGCGACGACGATGAGGCTGAACAGGCCGAATGCCAGCAATGCAAGCCCGGTCGGGTGGGTGCTGCGCCGCTCGCTGGTGGTTCGGAATCCGCCATCGATGAGCAGCATCACCGCCGATCCCAGCACGATCAGGCCAAACAGCAGCGCGGCCCAGGTGTAGAAGTGCAGGCCGATGAACGCATCACCGTAGCTGCCGGTGCCGGGAGCGATGTGCAGAAAGATCTGGCGGACGGCGACGGCGAATCCGGCGAGTGCGCCCAGGATCACGAGGCCATAGTGCCGCGCCCGCTGCCCGTGAAACAGGTTGAGGACCAGGCCGAATCCCGCGAGGGCGAACCCGGCGCGCTGCAGCAGGCACAGCGGACAGGGCAGATCATCGTTGATTAGCTGATCGGTGAATGCGAACCCCAGCACGATGGTGATCGCGATCAATCCCAGGGCATTGAGGTTTTTTGAGAGTGACTCTGTCATTTCGCGACCCCTAGAAGTTGAGATTGAGCTTGTCGGTTGCATGGACGTTCAGCAGGTAGAGCGTCCAGAGCAGACCGACCCCCCAGGTCGCGTGTGCCAGCGCGGGCCTGTCGAAAAAGACCAGCGCGAGCGCGATGGCAACGAGTAGAAAAGGCAGGACCATCATGAATGCGATTCCCCTTTTTTATGGTCGATACGGCGCAGATTAGTAATACCCGTTTGTACCCATCGAAGCCAGAAAAATACGGTGAAATTTACTGACAAATCCTGACGGCGGTCGCCGCCCGTCAGCACTCGCGACAGCCACGATGGGCGGTGGTAGTCTCAGAACCGATCCCCTTCCAAACCAATAGAGGTCGCCATGCTCGACAAGGTCAAAGCGTCCGGATACCGCAGTGTCGTCGTGAACGAGTACACCAACAGCGTCATCGATCCCGAGGCCCGCATGCTCGGTCCGGTCGAGGATGGTGGCACCATCATCGCCAATACGGCGCCCGGCTGCTGGGGCCCAATGATCACGCCAAGCCTGCGGGGCGGGCACGAGGTCACCCGCCCCGTCGAGGTTGTCGGTGCTCGAGTGGGAGACGGGCTTGTGGTGCGTATCCGCGACATCACCGTCACCTCGCTGGCAACCGCGTCGGGCCACGACAGTTCGCCCGAGGGGTTCTGCCTGGGTGATCCCTACGTCGCCGCCCGCTGTCCGCAGTGCGACACCCTCTGGCCGGCGACGCATATCGAGGGGATCGGACAGGACTCGGTGCGCTGTGATGCCTGCAATCAGCCGGTAAAACCCTTCGAGATCGTCCATGGCTATACCGTCGCCTTTGATGACAGCCGCCATGTGGGCGTGACCCTGCCCCCGGCCGCCGCCGAAACGGTGGGTCACGATGCGGATCATTATGCGGCGCTACCGGATGGCAGCCATCAGCACTCCGTGCTCCATTACGCCCCGGCTGACATGCCGGCGACGCTCATCCGTATGCGTCCATTCCTCGGCCAGCTTGGGAGCTGCCCCTCACGGGCGCTGCCAGACAGTCACAACGCCGGCGATTTCGGGGCCTTTCTGGTGGGCGCGCCCCATGATTACTCGATCACCCAGGCGGAGCTGGTCGAGCACAAGACCGACGGCCACCTCGACATTGATGCGGTGCGGGCTGGCGCGATCCTGGTGGCGCCGGTGAAGGTCAACGGGGGCGGGCTCTATCTGGGGGACATGCATGCCGGACAGGGCGATGGCGAAATCGCCGGTCACACCATGGACGTGGCGGGAAGCGTCACGCTGCAGGTGGAGGTGCTGAAAGACTACCCCATCGATGGTCCGGTCCTCTTTCCGCTGGTTGAAGACCTGCCGCCCATGGCCCGGCCATTCAGCGACGAGGAAAAGGCGAGGGGAGAGCGGCTGGCCAACCGCTGGGGCACTGGGCCCATCGAACCGACCGCACCCATCTCGGTGATTGGCACGGCCGCCAACCTCAACGACGCCATTGATAACGGGCTGGAACGCGCGGCCCGACTGCTCAGGTTGTCCGTGCCCGAGGTGCGCAACCGCGCCACCGTCAACGGCGCCATCGAGATCGGTCGGGCGCCCGGGGTGATTCAGGTGACCTTTCTGGCGCCGCTGGCGCGACTGGATGCGGTGGGTCTGGGTGACTATGCCCGCGAGCAGTATGGTCTGGAGTGAACATGTCGAGTGTCGCCATTATCGGTAACGGCATCGCCGGCGCGTCGGTGGCGCGCCGGCTGGCCCTCACCAGGCCCGATGCCTTCAGCCCGATCAGCCTGTATGAAATCGGTCGCGGCCCCGGTGGCCGGGCCGCCACCCGTCGAACGCGGTCGATTCCCGAGCTGCGCATCAACCACGGGGCCCCTTATGCGGATATCTCAACCCGCACGGGACGGGAGATGCTGGCATCTCTGGGCGATGCCACGACGGCCTATACGGGGCCACGATGCACCCTGGATGGAGCGACCGGCGCTGTTGCGCCGCGCCGGCAGGAGCCTGGCACGGCTCTGATCACGGGCCGGGATGGCGAGATGGCGAACATCGCCGGCGATCTGCTGCGTGATGACGAAAACCGTCTGCTCGCACCCGTCACGACGCATTACTCGAGCATGGTCAGGGGCCTCAGTCGTGGTCGGGCGTCTGACGATCCGTGGGTGCTGTCGGATAAAAACGGCGAGGAGATCGGACGGGCCGACTGGCTGATCGCGGCCGGCAGTGGCATCGCCCATCCGCGCTGGTCGGCGACGTTCGGCGGCGAGCCGCCGCTGGTCGGGGCTGCCTCCGACCTGGGGGATGCGCGGCTGAACGACGCCCTCGAGGTGGTGGCCCAGCAGACGGCGGCGCCGGTGCTGACGGTCCTGCTGTACTGCACGGGCGACCTCGCCGCCCAATGGCAGAGCCTGGCGTTCAGGGACGCAGTGGTCGCCGATCACGCGGTGCTCTCGAAAATCTCCATCCAGCCCTGTGGTGAGGCGCGCTGTGCGGTGGTGCTGCACTCCACCGACGACTATGCCGCGGGCAACGCAGGCGTGCACGGGAGCTCGTCGAGTGCCGCGCGGGTGGGCGACGCGTCCTCGGATACTGCCCGGGAAGCCGCGATCATCGAGGAAATGCTCGTCGCGCTTGATGGCATTCCCGGTCTGCCGGCTGCCAGCAACGCCGACTACGCCTTCGGCCCGCTGCTGCATCGCTGGGGGAATGCCTTTCCGCAGGGCGAGCCACTGCCGCAGGCCTTGGCGGTGTGCCCCGACGCCCGTGTGGCGTTCTGTGGGGATTACGTCCGCACCGACACGCGAATGGGCAGCTGCGAGTCGGCGTTGGTGTCCGGTGTCGAAGTCGCCGATGCGATGGTCGGCACTTGCTCGCGCTAGTGCTGCGAGGCGCCTGCCTTGGGGTCGTCATACGCGGCCATGGCGTCCATGAGAAGGGCGCCCTGGCCCTCGGGGTGACGGACCGCGACCTCGGCGCCGTTGCGACGGAGCTTGCCGACCACACGATCCACCGCCCCGACCGCGGAACTGTCCCAGAGGGTCGTGTGGGTGAGGTCGATGGTGACCTGCGGTACGTCGGCGGCAAAATCGAACCCTGAGAGGAAGTTGTCCACCGCCACAAAAAACAGCACACCGTTGACATGATAGACACGGTGTTGGCCATCGTCGCTGTCCTTACAGGTGACGGTGATCTGTCGGGCCAGCTTACGCACAAAGAACACCGCGCTCAGCAGGACACCGGCCAGCACGCCCTTGGCGAGGTCATGGGTGAGGACAACGGTGGCGACGGTGACGATCAGCACAAAGGCGTCGGTCCGGGGCATTCTGCGGAGCATGCCAAAGGTACTCCAGTCGAAGGTGCCGATGGACACCATGATCATCACTGAGACCAACGCCGGCATCGGGATCATCGAGACGAGGTCCCCGAAGAAAACGATGAAACAGAGCAGATACACCCCGGCAGCGAGACTGGAAAGCCGTCCGCGCCCGCCGGACTTAACGTTGATGATCGACTGACCGATCATTGCACAGGCCGCCATGCCGCCGAACAGCCCGGTGACGCAGTTGCCGATGCCCTGGCCGATGCACTCGCGGTTTTTCTTGCTTGGTGTGTCGGTGAGATCGTCGACGATCGAGGCGGTGAGCAGTGACTCGAGCAGCCCGACGATGGTGAGGGTCAGCGCGGTCGGCAGGATGATCTGAAGGGTCTCGAGGTTCATCGGCACCATGGGGATCCCGAATACCGGTAACCCGCTCGGCAGTTCACCCATATCGCCGACGGTATTCAGGGGCATGTCCAGGAAGTACGCCACGCCGGTGAGCGTGACGATGGTGACAAGCGCCGGGGGAACGGTCCGGTTGATGTACGGGAACAGATACAGAATGGCGAGTCCGCCGATCACCATCACATAGGTGGGTGTACCGTGGCCGACGAAATGTGGCACCTGGGCCATGAAGATCAGGATGGCCAGTGCGTTGACGAACCCCTGCATGACCGTGCGCGGGATGAACATCATGTACCGCGCGAGCCTCAGCCGACCGAAGACCATCTGCAGCACGCCCGTGAGTATTGTCGCGGCAAACAGGTATTCGACACCGTGCTCGGCGACCAGGGTGATCATGACCAGTGCCATGGCCCCGGTGGCGGCCGATATCATGCCGGGTCGTCCACCGGTGAACGCGATGACCACGGCCATTGAGAACGAGGCGTAAAGCCCGACGGCAGGATCGACGCCGGCGATGATCGAAAAGGCGATCGCCTCCGGAATCAGTGCGAGGGCCACGACGATGCCGGCGACAAGGTCGCCGCGCACGTTCGAAAACCAGCTGCGGCGAAGCGTCGCCCAATAGTCCGTCGCTCGATCAACCAAGTCGCTCGTTCCTTAATACTGCCGGTGAGGCCATCCGCGGGCGGGAGGTCGGGTAAGCTACGGCAGTTGCTGCACCGCGGCAAGTGGCGATGGGCGATGATGCGTGGTGCATCGAGATTTCCGTTACCATGCAGCCTCATCGATCAACAGGCTGAGGAGCCATGCAGCAGCGCATTCTGGTACCGGTCAACTTCACAACCGCTTCGGCGCGGGCGCTTGCGGTCACGCGGGCCTATCACCCCGGCGCGGTCATCCGCCTGCTCTACGTGGTCAATCCGAGTGATATCGCTTCGGCGACGGCCAATCCCGTCATTAATCCGACCCACGCGCGGGATGAGCGCAGCAAGGCCGAAGATGAGGCCAGTCGCAGGCTCGCGACCTGGCAGCGCGATGATGAGGAGCAGGCCGTTGCGGTGGGCAACCCGGCGGAGACCATCAGTGATCAGGCCAAACAATGGAAGGCCGATCTGATTGCCATGGGCACGCGCAGCCGGACCGGGTTTCAGCAATTCCTGCACGGCTCGGCGACGGAATGGCTCGTCCGGCATGCCGATCAGCCGATTCTGGTCGTGCACGATGTGGATCTAGCCGAGGAGCAGAAACGCCATCTGCCCCCGGTGGGAGACAACCCCGCCTGAGGCGGGGCTGCGGCTTTTATAGCGAAAAGCCGCCGTCGACGGCCATCGCCTGCCCCGTGACATGCTGGGCGGTCGCCAGATACACGGCGAGCTGGCCCATGTCCTCAGGGGTCTGGGCCTCACCCTGCGGGAGCAATGTTTTCTGGTGGCGCTCCCAGGATTCGGCCTCGGTTTCGCCTTCGTGGCGCCAGCGGCCGGCAAGGCCGTCCTCGCCGCGCCACATGCCGGTCCCGACAATGCCCGGGCACAGGGCATTCACCGTCACTCCCTCGGCGGCGACCTCCTTGGCGATCGCGTTGGTGAAGCCGATGACGGCGAACTTCGACGCGGTGTAGTGGGACAGGTCCGGGAAGCCGACCTTGCCGGCGATCGAGGCCACATTGATGATGCGACCAAAGCGCCGCGGCCGCATGACGGCCAGCTCCGCCTGCGAGCAGAGGAATACGCCCTTCGCATTGACCTTCATGATCCAGTCCCAGTCATCAATGGAGAGTTCGTCGACCGAACCAATGCTGAGAACCCCGGCGTTGTTGACGGCAATATCCAGTTGTCCCGCCTGCGCGACCACGCTGTCAATCAGCTCATTGACCGATTCCGGGTCGGACACGTCGACCTGGAAAGCACCGCTGCGCCGGCCGGTCTCTTCAACCCGGGTGGCGGTTTCCCGGGCAATCTCGATATCGAGATCCGCGATCATCACGTCGGCGCCGGCATTGGCCAGTGCGATGGCGATCCCTTCGCCGATTCCGCGTCCACCGCCGGTGACCAGTGCCGTCTTTCCTTCCAGTTCCATGGGTCTTCTCCTCTATTGAGGTGAAATAAACCGTAATGCATGCAGGCTAAAAGGCGGGTCCGCGGTCGATCAATACCGTTATCCAAGTGAGTTGTTAAATCCGGGCAATCAATCCAGTGTATGGCGACATGGATGGCCTTTAGCAGAAATTTTCAGGGAAGATGGGTATGACTGACACAGACATGGCTGATTCACTGAGTCGCTGTATCGCGCAGTCGGAATATCCCGTCTGTACCGCCAGGCTCGTTCCGGAACAACCCGGGCCGGTGGTCAGCGATCTGAACAGGGCTTTTGCGCGTCTCACCGGCTGTTCGCGTGCACAGCTGCTGGGGACCCGGCCTGTGCCGTCTCTGGCGCCTCTGGGCGAGCCCGCGCTGATCGACGCCCTGAAGGCCAATCTAAGCACCGATACCCCCTGCGTTGCCGTCGTCTGGGGCCTCCGGCGCGATGGCATCGCCTATCAGGTGAGATGGAGCGTCCTGCCATTCTCCGCCTCGGGCGGCGATGTCGATCACCTTGTCTGGATGCATAGCGATGTCGATCCAGCCCTTGCGGCGCGGCAATCGCTGCTGGATGAAACGCAGAGACTCCAGGCCCTGATTGAATCGGCCGTCGTCCCGCGGTCGCCGGGGGCCGGCGATGCGGCGCCAAGGCCGCAACCGGCCACCGGGTCAACCGGCGATGCAGTCCCGCTCGCGGCCGGCCGCCCCGGGGCGGGTGTCGCGTTCATCGATCATCAGCGGCGCATTAAGCGGGTCGACGCCGCCCTTGAGGCAATCCTGGGGCGATCGGCGGAGGAGATGATCGATCAAGATATTGAGCGCTTCTACACCCTACGGGGGGAGTTCGACCGGGATCCATCCATCTATCGCGCGGTGTTTGAGGCCTCCCGCGATGCGGTGATGTTGATGGCCGCGGAAGGGTATTTCATGGCCGTCAATCCCGCGGCGCTGGCCCTCTTCGAAGTCCATGACTCCGGGCAGTTCCTTCGTGGCTATGCGACGCCTGCTGCCCTATCGCCCACGACCCAGCCTGATGGCGAACCCTCCGCCGACGCCACGCAGCGTTGGACTCAACATGCCCTTGACTGCGGCCAGTCGCTGTTCGAGTGGTATCACGAAACGGCGACGGGCCGTGTGTTCCCGGCGGAAGTCCAGCTGAGCCGGATTGATCTGGATGATGATGTGATTGTCCAAATGATGGTGCGTGATATTTCTGAGAAAAAGGCTGCCATTAAGGCGCTTCAGCAGGCACGCGGTCAGACCGAGGCTTACTTCCATACGGCGCCGGTCATGATCCTTTTCATGGATATCACCGGAGCGATCACCGAAATCAATGAATACGGTTGTGAGCTGATCGGCCTCCCGCGTGAAGCGATCGTTGGCACACGATGGTTTGATGCCTTTCTGCCGGCGGAAGAAAAATCACGCCTTGAGGGAGTTTTCGCGGCGTTGCGGCGAGGAGATACCCAACAAACGGAATACCATGAAAATCACATTGTGACGGCGAAAGGCGAAAAACGGGTCATCGCTTTTCGTAACGCCCCGTTCAGGGACACCACCGGTCAGGTTACCGGCATACTCGCCTCAGGCGTCGATATCACGCGGCAGCGCGAAGCGGAGGCTCACCTTGAATACCGGGCGGCCCACGATGAACTGACCGGGGTCTGGAACCGGTGGCGGATGACGGAGCTTCTGAACGCGGAGATGCAGCGCGTTCAACGGCATGGTGGGGTGTTCAGCCTGATTCTGTTCGACGTGGATCATTTCAAGTGGGTTAACGACCAATACGGCCATGCGGCCGGCGATACCGTACTGAAGACGCTGGCGGTACTTGTCAGTCAGCGGCTTCGCCGGGTTGATGCCCTTGCGCGGTGGGGTGGGGAGGAGTTTCTCGTTCTGCTGCCCGCCACGGATGAGGCGAGTGGTTACAAGGTAGCAGAAGCCCTGCGATGCGGTGTTGAAGGCGCTGACCTCGGTGTGCCAACACCAGTGACCATCAGTCTGGGCGTCGTTGATTGTGACGGTCACGAGACGCTACGAGCACTCATAAAACGCGTGGACGACTGCATGTACGCCGGCAAACGGGCGGGCCGCAACCGGACGGTGCAACAGGAGGCCCGACCGGATTAACGCCGCGGCTGTATGAAAAGCCCCTGGGCAGGTGTAGCGTCATGGCGATCTGACCAAAGACAACGGAGTATCGATGTCTGAAAACGTGTTAATCGTCCTTACCTCGCACGATCAGCTGGGCGATACCGGGAAAAAAACCGGCTTCTGGCTCGAGGAACTGGCCGCGCCCTACTATGTGCTCAAGGATGCGGGCGTCTCCCTGACGCTGGCCTCGCCCATGGGCGGCCAGCCGCCGGTGGATCCGTCCAGCGACGCCGAGGAGAGTCATACCGAGGCCACGCGGCGTTTCGAATCCGACGCTGAGGCTCAGGCGGCACTGGCCAGCACGCATCGCCTCAGTGAGATGACTGCCGATGACTTTGACGCCGTGTTCTACCCCGGGGGCCACGGCCCGCTGTGGGACCTGGCTGAAGATGCCGACTCGATCCGTCTGATCGAGACCTTCATCACCCAGGGTAAGCCGGTGGCGAGCGTCTGCCACGCACCGATCGTGCTCGTTGGCGCCCGGACCGAGGCGGGTGAGCCGCTCGTAAAGGGGCGCGAGGTGACGGGCTTCACCAATGGCGAGGAAGCTGCGGTGGGCCTGACCGACGTCGTGCCTCATCGGGTGGAGGACGCCCTGCAGGCCTGCGGTGCCGACTACGCCAAGGCGGATGACTTCGCGCCCTACGTGCGTGTGGATGGACAACTGATCACTGGTCAGAACCCGCCGTCCTCCGCACCGACCGCACAGGCGCTGCTGGAGTGGCTCGGGAAGCGGTAGGCGGCATGAAGGCGCGATGAGGGATGCCCATGCGTCGACGAACGAAAACCTGCGCCGAGTGTGACCGCCCCGGGGATGTCCTCTACCGGTGTCGCTACGGCGCAGGCTCCGACTGGGTTTTTGTCTGCGGGGCCTGTCTGAAAACGATCAAGCCGATGCATCCCGACTCGTATCAGTATGGCGGAACCTGGAAGAGCCGAAAGCGGTGAAAAGGCCCTCGGATAGTCACCTAAGCTTTCCTTCATAACAAAACAGTCAAGATAGACAGCTCAGGACTCGATCCAGGCGGCCGTTGACATAACGCGACCAAGGAGCCTGTTTGAGTCCCTACTTCGCATCCTTCAAGACTCGCACGAGCTCGGGAATGTCATCTTGAATGATGCTCCAGAGGGTGTCTTGATCTATACCCAGATAGCCATGTATCACGCGGTTACGAGTGGCAATGATCATTCGCCACGGGATTTGCGGGCGATCGGTGCGAATTTCATGAGGTACATGCCTGGCGGCTTCCCCAATCAATTCGAGATTCCTTAATGTTGCGTCATAGGTTATACCGCTGGCTACAAAACTTTCTTGGTCCAGGCCATCGGTGTACGCGAGTACTTTCTCGGCGAACTCAGTCATGTCGTCCAGATAAAAACGCCATTGACGTTGCCCGCCTTCAGACATTGACTCGCTCGTGCTCAATAAATGGACGGAGCTCTGGGCGAAGTGCCTTTTCTGTCACTAAGTCGACTGGGCAGTCGAGGAGGTCCTCCAAGTAGAACTGCACGCCAAAGTAGCGTTTAGAGGTAGCCGGACCATCGAAGGCAACCAGTACGTCTACATCGCTGCCAACGTTCGTGGCGTCTCGGGCGGTTGATCCGAAAAGCGCGAGCCGAGTGACACCGAAACGAGCTTCGAGCTCAGGCTTGCTCTGTTTCAATAGCTCGAGTGCGCGGTGTTTGTTCATTGTTCTTCCTTAGACGGTGTCTTGATACCGCAAACTAACACTCTCTCAGCCGCCAATAAAAAACCCCGCCGCAGCGGGGTTCCAAGTGTTGGTGGAGACGGCGGGAATCGAACCCGCGTCCGAAGGACCTCCACTACAGGGTCTACATGCTTAGCGCCGTCTTTAGTTTTAGCAGCCACCGACCCAACGGCCAGGGTCTGGTTGCCGCGATCCCGTCAGGTTTCGCCGCGCGGGTCCGGGCTCCCCGCGGGGCTAGCCTGTGTAATATGCCTGTCCGACACCCAACCACAGGCGATCAAGTGTGGACAGCTCACGGGTGTTTAGGCCGCGAGAGCGAAGTTGTCGTCGTTGGCAACTATCTTTTTTGTCACGTTTTTAACGAGGTTGAGTGACATCCCCGACATGCACCTGGAGCTTTGCGACCTTCGTCGAAGCCATGTCGTCCCCAGATATGTGAGTAGACAGGGTAGCGGTTGCGGAGTTCCGGGGGAAGGGCCGGCGGCTAGACGCGGTGCTTGAGCAGGCGTTCCTTCTCGCGCTGCCAGTCGCGTTCCTTCTTATCGGCGCGCTTGTCATGCTGTTTTTTGCCCTTCGCAAGCCCGATGGTCAGCTTTGCGCGGCCACGCGACCAGTGCATATCCAACGGCACCACCGTGTATCCACGCTGCTCGGTCGCGCCGACAAGCTTCGCCAGCTCCTTTTGGTGCAGCAACAGCTTGCGCGTTCGGGTGGGGTCGGGGTGGATGTGCGTGGACGCGGTTGGCAGCGGCGGCAGGTTGCAGCCGATCAGATAGGCTTCGCCATTGCGGATGAAGACATACGCCTCGGTCAGATTGGCGCGTCCGGCCCGCAGGCTCTTGACCTCCCAGCCTTCGAGCACGAGCCCTGCCTCGAAGCGCTCTTCGATGAAGAACTCGAACCGCGCCCTTCGATTGACGACGATGGACGAGCCGCCGTCACCGGGTTTCTTTTTGCCTGATTTCTTACTCACCCACACAGTCTAACGGCGCCGGGCAGTGGCATCCAATGCGCCGGGCCGGCGGTGAGCCGCCGCGCGGAGTCTGATATCCTCTGGCGCTTATTGACCGGCAACTCTCGAGCACAGCGCATGACCACCGTTTCCCGCTCCGCCATCGTCCGGCATTCCGCCGAGCAGATGTTCGATCTGGTCGATGACGTAGCCCATTACGAGGACTATCTCCCGTGGGTAAAGCGCAGCCGCGAGCGCGAGCGCACTGAAGACCGGGTGGTCGGTGAGCTGCTTTTCTCGAAGGCGGGATTCGAGAAGTCGTTCGTCACCCGCAATCATCGTCAGCCCGGCAAGATGATCGAAATCCGCCTCATCGAGGGGCCGTTTCGCCACCTCGAGGGTTTCTGGCGTTTCGAGCCCATGGGCGAGGGGGCCTGCAAGGTTTCGGTGGATCTCGAGTTCGAGTTCTCCAGCCGGCTGCTGGCCATGGCCTTCGGGAAGGTATTCACTCAGGTCGCCGGGACGCTGGTGGATTCGTTCGTCAACCGGGCTGACGAGCGCTATGGCCGCTGACCACCGCCACGGGCCCGACGACTGGATCGATGTCGAGGTCACCTATGCGCGACCGGATCGTCAATGGCTCATTGCCCTGCGCGTACAGGCTGGCACCACGGCACGGGCGGCGGTTGAGCAATCGGGCCTGCTCGACGACATCCCGGAACTGGATATTGACGCGGCCGGCGTCGGGATATTTGCAGAGCCGGTCAGCGCCGAAACCCCTCTGGCGCCGGGCGATCGCGTCGAGGTCTATCGCCCCCTGCAGATCGATCCCAAGGCCCAGCGGCGTCATCGCGCCCGGGCGCAGCGCCACACGCAGAAGCGCTAGCGCGCCGTTCCCGCCAGTGGGTGGTCGGCGTCAACGAAATCGCCGCGGGCCGTGGCCAGACCGTTGGCGTCGAAGGTCAGCGTCAGTCGGCGCGAGACGGCCTCGACATCGGCGCTGCGTGGCTCCACCTCATAGACATAATCCCAGCGGTCATCGGTAAACGGGTCATCAATGGTGGGTGGACCCAGCACGAAGCGCACCTGGCGGCGGGTCATCCCCGCCCGCAGCTCGTCCACGTCGGCCTCGTCAAAGAGCGTGCCCTGCCGGATCTCCGGTTTATAGAGAATGGGCAGCTCCTCGACGGTGCTGGCACACCCCACAAGCGCCGCTGACACGAGCAGGGCTGCGACGATCCGTTTGCCGGTGTATACTGAAATCATTATAAAGAAAGCGTCGTCCTGAGTGGTTTTGCGACATGGTAACCCAAGCCCGTCCCGCCTCACACATTCCCTGGGAAATCAGTCACGAGTCGGACGAGCTCCGGCGCGCCGGGCTCAAGGCCACCGCACCGCGACTCAAGATCCTGCGCATTCTTGCCGGCCGCGAGCGCGCCCACCTCGCCGCCGAAGAGGTCTATCAGCGCCTCCACGACGACGGAGAGGACATCGGCCTGGCGACGGTCTACCGCGTGCTCACCCAGTTTGCCGAGGCGGGCATCGTGATCCGTCACAACTTCGACAGCGATCGGGCGGTGTTCGAACTCAACTCGGGGATCCATCACGACCATCTGGTCTGCGTCGACTGCGGCAAGGTCGAGGAATTCAAGGATCGGGTCATTGAGCGTCGTCAGGTGGATGTCGCCGCGGTCTCGGGCTACGAGCTCCACAGCCACTCGCTCATCCTCTACGGGCGCTGTCCGGATTGTGCCCGGGTGGCACGGCGCGGGGATCAGTCGGCCTGATCGAGCATTTCGCGGGCGTGGTTGAGGGTGTTCTCGGTGATCTCGAGACCGCCGAGCATACGGGCGATTTCGTGGACACGCTGATCCCCGACGAGTGGCCGGACATCAGTGACGGTGCGGCCTGACTCATTCTGGCGCTTGTCCACCTGGAGTTGATGCATGCCCTGGGCGGCCACCTGAGGCAGATGGGTGATGCAGATCACCTGATGATGCGCCGACAGGGCCCGCAGCTGGCGGCCGACCACTTCGGCGACGGCGCCGCCAATGCCGGTGTCCGCCTCGTCAAAGATCAGCGATGGCAGCTCGGCGGTATCCGCGGTGGCCACCTCCAGCGCCAGCCCGATGCGCGAGAGCTCGCCGCCGGATGCCACTTTCTGTAGCGGGGCGGGCCGCTGATCCGGGTTGGTGCGCACATCAAAGCGCACCCGGTCGATTCCGTGTTCGGACGGGGTCGCCTGATCGTCGGGATCCACTGCGATGATCAGTGCCGCACCCGCCATCCCCAGCTCGCCGAGTAAGGTATCGACCCGTTCGCTCAGCGCGGCGGCCGCGGCCTGTCGGGACTCAGAGAGGGTCTGGGCGGCCTCGCGGTAGTCACTGAAAAGCTTTTCCTTTTCGGCGTTGAGCGTGACAAGCCGCTCATCCGCCGAGGTCAGCCGATCCAGCTCTGCGCGCAGCGCCTCGGCATGCTCGGCAAGGCCCTCGGGCTCGATCTGGTGCTTGCGGGCCAGATCGTGCAGCCGGCTGAGTCGTGTTTCCACCGCCTCGAGCCGCTCGGGGTCCATTTCGAGCTGGTCGGCGAACTGGCGCAGGGCCTGGCAGGCCTCGTCGATCTGGACCTGGCCGGTGGTCAGCAGCTGCTGGACCTCGTCGATGCGGGCGTCGACATCGCCGTGTGCCGAGAGCTCGCGCTCGGCCGTGGCGATCAGCGACTGGGCGCTGGTCTCGCCGTCATAGAGGGCCTCGAGGCTTTGCTGACAGGCCGTGATGATCTCGCCGGCCCCCGCCAGCCGGCGTTGCTCACGTTCGAGCTCGGCCATCTCCTCGGCGCTCGGTGCGGCGTCGTCGAGCTCGTCGAGCTGGTAGCGCAGGAGCTCGATCCGGTCGTGATGATCGGCGCTGCCACCGCTCAGGGACTCGATTTCGGCACTCACCCGGCGCCAGCGTCGGGCCAGCTCCGCGACCGCCTCAAGACGCTGGGGGTGAGCGGCGAACCCATCCAGGGTGCGCCGCTGGGTGTCCGGCCGCATCAGTGCCTGATGGGCATGCTGGCCATGGATGCCCATGAGCAGCGCGCCCAGCTGCTCAAGCTGATGGCGGGTGACCGGGCGGCCGTTGATCCACGCCTGGGAGCGGCCGTTGCTCTGCACGACCCGACGGATCAGGCATTCATCGTCTTCATCCAGCGCTTCCTCGGTCAGCCATCCCCGGGCGCGTGGGGTATCGGCCACATCGAACAGGCCATGCACCTCGCTCTTCCCTGCCTCGGCCGGGACCATGGAGCGATCGGTGCGGTCACCCAGGCAGAGACCCAGGGCGTCGAGCAGGATGGATTTGCCGGCGCCGGTCTCGCCGGTGAGGGTGGTCAGGCCGGGGCCCAGATCCAGACCGAGTTGATCAATGATGGCGAAGTCACGGATTTCGATACGTTTCAGCATGGCGGCGCGCCGTCTCCCCAGTGCAGTTTCGCCCGCAGGATATCGAAATAGCGATGCCCGGGAGGATGCACCAGTCGCAGTGCGTGCGGGTAGGCGACGATGTCGAGGCGACCGTCGGCGGTCAGGGACAGGTCGGTCTGGCTGTCGCAGCTGACATGCACCTGTTCGATGGACTGGGGCTGGACGCGCACCTCGATATGGCTGCCGGCGCTGATCACCAGGGGGCGATTGCTGAGGGTGTGGGGCGAAATCGGCACCAGCGCCACGGCATCGATCCCCGGGTGCATGATGGGGCCGCCGCCCGAGAGTGCATAGGCGGTGGAGCCGGTGGGCGTGCAGATGATCAGGCCGTCGGAGCGGTGCCGGTTGCAGGGCTCGCCGTCGATCCAGGTCTCGAACTCGATCATTCGCGCGGTGTTCCAGCGCTGCAGGACCACTTCATTGATGGCGGGGGCGTGGGCGACGATGCCGTCGTCATGGACGACTCGTGCCTCGAGCACAAGCCGCTCCTCAACACGACAGTCGCCATCGATCACGCGGATGATCTCGTCGAAGCGGTCCGGCGATACATCGACCAGAAATCCCAGCCGCCCACGGTTGATGCCCAGCACCGGGACCTGGTGGGCGGCGACCTGCTTACCGGCGTGCAGGAGCGTGCCATCACCGCCGACGACGATCAGCAGGTCGATGCGCGGGGCGAGGCTGTCGAGGCTGGCGACGGGGTGGGTGGCGGAGGCACCCGTCGCATCGCCGATGGCCTCGTCAAGGGAGACGGTGAGACCGCGTCCGTCGAGCTCGTGGATGAGCTTGCGAATCGTATCGATGACCGCCTGGTCGCCCGGCTTGCCCGTGATCGCGATACGTTGGAACGGTTGCATGCAATTCCCTCGACAGTTCGCCGACAACCTAGCACGGTGGCCGCAAATTGACAGCCATGGGGGGTGTTGATAGCTTGCCTTGGCACTCGTCTGTCACGAGTGCCAATCCCTGGAGGACGGTATGGTTCAGCGACATCGCGACGGGCCGTCCGGGGCTCGTGCGCAGCACCTGCTCCGGGCCCTTGTGCATCGATATATCCGTGACGGTCAGCCGGTTGGGTCGCGGGCCCTGACGCGCGAGGCCGGCATGGATCTGAGTGCGGCCTCGATCCGCAATGTCATGGCCGATCTGGAGGAGGCGGGCTACATCCACTCGCCGCATACCTCCGCGGGACGGATTCCGACCGATCGGGGCTACCGGTTTTTTGTCGACACCCTGCTGAGCGCCCGTCCGGACAGCGGGCTTGACGCGGATAATCTACGGATTCGGCTGGACGGCGAGGGCAGTACCGACTCACTGGTGGATTCGGCGTCCAACATCCTCTCGGGGCTGACGCATCTGGCCGGCGTGGTGACGCTGCCGAAACGTGACTTCGGCTCGATCCGTCAGATCGAATTCCTGCCGCTCGCCCAGCGCCGCATCCTGGCGATCGTCGTGCTCAATGACTCCGAAGTGCAGAACCGGGTCATCGAGACCGATCGCGACTACAGCGCCGCCGAGCTGCAGCAGGTGTCGAACTATCTCTCCAGCGAATTCGCCGGCAAGAGCGTCGGCGAGGTCCGTCATGGCCTGCTCGAGGCGATGCAGGCCGATCAGCGGGACGTCAACGAGCTGATGACCTCGGCGATTGCCGTGGCGCAGACACTGTTCGCCGGTGATGGCGAGTCCAGCGATGATTTCGTGATGGCCGGTGAGACCAATCTGATGACCTTCGCCGAGCTCTCGAGTGTGGAAAAGTTAAAGGAGCTGTTCGAGGCATTCGGGCGCAAGCGCGACATCCTGCATCTGCTCGACCGCTGTCTGTCGGCGGATGGCGTGCAGATATTCATCGGCCAGGAGTCGGGCTATCAGGCCTTCGATGGCGTGAGCCTGGTCACGTCCACCTATCAGAGTGATGACAATGTGCTGGGGGTGCTGGGGGTGATCGGCCCCACGCGCATGGAGTACGACCGGGTGATCCCGATCGTCGATGTCACGGCCCGGTTGCTCGGGCATGCCTTGAAACCGACGCATTGATCCCCACCTCTGCGCACAGGTGCATTTCAAAAGCGGAGCGACGCATGACAGACGAAGACGACAAGCCGGCCGGGAACGGTCCGCAGGAGCAGGACGCGGCGGATAACGGCGCCGCGGAGGAAAGCCAGGAGAAGACCGCCGAAACGCTCAGCGCCGAACTTGAGGCGGCCGAGGCGCGTGCCCAGGAGAACTGGAGTGAATTTCTGCGCGCCCGGGCCGAGATGGAAAACCTGCGCCGGCGCGCTGAAAAGGACGTGGCGGCGGCCCGCCAGCAGTCGCTGGAAAAGCTCGCCGGCGAGCTGCTCGCGGTCAAGGACAGTCTCGAGATGGGCCTGCAGGCGGCGCGGGATGAAAACGCCGATGCCGCACGGCTGGCCGAGGGCTCGGAACTGACGCTGCGGATGTTTGACCAGGCCCTCGAGAAATTCAACATCGAGGCCATCAACCCCCAGGGTGAGCGCTTTGATCCCGAGCGGCATGAGGCCATGACCGCGCAGGAAACCGACGAGCAGGCACCCAACACCGTGGTCAGCGTGATCCAGAAGGGCTATCGCCTTGGCGACCGCCTGCTTCGCCCCGCGCGGGTGATCGTGGCAAAAGCCCCGGCGGATTCAGGCGACGAGGCTTGAAAAACCCGGTGCCGGGCACCAGATCACCTGACGACACGAATTACAGGATATTGAGGAGCAATCACTGATGGGTAAGATCATAGGCATCGACTTGGGAACCACCAATTCCTGCGTCGCCGTGATGGAGAGCGGGACGTCCCGCGTCATTGAAAACGCGGAAGGCGATCGCACTACGCCCTCCACTGTGGCCTTCACTGAGGACGGCGAGGTGCTCGTCGGCGCCGCGGCCAAGCGACAGGCGGTGACCAACCCCGAGAACACGCTGCATGCGATCAAACGACTGATCGGGCGCAAGTTCGAAGAGGATGTCGTCCAGCGCGACGTGCGTGAGATGCCCTACAGCATCGTCAAGGCGGACAACGCCGATGCGTGGGTGGAAGTGCGCGGCAAGAAGATGGCGCCGCCGGAAGTCTCCGCGCGGGTGCTGCAGAAGATGAAGAGCACCGCCGAGGATTATCTGGGCGAGGAAGTGACCGAGGCGGTGATCACCGTGCCGGCCTACTTCAATGACTCCCAGCGTCAGGCCACCAAGGACGCCGGTCGCATCGCCGGGCTCGAGGTCAAGCGCATCATCAATGAGCCCACCGCGGCGGCGCTCGCCTACGGACTCGACAAGCAGGGTGGCGATCGCAAGATCGCGGTCTATGACCTGGGCGGCGGCACCTTCGACGTGTCGATCATCGAGATCGCCGAAGTCGAAGGCGAGCACCAGTTCGAGGTGCTGTCCACCAACGGTGACACGTTCCTGGGCGGCGAGGACTTTGACCGCGCGGTCATCGACTATCTGATCGCGGAGTTCAAGAAGGATCAGGGTATCGACCTGTCCGGCGACCGTCTGGCGCTGCAGCGGCTCAAGGAGGCCGGTGAGAAGGCCAAGATTGAGCTGTCCTCCGCGCAGCAGACCGAGGTGAACCTGCCGTACATCACCGCGGACAACACCGGGCCGAAGCACCTCAACCTCAAGCTCACGCGGGCCAAGCTCGAGAGCCTGATCGAGGATCTGGTCAAGCGCACCATCAAGCCCTGCGAGGTGGCCCTCAAGGATGCCGGCCTCAAGGCGAGTGACGTCGATGACGTGATCCTGGTCGGCGGCCAGACGCGGACGCCCAAGGTGCAGGAGGCGGTCAAGTCGTTCTTCGACCAGGATCCGCGCCGAGACGTGAACCCCGATGAAGCCGTCGCAGTGGGTGCCGCGATCCAGGGCGGTGTGCTCGGTGGCGACGTCAAGGACGTCCTGCTGCTTGACGTGACGCCGCTGTCCCTCGGCATCGAGACGCTGGGCGGCGTGATGACCAAGCTCATCGAGAAGAACACCACGATCCCGACCAAGGCCAATCAGGTGTTCTCCACCGCCGAGGACAACCAGGGCGCCGTGACCGTGCACGTCCTGCAGGGCGAGCGCGAGATGGCCAGCGATAACAAGTCGCTCGGCAAGTTCGATCTCTCTGACATTCCGCCGGCGCCGCGCGGCGTGCCGCAGATCGAGGTGACCTTCGATATCGATGCCAACGGCATCCTGCACGTCACCGCCAAGGACAAGGGCACCGGCAAGGAGCAGTCCATCCAGATCCGTGCCTCCGGCGGGCTCTCGGACGAGGATATCGAGCGCATGGTCGAGGACGCCGAGACCAATGCCGAGGAAGATCGCAAGGCCCGTGAGCTGGTCGAGGCCCGCAACCAGGCCGATGGCCTGATCCACGGGGCGCGCAAGAGCCTGGAAGAGGCGGGCGACAAGGTCTCGGACGAAGAGAAGCAGTCCGTTGAAGAGGCGATCAGCAATCTCGAAGAGGCCATGAAGGGCAGTGACAAGGCGGCCATCGACTCGGCCACTGAAGCGCTGGCGACCGCCTCGGGCAAGATTGCCGAGAAGCTCTACTCCGACGCGGGCGGCGCTGACGGCGGCGAGCAGCCGGGCGGTGCCGAGAACGCCGAGTCGGATCAGGAGGACGTCGTCGACGCCGACTTCGAGGAAGTCAAGGACGACGACAAGAAGAAGTAAAGCCGCATCGCGGCCTTTCCGCTTCTTCGGCAGGGCGCAGCCCACCGATTGCCCGGCCACGGCCGGCATTCGGTGCCTGCGCCTTTGCTGTTAGCGCGGCGGCCGTTACTCTGCAACGACAACGGTTAGAACGGGCACCATGGCAAAACGCGATTATTACGAAATCCTCGAGGTCTCGAAGAACGCCTCGGAAAGCGACCTCAAAAAGGCCTATCGCCGGCTGGCGATGAAGTATCACCCCGACCGCAATCCGGATGATGGTGATGCCGAGGTGCGCTTCAAGGAGGTCAAGGAGGCCTACGAGGTCCTCAGCGACCCGCAGAAGCGCTCGGCGTATGACCAGTTCGGTCACGCCGGCGTCGACCCGAGTGCCGGCGGCGGCCCCGGCGCGGGCGGATTCGGTCGTGGCGGGGCCGATTTCTCCGACATTTTCTCGGATGTCTTCGGTGATATCTTCGGCGGCGGTCGCGGCGGCGGGCGTGCCTTCCGCGGGGCGGATCTGCGCTATCGCATGGAGATATCGCTCGAAGAGGCGGTCCAGGGGGTCGATCGGGATATCCAGATCCCCACCCAGGTGCGCTGCGATGAGTGCGACGGCAGTGGTGCGGCCCCCGGCAGTGAGCCGGTCACCTGCCAGACCTGCAATGGCCATGGCGATGTCCGGGTACAGCAGGGATTTTTCTCGATTCAGCAGACCTGCCCACGCTGTGATGGCACGGGCCAGGTGATCAGTGATCCGTGCCGCAAGTGCCGGGGTAAGGGCACGGTGCCCGACCAGAAGACCCTGAGCGTGCAGGTGCCCCCGGGTGTGGATACCGGCGATCGCATCCGCCTCAGTGGTGAGGGTGAACCCGGCGAGCAGGGTGGTCCGCCCGGTGATCTGTACGTCGAGATGGTGGTCAAGCCGCATCCGATCTTCACCCGCGAAGGAGCGGATCTGCGCTGCGACATTCCGCTCAGCGTGACCACCGCAGCGCTCGGTGGCGAAATCGAGGTCCCCACGCTGGCGGGGCGGGTGACCCTGCGCATTCCCGCCGGTACCCAGTCGGGCAAGGTCTTCCGGGTGCGTGGCAAGGGCGTCAAGCCGGTCCGCGGCGGCACCCACGGCGATCTGCTCTGCCGGGTCATGGTCGAGACGCCGGTCAACCTGACCGCGCGGCAGAAGGCCCTGCTCGAGGAGCTCTCCGAGACCCTTGAGCAGGATGGCGAGCACCATAATCCGCGGGGCAGCTCATGGCTGGATACGGTGAAGTCCTTTTTTGATCGGATGAAGCTCTGACATGACGAAAGTGGCGATCCTCGGGGCATCCGGCCGGATGGGCCGAACTTTGATCGGGCTGGTTGCCGCCGCCGATGACCTGCAGCTGGTCGGGGCCACCACCCGCGCGGACAGTCCCTCCGTGGGCAGCGATGCCGGTCTGCTCGCGGGTTGCGGGGCGCTCGATGTCACCCTGACCGCCTCCGCGGAAGCGGCATTGGCCGATGCCGATGTCGCGATCGATTTCACCCTGCCGGCGGCATTGGCCGACAATCTGACCGCCGCCCGCTCGCGGGGTTGCGCGCTCGTGATCGGCACCACGGGGGTGGATGCGGACGGGATCCAGGCCATTGATGCCACCGCCCGGAGTCTGCCGGTGGTGTTCGCCGCCAATTACAGCAGCGGGGTCACGCTCCTGCAGCGCCTGGTGCGGACCGCGGCGGCCGCACTCGGCAGTGACTACGATGTCGAGATCGTCGAGGCGCACCATCGCGGCAAGCGCGATGCGCCCTCCGGGACGGCCCGGGCGCTGGGCCAGTCGGTGGCCGATGGGCGCGGGGTGGATCTGGAGGAGAACGCGGTGTACGCCCGCGAGGGGATGACCGGGGAGCGTCCCGTGGGCGCCATCGGTTTTCAGGCGCTGCGGGGTGGCGATATCGTAGGCGAACACACGGTCATGCTGGCGGGTGAGGGTGAGCGGCTTGAACTCACGCATCGAGCCGCGAGCCGCGAGACCTTCGCCCGTGGTGCCCTGCGAGCGGCCCGCTGGGTAATCAGCCAGCCTCCCGGCCGATTCGACATGGACGATGTACTCGGTCTCAGCGACTGAGTCGTCGCCAAACGCCGGAGTCAGTCATGCGCATTGCCATCGTGGGGGCAGGGCTCGCGGGCCTGAGCGCGGCCCGCGTCCTGAGTGACGCAGGCCTCGAGCCCGTGGTGTTCGATAAGGCCCGGGGTCCCGGGGGACGCATCGTCAGCAAACGCACGCCCTACGCTGGCGTTGATCTGGGCACCCAGTATTTCACCGCCCGCGACGGAGAGTTTCGGGCGGCCGTGGACGACTGGCGCAAGGCCGGGGTGTTGGCATCCTGGCCGGTGACGCCGCGGGTCCTGCCCGAGGGGCAGCCGGCCCGGGCGCAGGCCCGTCTGGTGGCGGTGCCGCGCATGTCCGCGCTGGCCCGGCACATGGCCGAGGGACTTGATGTGCGCTGCGGGGTGCAGGTGCGCGAGATCACCCGCGAGGCATCCGCCTGGTCCATTCAGGATCGCCACGGTGATTCGCTGGGAACATTCGACGGCGTGTTGCTGACCGCGCCCGCGCCCCAGGCCCAGTCACTACTGGCCGAGCCCAGTCCGCGCCTCGCGGCGCGTGCGGTGGAAGCGCCCATGAAACCCTGCTGGGCGGTGGGACTGGTGCTGGATGAGCCCCTCAATCTGGCGTTTGACGCCGGCTTTCCGAGCAGTGGTCCGCTGGGCTGGGTGGCGCGGCTGGGCGCCCGTCCCCAGCGCCCGCAGACCCCGGAGATCTGGACGCTGCACGCCACCGATGCCTGGAGCGAGGCGAATATCGAATGGTCCGAAGACGCCGCCGGCGAATACCTGACGCAGGCGTTCGCCGAGCTGACGCGACGCAAGCCATCGGTGAGCGACCGGTTCGTTCATCGCTGGCGGTTCGCCCGCTCGCGCCGGGCCCTGGCCGAGCCGGTGGGTTATCTCGAGCACGATCAGCTGTTGTGTGCCGGCGACTGGGTGGTTGACGGCCGCGTCGAGGGAGCGTGGCGCAGCGGCCGGGCAGCCGCCCGACGGCTGATCAGTCTCGCGGCCGGCCGGGCTGATCCAGGCGCTGAATGATGGCTGCGTAGTCCTCGGCAAGCTGGCCGATGGCCTCCAGCGCGACCCGTTCATCGATCTGGTGAATGCTCTGGTTGACCGGACCAAACTCCACGACCTCGGCGCCCAGCGGCGCAATGAACCGGCCGTCGGAGGTGCCGCCGGCCGTATCCGCCCGCGGGGGCGTACCGCTGCGATCGGTGATCACCGCCTCGATGGCCCGTCGCAGGGCGCCCGGTTCACTTGAAAAGGGCGCTGCGGAATGTTTCCAGTCAATGGTGGCACCGGGAGCGTGGGCATCGGCCATTGAATGGATGCGCTGCTGCAGGCCCTCGGCCGTGCTGGCGGGCGAGTAGCGCAGGTTGAAGCGGGCCGATGCCTGCCCCGGGATGACGTTGATGGCATCGGTGGCGGCGCCGACACCGGTGATCTGCAATCCGGTGGGCGGGAACTCACGGGTGCCGTCATCCCAGCGCGTCGCAGCGAGCTCGGCCATGAGCGGCATCAGTCGGTGCAGTGGGTTGTCCGCCTGAGCGGGGTAAGCCACATGCCCCTGGTGGCCGGTGACGGTGATCTCGCCACTCAGTGAGCCCCGGCGCCCCACCCGTACCGTGTCACCAAGGCGGGTCTGGCTGCTCGGCTCGCCGACAAGGCACCAGTCGATGCGGCCCAGCCGTTCATGGATCAGTGGGGCGATGGCGCGGATACCGTCCTGCGCCGGGCCTTCCTCGTCGCTGGTCAGGGCAACGGCGATGCGCATATGTGTGGTGGCGGCCACCGCCTCACAGGCCGTGACAAAGGCCGCCACACTGGCCTTCATGTCGGCGCTGCCGCGTCCGTAGAGGTGACCGTCGCGCCGGGTCGGCTCGAAGGGGGGTGATGTCCAGGCATCCGCCGGCCCGGCGGGGACGACATCGGTGTGGCCGAGAAACAGCAGCACCGGTCCTTCGTCCCCCCGGATGGCCAGCAGGTTGCTGACCGGCCCCCGGGGCAGCCATTCGAGGGCAAACCCCGCAGCGGCCAGATGCTCAGCCACCAGTGTCTGGCAGCCGGCATCCTCCGGTGTCACCGAGGCGCGGGCGACCAGTGCCTCGGTCAGGGCGATGGCCTGTTGTGTCGAAACCTCGCTGCCCATTGTCGGGGTGCCGCCTCAGGGGCGCAGCAGCTCGTTGATGCCGACCTTGGCCCGGGTCTTCGCATCAACCTGCTTGATGATGACCGCGCAATAGAGGCTGTGACTGCCGTCCGCGGCGGGCAGGTTGCCGGGGACCACCACGGCGCCGGCCGGGACACGGCCGTACAGGATCTCGCCGGTCTCGCGGTTGTAGATGCGGGTGCTCTGGCCGATGAAAACGCCCATCGAGATCACCGCGCCCTGTTCGACCCGAACGCCTTCGACGATCTCCGAGCGGGCGCCGATGAAGCAGTCATCCTCGATGATGGTCGGATTGGCCTGCAGCGGCTCGAGGACCCCGCCGATGCCCGCGCCGCCAGACAGGTGCACGTTCCGGCCGATCTGCGCGCAGGAGCCGACAGTGGCCCAGGTGTCCACCATCGTCCCACGGTCGACGTAGGCGCCGATGTTGACGTAGGAGGGCATCAGCACCACGCCGTCAGCGATGTAGGCGCCGCGGCGCGCCGCGGCCGGCGGCACGACCCGCACGCCATCGGCCTCGAAGTCGGCGCTGCTGTAATCGGCGTACTTCATGGCGACCTTGTCGAAGTAATCGGTCTCACCGCCGCGGATGCGCTGATTGGGGGTGAGGCGGAAAGACAGCAGGACCGCCTTTTTGAGCCATTCATTGACCTGCCAGTCACCGTCGACCGGCTCGGCCACCCGCGCCTCGCCGCGGTCGAGTCGCCCGAGGGCGTCCCGCACGGCGGCATGCAGCTCAGCGGGCGCGTCGGCGGGATTGAGGGTATCGCGCCGCTCAAAGGCGGTTTCAATGATTTCCTGGATGGATTCCATGCAGTCGGCTCCGTGGGTCAGTACGAGTGTTCAATAAAATGGCGGATGCGATGTAGCGCATCCTCGCAGACCGGGGTCTCGGCCACCAGCGCCAGGCGCGCATGACCCCGCCCGGGGTCGCCCGCGGGCGTGGGCCGTGACAGGTAGCGTCCCGGCAGCACGGTTACGCCGGTGTCGCGGTAGAGCCCGCGGGTGAAGGCCTCGTCATCGCCGTCGGGGACCGGCAACCAGATATAAAAGCCCGCTTCAGGGTCTTGATAGGGACAGATATCGCCGATGATCGAGCGGGCGCGCTCGAACTTGTCGCGATAGGCGGCGCGATTCGCGGCCACGTGGGCCTCATCCTGCCAGGCCGCGCGGCTGGCCTGCTGCACATGCAGCGGCAGGGCGCAGCCCTGATAGGTGCGGTAGGCGCGAAAAGACGCGATCAGTCGGGCGTCACCGGCGATGAAGCCGGAGCGTAGTCCCGGAACATTGGAGCGCTTCGACAGGCTGTGGAAGACGAGACAGCCGGCGAAGTCCGTGCGGCCGGCCGCCTGGCAGGCCTGCAACAGGCCCAGCGGCGGATTGGATTCATCGCGGTAGAGTTCGCTGTAACACTCGTCGGCCGCGATCACGAAACCGTGGCGGTCCTGTTGCTCGAAGAGCTTCTCCCAGAACGTCTGCGGAATGACCCGGCCCGTGGGGTTGCCCGGGCTGCATAGATAGATGAGTCCGCAGCGTGCCCAGTCGGCCGCCTGCCAGTCGTCCAGTGATGGCAGTCCGTCCACCGGGTCCGTATTGAGCAGTTTCGGGATGCCGCCGGCCAGCAGCGCCGCGCCCTCGTAGATCTGATAGAACGGGTTGGGCATGGCCACATCGGGCCGTTCAGCGGGGTTGAGCAGTGCCTGGGTCACGGCAAACAGGGCTTCCCGGGTACCGGCGGCCGGGAGGATGTGGCGATCGGGGTCAATGGCGCCGTCGGTCAGTTGAAAGCGTCGGCGGATCCAGCCCGCGATGGTCTCGCGCAGCGCCGGCTGCCCCGCACTGGCGGGGTACCGCCCCAGGCTGTCATGCAGCGCGTCGGCGGCGGCCCGGGTGATCCAGTCCGGCACCGGATGGCGGGGCTCGCCGATGGACAGCGCCACCGGCTCGCGATCCGCCGGCGGAGTGATGTCCGCAAGCAGGGCACGGAGGCGCTCGAACGGGTACGGCTGAAGGTGGCTGAGACCCGCCTGGCCCGGCCGTTGCTGATCAGACGCCATCGCCCCTCCGCATGATGTCGCCGTCTTCCTCAAATGCGCTCAGTAGCTCGGCCCGCAACTGCTGTCGCGTCGCGCTGGTGAGTGGCGCATTGGCGTCGTCGGTGATGAAGAACACATCCTCGGCACGTTCACCCAGTGTGGCGATCTTGGCGTTCTGCACCCGCAGCCCGTGGCGGGCCAGGGTATAGCCCACCTGAGCCAGGAGTCCCGGCTGGTCGCCGGCGATCAGTTCCATGACCGTGCGGTGATTGCGTGTGTCGTCGCTGAAGTCGATCTGGGTGTCGGTGTTGAAGTGGCGCAGGCGACGCGGCGTTTCGCCGGTGGCGGGTTCGGGCAGTGTCTGTGGATCGTGCAGGTGATCGCGCAGCGTCACGCGCAGTGTCTCCACCAGCCCGGCCCGATCCGCGCCGCCGCCCTGCGGCATCTGCACCAGGAAACTGTCCAGGGTGTAGCCGTTATCCGTGGTGATGATCCGCGCATCGAGAATATCCAGGCTCAGGCGGTCCAGTGCCGAGACCGCCAGGGCGAAGATGTTGTCGCGGTCGCGGGTGTAGATGAATACCTCGATCCCCCCGCGCTGGGCGTCCGGCTCGATCAGTACGAGGGGCTCGTGCGCGGCATTGCCGGCGGCGTGGATGGCCTCGGTATGCCAGGCCACCTCGGCGGCCGAGTAGCGCAGGAAATAGTCCGGTGTGAAATGCCGCCAGATCGAGCGCACGGTCATATGGTGCAGGCCCTTGCGCCGTAGCAGCTCGCGCGCCCGATGCTGGGCCTCGGCGACCAGCTCGTCCTCGTCGATGGGCTGGCCGAGCCCACGTCGCAGGGCCCGTGCGGTGCGCCGATACAGCTCGTGGAGCAGGGACTTGCGCCAGGTGTTCCAGAGCTTGGCATCGGTGGCCCGGATGTCCGCCACGGTCAGCAGGTACAGATACTCGAGGTGCTTGAGGTCGCCCACCTCGCCGGCGAATTCGTTGATGACGCCGGGGTCACTGATATCGCGCCGCTGCGCGGTCATCGACATCAGCAGGTGCTTGCGCACCAGCCAGGCGACAAAGCGGCAGTCATACCGCGACAGCCCGTGCTGCAGGCAGAACGCATAGGCGTCCTCGGCGCCCAGCTCGGAGTGATCGCCGCCGCGGCCCTTGGCGATGTCGTGGAACAGGGCGGCCAGATACAGCAGCTCGGGCTTGGGCAGTCGCGAGTGGATTTCGCTGAGTTGCGGGAATTCGTCGCGATGCTCGGGCACGCTCAGCCGGCGCAGGTTGCTGACCACCATGAGCGTGTGGGTGTCGACGGTGTAGACGTGGAACAGGTCATACTGCATGCGCCCGGTGATCGCGGCGAACGCCGGGATATAGCGCCCCAGAATGCCGTGGCTGTGCATGCGCCGCAGCGCGTGGGTGATCCCCACGGGCTGTCGGAAGATTTCCATGAAAAGACTCCGCGCCCGCAGATCACGACGGAACGCCGGATTGATGCGGTCGCGGTGGGCACGCAGCTGGCGGATCGTGGCCGCGCGGATGCCGCGGATTTCCGGGTGCTGCTGCATCAGCAGGAACAGCTCCAGCATGGCGAACGGATAGCGCTGAAAGACCTGCCGATGGGTGATTTCAATGAAGCCGCGCTTGACTTGAAAGCGCTTGTTGAGCAGCTGCGGCTTTTCGTCGACGTCGGTGTAGAGAATGGTCTCTTCGTAGAGCTGCAGCAACATCTCATTAAGACGCGATAGGCGTTTGATCATGCGATAGTAACGCTGCATGAACTGCTCGACGGCCAGGGTATGCGTGGCATCCTTGTAGCCGAACTGGCGGGCCAGATCGGCCTGGTAGTCGAACAGCAGCCGGTCTTCGCGACGCCCGGCGAGGCCATGCAGGGCAAAGCGGATGTCCCAGAGAAAATGCTGGCCCTGGATGAGCTCCTCGTACTCGCTTTCGCTGAGGAATCCCAGGTCGACCAGATCACTCAGCGCACCGGCATTGAAGTGCCGCTTCGCCACCCAGCCGATCATGTGGATGTCGCGCAGCCCGCCGGGGCCCTCCTTGAGGTTGGGCTCCAGGTTGTAGGCCGTGTCGTCGTAGCGCTCGTGGCGGCGCTGTTGTTCGGCCCGCTTGGCTTCAAAAAAAGCCGGTCCCGACCAGATGTGGTAGGGGCTGGTGGCGGCTTCCATCGCCGCGAACAGCGACCGGTCGCCGGCAAGCGGCCGGGCCTCCATCAGATTGGTGGCCACGGTGATATCCGCTTCGGCCTGGGTCACACAGTCTTCCACGCTGCGCACGCTGTGGCCGACCTCGAGGCCGATGTCCCAGAGCCGGGTGACCAGGTCGCTCAATCGCGCCTCGAGCGGGCCGGGCAGCGGCGTGGGGATGATGATCATCAGATCCGTGTCCGAACCGGGATGCAGTTCTCCGCGGCCGTAACCCCCCACGGCCACCAGACAGGCCGCACCGGCCAGATCCCCCAGGCACAGCGCCCATGCCCGCGTGACCACCGCATCCATCACCGCAGCGCGCAGGGGAACCAGCTTGAGCGCCGGCTCGCCGTCCAGGAACCGGGCGCTGAGGGTTTCGTCGGCGTCACGCAGCGCGCCCTGCAGGATCGGTGTGATGTCGTCGCCGCCGGCCAGTGCCCGATCAAGGGCGTCAAGGTCGAGCAGCTGCCGGTCAACCACCGGCGCAGGACCGGCATCGGTCGCGGTCACCGCGACCATGTCAGTGATTGCCGCTGAGGGTCAGGATATCGACGCCCCCATCCGTGACGGCGACGGTGTGCTCCCATTGGGCGGAAAGGCTGTGGTCCTTGGTGACCACCGTCCACTGATCGCCGAGCAGGCGTGTCTCGGCGCGCCCGGCATTAATCATCGGCTCGATGGTGAAGGTCATGCCTGGCTTGAGGACCTCGCCGGTGCCGGGCTGGCCGTGATGCAGCACCTGCGGGTCTTCGTGAAAGCCACGCCCGATGCCGTGACCACAGTACTCGCGGACCACCGAGCAGCCTTCAGCCTCGGCGAGGGTCTGGATGGCGTGGCCGATGTCCCCCAGCCGCGCGCCCGGTCGGACCTGATCGATGCCGGCATGGAGCGCATCGAAGGCCACCCGGCTGACGCGGCGGGCCTGGACCCCCGGATCACCGGCAAAGTACATCCGGCTGGTATCGCCGTGCCAGCCGTCGTGGATCACCGTGACGTCGATGTTGAGGATGTCGCCGCGCTTGAGCATCTTGCTGCCGGGAATGCCATGGCAGATCACGTGATTGACCGAGATGCAGGTGGCTTTCGGAAAACCGCGGTAGTTGAGCGGCGCCGGGATGTCTCCCATGGCGTCGATTTTCTCGTGGCAGAGCCGATCGAGTTCGGCGGTGGTCACGCCGGGCCGCACATGCTCGGCGATCATGTCGAGCACCGCGGCGGCGCGGGCACCGGCCTCGCGCATCTTCTCGATCTCGGCGGCAGACTTGGTGGTGATGGTCATGAGGGCTTTCAAATTGTCGCTGTGAGCCGCCTATGGTATAAATGCCGCGCCATTTGGGCAATTCAATCCATAAACCACACATGTACCGACACGACTGGCTGGGTGCCCTCGAGGTTGTCAGTTGCGGGTGCATGGAGGCTCAACCCACCACAAGGAGTTTACAGACATGGCGAAAGTGACCATGCGCCAGATGCTGGAGGCCGGCGTGCATTTCGGCCACCAGACGCGGTACTGGGATCCGAAAATGGCTCCCTATATCTTCGGCCACCGCAACAAGATTCATATCGTCAACCTCGAAAAGAGCCTGCCGCTCTACGAGGATGCCGTGAACTACGTCGGCAAGCTCGCCGCCAACGGCGGGCGCATCCTGTTCGTGGGCACCAAGCGTGCCGCGCAGGACGCGGTCCGCGAAGAGGCCGAGCGCTGCGGCATGCCCTACGTCAACCACCGCTGGCTGGGCGGCATGCTGACCAACTTCCGCACGGTCAAGCGCTCGATCCGCCGGTTCAAGGAGCTGCAGCAGCAGAAGACCGATGGCACCTTCGAAAAGCTTGGCAAGCGCGAGGTCCTCTCCCTGCAGCGTGAGATGGACAAGCTCGAGCGCTCGTTCGGCGGCATCGTCAACATGGAGTCACTGCCGGACGCGCTGTTCGTGATTGACGTCGGTTACGAGAAGATCGCCATCCAGGAAGCGCGCAAGCTCGGCATTCCGGTGGTGGCTGTCGTGGACACCAACAACAGCCCGCGTGAGGTCGACTACGTCGTGCCCGGCAACGACGACGCCATCCGTGCCATTCGTCTGTACCTGCGGGGGATCTCGGACGCCATCCTTGATGCGCGCATGAGCACTGCCCAGGCGCCGGCCGGCGACGACGAGTTCGTCGAGCTGCCGGGGGAGCCGGCGGCGGCCGAGGAGCCGGCCAATGACGAAACCGACACCAGCGGCGAGCAGACCGCCGGTTAATCTGACACGGACAGAGGAAGCATCGAATGGCAATTAGCGCACAACAGGTCAAGGATCTGCGTGAGCGTACCGGCGCCGGCATGATGGAGTGCAAGAAAGCGCTGGTGGAGACCGACGGCGACATGGAGGCCGCGGTCGAGCACATGCGTAAGCGCGGCCTGGCCAAGGCCGACAAGAAAGCCGACCGCGTGGCCGCGGATGGGGCGGTCGTCGCGAAGATCGCCGACGACGGCCACAGCGGCGCCATCGTCGAGATCAACAGCGAAACCGATTTCGTCGCCAACGGCGACGACTTCAAGGCCTTCGCCGCGCAGGTGGTCGAGCGGATTCTGGCCGATGACCCGGCCGACCTTGAAGCGTTGATGGCGCTGCCGTTCAACGCCGGGGGCGAGTCCGTCGAGCTGGCGCAGAAAGAGCTGGTGGCCCGGATCGGCGAGAACATCCAGGTCCGGCGGTTCCAGCGCTACGCGAACGACGCGGCGCAGGTCCATCACTACCTGCATGGCAGCCGCATCGGCGTGCTCATCGAGATCGAAGGCGGTGACGAGGCACTCGGGCGGGATCTGTGCATGCACATCGCCGCCAGCCGGCCGGTCTGCGTCAGCGTCGACGATGTCCCCGAGGAGCGCGCCGCCAGCGAGCGCGAAGTGCTCGTCGCGCAGGCCGAGGCATCGGGCAAGCCGCCGGAGATCATCGATAAAATGGTCGAGGGCCGTCTGCGCAAGTGGCTGGCGGAGATCACGCTGCTGGGTCAGCCCTTCGTGAAGGATCCGGATCAGACCGTCGAGGCCCTGCTCGAGGCCAAAGGCGCCCGAGTGATCAACTTCACCCGCCTCGAGGTGGGAGAGGGCATCGAGAAAAAGCAGGAGAACTTCGCCGAAGAGGTGGCCGCGACGATTCAGGGCACCTGAGGAGTCGTTCGATGGCAGATCCCGTCTATAAACGCATCCTGCTCAAGCTCAGTGGCGAGGCACTGCTCGGCAATGCCGAGTACGGCATCGACCCGGTGGTGCTGCGCCGTCTCGCCGCCGAGGTCCATGCCCTGATCGATCGTGGCGTCGAGGTGGCGCTGGTGATCGGCGGGGGCAACATCTTTCGTGGGGCGGGTCTCGCCGCCTCGGGCATGGACCGGGTGAGCGCCGATCACATGGGCATGCTCGCCACCGTCATGAACGGACTCGCCATGCAGGACGCCCTCGAACATGAGGGCGTTTTTACGCGGGTGATGTCGGCGGTCAAGATCAATCAGGTCTGCGAGGACTACATCCGCCGCCGGGCCATCCGCCATCTCGAAAAAGGCCGGGTGGTCATCCTGGCCGCGGGCACCGGGAATCCGTTTTTCACCACTGATTCGGCGGCGAGCCTCCGGGCGGTGGAGATCGGGGCCGACCTGATGCTCAAGGCCACCAAGGTGGACGGGGTCTACTCCTCGGATCCGATGACCGACGAGTCAGCCTTCCGCTACGAGCGTCTCACCTACGACCGCGTGCTCGACGAACGTCTGTCCGTGATGGATGCGACCGCGATCGTGATGTGCCGTGACCAGAACATGCCTATCATCGTATTCGACATTAACCGGCCCGGCGCACTGGCAAGCATCGTTGAAGGCGAAGCGGTCGGCACGCGGGTCGAGCGAGGGTAATCGAATGATCGAGGACATCGAAAAAGACGCCGGCCAGCGCATGGATAAAAGCGTCGAGAGCCTGCGCAACGATCTCCAGAAAATCCGCACCGGACGGGCGAACACCAGCCTGCTCGACCAGATCACGGTGAGCTACTACGGCACCGAAGTCCCGCTCAATCAGGCGGCCTCGGTGGCGGTGGGCGACGCGCGGACGCTGACGGTGACGCCCTTCGAGAAGAGCATGGTGGGGCCCATCGAAAAGGCCATCATGGAGTCCAACCTCGGGCTCATGCCCAACTCCGCGGGATTGACCATCCGCATACCGCTGCCGCCGCTGACCGAGGAACGGCGCAAGGATCTGGTCAAGGTGGTGCGCGGCGAGGGCGAACAGGCCAAGGTCGCCATCCGCAACATCCGTCGTGATGCCAACGGCGATCTCAAGCAGCTTCTCAAGGACAAGGACATTACCGAGGACGAGGAGAAGCAGGCCGAGGATCGCATCCAGAAGCTCACCGATCGGCATGTCAAGACCATTGACGAGATGCTTTCGGCCAAGGAAGAAGAGCTGATGGCCGTCTAGGGTCATTGGGCCTATGACGACCGAGCAAACGCCGCCTCACGATGTCGTCCCGCGACATGTCGCAGTCATTATGGACGGCAATGGGCGCTGGGCCGCCGAGCGCGGCGAGCCCCGCCACCATGGTCACCGCGCCGGTGCCGAGGCGGTCCGCCGTACGGTGGAGTACTGTGCCCGGGCCGGCGTTGAAGCACTGACCCTGTTCGCCTTCAGCAGCGAGAACTGGCAGCGCCCGGCCGCCGAGGTGAGCATGCTCATGTCGCTGTTCATGCGGGTGCTGGATCGTGAAGCCCAGCGCCTGCAGCGCAATGGCATCCGCCTGAACGTGGTGGGCGACCGTGACCGTCTGTCGCGGGCGCTTCAGGCGCGCTGTGAAGCCGCCGAGGCACTGACGGCCGACGAAACCCGTATGCAGCTCAATATCGCCGCCAGTTATGGCGGGCGCTGGGACATTGCCCAGGCGGCACGCCGCCTCGCTGAGGAAGTGGCCGCCGGAGAGCGCACGCCCGAGTCCATCGATGCCGATGCCCTGAGCGGGCAGACCTGCCTGAACGCGCTGCCAGCGCCGGATCTTTTCATTCGCACCGGCGGCGAGCAGCGCATCAGCAATTTCCTGCTCTGGCAGATGGCCTACACCGAGCTCTACTTCACCCCGGTGCTCTGGCCGGACTTTGACGATGACGCCCTGGGCGCTGCGTTCGACTGGTTCGCTCGCCGGGAGCGCCGGTTTGGCCGGGTCACTGCGCCCGCTGGCGACGGGGGCACTGGCGATGCTTAAGCAGCGCGTGCTGACGGCCGTCCCGCTGGCGCTGGTGGTATTGGCCATCGTCTGGTGGGCACCGGGTATCTGGACCCAGGGCGTGATGGCCGCCGCCATGGTGATGGCGGCCTGGGAGTGGGCGGATCTGGCCGGTCTGCGGGCCGGTGCCGCGCGCCTTGGCTACGCGGGGCTCGTCGCCGGACTAATCGCGGTAGCAGCCCTGCTTGACGTCCCGGCACGCGCCGGTTGGCAGGTCCCCGGGCTGATCTGGTGGCTCGGGATCGCGGTCTGGCTGCTGTCCGTGTCGCGTCGATCGGCGATCCCCCCGCTGCCCGGTTGGCTGCGGGGTGCGGCGGGGCTCATCACCCTGACCCTGGCCTGGCTGAGTGTGTCGGCCATCCACGCCCGCAGTGGCCTCGGCCCGTTGTGGCTGACGCTGTTGATGGGACTGGTCTGGGGCGCGGACATCGGTGGCTATTTTGCCGGACGGCGTTTTGGTCGGCGCAGACTCGCCGCCACCATCAGCCCGGGGAAGACCTGGGAAGGGGTGGCCGGCGGGCTGTTGCTGGCCCTGCTCGTGGCGCTCGGGGTGGAGCGGGTCAGCGCCGGGGCGGCCGGCGACATGCCCGGTCTGGCCTGGCTGCTGCCGGTCACGGTCATGGTGGTGGTGTTCTCGGTGGTGGGGGATCTGGCCGAAAGCCTGCTTAAGCGGCAGGCCGGTCGCAAGGACAGTGGCCGCCTGCTACCCGGGCATGGCGGACTGCTCGATCGCATTGATGCACTGCTTGCCGCGGCACCGGTCATGGCCGCGGCGCTGGTCAGCGTCTCATGATGGACGCGGCAGAGCCCACTGGCATCGCCCTACTCGGCGCCACCGGGTCGATCGGCGGGAGCAGCCTTGACGTCATCGCCCGCCACATGGATCGCTACCGGGTCGTGGCGTTATCTGCGCATCGGGATGTGGCCGCCATGGAGCGCCTGTGCCGACGGTTTCGCCCGGCGCTGGTGGCCATGGCGGATCCCCACGCGGCCGCCGCATTGCGCCGGCAGATCAGTGACCTGGGCGATACAGCCGTGGCTGAAGGCGCCGCGGGGCAGGCGGCGGTCGCCACCCACGCGGAGGCGCAGACCGTGATCGCCGGCATCGTCGGGGCGGCCGGGCTCGCGCCGTGTCTGGCGGCCGTAGAGGCCGGTCGGCGGGTGTTGATCGCCAACAAGGAGGCCCTCGTCGTCGCCGGCTCCCTGATCATGAACGCCGCCCGCCGCAGCGGGGCCGTGCTGCTACCCATCGACAGCGAGCACAACGGACTCTTTCAGTGCCTGCCCGCGCGCCCCGGTCAGCCGTTGTCGCTGGCCGGGGTCGAGCGCCTGGTCCTGACCGCCTCGGGCGGGCCGTTCCGCGATCGCGACCCGGCCACACTGAGTGAGGTCACCGTGGCCGAGGCCTGTGCTCATCCCAACTGGTCGATGGGTCGCAAGATTTCCGTGGACTCGGCCACGATGATGAACAAGGGCCTCGAGGTGATCGAGGCCTGCCGGTTTTTCGGCCTGCCCGCCGATCAGGTGGAGGTCGTGGTGCATCCACAGAGTTATGTCCACGCCCTGGTCCAGTATCAGGATGGATCCACGCTTGCTCAGATGGGCAATCCGGACATGCGCACCCCGATCGCCAATGCCCTGGCCTGGCCCGAACGGGTGGCGGCGGGCGTGGCGCCGCTGGACCTGGTTGGCGCCGGTCGGCTTGATTTTGCCGCGCCGGATGATCAGCGGTTTCCGTGTCTGGCCCTTGCCCGGGCGGCGCTGAAGGCGGGGCGTGGGGCCACTGCAGCGCTCAACGGCGCCAATGAGGTGGCCGTCGCGGAGTTCCTGCGGGGCGGTCTGCGATATGATCGGATCGCTGGGGTGATCGAGGAGACGCTCGCCGCCCGGCCGGCGGAACCGGATGACACCCTCGAGGCGCTGATTGGCCACGAGCAATGGGCGCGACGGCAGACCACCGAATCGCTCCAACGCGGGAGGCACCGTTGAGCTTGCTGATCAATATACTGGGGTTTGTGCTGGTCATCGGCGTGCTTGTCGCCGTCCACGAGTACGGTCACTTCTGGGTGGCCCGTCGGGTGGGCGTGCGCGTGCTGCGTTTTTCCATTGGGTTTGGCCGCCCGCTGCTGCAGCGGACCGGTGCGGATGGTACCGAGTATGTGCTCGCCGCCATCCCGCTGGGTGGCTATGTGAAAATGCTCGACGAGCGCGAGGCACCGGTGGACGAGGCCGAGCAGCATCGCGCGTACAACCGCAAACCGCTCTGGGCGCGCAACGCGGTGATCTGCGCCGGACCGGCGTTCAATTTCGCGCTGGCGATCGTGGCGTATTGGCTGGTGTTCGTGATCGGCGCCACGGAGGTACGGCCGGTGATCGGGCCGGTGGCACCGGAGTCACCCGCCGCCACCGCCGGGCTTGCCAGCGGTGACGAGTTCCTGCGTGTGGACGGCAATCGGGTCCAGGCGTGGGATGAAACGGTCATGACCCTGATCGGTGCGGCGGACGATGGGCCCTTCCCGATCGAGGTGGAACGCGCCGGTGGGGCGCGGGCCAGTCTTGATCTGGATCTGACCGGGGTGCAGCTGCTCGAGGAGCAGGGCGAGGTGCTCGAGCGCATCGGCCTGCAGCCGATGCAGCCGCGGATCGACCCGGTGATCAACGAGGTCGTGGAAGGCAGCAGTGCCGCGCGCGCCGGTCTGCAACCGGGGGACCGGATCCGCGCGCTCGACGGTGAGCCGATGGACACCTGGCGGGCGCTGGTCATGGCCATCCGCGATCGCCCCGAGCAGACCGTGTCGCTGGCTTTTGAGCGGCAGGGCGACACCCTGACGCGGACCTTCACACTGGACAGCCGCGGGTCGGGAGGCGAGCGCACCGGCGTGCTGGGTGTGACCCCGCAGGTCCCCGAGGGGACGTTCTCGAACCTGCGTCACGAGGTCCGCTACGGGCCGGTCGCCGCGGTGGGCGAGGCCGTGGGATCAAGCTGGCGCGCCGCCACCCTGACCGTCGATGTGCTGGTGAAAATGGTGATCGGCGAGGCATCGGTGAAAAACCTGAGCGGCCCGATCAATATCGCCCAGTACGCCGGCGACTCGGTTTCGCTGGGGCTGATCCCGTTTCTCAAGTTTCTTGCGATCGTCAGCATCAGTCTTGGTATCCTTAATCTGATGCCCGTACCGGTACTGGATGGCGGGCATTTGCTGTACAACACGATCGAATGGGTGCGGGGGCGTCCGCTTTCCGAAGCCGCGCAGGGTATGGGCCAGCAGATCGGCATGGTGCTGCTGTTCATGCTCATGGCCTTGGCGTTCTACAACGATCTCAACCGGATATTCGGCGCCGGGGGCTGAGTAAAGAGCGAATGATGCGATTAAGACTGGCCGCGTTTCTGCTGCTGCTGGCCGGGTTCAGCAGCGCACAGGCATTCACGATTGAAGACATCCGCATCCGCGGACTGGATCGTATCGCCGAGGGAACGGTACTCAACTACCTGCCGCTGGAGGCGGGCGACGAGCTGACCCCGGCCCGCACCTCGGATGCCGTGGAGGCCCTTTTCGACACGGGCTTTTTCGATGATGTCAGTCTGCTGCGCGACGGCGATACGCTGATCGTTGAGGTGGACGAGCGGCCGGCCATCGCCCGGATCGAGTTCATCGGCAATAGCCAGATTGACAGCGAGCGCCTGCGGGAGGGGCTCAGTGGCGCCGGCCTCGGTGAGGGGCAGAGCTTTGACCGGCCGCTGCTCGCGCGCATCGAGCGCGAGCTCGAGCAGCAGTACTTCGCGCTTGGCTACTATGACGTCGACATCGAGAGCACGGTCTCGCCGCTGCCACGCAATCGCGTCAGCCTGCGGGTGGACGTGGAGGAGGGCGAACCGGCTTCGGTCCAGGGCATCCGCTTTATCGGCAATCGGGCCTTTGATGTTGATCGCCTGCGGGGTGTCTTCGAGATGGGGCCCAAGGCCTGGTGGGCGGTGCTCTCGCAGCGCGACAAGTACTCCCGCGAGCGTCTGTCCGGTGATCTGCAGCGGCTGCGCGCGTTCTACCGCGACCGTGGCTATGCCGATTTCAGAATTGAGTCGACCCAGGTCACCATCAGCACCGACCGCGAGCGCATCAACATCACCGTCAACCTCGATGAGGGGCAGCAGTATACCGTCGGCGACATCGAGCTCGCCGGTGATCTGATCTATCCCCGCGAGACGCTGCGTGATCTGATCGCCATTGACAGTGGCGCGATCTACAACCAGCGCAACATCACCCGCAGTGTCGAGGCCATACAGGAGAAGCTCGGCGAGCGGGGCTATGCCTTCGCCCGGGTGAACCCCGTCCCGGAGCTGCGTGAAGCCGATCGGGTGGTCGATCTGACGCTGTTCGTCGACCCGGCCGAGCGCGTCTACGTCCGGCGGATCCGCATCAGCGGCAATGAATCGACCCGCGATGATGTGATCCGCGGCGAGCTGACCCAGTACGAGGGGACCTGGCTGTCGACCCGCGATCTCCGTAACTCCGAGTCGCGACTGGGTCGGCTGGGCTTTTTCAGTGATGTCAGCATCAGCACGCCGCGGGTGCCGGGTACCACCGACCAGGTGGATGTCGAGGTGGATGCCACCGAGCGTCTCTCGGGCAGCCTGCGCGCCGGTGTCGGGTTCGGGAGTGACCAGGGGCTGCTGCTCAACCTCGGGGTGCAGCAGGACAACCTGTTCGGCACGGGTGACCGGGTCGAGTTCGTCGCCAACAGTGATGACGCCGACACCGTCTATCGCCTGTCGTACCTTGAGCGTAACCACACCATGAGCGGCATCGACCGGCGGTATGCGCTGTCATTCCGGGACCGCGACGCGGACGAGGCCGATCTGGCGGATTACGGGGTCAAAACCACCCGCGCGTCCTACGGCTACCGGATCCCGGTCAGTGGTAGCGACCGGCTGGGTGCCGACGTGACCTTCGAGGACGTGGCCCTTGAATTTTCTGATCCGACCGAGTTTCAGGAGGATTTCCAGGCGCGCAACGGCAAGTCGAACCGGGCGATCCTGACCGATCTGTCCTGGACCCGGGATACCCGCAATACGGCGATCTTCCCATCCAGCGGAGCGCGTCAGCGTCTGGGTCTGGCAGTGGCCCTGCCGCAGGTATCCGACATCGAATACTATCGGTTCAGCTACGAGCAGTCCCGCTACCTCGCGCTCAACGAGCAGTTCACCCTGGTGCTGGATGGCACGCTGTCCTACGGCAACGCCTATGGCGAGGGCGAGCGTCTGCCGTTCTACGAGAACTTCTTCGCCGGCGGTATCCGCACGGTCCGCGGCTATGAGGCCAACTCACTGGGTCCCCGGGACGAAAACAACGACCCCACCGGCGGCAATCTGCGCGCCCTGGGTCGCGCCGAGATCCGCTTCCCGCTGGCCCAAGACGAGGATGGCAACAACCTGCGCTTTGCCACCTTCATCGACGCCGGGCAGGTCTGGGACCGCGAACGCGACAATCTGCGCGACAAGTCCGATATTTCCTTTTCCGGCCTGCGCTACTCCGCGGGCCTGGGACTGGTCTACTATTCACCCATCGGACCGTTCACGGTCAGTATTGCCGAGCCAATCAATGACAAGGGCAATGATGACACCCAGCGCTTTCAGTTCACGATTGGAGCCAGTTTCTGAATGTCTGTTTCCAGGACCGTGACGCTACGCCTGCGCCATGCCGTGTGTGCCCTTGTCCTGCTGGGCACGGCGACGGCGGCGCCGGCGCAGCCGGATAGCGACCTGTCGATCGGCTACGTCAACCCGGGGCGGGTCTCGGATGAGGCGCCACAGGCCGACGCCGCCCGCCAGCGGCTGCAGGAAGAGTTCGCCCCGCGGGATGAGGAGATCATCGCCCTGCAGGAGTCGCTGCGCGATCTCGAGGATCGGCTCGCCAATCAGCGCATGAACCTCGACAGCGAGGCCGAGGAGGCGTTGCGCCGCCGCATCGTCAATCAGCGCCGACAGATCCAGCGCCAGCAGGAGATTTTCCGCGAGGACTTCAACCTGCGCCGCAACGAAGCGCTGGGCGATCTGCAGCAGCGCATCCTGCGGGTGGTCGAGCGGTTCGCGGCCGAGCAGGGTTATGACCTGGTGGTCAGTGACGGCGTCGTCTTTGCCAGCGATGCGGTGAACATCACCGATCGCATCATCGAGCGGCTCGAGCGGCAGTACGAACAGCGCAATAACAATGAATAAAAGGGGAGTCACCGGTGGCCGATTCGCGGTATACGCTCGATGAGCTGGCGGCGCTGACCGGGAGCGTCTGCGAAGGGGCCGGCCAGGTGGCCATTCACGCGGTGGCGCCGCTGGAAACCGCGGGCCCGGACGAGATCAGCTTTCTGGCGAACCGTCGATATCGTGCGCAACTGGCGGACACGCGAGCCGCAGCGGTCATCCTGCCGCGTGAGGAATCCGCGCAGGGCGCCCGGTTCGCGGTGTTGCGCGCGGACAATCCCTATCTGGTCTTCGCCCGTATCGCGTGGCTGCTCAACCCGCCGCCAGCGCCCACGGCAGGCGTAGATGAGACGGCCGTGGTCGCGCCGGATGCCCGGGTCGACGAGTCCGCCAGCGTGGCGGCGCAGGCGGTGATCGAGGCCGACGCGTGGATTGGACCGGGCTGCTCGATCGGCCCGGGCAGCGTCATCGGGACCGGGGTGTCGCTGGGAGCGGGCTGCCAGATCGGCGCCAACGCGTCGGTGCTGGCGGGCAGCCGGCTCGGCGAGCGCGTCGAGGTTTTGCCCGGCGCCGTCATCGGCAGCGCCGGGTTCGGTTTTGCGGACGCCGGCGATCACTGGGAGTCGGTCCCCCAGCTTGGGCGTGTGCTGATTGGCGACGATGTCTCGATCGGTGCGAACACCACGGTGGACCGCGGCTCGCAGGGTGATACCCGGATCGGCGATGGCTGCAAGATCGACAATCTGGTGCAGATCGCGCATAACGTGCAGATTGGTGAACACACGGTGGTGGCGGCCAATGCCGGCATCTCCGGCAGCACGCGCATCGGGCGATACTGTAGGATCGCAGGCGGTGTCGGCTTTGTCGGGCATCTGGAGATCGCCGACGGCGCCACTTTTACCGGCATGAGCATGATCACCGGTAATATTCACGACGCCGGGGTGTATTCCTCGGGCGTGCCATTGATGCCCACCCGCGAATGGCGGCGCAGTGCGGTGCGGTTCCGGCAGCTTGATGACATGGCCCGCCGCCTCGAAAAACTGGAGCGATTGATGGAAACCACAAAGGATCGTGATGGGCGCTGATCAAACCGACGCCGTGGACTGCTGGATGGGGCCCGAGGCGATACGCGAGCGGCTGCCGCATCGGTACCCGTTTCTGATGGTCGACCAGGTCGTCGATTACACCCCGGGCGAGTCCATCAGCGCGCTCCGCAACGTCAGCGCCAGCGAGCCCTGGGTGCCGGGGCATTTTCCCGAAAAGACCATCATGCCCGGCGTGCTGTTGGTCGAATCGATGGCCCAGGCCTGCGGACTGCTGGCGTACGTCACCCGCGAGGCCGAGCCCGACGTCGAGATGCCGGCGACGCCGCCCCTTTTCTATCTGGTGGGTGTGGATGAGGCGCGCTTCAAGCAGCCGGCCTGCCCCGGGGATCAGCTTGCGATCAGCGCCCGGCTTGACCGGGTGGTCCGGGGTATCTGGCTTTTCAAGGCCCGCATCGAGGTCAACGGCCGGTTGGTCACAAGCGCGGGGATCCGTTGCACGATGGGGGCGTCGTGAGCGACATCCATCCCACCGCCATCGTCGACCCGAGTGCCGAGATTGCCGCGGGCAGCGGGATCGGGCCCTATGCCGTGATCGGCCCCCAGGTGGTGATCGAGGCCGATTGCCAGATCGGCTCACACGCGGTCGTCAACGGCCCGACCCGGATCGGCAGCGGCACCCGCATCTTCCAGTTCGCCTCGGTGGGTGAGCAGCCCCAGGATAAAAAGTTCGAGGGCGAGACCAGCCGCCTGGAGATCGGGCGCAACAATACGATCCGCGAGTTCGTCACCATCAACCGTGGCACTCAGGACGGCGGTGGCGTGACCAGCATCGGCGATGGCAACTGGATCATGGCCTATGTGCATATCGCCCATGACTGTCAGGTGGGACAGGGGGTGGTCTTCGCCAACGGCGCCTCTCTGGCCGGTCACGTCAGCGTGGGGGACCGGGCGACCCTGGGTGGGTTTACCCTGGTGCATCAATTCTGTCGCCTCGGCGAGGGATGTTTCACCTCCATGGGCAGCTGTGTACGGCGCGACGTGCCGCCCTGGGTGATGGTGGCCGGCGACCCAGCGACGCCGCATGGCACCAACAGCGAGGGGATGCGGCGGCGCGGTTTTGACAGCGATGGGCAACGCCGGCTGCGATCGGCCTACCGCACCCTCTACAAGCGCGGCCTGCGGCTGCAGGAGGCCATCGAGGCGATCGAGGCGGACGCCACCGACGACCCGGCGCTGCAACGGTTCGTGGCATTCCTGCAGGCCTCGCCCCGCGGCATCGTGCGCTGAGCGGAGCGCGATCGTGCGAATCGCGCTGGTTGCCGGCGAGCCGTCTGGCGATTTCCTGGGCGCCGGACTGATCCGCGCCCTGGCGCGCCGTTATCCCGATGCCCGGTTTGAAGGTGTTGGCGGTCCTGACATGCAGGCGGCCGGCCTTGTCAGCCACCACCCCCTCGAAGCGCTTTCGGTGATGGGCATCGTCGAGGTGCTGGGGCATCTGCCACGACTCCTCGCCATCCGTCGTGACCTGCGGCGGCGCTGGCGGGCCGATCCACCGGATCTTTTCATCGGCATTGACGCCCCCGATTTCAATCTGGGCCTGGAGCGCTCGCTGCGCCGGGCCGGGGTCCCGACGGTCCACTACGTCAGTCCCACGGTCTGGGCCTGGCGCAGTGGCCGGCTGCGCGCGATCCGTCAGGCCGTGGATCGCATGCTCTGCATCTTCCCCTTCGAGGCCGATTATCTGCAGGCGCAGGGCGTGGACGCCCGGTTCGTCGGCCATCCCCTGGCGGACGCCATCGATCCGGCCGGCACGGCGGACGCCGCACGCGAATCACTGGGCGTGGCTGCCGACGAGACCCTGATTGCGCTGCTGCCCGGCAGCCGCGGCAGCGAGATCAAGGCGCTGTTACCAGTTTTCCTCGATGTGGCGGCGCGGCTTGCGGAGGCAGCACCGCAGCGGCGCTTTGTGATCCCGGCCGCCACGCCCGCGCTACAGGCCCGCATTGAAGCGGCGCTTGACGGCATCACGCCGCTAATGCCCATCGAGGTGGTGGCCGGTCAGGCGCGTACGGTGCTGGCCGCGGCCGATGCCGGTCTGATCGCCTCGGGGACGGCAACCCTCGAAGCCATGTTGCTGCACTGCCCAGCGGTCATGGCGTATCGGGTCAACTGGCTGACTGCTGTGCTGATTCGGCGCAGTCTGCGCATCAGCCACTTTGCCATGCCCAACCTGATGGCCGGCGAGGCGTTGATGCCGGAATTCGTCCAGGACCAGGCCACGGCCGAGAATCTGGCCACGGCGCTTACCCGCCTGCTCGACTCCCCCGTGCAACGCGAAGCGATGGCCCGCCGGTTCGCCGCCCTGCATCGCGAACTGCGCCAGGACGCCGGCGAGCGCGCCGCCGATGCGGTGGGCGAGCTCCTGGACGGGTCGCCGGGGCCGGTCTGATGGAGTCGGTGGAAGCCGGCATTGCCGGGGTCGATGAAGTCGGGCGCGGGCCGCTGGCGGGTCCGGTGGTGGCCGCGGCGGTCATCCTCGACCCCGCCGACGACTGGACGGATCTGCGCGACTCGAAGCGCCTCTCGGCGCGGCGGCGTGAGGGTCTGGATGCGCGTATCCGCGCCTCGGCCGTGGCCTGGGAGATTGCCGTCGCCAGCGCGGGCGAGATCGATGCGCTGAACATCCGCGGCGCAAGCCTGCTTGCCATGCAACGCGTGGTCGAGGCGTTGACACCGACACCGGTGGCGGTGCGGGTGGACGGGCGCGACTGCCCGAGCGTCGCGCCCCCGGTGACCGCCCTCGTGGGCGGTGACGATCGGGTGCCGGCCATTGCCGCGGCGTCGATCATCGCCAAGGTCTATCGTGACCGCCTCGCGCTGGATCTGCATGCCCGCTATCCCGACTATGGATTCGACCGGCATCGCGGTTATCCGACCGCGCTGCACCGCGAGCGGCTCGCCCGCCATGGGCCCTGTGCCGAGCATCGCCGCAGCTTCAGACCGGTCCGCGCGGCATTGGCCCGCTATCTTCCGCCAGCCTCCGGGCGGTAATATAACCCCCTCAAGTTGGCGATCCGGTTGACCTCATGCCCCCAGGCTTTGTCCATCTCCACCTGCACACGGAATTCTCCCTGATCGACGGGACCGTGCGCGTGAAACCGCTGGTGGAAGCAGCGGCGCGACAGGGCATGCCCGCCGTCGCCATCACCGATCAGGGCAACCTGTTCGGCATGGTCAAGTTCTACAGCGCCGCGGTGGCCGCCGGCGTCAAGCCGCTGATTGGCGCGGATCTGCGCATCGCCGCCGGTGACCGCGACGATCACCACACGCTGACATTTCTGTGCATGAACGACGCCGGCTACGCCAACCTGACCCGGTTGATCACCGCGAGCTATCTGCAGGGACAGGGTCAGGGGCTGCCGCTGGTCGACCGCCAGTGGCTGGATGACTGGAACGAGGGGCTGATCGTGCTCTCCGGGGCGGCCCGCGGCGATGTCGGCGAGGCCCTGGTGGCCGGCAACGGCGACCTGGCCCGGCGCCGGCTCGCGTTCTGGCAGGAGCGGTTCGGCGATCGTTACTACCTTGAACTGCAGCGTACCGGGCGTCCGGGGGACGATGCCCACGTCCATGCGGCGGTCGCTCTGGCCGGCGAGTGCGCGGTGCCGGTGGTGGCCACCAACGACGTGCGCTTTCTCGAGCCCTCCGACTTCGAAGCCCACGAGGCCCGGGTCTGCATCCATGAAGGCCGGGTGCTGCATGATGACAACCGGCCGCGGCGCTACAGCGAATCACAGCACCTGCGCAGTCCTGAGGAAATGGCCGAACGCTTCGCCGACCTGCCCGAGGCGCTGGAGAACACCCTGGCGATCGCGCGGCGCTGCAACCTCTCGCTGACGCTGGACCAGAACGTGCTACCGGATTTCCCGGTGCCCACCGACCAGACCATTGATGATTACCTCCGGGCCGAGGCGCGCGCGGGGCTGGATCAGCGCATCCAGCGGCTGGGCACGCCGGGGGGCAGCGAGGCCGAGTACCGCGAGCGGCTCGAGCACGAGCTTGGCGTGATCATTGAGATGGGGTTCCCCGGGTATTTCCTGATCGTCGCCGACTTCATCCGCTGGGCGAAATCACAGTCCATCCCGGTGGGGCCGGGACGGGGTTCCGGCGCCGGCTCGCTGGTCGCCTACGCGCTGGATATCACCGACCTGGATCCGCTGCGCTATGACCTGCTGTTCGAGCGCTTTCTCAACCCCGAGCGGGTGTCCATGCCCGATTTTGATGTCGACTTCTGCATGGAAAAGCGCGACCGGGTCATCGATTACGTGGCCGAGCGGTACGGCCGCGAGAAGGTCTCGCAGATCGCCACCCACGGCACCATGGCCGCACGGGCCGTGGTCCGTGACGTCGGCCGGGTGCTGGGGCATGCCTATGGCTATGTCGATCGCATCGCCAAGCTGATCCCGTTTGAAGTGGGGATGACGCTGGACAAGGCGATGGCCCAGGAAGCGGATCTGCGTAAGCTGGGCGAACAGGACGAGGACGTCCGCTTTCTGCTTGATCTGGCCCAGCGCCTCGAGGGCCTGTCACGCAATGTCGGCAAGCACGCCGGCGGGGTGGTGATCGCGCCCAGCGATCTGACCGATTTCTCGCCGCTGTTCTGTGAGCCGGGGGGTGGCGGGCTCGCCACCCAGCTGGACAAGGATGACGTCGAGGCGGTGGGCCTGGTGAAGTTCGACTTCCTGGGCCTGCGCACGCTCACCATCATCGACTGGACGGTGCGCGCGGTGAACGCGCTGCGCGCCGATCAGGGCGAGACGCCACTGGATATCGAGACCATCCCGCTGGATGACGGCCCCACCTTCGAGCGGCTCAAGGACTGCCAGACCACCGCTGTGTTCCAGCTCGAGTCGCGGGGCATGAAGGATCTCATCCGGCGTCTGCGCCCGGACAGTTTCGAAGACATCATCGCGCTGGTGGCGCTGTTCAGGCCGGGGCCGCTGCAATCGGGCATGGTCGAGGACTTCATCGACCGCAAGCACGGTCGCAAGCCGGTCGCCTATCCCACGCCCGAACTGCATCACGCCGCGCTGAAACCGATCCTCGAGCCCACCTACGGAGTGATCCTCTATCAGGAGCAGGTCATGCAGATCGCCCAGGCCGTGGGCGGTTACAGCCTGGGTCAGGCCGATCTGCTGCGGCGCGCGATGGGCAAGAAAAAACCCGCCGAAATGGCGAAACAGCGGACCCTCTTTCTGGCCGGTGCGAAGGAGCAGGGCCTGCCCGACGCACAGGCCGAGGGCCTGTTCGATCTGATGGAGAAGTTCGCCGGCTACGGCTTCAATAAGTCCCACTCGGCGGCGTATGCGCTCCTGTCGTATCAGACGGCGTGGCTGAAGGCGCATTACCCGGCCGCGTTCATGGCGGCGGTGCTGTCATCCGACATGGATAACACCGACAAGGTCGTGACCCTGATCGACGAATGTCGGGCGATGTCGCTGGAGGTGGCACCGCCGGACATCAACCGCTCGGACTGGATGTTCCAGGCCCCGGATCACGGTGGCATCGTCTACGGCCTGGGCGCCGTCAAGGGCGTCGGGCAAGCCGCTGTCGAGGCGATCATCGAGGCCCGCTGGGACGGTGGCGCCTTCGCCGATCTGCACGACCTGTGCCGGCGCATTGACCTGCGCCGCGTCAACCGCCGGGTGCTCGAGGCCCTGATCCGCTCCGGCAGCCTGGATACCCTCAGTCCGAACCGCGCCTCGGCGATGGCGACGCTGCCGGCGGCACTGCAGGCGGCGGAGCAGCAGAGCCGTAATGCCGAGCTGGGACAGGATGATCTGTTTGGTCTGGGCGCGCCGGCCGAATCCGCGGCCGGGCCGCACCACGAGGCCAGCGCCGTGCATTGTGCCGAATGGGCCGAGCGCGAGCGGCTGGCGGCGGAGAAGGAGACCCTGGGCCTGTATCTGACCGGCCACCCCATCGAAGAGCACGAGGCCGAGCTCTCGGGATTCATCAGTTGCCGGCTCAACCAGGCCTCGACGGGGCTCGATCGCAACAGCGCCCGCGGCAAGGGCGAGGCCCGGGTGGTGGTCGCCGGTCTGGTGGTCGCGGCGCGCAGCCGGGTCACCCAGAGTGGCCGGCGGCTGGGCTTTGTCACCCTCGATGACCGGACCGCGCGGCTCGAGGTGATCCTGTTTGGCGATGTTTATCAGCGCCACCGGCATCTGCTGGAAAAGGACCAGCTCATCGTGGTGGAGGGTGATCTGGGCTATGACGAATTCAGTGATGGGTATCGCGTGTCGGCCGAGCGGGTCTACGACCTCGCCGGCGCGCGGCTTCAGTTTGCCCGTCGGCTGGTGCTGCGCGTGGCCGCGGGTGAGGCGGGCAACGGCTTTGTACCGGCCCTCGCCGAAGCACTCTCGCCTTACCAGTCAGGCGGCTGTCCGGTGTGCATCGACTACGAGGGGGAGGGCGCCCTGGCCCGACTGCGGCTGGGTGATGAATGGCGGGTGCGGCCCGAGCCCGAGCTGATCACCCGGCTGACACGCCTGCTGGCGGCGGATCGGGTGGCCGTCGACTACCGCCGCTAGGGGCATGATAGACTTCGCGGCACCACAGGTAGGGGAGTGCAGCATTGGGGTCGAGTAATCTGAATTTCCTGGAGTTCGAGCGGCCCATCGCCGAACTTGAGGCCAAGATTGAAGAGCTGCACTACGTCAACGACGACGCCGAGATCAATATCAGCGACGAGCTCACGCGCCTGCGGGCCAAGAGCCGGCAGCTGACCGAGCAGATCTTCCGCAACCTCAGCGCCTGGCAGGTCTCGCAGCTGGCGCGGCATCCCTACCGCCCCTACGCGCTGGATTACATCGAGGCCATTTTCACCGACTTTGAAGAGCTGCACGGGGATCGGGCCTTTGCCGACGATGCGGCGATCGTGGGTGGCCTGGCGCGCCTCGATGGTGAGCCGGTGATGGTGATCGGCGAGCAGAAGGGCCGCGACACCCGCGAGAAGATCGCCCGCAATTTCGGCATGCCACGCCCCGAGGGCTATCGCAAGGCGAAGCGACTGATGGAGATGGCCGAGCGCTTTTCACTGCCGGTCTTCACGTTCATCGATACACCCGGGGCCTATCCCGGCGTCGATGCCGAAAAACGCGGTCAGAGCGAGGCCATCGCCCATAACCTGTTCGTGATGTCGGGGCTACGCACGCCGGTGATCTGTACGGTCATCGGCGAGGGGGGATCCGGTGGCGCTCTGGCGATTGGGGTCGGTGACCGGCTGCTGATGCTGCAATACAGCACCTATTCGGTGATTTCGCCGGAGGGCTGCGCATCGATCCTCTGGAAAAGCGCCGAGAAGTCGGCCGATGCCGCCGAGGCGATGGGGATCACGGCGACGCGCCTCGCCGAGCTGGGCCTCAATGACGAGGTCATCGAAGAGCCCTTGGGCGGTGCCCACCGCGACTGGCAGGAGACTTCGCGGCGGCTGGGGGATGCCCTGCGCCGGCACTGGGCGGCCCTGTCGAGGCTGGATGTCGATCAGCTGTGTGCGGCGCGCTATGACCGTCTGATGGCGCTGGGTGAGTTCAAGCAGTAACCGCACAATGTCGGCGGCGGTCGACGTCGCGCGGCTCGAGGCGGCGCTGCCGGCCCGCTGCCCGGAGCTGGTGGTGGCCTTCAGCGGCGGGCTCGATTCCACCGTTCTGCTGCACCTTGCCGCCCAGGGCCAACGACCCGTGCGCGCCGTGCATGTCCACCATGGCCTGCAGCCGGCCGCCGACGATTGGGCGGCGCATTGCCGCGCGACCGCCCTGGGCCTGGGTGTGGGCTTCGAGCAGCTCAATGTCCGCCCTGATCACCGTGATGAGGGCCAGGAGGGCGGCGCGCGCGATGCCCGTTACCGCGCACTGGCGGCCGGGCTTGATCACCACGAAGCGGTACTCACGGCCCACCATGCCGATGACCAGCTCGAGACGCTGCTCTACCGGTTCCTGCGCGGCACCGGGCCGGATGGCCTGGCGGGGATCGCGCCGCTGCGACCGTTGGGGCGGGGCTGGCTGGTCCGCCCGCTGCTCGACGTCTCCCGTGTTCAGCTCGCCGCCTATGCCGCCCGGCATGCCCTGGATTGGGTGGAAGATCCCAGCAATGCCTCGCTGGATATCGATCGCAATTACCTGCGCCACCGCGTGATCCCGGTGATGAAGGCGCGCTGGCCGGGGGCTGCGGCGGCGGCCGGCCGCCTGGCGGATCATGCCCGCGGGCAGCGCGCGGTCATCGCAGAGTGGCTGGGCGAGGGGCGTGGGCCGCTGTCCCTGGCGGACTGGCGGGCCCGGACCGGTCCGGTCCGGCGTCTGATGCTGCGCGAGTGGATCCGCGCCGGTGGCCAGCCACTCCCCGGGCAGAAACGCCTGGAGGCCGGCATACGCGCGCTTACCGATGCCGCTGCCGACCGCGGACCGGTGCTGGCATGGCCCGGGGGGCAGGTCCGGCGTCACGGCGGGTGGTTGTATCGATTGCCCGCCGCACTGCCGGCCATTCCGCCGTCACAGCGCCTGCCGACCGGGGCCCGTGAAGCCGGCTGGGGCGACCTGGGTGTGGCGGCGGGGCTGCCCCCGGCCGGGCCTCTGTGGCTGCGCGGACTCTACCCCGGCGAGCGGCTGGCGCTGGCCGGGCGGCCCACCAAGCCCGCCCGCGAGGTGCTCCGCGAACACGGCGTGGTGCCCTGGTGGCGGGATCGACTGCCGGTGCTCGTGGATGAGCACGACACCTGTCTGGCGGTGGCGGGTCTTGGGCCGACCCGCGAGGGCCAGGCGCGCTGGCCGGCGGGCGGGGTCCAGAGCTTTTGCTGGCGGCCTCATGACGCGGCGGCCGGGGCTGACTGGGCATGGCTGACGGCCACCGGCCAGATTGTGCCAGACGGGTCGTTCTGCTAAGTTCCATAGCCATTCCGGGGGGGGCAGCCGGCTCACCCATTCCGCCACCAGACCGACGGTATAATGACGCGATTCATCTTTATCACCGGCGGTGTCGTGTCCTCATTGGGCAAGGGCATCGCCGCCGCCTCCCTGGGCAGCATCCTGCAGGCACGCGGCCTCAGCGTGACCATGGTCAAGCTTGACCCCTACATCAACGTCGATCCGGGCACCATGAGTCCGTTCCAGCACGGCGAGGTCTTCGTCACCGACGACGGCGCCGAAACGGACCTGGATCTGGGCCACTACGAGCGGTTCGTGCGCATGCGCGCCGCCCAGGCCAACAATCACACCACCGGGCGGATCTACGAGAGCGTGATCCGTAAGGAGCGCCGCGGCGACTATCTGGGCGGCACCGTCCAGGTCATCCCGCATATCACCGACGAGATCAAACGCTGCATTGAAGACGGCGCCGGTGAGTCGGACATCGCCCTGATCGAGATTGGCGGGACGGTGGGCGATATCGAATCGCTGCCGTTTCTCGAGGCGATCCGGCAGATGGGCACCGAGCTTGGCCGTGAGCGCTGCCTGTTCATTCACCTCACGCTGCTGCCCTGGATCGGGGCGGCGGGCGAGATGAAGACCAAGCCGACCCAGCACTCGGTCAAGGAACTGCGCAGTATCGGGATCCAGCCCGACATCCTCGTGTGTCGCGCGTCCATGCCGATACCCGCCGAAGAGCGCCGCAAGATTGCGCTGTTCACCAATGTCGAGCCGCGTGCGGTGATCTCGGCACTGGACGTCGACAACATCTACAAAGTCCCGGCGATGCTCCACGAGCAGCATCTCGATGGCATCGTCGCGGAAAAACTCGGCCTTACACTGCCGCCGGCCACGCTCAACGACTGGGCGCATGTGGTCGAGGCCATGGAGTCGCCGGTCGGCGAGGTGACCGTGGCCATGGTCGGCAAATACGTGGATCTGGCGGATGCGTATATGTCGCTGAATGAGGCGCTGCGTCACGCCGGTATCCAGCAGCGCCAGAAAGTGCATATCCGCTACGTCGACTCGGAGGCCATCGAGCGTGAAGGCACGTCGCTGCTCAATGACGTGGATGCGATCCTTGTGCCCGGCGGCTTCGGCGAGCGCGGCATTGAGGGCAAGATCGCCGCGGCGGGTTATGCCCGCGAGGCGGAGGTGCCGTTTCTGGGCATCTGTCTGGGGCTGCAGGTGGCCGTGATCGAATTCGCCCGCCATGTGGCCGGGCTTGAAGGGGCGCACAGCACCGAGTTCGTCACCCACCCACGACACCCGGTGATCGCGCTGATCACCGAGTGGATGAACGCCGAAGGCCTGCGCGAGTACCGCGACAGCGACTCGGATCTGGGCGGGACCATGCGGCTGGGGGCTCAGGCCTCGACGCTGGTCCGCGGGACGCGGTTCCACCGGGTCTATGGCAAGGATGTGATCCGCGAGCGGCATCGCCACCGGTATGAGTTCAACAACGGCTATGCCGAGCGCCTGACGGACGCGGGGCTGGTGATCGCCGGCTGGTCGGGGGATGGCCATCTGGTCGAGGCGGTGGAGCTGCCGGATCATCCCTGGTTCCTGGCCTGCCAGTTCCATCCGGAGTTCACCTCGACGCCGCGCGATGGCCACCCGCTGTTCGCCGATTTCATTGACGCCGCCACCGCCCAGCGCGATGCGCGCGCGGACCAGGCCTCGTGACCCTCCGGGTGCAGGGCCAGCCACTGGGGCTTGACCACCCGCTCTGCCTGATTGCGGGCCCCTGCGTGGTTGAATCGCGGGCACAGACGCTCGCCATCGCCGAGCAGCTCGTGGCGATGACCGCCGAGCGCGGCATCCCGTTGATCTTCAAGGCCTCGTACGACAAGGCCAACCGTTCGTCGGCGTCCAGTTATCGCGGGCTCGGGCGCGCCGCCGGGCTGGAGACCCTCGCCGCCGTGCGCGAGCGCTTCAATGTGCCGGTCCTCACCGATGTGCACGAGGCCACGCCGCTGGATGAGGTGGCCTCGGTGGTGGACTGGCTGCAGACCCCCGCCTTTCTGTGCCGCCAGACCGACTTCATTCAGTCGGTGGCGGCCTGTGGGCTGCCGGTCAATCTCAAAAAGGGTCAGTTCCTGGCGCCCTGGGATATGGCCAATGTGGTCGACAAGGCCCGCGAGACCGGTAACACACAGATCACGGTGTGCGAGCGCGGCGTGAGCTTTGGCTACAATAATCTGGTCGCGGATATGCGCTCGCTGGCGGTCATGCGTGCCATCGGCGCCCCGGTGATTTTCGATGCCACCCACTCGGTGCAACTGCCGGGCGGCCAGGGCAGTGCCTCCGGTGGGCAGCGTGAGCATGTCCCGGTGCTCGCCCGTGCCGCCGTGGCGGCTGGCGTCAGCGGTCTTTTCATGGAAACCCACCCCGATCCGGCCAATGCCCTGTCGGATGGCCCCAACAGCTGGCCATTGCAACGGCTGCCGGCACTCCTCGATGCGCTCACAGCGCTGGATGCCGTCACCCGACAGCACGGATTTGCCGAAAACGAACTGTAAAAGGAGCCGATTCATGCCCACCATCACCCGCATCCACGCCCGCGAGATCCTCGACTCGCGCGGCAATCCAACCCTCGAGGCCGAGGCCACCCTCAGCGATGGCAGCCTGGGCCGCGCAGCGGTGCCGTCGGGCGCCTCCACCGGGGCGCGTGAGGCCGTGGAGCTGCGCGATGGGGACAAGACGCGTTATCTGGGCAAAGGCGTGACCCGGGCAGTGGCCAACGTCAACGGCGAGATCAACGACGCCCTGAATGGCATGACCGCCGAGGATCAGCGTGGCATTGACGAGCGCCTCATTGCCCTCGACGGCACGGACAACAAGGGCCGGTTGGGCGCCAATGCGCTGCTCGGCGCCTCGCTGGCGGTGGCTCAGGCGGCGGCGCGGTCGGCGGGCCAGTCGCTGTTCGCCTATCTGGCTCCGGCCGAGGAATACACCCTGCCCGTGCCCATGATGAATATCCTCAACGGCGGCGCGCATGCCAGTAACAGCGTCGACATCCAGGAATTCATGGTGATGCCGATCGGCTTTGATCGCTTCAGTGACGCGCTGCGCTGCGGCACCGAGATTTTCCACGCCCTCAAGAAAGTGCTCGGCGGGCGGGGACTGTCAACGGCGGTGGGCGATGAGGGCGGCTTCGCCCCGGACCTGCCTTCGAACGAAGCGGCCATCGAAGTCATCCTCGAGGCGGTGAAAGCCGCCGGCTATACCCCGGGCGAGCAGGTCTGGCTGGCGCTGGACGCCGCCAGCTCCGAGTTCTGTGAGAACGGCGAATACTATCTGGCCTCCGAAGACCGGCGCTTTGATGCCGATGGCTTCGCCGCCGTGCTCGCCGACTGGGTGGCGCGTTATCCGATCATCTCGATCGAGGACGGTATGGGCGAGGATGACTGGGACGGCTGGGCCACCCTCACGCGCCAGATCAGCGAGGGCGTCCAGTTGGTGGGCGACGATCTGTTCGTGACCAATACGCGCATCTTCCAGAGTGGCATTGATCAGGGCATCGCCAACTCGATCCTCATCAAGTTCAATCAGATCGGTACGCTGACTGAGACGCTGGATGCGATCAGTATGGCCGATGGCGCCGGGTACTCGGCGGTGGTTTCCCATCGCTCGGGCGAGACCGAGGATACGATCATCGCCGATCTGGCCGTCGCCAGCACCGCCACGCAGATCAAGACCGGCTCCCTGTGCCGCTCGGACCGCGTTGCCAAATACAATCAGCTGCTGCGGATTGAAGAGGCGCTGGGTGAGCGGGCCCGTTACGCGGGTCGCTCGGCATTCCCCAACCTGCGTCGCATGGGCGCCTGAGTCCGACGATGCGCTGGATGGCGGCGGCGCTGGTGGTGTTGATCGTGGTGCTGCAGTCGCGGCTCTGGCTGGGTGAGGGCAGCGTCCCCGCCATGCAGCGACTGCAGGCCGCGGTCGCCGAGCAGCGCGGCGAAAACGCCCGCCTCGACGAGCGCAACCGGGCGCTGGCAGCGGATGTCGCCGACCTGCGCAGTGGACTGCGCAGTGTCGAGGAACGGGCGCGCCGTGACATGGGCATGATCGGCGCTGATGAACACTTCTATCGGGTGATCGGACCGCGGGATGGCTAAACGCCTCTGGGGGCTGATCGCGGCGGCCGGCAGTGGCCAGCGCCTGCGCGCCGGGACGCCCAAGCAGTACCACCATCTGGCCGGTCGACCGGTTCTGGCCTGGTCGCTCGATGCACTCTGTCAGGTACCTGATATTGCCGGCGTGATGATCGTGCGGGCCGCCGATGATGCGCTGTTCGATCAGGCCTCGCTGCGGCGCGATGACCGGGTACGCGACTGCCCGGGCGGCGCGGAGCGCCAGGACTCGATCCGTGCCGGACTGGCGGCGTTGCGGGACTGGGGCGCCGCGGAAGGCGACGGGGTTCTGGTCCACGACGCGGCCCGGCCGGCGGTCCCGGCGACCGATATCACCCGACTGATCGAGGCCGTCGCCGATGACCCGGATGGCGGGCTGCTGGCCGCGCCGGTGCGTGACACCCTGAAGCGCGCCGATGCGGCGGGTCGGGTGGCCGATACGCCGTCCCGGGAAGGACTCTGGCAGGCGATGACCCCGCAGTTGTTCCCGCTGGGGCGGCTGCAGACGGCGCTTGCCCGTGATACCCGGGTGACTGACGAATCCCAGGCCATGGAGGGGCTCGGTGCGCGCCCACGGCTGGTCGCGGGTGATCCGGGCAACATCAAGTACACCTATCCCGAAGACATCCACTGGCTGGCCAATGCCATTGAGCGCAACCGACGGAGGACGCCGGAATGATGCGGATCGGTCAGGGCATCGATGCCCATCGGCTGGTCGCCGACCGACGTCTAGTGCTGGGCGGCGTCGAGGTGGCCTATGAATACGGACTGGCCGCGCACTCGGACGGAGATGTGCTGCTGCATGCGTTATGCGACGCGCTGCTGGGCGCTGTCGGTCAGGGCGACATCGGCCAGCATTTCCCGGACACCGATGCGGCCTACGCGCAGATCGACAGCCGCGTGCTGCTGCGCCGTGTGGGTGCCCTCGTCGCGGGGCAGGGCGGCGTGATCGGCAACCTCGACGCCACCCTGATCGCCCAGCGGCCGCGCCTGGCGCCGCACCTGCCCGCCATGCGCACCCGCATTGCGGCAGACCTTGACCTGTCGGAGGGACAGATCAATCTGAAAGCGACAACGCTTGAGTGGATGGGGTTTACCGGGCGCGGTGAGGGGATCGCCGCCAGCGCCGTGGCGCTGGTTGACTGCCCGTGAGCGGGACAGGCGACTGGCCGCTCGCCTGGGGCACGCCGGTGGGCACGGCGCGTGTTGCGGTCAGCCCCGAGGATTTCCAAGTCGACGAGCGCCTGGGCTTTGCCCCGACCGGGGACGGCCCGCATCTGCTGGTGCGTATCCGCAAACGCGGACTGACCACCCAGCAGGCCGTCCAGCAGCTGGCCGGGCACTGGCAGGTGGAGCGCCGGGCCATGGGCTATGCCGGGCGCAAGGACCGTCAGGCGGTCACGACGCAATGGTTATCCGTGCCCTGGCCGGTCAATGCGCCACTCGCCCCGCTGGGTCGCGTGGTTGATCAGGACGGGCAGGCGCTGGATGTGATCGATGTCCAGCGCCACCGGCGCAAGCTGCCGGTGGGGGCGCTGACGGGCAACCGCTTCACCCTTACGCTGCGTGATGTCGATGCCGCGCCCCGGGATATCGCCGCGCGGCTCGTGACCATTGCCCGCCACGGGGTGCCCAATTATTTTGGTGGCCAGCGTTTTGGCCGTCATGGACAGAATCTGGACCGGGCCCTTAATTGGCTCGCGGGCGGCGAGCGCCCGCGCTCGCGCAATGACCGCAGCATGCTGATCTCGGCGGCACGCTCGGCCATGTTCAATGCGGTGCTGGCGCGGCGCATTGACGCCGGTGACTGGTCCCAGCCGCGCCCCGGCGATCTGCTGGTGCTCGATGGACGTGGCAGCCTCTTTGCTGCCGAGGCGGCCGAAACGGCCTTCAACCGCCGCCGCGCGGCCGGCCTGCGGATCCACCCCACGGGGCCTCTGCCCGGCGCCACCAATCGGCGCCAGCCGCAGACGGCGGCATTGATCGAGCGCGAGTCGGCGGTATTGCAGGACTGGGCGGCGGTCATTCAGGCGCTGGCGGACCAGCGTGTCACCGCCGATCGACGGGCGCTGCGTCTGAGCGTCGCTGCGCTCGCTGGCTGGCGGATGGCGCCGGGGACCTGGCGCCTGCGCTTTGAGCTGACCCGGGGCGCCTACGCCACGATGGTGATCCGCGAGCTGGTCGAGGCGGTCAATGACTGATCAGCGTCGCAGCAGCACATACAGCGCCCCCGTGCCGCCGTCCACCGGCCGCGCGGAACAGAAGGCGAGGATGTCGTCGCGCTGGCGCAGCCAGCGGTCCACCTGTCCCTTGAGGACCGGTCCGGCGTTTGACGAGCGCCGGCCCTTGCCGTGGATCACCCGCACGCAGCCCATGTGTCGGCGGTGGCATTCGTTGAGGAAGTCGGTCAGCAGGCGGCGCGCCGAGTCGACCGTGTGGCCGTGCAGGTCGAGCTCGGCCATTACACTGAAATCGCCCCGACGTAGCCGGCGCAGGGTTTTGCGATGGAGGCCGGCACGCGACCAGGCAAGGGCCTCGCCCAGTTCCGCGCCCAGCTCGGCGCCGTCCTGTTCGCCTTCGGCGAGCTCCCGCAGCACCGCCCGGTCGTCGGCACGACGCTGGCCGGGGATCGGTGGCGGACGGCGGCGCCGCAGATCGGGCGTGTCCGGGTGCTCAAGCGGACTGACATCCTCCATGGCCGCCCGGAAAAGGGCGGTCTCCCGGTCCTGATCTTCCATGGCTGTCTCCCGCAGCGTCTCGGGATCGGTATAGTACACGGGCAAAAGCGCAAGGAGAAAAGGGCCTTCCATGAGAATTCTCGTCAGCAACGACGACGGCTATGAATCCACGGGCATCGGCGAACTCGCCGCCACGCTCGCCGAGCAGGCCAGCGTCACGGTGGTGGCACCGGTGCGCGACCGCAGTGGCGCGAGCAACTCGCTGACACTGGACCGCCCGCTACGCGTTGATGAAATCCGCAGCGGTGTCTTCCGGGTGGATGGCACCCCCACGGATTGCGTGCACCTGGCCACCACGGGCCTGCTTGAAGCGCTGCCGGACATGGTGGTCTCGGGGATCAATGCCGGTGGCAACCTGGGCGATGATGTGCTCTACAGCGGGACGGTAGCCGCCGCCATGGAGGGCCGGACGCTGGGTCTGCCGGCGATCGCGATTTCCCTGGTGGGCGATGCGCCCACGCATTACGCCACGGCGGCGGCCATGGCGCGGCAATTGATCAACCGGCTGCACCATGATCCGTTGCCGGCCGACACCATCCTCAACGTCAATGTCCCGGATCGGCCCTGGGCCGAGGTCACCGGCATCGAGGCGACCCGGCTCGGCAGTCGTCATCGCGCCGAAGCGGCGATCCGCGATCATGACCCCAAGGGACGGCCCATCTACTGGATCGGGCCGCCCGGGGCACGCCAGGATGCGGGCCCCGGAAGCGATTTTGACGCCATTGAGCGTGGGGCGATCTCCATTACGCCCATGCAGGTTGATCTGACCCGTTATGCAGCACTCGACTCAGTGGCCGGCTGGATCGAGGGACTGCGCTGATGGACGATCACCGCCGTCAGGGCATCGGCATGACATCGCGGCGTACCCGTGAGCGGCTGGCCGGCCGGCTGGGCGACGCCGGGATCCGTGATGCCCGGGTGCTCAACGTGATGCGCCAGATCCCCCGGCACCTGTTTGTTGACGAGGCACTGGCATCGCGGGCCTACGAGGACACCGCGCTGCCGATCGGTCACGGGCAGACGATTTCGCAGCCGTTCGTGGTGGCCCGCATGACCGAGATCCTCATCCGGGACCGGATCCCCTCGCGGGTGCTTGAGGTGGGGACGGGTTCGGGCTATCAGGCCGCGGTGCTCGCGGCGCTGGTCGATGAGGTCTGCACCATTGAGCGCATTCGTGCCCTCTACGAGCGCAGCCGTGCGCTGTTCCGCCAGCTCGGCATCGGCAATATCCGGCAGCGCCTTGGCGACGGTTTCGAGGGCTGGCCATCGGCCGCGCCGTTTGATGCCATCATACTGACCGCGGCCCCTGAGACGGTGCCGCCCGCGCTGTTCGAGCAGCTCGCCGACGATGGCCAGTTGATGGCACCGGTGGGTGGCGGAGGCACCCAGGAACTGCGGGTCTGGCACCGACGGGCGGGCGCGTTCGACGAGCAGACCGTGGAAGCCGTCAGCTTTGTCCCCATGCGCGGCGGCATCGAGGGATGAAGGTCTTTACCGCGCTCTACGATCGGGTCCTGCGCTGGGCCGGGCATCCCCGGGCGCCGTGGATGCTGGCGGGGTTGAGTTTTGCCGAGTCCTCATTCTTCCCCGTGCCGCCCGATGTCATGCTCGCGCCCATGTGCATGGCCCGGCCGCGGCGGGCCATGCGACTGGCAACGCTCACCACCCTGGCCTCGGTGGCGGGCGGTGTGCTCGGGTATCTGATCGGTCTTCTGGGCCTCGAGCTGGTCCTGCCCCTGATTGAGGAGGCCGGCTATGCACCGGCCTACGAGACGGCGCGTGGCTGGTTCGTGGACTGGGGCTTCTGGGTGGTGCTGGTGGCCGGTTTTTCGCCGATCCCCTATAAGATCTTCACCATCGCGGCCGGCGCCATGGCCATTGCCTGGCTGCCCTTCCTGCTGGCGTCGCTACTGGGCCGGGGGGCGCGGTTCTATCTGGTGGCCGCGGTGCTGGGGTGGGGCGGCCCGCGCATGGAACCGTGGCTGCGTCGTTATATGGAGCGGATCGGGTGGTTCAGTGTGATCGTGCTGCTCGCCCTGGTCGTGTACCTGTCGCGGTAGGGCGGCCTCTGGCGGCATGCGCGGCGGCACTGCTCGTGCTGGGCGGCTGTTCCGAGTTTGACTATCCCGCCGACCGGGCCGTGCGCGAGTCGGCCATCCCCACTGGAAGGGCTGCCCCCACCGGGACGGCCGACGCCTATACCGTGCGCGAGGGCGATACGCTCTATCAGATCGCCTTTGGCGCCGGGCTCGACTTTCGTGACATCGCGCAGTGGAACGACATTGAGCCCCCTTATGTGATCTATCCCGGTCAATCCCTGCAGCTGCGTCCGCCGCAGGGTCGGCAGTCTCAGACCGCGGCGACGCCGGCGCCGGTGCAGCGCCCGGACCCGTCGACCTGGCAATGGCCACTGGAGGGCGAGATCGTGCGCGACTACAACCCCGGGTCACCCGGCAAGCGGGGCATCGGGATCGCGGCCGATCCGGGCAGCCCGGTGCTTGCCGCCGCCGCCGGCGAGGTGGTCTACAGTGGTGATGGACTGCCCGGCTACGGCAATCTGGTGATCATCCAACACAATGCGCGCTACCTGACCGCCTATGGCTACAATCGCGCCCTGCTGGTGGACGAGGGCGCCACGGTCGCCCAGGGGGAGACGATCGCCCGGGTGGGCGCCAGTGACGCGCGGCCCGGCGAATTGCATTTCGAGCTCAGGCAGCGGGGCGAGCCCGTGGATCCGGGTGACTATCTGCCCTGATCGATGATCAGCGCGGCCACCACCCGCCGGCCCTCGGACATAAGGACGTTGTAAGTCCGGCAGGCCGAGGCGGTATCCATGACCTCCAGCCCCACGCCGGTCTCCATCACGCTCAGCATGAGCTCACGGCTGGGGAAGGTCTGGTGGACGCCGGTGCCCAGCAGGACCACTTCGGGGTCGAGTTCATGGACGGCGGCGAAGTCGCTCGTGCGGGCGGCCTCCACCGACGCCGGCCCCCACTCGGTGACCAGGGTATCGGGTGTCACCAGCAGGCTCCGGTTGTAGCGCACATCGTTGATGCGGATCTCGCCGTCGGCGTAGCCCTGGATGCGGTAGGTGCCCTCGGCACCGTCAAGACTCATCTTCATGGCGCAACAATAGCGACTGGGACGGGCCCCGGGCAACTGCCCCGATTTGACAGGTCCGGGAGGGAATTTTAGCGTTCAGGGTTTATCATTGTGCCTTTCGGGAAATGATCCCGAGTTCGATCAAACGACCGCCCCGAGGGGACCGCCTTGAACGAAGAATTCCAGCGCATCAAGCGCCTGCCGCCGTATGTGTTCAACATCGTCAATGAACTCAAGGCAGCAGCCCGCGCCCGTGGCGAGGACATTGTCGACTTTGGCATGGGCAACCCCGATCAGCCCACGCCGCGGCATATCGTCGACAAGCTGGCGGAGGCGGCCCAGCGGCCGGACACCCATCGCTATTCGGTCTCCCGTGGGATCCCCCGGCTGCGCCGGGCCATCACCCGCTGGTACGAGGATCGCTATAACGTATCGCTCGACCCCGAGAGCGAGGCCATCGTGACCATCGGCTCCAAGGAGGGGCTGGCGCATCTGGCGCTGGCCACCCTCGGGCCGGGCGACGCGGTGCTGGTCCCGAACCCGGCCTATCCGATCCATCCCTACGGCGTGGTGATCGCGGGCGCCGACATCCGTCATGTGCCGCTGGTTGAGGACGGTGACTTTTTCACCGAGCTTGAGAAGGCCATCAAGGACACCTGGCCGAAGCCGAAGATGCTGATCCTCAACTTTCCCGCCAACCCCACGGCGCAGTGCGTCGATCTGGCGTTCTTTGAACGGGTGGTGGAGATCTGCCGCGAGCACCGGATCTGGATCGTCCACGATCTGGCCTATGCCGACCTGGTCTACGACGGCTATCAGGCGCCATCGATCCTGCAGGTGCCGGGGGCCCGCGAGGTGGCGGTGGAGTCGTTTTCACTGTCGAAGAGCTACAACATGCCCGGCTGGCGGGTCGGATTCATGTGCGGCAGCGAGAAACTGATCGCCGCACTGGCGCGGATGAAGTCCTATCTCGACTACGGCATGTTCACGCCCATCCAGGTGGCCGCCATCCATGCGCTGGAAGGGCCGCAGGACTGCGTCACGGAAATCCGCGACACCTACCAGGGGCGTCGTGACGTGCTCTGCGATGGGCTGGAGGCCGCGGGCTGGCCCATCAAGCGCCCCCAGGCGACGATGTTCGCCTGGGCGCGCATCCCCGAGCCCTATCAGTCCATGGGCTCGCTGGAGTTCGCGAAAAAGCTGATCAGCGATGCCGGCGTGGCGGTTTCACCCGGGGTCGGGTTTGGTGAATACGGCGACACGCATGTGCGCTTCGGGCTGATCGAGAATCAACACAGAACACGCCAGGCGGTACGGGGCATCAAGCAGATGTTCCGACGCGATGGGCTTGGGCAGTAACAGGAAGGGAGAAACGAACTTGGATCCGGTAAAGGTCGGAGTACTCGGGCTGGGCACGGTGGGCGGCGGAACCGTCAACCTGCTGGAGCGCAATCGTGACGAGATCACGCGACGGGCGGGGCGCCCCGTGGATGTCGTCCGGGCCGCGGCGAGGCATCCCGATCGCCCGCGGACCTGCAGCACCGAGCATATCCAGCTCGACTATGATGCGCATGCCGTCGTCGACGATCCCGAAATCGAGATCATCGTCGAGCTGATCGGTGGCGAGACACTGTCCAAGTCGCTGATCCTCCGGGCCCTGGATAACGGCAAACATGTCGTCACCGCCAATAAGGCGCTGATCGCGCTGCATGGTAACGAGATCTTTGCCCGGGCCCGGGCCAATGGCGTGACGGTGGGTTTTGAGGCCGCCGTCGCGGGAGGGATTCCCATCATCAAGGCGGTCCGCGAGGGCCTGGTCGGCAACCGCATCGAGTGGCTCGCCGGGATCATCAACGGCACCGGCAACTTCATCCTCACCGAGATGTGCTACGCCGGCCGTGAATTCGGCGACGTCCTCGCCGAAGCCCAGCGCCTGGGGTATGCCGAGGCCGACCCCACGTTTGACGTCGACGGCATCGATGCCGCCCACAAGCTGACCATTCTGGCCTCGATCGCCTTTGGCATCCCGCTGCAGTTTGACAAGGTTTATACCGAGGGCATCGGCCAGGTCAGCACCGACGATGTCAACTACGCCGCCGAGCTGGGTTTTCGGATCAAGCACCTGGGCATCTGCCGCCGAGAGGGCGACGGCATCGCGCTGCGCGTGCACCCCACGCTGCTGCCCGAGCGCCAGCTGCTGGCCAATGTCGATGGGGTCATGAACGCGGTCATGGTCAATGCCGATCCGCTGGGGCCAACGCTCTACTACGGGGCCGGTGCCGGCGCCGAGCCGACGGCATCGGCGGTGGTGGCCGATCTGGTGGATGTGGTGCGAGAGTTCACGCTCGAGCCCGAAAACCGGGTGCCCTACCTCGCGTTCCAGGCCCACTCGCTGTCCGACGAGCCGGTGCTCGGCATGCAGTCGGTGGAAACGGCCTATTACCTGCGCGTTGAAGCCCAGGATCAGCCTGGCGTGCTGGCCGATCTGACCGGCATTCTCAGTAACGCCGGCATCAGCATCGAGGCGGTCATCCAGAAACAACCCGCCCCCGGGGCCGAGACAGTGCCGGTCATCCTGTTGACGCATCGGGTGCAGGAGTTCCGCATGGATGAAGCCTGCAGCCGTATTGAGGCGATGGAGGCCATTCACGGCAAGGTGACCCGCATTCGCGTGGAGGCGCTACTGTGATGCAAGGCAATCGCTATACCGGATTGATCGGTGCCTACGGGGATCGCCTGCCGCTGACACCGGGCGCCCGGCCGATCAGCCTGGGCGAGGGGAATACGCCGCTGATCCGGCTCGAAAACCTGCCGGTCGCGCGCGACCGCGATATCGAGCTCTACGTCAAGTATGAGGGGCTCAACCCCACGGCCTCGTTCAAGGACCGCGGCATGACCGTGGCGGTCACCCAGGCCGTGGCGGAGGGCAGTGAAGCGATCATCTGTGCCTCCACCGGCAATACCTCGGCGTCGGCGGCGGCCTATGCCGCGCGTGCCGGGATCAAGGCGTTCGTGCTCATTCCCGATGGCAAGATCGCCATGGGCAAGCTCGCCCAGGCCATCATGCACGGTGCCGAGGTGCTGCAGATCCGCGGCAATTTCGACGATGGCATGCGCATCGTCAAGGAAATGGCTGAACAGGCACCGGTGAGCCTGGTCAATTCGGTCAACCCCTACCGTCTGCAGGGGCAGAAGACCGCCGCGTTCGAGATCTGCGAGGCATTGGGTGCGGCCCCGGATTATCACTGTCTGCCGGTGGGCAACGCCGGCAACATCACTGCCTACTGGATGGGTTACAGCGAGATGGTGCTGAGCCCCGGGCAGGCAGGCACCCAGGCCTGCGGATTCTGTGGCGGCGACTGCCAGTTCCATCAGGGGGCCGGGGGCAAGCGCCCTGTCATGCTGGGCTATCAGGCGAGTGGCTCGGCGCCGTTTCTGCGCGGCGGACCGGTCAGCCACCCGGAGACCCTCGCCACGGCCATCCGCATCGGCGCGCCCCAGAGCTGGGATTATGCGCTCACCGCCTCACGCGAGTCGGGCGGCTGGTTTGACGAGTTCAGCGACGAGGCCATCCTTGATGCCCAGTGGCAGCTTGCCAGTCACGAGGGGATTTTCTGCGAGCCGGCCTCGGTGGTCTCGGTGGCGGGGGCGCTGCGCGACATCGACAACGGCCAGATCCCGGCCGGCAGTCGCGTGGTCTGTACCCTCACTGGCCACGGTCTGAAAGATCCGGATGTGGCCCAGCGCCATGCCGAGTCCGCCGTCAGCACGGTGGATGCCAGCGGGGCCGCCGTCCGCGAGGCCATCCTCGGTAAGATGGGTTAGGGCGTGTCAACGACGCCCAGGATCCGTTGTCTTGCGCCCGCCTTACTCGGCCTGGTGCCGGCGACGCTGGCCGACGCGACCGCCTCAGCGGGGCCGTTTCCCGCACTGGAGTATCTGCTGGGCAAGGCCCGGCGGCGTCGCGACGGGGCGGCGGACGGCGAAGCGCTGATTCGGGGGCTCGTCACGCCGTCGCCGGCGCCCGGGGCGTTGCTGGCCCGGGCGTTCGCGGCGCCGGCAGGGCGTCGGGGCTACCGGGCGGCGCCCGTTCATCTGCGCCCCGATCGAGATCGCCTGCTGCTCTTCGCCGGCGATGCGCTGCGCCTGAGCGATGACGAGTCGTCGTCGATCTGTACCGACTTCAACCGCCTGTTCGGCGCCGATGGACTGGCGCTCGAGAGTCGGGACGGTGAATGGCTGCTGACTGCCGAACAGCCCCCCGGGCCCGAGCTGCCGGCATTGCGGGCGGTCGCTGGGCAGTATCTTGATACCGTCATCCCCGACGACGCCGCCAGCCGACCGTGGCGGCAACTGCTCAACGAAGTGCAGATGTTCCTGTTCGATCATCCCGTCAACAGTGCCCGCGAGGCGCGGGGTGACCTGTCAGTCAATGGTCTGTGGTTCTGGGGCGGTGGCCCCGGCGATGCGGCCGCGGCAGATGCCGATGTGGACTGGATCGTCACGGATGATCCGTTCGCCCGCGCGGTGGGGACAGCGCTGGGCCTCCCCGTCAGCCCCTGCGATGCGGTCACGCGTGCGGAGCTCGCGGCCGCGGGGAATGTCGTCATTGTCTGGACCGATGCCGAGCGGGCGTTGCTGGGCGGCGATGTCGAGGGCTGGTTGGCGGCGTTGCAGCGTTTCGAGGCAGGCTGGGCGCCCTGCCTGCGGGATCTCGCCCTCAGCGACGGGCGCCGGGTCGCGCTTCGCACCGGGGGCAGCGGCGAATTTGGCCTCGATCCGGGGGCGCGGCGCCGGTTCTGGCGCCGTCTACGACCACTCGGTGAATGGGTGGCACGCGAGTGACGCGGCCGCCGGGCGGGCAGATCCGCCACCGTCAGCCGGCGCCGGGTGTCGGGGCGCTACCGGATGACTGGCCCGCGCTGCTGCGAAGGCTCTATGCGGCCCGCGGTGTCACCACCGCCGAAGCGCTGGATTACCGCCTTGCGGCTCTGCCACCCCCAGCCGGCCTCGCCGGCCTCGAGCCGGCGGCGCAGGCCCTCGCCGAGGCCGTCGTCAGCAACGCCCGGGTGCTGGTCGTGGGCGATTTTGACGCCGATGGCGCGACCAGCACTGCAGTGGCGGTCAGCGCGTTACGGGCCATGGGCGCGGGGTCAGTCGACTATCTGGTGCCCAACCGGTTCGACTTTGGCTATGGCCTGTCGCCGGCGCTGGTCGAGGTGGCCCAAGAGTACACTCCCGACCTGATACTGACGGTGGACAATGGCATCAGTGCCAATGACGGTGTCGAGGCCGCCAACGCCGCCGGCATCGAGGTGGTGGTCACGGATCATCACCTGCCCGGGTCCGCGCTGCCGCCCGCCCGGGCCATCGTCAACCCGCAGGTCGACTCGCCGGCGTTCGGCGCACCGCATCTGGCCGGCGTGGGGGTCTGTTTCTATGCGATGCTCGCCACGCGGGCGGCACTCCGCGAGCGGGACTGGTTTGGCGATAAACGCCCGGAGCCGGCGCTGGTGGATCAGCTCGACCGCGTGGCACTGGGGACCATTGCCGATGTGGTCCCCCTGGATCACGTCAATCGCCTGCTGGTGGATCAGGGCCTGCGGCGTATCCGCGGCGGTCGGGCCAACCCGGGCACGCTGGCGCTGTTGGAGGCCGCGGGCCGTGATCCGGCCATCACCACGGCCACCGATCTCGGGTTCGGCGCGGCACCGCGACTCAACGCCGCGGGCCGGCTGGACGACATGAGCATCGGCATCGAGACACTGCTGGCCGCGGATGCCGCCGCGGCGCAGCGTCACGCCGGCCGGCTCGAGCAGCTCAATCGCGAACGTCGGTCCCTCGAGCAGCAGATGCGGGACACCGCGGTCGCCGATATCGAAGCCGAGGCGGCCGCGGCGGAGGGCGACATGGCGCCGATCCTGTGCCTGTTCAACCCCGACTGGCACCAGGGCGTCGTCGGGATCGTGGCCTCGCGTCTGCTGGCCCGCTTTCGCCGACCGGTCATCGCCTTCGCCCCGGGAGACGCCGATACCCTGAAAGGCTCGGCGCGGTCGGTGCCCGGTCTGCACATGCGCGACCTGCTCGATGCCGTGAACACCCGCAGCGACGGCCAGCTGGTGGACCGGTTTGGTGGCCATGCGATGGCGGCCGGGCTCACGCTGGCGCGTCGTCACTTCGAGCCGTTCAAGACACTCCTGATCGAACAGGTGCGCCTGCGGTTGGGCGATGAGCCGGTGAGCGAAGTGATCTGGACCGACGGTGCGCTGCCGGCGGATGCCTATACCCTTGAAACCGCGGCAATGCTGCGCGATGCCGGCCCCTGGGGTGCCGAGTTCCCGGAGCCGCGGTTCAATGATGCCTTTCGGGTGCTCGATCAACGTGTGGTGGGAGACCATCACCTGAAACTGGCGCTGAGCCCCGAGATCGCGCCTTCAGTGCGCATTGACGCCATTGCCTTCAATGCCGCACCGGATGTTGCCGTCGCCCCCGGCGATCGCGTTGAGGCGGTGTTCCGGTTGGAGGTCAATCGCTTTCGCGGCGTTGATCGCCCCCAGCTGGTGGTGGATCACCTGATTGCGAGCTGACCGCGGTCAGTTACCGGCAATCCGTGCCCCCTCATCGGCCCGCAATTCGGCCAGATCGGCGATGATCTCGGCGCTTTCATCGAGCAGCACGTCCGGCACGGCCTCCGGGTCAAGCTCAGAGAGATCGTCCAGCGGCTCCTGGCCGTAGGCCTTGCGCTGGGTGTTGATCGCCGTGAGGCGCGTTTGGGCCTGTCGGTCCATGGCAGCCTGTCGCTCCGCCTCATTGAGCGAGACCCGGGTCTCCTCGCGGGCAGTGCGCATCCGCTGCGCCTCGTCCGAGACGGCCCGTAAGGCGGGCGCTTCGCGCAGGCGACGTTCATGGCGCCGCTGCAGTTCACCGAGCATCCCATTGAGTCGGTTCATGCGCCGGTAGTCGGCGGTCTGGATGGTGTCCCAGGGCAAGGCATTGTCGGCTGCGCGCTCGCTCATGGCATCGTTGCCATGCGGGTAGGGCATTTCGAGATCCGGCGTGACACCCTGCATCTGCGTGCTGTTGCCGTTGATGCGGTAGAACTTGGCGATCGTCAGCTTCAGCCGACCACTGCGGGTGTCCTCATTCCCGACACCGAACCGGTCGAGATTGATGAGGGTCTGCACCGTGCCCTTGCCGAAGGTCTGATCCCCCATGATCACGCCGCGGCCGTAGTCCTGCATGGCGGCGGCGAAAATCTCCGAAGCCGACGCACTGCGACCATCCACCAGCACGCCGAGTGGGCCGTCGTAAGCCGGCGCATCGCCCGTTTCATCGTCAAGCACCCGTCGTTCGCCATTGCGCCGATGCACCTGCACGACCGGACCGTCATCGATAAACAGCCCACTCAGGCGCACCGCCTCGTCCAGTGATCCCCCGGCGTTGCCGCGCAGATCGATGATCAGCCCGTCGATGCCCTCGAGCTGCTTGCTGTCGATGAGGTCGCGCACATCACGGGTCGTGCTGCGGTAGTCGTTATCCCCGGCGTTGGCCGCGGCGATGTCGGCATAGAAGGTCGGGATCTCGATAACGCCGATGCGGCGGGTGCCGGCGTCACGCTCAACGGTGCGCACCTCTGCCTGAGCCGCCTGTTCCTCGAGCTCAATGGTGCTCCGGGTCAGGGTGATCGTATCCTGTGTGCTGCCGGCGGCCTCTGATGGCGGAAGGATCTGCAGATGGACCCGCGAATCCTTCGGCCCCCGGATCATGTCCACGACTTCGCCGAGGCGCAGGCCGACCACATCCTCAATGTCGTCAGCGCTCTGACCCACACCGACGATGCGGTCGCCAGCGCTCAACTCACCACTACGAGCGGCCGGTCCGCCGGGGATGAGCTCGACGATCTCGACAAAGTCCCCTTCGCTGCCAAGCAGCGCCCCGATGCCCTCGAGGGAGAGGCGCATGTTGATGTCAAAATTCTCGGAGCGGCGGGGCGACATGTAGCTGCTGTGCGGGTCGTACTCGCCGGCCCAGGCGCTCATGAAGGTCTGGAAGACGTCCTCGGCTTCGTACTGGTCCAGAGTGCGTGCCACCCGTTCGTAGCGACCGCGCAGCGACTCTTTGATCGCGTCCATGTCACGGCCACTGAGTTTCTGTTTGAGCGCGTCGTGGGTCACGCGGCGTTTCCAGAGGCGGTCGAGGGCCTGTTCCGAGGCCGCCCAGTCTGCCTCGGAGCGATCGGTCTGGAAGGTGGCATCGCCCTCAAAGCCAAGCCCCTGATCGAGCAGCTGCAGTGCATAGTCGCTGCGCGCCTGGACACGTTCGCGGTAGCGCTCGAAGATCGCGTAGGCGGTTTCAAGCCGGCCGGTACTGACCTCGTCGTCGAGGCGGGTGCGGCGACCCGCAAAGGCGTCGATGTCCTCGCGGGTGAAGTAATAACGCTGTGGGTCGAGGGCATCGAAGTACGCCTCGTAGGCCGCCCGGGACAGGTCATCACCGCTGGCGCGGTCGTTATAGTGGTAACGGGAAAGCAGCTGATTGACGACCTGGGCGGATTCCTGCTGGATCGCGCCCGGCTCGATTGGCTCAGCCGCCAGTAGTCCGGCGGGGGCGGCGGACAGGATCAGTCCGGCGAACACGCCTGTCAGTCGATTGGCATATCTCAATGGTTCACCTTGATCGGGTCGATGGCGATTATTGTCTGACAGGTGAGCCTGCACGAAAATTCAACGATTTCTGGTAGCGTATCGACTCCGTGACAAAGGGGGAACCGATGTACGCCGATTTTCGCTGGCCCAACTGGGCCCAGACCGCCGAACTGCAGCTCGAAGTCCTCAGCCAGCGGCCGCCCGCCGGCGTCGCTGCGCGGAAAACGCCCATCGTGTTCGCCCATGGCGCGTTCATGGGCGCCTGGTCCTGGCAGGCGCATTTCCTCGATTATTTTGCCCGTCACGGCTTTCATGCGGTCGCTCCGAGCTTCCGTGGACACGGCGGGAGTGAGGGATTCGAGCGCCTCGACAGCGCTGGTATCAATGATTACGTCAATGACCTCAGTACGGTGATTGATGGACTGGACGGCCCGCCACCCATTCTGGTCGGCCATTCCATGGGGGCCCTGGTGGCACAGCGGTACATGGAGCGTGCGCCGGTCGCGGCGGCCGTGCTGATGGCACCGGTCCCGCCCCACGGCCTGATGCCCTCGACGCTGCGCATGCTGGTGAGCGATCCGATGCTGTATCTGCAGTTCGGCATGATGCAGTTCTTCGGCCCTGACAGCATGGACACCGAGGTAGCCCAGCGCGCCGTGTTCTCCAAATCCGCCGCAGAGCAGGACCTGAGCGGCTATGCCGAGCGGGTACAGCGCGAGTCCCAGCGCGCCCTGTGGGACATGAACGTCCACGCTAGCGGTCGGCCGACGCTGTGTCGGGCGGACTGTCCGATGCATGTCATCGCCGGCGGGGAGGATGCACTGTTCAATGAGTCTGAAACCCGCGCCGTGGCCCATGTCTGGGACGCCAGCTGGGAAACCGTCCCGGGCCTTGCCCACGCCCTGATGATCGAGCCGGGCTGGCAGCGGGCGGCGGATGCCGTCATCGGCTGGCTGGATCGTCAGGCGCTGGCTTAGGCGGTTACCAGCGGTACCGGTCCCACAGCTCCGGATTGGCCCAGTGGCGGGCATTGAGCCAGTCCGGCGTGACCTTGTAATCGGCCAGGCTGAACTCGTACCAGCGCCGCCGTTCGTCGCCCTCGCCGGTGGTGGCCCAGCGCCGGAACCCCAGACCGATCAGCTGCTGGCGGCCCATCAGCGTGGGTGACTGCCGTGGGCCGATGACGAGCACCTGCACGGCCTGCACGTCACGCAGTCGGCTGATCAGCTGAACGGCACTGGCCTCGTCGGTGAAGCCCGCCTCGGCATCGACCAGCGCCAGGTCGACCTGTGGCAGGTGATCCCGGCGCTCGTCCGCCCGGCGCGCGCTCAGGACAAGCATGTCGGTGCCGGTGGCGAGCGATGCCATTGCGTCATCGTCAGTGATCACCAGTGCGCCATTGGAGAAACCGCCGTCCAACGTTGAGCGGACCTGCTCGAGGGTGGCGTCGAGGGGAGCGTTCACTGCGCCTCCAGTTGGTCGTGGAGTTCGGCGAATGCCGTCGTCAGCTTATGGCGCGGCGCCAGATCCGTCAGTGGGCGCCGGGCCTGATGGGATTCGCGCACCTTGACCGAGGCGGGCAGGAAGGGCTCGACCACTGGATAACCCTGCGCGCGTAGCTCGTCCACCAGTTCCCTCGGCAGTCGGGCCCGCGCCTGAAACTGGTTGATGATGATCGCCTCGATCGTCAGCTCCGGATTGTGGTCCATCCTCAGCTCATCCACCGTTGCCGAGAGTTCATCCAGGGCCTGCCGGGCAAACGCATCGCAGTCGAATGGCACCAGGCACCGGTCGGCGGCGATCAGCGCCGAGCGTGTATAGAAATTGAGTGCCGGCGGGGTGTCGATGTAGATGCGGTCGTAATCCGCCAATGCCGCCAGCGACTCCCGCAGCTTGTAGATCTTGTAGCGGGACTCCAGCCGACCCTGCAGGGTCTCGAGGCTGGGATGGGCGGCCACCACAGCCAGATTCTTGTAGGGAGTAGGGTGGGAAACGCTCTCAATATCGCGGGGATAGATCCGAAAGCTCAACGTATCTTCGAAATAACCGGCAATGGTGTCGTCGGCGTCTGCGGGCTGTTCGCCCAGCAGATAGTGCGTGGCATTCGCCTGGGTATCGAGATCGATCACCAGTGTCCGCAACCCGCGGCGAGCGGCCATGGCGGCGAGATTGCAGGTAATGGTCGATTTCCCGACCCCGCCTTTCTGGTTGAAGATCACCCGACGCATGCAAGCACTCCTGCTATGATTGACGCTCCGTTGTGCCAGTCTAGGCACCTCCATCACCCGGGTCGAGGGCCATTATGTTCAGTGCCGTGAGACGTCTGCTTTTCATGCTACCCCCCGAACGGGCGCATGACCTGACTTTTGGCTCACTGGATCAGCTGTTTCGTCTGGGTGGCGGGCGACTGTTTCCGGCGCGTGTCGAGGCGCCGCAGTCGCTGATGGGGCTGGAATTCGCCAATGCCGTCGGACTGTCCGCCGGGTTGGACAAAAACGGCGATCATATCCGCAGCCTTGCGGGGCTCGGATTCGGCTTCATTGAGCTGGGCACGGTGACACCGGTGGCGCAGCCCGGCAATCCGGCGCCCCGGGTGTTCCGTCTCCCGGCTCACCAGGCACTGATCAACCGGCTGGGGTTCAATAACGAGGGATTGGCCGCGCTGATCCGCCACCTCGAGGATGCGGCCCCCGAGGTCGATGTGCCGATCGGGGTAAACATCGGCAAAAACCGGGACACGCCCCTCGAGCGCGCCACCGATGACTACCTGGCCTGTCTGGAAGCGGTGCATGGCCTCGCCGACTACGTCGTCGTCAACCTGTCGTCACCCAATACGCCCGGGCTGCGATCGCTTCAGGCCGGCGAAAACCTGACCGGACTGGTTCAGATATTGCGCGAGCGCGCCGATGCCCTGAACGCCACCACTGGGCGTCGGGTGCCTCTGGTGGTCAAGATTGCCCCGGATCTGGACGACGATGCCCTGCGCTGGCTGGTTGACGCGCTGCTCGCCGCGGGGGTTGATGGGCTGACCGCCACCAACACCACCGTTGACCACAGCGCCGTTGCCGGCGCCCGGCATGCGGCGGAAACCGGTGGTCTGAGTGGCAGCCCGCTGCGGCAGCGCGCCACCGAGGTCATCGCCACCGTGCGCGCGCATGCCGGCCCGGATCTGCCGATCATCGGAGTCGGAGGGATCATGTCCGGTGAGGATGCGGTGGAGAAGATCCAGGCGGGAGCCAATCTTGTCCAGGTCTACACGGGGCTGATCTATCAGGGCCCCGCACTGATCCGGAACGCCGCCCGAGCAATCCGCGACGCGGAGCCAGGTGCTTAGGGGCTTGCCCTCGGTCGCTCGCCAATGGACAATTCGAGCCGCTGGAGAGGTGGCAGAGTGGTCGATTGCGGCGGACTTGAAATCCGCTGAGTCCTAACGGGCTCCGGGGGTTCGAATCCCTCCCTCTCCGCCAGATACGTAAGCGGGCCCGAGAGGGCCCGTTTTCGTATCTGACTGGACCTGGGGTTCGAACCCCCGGAGCCAAGCAGACGGGGTTCGACCAATCGCTGCCGCTGGATCAGAAGCGGTATTCGAGTCCCGCCGATACGCTCGGGGTGTAGCGAAGGCTCTCGAACATGCTGCCCAGTCCGGTCTGATCGGAAAGATTCCGGGGCGTGTCGCCCTCCACCGTGTCGGTGCCACGGACACTTTCAAAGGCAAGCCCCATGTCCAGCGATAATCCGAAACGCTCGTCGTCGGTGAAGTTGCTGTCCCAGCCAACCCCCAGATAAGTCTGGATGTTTTCCCGCTCGATCGCGGAGAACTGCCAGCTATCCTTTGCCGGATCCTGGTCGCCGTAGCGAGCGCCGCCGCGCATGCGCAGGCCCTCGTCGCTGAATGACCAGTCCACCAGTGCCGAGAAGGCGAACTCGTCGCTGAGGGCACCGAACCCGGATGAGGCGGGGCGCTCTGATGGCGTGCCGGAGTGGGTCACGCCAAACTGGATATCGAGTCGCTCATTGAGATGCGCAGTCAGCTCCTGACCGGCCGATGGCGCCAACTGCCAGTCGACGGGTTGCGCATAGGCTGGAGCCGCCATGGCAATGCATAGTGCCAATGCTCCGAATCCCCGCATTGTCATGGACTTGCCCGTCATGTCTCCATTATCACTCAATCGTCGGGCAAAGCGAACCCCTGTAGGCCTTCTTCCTACGGTAGACTGCCACTGAATTAACTGAGGATGACCGCAATGAGGCGTGTGCGCTCAATCGTCAAGGCAGGCTGCATGCTGGGATGCCTGGTGCTTTCCCCGGCGGTCACCGGCTTGACCTTCCCGCTGCCACCGGCCGGTACCGACGTCGTTGGACAGGTCCAGCGCATCGAAGCCGAAGCCGGCGATACGCTGCTGTCGCTTGGGCGGGAACACGGCATCGGGTATGAGGAGATGCGCCGTGCCAACCCCTCGGTGGATGTCTGGCTGCCCGGTGAGGGCACCGAGGTGGTCATCCCCAGTCGCTATATTCTTCCCCGCGGTGAGCGCGACGGGGTGGTGGTGAATGTCGCCGAGATGCGTCTCTACTACTATCCTGATGCCGAAGAGGTGGAGCAGGCGGTGGTGGAAACCTATCCCATCAGTGTCGGGCGGATGGACTGGAGCACACCGCTCGGCGAATCCCGGATCACCGAGAAAACCGAAGACCCGTACTGGTTTCCGCCGCAGTCGATTCTCACCGAGCGCCGGGAGCAGGGACGTCCTCTGCCGGATGCCGTGCCGCCAGGCCCGGATAATCCGCTGGGTCGGCACAAGATGCGCCTCGACATCCCCGGTGGCGCGTATCTCATCCATGGCACCAATGAGCCGCGCGGCATCGGCATGCGTGTGACCCATGGCTGCATTCGGATGTTTCCCGAGGACGTGGAGTCGCTGTTCAATCGACTGCCGTCGGGTGCCTCGGTGCGCATCGTCAATCAACCGGTGAAAGCGGGCTGGGCGGCCGACGGGTTGCTCATCGAGGCCCATCCGGTCCTGCCGGCGGAGGCCGAAAACGCCTACGACCCCATGAAACCCCCGCCGATGGAAAAGGCCGTGGAGGCGATTGCCCCGGTGCTCGATCGGCGGGCCGACCGCGTTGACCATCAGCGGCTGGCGCGCGCCATTGAAACGGCCGACGGAATGCCGGCACGGATTTCGCGCCGTGACGAAGTGGCTGGCTTTAATCTGAAGCGGCCATAAAAAAACCCCGCATTAGCGGGGTTTGGTTCAGTCCGTTGCAAACGGGCTTACTTGTACATCGACTCCTCGAACATGCGATCGATCTTCTCGCTGTTCTCGTCGGCCTTGCGGTTGGCGTTGGCGGCGGAGGTCTCGGCACCCTCGGCGGTCATCATAGCCGTGCTGGCCTCATCCATCGCCGTGTCGGCGAGGCCGCGGACGTCGTCGATTTCGGCCTGCAGGTCGTCAATCGAGGTCTGCGACGCACAGCCCACCAGCAGCCCCATCGATGCGGCGGCGGCACTGAGTTTGAGCATGGTCTTCAGGGTCTGGCTCATTGGAAAACTCCTTCGTTTTTGTACAGTCATCATTCCGGTCGCGACATCACCAGCGATTTCGCGCCTCGAATGTCATCCGCATGATTGCGCGCCGTTCATCGACTTTCAACCCCCGGCGATTCACTCAATGATGACGGGGGTGCCGACGCGCACCCAATCCATGAGCGTTTCGATCTGCGCATTGGTCATGGCAACGCAGCCCTGGGTCCAATTGAATGCCTGGTGCACGCGGTGATCGCCGTTACCGATTCCGTGAAAACCGATGTGCCCCCCGAGCGGCCCGTCCTGGGGGAACCGCCCCATCCGCAGACCGGCATCCAGGGTGTCCCAATAGGCCTCATCGCTGATCCTGCCCCGGGCGCGGGCCCGGTCGAGATGGCGCAGTGTCGGATAGTTGATGCCGATGAAACGGTGGAAACGGCTTTCCTGATTGAAGTGCGTGATGCGGTATTCGCCGCGGGGTGTCGTCCCATCGCCATTCAGATGCAGGTCGGATATCCCACCGCGGCCGAACGCGATCTCCTCGAGTCGCAGGATGGATTCGTCGCCGCGCCGGATCTCGGTGATCCCGTCGCGGGTATCCACGTGCACCCAGATCCCCGAATGGGGTGCGGACGAGGCACCGGCAGCGCCGCACACCACAAGACCGAAAACCAGCAACAGGGTCATGGCGCGCCGCCGCAGCCCGGGTAATGCGATCATGGGAGATACCGGTAGAGCGAGGCGGTATCGAAGGGCCACCGGAGCACACCCTCGCGGGCATCGCATGCCACCACCGGGATGGCCGTTGCGTAGGCGGCCTCGGCGGCGGGGTCGTCCATGATGTCGATGCACTCGATGCGCAGGCCACGGCGCCGGGCCACTGGATCGAGTAGCGCCAGAGCCTGGTCGCAGAGATGACAGCCGGAAGTCGTGTAAAATCGCACCAATGACATCGCGTATCCGCAATCCTGAAGTCAGTGTCGATCATAGCGCGTCGCGCCCGTCGATGCGCACTACGCCGGGTCGAGCGCTCAGTGTGGCGCCAATGATGGACTGGACTGACCCCGCCTGTCGCTACCTGCTGCGGTTGATCACGCGGCGGACGCTTCTGTACACCGAGATGGTCCCCGCCCAGGCCCTCTGGTACGGGCGTGCCGAGCGCTTTCTCAAGGGTCATCCGGCCGAGGCGCCGGTCGCGCTGCAGCTCGGTGGCAGCGATCCCGCCCAGCTCGCTTACGGCGCGGCACTGGCCAGCGAGTGGGGCTATGACGAGGTCAACCTGAACGTCGGCTGCCCGAGCGACCGCGTCCAGTCAGGGCGCTTTGGCGCCTGTCTGATGCGCGAGCCGCAGTTGGTCGGTGAGCTGGTCGCCGCCATGCGCGAGGCCACGCAGCTACCCGTGACCGTCAAATCGCGGATCGGCGTCGATGACATGGATGACTACGCGGCCCTGCAGGGGTTCGTCGCCGCGATCGTCGCGGCGGGCTGTGATGGACTCACGGTGCATGCCCGAAAGGCCTGGCTGCAGGGCCTGTCGCCCAAACAGAACCGCGAAGTGCCGCCGCTGCGCTATGCCCGGGTGAGTGCGCTCAAAGACGATTTCCCGGCGCTGCCGATTGTGCTCAACGGCGGCATCCGTGACCTGGATACGGCGGTTTCGTGGCTGGACCGGCTGGATGGGGTCATGATCGGGCGCGAGGCTTACCATAATCCCTGGCTGCTGGCGGCGGCCGATGCCCGGGTTTTCGGCGAGGCGGGGACCCCACCGCCCGAACGCGAAGCGGTGGCGCGTGCTTACCGGGACTACGTCGCCCGACATTGGCGCGACGGGGTGCCGGTCACGCGCTTCACCCGTCACCTGTCGGGGCTGTTCCAGGGGCTGCCGGGGGCGCGGATCTGGCGACGGGCGCTGAGTGAGGGGAGCGCGGTGACGGGTGCCGGCCCCGAGGTCATCGATCAGGCGCTGGCGGCGCGGCATCAGGCGGTGGGTGAGACGCCGGTGTCGGCAGGCTGAAAAACCGCCGGGCGTTGGCGCTGGCCCAGGCCGCGAGGCAGGCGGGCGACTCATCGCGAAGCGCGGCGACCGCGTCCACCACATGGGGCAGATAAGCCGGTTCATTGCGTCGTTTGACCGCCGGCTGGCGCACCGGCTTCGGCAGGAGGAAGGGCGCGTCGGTCTCGACCATCAGGCGATTGGCGGGGATCTCTGCCACCCCCTCGCGCAGGGCCGCGCCGCGTCGCTCGTCGCTGACCCAGCCGGTGATGCCGAAATGCAGATCCAGCGCGCAGCAGGCTTCGATCATGGCAACGTCACCGGTAAAGCAGTGCAGCACCGCGCCCGGCAGGGCGGCACGGTGGTCCCTGAGGATGGCGAGAAAGTCGTCCTCGGCATCGCGCTGGTGCAGAAACACCGGGCGCTGGTGATCCACCGCCAGGCGCAGCTGTGCTTCAAAGGCGGCGCGCTGATCCGTGCGGGGTGAAAAGTCGCGGTTATAATCCAGCCCGGTCTCACCGACCGCGACCGTGGACGGGGCATCCAGCAGCGTCGCCAGCGCCTGACTGCTGGCATGGGACCAGTCCCGGGCATGATGGGGGTGAACACCGGCGGTCGCGGCCATGAAGCCCGGGTGGCGGGCGGCCAGCGCCATCGCGGCGCGGGACTCATCAAGGCTGACGCCGGTGAGGACCATGCCGTTCACGCCGGCGCCGATGGCGCGCTCGATCACTGCAGCGCGATCGGTATCAAAGCGGGCGTGGGTGAGGTTGACGCCAATATCAATCAGGTCACTGTACTGCATGGCCGCATTCTGCTGGAATTTCGGGTGATGATGAACATGGATGAAGGGATGGACCATCGGCCGATGAGCTGGGTCGGCGACTGGAGTGGACGCCGCCGCGCCCTGACGCCGGAACGGACTGCGCTGATCGACCCCGGCAGTGGCCGTCGGTTGACCTATCAGCAGCTCGACGATCGCGCCCGCCTGTGGGCACGCTGGATGCGGGATGAAGCTGGGCTGGATGGCCGTGACACCATCGTGCTGATCACCCGCAATCGGCTCGAAGCCGTAGAACTGTTTCTGGCGGCGGGCAAGATCGGAGTGATCATTGCCCCGGTCAGTCATCGTCTGACCGCCGGCGAGGCCACCGCGCTGGTCGACCGGCTCGACCCGGCGTGGCTGGTGGTGGACGAGGCGCTGGCCGACTTCGCCGCTACGCTGGAAGGACGGGCCCAGCAGCGTCCCTGGCTGCGCTTTGGGGCCGCCAGCGGCCCAGCCGAGCAGGCCCTGGCCCGGCAGCGCTCGGAACCCGTCAATCGCCCCCTGGCACTGGCCGACCCCTGCCTGCGCGTGCACACCGGCGGCAGCACCGGGCTGCCGAAGATCTGCGAGGTCAGTCATCGGCAGATGGTCTGGAACGCCGTGGAACTGATGGTGGCTGCGGATGGCGCGCTGGCGCAGCGCCGCGAGCTGGTGCTGTTCCCGCTTTTCCATATTGGTGGCTGGAATACGGTTCTACCCATTCTCTATGCCGGCGGCTGCGTCGTGATGCCGGATGCCTTCGATCCGCCGGCGGTCCTGCGCGCCATCGACGAGCAGCGCATCAACCATTTCGGTGCCGTCGAGGCCATGCTCCAGGCACTCGCGGCCAGTCCCGGTTTTGCCGACCACCCGCTCACTTCGCTGGAGGCCATCACCACGGCGGGCGCCGCCTGTTCGGAATCCAGCATGACGCCGTTTCTCGAGCGTGGCATCACCGTGCGCCAGTCCTACGGCCTGACCGAGGCGGGGCCCTCCAATTTCGTCAATTCCGATGGCCGCGCCGACGAGATGACCGCCACTGACCGCGCCAGTATCGGGACCGCTTTCTTTCACACCGACTACCGCATCGTCGACCCCGAGCGTCTGACGCCGGTGGCGGTGGATACACCGGGCGAGCTGCAGTTGCGCAGTCCCCACGATTTCGATGGCTACCTCGACGACCCGGCCGCCACGGCAGCGCGCTGGACCCCGGATGGCTGGATCCGCAGCGGCGATCTGGCCCGCGAGGATGCCGCGGGGCGTGTGTTCATCGTCGGTCGGATGGACAACGTCATCGTCAGTGGCGGCGAGAACATCGCGGCCGAGGAGGTCGAGAGCACTCTGCTGCAGCACCCCGCGGTCACCGCTGCGCTGGTGTTCGGCGTGCCCGATCCGCACTGGGGCGCACGGCCGGTGGCGTGGGTGACCGGTCCCGGTCGCGTGCCCACCGATGAAGTCGGTGAATGGCTGCACGGCCGGCTTGCCCGGTTCAAGCACCCGGCCCTCATCGAGGCCGTCGGTGAGCTGCCGCGGACTGGCGCCGGCAAACTCGATCGTCAGGCCGCTCGACACCAATACGACCAGCAGACCCCGGGGGCCCTTTCATGAATCCATCGCGCATCCTGATCATCGCCGGCTCGGACGCCGGTGGAGGGGCGGGCATCCAGGCCGATATCAAGACCGTCACGGCGTTGGGCGGTTATGCGATGACCGCCGTCACGGCACTGACGGCGCAGAACACCTGCGGCGTTCAGGGTGTGGTCGGTGTCGAGCCGGCCTTCATCCGCGAGCAGATCCGCTCGGTGGTATCGGATCTGGGGGTGGATTGTGTGAAAACCGGGATGCTCCACGATGACGCCGTCATTGATGCGGTGGCCGACGAGCTGCAGCGCGGCGCGGCGCATGTCCCATGGGTCGTCGATCCGGTGATGGTGGCGCAGAGCGGTGCGCGGCTGGTGGGCGAGGGAGCCATGGCCCGTCTGCGCAGCGCGATCATGCCGCAGGCGCGGCTCATCACCCCAAATCTGCCGGAGGCGGCGGCGTTGCTGGGCAGGCCCATCGATCACGTCGGCGAGATGGAAGATGCCGCGCGGGCGCTGCTGGCGTTTGGGCCCGAGGCCGTGCTGCTCAAAGGGGGGCATCTTGGCGGCGGGCAGCTGACCGATGTGCTGGCCACCGCCGATGGCTGCGAGCGCCTCGAGCATGCCCGCATCGACACCCGCAGCGACCACGGCACCGGTTGCACGCTGGCGTCGGCCATCGCCGAAGGCCTGGGTCGGGAACTCCCGCTGGCCCATGCCGTCCATCGAGGCAGGGATTATCTACAGCGGGCCCTGGCCACTGCCCACCCGCTGGGAGCAGGGCATGGACCGGTCAACCACGCCCACACCGTGGCGGCCTTCGGGCTGACTCCAACAGGACGATAGCGGTTACCATGGCATCATGATCAGACTCTCCGCAAAAAGCCGTTATGCCGTCAGTGCCCTGTTGCACCTGGCGGTGCACAACCAGGCCGGGGCGGTTCCGCTGGCTGAGATCTCGGTCTGCCAGGGCATTTCCATGTCCTACATTGATCAGATCTTCTGGAAACTGCGCCGGGCCGGGTTGGTTCGCGGGACACCCGGGCCCGGGGGCGGTTATCGCTTGGGTCGGTCGCCCGAGTCGATCGCCATGGGCGAGGTCATCACGCTGATGGACGGGCAGGGCGGCCCCCGGCGGGCTACCTCCGCGCTCGATCAGCGTCTCTGGGCGGGACTGGCCGAGCGCATCGAGACCTTCCTCAATGGCATCACCCTGGCGGACTTTGCGGCCCGCCCGGACGTCCGTGAGGCGCTGCTTGACCAGTATGCGGGTGGCAGCTGGCGCTGTGACGTCTGCGGTGCGCTCTCCACGCGCCAGCAGCCCATCGGGGGTTCGCAGGCATGACCTACGTGGTCACCGAATCCTGTGTGCGTTGCCGCTACACCGACTGTGTCGAGGTCTGTCCGGTGGATTGCTTTCATGGCGGGCCGACGATGCTGGTCATCGACCCGCAGGAGTGTATCGACTGCGCGGTCTGTGTCGCGGAGTGCCCGGTGGATGCCATCTATCCGGATGATGAGGTACCCGCCGATCAGGAGGACTTCATCGCCCTCAATGCCCGCCTGGCCCAGCAGTGGCCGGTCATCAACCGTCGTGAGGAGGCGCCCGCCGACGCCGCAGACTGGGAGTCGGTGACCGACAAGCGCGACCAGATCGAGGAGTAGGCCGCCGGGCGGGCCTAGCGATCCTCCGTCGTCAGGCCGTAGCGCCGTTCGACGTAGTCCTCGACGATCTTCTTGAACTCATCGGCGATGGCGTCGCCCTTGAGCGTGACCGTCTTCTCGCCATCGATATAGACGGGCGCCACCGGTTTTTCGCCGGTGCCCGGCAGGCTGATACCGATGTCCGCCTGACGGCTTTCGCCGGGCCCATTCACCACGCAGCCCATCACCGCCAGGCTCATCGACTCGACGCCCGGATAGCGATCGCGCCACTCGGGCATGCGATCGCGGACATGGGTCTGGATTTCGTCGGCCAGTTCCTGGAAGTAAGTACTGGTGGTGCGGCCACAGCCGGGGCATGCCGCAACCAGCGGGGTGAAGCTGCGCAGCCCCATGGTCTGGAGGATCTCCTGGGCGACCACCACCTCCTGGGTCCGGTCGCCACCCGGCTCGGGGGTGAGCGAAATGCGGATCGTATCGCCAATGCCCTGCTGCAGGAGGACGGACAGCGCGGCGGTGGATGCGACGATGCCCTTGGAGCCCATTCCCGCTTCGGTGAGACCCAGATGCAGCGGGTAGTCGCAGCGCGCGCCCAGGTCCTGATAAACGCTGATCAGGTCCTGCACCCGACTCATCTTGCAGGAGATGATGATGGCGTCGTGGGGCAGGCCAATGGCCTCGGCCCGCTCAGCACTCTCCAGCGACGAGACCACGACTGCGTCGCGGGTGACCGTCTCCGGGGGCTTGGGCTCGGCGCGGCGGGCGTTTTCGTCCATCAGCCGCGAGAGCAGGTCCTGGTCGAGGCTGCCCCAGTTCACACCGATCCGCACCGGCCGATTCATGTCGCGCGCCAGCTCTATGATCTCTGTGAACTGCGGGTCGCGACGGCTGCCCTTGCCGACGTTGCCGGGGTTGATGCGCCACTTGCCCAGCGCTTCGCCGCAGGCGGGCACGGCGCGCAGCAGACGATGACCATTGAAGTGGAAATCGCCCACCAGGGGCACGTCGATGCCCATGTCGTCGAGCCGCTCGCGGATCCGCGGGACGGCGCGCGCGGCGTCCTCGTTGTTCACGGTGATGCGCACCAGCTCGGAACCCGCGCGTGCCAGATCCGCCACCTGGATGGCCGTACGGATCTCGTCCACCGTGTCGGTATTGGTCATGGACTGCACCACCACCGGGGCATCGCCGCCGACCGTGACGTTGCCGACCTTGACCGGCACACTGTAGCGCCTGTGATATCCGGGTATCTCGTTCATATCGCCATCATAAAGGAAGGAAACCGCATGATCGACGTCTATAGCTGGCCGACACCGAATGGTCACAAAGTCCATATCGCCCTCGAGGAGCTGGGGCTCGATTACACGGTCCACGGGATCAATATCGGTCAGGGTGACCAGTTCACCGAGGACTTCTTGGCCATCAGCCCCAACAACAAGATCCCGGCCATCGTCGACGCGCAGGGCCCGGACGGCGATCCGATCTCCGTGTTTGAGTCGGGAGCGATCCTGATGTATCTGGCCGAAAAGACCGGCATGCTTTTACCGACCGAGCCAAGAGCCCGCTATAACACACTGGAGTGGCTGATGTTTCAGATGGGCGGGCTGGGGCCGATGCTGGGCCAGGCCCATCACTTCCGGCAGTACGCACCGGAGCGGATCGATTACGGCATCAACCGGTACACCCAGGAAGCCAGCCGCCTGTACGCGGTCATGGACCGCCGTCTCGCCGACCACGAGTGGCTGGCGGCGGACACCTACACCATTGCCGATATCGCGAGCTATCCGTGGATCCGCCCGCACGACAACCAGGGCCAGTCGCTGACTGACTATCCCCACCTCAAGCGCTGGTATGACGCCATCAGCGAACGCCCGGCGGTACAGCGGGGGGTGGCGGTGCTCGCCGATTCCCGGCCTGCCCAACTGGATGATGCCGCCAAAGAGCAGCTCTTCGGCGCCAGCCAGTACCAGCGACGGTGAGGGGGATCGACGCACTGCTGGCGGTCATGGCGCAGCTGCGCGACCCGGTGGCCGGCTGCCCCTGGGATCGTGAGCAGGATCTGCGCAGCCTCGTGCCGCATACCCTGGAGGAGGCCTACGAGGTGGCCGACGCCATCGAACGGGACGATCCGGCGGCGATCCCCGATGAACTGGGGGATCTGTTGTTCCAGGTGGTGTTCTATGCCGAGATCGGCCGCGAGACGGGACGGTTCGACTTCGACTCGATTGCCCGGGGCATGACCGACAAGCTGGTCCGCCGGCACCCGCATGTCTTTGCCGGACGCGAGGAGACCACCGCCAGCGGCCAGCGTGCCACCTGGGAGGCGATCAAGGCCGATGAGCGATCCGCCCGCGCCGCGGGTGAGGCGCCTCCCGGCGCTCTGGACGATGTCCCACTGGCCCTGCCGGCGCTCACGCGCAGTCGCAAGCTCCAGTCCCGGGCGGCTCGGGTGGGCTTCGACTGGCCCGAGCCGCACCAGGTCATCGACAAGCTGCGCGAGGAGCTCGCCGAGCTGGAGGAGGCACTTGACCACCAACCCCCGGATCAGCGCCATATCCACGAGGAAATGGGTGATCTGCTCCTCGCCTGCGTCAATCTCTCGCGGCGTATCGGTGTCGATGCCGAGCAGGCCTTGCGGGATGGCAACGCCAAGTTCGAGCGCCGCTTCCGCGGGCTTGAGGCGATCCTGGCGGCGGCGGACGAGCGGCCCGAGACCGTCGGGTTTGATCGACTGGAATCGGCCTATCAGCAGGCGAAGGCGCAGGACGGGCCCGGCCCGGGTGTCGCGGACGCCGACTGAACAGGGCCCAAGCGGTTGTTGTCAGGGTTGATAGCCGGGTCGGATCCCTGATCCGCTAAACATGAGCGAAACAAAGGAGTCATCATGAGTTTGACCGAAAAACACTGCACGCCCTGCCAGGGGGGAATCGATCCCATGACCCGTGAGGCCGCCGAGCGTTATCTGGCGGATGTGCCGGGCTGGACGCTCAACGACGATGCCACCCGTATCACCCGGTTGTTCAAGACCGGTGATTTCGCCAAGGCCCAGGCGGTGGCCAATAAGGCGGGTGACGTGGCCGAGCAGGAGGACCACCACCCCGACATCCGATTCGGCTATGGCTGGTGTGAGGTCGAAATCCACACCCACGCCATCGGCGGGCTGCATGAAAACGACTTCATCTATGCCGCCAAGGTCAACGAGGCCGTCGACGGCTAACGCGACCAGTCGCCGGACCGTCCACCGCGTTTGTGGATGAGTCGGACGCCCTCGATCGTCATGCCGCGATCGAGGGCCTTGCACATGTCGTAGACCGCCAGCAGTGCGACCTGCACCGCGGTCAGTGCCTCCATTTCGACGCCGGTCGCGCCCCGCGTGGCGGTTGTGGCCTCGGCCCGGACCGCACCTGCCTCGGTGTCCACGTCGAGCGCGACTTCGACGCGCGAGAGTGACAGCGGATGGCACAGCGGAATCAGCTCCGCCGTGCGCTTGGCCGCCATGATCCCGGCGATTCGTGCGGTGGCCAGTGCATCCCCCTTGGCCAGTTCGCCCCGCTGCAGCGCGGCGAGCGCCGGAGCGGCCATCCGGATCCAACCCTCGGCGATGGCCACCCGGTCGCTGGCGGCCTTCTCGCCGATATCCACCATGTGCGCCTCACCGTGGGCGTTGAGATGAGGCAGCTCGCTCACGCCGGCGCTCTCAGCGAGTACTTGCGCGAGACGCCCAGGTCATCGTCCAGCTCGTAGACCAGCGGATCGCCGGTGGCGATTTCGACGCCGGTGATGGCCTCGTCGGAGATCCCCTCCAGGTGCTTGACCAGGGCGCGCAGGCTGTTGCCATGCGCGGCGATCAGCAGCGTCGGGTACTGCTGCAGTGCGGGTACCAGATCGCTGCGCCAGTACGGCAGCACCCGGGCGAGCGTGTCCTTGAGCGACTCGGTGGCGGGCAGTCGACTCGGATCCAGATCGGCATAGCGGGGATCGTGGCGGGGATGGCGCTCGTCGTCGGCCGCCAGTGCCGGCGGTGGCGTGGCAAAGCTGCGCCGCCAGACATGCACCTGCTCATCGCCGTACTGCTCGGCGGTCTCCGCCTTGTCGAGGCCGGTGAGCGCGCCGTAGTGGCGCTCATTGAGACGCCAGTCCTTGACCATCGGGATCCACAGCCGCCCGAGCACATCCAGGCTCATGAAGCCGGTGCGGATGGCGCGGGTGAGCACCGAGGTATACACGGCATCAGGCAGGATCCCGGCGTCGCGCATCAAGCTGCCGGCGGCGGTGGCCTCGTCGCGGCCTTTATCGCTCAGGTCGACATCATGCCAGCCGGTGAAGCGGTTCTCGAGATTCCAGACACTCTGGCCGTGGCGCAGCAGAATGAGACGTCGCATGGTCGGTTTGCCCCCGTTCGTCGTTGTCGTTGGCCGGGTAGGGTAGCATTGCAGACAGGGCAGAGAGGGATCCGCGATGCGTGAAGGGATAGCGATTTCGTTGCCGCAGCAGCAGCTCGTGGTACAGCGTGATGGCCGTACCCGACTGACGCTGCCGGTTTCCACGGCGGCGGCCGGCGCCGATGAGCGTGAGGGCAGCGGCGGCACACCGCGGGGCTGGCATCGCATCCGGGCCATGATCGGCGCCGACGCGGCCCCGGGAAGCGTATTCGTCGGGCGGCGGCCCACCGGCGAGTGTTATAGCGAGGCGCTGCGCCGCGCCCATCCCCGGCGTGACTGGATCCTGACCCGCATCCTCTGGCTGTGCGGCGAGGAGCCCGGCCGCAATCGCGGGGGCAACGTCGACACCCAGCGCCGCCTGATCTACATCCATGGCACGCCGGATTCCGAGCCCATGGGCGTGCCGCGCTCGCACGGTTGCATCCGGCTGCACAGCGCCGCCGTGATGACCCTGTTCGATCTCTGCCGGCCCGGCATGCCGGTGTGGATCGGGGCGCAGTGATGCGCGGGCCACTGATGCTCGGCGTTGAAGGCCTGGAGTTGCTCGGTGAGGAGCGCGAGCGACTCCGCCACCCGGCGGTGGGGGGCGTCCTACTGTTCAGCCGTAACTTTGATAACCCCGCTCAAGTTACTGAACTGACGCGCTCCATCCGTGCGCTCCGCAGCCCCCCGCTGGTCATCGCCGTTGATCAGGAGGGCGGTCGGGTACAGCGCTTTCGGGAGGGCTTGACGCCGTTGCCCGCCATCGGCCGCCTCGGTCGCGCCGCCGCGGACGCCCCGGCTTTGGCGCGCGAGACCGCCCGCGCCGCTGGCTGGGTGATGGCGGCCGAGCTCCGCGCGCTGGGTGTCGATTTCAGCTTTGCCCCGGTGCTCGATCTGGACCGCGGCGTCAGTCAGGTCATTGGCGACCGGGCGTTTGGCGCGGATCCGGCGACGGTGGCGGCCCTCGGGCTTGCCTGGCAGCGCGGTGTGCGCGCGGCGGGATCGGTGTGTGTGGGCAAGCACTTCCCCGGTCATGGTGGTACCGCGCCGGACTCCCACGAACAGACCGTCGATGACCCGCGCCCGCTGCCGGACCTGGTGCATGCCGACCTGCTGCCGTTTCGCCGCCTGATCGACAACGGACTGGCGGCGGTCATGATGGCGCATGTGCGGTTTCCGGCCTTCGACGCCGAGCCGGCGGGGTTTTCGGCGGCCTGGATCGATTATCTGCGGCGTTCGCTGGGTTTTCAGGGGGCCATTTTCACCGATGATCTCGAAATGGCGGCGGCAGCGGCCGTCGGCGACCGGCTCGAGCGGGCGCGGCGCGCCATGGCGGCCGGGTGTGACATGGTGATGTTCGGCAACGCCGGCCGGGCGATCGACCCGATCCTCGAGCGTCTGCCGCGCCCCGATCCGCTCACGGCCCTTCGCCTGGCGCGTCTGCAGGGGCGCGATGGCCCCGATCTGGCGGGTTTTCATGCCAGCGCCGAGTACCGTCAGGCACGATCGTTGCTGGCGGCCCTGTAGGGGGCCCGCTATACTGGCGGGTTATCAATCACTGGAGCGATGACGATGACGCAGGGCGTGGAACTGACAGCGGAACAGTTGGCCGGGGTGCTCGAGCGGGCGGAATGCCTGCATGATGCCGCCGCCATCGAGACGGCACTGGACCATCTGGGTGAGCGGATCAGTGCCGATCTGGCCGACGCCCGGCCGCTGGTGCTGGGCGTGATGACGGGCGCTATCGTGCCCATGGGGCGTCTGCTCAACCGCCTCGACTTCCCGCTGGAGATCGACTATATCCACGCGACGCGCTATCACAAGACCACCACCGGGCGGGAACTGGTCTGGCTCGCGCGGCCGCAGACGCCATTGCGCGATCGGCACGTCCTGCTGGTGGACGACATCCTCGACGAAGGTCACACCTTCCGCGGCCTGATCGACGAATGCCGCGAGCATGGCGCGGCATCGGTTCACACGGCCGTTCTCGCCGACAAACCGAACGCCGCCCGGGTGCCGGGACTGGCCGCGGATTATGTCGGACTCACCGTGCCCGAGCGCTACGTGTTCGGCTCGGGAATGGACTACAAGGGTTATCTGCGCAACGTCGACGCAATCTATGCCGCCCATCCCGAGGATGAGGATTAATCCGCTTCGATGCGCTCGACGCGGACGATCACCCCAAGCGCCGGATGATCGAAGTAGTGGGGGTTGTCGCCGCGCAAGCGCCGACTCTGGCTGAGTGTCCAGTGCGTCTCGGGGTCGGGCGTCTGACGCAGCTCAACCCGGGCATGGAGAAAGCGCTCGCGATAGACTTGGATAATGCCATCGAATCCGGGCATTGACTCTATCCGCGGCAGGGCCACCCATTGGGCCGAATCCTCGCCGACTCCGGGCTGATCCCAGCCGCCATGCCAGAGGACCTTGTAGCCCGGCGTCCCATCAATGCGCCGCGCGGCGGCGCCGAGGGTCTCATCCGCGACGGGCAGGCGTGGATACCCCAGCTGCCCGACATCGGGATCGCGCAGCGGCCACGCCATTGCCGGGGGCAGGGGCGTCGGGTCACTGGCGGGCGCCTCGACCCGCTCCCCGTCCACCGGCGGCTGACTGAATACGACGACCTCCACCGCGTAGCGTGGCGGCTCGTCAGCGGCCTCCGCCGGGGCCTGTGACTGCGCCAGCACGGTGGGACCGGGCAGCGCCAGGGCGGCTGCCAGGGTCAGTGCACGCAGTGATCGATTCATGCCGCTTCCTTCATGGCCATGGCCTCCAGCAGCCAGTCCACCAGCTCGATCCGTGCCGCGGCGGTTTCGGTTTCGCGCTTGAAGCGCAGCCGCTCCTGGCCCTCCAGCCGGTAGATGGCGGGCTGCTCCTGGACCAACCGCACCAGGGCGCCGGCATCCACCTGCGGCGCATCGCCGAACTGCACCACACCGCCGCCGGGGCCCACTTCAAAGCGGGTGATGCCCATCGCCTGTACCTGCTGGCGGATTCGGGCGATCTCCATCAGGTTGCGCGCGGGTTCGGGCAGCAGCCCGAAACGATCGATCATTTCCACCTGCAGTTCGCGCAGCGCCTCGCCGGTCTCGGCATTGGCAATGCGTTTGTACATCACCAGCCGGGTATGCACATCCGGGAGGTAGTCCTCGGGGAGCAGGGCGGGGATATGCAGCTCCACATCGGCACTCTGCTCCAGGGGGGCCTCCAGGGCCGGTTCTTTGCCGGCCTTGAGGGACTTCACGGCGCGGTCGAGCAGATCACTGTAGAGGTTGAAGCCCACCTCGTGGATCTGTCCGCTCTGGCCTTCGCCGAGCAGTTCACCGGCGCCGCGGATTTCCAGATCGTGGCTGGCGAGGGCAAAGCCGATGCCCAGGTCTTCGAGCGACGCAATCGCGTCGAGGCGCTTCACCGCATCGGCGGTCTGACTGCGTCGGGGCGGCGCGATCAGATAGGCGTAGGCCCGATGGTGGGATCGACCCACCCGGCCACGCAGCTGATGCAACTGAGCCAGACCCAGGCGATCGGCGCGATTGATGATGATGGTGTTGGCGGTGGGCACATCGATGCCGCTTTCGATGATTGTGCTGCACACCAGGATATTGAAGCGCTGGTGGTAGAAGTCGAGCATCACCCGCTCGAGGTCACGCTCGGGCATCTGTCCGTGGGCGATCGCGACGCGCGCTTCGGGCAGGAGCTCGCCGAGGGTCTCGGCCGCCCGTTGAATGCTCTCGACATCGTTGTGCAGGAAGTACACCTGCCCCCCACGATGCAGCTCGCGCAGGCAGGCCTCCCGGATCGTGGTGTCATCCCATTCGTTGACGAAGGTCTTGACCGCCAGCCGCCGCGCCGGCGGTGTCGCGATGATCGACAGATCCCGCAGCCCCGCCAACGACATGTTCAGAGTGCGGGGAATGGGCGTGGCGGTGAGGGTGAGGACGTCCACGTTGGCGCGCAGCCGCTTGAGTGCCTCCTTCTGACGCACCCCGAAGCGATGTTCCTCGTCAATGATCATCAGCCCCAGGCGCTTGAAGCGCACGGACTGCTGGAGCAGTTTATGGGTGCCAATGACCACATCGACCCGACCCTCGTTGAGCGCTTCAAGGGTCTTCGCCTGCGCCTTGGCGGACTGAAACCGCGAGAGCTGCTCGATGCGGACCGGCCAGTCCGCGAATCGATCGATGAAGTTCTGATAATGCTGCTGGCAGAGCAGCGTCGTGGGCACCAGCACGGCCACCTGGCGGCCTGACTGGATGCCCGCGAACGCCGCGCGCATGGCGACTTCAGTCTTGCCAAAGCCCACATCACCACAGACCACGCGGTCCATCGGCCGGGACTGCTGGAGATCCTGCAGGACAGCATGAATCGCGGTCTGCTGATCAGGGGTCTCTTCAAAGGGAAACTGCGCGGCGAACTGCGCGTAATCGTCCGCTGGCACGACATGCGGCTCGCCCTGCTGCGCCTCACGCCGGGCATAGATGTCGAGCAGTTCGGCGGCCACATCACGGGCCTTCTGGGCGGCGCGCCGGCGGGCCTTCTCCCACTGCCCGCTGCCGAGTCGGTGGACGGGCGCCGCCTCGTCATCCGCGCCGGTGTAGCGGCTGATCAGATGCAGCGACGCCACCGGGACATAGAGCTTGTCGCCCCCCGAGTACTCAAGGGTGAGGAATTCGGTCTGCACGCCATCCACCGCCAGTGTCTGGAGCCCTTGGTAGCGGCCAATGCCATGCTGTTCGTGGACTACCGGTGCGCCGATCGACAGATCGGTGAGGTCGCGGATGATGGCGTCGGGGTCGCGGTCCGGGGAATGCTTGCGCCGTCGGCGCTGTTCCGCACGCTCACCGAGCAGGGCGGATTCGGGGACGACGGCGAGGCCCGCATCGGGCAGGCTGAAGCCCTCATCCAGCGGCGCGACGGTCAACGCCAGGCCGGGCTGCTCGGCGACAAAGTTGGACCAGTCACCGACTTCCCGGGGCTGCAGCCCAGCGGCCTGCAGACGCTCGCGAAAGGCCTCGCGCCGGCCGGCGGTCTCGGCGGTCAGCAGCACGCCACCTTCGAACCGCTCGATGAACGCCCGCAGTGCGGCTATCCCGCTGTCATCCCCGGGCGTGCTGCGCAGATCCGGCAACGCCCGGGCCGCCAGCGCACGATCGCGGCCATGCGTGGCCGTCCGCCCGGTCTCCACCGGCAGCGCCACCTGCGCGCGGTGATTCAGCCCCTCGCGCACGGCGTCCGGGGACAGATAGAGCTCGTCCGGGGTGAGCAGCGGGCGCTCGCGATCATGCCGGCGCTGCTCGTAGCGCTCGCCAATCTGCGACCATTCCGACTCGAGCTGGTCATCCACCGAGCCCACGCGCATGGCCAGCGTGCCGGCCGGCAGGTAGTCAAACAGCGTCGCCGTCGACTCGAAGAAAAGCGGCAGGTAGGCCTCAATGCCGTTGGGGATGTGGCCGTCACTGACCGACTGGTAGATGGGACTCGCTGTCGGGTCGCCCTCGAAGCGGGCCCGATATTCGCGCCGGAAGTGCCGGATACCCGCCTCATCGGTGGGGAATTCATGGGCGGGCAGCAGCTCGACATTTTCGAGCCGGTCGATGCTGCGCTGCGTCTCCGGATCGAAGCGGCGGATTGTGTCGATTTCGTCATCGAACAGATCGACGCGATAGGGGGCTTCGGCCCCCATCGGATAGAGGTCGAGAATCGCCCCGCGAACGGCGAACTCACCATGCTCGAGCACCTCGGAGACACAGCGGTAGCCACTTGCCTGCAGCGATGTGCGCATCGCCTCGAGGTTGAGGGACTGGCCGGTGGCGAGCCGGATCACGGTCGCCTCGAGGAAGGTCGGCGGCGCGATGCGCTGCATGAGCGTCGCCGCCGGCACGATCACCACACCCTGAGTTTTGCGGGGCAGACGGTGCAGGGCCCGCAGGCGCTCGGAGGTAATGTCCTGATGGGGCGAGAAGATGTCGTAGGGGAGGACTTCCCAGTCGGGCATCAGCTCAATGTCATCGACACCGAAAAACCGCAGTCCGCGGCGCAGTTCCTCGGCCTCGACCATGCCGGGCGTGATCAGCAGCAGGGCGCTGTCATGCCGCTGGGCGGTCTCGGCGATGGCGAGTGCCCGCGCATCACCGGCCAGACCCAGCCAGTCCTGGCGGTCGCCGGCGCGCACGGGTCGGTCGTTGTGGATGAGCAGCGGATCGGTTAGGGCCATGAATATGCGGGTCACTGACGGTCGAACGCGAAGTCTACCCAATGCGGCGATCGCGGGAAACGGGATGATCGCCGGGCAGGCAGGGGTTAGACTGCCAACATGGAGTATCAAGCGCCGCTTATCGCCGGCACCCTGCAGCGTCGCTACAAGCGCTTCCTGGCGGATATCAGCCTCGACAGCGGCGAGTCGATCACCGCCCATTGTCCGAACACGGGGTCGATGCTCGGCTGCGCCGAGCCCGGCATGCGGGTGTGGGTGTCGCATACCGATCGGCGTGGCCGTAAGTACGCGCACACCTGGGAGCAGGTGGAACTGGGCGGGGGACTGCGGGTTGGCATCCACACCGGACGGACCAATCGCCTGGTGGCCGAGGCGCTGCTCGACCCGGCACTGATCCCAGAAGTGGCCGATGGCGGATCCCTACGGGCCGAGGTGAATGTGCCGGACGAGCCCATGCGCGCCGATTTCCAGCTCGAGGGCGACGGCCGGTTCATTGAAGTGAAGAACGTCACCGCCGCCGTTGAGGCCGGCGTGGCGGTGTTCCCGGATGCACCCAGCAGCCGGGGCGTGCGCCATCTCGAAGTGCTGCAACGTCTGGCTGAACGCGGCACCGGCGGCATGCTGGTGTTCTGCGCGCAGCGCAGCGATGTCAGCGAGATCCGTCCCGCCGATGCCATTGATCCGGCCTACGGCCGCGCCCTGCGATCCGCACAGCACGCCGGTGTCGCGGTCATCGGTGTCGGCGCGAGTCCCGATGCCACGGGCATTCGCGTCAACCGGCGTATTCCGGTGGTGACATGATCCGGCCGCTGCCGCTGTTCATCGGCGTTCGCTACACCCGCGCCCGGCGGCGTAACGGCTTCGTCTCGTTCATTTCGGCCAGCTCCATGCTGGGTATTGCCGTTGGGGTGATGGCCCTGATCACGGTGCTATCGGTCATGAACGGCTTCGAAAAAGAGCTGCGCGAGCGCATCCTTGGCATGGTGTCGCATGCCACCGTGCAGGGCGGCGCCGATGGTCTCGAGGACTGGCAGTCGCTGCTGCCCACGCTGGATGAGCGCCCGGCGGTGATCGGTGCGGCGCCGTTCGTCAACGGCGAGGTCATGCTCACCCGGGGCTCGGCGGTGACCGGTGCGCTGGTGCGCGGTATCGACCCAGAGCGCGAGCCGGCCGTCTCGCGGATCGCCAACAACCTGGTCAGCGGCCAGCTGAGTGATCTCACCGACGGGGCGTATCAGATCATCCTGGGCAGTCGGCTGGCGGATGAGCTGGGTGTTGGGCGCGGCGATGCCGTCAACCTGATCACCCCCGAGGTGCGGGTCTCCGCGGCGGGGATCCTGCCGCGACTGCGGCGTTTTGAGGTCGCGGGGACCTTTGAGGTCGACATGGCGCAGTACGACAGCTCGCTGGCGCTGATCCATCTGGCCGATGCGCAGCGACTCCAGCGTCTCGGCGACGCGGTCACCGGGATCCGGCTCGAGTTCGACGACCTCATGACCGCGCCCAAGCGCGTGCGCACGATCGCCGGGGAGCTGCCGGGGCGCTATCGGGTCAGCGACTGGACCATGCAGCATCGCAATTTCTTCCGCGCCGTGGCGATGGAGAAAACCGTCATGTTCATCATCCTGATGCTGATCGTCGGGGTGGCCGCATTCAATATCGTCTCGACACTGGTCATGGCGGTCCAGGACAAGCGCTCGGACATCGCGATCCTGCGCACCCTGGGCGCGCGGCCGGCGACGGTGATGGGCATTTTCATCATCCAGGGCAGCCTGCTGGGCATTGTCGGCACGCTGATCGGCACCGGCGCGGGCGTCGCCCTGGCGCTGAATGTCGAGACGATCGTCCCCGCCATCGAGCAGCTCTTCAACGTCCAGTTCCTGTCCGGCGATATCTATCTGATCAGTGATCTGCCATCGGATCTGCGCGCTGGCGATGTCTGGCGGATCAGCCTCTCGGCGATCGGGCTGAGCCTGCTTGCCACGTTGTACCCGGCCTGGCGTGCCGCGCGCACCGCGCCGGCGGAGGCGCTGCGGCATGAGTGAGCGCGAAGCGGTGCTGGAATGCCGCGCGGTCGGCAAGGGATTCCACGAAGGGGGCCTGGATGTCGAGGTATTGCGGGGCCTCGACTTCCGCGTCGCCGCCGGCGAACAGATCGCCATCCTGGGGCGTTCGGGATCGGGCAAGAGCACACTGCTGCAGCTGCTCGGTGGGCTCGAGGACCCGGATGCCGGCGAGGTACGCATCGGCGGGCAGCCCGTGCACCGGCTGCGGGCCGCGGCGCGCGGGCGGCTGCGCAATCGGATGCTGGGCTTTGTCTATCAGTTTCATCACCTGCTCGGTGAGTTCACGGCACTCGAGAACGTGGCCATGCCGCTGCTCATCCGTGGCAGCGCGCTGGGTGAAGCGCGTGATTCGGCGGCGGCCATGCTCGAGTCAGTCGGCCTTGGTCATCGTCTGGGTCATAAACCGGGCGAACTCTCCGGGGGCGAGCGTCAGCGGGTCGCCATCGCCCGGGCGCTGGTGACCCGACCGGCCTGTCTGCTTGCCGACGAGCCCACCGGCAACCTCGACAATCAGACCGCCGAGTCGGTCCTGGCGCTGTTCCAGTCCCTCAACCGCGCCCATGGCACCAGCGTCGTGCTGGTCACTCACGATCAGGACGTGGCGGCGCGGATGGATCGGCGGATGAACCTCGCCGACGGGCGGCTCCAGCAGGTCTGAGCGGCGCTGATAATCTGGCGTCTGACCCTCATCGGGAGACAGGCGCATGCCGCGCAGCGTGGGCGATGGGCTGGGAGCGCTGCTCGCGGGATTGATTCTGGCCGTGATGCTGCCGGTGGGCATTGCCCCCGCGCTGGCGATGGCGATCGTCCTGCTGCCCTGTCTGGCTTTACCGGGTCGGGGCCAGCTGCCCGGCTGGCTGGCGCTTGGCGTACTGGTGGCACTGCTCAGTCAAGCCGCAGCCCTTGAGCGCCGCCCGGCGGTGGATCGCGCCGAGACCGTGAATACGGTGGGTCGCGTCGTGAGCCTGCCGCAGGCCAGCGACGGGCGCCAGCGTTTTCTCCTGCAGCCTGAATCCATCGCCGGCGTATCCCGGGGACTGCCGCGGCGCATCCGCATCAGCCTCTACGCCGATGAGCCGGCAATCGGGGCCGGTGAGCGCTGGGAGCTGCCGCTTCGTCTGCGGCGACCCCGCGGGTTCATGAACCCGGTGCGTTTCGATTACGAACAGTGGCTCGCCAGCGAGCATATCGACGCCACCGCCTACGTGACCGAGCCGGATCAGGCGCGGCGCCTTGCTCCCGGGCGCGGACTGGTGGCCTGGCGGGCCTGGATGGCCGCGCATCTGAGCGAGCTGGCCGCCACCCCGGGGCCCGGCGGGGCGCTGCTGCGTGGGCTTGTCGTGGGCGATCGGCGCGGATTCAGCGAGACCACCTGGGATGTCCTCCAGGCGACGGGGACCAGTCACCTGATGGCCATTTCCGGCCTGCACATCGGCCTGGTGGCGGGCTTTGGCTACTGGCTGGGCCGCTGGCTCTGGGCGTTGGCCCGGCTGCCCGGCGAGCGCCGCCTCACCGCCTCGCTGATCGGGGTGGGCGCGGCCCTCGGTTATGCCGCCATGGCAGGCTTCGCCCTGCCCACCCAGCGCGCCCTGATGATGCTCGCGGTGCTGGCGCTGGCGGCACTGCTCGGCCGCCGCGTCGGCGCGGGACGGCTGCTATTGATCGCCGCCACCGGTGTGGTGCTGATGGATCCGTCGGCGTTGCTGGGCGCGGGCTTCTGGCTGTCGTTCGTGGCGGTCGCGGTGATCATCCTCGTGGTCCGGGGACGACGCACCGGGGCGGTGAGTGGGCTGTGGCGCATCCAGCTGGCGCTGCTGATCGGCCTGGCGCCCCTGTCTGGGCTTTTCTTTGGCAGCTGGAGTCCCGCCGGGCTGCTCGTCAACCTGATGGTACTGCCGCTTTTCTCGCTGCTGATCGTCCCGCTCGCACTGCCCGCGGCGGTGATCAGTATTGGACTGCCTGGTCCGGGCGGTGCTGTGCTGCACGGGCTGGCGCGACTGCTGGATGCCCTGGTCGGGGCCGGCGAGTGGCTGCTGGACGCCGGCCTCGGCCCATGGCCCCTCAATCCGGTTGATCCGCTGACCGGGCTCGGCCTGGCCACTGGCCTTGCCCTGTGGATGGTCCCCGCGGGCCGGGCGCTGCGATTGCTGGGGGCCTGCCTGATCGGGGGCTTTTTCCTTGCGGGTCCCGAGCCGCCCGCTCCGGGGGCGGTGACGGTGACCTGGCTGGAGGTGGGGCAGGGCAATGCCGCGGTAATCCACACCCGGCGCCATACCCTGGTGGTGGACACCGGACCCGCCTGGTCCGGGGGCAGCAATGCCGCGGCGTTTTCGCTGATTCCGTATCTCGAACAAAGGGGCATCGAGCGGATCGACCGGCTGATCGTCACGCATGCGGATCGCGACCACCGCGGCGGGGTCCCCGCGCTCAGACAGGCGGTGCGCATCGACCGGGTGGATGCCGGCGAGCCACTGGCCGAGTTCGCTGAGGTGCGGCGCTGCCGGCGCGGGCAGTCCTGGGCGCTCGATGGCGTGCGGTTCGAATACCTCTGGCCGGATGCGCCGCGTGATGCGAGCGGGAATGCCGCCTCCTGCGTCCTGCACATGCGCTCGGCCGGCGGCGATGTCCTGTTCACCGGCGACATCGATCAGGCCATTGAGCGGCGCATTGCGTCGCGCATCGATGCTCCGGTGGTCGCGCTCGAGGCGCCCCACCACGGCAGTCGCACCGGCAGCAGTGCGGCACTGCTCGAGCGGGCGTCGCCGCGGCTCGCGGTCCTTGCCGCCGGCTACCGCAATGCCTACGGCATGCCTCACCCGGCGGTCATCCGCCGCCTGCGCTGTCGCGGCATACCGTTGCATGATACCGGTCGCCACGGCGCATTGACGCTCGAACTGCACCCGCAGCGCGCGCCCCGCTGGCGGGCGGCGCGGGGCCCCGGGCGGCGCCTGCTTCACGACTCGCCCCGGCGGCGTCGCTTTCCGGATGACCCGTCAATCCATTACCATCCATTGCCTTATCCCTTGTTACCGATGGAGTCGCGCCAACCAACGTGTGGGAACTGATGCGTATCGGTGGTTGGGTGATGGTGCCCATCGTGGGCTGCTCCATCCTGGCCATCGCCATTATGCTCGAGCGGGCGTGGATCCTGCGCGAGCCCCGGGTCGCGCCCGCGGATCTGGTCCCCGAGGTCTGGCGGCTGGTGGTTACTGACGCGCTGGGGCCGGTCAATCTGCGTCGACTGCGCGCCGGCTCGCCCCTCGGCCGGGTCATCGCCGCGGGGCTCACGCATGCCGGGCTTTCGCGGGCCGACCGGCTGGAGCGGATCGAGGAAACCGGGCGCGTCGAGGCCCTGCAGCTCGAACGCCACCTCACCACCCTTGGCACCATCGCCGCCGTCACGCCGCTGCTCGGTCTGCTGGGTACTGTGATCGGCATGATCGACGTTTTCGCCGGCATTGACGCCGAAGGGCTGAGTGACCACCGGGCGCTTGCCGGCGGTATCGGCGAGGCCCTGATCACCACCGGGGCAGGGTTGACCGTGGCCATCCCCACGGTGGCTGCCCATCGCTATCTGCGTGGCCGCGCCAACCGCCTGATCGTCGCCATCGAGCGGGAAGCCCTCAAACTGGCCGATGTCCTCGACCGCAACCCGATGCCGGCGGGTGAGGCATGAAGCTGCCCACCCGCGAGCCCGAGGCGCCCGAGATCAACCTCACGCCATTGATTGACGTGGTTTTTCTCATGCTGGTGTTTTTCATCATCACCACCACATTCAGCGAGCGCGACGCGCTGGACGTGACGCTCCCCACTGCGGAGACCGCCGAGCCCATGGAGACCGCCCCCGTTGAGATCGTCATCGACGCCGCGGGCGCCATCCAGGTCGACGGGGAGACCGTGGCCGGCGGCGCGGCGGCACTGCGCCGGGTACTGACCGAGGCGCGCCGCGGGCGCCCCGCCGATGCCCGGCAGGTGCTGATCCGGGCCGATCATCGCGTTCCCCATGGGCAGGTGCTGACCGTGATGGACCAGGCCGGGCGGAACGGCTTTACCGAGGTGGGGATCGCCACCACCGGCACGGATGACGGGTCATGAGCGCGACAGGACCCGGCACTCATTCGGCGAGCGGTCTGCAGATTTACCGCCGGCTGATCAGTTATGTGCTCATCCACTGGCGTGTCGCGGCACTGGCCGTTGTCGGCATGCTGATTACCGGCGCCAGCGAGGCGGGTTTTGCGTGGCTGATCAAGCCCATGCTCGACTCCGGCTTCGTCGAGCGTGATCCGGCGACGCTGCGGCTGATTCCGCTGGGGGTGCTGGGCATCTTCCTCGTGCGGGGCATCAGCAGTTTTGCCGCCCAGTACGGCACCGCCTGGGTGAGTCGACGGGTCATCGCGCAGTTGCGCGGCGAGGTGTTCGCCCGGCTGCTGACCCTGCCGCGCCGGTATTTCGATGATGTGTCCTCGGGGATGCTGCTGTCGCGGCTCACCTACAACGTCGAGCAGGTGGCCCAGGCCGGGACCAATGCCATGGTGATCATCATCCGTGACACCGCCACCGTGGTGTTCCTGCTCGCCTATATGGCCTGGCTCAGCGTCTCGTTGACCCTCACGTTCATGCTGCTCGGGCCGGTGGTTATCGGGGTGGTGCTCTACGTCAGCAAGCGCTTCCGACGCCTCAGCCATACCATCCAGCAATCGGTGGGGAGCATCGCCTATGTGGCCGAGGAGGCCATCGAGGGCAGTGACGAGGTCCGCATGCACGGGGCGCAGGCGGTGGAGCGTGAGCGCTTCGAGGCGGCCAACCGCCGCAACACCGAGCAGTTCATGAAATTCGCCAGCACGCAGGCGTTGAGCACTCCGGTGGTCCAGTTCTGCGCGGCATTGGCGCTGTCCATCGTCGTCTGGCTGGCGACCCTCCAGGGCAGTGTGACCACCGTCAGTGTCGGGACATTCGTGTCCTTCATCACCGCCATGATGCTTTTGCTCCAGCCGCTCAAGCGGCTGACCCGCGTTCATGCCGAGATCCAGCGTGGCATCGCCGCCGGCGAGAGCATTTTCGAGATCATCGATGAACCCCCGGAGCCGGATACCGGCGGCTATGCGCCGGCCCGCGTTGAAGGCAGCCTGTGCTTTGACGATGTGAGCTTTCGTTATGCGAGCGGCGCTGACAGTGTCCTGGACGGCATCAACCTGGATATCCCGGCCGGTGAGACGGTGGCGATCGTCGGCCGATCGGGTAGCGGAAAGACCACGCTGGTCAATCTGCTGCCGCGTTTCTATCAGCCATCGGCCGGCGAGATCCGCCTGGATGGTGTATCCCTGAGCGATTATCGACTGGATGCGCTGCGCCGGCAGCTGGCGCTGGTCGGTCAGCAGGTGGTGCTGTTCAACACCAGTGTCGCCGAGAATATCGCCTACGGTCAGGATCCCATGCCGTCGCGCGAATCCATCATGGCGGCGGCCGAGGCGGCCAATGCGCGGACGTTCATCGAAGCACTGCCGGCGGGATTCGATACGCTGATCGGCGCCGATGGCGTACAGCTCTCCGGGGGACAGCGTCAGCGTCTGGCCATCGCCCGGGCGCTGCTCAAGGATGCCCCGGTGCTGATCCTCGACGAGGCCACCTCGGCGCTCGATTCGGAGTCGGAGCAGCATATCCAGTCGGCGCTGGAGCGCCTCATCCGTGGCCGCACCACGCTGGTGATCGCCCATCGCCTGTCGACCATCGAGCGCGCCGATCGGATCGTGGTGCTCGATGCAGGACGCGTCGTCGAGCAGGGGACCCATCGCGAGCTGATCGCCCGGGGCGGGCACTATGCCGCCCTGCATCGGCTGCAGTTCCGCCGCGAGACACCGCCGGCGGCCGATGACTAGGCAATGGCCGGCGTTCTGGTCGCGGACCGGGGGGCTGGCCACGCTGCTCCTTCCACTGGAGTGGCTGTTCCGTCAGGCGGCGGCCTGGCGGCGCCGGCGGCTGCAGCGCAACCCACCGTCCATCGCTGCGCCGGTGGTGGTGGTGGGCAACCTGATTGTGGGCGGTAGCGGCAAGACGCCGCTGGTGATCTGGCTGGTGGATCGGGCAGCGGCCCGTGGCTGGCGGCCCGGTGTGGTGATGCGCGGCTATGGGGGACACGTCAAGGGCATCGAGCGGGTCGGCCCCGAGACGGATCCCGAGCGGGTCGGGGATGAGGCCGTCCTCATCGCCCGGCGCACGAGTGTGCCGGTGATGGTGGGTCGCGATCGCCCCGCCGCCGCCCGGGCGCTGGTGAGCGGGGAGGGCGTCGATCTGGTCATCAGCGATGATGGCCTGCAGCACTACCGGCTGGTGCGCGATGCCGAAGTGGCGGTGGTGGATGTCCGACGGGGGCAGGGCAATGGGCATTGCCTGCCGGCGGGGCCCTTACGCGAACCGCTCAGCCGGCTGCGCGAGGTGGACTGTGTCATCGGCCGGGGCGGCGCGGCCGGCCCCCACGGGGACCGCTTTGACCTGCTCGCCGATCCGCTGGAGCCGCTGGGCGAGACGGCCGGTGTGGCGCCGGTTGCCGGAGATCGCGTCCATGCGGTCGCGGGGATTGGCGAGCCTGAGCGGTTTTTCGAGAGCCTGCGCGAATCGGGGCTCGAGGTGATCCCTCATGCGTTTGGCGACCACCATCACTACCGTGCCGGGGATCTGCCTGACAGTCGCGGCTATCCCCTTGTGGTCACGCAGAAGGATGCGGTGAAACTGAGCGGCCTCGCGCCGGTCGGTAGCTGGCAGCTGCCGGTGAGCGCCCGGCCCGACGCCGCCAGTGCGGAACGTCTGGAAGGCCTGCTCGAGATTGCCCGGCGCCGGTTTGAGCAACGCAGGAGAACGCCATGAACGCTTTTACGGTCGTCATTCCGGCGCGCTATTCGTCCACGCGGCTGCCCGGTAAGCCATTGCTGCCGCTGGGCGGGCGGCCGGTCATCGAGCATGTCTGGCAGCGCGCCACGGAAAGCGGTGCGCGCCGCGTGATCATCGCCACTGACCACGCCGATATCGCCGGATGTGCCCGCGCACTGGGCGCGGAGTGCTGCCTGACGGACCCCGGCCATGCCAGCGGCACTGAGCGGATTGCCGAGGTGGTGGCGACCTGCGCACTGGACCCCGCGGAGATCGTGGTCAATCTGCAGGGCGACGAGCCTTTGATGCCGCCCGCGCTGCTGGCACAGGTCGCCCACACCCTGGCAGGCAACCCGGCGGCGTCCATGGCCACACTGGCAACGGCCCTCCACGACAGCGACGAACTGCATGACCCGCATGCGGTCAAGCTCGTGGCGGATCACAGCGGGCGGGCGCTTTACTTCAGCCGGGCGGCCATTCCCTGGGACCGCGAGGGCCAGGGGGACCGGCTGCGCCGAGTGGCGCGCCGGCATCTGGGGATCTATGCCTACCGCGCGGGGTTTCTGCGCGAGTATGCCGCACTGCCGGTCAGTGCCCTGGAGGGCATTGAGCAGCTCGAACAACTGCGGGCGCTCGAGGCGGGCGTCCACATTCAGGTGGCCGACGCCGATGAGCCGCCGGGGCCGGGAATCGATACCGCCGCGGATCTGGCAATGGCCGAGGCCGTGATCGGTTCAACAGCAACAGGAGATCGCCAATGACGCGCCTGCTTTTTGTGTGCATGGGCAATATCTGCCGCTCACCGATCGCCGAGGGGATTGTCCGCGAACGCCTCCGCACGCGGGGACTGGCGGCGCACATCAGCACCGATTCCGCCGGCACCCACGACTATCACGTTGGCAGGGCACCGGACCGGCGCGCCCAGCGGCTGATGGCCGGGGAGGGGATCGACATCAGTGACTTGCGTGCCCGGCAGGTGGACGGATTCGATTTCGAGTTCTTTGACCACATCCTCGCCATGGACGAGGGCAACTACGCCTGGCTGCGGGCTGAGGCGCCCAGCGCCCATCGGGATAAGATCCAGCCAATGCTGAGCCATGCCGCGGCCCCGGGCGTGGACTGGGTGCCCGATCCCTATTATGGCGGCGAATCAGGCTTTCGCCGCGTCCATTCACTGATCGATGACGCGGCGAATGGCCTGATTGACGCGATCGCGGCGCGACCGGCCGACGACTAGTCGCCGGCGTTGTCGCCAGGCGAGGCCGCATCGGCCTCATTGGCGGGAAGCCGCGGACGCCCGGACCAGCGGCGCGGATCGTGCGTGCGCCCGGCGCCACCGGTTTCGGCAGACGCGCCATTGCTCGGAGCCGATTCAGTTTCCTGCGCTTTGGTCTTGGCCTCGCCCTTGTCGGCCTTCCTGGATCGGGAGGCCGCCTTGGCCTTGGGCGCAGGCTTCTCCCCATCGCCCGGCGCGGCGGAGTCCGCTGATTCGGTATCGGCACCATTCTCGGCGCCCGAACCCGTATCCTCAGCGGCTCCGCCGTTGCCGCCGTTACGACGCCGGCGGCGGCCGCCGCGGCGTCCCCGGCGGCTACGGGTGCTGCCACTGGCCGCCTCATTGGCGTCGCTGCCTTCCTCGCCATTGCCGTCGTTGCGCGCTTCAGTCTGCTCGGCACCGCCGGTCGCGGTGGATTCTGCCGCCGGCGTTTCATCCTTCGCGGCGGGTTTCGCCGCCGGCTTCGACGCGGACTTTTTCGCGGCCGGCTTGTCTTCGGCAGCCTTTTTCTTGCGCGTGTTGCGGGCAGGCTCCGAGGCGTCTGACTCAGTGCTTGCCGCACTTGTCCCGGCGCCGCGCGGGGTGGCGTCGTCGTCATTGCCGTTGCCCCCGCTGCGGCTGCGTCGCTGACCGCCCCGACGGTTGCCGGAGGATGACTGACCCCCGCCGCCGCTGCGACGGCGTCGGCCATTGCCACTGCGGTTACGCTGCCCCGTCCCCTCGCTGGTTTCGGTCTCGTCCGACTCCGTGCTCCGGGTGCCCGCCTCGCTCCGGTTCGAGTCGGTCATCGGTGAGTGTCGTGTGCCGTCATCATCGCCACTGACCAGGCGTTTCAGCCAGCCGATCAGTCCGGGCGCACGCGGTGTGCCGGGCTCGGGCGTGGGGGCAACGGCGGCCGGTGTCGACTCGGCCGCCGGGCTCGCCGCCGGTGATGCTTCAGCCGCGGGCTGCTGCGGGGTGGGTGCCGGCCGCCCGGCGCTGACCCCGCTGACGACGGGGCGTTCGGTGCGGGGCCGCTCGGCGGTGAGCAGCTCTTCGGCCCGGCTCGGGGCGGTGTCTTCGCTGCTCAGGTCGTAGCTGTTCTCCGCCGGCAGATCCTCGTCGGTGCGCACGCGCTGGAGTTCGTAATGCGGCGTTTCGAGCGCCCGGTTGGGAATGAGGATGACGCCGATCCCGTTGCGGGTCTCGATGGTCTCGAGGATGCCGCGCTTTTCATTGAGCAGGAAGGTCGCCACGTCCACCGGAAGCTGGGCGACCACCTTGCCCGTCTTGTCCTTCATCGCCTCTTCTTCGATGATCCGCAGCACCGACAGGGCGAGGGATTCGACGCTGCGCACGGTGCCCTGGCCGCTGCAGCGACTGCAGACCTCGAGCGCCGCCTCACCCAGCGACGAGCGCAGTCGCTGGCGCGACATTTCCAGCAGGCCAAACCGCGAAATGCGCCCCAGCTGGACGCGGGCGCGGTCCTGCTTGACCGAATCACGGACCCGGTTTTCGACCTCGCGCTGGTTGCGGTTGGGGCCCATGTCGATGAAATCGATGACGATCAGACCGCCGAGATCCCGCAGCCGCAGCTGTCGGGCGATCTCGTCGGCGGCCTCCAGATTGGTCTTGAGCGCTGTTTCCTCGATGTCCGCACCCTTCGTGGCGCGCGCCGAGTTGATGTCGATGGAGATCAGCGCCTCGGTGTGGTCGATGACGATCACGCCCCCGCTGGGCAGGCGCACCTCGCGCTGGAAGGCCGACTCGATCTGGCTTTCGATCTGATAGCGGCTGAACAGCGGCACACGGTCGTCGTAGAACTTGAGCTTCTGCAGGTTGTGGGGCATGACCTGCTCGACGAACTCGCGGGCCCGCTCGTAGACATCCCGATCGTCGATGAGGATCTCGCCGATGTCGGCGCGCAGATAGTCGCGCAGGGCACGGATGATGACGTTGCTTTCCTGATAGATCAGGAAAGGCGCCGCCCGGGTCTCCGCGGCCTTGCCCACCGCCGACCAGAGGTTACGCAGATAGTCCAGATCCCATTGCAGTTCTTCGGCGCTGCGGCCGACACCGGCGGTGCGCACGATCACCCCCATGCCGTCAGGGACTTCGAGCGCTTTCAAAGCATCCCGGATCTCGTTGCGCTCATTGCCCTCGATGCGCCGGGATACACCGCCCGCGCGGGGATTGTTGGGCATCAGGACCAGGTAGCGGCCGGCGAGGCTGACGAAGGTGGTCAGCGCGGCGCCCTTGGTGCCACGCTCCTCCTTTTCGACCTGCACCACGACTTCAAGGCCTTCGGCGATGACATCGGCGATGGAGACTTTGGCGGGATCAACGTCGCTGTCGCCAGAGAAGTACTCGCGTGCGATCTCCTTGAATGGCAGAAAGCCGTGGCGCTCGGCACCATATTGAACAAAGGCGGCCTCGAGGCTGGGCTCGACCCGGGTGATCCGGCCTTTGTAAATGTTGGCTTTTTTACGCTCCCGTGCAGGGGTCTCGATGTCGAGGTCGTAGAGGGACTGGCCGTCCACCAGCGCAACCCGCAGCTCTTCGGGCTGGGTTGCATTGACGAGCATTCTTTTCATGCGTTCTTAGTCTCCGGCGCCGGTCCGTGGCGTCCGCACACGCGTTACGCTGGCCGGCGCACCGCCAGAAAAATCTGGCGAGCGTCAACGGCAGGCAGCGGATTCGCAGGATCAAGAGACCCATCATGGGGCATCCATTATTGCGGGCGCCCGGGCAGGCGCGTTGTCAGTATTGATTGTTGGTTCCATCGGGCGCCAGTCCACGACTCGCGCCCACTCAGCATTCGTTTCCGGCTGGCGGGGAGCGCACCGATTCGCGCCTCTCTCACCCGTGTCAGCTTTCGCACTATAGCAACCGGGCGGCAGGGCGTCCAAAAACCGGCGGGATCTGTGGCAATCTTGGGGTCTTTTCCACAGCGGAGACGCGGATTGCCCGGAGCGACGATTCACACGGTGGCGGCGGAACTGGCCGGCCAGCGCATCGATAATTTCCTGCTGCGTGAGCTCAAGGGCGTCCCGCGCACCCGCGTCTACCGGCTGCTGCGGCGGGGTGAAGTGCGCGTCAACGGCGGTCGCATCCGGCCCACTTATCGGCTCGCGGAAGGCGATCGGGTGCGACTGCCCCCGGTGCGCCAGGCAGCGGCGGGCGAGGCCATGGCGCCGTCGTCCGCCGTCATGGCGCGGCTGGAGTCGGCAATCATTCATGAAGACGACCGCCTGCTGATCATCGATAAACCGTCAGGTATGGCCGTGCATGGCGGCTCGGGCATCGCCTACGGCGTGGTCGAGGCACTGCGCCTGATGCGCCCGCGGGCGCCTTTCCTGGATCTCGCCCATCGGCTTGACCGGGATACCAGTGGCTGTCTGGTCCTGGCAAAACGACGTTCCGCGCTGCGGGCCCTGCACAGCGAGTTCCGCGACAACCGCGTCGACAAGCACTACCTGGCCCTGCTGCGGGGTCCATTGTCGCCGCCGCAACAGCGCATCGACGCCCCGCTGCGGGCGGAGGCCGGCAAGGGGGGTGAACGGGTGATGCGCGTCCACCCAGCGGGTCAATCGGCGCGAACTGACGTCGCCCTGCTCGAGTCGTATGACGGGTGGAGCCTGGTTCGGGCCACGCTCCACACCGGGCGTACCCATCAGATCCGCGCCCACGCGGCCTCCATCGGTCATCCGGTGGCGATGGATGCGCGCTACGGCGACGATCGGGCCGATCGGGGGCTCCGCACCGTCGGGCTCAGGCGGCTGTTTCTACACGCCGAGCACCTGGGCTTCGAGCTGCCCGGTCATGGCCGGATCGATGTGACGGCGCCGTTACCCGACGATCTACAGGCGCTGCTATCGCGCCTCGAGCACCAATAACCGGCCGGAAGGCCGTGATGAACGGGAGTGAACCGATGAGTGATGATGAGTCCTGGGCGCGTGAAACCCTTCGCGAGGTTGCCCTTGAAAGCGTCCGGGAGCGTCGGCGTACCCGCCGCTGGGGGATCTTCCTGCGAATCGTATTCCTGTTGATCATCGGCACGGCGGTTTTCTCGACTCTGGGCCCGCTGCTGGCGCTGGGAGAGTCCCAGCCCACCGGGCCCCATACCGCCGTGGTGCAGGTCAACGGACCGATCCTGGCCAGTCGCCCGGCGAATGCCGAGCGCCTCATCGAGGGTCTGGAGCGCGCCTTCGAGGCGGAGAACGCCGAGGGCGTCCTGCTGCAGATCAACAGCCCCGGCGGCTCGCCGGTGGCCTCGAGCCGCGTCTACCAGGCCATTGAACGGCTCCGCTCGGCTCACCCGGAGACACCGGTGCATGCGGTGGCCGGCGACATCATGGCCTCCGGTGCCTACTACATCGCCGCCGCGGCGGACGAGATCCATGTCAATGGCGCGTCACTGATCGGCTCCATCGGGGTGATCAATCGAGGGTTCGGTTTCTCAGAAGCCATCAATCGGCTGGGTATCGAGCGCCGTGTCTACACCGCTGGCGACGAGAAGGCCGGGCTGGATCCGTTCATGCCACCGGACTCTGATCAGATAGAGGAAATGCAGGGCATGCTCGACGCCATTCACGAGCAGTTCATCGAGGCGGTCGAGGCCGGCCGCGGCGATCGGCTGACCGGCGACCCGTCGTCCCTCTACTCGGGACGTATCTGGACCGGCGGCGAGGGCATCGAGATCGGCCTGGCGGACGCCTATGGCAGCCCCGAGAGTGTGGCCCGCTCGGTGATCGGTGCGCCCCGACGGGTCGACTACACGCCGCGCCGGCGGCTGCTCGACCGGGCGCTTGAGCAGGTCGGCAGCGCCATGGCCACCACCCTGAATCGCATGCAGGGCCCGACGCTGCGCCCCTGAATCAGGGGCGGATGATGCCGATTCGCCCGAGCAGCTGATTCAGCGCGATCAGCGGCAGGCCGATCAGGGCGTTGGGGTCGTCGGTGCGAATTGACTCGAACAGGCTGATTCCGAGCCCTTCGGCGCGGAATGCCCCGGCGCAGTCGAGCGGCTGATCGGTGTGCACGTAGCGCTCGATGGCGGCGCGCGCCAGGCGGCGGAAGCGGACATCCGTCGTCACGGCGTCGACTTCAATATGGCCGCTGGCGGGGTCATGGACCGCGACGGCGGTGGTCAGTGTCACGGGCTGGCCGGATGCGGCCAGCAGCTGATCGATGGCCCGCTCCACCGTGCCCGGCTTGCCGAGGATCTCCCCCCGGCATTCGCTGCACTGATCCGAGCCGATGACCACGGCCCGGGGATGATCAGCAGCAACGGCCGCGGCCTTTTCCCGGGCCAGACGGCGGACGTAGGTCTCGGGGGTTTCCCCCGGGCGACGGGTCTCGTCGATATTCGGGGCAATCGTCGTGAAATCGATCTGCAGACGGCGCAGCAGCTCGGCGCGATAGGGGGAGCTTGAGGCGAGGATGATGGAGGCCATGCGCGGATCCCGGGTTGAAGGTCGATGGAATATGGTCGACGACGGCGCGGGCGGACGCAAACTGTTGTGGGCCGGTGTCAGCGCTTTTTGACAGCTTCCCCATGGCCCCCTAACATTCAACGGTTATGCACGGGAATGGCTTACCGCATCGCGTCGACATCGCCCGTCTGGGCGAGGGCGAGCACTCGTGGGCCGGGGCGCTGGCGGGCTGTCCGCTGCCACGCATGGATGCCCTGGATGCCCGGGTGGGCGATGTCAGCGCCACGCTGACGCTGACCATCGATCGCGGGCGGCCCCGGCTTCAGGGCAACTGCTCGGCCGTGGTCACACTGGTCTGCGAGCGTTGTCTGGCGCCGGTCGCGCTGGACACGGCGGGGGCGTTCGATCTGGTCGTCGTCGATCGGATTGAAGAGGCGGATGGCTACGGGGCCGATCAGCCCGTGGTGGTGGCGCCCAAGGGGCAGCTCGACATCGCCGCGCTGATCGAAGACGAGCTGATACTGGCGCTGCCGGTGATTCCGACCCATGACGATACGGACTGCGACGGCGGACAACGGCAGTTCGGACCGGCGGGCGAGGCCGCCCCCGCGCGCGACAACCCATTTCAGGCACTCGAATCACTCAAGCGGGACGATTCGGGTGAGGTACACTGACCGACTCAGCAACAGGCAGGATCAACAATGGCCGTACAGAAATCGAAAAAATCCCCTTCGCGCCGTGGCATGCGCCGCAGCCACCACGCCCTTGAACACCCCACGCTCAGTGTGGAGCCGACGACCGGGGAAACCCATCGCCGTCATCACATCTCCGCCGACGGCTACTATCGTGGACGCAAGGTGACCACCGGCAAGGACGACTAGCCGGGTGAGCAGTGAACCCATCGGCCGCGTCGGCGCTGCGCTGACGCGGCCATTTCGTTGTGGCGATGTGAAGCGGCACCCATGAGTGATACCTGTACCCTGGCCATCGACGCCATGGGCGGCGATCACGGCCCGGCGGTCACCCTGCCGGCGGCCGCCGCCATGCTGGGCCGTCACCCGTCGCTGTCGCTGATCCTGGTCGGGGATCAGGAGCGCCTTGAGTCCGCCGCCGCCTCGCTCGATCCGCCGGTCCGCCAGCGCCTGACCATCCAACCCGCCAGCCAGGTCGTCGACATGGACGAGTCGCCCTCCCAGGCACTGCGCTTCAAGCGCGACTCATCGATGCGGGTCGCCATTGATCTGGTGCGCAGCGGCGAAGCCGATGCCTGCGTCAGCGCCGGAAATACCGGCGCATTGATGGCCACCGCGCGTTATCGGCTGAAGACCCTGCCGGGCATCGACCGGCCGGCGATCTGCACGACCATTCCCTGCCGCGGGGGGCGGTTCCGGATGCTCGATCTGGGCGCCAACGTCGACTGCACCGCCGAGCACCTGTTCCAGTTCGCCGTCATGGGGTCGGTGCTTGTCGAAGCGGCCGGTGACAGCGACCATCCCCGCATCGGGTTGCTCAACCTGGGCGAGGAGGAGATCAAGGGCAATGATCAGGTCAAGCAGGCGGCCCAGCTGCTGCAGTCCAGCGGCCTCAACTACATCGGTTACGTCGAGGGCGACCGCATGTTCCACAATGTCGCCGACCTGGTGGTCTGCGACGGGTTCACCGGCAACGTGGCGCTCAAGAGCAGCGAAGGGGTGGCGGCGATGATTTCGCAGTACCTGCGCGATGAGTTCCGGCGCAACGGCTTCACCCGCCTGGCGGGGCTTGTGGCGCTCCCGGTGCTCAAGGCCCTGCGCCGGCGTCTCGACCATCGCCAGTACAATGGCGCCAGTCTCCTGGGGCTGCGCGGCGTGGTGGTCAAAAGCCACGGCAGCGCCGATGCCTGGGCGTTCGAGCAGGCCATCGAGACCGGATTCATCGAGGCCTCCGAGGCCATCCCTCAGCGCATCGACGCGCGTCTCGGTGAGATCTTCGGCGCGGGTCCGACGCAATGAGCCATTCCCGGATCAGTGGTACCGGCGGTTACCTGCCCGAGCGGGTGGTGACCAATGCCGAACTCGAGACCCTGGTTGAGACCTCCGATCGCTGGATCGTCGAGCGCACGGGCATCGCCCAGCGCCACGTCGCCGCCCCCGATCAGATCTGCTCGGACCTGGCCGAGGCGGCCGCCCTCGAGGCGCTTGCCAATGCCGGTATCGGCGCCGACGCCATCGACCTGGTGCTGGTCGCCACCTCGACGCCGGATCATGTCTTCCCCAGCACCGCCTGCCGACTGATCGAGCGCCTCGGCATCGCCCCCGGCGCCATCGCCTTCGATCTGGGGGCCGCCTGCTCCGGGTTCGTCTACGGTCTGGATGTGGCCGACCGGTTCATCCGCACAGGCGGTGCCCGTCGCGCGCTGGTGATCGGTGCCGAGGTGTTCTCGCGCATCCTCGACTGGTCCGACCGAAGCACCTGTGTGCTGTTCGGCGATGGCGCCGGAGCGGTGGTGCTCGAGGCCGGCGAGGCGCCGGGCATCCTCTCCACCCACCTGCATGCCGACGGACGGCAGACACCACTGCTCAATGTGCCCTGGGGCGTTGCCCAGGGTTACGAGTCACTGCAGGGCAGTCATGGCAAGGTCAGTATGCGCGGCAATGAGGTGTTCCGCGTGGCGGTGCGCACCCTCGGCGCGCTGGTTGATGAAACGCTTGAGGCCAACGGGCTGGCCCGTGGCGACGTCGACTGGCTGGTGCCGCACCAGGCAAACATCCGCATCATGACAGCGACGGCGCGCAAGCTCGGACTGTCCACCGACCGGATGGTGAGCACCGTCGCCGAGCAGGGCAACACATCGGCGGCGTCGATCCCGCTCGCCCTGCACACGGCGGTGAGCGATGGCCGTATCCAGCGCGGTGATCTGCTGCTGCTTGAAGCCTTCGGGGCCGGTTTCACCTGGGGCTCCGCCCTGATCCGCTACTGAACGGAAATGACTATGCCGACGCGTACCGATCTTGCCTTCGTGTTTCCCGGTCAGGGCTCCCAATCACTGGGGATGCTCGCGGACCTGGCCGAGCGCCATGCCGTGGTCCAGAAAACCTTCATCGAAGCCTCATCCGCCATGGGCGAAGACCTGTGGGCACTGGCCAGCGAGGGGCCCGAGACGCTGCTCAACCGCACCGACCATACCCAGCCGCTGATGCTCACGGCCGGCGTCGCGGTCTGGCGGGCGTGGCGTGAGGGCGGCGGGGCGCTGCCGGCGCTGATGGCCGGGCACAGCCTGGGCGAATACACCGCGCTGGTCGCCGCCGGGGCGTTGGACTTTCCCGTCGCCGTTGAACTGGTGCGCGATCGTGGCCGCTACATGCAGGACGCCGTACCGGAGGGCGAGGGGGCAATGGCGGCGGTCCTGGGACTGGATGAGTCCACCCTCGCTGAGCTGTGTGAGCAGGCGGGCGATGGGGTGGTCGAGCCGGTCAACTACAACGCCCCGGGGCAGATCGTGATAGCCGGGCACCGCGCCACGGTCGACCGCACCCTCGAGGCGGCCCGCGAGGCCGGGGCCAAACGGGCAGTGATGCTGCCGATGAGCGTGCCGGCACACTGCTCGCTGATGGCGCCCGCGGCTGAGCGACTCGCCCGGCGTCTGGCGGATGTGCCGGTCCATGCGCCGGCCATCCCGGTGGTTCACAATGTTGATCTGAGTCTGGGGACGGCGCCCGAGGCCATCCGCGAGCGCCTGGTCGAGCAGGTGCGCTCGCCGGTGCGCTGGACCGAGTGCATCGAGACGCTCGCCGGCCAGGGTATCGAGCAGGTGGTCGAGTGCGGGCCGGGACGGGTCCTCGCCGGGCTCAACCGCCGAATCGACCGCCGGATGGGCATTCAGGCGATCCACGATCCGGATTCGCTGGCCAAGGCACTGAACACACTGGAGCTGACATGAATCTGCAACTCGACGGCGAGATCGCCCTGGTGACCGGCGCCAGCCGCGGCATTGGGGCGGCGATCGCCGAACAGCTCGGCCGCAGCGGGGCGACGGTGATCGGCACCGCGACCCGCGAGGTGGGGGCCGACCGCATCAGCGCCCATCTCGAGACGTTGGGCATCGCCGGTCGCGGAGTGGCGCTTGACGTCCAGGACCGCGCGGCCATTGATGCCTGCGTGCGCGATATCGCCGCCAACGAGGGCACGCCCGGGATTCTGGTCAACAATGCCGGCATCACCCGCGACAACCTCGCCATGCGCCTGAGTGACGAGGACTGGGATCAGGTCATCGACACGAACCTCAGTGCGGTGTTCCGCGTCTCGCGGGCGGTGCTCCGCGGGATGATGAAGGCCCGCCACGGGCGCATCATCAATATCGGCTCGGTGGTGGGGCTGATGGGCAATGCCGGTCAGACCAACTACGCCGCGGCCAAGGCCGGGCTGCTGGGCATGACCCGTTCGCTGGCCCGCGAGGTCGGGGCCCGCAATATCACGGTCAACGCCATCGCCCCCGGGTTCATCGAAACCGACATGACCGACGCGCTGGACGATGATCAGCGTGCGGCGCTGACCGCGCAGACACCCCTGCAGCGGCTGGGCCACCCCGCGGATATCGCGGCGGCGGCCTGCTTTCTGGCATCCCCCGCCGGTGGCTATATCACCGGTGAAACCCTTAACGTCAACGGCGGGCTGCTGATGCCTTAGCCGGTTGCTGGCGCATTGTCACCGTATTCCATAGAATACGCCCCGGTTCGGGCCATAGCCCCACAATTGCAATCCGAGAGGTAGGAGCGAGATGAGTAGCATCGAGGAAAGAGTCAAGAAAATCGTGGTCGAGCAGCTCGGCGTCAAGGAAGACGAAGTGACCGCCGAGGCGTCGTTCGTCGACGACCTGGGCGCGGATTCGCTCGACACCGTTGAGCTGGTGATGGCGCTCGAGGAAGAGTTCGAGTGCGAGATCCCGGACGAGGAAGCCGAGAAGATCACCACGGTCCGGCACGCGTTCGACTACATCAACCGTCACCTCGAAGAGTAACGGCAGGGGGTTCGCGGGTGATCGGACGCAGGGTCGTAGTCACCGGGCTGGGTATCGTGTCGCCGGTGGGCAACACCACTGACAGCGCCTGGCAGAGCATTCGTGAGGGGCGCAGCGGCATTCAGCCGATCCAGCGCTTTGATACGACGCCGTTCGCGGTTCGCTTCGGGGGCGAGGTGCGTGACTTTGACGTCACGCAGTACCTCAGTCGCAAGGAAGCCCGCAAGATGGACCCCTTCATCCATTACGGAATCGCTGCGGCGGTGGATGCGCTGCGGGATTCCGGGCTTACAATCGACTCGGAGAACGCCGACCGGGTGGGCGTCTCCGTGGGCTCCGGCATCGGTGGCATTCACTCCATCGAGGAAGGTCACAAGACCTATCTTGAATCCGGCCCGCGCCGGATATCGCCGTTTTTCATCCCCAGTGCGATCATCAACATGGTCTCGGGCAATCTGTCGATCCTGCTCGGCGCCAAGGGGCCCAACGTCGCGACAGTGACCGCCTGCACCAGTGCCACCCACAACATCGGCCAGAGCGCGCGCATGATCGCCTACGGGGATGCCGATGCGATGATCGCCGGTGGGGCCGAGTTCTCCACCACGCCCACCGGGCTGGGCGGTTTCGCGGCGGCCCGGGCACTGTCCACCCGCAATGACGATCCCCAGGGCGCCAGTCGGCCCTGGGATCAGGGCCGGGACGGCTTTGTGCTGGGCGACGGGGCGGCGGTGCTGATTCTCGAGGAATACGAGCAGGCACGCCGGCGAGGGGCGCCCATTTATGCCGAAATCGCCGGCTTTGGGATGAGCGGGGACGCCCATCACATGACCCTGCCCGCCGAGACGGGCGAGGGGGCGCAGCGCTGCATGGACCGGGCGCTGGAAGACGCCGGCATGAACCCGGATGAGATCGACTACGTCAACGCCCACGGCACCTCCACCCAGGCCGGCGACCGCGCCGAGCTGCGGGCGGTGCAGGGCACCTTCGGCGAGCACGCGCGGCGCCTGCCGGTGAGCTCCACCAAATCGATGACCGGGCATCTGCTGGGCGCCGCGGGTGGGGTCGAGGCGGTCTTCACGCTGCTCGCCATGCGCGACGGCATCCTGCCGCCCACCATCAATCTCGAAACACCGGACGAGGATCTCGACATGGACCTTGTCCCCAATGTCGCGCGTGACCAACCGATCCAGGCCGCCCTGTCCAATTCATTCGGTTTTGGTGGCACCAACGGGACGGTGATCTTTCGCGCGCTTGACGCGTGAACGCCGCCCGCGACGCCTGTCGGGTCAACGGCGAGCCGGGCACCGTTGCCGGCATCGATGATCGCGGTCTGCGTTACGGGGATGGCGTCTTCGAGACTCTCGCCATCGTCGGGCATCAGCCACAGCTTTGGACACGGCATCTTGACCGGCTCGAGACCGGCTGCCGCCGACTCGGTCTGCCAGTTCCGTCCCGCGGGCGTTGGCAGGCCGATCTGGCAGCGCTGGCCCTGCCACGATTCGGCACGCTCCGACTGACCGTTACCCGGGGTGAAGGGGGGCGCGGCTATGCGCCGCCGACGGCGCCACAGACGACGACGATCACTCAATGCGGCGCGGTGCCCGAGCGCCCCGATGACTGGTGGCAGACGGGCGTCGCCGTGCGATTCTGTGAGACCCGGCTCGCGGTCCAGCCGGCGCTGGCCGGGATCAAGCATCTCAATCGGCTTGAGCAGGTCCTCGCGCGGGGCGAGTGGAGCGATCCGGGCACTGCCGAGGGCGTCATGGAGGCAATGGATGGACGCATCATCGAGGCGACCAGCAGCAATCTCATCATCGATCAGGGGGATCACCTCTGCGCGCCCGCTACCGATGATTGCGGCGTGGACGGTGTGATGCAGGGCTGGCTGCTCGATCGGGCGGCGGCCAGCGGCGCGTCGGTCAAGCGGACCGCCGTGCGGCGGGCGGATCTCTGGCAGGCGCGGGGCGTCATGCTGGTGAACAGCCTCATCGGCCTGTGGCCCGTACGGACACTGGCCGGTCACCCCCTCCCGCGCAGTCCCTGGGCGGATCGACTCCAGGATGAGCTGGTCCGCGCAGGCACGGCGCTGCTGCCGGCGGTGGTCAGATCATGAGCCGGCGGCGTGTGGGCTTGATCGCGGCGGCACTGATGGCGACGCTGGCGGTGGTCGTCGTGGTTGTGGTGACCAGTAGCGTTCGACACCTCGAGACCGCCCCCATGGTCCGCAGCGATGCGGCGCCGCTCACCGTTGAACGGGGCACCAGCTTTGCCCGGGTGGCCGATGAGCTGGCCGAGCGGGACCTCATCGACCATCCGCTGGCGCTGCGGCTTTACGCGCGCTGGCAGGATCTGGCCAATCGCATCCAGGCCGGGGAGTACGCCATCAGCGCCGGCCTGACCGCAGCCGGACTGGTCCAGCGCATGGTCCAGGGCAGGGTCATCGAGTACGAAATCACACTGGTTGAGGGCTGGCGCGTGGACGAAGCGCTCGCCGCCATCCGCCGCCACCCGCAGATCCGCCAGACACTGCCCGCCGGTGTCACCCATGCGGCGCTGATGAGCGCCATCGGTCGCCCCGGCGAGGCCGCGGAAGGCCGCTTCCTGCCCGAGACCTACCGCTTTCCGCGCGGCGAGACCGATGTCGAGATATTGCGACGCGCCAATCGGGATCTGGAATCGACCCTCGCATCGATCTGGGCGCAACGCGCGCAGCCAACGCCCCTGGACAGCCCCGATGAGCTGCTGACGCTTGCCTCGATCATTGAAAAGGAGACCGGACAGGCCGCGGAGCGTCGCCGCATTGCCGGTGTCTTCGTGCGTCGGCTGCGCCAGGGCATGCGCCTGCAGACGGATCCAACCGTGATCTACGGACTGGGCGAGCGATTCGACGGCGATCTCCTGCGGCGTCATCTGCGCACCGACAATCCGTATAACACCTACACCCGTCACGGTCTGCCGCCCACACCGATCGCCCTCGCCGGACGCGCGGCCATCGAGGCGGCGGCGGATCCGGCCGCCGGCGACAGCCTGTATTTCGTCAGCCGCGGCGACGGCAGCCACGTCTTCTCGGACACCCTCAAGGCGCATAATCGGGCGGTGCGCCGCTACCAGCTCGGGGAGGGCGACTGACCCATGGACACGGGCCGCCTGATCACCGTCGAGGGGACCGAAGGTGCCGGCAAGAGCTCGGCACTGGCGGTCATCCGTGATTGGGTGACCGCGCACGGGGGGGAGCCGGTGGTCACGCGGGAGCCCGGCGGGACCGCGCTGGGCGAGGAGCTGCGCGAGGTGCTGCTGGGCCATCGGGAGGCCGGGATGAGTGCCGAGGCGGAGGTGCTGTTGATGTTCGCCGCCCGTGCCGAGCATGTACGGACCATCATCCAGCCGGCTCTGCAGGCCGGGCAGTGGGTGATCTGTGATCGATTCACCGATGCCAGTCTGGCCTATCAGGGCGGCGGGCGTGGTCTGGGCATCGAGCGGGTGAGGGCGCTGGCCGACTGGCTGCTCGGCGACCTGCAACCGGGACTGACCCTGTGGCTGGACCTGCCTGTGGCGACCGGGCTGGCACGGGCGGCGGGGCGCAGCGCGCCCGACCGGTTCGAGTCCGAACGGGCGCGTTTTTTTGAGGCGGTGCGGGCGGCCTATGCCGAGCTCGCGAACGCCAATCCCGCCCGCATCGCTCGTGTGGATGCCACGCAATCGCTGGCCCGGGTGGGCGCGGCCATCGAGACCCTCCTCGACGAGCACTATGATGACTGAGCCCGCTGGCGTTGATGCCCACACAACCCGCCCCATGCCCTGGCAGCAGCGCGCCTGGGAGCGATTCGCGGCGAGCATCGAGGCCAATCGCGTGCCCCATGCCGTGCTGCTCGGTGGGCCGGCGGGGACCGGCAAACGGGCGCTGGCCGAAGCCATGGCGGCGCGGCTGCTCTGCAGTCAGCCGGTGGACACCCGCGCCTGTGATGACTGCCGGGACTGCCGGCTGCGGCGGGCCGGCAGTCATCCCGACTATCAGATTGTCGAGCCCGCCGAGGGGGGCAGCGGCATCCTCAAGATCGAAGCCACCCGGGCGCTGACCGAATTCAGTCATCACACCAGTCAGCACAACCGCCGCCGGGTGGTGGTCCTGACCCAGGCCGAGGCGATGAACCGCCACGCGGCCAACGCGCTGCTCAAGACCCTCGAGGAACCGCCGGATGGCATGGTGCTCATCCTGGTCAGCCATCAACCCGGGCGCCTGAGTGCGACCATCCGCAGCCGCTGCCAGTACGAGCGCCTCGGCATTCCGCCACAGGCAAGCGCCCGGGCGTGGCTGCAGGCGCAGGGCGTGAACGCGCCGGAGGCATTGCTCGCATTGGCGGGGGGCAGTCCGCTCACCGCCCGCCAGCTGGCGGCCGAGAAGGGCATGCAGCGCTTCGAGGCGCTGGCCGCTGCGCTGGCTGCCGTCATCCAGGGGCACCAGAGTGCGGTGGCGGCCGCCACTGACTGGCGTCCGGTGGGCGCGCTCGAGACCACACGGCTCATGCAGCAGCTCGCCATTCAATTGATGCGTGGCGCGACCGATCCCCGTCAGCGGCTGAGTGGTCACCCGGCGCTCGAGGGGCTTCAAACGCTGCTCGACAGCGCGCGTCTCGCCCGCATCCAGGGGGATCTCCTGCCACTGCGTGAAGCCGCCGAACAACCGCTCAGCCGCGAACTGTCCATCGAGGCCCTGTTCCTGACCTGGAGGCGACCATGATTGTGGATTCACATTGCCACTTCCATCTGCTCGAGCGACCGGGGAGCGCCGATGCCGCGCTGGCCGAGGCCCGGGCAGCGGGCGTGGATGCGTTCCTGAATGTGGCGGTCGCGGTGGAGGAACGCGACCGATTGACGGCCTTCAGCGAGCGCCATAATGACTTCTACACCTCGGTAGGGGTGCATCCCTGCGGCCGCGGCGAGGATCCGGATGCCCCGGCACTGGCCGCCATGGCCGATCACCCACGGGTGGTGGCGATCGGCGAGACGGGGCTCGATTATGGCGATGGCCCGGGGGACTACACCTGGCAGCAGGACCGGTTTCGCCGGCATATCGAGGCGGCGCGCCTCTCAGGCCGACCGATCATCGTCCACAGCCGCCAGGCGCCCGCGGATACGCTGGCCATTCTGCGCGAGAGCGGGGCGGAGACGGTGGGTGGCGTCATTCACTGCTTTGTCGAGGATGAAGCCACGGCCCGCGGGCTGCTTGATCTGGGGTTCTATCTCTCGCTATCGGGGATTCTGACCTTCCGGCGCGCGGAGTCGCTGCGCGCCACCGCGCGGGGATTGCCCATGGACCGACTGCTGGTGGAAACCGACTGCCCCTACCTGGCCCCGGTGCCGCACCGCGGCCAGGAGAACCGGCCCGCTTGGGTGCACTCAGTGATCGAATGCCTGGCCGAGCTCAAGGGCCTGTCGCCGGCGGCAGTGGCCGATCAGACCGCCGAGAACTTCTTCGCGTGCTTCACACGAGCTGCCCGATGATCCGAAAGCCCGCCAGATAGGTGCCCGCCGCCGAGCCGAGCGTCGCGAACAGGAACACCAGCAGCGTGCGCGCGACCCGGTTGCGCCACCAGCCGCGCCAGTCCGCCACCGCTTCGCGCAGCCCGCGAAAGTCCTCCACCCGCGGTCGGCGGCTCATCAGTTCAATCGCCGCGGCTACGAAACCCGCCCCGATGGTGGGGTTGAGCGATGTCAGCGGCGCGGCGACAAACGAGCCGATCACCGTAAACGGATGACCCCGTGCGAGGGCGGTGCCCAACGCGCAGAGGCTGCCATTGATCAGCACCCAGTCGCCGACCAGTTGCCAGCCCAGTTCGCTGCTGCGGCCAAAGCCGATGGCGAAGCCGGTGAGAATGATCGCCACCACCACCCAGGGCAGGACCTTGGGCCAGCGTGACCGGGGCGGGACCTGTTCGAGACGTCGGGATTCCGCGGCCGGATCGTCGATGCCGTCACTGAGCGCCTGCTCGAGCCCGCTCAGATGGCCCGCGCCCACCACCACCAGGACCGAGCGGGGTGTCGTCTCCGCGGCCTGGATGTTGGCCAGCAGCTGCGCGGCCATGTACCGGTCGCGCTCGCTGATCAGCGGCTCGAACAGGCGCGCCGAGCCGGCCGCGAACTCGCTGAAGGTCGACTCCAGCATGTCGCCCTGTTTGAGTCGCTCGATGTCATCCGCGCTCACCTGATCGCGCGAGAGCAGGCTGCCGATCAGACCCATGAACAGCGACGGCCGCTGCCACCAGGGGACGTTGCGGTAAACCCGCTTGAGGGTCGTCCCGATGTCGCGATCGATGCGCCAGACCGGCAGGCGGCGACGGCGGCCACCGTGAATGGCGGCCTCGAGTTCAGCGCCGGGGCGGATATCAAACTGATCGGCGAGACGCTGCTGATAGGCCCCCAACGCCAGACTCGCGATCACCATACCGGCCTTGCCGCTGCGCAGGATCTCAAACAGATCCATCTGCTCGACGGCCTGTGGGTCCATGAGGTTCTGATAGCGACTGTCGCAGAGTTCGACGGCGATCGTATCGTAGTCACCGCGGTCCACCTCGCGGCGCACATCCGCGATACTCTGTGGCGAGACATGGGCGGTCCCGAGCAGGGTGAAAGTCGTGCCGCCGATCCGGACGGTGCGGATCAGCGTGGTGTCGTCATTACTGGCCATTGGCGTCTCGGGCTGCATCGGCGGTGCATTATCGCGGGGTCGGCGGCCATTGGCCAGTCACGTCGGTCGGTCCGACGGGGTTTGCGATGACAGCGGCCCAGCGCTTAGACTTATCTGGACATACGCATACCGGCATATAAGGATACTTCCCGCATGAGTGCTGATCCGCAGGCGACGCCGTCGGCGCCGGATATCCGCGAGGGCATGGGTTTTTTCGAGCGCTACCTGTCGGTCTGGGTGGCGCTCGCGATCGCCGCGGGCGTGGCCCTCGGCCAGCTCGCACCCGCGGTGCCGGCCACGCTGTCGCAGTTCGAATACGCCCAGGTCTCGATCCCCATCGCGGTACTGATCTGGGCGATGATCTTTCCCATGATGGTGCAGATCGATTTCTCGTCGATCCTGGGCGTGCGACGCCAACCGCGCGGGTTGATCATCACCACCACCGTCAACTGGCTGATCAAACCGTTCAGCATGTTCCTGATTGCCGGTCTTTTTCTGCTGATCCTGTTCGAGCCGTTCATTGCCGCGGAGCGCGCCCGGGAGTATCTGGCGGGAGCCATCCTGCTGGGCGCCGCACCGTGTACGGCGATGGTGTTCGTCTGGAGCTACCTGACCCGCGGGGACCCGGCCTATACGCTCGTGCAGGTCTCGCTCAACGATCTGATCATGCTGGTGGCGTTCGCACCCATCGTGATGCTGCTGCTGGGCCTTTCAAGCATCGAGGTGCCCTGGGCGACGATGCTGCTCTCGGTGCTGATGTACATCGTCATCCCGCTGGCCGCCGGCTACCTGACCCGGGTGATGGTGATCCGGCGGCGGGGCCAGGCCTGGTTTGACGAGACATTCATGCGCCGGCTCGCGCCGGTCACACCCATCGGTCTGATCGCCACGCTGGTGCTGCTGTTCGCCTTCCAGGGTGAAGTCATCCTCCAGAACCCCCTGCATATCGCCCTGATCGCCGTCCCGCTGATCGTCCAGACCGTGCTGATCTTCGCCATCGCCTATCTGTGGGCGCAGCGCTGGGGTGTGCCGCATGCCATCGCCGCACCGGGGGCGATGATCGGCGCGAGCAATTTCTTTGAACTGGCGGTGGCCGCCGCCATCGGCCTGTTCGGCGTCCATTCGGGGGCGGCGCTCGCGACCGTCGTCGGGGTGCTTGTCGAGGTGCCGCTGATGCTGGCGCTGGTCAAGGTCGCCAACCGGACCCGGCCGATGTTCGAGCGCGCGGCGCCCGCCACGGCGACGTCCTAGGGAATGGACTCGGCAGGCGTTCGCATCGACCCGCGCGCCCGGCGCTGGCTGACGGGGCACGGCGGCGCCGTCACGCTCCGGTCCGCGCCGAGGCATGGTTGCTGCGGCGGCACGGCACGGCTGCCGGTGGCCGAACCCGGGCCACCGGCGTCGGCCGACGCCGACGCCTACCGCCTGAAGACGGTGGACGGGATCCATGTTTACCTCGCGGCGCCCCTTGCGGAGGGCGTGCAAACGCTGACGGTGCGCCTCGAGGGCCTGCTCGGCTGGCACCGGTTGTTCGTCGAAACACCGGATGCCGGCGGCCAACCGCCGGACGATCAATCGATGTAGAAGTCGGGCAGGCTCGCGCTGATCCGCTCGATCACCTCGTTGCGTCGCGCGGTATCGCGGAAGGCCGCATTCAGCGATGACCATTCCGGATGACGGCGCGCCTCACGCAACAGTTCCACCCGCTCGCTGTTCTCGAAAAGCGCCGACTGCGCCCCGGCGAGCGTATCGGTGGTGGCATGCCCGCGGTGGTTGAGGGCGCTGATCAGATGCAGCTGGCGGGCGGTGAGCCGCTCGAGTGTCTCATCACTCACGCAGACCGGCTGCTGACCGTAGGACCGCCGCCATAACGGCGGGCCAAGGGCCACGGCCGCGCCGACCCCGGTGCCCACCAGCAGCCCCAGCAACAGCCCGGTCCGTGTGCCCATCAGGCCGGTGGCGAGCCCCAGGGCGCCACCCAGTACCACGCCAATACCCGCGTAGATGGCGGTCTGGCGGGCGTAGCGCTTGAGCGAGTCGGCATTGAAGACATCATCCGGCCAGTAACCACTCGCCAGTGGCCAGTCCTGATCCTCATAGTCCTCGTCGGCGAACGCGTAGAGGCCCAGCAGCGTTTCGCTACAGACCTGTTCGCGGGCCCGAATGGCCTCACGGAGGGCCTCCAGCGAGGGATCCGGGCCGTTGGGGTCAGTGGGCTGGATGGCGCGCTGGGCCGCGGCGGCATCCACCAACAGGGTGGCGATGGTCTCGCGGGCGGCGGCCCGGCAATGGGCTTCCTCGCTCTCACGATGGGCGATCCAGGCCTCGATCGTCGGTTCAAAATCATTGAGTTGGCTCGCAATCTTACGGTAGAGCTGCAACTCGGTTTCGAAGCTCCGCACCCGCGCATCAAAAGCGACGACGGTGTGCAGCGTCACGCGGGCGAGGGCGTCGCGCCATTCCGACTCACGGCTGTCATCCGCCGCCACGAAGTTGAGCACGGCGATGATCGGGCGCGCGCTGGCGGCGAGGACCGCGAGCTCGTCCTTGTACTTCTCGAGCACGGGTTCGCGGACGTCAATGACATAGAGCAGGCCATCGCAGCTCAGGGTCAGCTCGAGGACCCGGGTTTCCTCGGGAAACCGGCGGGCGATATCGGCATCGTCGAGTAGCCGACGCAGGGCGGCCAGTCCGTCATGGCGCTCGGTGCTTGATTCATCGAGATGCTCGAGCAGCGCCGGCGCGTTCTCCAGACCCGGCGAATCCCACAGCCGCAGGCGGGTGGCCTCGCCATCATCCAGCGTTGCCGCCGACACCCGGCGGGTGGTGCCACCGCGATCCTCGACCTCGCCGAAATTGCGGTTACGCGTGAGCGTGCGCACCAGTGAGGTCTTGCCGGCGTTGGTGTGCCCGACGATTCCGATGTCGAGGGGGGCGGCGTCGGTCATAAGGCCTCCGCGTCATGGGTCCATTGGCGAATGGAGGCAATCGCCGCCGGATCCGGTTGATGATGATCGAATACGACACAATCGGCGCCGATGGAATCAGCGAGCCGGTGCCAGTCGGCGATACGGGCGTCGGGATCGCCGCCGCGCTCCAGAAGCGCAAGGCGGTCGTGCAGCACAAGAATGAGCGGCGCGCCGGCCGTCTCGGCCATGTCACCGAGGATCTGCGCCGTGCCGGTATCGGGCGTGCGCAGCACCGAGCAGGTGGCGAGCAGCCCGGGCGGCGGGTGCGGGCGCTCACGCAACACCGAGGCGAGGGCGCGGCGCTCGGATCGGGTATCCACCGATCCCAGCACCGCGGCGTCGAGATCGGGCACGGCGGCCTGAAGATCATCGGCGGTGCGCTCAGCGGCAAACACCCGCACTGGGCCGCTGGCGGTTTCATCGGCCTGACGCGGGGCGCGCGGCAGGGTCGCCATCGGCGCCTCGGACTGATTGGCCGGGACCGAGCCGGCATGCACCCGGTCGCGCAGCTGCAGGTAGCCCGGCAGCGTGACATCCAGTGTCATGCGCCGGCTGAGATAGCCCGCGAGAGCGGTGTAGCCCAGCATCAGGAGCAGCCGCGGCAGCGCCGCGTAGAGCGCGATCTGAGTGGTCGGTGCCAGCCCGGAGCCGGCGCTGAGTAAAGCCGCGACGGCCGCGCCCGTATAAGCGAGCCATGTCGCATGCACCGCGGCCGCCAGGCACGCCTGACCGCCACGCGTTCGCAGCAGATAGACCCCGGCACGGGTCACATCCGCCGCCAGATCACCGCGCAGCCATCGTGGACCAAGGGATTCAAGGGCGATGCGCGCAACAGCCCCCGCAAGACCGCCGTTAAGGCCCCGTAGGCGACGAACGGCCGTCACCGCAAGCCAGCCCAGCAGGGCAAGGGTGGGAAGGCCCACAAGCGCCACCTGGGCCGTCTGAGTGTCGATGCCTTCCGGCTGGAGACTGGATCGGGCAACCAGCATCCCCGCGAAGGCGGCGCCGATGATCACCAGGCTGACGGCGCCAGCGGCGCCAAGCTGCAGGCGCCGGACATCCGCGGCGGTACCCGATGCCAGCGGCAGTGTCGACGCGCGGGCCGCCAGCTGATCGGTCATTGCGCCACGGGTCGAGCGTGCCACGGCGTTGGCCGTTTCATCGTCGCGGCGGCGACCGTGCTGCTGCTCATGAAGTCGCACCGATTCGGTGAGCAACCATTCGTGAAAATTGAGCGCCATAGCAGAACAGGTTAGCAAGGTCGGGGCCGGCTCAGAAGCGAGCGGGGTTTTATCCCAACCAACCATTAGTGCGCATAATATATATTATGTTAAATGTAAGACGTCATCGTAGTACCTCAGCCCCCGTGTGACCGCCACTTTCAACCGCCCACCACCTGATCCCAGTGCTCGCGGATGTCCCACTCCTGTTCGCTGAAACGCTCGCCCGGCAGCGCCAGGACCGCCGCCATGAAGGTGGCCACCTGCGCGGGCGCCGTCAGGGCATCGTTGGCCTTGAGCGCGCGAAAGTTCTCCACCGCTGGAAAGTCATCGACGGATTGCGAGCGGATCAGCGACTGCATCGGCGTATCCACCACGCCCGGGCGCAGACTCCCGACATGCACCGCGGCGTTGCCCATCTCGGCCTTGAGCACCTGATAGGCCATATGCAGCGCGGCCTTGCTGATGCAGTACGCGCCCCAACCCGGCATGGCCCGGTGCGCGGCGCCCGATGACACGTGCAGGATGCGGCCATTGTTGGCCATTCGCCCCCGCAACGCCCGACTGAGCGCAATCGGGGCTTCCAGATTGATGGCCATATGGCTGCGGAGCGCCTCGGCCGACTGCTCGAGCAGCGGACCCACCGGCTCCAGGACCCCGGCGTTATGAACCAGTGCGCGGATCGGCTGATCGCCCAGCGCCTCGATAATTGCCGCGCGGCCGGCATCGCTGGCCACATCCGCCGGCACGGCGCGGACCAGCGGATATTCATCCGCCAATGCCTGCAGCGGCGCCTCGCGCCGGCCGATGGCAAGCACCGGCTGGGCCCTGGCCGCGTAATGTATGGCCAGCGCCCGGCCGATCCCCGTGCCGGCGCCCGTGATCACGCCAACGCCTTCGTGCATGTCGGCTCCTTTTGGGTTCATGTCACACACCTTATGGGCGCACCGGCCATCCAGGCGCGCAGGTTCTCGATACTCTGCTCGACGATCCGCTGACGGGCGCGCCGGCTGCCCCACGCACTGTGCGGCGTGATGATCAGGTTCGGCAGCCCGGGCGCGAGCAATGGATTGCCATTGACCGGTGGTTCAGCGGACAGAACGTCCAGCCCTGCCCCGCCGATCCCGCCCGTGCGCAGCGCATGCGCCAGTGCCGGCTCGTCAATCAGCCCACCGCGGGCGGTATTGATCAGAAGTGCGGTGGATTTCATGCGCCCGAGGACGCGGGCGTCGATCATCCGGTGAGTGGCGTCAGTCAGCGGACAGTGCAGCGTCAGGACATCGGCGCACTCGACCCCCGCCTCGAACGACAGCCGGCCCGGGCGCGGGTCCGCGACGCCCGGGCGTTCGGCAAGCTGGACGGTCATGCCCAGGGCTTCGGCCTTATGGGCCACCGCCGCCCCCAGATCGCCATAACCCACCACCACCAGTGTCTGCCCGGCAAGCTCGCGGATCGGGTAGTCAAGCAGGCAGAAGTCCGGCGACTGGGCCCAGCGTCCGCGCTGGACGGCCTGGTGGTAGTCCACCAGCCGGGTGGATAGCGCCAGCATGAGTGTGATCGCGTGCTGACTCACCGCTTCGATGCCATAACCGCGGCAATGGGTCACGGTGACGCCGCGGGCCCGGGCGGCCTCGACGTCGATGTTGTTCACGCCAGTCGCCACCACATTGATCAGCGCAAGCTGCGGGCAGGCATCCAACGTGGGCGCACCAATCACACACTTGTTGGTGATGGCGATGCGCGCCTCACCGATGGTCTCACTGATCGCATCGGGCGCGGTACGGCCGACCGGGCGCCAGGCGTCGCTGAGGTCCGCCAGGGCACTCAGATCGAGGTCGCCGCGATCCAGCGTATCCCGGTCGAGGAAGACCGTTTCGCTCATGACCGCCCCACCCCGCCGGCTTTTATGCACAGATCGCCGGGGCCGTCAAAGCCGATTGCAAACGGCTGGGCAAGACGGGAGGTTGCGGGATTGTGACGAGACGGATTCATCGGTTTATCCGGTAACGTACTGATATCAATGGAAAATGCAGTACTGGTGAATATTCAATCAATTTGTCGTGACACCGCATCTTACAAGGGGTTCCGACCGCTTATCGCGAAATCATCCACAGTCTTATCCACAGGTACTGTGGAAAACCGTCACGGGCTCAGCGCAGGAGCCGACGCTGCGGTTTGATGGGCAATCGCCCCCGCCAGTAGGTGATCATGAGAAAGCCGAACGCCATGCCCCCAAGGTGCGCGAAATGCGCCACACCCGACATCGATCCGGTGACGCCCGCGTAGAGTTCGAACGCCCCATAAAACAGGACAAAGTACTTCGCCTTGATGGGGATGGGCGGGAACAGCAGCATCAACTGCTGCTCCGGGAACATCATGGCAAAACCGAGGAGGATGCCGAACACCGCGCCGGATGCGCCGATGGTCGGATAGAGGTTGCCTGAGTCGGCCGCCAGCGTCGCGACCACCAGCTGAATCAGCCCCGCGCCGACCAGGCACACAAGATAGAACCCGAGGAACGGGCGCGATCCCCAGAAGCGCTCGAGGCTGGTCCCGAACATCCAAAGCGCGAACATGTTCACGAACAGATGCAGCAGACCGCCATGCAGAAAGCCATAGGTCACGAGCTGCCAGATCTGAAAGCCGGGTACGCCGCCGACGTACTGCGCACTGAGCGCCTCGGTGCCGAGCGGCCACAAGCCGAGCCCGGCGATCATTCCCGGCCCGAACAGCATGGTCGCGAGAAAACCGACGCCATTGGCGACGAGCATCGACAGTACAACCGGGTTATCATTGAAGTTTGTGGGTCCCATGGCGCAAGGATACGTCGAGCGCCGGGGCCGACGCCACTTGCTTGTGACGCCGCTCGGCGCTAGCGTGCGCGCAGCTGCAGAAAAGGCCTCCGTCCAGCATGGTCAGTCAAACCGGCATCACCACGCACACCCTTCGGGACACCCTGCTCAAAGAGGCGCATGCGCGGCCGTTCGAGAGCCTGGAGGCCCCCCTTCGCGTCTCACACCTGCTGATGCATACCGGCACCAGCGGCCGCAGCGAGGAAGTCGCCCACCTCACCGCACTCTGCGAGCGGCTGCGGGTCGATCCACCGGATGCAGAAGCGGGCCACTTCACCCTGGAAGCCCGGGGCTTTCGCCTGCGCTGGGAGCGGCACACCGAGTTTTCCACCTACACCATCTTTGTCAGCGGTGCCGAGTCCGAGCCATTCGCCGAGCCGGCGAGCACGCAGCTGCCCACCCAGTGGCTGCCGCAACTGCCCGGCGAGCTGCTGGCGGCGACCCACGTCACCCTGGTGGGCGCCAATGGGGTGTCCACGAATATCGATTCACTGGGGCGGTACTTTCAGGCGGACAGCCTTGCCGGCAGTTACTGCAGTGGCGGTGCCGCGTCGGTATGGACCGATTTCATGGCCGATCGCGACGGTTTTCTGCGCTTTCTGGTGGTCGACGAAAGCCTCAACCCCATGCAGGCCGGGCGGCTTGTCCAGCGCCTGCTCGAGCTGGAAACCTACCGTTTCATGGCGCTGCTTGGCTTTCCGCTGGCGCGGGAGCTCTCCCCGGAGATCACCGAGATGGAGACCCAGCTCGGGACGCTGATGGATCAGCTGTCCGATGTCTCGGATCTGGCGGACGAACGCGACCTGCTGTCGGCCCTGTCGGATCTCTCCGCGCGGGTCGAGCGGCTCATGGCCCGGACCAACTTCCGCTTCAGCGCGACGGCGGCCTACGGCACGCTGGTCAGACGCCGCCTGCAGGTCCTGCGCGAGCAGCGCATCGAAGGGGTCAGCACCCTCGATGAATTCATGGAGCGCCGCCTGGCGCCCGCCCTGGATACCTGTGTGCACATCGGCGATCGCCTTGAGCGCATCTCCAAGCGGGTCAGCCGCGGTGCCAATCTGCTGCGAACCCGGGTGGATGTCGCGCTGGAAGCGCAGAACCGGGATCTGCTGGAGTCAATGAACCGACGCGCCCGCCTGCAGCTGCGGCTCCAGGAGACCGTCGAGGGGCTCTCGGTGGTCATCCTCAGCTACTACACGGTGTCATTGATCAGCTACGCCTTCGACGGGCTGGCCGGGGCCGGCATTCTCGCCAACGGGCGCATCGCCACGGCCGTGGCCATCCCGATCGTGATTGCCCTGGTGGCCTTCGGGATCCGGCGCTCCCGGGGCCGTATCCTGCGCGATGATGCCGACGCGGGCTGAATGGCGGGCAGCCATCCGGCGCCGCTGGCCGCTGCTATGGCGGGCGATGGTGGCCGTCCTGATCCTGATCGGCGTGGCGGTTGCCTGGCAGGTCGGCGATCTCAGCGCCTACACCCAACTCGAACAACTGCTGCGCCTGGGCGCCGAGCTGCGCGCCCAGCCATGGGCGATCCCCGCCATCCTGCTGTTATACATCGCCGCCGGCGTCGCCTTTGTGCCGTTGACCGTCATGGTGGTCGCCACGATCGTCATCTACGGGCCCTGGGGCGGATTTTCCCTGGCAACGGCGGGCACCCTGTCGACGGCGCTTTTCAGCTACCTGCTGGGGCATCTGCTGGGCGCCGAGCCCATGCGGCGGCTGGGCGGCCGCACGCTCCGGCGCCTCAACGCGCAGGCAGGCCAGCACGGCACCATGATCGTGACCGCCCTGCGCGTACTGCCGGTGGCGCACTTCCATGCCGTCAGCCTGGTGGCCGGGGCCTCGTCCATCCGCTTCGGGGCGTATCTGAATGGGACACTGATCGGTACCGTCCCGGGCATTGCCGCCATCGCCGCGGTGGGCAATCAGACCAAGCGCTTTCTGCTCGACCCGGACCTCACCGGTCTGATCGTACTGGCGGGGCTCGGCGTGCTCACGCTGGTGATGTTTGCGATGATCCGCCGGTGGATGCGCCGCTATGCCGGAACGGGCGATACTCACGATAATCTTTAGACTTGCCCCAAAAGGAGGATTGAGACCATGGATCGAATCGGACAGATGCAACACACCATCGAGCGGTTGACCCGCCCCGGACGCGGCATTCTGGCGGCGGATGAAAGCTACCCCACCATCACCAAGCGACTGTCCGATTTCGGCATCGAGTCCACCGAAGAGACCCGACGGTTCTACCGCAGCCTGCTCGCCACCACCCCGGGCATCGGCGAGTACGTCGGCGGCATCATCTTTTTCGAGGAAACCCTCGGTCAGCGCACCGATGAGGGCCAGCTCATCCCCGCCGCCTGCGAGGCGCAGGACATCGTCCCCGGGATCAAGGTCGATAAGGGCGCGGTTGAGCTCGCCGGCAGCGATGGCGAGAAAGTGACCCAGGGCCTGGACAACCTGGGCGACCGACTGGATGGCTATGTCGAACAGGGGGCGCTTTTCACCAAGTGGCGCAACCTCTATCAGATCACGCCGGAGCTGCCGAGCCGCCAGGCCCTCGAGGCGAATGCCGAGGTGCTGGCCCGCTATGCCGCCATCGCCCAGTCGCGCGGGATGGTGCCGATCGTCGAGCCCGAGGTGCTGATGGACGGTGACCATGACCTGGCACGCTGCGCGGCGGTCACCGAGGCCGCTCAGGCCACGCTGTTCGAGGCGCTGCGCCGTCATCGCGTGCTGCTCGAAGCCATCATCCTCAAGCCCAACATGGTCCTGCCGGGCAAGGGTCAGCCACGCCCGGCGGTGGAGACCTGCGCCGAGGAGACCCTGCGGGTGCTGCGACGGACCGTGCCGGCGGCGGTGCCGAGCATCAACTTCCTCTCCGGCGGGCAGACCAGCGAAGAGGCAACCGCCCATCTCAATGCGATAAACCAGGCCGAGGGGCCCAAACCCTGGGTGATGAGTTTTTCGTTCAGCCGTGCCCTGCAGAACCCGGTCCAGGCCGCCTGGGCCGGCGTCGCGCGGAATAAGGAGGCCGCCCAGCAGGCCTTCCTGCACCGCGCCAGGCTCAATTCGCTGGCGCGGGAGGGGCGCTATTCCGCCTCCATGGAGACCGATCAGGCCTGAGGCGGGTAGCCACCCTGGGCCCACAAAAAAGGCGGGTGCCCTGCGGGGCCCCGCCTTTTTCAGTGCCGGATCGTCGCCGGCTCAGCGGATCAGGACAAAGAATGCCCCGTTATTGCGGCGGACATTGAGCAGCAGCCGCTCGCTGCCCTCGACCTGCGCGCGAAATGCCGCCATGGAATCCACGGCTTCACGATTGACCGATGTGATCACATCGCCCGGCTGCAGGTACTCCGCGGCGCGGCTGCCCTGGGCGACGTCGGTCACCAGCACGCCCTCGACCTGACCGAACAGCGGCGAGCGCTCGTCAAGCTCGCTGAACGTGGCACCGGCCAGACCCGGGTGCAGCGCATCGGCACTCACCTCCCCCAACTGGGGATCCGCCACGGTGGCCGTGGTGGTCTGCGTTTCCCCGTCGCGGACGTAGGTCATGCTGACGGCATCACCGATCCTGAGCAGCCCAATCGCGTTGGCCATGGCATTGGCATCGGGGATGCTCGTGCCATTCACCTCAATGACAATGTCGCCGGCCTGCAGGCCTGCCTCGGCCGCGGGCGAATTGGGGGTCACCTGGCTGATCAGGGCACCGTCGTTGCGGTCGATGTCAAAGGCCTCGGCCATCTCGGCGGTCAGGTCCTGGACGCGCACGCCCAGAATACCGCGCCGTACCTCGCCATATTCAATGATCTGATCCATGACCTGACGGGCCATGTTCATGGGCACCGCAAAGCCGATGCCGATATTGCCGCCGCTGCGCGAGAGAATCGCGGTATTGATGCCCACCAGCTCGCCGCGCAGATTGATCAGCGCACCGCCGGAGTTGCCCGGATTGATGGATGCATCGGTCTGGATGAAGCTCTGCAGGCGCGCCCCGTTGTTGCCCGGCAGCGTCCGGTCAAGGCCGCTTACCACACCGGTGGTCACGGTGTGATCAAGGCCGAAGGGGTTGCCGATGGCCATGGTGTAGTCGCCCACCCGCAGGCTGTCCGAGTCCGCCATGGGCAGCGCGCTCAACTCCTCCGCGTCGATCTGCAGCACGGCGATATCCGTCTCCGGATCGGAGCCGACGATTTCCGCCGACAGCTCGCGGCCGTCATTGAACGCCACGGTAATCTCATCGGCCTGGGCGATCACATGATGGTTGGTCAGCACATAGCCCTGATCGGCATTGACCACCACACCCGAGCCCAGCGACTGGACTTCGCGCTGGCGCGGCTGTTCGGGGGCGTCAAAGAACCGCCGGAAGAATGGGTCGTTGAGAAGCGGGTTGGATTCGGCCTCGACCGTGCCGGAGGTGGCGATGTTCACCACCGCCGGCGAGACCTCCTCCACCAGAGGCGCGAGGCTTGGGGTGTTGCCGTTTTCATCGACAATCTGTGTCTGGCCGGCCATTGGCAGCGCCAGCAGTAACAACATCAGCAGTGCACGTCGCATGTCGTTCTCCACGTTTTTGGTAACGCTTTAGACATGGCGGCATACCACGGCGATTTTCAAGGCCTTAGTGCTCGCGGGTGGCGCGGAACTCGATATCCGGCCAGCGTTCCTCGGTGAGCTGCAGGTTGACCCGCGATGGCGCGATGTAGGCCAGCGCCCCGGAGACATCCTCCGCCAGGTGCTCCTGCTGGCGCTCCTGAAAACGCGCAAGCTGGCGTGGATCGTCGCTGTAGACCCAGCGCGCCGTGGACACATTCACCGGCTCGAACTGGCAGTCCACGCCGTACTCCGTGCGCAGGCGATGGGCCACCACATCGAACTGCAGCGCGCCGACCGCCCCGACGATCAGGTCGTTGCCCATCAGCGGGCGGAACAGCTGTGATGCCCCCTCCTCGCAGAGCTCCACCAGTCCTTTCTGCAACGCCTTCATGCGCATGGGGTCCTTGAGCACCGCCCGGCGGAACAGCTCCGGGGCAAAGTTGGGAATGCCCTCGAACTTCAGCGACTCGCCCTGGGTGAACGTATCGCCGATGCGGATGGTGCCGTGGTTGTGCAGACCGATGATGTCCCCCGGATAGGCGGTTTCGACATGCTCGCGGTCCGAGGCCAGGAAAGTGATGGCGTTGGCGATTTTCACGTCCTTCCCGATCCGCGCATGGCGGACCTTCATGCCCCGCTCGAACGCCCCCGAGCAGACGCGCATGAACGCGATGCGATCGCGATGATTGGGGTCCATATTGGCCTGGATCTTGAAAACAAACCCGGTCAGCGGTGTTTCCTGCGGGGCCACCGTGCGGGTTTCGGCGGCACGGGGTTGCGGCGGTGGGGCATGCTCGACAAACCGGTCCAGCAGTTCCTGGAGTCCGAAGTTGTTGACCGCGGAGCCAAAGAAAACCGGGGTCAGCTCACCGGCGAGGTAGGCCTCACGATCAAATTCATTTCCCGCCTCGCGCACCAGCTCCACCTCGTCGCGAAGCTCCTCGGCCTGATCGCCCAGGGCCTCATCAAGACGCGGATTATCGATCCCCTCGATGGTCTCCCCCGCCTCGATGCCGCCGGCATGCTGAGCGCCAAACAGGTGTACGCGGTCATCGAGCAGATTGAACACGCCACGAAATCGCTTACCCATGCCGATGGGCCAGGTGACCGGCGCGCAGCGCATGCGCAGGATCCGCTCCACCTCGTCCATCAGGTCCATGGGATCGCGCCCCTCGCGGTCGAGCTTGTTCATGAACGTCATGATCGGCGTCGTGCGCAGGCGGCAGACTTCCATCAACTTGATGGTGCGCTCCTCAACGCCCTTGGCGGCGTCGATCACCATCAACGCCGAATCCACCGCGGTCAGCGTGCGGTAGGTGTCCTCGGAGAAGTCGGCATGGCCCGGCGTGTCGAGCAGATTGACCATACGATCCCGATAGGCGAACTGCATGACCGATGAGGTCACGGAAATCCCGCGTTCCTTTTCCATCTCCATCCAGTCGGAGGTCGCATGACGACTGGACTTGCGCCCTTTCACCGTCCCCGCCAGCTGAATGGCACCGCCAAACAGCAGCAGCTTTTCAGTGACCGTGGTTTTACCCGCATCGGGGTGCGAGATGATGGCAAAGGTCCGGCGGCGGGCCGCCTCGGCGGCAATGGTCTTGTCTGGCATTCGTATCCGCGTTGTCTGAATTGAAAAGGCGCACGGGGCGTGATGTCCGCCGTGCGCCTCAAAAGATCGGATTGCGTTCGGCTAGTCGAGCGAGCGGATTTCCAGATCCCCCGAGGGGGCTCGATTGACTGCTTCAACGGGGCCGACGGTGCTCGAGAGAACCGTGCCGGTATTGCCGAAGTCATCGACAACGTTGGCGCGCGCCCGGATCTGCTGACCCGCAAGCTGTCGATCAAGGGGCAGCGAGCGCGTCGCTGATTCCGCCGCCTGACGCCATGTTCGACCGTCTTCCGAGGCCTCCCAGACCAATGAGATGTCAGCGATACCGTCGCGATCGCTGATGCGACTGGTGTCGGCACGCAACGTGTCTCCGACCCGGGTGGGTCCGTCAATCAAAAGTTCGCCTTGGACCGGATCATTGACGTTTCGAATCGGGTCAGTGGCCGCGCTCTCGATGCGCTCTTCGGCGCCGAAACCGTCGACATAGCTGACGACTGCACGCAGGTACCGACCAACCTCGTCCTGGGTCAGCGTAATGGTGTCGCCCCGCCAGTCATTCCCCCGGTAGCGCTGCCACGTGCTGCCGTCGCTGGAAATTTCCCAGCGGTAATTCAGCGGACCAATCCCATCAACGTCACGGATCGCGCTGATGTCGGCGCGCAAGGTCTCATTCTGCGCCTGAATGCCCCGCAGCTGCAGTTGCCCGGTCGGCACGTCGTTCACGTTACGGACCGGTGAGGTGGGCTGGGTAGTGATCGATTCAAGCGTACCGCCGCCATCAACGTACTCGATCATGACGCGCAGGCGGCTGCCCACATGGGTTTGGCGGGGGGTGAAGGTCTGGCGCGTAGCGCCATCGATTTTCCGCCAGCTACCCCGCTCCGCATTAAAGGCCTGCCACTGGATCGATGGGGTGCCGAGCCCATCCGGGTCGCTGAGGTCGGATAGGTCAATGACCAGGGGCACATTTTGTAGAGGGCCATCAGCGCGGGAGTCCACCGAGCCACTATCGCCTGCCGCGGGCTGGGCAGTCTGCGAGGCCTCAGACGTCGTCTCCCTATCCATCCGCGTCTCGGCTGTCATCCCTGAAGACGGCTCGGCGACGTCGTCGGGGTTGCCCCCGGCGAGCGTGACGCACGCCGTTAATAATGGGACCAACGCAAATGCCCGGCCCACCGTCCTTGTCGTTCTCATAATTCCCATCCAATCGGCCAAATGCGGAATTCCACTCATAACTGCCGTTGGCTGGAGCATAATCACATTAGGATGACGCCGCCACCCCTGGGGCTGCATTGGTGCGGTGGCTGGCATCGCCGTCGCCGGGCCAGTCGCGGTACACTCAAGGAATGACAGTGTTCACGACACCGTTCTGGCAGCGCAAGTCCCTCGCCGAGATGTCCTGGCCCGAGTGGGAGGCCCTCTGCGACGGTTGCGGGCAGTGCTGCCGCCATAAGCTCGAGGATGCCGACTCGGGCGAGGTCTACCCCACCCGGGTGGCCTGTCAGTTGCTTGACTCCCACAGTTGCCAGTGCAGTGATTACGCCAATCGCCACGCAACGGTTCCGGACTGCATACAGCTGACGCTTGCCAAGGTGGCAGCCTACGAGTGGCTGCCCACGACCTGCGCCTATCGCCGGCTTTACCACGGCGAGGACCTGGACTGGTGGCATCCATTGGTCTCCGGCGACCCCGAAACCGTGCACGCTGCGGGGATATCGGTGCGCGGTCAGCTGGTCAATGAAAAAGAACTACCCACCAGTGCCGAGCTGGAAGACTATCTCGAGGAGAGCCCATGGACATGAGTGCCTACCCGCTACTGGAAGGGATTGACGAGCCGGCCCACCTGCGCGAGCTGCCCCAGACGCAGCTGCCGCGCCTGACCGAGCAGTTAAGGGATTTCCTGCTCAATAGCGTGGCGCGCTCGGGTGGTCACCTCGCCGCCGGTCTGGGGGCGGTGGAGCTCACCGTCGCCCTGCACTATGTGCTCAACACCCCCTATGACCGGCTGGTCTGGGATGTCGGGCATCAGTGTTATCCCCACAAGATCCTCACCGGCCGGCGGCAGGAGATCAGCCGGGTGCGAAAGATCGACGGGCCCGCCGGTTTTCCGGTGCGCGATGAGAGCCCCTACGACACCTTTGGTGTCGGGCATTCCAGCACCGCGATCAGCGCCGCCCTGGGCATGGCCCTTGGCAGCCGCAACCGCGATGACGGCCGCAAGACCTGTGCGGTGATCGGCGATGGCGGCCTGACCGCCGGCGAGGCGTTCGAAGCCCTCAACCATGCCGGCGACGTGCGCCCCGACCTGCTGGTGGTGCTCAATGACAATGAGATGTCCATCTCGGAGAACGTCGGCGCGCTCAACAAGACCTTCGCGCGGCTGCTCGCCGGGGGGGTGTACGGCAACATGCGCGCCGAGGCCAAGAATGTGCTCGAGCGCATGCCGGGTCCGATGCGCGACTTCGCCAAACTCGCGGAGGAGCACGTCAAAGGCATGCTGGTGCCCGGCACGTTCTTCGAAGAGCTCGGCTTTCAGTACTTCGGGCCGGTAGACGGCCATGACGTCGACGAGCTGGTTACGGTCCTCGGCCGGCTGCGCGAGATGGACGGTCCCCGCATCCTTCACTGCGTGACCCGCAAGGGCAAGGGCTATGCCAAGGCCGAGGCCAATCCCATTGCCTACCATGGCGTGAAGGCATTCGACCCGGCCGCCGGTCTCAAGGCCGCCACCGAGGCCGCGCCGCTCACCTACACCGATGTGTTCAGCCAGTGGCTCTGCGACATGGCCGAACAGGAGCCGCGGCTGTGGGGCGTGACGCCCGCCATGCGCGAGGGCTCCGGGCTGGTGGCCTTCGCCGAGCGTTTCCCCGATCGTTATCTCGACACCGCGATTGCCGAGCAGCACGCCGTGACGCTATGTGGCGGGCTGGCCTGCGAGGGCGAGAAGCCGGTGCTCGCCATCTACTCGACCTTCCTCCAGCGCGGTTATGATCAGCTGATTCACGACATCGCGCTGCAGAACCTGCCGGTGGTCTTTGCCCTGGATCGGGCCGGATTGGTGGGCGCCGACGGGGCCACCCATCACGGCATGTTCGACTTCAGCTACATGCGCTGCCTGCCCAATGTCACCGTCATGGCGCCCGCCGACGAGTGCGAGTGCCGGCAGATGCTCTCCACGGCCCTGGCCATCGAAGGCCCGGCCTCGGTGCGCTACCCGCGCGGGCGCGGCCCGGGCACGGTCCCCGAGACCACCCTCGAGACCCTGCCGGTGGGGCAGGCGCAGATCCGGCGCCGGGGTCAGGGCATCGCTCTGCTCGCCTTCGGCACGATGGTGGCCCCGGCAGAGACGGTGGCCGAAGAGCTCGATGCCACGCTGGTCAACATGCGCTTCGTCAAACCGCTGGATGAGGCGTGCATTCGCGAGATGGCCGAAACCCACGCCGCCATCGTGACCCTCGAGGAAAACATGGTGGCCGGGGGCGCCGGCTCGGCCGTCGCCGAGACGCTGGCAGAACTGGATCTCAGGCCTCGCCTGCTGCAGATCGGTCTCGCCGATCACTTCGTCGATCATGGCGAGCGTGATGAGCAGCTCGCGCTGGTGGGGCTGGACACCGACGGCATCCGTCAGCGGATTCACGATTGGCGTGATCGCACGGTTGCGAGTCCGGCCACCAGTGAGTAGTGTCAGGCGGCTGGAACAGCCCTTTCCCCAACGCCGCCGCGCTTCGACATGTCAGGGCCATGTCACCGAAGCTGCGGCTTGCGGATATTCATGAATCAGAAATCCAGTTATAGCTACGATGAACTCCTTGCCTGCGGCCACGGCGAGCTGTTTGGCCCGGGCAACCCGCAGCTGCCGGTCCCGAACATGCTCATGTTCGATGCGATCACGCACATCGATGATCACGGCGGTGGTTATGAAAAGGGCCAGGTCGAGGCCGAACTGGCCGTCAAACCCGATCTGTGGTTTTTCGGCTGCCACTTCCCCGGCGATCCGGTCATGCCGGGCTGCCTCGGCCTGGATGCGCTCTGGCAGCTGCTGGGCTTTTACCTGGGCTGGATCGGCGGCGAGGGCAAGGGTCGGGCATTGGGCTGCGGCGAGGTGAAGTTCACTGGCCAGATCCTCCCGGACAACGGGCTGGTCCACTACCGGCTTGACGTCAAGCGCATCATCCGGCGACGGCTCAACATGGGCATCGCCGATGGCTTTGTGACCGTTGATGGCGAGGAGATCTACCGCGCCATGGACCTGCGCGTCGGTCTGTTCCAGAATCCGCAGAGCAATCTCTAAGGGAGTCGAAACGTGCGGCGAGTGGTAGTCACCGGCATGGGCATCGTCTCTTGCCTGGGCAACGATGCGGCAACCGTCACCGAGGCCCTGCGAAACGGGCGCTCGGGGATCCGTTTCAGTGATGAATACGCCGAGCGTGGCCTGCGCAGCCAGATCGCGGGGCAGCCTGATATCGATCTGGAGGCGGCCATCCCACGGCGCGCGCGGCGCTTCATGGGCGATGCCGCGGGCTTCGCCTATGTCGCCATGCAGCAGGCCATCGATCAGGCCGAACTGCCCGACTCGGTGGTGTCGAACCCGCGCACCGGCCTGATCGTCGGCTCCGGCGGTGCTTCCACGGAAAACGTCGTGCGCTCGGCGGATATCCTGCGCGAGCGTGGCGTGCGCAAGATCGGCGCCTTCGCCGTGCCCAAGGTCATGGGCAGCACGACCTCCGCCTGTCTGGCGACGCCGTTCGCCATCAAGGGCATCAACTACAGCATCTCCTCGGCCTGCGCGACCAGCGCCCACTGCATCGGCGCGGCCATGGAGCAGATCCAGCTTGGCAAGCAGGACGTCATGTTCGCCGGCGGCGGCGAGGAAGAGCACTGGTCGCTGACCATGCTGTTCGATGCCATGGGCGCGCTGTCCACCGGCTACAACGACACCCCTGAGCGTGCCTCGCGGCCCTTCGACCGGGACCGCGACGGGTTCGTGATCGCCGGCGGGGGCGGCATGCTGGTGCTCGAGTCACTTGAGCATGCCGAGGCGCGCGGTGCCACGATCCTTGCCGAGCTGGTGGGCTATGCCGCCACTTCGGATGGCTATGACATGGTGGCGCCCTCCGGCGAAGGCGCCGAACGCTGCCTGGGTCAGACACTGGAGATGGCGGGCATCAATGCCGACCGGCCCGTGCATTACGTCAACGCCCACGGCACCAGCACCCCCGCCGGGGACATCACCGAGCTGCGGGCGCTGGAAGCGGTCTTCGGCGCCGAGCGCCCGCCGGTGAGCTCCACCAAGTCGCTGACCGGTCACTCTCTGGGGGCCGCCGGCGTGCAGGAGGCCATCTACTCGCTGCTGATGATGCAGGCCGGCTTCATCGCCGGGACCCTCAATGTCGAACACCTCGACGCCGAGGCCGGCGACTACCCCGTGGTCACCGAAACCCTCGAAAATCGCCGTCTCGACCGGGTGGTCAGCAACAGCTTCGGCTTTGGTGGCACCAACGCCAGTCTGGCCTTCGAGCGCTTTTCATGACGCGCCGGACAGGCGCCGCCAGAGCGTACTGCGGCTGATCCCCAGCTGACGGCAGGCGGCACTCCGATTGCCGCCGCATTGGGCAAGCACCCGATGGATCGCGTCGATGTCGTCAACGGCGGGCCGGGGCGGCGTCGCGTCGCTGAAAAGCTCCGGGACCAGGCGCTCGAGCCGCTGCTGATCCATGGGCCCGGATTCAAATCCCGGGGCAAAGATCGCCACGCGCTCGATCAGGTTTTCCAGTTCGCGGATATTGCCCGGCCAGTGATAGGCCCGGCAGTACGGCATCACCTGCTCGAGCATCGCCGGCATGGCACCGGTCCGGCCCTGGCGGGCAAGCGCCCGGCCGGCAATGCTGCGCGCCAGTGCGGGCAGATCATCAAGCCGCTCGCGCAGCGGCGGCACGTCGAGCCGCAGGATGTTGATGCGGTAGTAGAGATCCTGCCGGAAGGCCCCCTCCGCCACCGCGGCCGCCAGGTCGCGATGGGTGGCGGCAATGACGCGCACATCCACCGGTGTCGGCTGGGTGGCGCCGAGGCGGATCACCTCATGTTCCTGGAGGACCCGCAATAGCCGGGTCTGGAGCGTAAGCGGCATCTCCCCGATCTCGTCAAGAAAGATCGTGCCGGTGTGGGCCGATTCAAACAGCCCGGGTTTGCCGCCGCGCCGCGAGCCGGTGAAAGCGCCCTCCTCAAACCCGAACAGTTCGCTCTCCAGAAGGCTCTCGGGGAAGGCCCCGCAGTTGAGGGCGACAAATGCATGCCCCCGCCGGGCACTGGCGTTGTGGATGCCCTGGGCGAGCAGCTCCTTGCCGGTGCCACTCTCGCCGAGGATCAACACCGTGGTATCAGTGGCGGCATACTGGGCCGCCAGCGTGCGCGCCTCGCGCAGGGGCTGCGAGTCGCCGATGATCCCGTCGAGCTCGTAGCGGGCGGCGAACTGCCGGGGCTTGTTGGTGGAGCGCAGGCTCCGGTCCACCCGCTGGATGGTCGCTGAGTCCTGGACGGTGACCACCGCCCCGGTCTGCACACCCTGCTCGCGGATCGGGATGCGGTTGGTGACAACGGTCCGGTTGCCAATGCGCTGGACGCCCCCCAGCTCCGTCACCCCGTGCGCCAGGGTGTCATGCAGGGCCAGCTGGCTCGCCACCTGGCTCAGCCGCCGCCCCTCGACCGCGTCGGCATCCACCCCCAGCAACCGGGCCATGGCGGGATTGAGCGACTGCACCCGCTCATCCATGTCCACCGCCACCACGCCCTCCTCGAGCTGCTGGAGGATGGTATCGAGACGCTCACGGCGCGCCGCCTCGATTCGCCCGATACGGCTGATCTCAATGGCGCTGTCGAGCGCCTGCTCCACGGAGGCGCGCGAGTAAACGAAAATGCCCGCGAGGCCCGCCTGTTCGGCCAGGTCGGTGACGAGCCCCGGCCCGATGATCGCCCCCACTCCGCGGCCCGCCAGGGCACTGACCCGGCGTTCGGCATCGGCGGCCGTCTCGTAGGCGTAGTGCTCCAGTTCAAGGCCGAAATGCTGTTTGAATTCAATCAGTTCAGGGTGAGTCATGCCGTGGCTTATCAAGGCGATGCGGCGGGCCGATCGGCGCGCCGTCGCCAGTGCGTTGAGCACATCAAAGCCGGTGAGGGTCACCAGGATCACCGGCAGGGCCAGGTGCCGTCGCAGAAACGCCCCGTTCGAGCCCGCGGCCACCACCGCGTCCACGCCGCGGGTCTGTTGATAGCGGCGGATTTCGGCCAGCGCATCGTCAAAACCGCGATCGACGATATGCACATCGGCCTGCGCGGCGTAACTAGGGACGATCACCCGAAACACCTCCTTGAGGCGGCTGAAGCCCACCGCAAGGATCACCGGACGATCCTCGCCCCGCACTGATTGATCCGCCATCGCCCCTCCCCCATCGCCCGGTCCCGAGCGTTTCATTATTCGTTTCAGGGTAATTCACTGCGACAGGCAATGAAACACTGCGTGCCGGGGCCGAACCCATCCAATCGCCCCCAACGCCCGCGGAAACCGCGCGTTGCCCCCGACGTGAGCCGATTGCCGACGCGCTGGCACGCGGCTTGCAGTAAGTTTAATAACAACGAGGAGGAGACCCCGCCATGTCGACATCATCCGAGTCGCCCGGTCGGCGCTTTCGCGCCGCGGTCGAAAACGAAAACCCCCTGCAGGTCATCGGCGCCATCAATGCCTATCACGCGGTCATGGCGACCCAGGTGGGCTATAACGCCCTGTATGTCTCCGGTGGCGGTGTGGCGGCCGGGTCCATGGGCCTGCCGGATCTGGGCATCACCACGCTCGACGACGTCGTCACTGACGTCAATCGCATCACCGATGCCGTCGACACCCCGCTGTTGGTGGACGCGGATACCGGCTTTGGCGGCGCGTTCAACATCGCCCGGACGGTGCGCTCGCTGATCAAGGCGCGGGCCGCCGCCTGCCATATCGAGGACCAGGTCCAGACCAAGCGCTGCGGCCATCGACCGGGTAAGGCCATTGTCTCGAAGCAGGAGATGGTCGATCGCATCAAAGCGGCGGTGGACGCCCGGACCGATCCCGACTTCGTCATCATGGCCCGCACCGATGCCCTCGCGGTGGAGGGCCTGGACGCCGCCGTCGACCGCGCCGGCGCCTACATCGAAGCCGGTGCCGATATGCTGTTCCCCGAGGCCATCACCGAGCTCGACATGTACCGCGCCTTCAGCCAGGCGGTGGATGTGCCGGTGCTCGCCAACATCACAGAATTTGGTTCGACGCCACTGTTCGACCGCGACGCGCTGGGCGGTGCCGGCGTGGGGCTGGTGCTCTATCCGCTCTCGGCGTTTCGGGCGATGAATGCCGCCGCCCTCGATGTCTATCGCCGTGTGCGCGCCGACGGTACCCAGGCCGGTGTGGTCGATCGCATGCAGACCCGCGCGGAACTGTATGAATTTCTTGACTATCACGCCTATGAGGCGAAGCTCGATCAACTGTTCAGCATGGAGAACGGACAATGAGTGACACCCCGTCAGCCCCCAAGCCCAAGAAATCCGTTGCCCTTTCCGGCGTCACCGCCGGCAATACCGCGCTCTGCACCGTCGGCCTGACCGGCAATGACCTGCACTACCGCGGTTACGACATTCTCGATCTCGCCGAGGGCTGCGATTTCGAGGAGACCGCCTATCTGCTGGTGTACGGGCATCTGCCCAATGCCGGCGAACTGCGCCGCTACAAGGCCGATCTCAGGCGCCTGCGGGGTCTGCCGGCGCCGGTCAGGGCCGCCCTCGAGCAGCTCCCCGCCGCCACCCATCCCATGGACGTCATGCGCACCGGTGTGTCCCTGCTCGGTTGCTGCCTGCCCGAGAAAGACGACCACGCCGAGGCGGGTGCCCGCACCATCGCCGATCGACTGCTCGCCTCGCTGGGCTCGGTCCTGCTCTACTGGTATCACTTCAGTCACAACGGCCGGCGCATTGATGTGGAAACCGATGACGACTCCATCGGCGGCCATTTCCTGCACCTCCTGCATGGCGAGGCGCCGTCGGCGGCCTGGGAACGCTCGATGCATACCGCGCTCACCCTCTACGCCGAGCACGAATTCAATGCCTCGACGTTCACCGCCCGGGTGGTCGCCGGCACCGGGTCGGACATGTACTCGGCGGTGACCGGGGCGATCGGCGCACTGCGCGGGCCCAAGCATGGCGGCGCCAACGAGGCGGCGTTCGAGATCCAGCAGCGCTATCGCAGCGCCGATGAGGCCGAGGCCGACATCCGCGAGCGCATCGCCAACAAAGAGGTGGTCATCGGCTTCGGTCATCCCGTCTACACCATCAGCGACCCGCGGAACGAGGTCATCAAGCGCATCGCCCGCGATCTCACCGACCGCAATGGCAACACCCGCCTTTTCCAGGTGGCCGAGCGCATCGAGGCGGTAATGGCCGACGCCAAGAAGATGTTCCCCAACCTGGACTGGTTCTCGGCGGTGGCCTTCAACGCCATGGACGTCCCCACCGCCCTGTTCACCCCGCTGTTCGTCATCGCACGCACCAGTGGCTGGGCGGCGCATGTCATCGAGCAGCGCCAGGACAACAAGATCATCCGCCCGAGTGCCAACTACATCGGCCCCGACAATCTGAAATTCGTGCCGCTGGATGCGCGCGACTGATCCATGACCCACGGAGAACAGCCCATGAACAACGCCGATACCGTCCTCACTGACATCGTCGACTATGTCAGGGACTACCCCATCGACCGCGATGTGGCCCTTGAAACCGCCCGCAACTGCCTGATCGACACCCTCGGCTGCGGCCTTGAGGCACTGGAGTATCCGGCCTGCACCAAGCTGCTGGGCCCCGTCGTGTACGGCACCACGGTCCCCAACGGCACTCGGGTACCGGGCACCCAGTTCCAGCTCGATCCCGTCCAGGGCGCGTTCAATATCGGCGCCATCATCCGCTGGCTCGACTTCAACGACACCTGGCTGGCCGCCGAGTGGGGGCATCCTTCGGATAACCTGGGCGGCATCCTCGCCACCGCCGACTGGCTGTCGCGCACGGCCGTCGCCGAAGGCCGCGCACCGCTGACCATGCGCGAGGTGCTGATCGCCATGGTCAAGGCCCATGAGATCCAGGGCGTGATCGCGCTTGAGAACTCTTTCAACCGCGTCGGTCTGGATCATGTGGTGCTGGTCAAGGTGGCGACCACGGCGGTGGTGGCCGACATGCTGGGCCTCTCCCGCGAGGAGATTCTCAACGCCGTGTCACTGGCCTGGGTGGACGGTCAGTCGCTGCGCACCTACCGCCACTACCCCAACGCCGGCAGCCGGAAATCTTGGGCGGCCGGCGATGCCACCGCCCGCGGCGTGCGCCTGGCGTTGATGGCCAGAACCGGCGAGATGGGCTATCCCACTGCGCTGAGCGCGCCGACCTGGGGGTTCTATGACGTCCTCTTCAATGGCGAGCCGTTCTCGTTCCAGCGCGGCTATGGCAGCTATGTCATGGAAAACGTGCTCTTCAAGATCAGTTTTCCCGCGGAGTTCCACGCCCAGACCGCGGTAGAGGCGGCCGTCACGCTGCATCGCCGGCTGGCCGAAATGGGCCGCTCGGCGGCGGATATCAAGCGCATCAGCATCCGCACCCACGAGGCCTGCATCCGCATCATCGACAAGCAGGGACCGCTCAACAACCCCGCGGACCGCGATCACTGCGTGCAGTACATGGTGGCGGTGCCGTTGATCTTCGGTCATCTCACCGCCCGCGACTACGAGGACAGTGCCGCCGCCGATCCGCGCATCGACGCCCTGCGCGAGAAGATCGTCTGCGTTGAGGATGCCGGTTTCACCGCCGACTATCACGACCCGGCCAAGCGCTCGATCCCCAACGCCCTGACCGTCGAGCTCAATGACGGCACGGTGCTCGACGAGGAGGTCGTGGAATACCCCATCGGCCACAAGCGCCGGCGCGAAGAAGGCATCCCGCTGCTCGAGGACAAGTTCCGGACCAATCTGGCGCGGCGTTTCCCGGCCCGTCAGCAGCGGGCCATCCTTGATGTCTCGCTGGATCAGGCGCGTCTCGAATCAATGCCGGTGCACGAGTATGTCGATCTGTATGTGATCTGAGCGGCGCGCACACCGCGTCGCGACAATAATAATCCGGGAGGAGAGTCCCATGAATTACGCAGCGATTTATCAGCGCTCCATCGATGATCCCGCCGGTTTCTGGCGCGATCAGGCCGCCGAGCTCGACTGGTACCGGTTTCCCGAGACCATCCTCGGCCGCGACGAAGCGGGCCACGACCGCTGGTTTACCGACGGCGAGCTCAATCTGTCCCATCTGGCCCTCGACCATCACATTGAACAGGGTCGCGGCGGGCAGACGGCGGTCATCTACGACTCCCCGGTCACCGGTCAAAAACGGGCCATCAGCTATCACGAGCTGCGTGACGAAGTCGCCCGATTGGCGGGTGGGCTACGGGACCTGGGGGTCGTGAAAGGCGACCGCGTGGTCATCTACATGCCCATGGTGCCGGAGGCCGTGGTGGCCATGCTGGCCTGCGCCCGGCTGGGGGCCATCCACTCCGTGGTGTTCGGCGGTTTTCAGCCCCATGAACTGGCGGTGCGCATTGACGACGCCAGGCCACGCGTTTTGATCACCGCGAGCTGCGGTATCGAGGTCGACCGCGTATTGCCGTATAAACCGCTGGTCGAGGCCGCGCTGGATGAGACGCAGTACCCGCCCGCCACCACCGTGGTCCTGCAGCGCCCGGAATGCGCTGCCACCCTGTCGGCGGCGGGCGGCGTGACCCGCGAGGTGGACTGGCACGAGCTAATCCAAGCGGCCCCCCCGGCCGATCCGGTACCGGTCGAGGCGACTCACCCGCTGTACATCCTTTACACCTCGGGGACCACCGGCAAACCCAAGGGCGTCGTCCGCGATACCGGCGGTTATGCCGTGGCGCTCAATTTCAGCATGCAGGCGATCTATGACCTCGACCCCGGGGATGTGTTCTGGACCGCCTCGGATGTCGGCTGGGTCGTGGGGCACTCCTACATCGTCTACGCGCCGCTCATCCACGGCTGCACCACCATCGTCTACGAGGGCAAACCGGTTAAGACGCCGGATGCCGGGGCCTTCTGGCGGGTGCTCGCCGAGCACCGCGTCAAGGCCTTTTTCACCGCCCCCACCGCCTTTCGCGCCGTGCGCAAGGAAGACCCGGAGGCGGCGCTTATGGCCGGGCACGACCTCAGCGCCCTGGAGCGGATCTACCTCGCCGGCGAGCGGCTGGATCCCCCGACCTATGGCTGGATCAAATCCATCACCCAGCGCCCGGTGATCGATCACTGGTGGCAGACCGAGACGGGCTGGGCCATCGCCGCCAATCCCATGGGCATCGAACCACACCCTGAGAAAAGCGGCTCCGCGGCCCTGCCCGTGCCGGGTTATCAGGTGGAGATCCTGGATGGTGATGGCGTGGCGCAACCCCCGGGCCAGCAGGGCAGCATCGCTCTCAAACTGCCCCTGCCGCCCGGGTGTCTGCCAACGCTGTGGGCCGATGACGAGCGCTTCCGCCGCTCATACCTGCAGGCCTTACCCGGCTACTACGACACCGCCGATGGCGGCTACATCGACGAGGCGGGTTATCTGTTCGTCATGGGGCGGATGGACGATGTCATCAACGTCGCCGGCCATCGACTCTCGACCGGCGAGATGGAGGAGATGATCGGCGATCATCCAGCCGTCGCCGAATGCGCCGTCGTGGGCGTGGCGGATGCCCTGAAAGGGGAGATGCCCATGGGGTTCGTGGTGCTCAAATCAGGCGAGACCATTGATCCAGCGCGGTTGGAGAAAGAACTCATGGCAATGATCCGCACCCGGATTGGCGCCATCGCCTCGCTGCAGGCCGTCGCTGTGGTCGACAAACTGCCGAAGACCCGGTCGGGCAAGATCCTGCGCAAGTCCATCCGGCAGCTCACCCGCGACGCGGATGTTGCGGTACCGGCGACCATCGAGGATCCGACAAGCCTCGATGCAATCCGTGAGGCACTGGCGGCGGTCGGAGTCGGCACGCAAACCGATTAGACCAACGCCGGACGCTAGCACGATCGCGGGGGCGGTCGACTCAGACCAAGTTCCGCCCCCCATCAAGGCCGATGCGCCGGCCGGTGATGTACGGATTATCCAGCAGAAACTGCAGGGTCTGCACCGCCGCCGTCTCGCCCGGGGCGATTCCCAGCAGCGATTTCTTCAGGGTCTTTTCGCGGTACGCTTCGCTGTCGCCCTCGTTGAACATGATCAGCGAGGGGGCGATGCTGTTGACCTTGACCGCGGGTGACAGCAGCCGGGCAAAGGACAGGGTCAGATTGTCCAGCGCGGCTTTGCTGGCGGCATAGGCGATGTGCTTGGCACTGCCCTTTTCCACCACATAGTCGGTCATATGGACGATATCGGTGGGCGTGTCGCTGTTCTCAAGCAGATCCCGGCAGGCCAGGTTGATGCGGTAGGGCGTCGTGCTGTGGATCTGCATCATGGCCGCCATGACATCCGCCGGATCGGTATCCGGGCTCTCCGGCAGCCAGTCCGAGGCATTGTGGATGATCGCCCGCAGCGTGGGGGTCTGCGCCCTGAGGGTGTCAATGAAGGCGTCGACGCCGGCGTTACTGGCGAAATCAGCATGGAGGCACGTCGCGCCGGCCTGCACCAGGTCATCCACCGCGGGTCGATGGGTGCGGTAGGTGGCGATGACCGGGACGTCGCGTTCCAGACAGTGCTTCGCGAACGCAAGGCCGATACGCTGACTGGCACCGGTGATGAGGATGGGCGTGGTCATTGCATGCTCCGGCTGATGGAGATGGTGCCCGGAGTGGGACTCGAACCCACACGGCCAAAGCCCCGGGATTTTAAGTCCCGTGCGTCTACCAGTTCCGCCATCCGGGCGGATAGATGGAGGCTAGGGCCGGAATCGAACCGGCGTTCACGGCTTTGCAGGCCGCTGCATCACCATTCTGCCACCTAGCCATAAAAAACCCCGACCGTGACCGGTCGGGGTCGCCTGTTTGGAGCGGGAAACGAGATTCGAACTCGCGACCCCAACCTTGGCAAGGTTGTGCTCTACCAGCTGAGCTATTCCCGCGTCACAGCCCATTATTCTAGTCAGGGCGCTGTATGTGTCAACCCTGCTCGACCCGGTCGAGGGTCCGCAGCGCCGCCGACAGATAAAGCACCATGGAGTACAGCGTAAGCCCGGCGGCGGCATAGAGCATCACGAGCCCCACCGGCCAGGTGGGGATGCCCTCGATCTGATGGCGATAGAGCAGGAACACGATGGCGATCATCTGCAGCGCCGTCTTGACCTTGCCGGTCATGCCCACCGCCACACTGGCGCGCTGGCCCAGCTCGGCCATCCACTCGCGCAGTGCCGACACGGCGATCTCGCGGCCGATGATGACCGCCACGGGGATGGCCACAAGGGCGGTGGGCGACTCGACGAGCACGATGATCAGCGCGATCGCCACGATCAGCTTATCGGCCACCGGATCCAGGAACGCGCCAAACGGCGATGCCTGGTTCCAGCGCCGCGCCAGAAAGCCATCCAGCCAGTCGGTCACGCTGGCAAGGGCGAACACAAAGGCGGCCGCGCCGTTGGACCAGGGGGCCGGCAGCAGGAACAGCAGACCCAGCACCGGGATCATGACGATCCGCAGCCAGGTCAGGATATTGGGGAGCGTCATTTCCATGATTGCGAGCCTACCATCCCCTGATTGTCAGCCATTCAAATGCCCGTGGATCCGCTCCGCCAGCGCGGTGCTGATGCCCTGCACGCGACTCAGGTCCTCGACCCCCGCGCGCTTGATGCCCTTCAGCCCGCCGAACTGCTTCATCAGTGCCTGACGCCGCTTCGCGCCCAGTCCCGGGATTTCCTCCAGACTGGACTGCTGACGCGACTTGCCACGCCGGTTGCGATGCCCGGTGATGGCAAACCGATGGGCCTCGTCGCGGACCTGCTGGAGAAGATGCAGCCCCGGTGACTCGGGTGCAAGCCGGATCTCAGCCGATCGACCCGACACCAGCAGTACTTCCTCGCCGGGCTTACGGCGTGGCCCCTTGGAGATCCCCACCGCCAGGACGCCCTCGATGTCGAGCGCCTCGAGGACCGCCTCGGCCTGCCGGAGCTGGCCCAGACCACCGTCGATGAGCAGCACATCGGGCGCGGTGCCCTCGCCGTCGCGCAGGCGCTGAAAGCGACGGGTCAGCGCCTGGTGCATGGCGGCGTAGTCGTCACCGTCGGTGATGCCGTCGATGTTGAAGCGTCGATAGTCGTCCTTGATCGGCCCTTCGCGCCCCATGACCACGCACGACGCCACGGTGGCCTCGCCGCGGGTATGACTGATGTCAAAGCACTCGATGCGCTCGGGGATCGCCTCGAGCGACAGCGCCTGCTGGATATCGTCAAAGCGCCGCTCCATCAGCGCCTCGCCGCTCATGCGGGCACTCAGGGCGTGATCGGCGTTGCGCTGTGCCATCTCCATCCAGCGCCGCCGCTCGCCGCGCAGCCGGGCACTGATCCGCACCCGATGGCCGGCATCATGGCTCATCGCTTCTTGGAGCACCTCGCCGTCTTCAAGCTCATGGCTGACCAGCAGTTCCGCCGGCGGCGACTGACCCAGATAGTGCCGCGCGATGAACCCATAGAGGATTTCCTCTGGTCCCGTCTCGGGGGGTACGCGCGGAAAATACGTCTGATTACCCAGATTCTGACCGTCACGGATGACGAAGACCTGGACACAGGCCAGGTTTTCGCGCAGCCGGCAGGCGATCACGTCGACATCACCGCGCGCCCCCGAGACGTACTGGCGCTCCTGGATACGCCGCAGGCTGGTGATGCGGTCGCGCAACCGCGCCGCCTGTTCAAAATCCTGATCCTCGGCCGCCGCCTCCATGCGGCGGACCAGCTCGTCGACCACCTCGTTGCTCTGCCCCGAGAGGAACATCTCGACGTGGCGGACATCCTTCGCATAGTCCGTCTCGCTGATATAGCCCACGCAGGGCGCCGTACAGCGGCCGATCTGGTACTGCAGGCAGGGCCGCGTGCGATGCCGGTAGAAGCTGTCACGGCACTGCCGCACCGGGAAAACCTTCTGCAGATGGTTGAGCGTCTCGCGCACCGCGCCGGAGGACGGAAACGGGCCAAAATAGCGCCCCTCGCCGCGGCGCTGGCCGCGGTGGAAACCCAGACGCGGGAAGTCCTGCTGGGTCGAGAGGTAAATGAACGGATAGGTCTTGTCGTCACGCAGCAGGACGTTGTAGCGCGGCCGATGCTCCTTGATCAGGTTGTTCTCAAGGATGAGCGCCTCGGCCTCGGTGTGCGTGACGGTCACCTGAAGGTCGGCCACCTGCCCCACCAGAGCCTGGGTCTTGGCATTATGCGCGCCCTTGCGGAAGTAACTGCTCACGCGGCGCTTGAGATTGCGGGCCTTGCCCACGTAAATCACCGTCCCGGCGTCATCGAACATGCGATAGACGCCGGGCGCCGTTGGCAGGGTCTTGAGGACCGGATCCGGGTCGAAGGGCTTGGTCTGGCTCATGCCCCCATTCTAGCGCGCCTGAAGGCTTTGCCGTATCGTTCGGCGGGCATGAATGGACCCATCACTGCCTGTTACCCCGACCCCGGCGCGACGCGCCCGCTCACCGGCCTTTATCTGGACCATGCCCTGCCCGACCGCGGTCGTCATGGGCCGTTCATCTACGCCAACTACATCGCAAGCCTGGATGGGCGCATCAGCGTCCCCGCAGACACAGGCGGCCAGGGGGTGCCGGAGAGCATCGCCAATGCCCGGGACTGGCGGCTGTTCCAGGAGCTCGCCGGGCAGGCGGACCTGCTGCTGAGCTCGGGCCGATATCTGCGCGACCTCGAGGCCGGCACCGCCCAGGACAGCCTGCCCATCGGCATCGATGACGCATTCAGCGACATTCGCGCCTGGCGCGTTCGCCACGGGCTGGCTCCGCAGCCGGACGTCGCGGTACTCAGCGCCGGACTCGATTTTGCCGTTCCGAGGCGTCTGCTCGACCAGGGCCGACGGGTGATTGTGATCACCGGCGAATCCGTGCCTGACAGCCGCGTGCAGGCCCATGAGCGGGCTGGCACTGAAGTGATCGTTCTGCCAAATGTCGAGCGCCCGGGCGGCGCCGCGCTGGTCACCGCCCTCCAGGCACTGGCCTATCGGCGCATTTACACCGTGGCCGGCCCATTCGTCCTGCACACCCTGCTGGGGGCGGACGGGCTCGACACGCTTTTCCTGACCACCGTGCATCGGCTGATCGGCGGCCAGCCGTTCGCGAGCCTCTGCGAGGGCGATCTGCTGGCCGAAACCGGCGATTTCCAGTTGGCGTCGATGCATCTCGACGCCCACGGCCCCGGCGGCTGCACGCAGACGTTCAGCCGCTACGACAGGACGCCCGGCCCTTAATCCGCGCCCGGGATGCCCCCGGCGGTCAATGCCCGGGGGTCGAGCAGGCGCTCAAGCTCATCGTCGGAGAGATCCGTCATCTCCCGGGCAAGGTCCATCAGCGGCCGGCCCTCCGCATAGGCGCGCTTGGCGATCTTCGCGCCCAGTTCATAACCAATCTCGGTGTTCAGCGCCGTCACCAGGATGGGGTTGCGGCCGAGCGCCGCTTCAAGCCGCTTGCGATTGACACTGAATCCGGCCACCGCCCGATCCGCCAGCGCGGTGGACGCATTGGCCAGCAGCGAGATGCTCTCGAGCAGATTATGGGCCACCACCGGCAGCATCACATTGAGCTGGAAATTCCCCGACTGGCCGGCAACAGTGATGGTGGTGTCGTTACCGATCACCTGGGCGCAGACCTGTGCGACCGCTTCCGGGATCACCGGATTGACCTTGCCCGGCATGATGCTGCTGCCCGGCTGCAGCGCCGGCAGGGCGATCTCGCCCAGTCCCGCCAGTGGCCCGGAGTTCATCCAGCGCAGGTCGTTGCTGATCTTCATCAGGCTGACGGCCACGGTCTTGAGCTGCCCGGAGAGCTCCACGGCGGCGTCCTGGGTGCTCAGGCCCTCGAACCGGTTGGGCGTGGGGTAAAAGCTGACGCCGCTACGCTCGGTGAGCGCCGCCGCCACCGCATCGGCAAACCCCGGGCGGGCGTTGATGCCCGTGCCCACCGCCGTGCCGCCCTGGGCCAGGGCACGCACCCGTTCCATCGCCGAGCGGATCCGCACCTCACCCTGGCGGATCTGAAACGCCCAGCCGCCGATCGACTGGCCGAGTGTCACCGGCATAGCGTCCATGAGATGGGTGCGGCCGGTGGTGGTCACGTCACTGAGGTCTTCGGCGCGGCGCTCAAGGGTCGCGGCCAGATGATCCAGCGCCGGCAGCAGCTCCTCGGCACAGGCAAGGGTGGCGGCGACGTGAATGGCGGTGGGGATCACGTCATTGCTGCTCTGGCTCATGTTGACGTGATCGTTGGGGTGCACGGGCGAGCCCAGTGACTCGGTGGCGAGGCGTGCGATCACCTCGTTGGCGTTCATGTTGCTGCTGGTCCCGGAACCGGTCTGGAACACATCCACCGGGAACTGGGCGTCGTGTTCGCCCTCGGCAACGCGCTCCGCGGCCTGGGTGATGGCCCCGGCGATGGCCGCATCAAGATCCCCCAGGGACTGGTTGGCCTGCGCGGTCGAGGCCTTGACCCGCCCCAGCGCCTGGATGAACCGCCGCGGCATGGGCAGCCCGCTGATGGCGAAGTTATCGACGGCACGCTGGGTCTGGGCGCCATAAAGGGCCTCGGCGGGCACCTGCAGCTCGCCCATGCTGTCCGATTCGGTCCGAAATCCCTGCTCACTCATCATCGTCTCTCCGGTTCTTGTAAACTATGTGCTCAATTTCAAGCGCGTTGGAGCCCATGGAACTCAGTCAGCTTACCGCCATTTCCCCCATCGACGGTCGCTATGGCCGCAAGACGCAGGCCCTGCGCTCGCTGGTCAGTGAGTATGGGTTGATCCGCCATCGCGTGCTGGTCGAAGTCGAATGGCTCAAGGCGCTCGCCGCCGAGGATGCCATCGCCGAGGTGCCGCCCCTGTCGGACAGCGCGGCGCGGGCGCTGACCCGCATCGCCGCCGATTTCGACGAGGCGGATGCCGAACGGGTCAAGGCCATCGAGGCCACCACCAACCACGACGTCAAGGCCGTAGAGTACTTCATCAAGACCGCCATGGCCGGGCATGCGGAGCTGGCTCCGATCACCGAGTTCGTGCATTTCGCCTGTACATCCGAGGACATCAACAACCTGGCCTACGCGCTCATGCTGCGCCGTGCGCGCAATGATGTATTGCTGCCGGATGCGGATCAAATCATCCAGCGTCTGCGCGCGCTCGCCCACGAGCATGCCGATGTGGCGATGCTGGCCCGCACCCATGGTCAGCCCGCCTCGCCGACCACCCTCGGTAAGGAATTCGCCAACGTCGCCGCCCGCCTCCAGCGCCAGCGCGACCAGCTGGCGGCGGTGCCGATCCTCGGCAAGATCAATGGCGCGGTGGGCAACTTCAACGCCCACCTGAGCGCCTACCCGACGGTGGATTGGCCCAGTTTTTCAAAGCATTACGTCGAAAACCTGGGACTGGACTACAACGCCTACACCACCCAGATCGAACCCCACGACGGCATCGCCGAGCTGTTCGACACACTGGCGCGGTTCAACACCGTGGGCATCGATCTGGTGCGCGATCTGTGGGGCTATATCGCCTTTGGCTATTTCCGCCAGCGCACCGTCGAGGGCGAGATCGGCTCGTCGACCATGCCGCACAAGGTCAACCCCATCGACTTCGAGAACGCCGAGGGCAACTACGGCGTCGCCAACGCCCTGCTCGAGCATCTCGCCCGCAAGCTGCCGGTGTCGCGCTGGCAGCGGGACCTGACCGACTCCACGGTGCTGCGCAACGTCGGCGTGGGGCTTGCCCAGACGGGCGTCGCCAATGCCTCGCTGATCCGTGGCCTGGACAAGATCGCGGTCAACCACGCGCGCATCGCCGCCGATCTGGACGATAACTGGGAGGTCCTCGCCGAGGCGATCCAGACGGTGATGCGGCGCTACGGGATCGACGAGCCCTACGAAAAGCTCAAGGCCCTGACCCGCGGCAAGCGCGTGGACAGCGCCGCCCTACAGGCGTTCGTCGACGAGCTGGCACTGCCTGAGGCCGTGCGCGACGAGCTCAGGGCGTTGACGCCGGCCCGTTATACGGGGCTCGCGGCATCGCTTGCCAGCGATCTCGGACAACCGCGCGATTGAGCGCAAGCCACTGCAGGGCAATGATCGGCATGGCGGCGGTGAGCGCGCCGCTGTCGAGCATGGCAATCGCCTCGTCCGCCGGCACCACATGGACCCGGATGTCCTCGCCCTCGTCGGGATGGCCATGGCCTTCGCGGCGCAGATCGCGGCTGTCCACCGGCGCACAGTAGACCCGGGCCGTCTGGGAACTGCCCCCGGGGCTGACCAGATAGTGGGCGATGGGCATCAGCTCGCCCAGGGCGCAGTCCGCCTCCTCGCGCGTCTCCCGGTGGGCGACATCCTCATCCCGTTCGCCCGGCTCGATGATGCCGGCGATGGTCTCGAGCACCCAAGGGCCGAACCCGGTCTCGAGGGCGCCGACCCGGAACTGCTCGACCAGCACCACCTGATCGAGCCACGGGTCATAGGGCAGGACGGCGACGGCGTTGCCCCGTTCAAGGCGCTCACGCACCAGGAGCTCGCTCTGCCCGCCGGCGAACAGGGCATGGCGCAGGGTGAAGCGGCTCACCTGAAAGAACCCGTCATGGACGGTCTCGCGGGCGATGATTTCGTAGTCTCGGGGCATGACGATGGCTCCAGGACGGGGGTCAGCGGCTGAAAACCGCCATTGCCTCGGCGTGGCCGGTGTGCGGGAACATGTCCATCAGCCCGGCCGCCTCAAGCCGATAGCCATAGCGGTGCACCAGTTCACCGGCATCGCGGGCGAGGGTCGACGGCCCGCAGGACACATAGACGATACGCGACGGGCCGAGCGCGTCCAGGCTGGGCAGCACTTCGAGCGCGCCCGAGCGGGGCGGATCAAGCAGGGCCCGATCAATGCCCTCGCCCAGCCAGTCGGCATCCGGCGGGATGCGGGTCAGGTCGGTGGCGGCGAAGCGCGCATTATCAATGCCATTGAGGGCGGCGTTCTCACGGCCCCGCTCGACCAGCGGCTCATCGCCCTCGACACCGATCACCGCCGCGGCATGCCGGGCGATGGGCAGGGTGAAGTTGCCCAACCCGCAGAACAGATCCAGCACCCGACTGTCCGGCTCGAGGGCGAGCTGCTCGATGGCCTGCGGGACCATCTGTCGGTTGATCGCGGCGTTGATCTGCGTGAAGTCGGTGGGCGCAAAGGCGAACCGCAAATCGAATTCCGGCAGCCGGTATTCAAGCCGTGACTGATCATGCCCCAGCGGCGCCACGGTGGACTCATTGCCGGGCTGCTCAAAGATCAGCACATCGTGGGCGTTGCCAAACGCGATCAGCGCTTCGCGGTCCGCCGGGGTCAGGGCGCGCAGGTTGCGGAACACCAGCCCCACCGCCTCATCACCGGCGGCCACTTCGATCTGGGCGATACGATCGGGCATGCTCAGTGCCCGGATCAGCTGCGCCAGTGCGGGGATCAGGGGGCCGACCCGCGCATCCAGTACATGGCAGGATTCAATGTCGGCGACAAACGGGCTGAAGCGCTCCCGAAACCCCACCAGCACCCGGTCGCCCTTGCGCGGCACATACTTCACCCCCAGCCGGGCCCGCCGTCGATAGCCGGCAGTGGGTCCGGTGAGCGGTGGCAGCCAGCGCGCCGGCGACACCCGACCGGTGTGCTCGAGCAGCTCAGCGAGGGTGGATTCCTTATGCCGGACTTGGGCGGCGGGGTCCATATGCTGCAGGCTGCAGCCGCCGCAGACGCCGAAGAACTCGCACGGCGGGGTCACGCGATCGGCCGCCGGCGTGCCGACCACCGAGACGGCCTGACCTTCCTGCTGGCGGCGGCGCTGACGGCGGATATCAGCCGTGACCCGCTCGCCGGGCAGTGCGCCCTGGATGAACGCGGTCCGACCGTCGTTGACACCGATGCCGCGCCCCTCGTGGCTGATGCGATCGATATCCAGCTCGACCGGGGTCTGGGGCAAGCGTCGGCCGCGTCGTCCTCCCATGCCGGTCAGCCCGTCCACGCGTTGAGAAACTGCTCGAGATGGGGCTTGTCGGCCTCGGTGAGCGCCTCGCGGACACGGGCACACTCCCGATCGTAGTCGGTGGCGTCGAGCTCACCGCGCAGGCGCCGGAACCGCAGCCAGAGCAGGTAGGTGTTCAGCACATCGTGCTCGCAGTAATCCCGCACGGCGGCGAAGTGGCCGGCATCGATCTGGTGGCGCACATCCGCGCCGCTCATCCCGAGTTTGCCGGGCAGCCCGCAGAGCGTGGCGACCTGATCCAATGGCGCCACCGCCCGCCCGGAGTAGCCGGCCAGCACATCCATCAGATCGGTGTGCCGGTCGTGAAAGCGGTTGTGGTAGTTGTTGAAGCGAAAGTCGCGGTCGGTGGCCCCCGTCTCCCAGTAGCGCGGCGCGCTCAGGCCGTGCATCAGCGCCCGGTAGTGCAGGACCGGCAGATCGAACCCGCTGCCATTCCAGCTGATCAGACGCGGCACGTAGCGCTCGATCCCATCGAAGAACCGGTCGATCAGGCGCGCCTCGTCATCGCCGCCCTCGCCCAGCGAGAACACGGTGAACCGGTCACCGATCAGCGCCGCCACCGAGATCACCACCACACGGTGCAGCGGCAGGCGCAGAAAATCCGAACCGGTCTCTTCGCGGCGCATGGCGAGCAGCGCCTCAGCGGCATCGTGGTCATCCAGCCCGTCCAGGCCATGCAGGCGACGGCCACCGGCCACATCGGGCACGGTCTCGATATCAAAGGCGAAGACGTTCATTGATCGGGGAACACGCCGCTCGACAGATAGCGGTCACCGCGATCGCAGACGATGCTCACGATGGTCGCGTTCTCGACCTCTTGCGCGATCTGCAGCGCGGCCCACAGGGTGCCGCCGCTGGAAATCCCCGCGAAGATGCCCTCCTCGGCGGCCAGGCGGCGGGTCATCGTCTCGGCCTCGTCCTGCGCCACTTCGACCACCCGATCGACGCGGTGTGACTCGAAGATCGCCGGCAGATACGCCTCGGGCCATTTGCGGATGCCGGGGATGCTCGCCCCCTCGCGGGGCTGAGCGCCGACGATCTGTACCCCGGGGTTCTGCTCCTTGAGATACCGCGATACCCCCATGGTCGTCCCCGTCGTGCCCATGGAGGCCACGAAATGGGTCACCGCGCCGCCGGTGTCACGCCACACCTCGGGGCCGGTGCCATTGTAGTGAGCGCCCCAGTTATCGGGGTTGGAGAACTGATCAAGGACCCGGCCCTTGCCCTCGGCCTGCATGCGCAGCGCCACGTCGCGGGCGCCCTCCATGCCCTCGGCCTGGGTGACCAGCACCAGTTCGGCCCCGTAGGCACGCATCGAGGCGCGCCGCTCGACGGTCATGTTCTCGGGCATGATCAGCACCATGCGATAGCCCTTGACCGCCGCCGCCATGGCCAGCGCGATGCCGGTGTTGCCGCTGGTGGCCTCGATCAGGGTATCGCCGGGGCGGATCTCGCCCCGCCGCTCAGCCTGGGTGATCATGTTCATGGCCGGCCGGTCCTTGACCGAGCCGGCCGGGTTATTGCCCTCGAGCTTGAGCAGCACCGTGTTCGAACCGGTATCCGCAAGCCGCTGGAGGCGCACCAGCGGGGTGTTACCGACGCATTGATCAACGCTTGGATATGTCATGCCCGGATTGTAACGCAGTATCCTTGCCGCATGGATATCCACCCCATCGCCTATCTGCGCAGTGATTTCGAGGGCCGCTTCGGCACGCCGCGTCAGCCCGGTCTGGTCCCCGCCGCGCGCGCCGAGCTGCGCCTCGAGCCGCCTTACAACGACGCCAGCGCGCTGCGCGGCCTCGAGACCTGCTCGCACTGCTGGCTGGTGTTCGGCTTCCATGCCATCAGCCCGGGACCCTGGCGACCGACGGTCCGCCCTCCCCGGCTGGGCGGCAATCAACGCCTTGGGGTGTTCGCGACGCGCTCGCCGTTCCGGCCCAACGGGCTGGGTCTGTCGCTGGCGCGCATCGAGGCATTGCTGAGCCCACCCGGTCGGGGGCTCGCCCTGCGGGGCTGTGACCTGATGGACGGCACCCCGATTTTCGATATCAAGCCCTACCTGCCCGCCATCGAGTCACTGCCCGACGCCCGGCCACCGGCGGGCCTGGGTGAGACGGGCCCTGGGTTGGTGGTGGAGTGGCAGGCCGAGGCACGGGCGGCGCTGGCGAACGCCCCGGCGCACCTCGGTGCGCTGATCGAGCAGACTCTGGCGGCGGATCCGCGACCGGCCTACCACCAGCAGCGCGGGCGCAGCCGCTATGGCATGCGCCTGTCAGGCCATGAAGTGCGCTGGACGGTCACCGACGCCGGCGCGCGGGTGATCGCCGTCACGCCGCTTGAGGACAGCGGGCGCGATTAGCCGTCGCGACGCGGAATCCGCCGCTGCCAGTTGCGCGAGAACACCCGGCGGTCCGACTCCCAGGCATCCAGCTCGGCGCTCAGATAAAAGGCCTCGGCGTCGGCCTCGAGCCGGGTCCGGGTCCGCGTGGCGACCTGCCAGTCACCGCGGCCGAGCTGAAAGTCGGCCACCACCTCGCCACTGACCCGGGCCGGATCGCCTTCCACCTGGTGATAGACCTCGCGGGTCGCGTCACCCAGGGTCAGATCGACGTCCTCCAGCGTGCGCGTGCCATTGTCCTGGATCACCTCGAGGCTCGCCGCGTTGCCGCCCAGTTCGTGATGCACCCGCCAGGCCTGCGTGGGAGCGACCCGCTGGACGGCGCGCAGGGGGGCATAGTCGGGCGCCGCTGGGAACACCGGCGAATGGTCCGGGCCGGTCGGCGCCCGCACCGGCAGCTCGAGGCCCGTCGCGGCGGGATCGATCGAGAGCGGGCCGGCCTCGGGCTCGGGCCAGATGAGCGGCCAGTAGGCCGTCGACAGCGCCATCTGCAGCCGATGACCGACGGCGAACCGGTGGCCGAGGTGGTTCAGCGGCACACTCACGTCATAGTCACTGCCCGCCACCAGGTCCTGCGGCCGATCGTGGCCCTCGCGGTGACGCAGGTTGAGCACCCCATAGCTCACCCGGGTGGTTGCGCCATCCGGCGCCGTGTCACAGAGCCGCACGATGATCTGGCCGCATGGCTGTTCGGCGCGCAGGCGGATCCGCAGCCGGGGCGCGCCCAGCAGCTCCAGTGGCGCCTCCAGGGGCTCGGTCTCAAACACCAGCCCGCCGCTCATCTCCTTGCGCTGATCATCGGGTAGGTCCGGTCCATCGGCGTAGCTGCACCATTTGCCCGCGAACAGCCCCAGTCCCAGCGGCGAGTCAAGGCGCAGGCGCCCGGCGCTGTCGTTGGCGGGCGTCTGCGCCAGCGACCCGTCGCCGTGGGGGTGGAGCGTGCGGACCTGCACCGCGGGCGTCGGCCAGTGCGCCTCGGCCACCCAGCGCCCGGGGCGCTCGCCATAGGCCGTCGCCGGCGGGTCGGCATCCTGGATCCAGGCGCGCAGCCGCGGCGCCTCATCGACGCCGTTGCGCTCGCCTTTCAGCCAGCGATCCCACCAGTCCGTGACCAGCGATTGAAACCCGATCGCCGGGCCGGGCTCGCCGAGGTGCGGATAGCGATGACTCCAGGGGCCGACGATGCCCTGACACGGCACTTCGAGATTGGCCAGCAGACGGAACACGGCATTCGTATAACCATCCGCCCAGCCACTCACCGCCAGCACCGGGCAGCGGATCGCCGCATAGTCTTCGCACACCGAGCCATGCCGCCAGTAATCATCGCGCTGCGGGTGTTCGAGCCACTCCATCAGCCAGGGCGCATTGGCCTCGAGCCGTTGCTGCCAGATTGAGCGCCAGCCCTGGCCCCTCAGCTGAGGATCCGGCGGCAGGCTGTTGAACGCGAACATCACCGATGACCAGGACAGATTGTCACTCAGCAGGCACCCGCCCATGGTGTGAATGTCATCGGCGTAGCGGTCATCGGTGGCGCAGACGCTCACCACGGCCTTGAGGGCGGGCGGCTGCATGGCGGCGATCTGCAGGCCGTTGAACCCTCCCCAGGAGATGCCGATCATCCCCACCCCGCCGTCACACCAGGGTTGGGCGGCGAGCCACTCGATGAGCGCGTAGCCGTCCTCGAGCTCACGGGCCAGATACTCGTTTTCGAGCACGCCACCGGACTCGCCACTGCCACGGATGTCCACCCGCACGCTGGCATAGCCCCGTTCGGCCAGCCAGCGATGCAGCGTCTCATCACGCGGGCGGGTGTGATCGCGCTTGCGGTAGGGGATGGTCTCGAGGACCGCCGGTACGGGTTGCGCATCGGCGCTCAGCGGCCGCCAGATCCGGGCCGAGAGCGTGACCCCGTCACTCATCGGGATGAGCACATCTTCGTCGATACGGATGTCGGTCATTGCTCGCCCGCCCCGAAGTAGACCGTGCGGTGCGGATAGGGGATCTCGATGCCGGCGGCGTCGAACTGCTCTTTCACACACCGGTTGTAGGCCCGGCCCACGGCATACTGCATGCCCGCGGTGGTGCGGATGCGCACGCGGATCAGCACGGCGCTGTCCGCCAGCGCGCTGACTCCGTCGACCTCCAGCGGGCCGGTCACCTCGGCGCCGATCTCCGGCATTGCCTGGAGCCGGGCGTAGGCGCTGTGCAGCGCATCGATGGCATCGCCGACGCTCTCACGATAGGCCATCCCGTACTCACCGAGGTGATAGCCGAAGTCGCGGGTGTAGTTGGAGACGGTATCCACCGAGGAAAACGGCACTACATGCAGGACGCCTGAGAGGTCGCGCAACCCGAGCGAGCGGATGCTCAGCCGCTCCACCGTGCCGCTGATCCCCGCGGCGGTCACGAAGTCGTCCTGATGGATCGCGTCCTCGAGCTGGATGAACACGCCGGTGATGATGTCCTGGACGAGCTTCTGCGCGCCAAACCCGATGGCCAGACCGATGACACCGGCGCCGGCGAGCAGTGGGCCGATATCAATACCGACCTCTGAGAGCGCGACCATCCCCGCGAGCACCAGAATGGCAATGGCCACGGCATTGCGGAACAGCGCCAGCAGCGTCTTCTCGCGGGCACCCGGCTCGCCGGTCCCGGTATCGGGATTGAGCCGATCCTCGATCCAGCTGGCCGCGATCAGCCAGCCACTGACCGCAAGAATGCCAATGGCAAGCAGGGCGACGATGGAGTGGATCAGCGTCTGACCGCCGGGCGTGCCCAGCCAGTCACCGACCTCGACGACCCCCCAGATATCCAGCAGTGATCCCACCAGCGCGGCCACCAGAAGCCAGTGGATGACACCCACAAACCGCGGCACCCAGGCATCGATCCGCCCGGCGAGCATGGGCAGGCGCGCCCGCAGGCGCTGGGGCAGGTAGCGCCCGACCCGGCGCAGGCTCGCGAGTGACGTGCCGATGAAGCCGGCCGCCAGAATGATCAGCAGGCTCAGCCCACTGGCCTGGCTGACAAAGATCAGCGCGCTGGCGGGCCCGGTGACGATCAGCACGGCATAGGCGGTGACGAAAGCGCCGGCGAGCCCATGCCAGATGCCGGCCAACGGCCCCAGCACCGGGCCATAGAAACTGCCCGGGTGATGGGCGGCGCGACCCAGCATCCACTGCTGCACCGGCCGGCGGGCCGCCCGGATCACCTTGAGCACGCCCAGCAGGACGATCACGGTGATGATGGCCTGCGCCAGCCCGGCCAGCGCCGGGGCGACGCTGGCGAGCGTCGGTGTCACCCAGAGCAGGCCATAGATGGCGACCTGAACCAGGCGCGAGAGCTGTGCCTCCCAGCGCCGGGCCGCGGCATCGGCGACCGGCAGTAGACGCGCCGCGCTGGCCCGGGGTTCAAGAAAGGCATTCACCACCAGGCGCAGCGACTCGGCGATCACGAACGCCAGCACAAACCGCCCGGCAACGGCGGATGCCTCGGGGCCGGTGGCGATGCCCAGGACGATGGCGGCATAGCCGACGGCGGCCACCAGCGCTACTTTGATGCCATGCAGGCCGATCACCAGCGCGATCACCACCAGGCGCCGCAGCGGGCCCAGCCCCGGAGCGGCCCGCTGTTGCCAGTCCGCCAGCCGCTCAATCAGCGCCCCGCCACGATCGCGAATCAGGCGCCTGACCACCAGCATCAGAACAACGAGCAGCGCGATGCGGCCCGCCGCGATGGCGTTCTCCGGCGTCGCCGCCGCGACCATCGCGGCGGGCATCGCGGACAGCTCCGCGGCAAGCTGTACGGCCCACGCCGTCACCGCCTCCCGCGCCCCCGCGATCCAGTCCAGCAGCCCGAAACGGTTGACACTCAGCATTGATAGTTCCTTTGATGGCAATGCGCGCACGATAACAAACGTCGTTGCGAAAATTTTTGTTGCAATGCACCAAAGGCATTGCTATATTGCACTGCAACAAGGCCAGAATGCCTTGGATTGAAACGGCAACCAGAGGAACGACACCATGGCGAACGACAACTTTGACAAGATGAACGACCAGGCCGAGAAGCTTTTCATGGGCCCGACCCGTGACTACGCCAAGCTGGCCATGGACTATGCCGAGAAGATGATCGACGCGCAGATGGAAGCGGCGAAGACCTACACCGACATCGGTATGCAGCAGGCCCGCGCGGCCCTCGAGGTCAAGGACACCGAGGCGCTCAAGACCTATGCTGAAGAGCAGCAGAAGGTCGCCCGTGAGATGACCGAGCGCGCCAAAAATGATGCCGAGAAGGTGGCCGCGATGAATCAGGACTTCGTCAACGAAGCCCGCAAGCTCGTCGAGACCAACGTCAAGTCGGCGTCCGAGGCGGCCACCAAGTCGACCAAGTAAGGTCGATCGCCGTCGCAACGGATCAAAAGGCCGTCGGTGCGGAACCGGCGGCCTTTTTCTGTGTCGACGTGCCAGCAATAGCGCGTAAGACACGATACCCTCATTGAATGAACGCAATCCCCCGGATTTTCGGCCGACTGACTGTCTGCCTCATGATGCTACCCGCCGTGGCGTGGGCCCAGTCCGATGCGGCACCGGTGCGCCTGAGCGCGGTCGAGGCCGGCCAGCAGCGTGACCGCATCGAGGCGGTGGGCGAGGCGCGCGCCGCCCGCTCGGTGACGCTCTACCCTGAGAGCACCGGCATCGTGACCCGCCTCAACGTCGCCGCCGGTGAGCGGGTGGAAGCCGGTGAGACACTGGTCGAGCTCGAGTCCGCTCAGGCACGGAACGCGCTTGAGCGCGCGAGCGCCGAGCTGCGGGATGCCCGCAACCGCCTCGAGCGTTACGAATCCGGCAAGGGCGCGGGCACCTTCTCGCCGACCACCCTGGAAAACGTCCGCCGCGAGGTCGAGATCGCCCGCCTGACCCGCGAACAGGCGCAACTCGACCTGGCTGACCGCTCCCGTCAGGCGCCCTTTGCGGGGCATCTTGGCCTGACCGATCTGGAGGTGGGCCAGCGCGTCGATCCCGACACGCCCATCACCACGCTGGATGACCGCCAGACCCTGCGGGTGCGCTTCCGGCTCGCGGGCCACTACCACGGCCAGCTGGCCGTCGGCGACCGCATCACCCTGACCGCCTGGGCCCGGCCCGAGAGCCCGGTCAGCGCAACCATCCAGGCCATCGACAGCCGCATCGACCGCGATACCGGCACATTCCAGCTCGAGGCGCGACTGGATAACCGCGATGACCGCTTTCGACCGGGCATGCGCTTTCGCATCACCCGCGAGCTAGCCGGCCCGCGCCACGCCTCAATCCCGGCCACCGCCCTGCAGTGGGGGGATAACGGCGCCTACGTCTGGCGCGTCGAGGCGGGCACCGCCGAGCGCGTGAACGTGACGCTGGTCGCGCGCCAGGCCGATCAGGTACTGGTGGACGGCCCACTCGAGATCGGCGATGACGTCGTCAGCGAGGGTGCTCAGCGGATGCGCCCGGGCATCGAGGTGCGGATCATCGACCCCGCCACGCTTGATGATTATCCGCGCATCGACGCGGTCCGGGACGCCCCGGCGCAATGAGGGAATCGCCCCGCGGCCTGCCCGCCCTCGGCATCCGTCGCCCGGTGCTGGTGGCGGTAATCAACCTGATTATCGCGATTGCCGGCATCGCCGCACTGCTGGGCGTTGAGGTGCGCGAACTGCCGGATGTCGACCGCCCGCGCATCACCGTCAGCGCCCAGTACCCGGGGGCCGCGCCCGAGACCATGGACGCCGAGGTGACCCGTGAGATCGAGGGGGCCGTCGCCCGCGTCTCGGGTGTGCGCCGGATCAGCGCCTCCAGCGAGGAGAGCAGCACCCGGGTGGTGGTCGAGTTCAGCGCCGACGCCGATCTCGACAGTGCCGCCGCGGACATCCGCGAGGCCGTGAGTCGCATTGAGCGCAATCTGCCCGACAACGTCGAGCAGGTGAACGTCATTAAAGCCGATCAGGACGCCAGTCCCGTCGTGCGGGTCGCCGCGCGGGGGGACGGTCTGAGCCTCGACGCCCTCACCCGCCGGGTCGAAAACGACATCATCCCGGCGCTGATCTCGCTCCCGGGCGTGGCCGATGTGCGCCTCTACGGCGATCGCCAGCGGCAGCTGCGCGTGGCGGTGGATCCGCTGCGCCTCACCGCCCATGGCCTGACCATCGAGTCGCTGCGAACGCGCCTCGAGCAGGCCGACCTGGACATTCCCGCCGGCAGTTTCCGGGCCTCTGAGCTGGAGCTGCGGGTGCGCGCCAATGCCGTGCTCGAGACGCCGGAACGGGTCGCCGCCCTTACCCTCGCCCCGGGGCTTCGACTGGGCGATGTGGCCAACGTGTTCTTCTCGCCGGCCGACGCGCGCAGCCAGGTGCAGCTCAATGGCGAGCCGATCCTCGGGCTTGGCATCGTGCGCCAGGCCCAGTCCAATACCCTCGAGATCAGTGCCGCCGCGGACGCGGCGATCGCCGAGCTCAACCGTCGATTCGACGCGGTCGAGGTGGTCAAGACCTCGGATGACGCCGTATTCATCCGCGGGGCCATCACCGAGGTGCTCATCACGCTGGCCGCGGCCACACTGATCGTCATCGCCACGATCTGGCTTTTCATCGGCTCGCCGCGCGCCACGCTCATCCCGGCCATCACCATCCCACTGGCGCTCACCGGGACGGTCGCCGCGATCTGGCTGCTGGGCTTTTCCATCAACCTGCTCACCCTCCTGGCGCTGGTGCTGGCGACGGGGCTGGTGGTGGACGACGCCATCGTCGTGCTCGAAAACATCCAGCGCCGCCAGCGCATGGGCCTCGGCGCCGGCGCGGCCGCCCTGCTGGGCACCCATCAGGTCTTTTTTGCGGTCATCGCCACCACCGCCGTGCTGGTGGCGGTGTTTGTGCCCATCTCGCTGCTGCCGAGCACCGCCGGGCGCCTGTTCAGGGAATTCGGTGTGGTGCTGGCGGTGGCGGTCACCCTGTCATCGTTCATCGCCCTGTCACTGGTCCCGGCCCTCGCCGCGCGATTCCTGCGCCCGGACGATGGCAGCGCCGGGGCATCGGGCGGGGGCGCGGGCACCCGCCGCCTGCGCCGCCTGGGCCGCAGCATCGCTGACTTCTATGCCGCCAGTCTGGGCCGTGCCCTCGCCCACCCGTGGCTCATGGGAGCGGTGGCGCTGCTGGTGCTGGGACTGGCGATCCAGCAGTTCACCCGCATCGATCAGACCCTGCTGCCCGAAGAGGACCGCGGACTGATCTATGTGGTGGGCAATGGCCCCGACGGCGCCGGGCTCAAATACAGTCAGGACCAGGCCTGGCGCATGCAGGAGCGCCTGCAGCCGCTGCTCGAGCGCGGCGAGGTAACCCGGCTTTTCACCATTGCCGGGCGCTGGGACCCCAACCGCATCCTCATCGTCGCCCCGTTGGCGCCCTGGTCGGCGCGTGAACGCAGCGAACAGGTCATCGCCGCCGACGCCCGGGCCGCACTGGCCGATCTGCCCGGCGTCAATATCCGCGTCGGCAGCCCCAACAGCCTCGGCCTGCGCGGGGTCGGCAGCGGGCTCGAGGTCTCGCTGCTCGGCAGTGATTACGAGCGCCTCTACGCCGCGGCGCAGGCGTTCAGCCGCGCGGTCGAGGACGACGTGGACGGCCTGGGCCAGGGGCGCATCGATTACTCGCCCACCCAGCCGCAGGTGCGGGTGGACATCAACCGCGAGCGCGCCGAGTCCCTGAACGTGCCCGTTGAAGACCTTGCGGCCACGCTGGAGGCGATGATCAACGGCCTTGAGATCACCGACCTCAACATCGACGACCGCGCCATCCCGCTGCGCCTTGAATCCACCAGCGGCCGCGTCAACGAACCCGCCGATCTCGGCAATCTGCGCATCCGCTCCGAGGACGGTCACTTCGTCGCCCTGTCATCGCTCGTGAGCCTGCGCGAGGAAGGCGTTGCCGCCGAGCTCGACCGGGAGGCGCAACGGCGCGCGGTGAGTATCGATCTGGCCGTGGAGGATGGCTATCCGCTGCAGGCGGCGGTGTCCGACCTGCGCGCGCTGGCCGACGAGACGCTGCCGCCGGGCATCGGGCTGATCACCCGGGGCGAGGCCGAAACCCTCGAGGAAACCCGTCAGGAAGTCATGATCACCTACGCGCTGGCGCTGCTGATCGTGCTGCTGGTGCTGGCCGCGCAGTTCGAGAGCCTGATGAGCGCGCTGGTGGTAATGCTGACCGTCCCCTTCGGTCTCGCCGCCGCCGTGTTCGCGCTGGTGCTGAGCGGCACCTCCATCAACGTCTACTCGCAGATCGGATTGATCCTGCTGATCGGGCTGATGGCCAAAAACGGCATCCTGCTGGTGGAGTTCGCCAACCAGCTGCGGGATGAGGGCCATGGCCTGCGCGCCGCGGCACTGGAGAGCGCCCGTGTGCGCCTGCGGCCCGTGTCCATGACGATCCTCGCCACGGTGCTTGGCGGATTGCCGCTGATCCTGAGCACCGGCGCCGGCGCCGAGTCACGCGCGGCCATCGGCTGGGTGGTGTTCGGAGGGCTGGGGCTGGCGGCGCTGTTCACGCTCTACTTCACCCCGGCGCTCTATGTGCTGCTGGCCCGCTTCGCCCGCTCACGCGCCGCCGCCGAGGCCGCGCTCGAGCGCGAACTTGATCAGCCGGTGAGCGAGAGCACCAGCGCCATCGATGGTAGCGCCAGGGGATAGCTGATCACGATGGCGCCCGCCATCAGAGCGTCATCACCGTCCATTTCGCGGACCAGGACATAGGCGGCGGAAGCGGTCGGACAGGCGAGAAAAATCAGCGCGAGGCGCGTTTCCCCGGCATCCAGCCCCACCCCGAGCGCCAGCGCGGCACCGATCAGCGGGGTGATCGCGGTTTTCAGCAGCGCCGCCCCCAGCGCCCAGCGGCGATGCCCGACCAGCCGGGTGGCATGCAGCCCGCCGCCGATGCCGATCAACGCCAGCGGCAGGGCCATCTGCCCGATCGCCGACAGGGTGCGATCCACCGATACCGGCAGGGGCCAACCACTGATCGCGATCGCCATCCCGACGCCGGTCCCGATGAGGATGGGATTGCCCAGCAGGCGTCGCATCAGGCGGGCCGTGGCCGCCCCCAACCCTGCGCCCGCGCGGGGCTGCATGATGACGACCGCGACCACGTTGTAGACGATCACCAGCGGCGCGAACGCGATCAGCGCGGCGGATTCCACCGCCGCCGGGGCCTGGCTGCCGGCAAATGCGTAGATCACCACCGGCAGCCCGATGAACGTGAGATTGCCGCGGTAGGCGGCCTGCACGAAGGTGGCGAGGGACCCCGCCGGCAGCCGCCCGGCGCGCCCGATCAGCGCGCCGATCAGTACCACCGCGGCGGTCGTGCCGATCAACACCAGCAGCAGACTGCCGACCCGGTCATAGGCCGGCGTGGCCGCGCCGATCCGGCTCGCCAGCAGGGCCGGCAGGCCGACCCAGTAGGTCAGGCGGTTGAGTTCAGCGAGGGTTGGCGCGGATAGGAACCCGGTCCGGGTCAGCAGCCAGCCAAGGCCGATGACCACCACAACGGGGGCAAGGATCTGGGCGACGGCAACCAGGACGGACCTCGGCGGTCAGCGCCGCGGATCGTCGTCGCGGCGCTCGTACTCGCCTTCGATGATGTGGCGATCATCCGATCCGCCCGCCGACCCCGATCCCGACCCGGGTGGCGGTCCGGCCGGCCCGACGCGGACCGCCATGCGCGCCAGTGCCAGGCGCACCAGCCAGCGACGCGTCGGCGGAATCAGGCACAGAAAGCCGATCACGTCGGTCACCAGACCGGGGGTGAGGAGCAGCGCGCCACCGATGATCAGCGCCGCGCCCTCGAGAAGCTCCACCGCCGGCAGCGACCCCCGATCGAGGTTGTTACGCGCCCGGGCGAGTGTCTGCAGCCCCTGCTGGCGCAGCAGCGCCGCGCCCATCATCGCGGTCAGCAGACACAGGCCGATGGTTGGCAGTGCGCCGATCCAGCTGCCGACCTCGATCAGCAGAAACAGCTCGGCCAGGGGAATGGTCACGAAAAGGACAAGAACTGTGGGCACGGTCGCTCCAGACTGGGATTCCTTAGATGCAGAGGGTAACATTCCCGTTAATCGCGGTCAGATCGGGGGACAACACCGATGAACCGACTCATTCCGGGGCTCCTTGCCATCGCCCTGCTGCCGGCGCCTGCCATGGGCGCCATCCCGCCGGACGATTTCGCCGCCTGCCTGGATGGCATCCGCGATACGGCGCGGGCCCGGGATATCGCCCCTACCACCATTGATACGCTGCTGGACGGACTCACGCCCAGCGAACGGGTCATTGAGCTGGACCGACGCCAGCCCGAATTCACCACGACGCTGCATGACTACCTGAACGCCCGTGTCGATCGCGGCCGCATTCAGCGCGGCCGGCGACTGCTGCGCGAGCATGCCGATCTGCTGGCCCGTATCGAGGCCGAATACGGGGTCCCCGCCCGCTATCTGGTGGCCTTCTGGGGACTGGAGAGCAACTTCGGCCGCACCACCGGATCGATGTCCACCGTGCGCTCGCTGGCCACACTCGCCTGCGACCGACGCCGTGGCGAGTTCTTTGAATCGCAGCTGATTTTCGCCCTGCAGCTGGTCGATGACCGGACCGTCAGCGCTGATCAGCTGCGTGGCTCATGGGCCGGCGCCCTGGGTAACTTCCAGTTCCTGCCCAGTGTCTATCGCGACCATGCCGTTGATGCCGACGGCGACGGACGGATCGATCTGTGGGACAGCCTGCCGGATGCCGCCGAGTCCGCCGCCAACTTCCTGCGTGCCCGCGGCTGGGAGCCCGAGCACCGCTGGGGGCGGGAAGTCCGCCTGCCCGAGGGATTCGACTACCGGCTGGCCGAAACCGAGCAGTCGGTCGCCGACTGGGCGCGGGCCGGCCTGCGCCGGGCCAATGGCGGGGCGCTGCCAGCAGCCGATCTCGAAGCCCGGCTGATCGTACCGGCGGGGGCCGAGGGCCCGGCGTTCCTCGTCTACCGCAATTTCGACGTGATCATGCGCTGGAACCCGTCGCGGGCCTACGCCCTGTCGGTGGGCCTCCTCGCTGATCGGCTGGTGGGCGCGCCGCCGCTGGCCAACCCGCCACCGGACCGCCCGGCCCTGCCGGTTGACACCATCGAGGCCGTGCAGACAGCGTTGCGGACACGCGGCTTTGACGTGGGGCCCGTGGACGGCCGAATGGGGCCACAGACCCGTCAGGCCATACGATCGTTTCAGGGCCAGCAGGCCATGACCCGCGACGGTCATCCCGACCGTGGCCTGCTGCGCGCACTCGGCATAGAGCAATCGGAGGACTCGGACCATGTGGAATAACCTGATGCGCCGTTGGCTGGAAATGGCCACCTGGTGGCTGCCCCGCGAGGAAAACGACACGACCCACGCCCCCCGTCAGGAGACGGAGCCCGCCGACTCCCGGGCAGAGGCACCGGCGCCCGCCGAGGCACCGGCACCTGCCGAGGCCCCGGTGGCCGACACCCCGGCCAGCAATGACCTGACCGAGATCCGCGGCATTGGCCCGGCCATGCAGCGGCGTCTCACCGGGCTCGGCATCCACAGCCGCGCTGATCTGGCGGCCGCCGACCCAGAGACGCTGACCGAGCGGCTCAAGGCCGACCGGGCGGTGGTCTCGCAGGCGCAGGTGGCGGCCTGGATCGATTCGGCGGGGCACTGACCCGGCGCGGCGCGGCTCGCCTCCGCCCCGGCGGAGGCGGTAGACTGGTTGGCTTGGGATGGGTGACAAAAGGAATCGCGCAGTACCATGCCTGCGAGCACCGCGCCGGCCGCCGACTGGCTGGACGACTTCTACAACGCCGACAGCGACCAGCTGTGGGTGACCGCCGATCAAGGTAGCCGCTTCGCCAAGGAGATCGCCGGCGATCACAACCCCCTGCACGACGCGGAATCGTCACGGTTCTGTGTGCCGGGGGATCTGCTGTTCGCGCTGATCGTCCGGCGCTATGGGCTGGCGCGCCACTTTGCCCTGTCCTTCCGCGGCATGCTGCGCGCCGGCACAAGGCTGAGCTTTCCATCGCAGCCGGCACAGGCGTTCACCATCGCCGATGAAAACGACCGCGACACCGTCGAAGTCCAGTATGACCGGCCGGTAACCACTGACCCTGCCGCGCTGCTGGTCCTGATCGAGGCCTATGTCGCCTCATCCGGGGAAACCTTCCCGGACCGGCTCGGCCCCCTGCTGGCGGAAGCCGGTGTCATGTTCAACCCCCAGCGCCCGTTTCTGGTCTATGACGGCATGGCACTCGATATCCAGCGCGCCCCGGGCACGGATGTCCGCGTGACGCCGGCGGATGCCTCACTGGCGGTCAACGGCAAGCGCGCCGACGTGCAGTTCGACTACCGAATCGCTGACGGCGATGGCGCGCTGGGCGAGGCCTCGAAGCGCATGGTGGTCAGTAGCCTGCGCCCCTACGATGCCGAGGCGATGACGGCGGTCATCGCTGCCTACCACGCGCGTCGGGCCCGGTAAGTCGCGCATAGACATCGCCGGACCCGGCGGTCTGCGCCGGGCCGCCCAGCCACTCGACAAGGCCCTGCGCCGTCTGCCAGGCGGTGAACTGCAGGCGACGCTGTTCACCGACCGTGACGTTGTAGCGGTAATCTCCCAGCGCCTCGAGGCGGTCCACGCAGGCGCGGGCCCGCGCCAGGCTGCCTGCTACATACTCAAAAGAGAGCGCCGGCAGGGGCTGCTGCAAGCCATCAAGGACGGCCTCCTCGGCGCCTTCCACATCGATCTTGCAGAACCCGGGGACGCCATGGCGGGCGATCAGCGTCTCGAGGGTGATCATCGGCACGGTCACCGTCCGCTCCCAGGCGACATGGGCGAATGAGGCATTCCGCTGGCCGATCTCCGCGCGCCACTGGGCATTGACGCTGGCAAGCGTTGGATGGCGATCGCTCAGCGCCAGCGTCGCCTCGCCGGTGCGATCCCCCACCGCCTCGCCGCTTACCTGCGCCCGGGGATAGCGTCGCAGCCGCCAGGCGAGCAGCGGCCGCAGGGCCGGCTGCGGCTCGAGCGCCACCACCGGCGCACCCAGCGCGGCGAACGCCAGGCTGCGATCGCCCAGATGCGCTCCGATATCAAAGACCGGGCGATCCGGATCAATCAACGGGGCATAGAACCGCCGCAAGCCCGGCTGACGCCAGGGCGCGGCATAGATCAGCAGCGAGCGCGACAGCCCGATCACACGGCGTGGATTCATAGCCAGAATGTACTCCCCGTCCACAGGGCACCGGCGACAATCACCGCGCCCAGCCCCATGCTCACCAGTGCCCCCATGCGACCCCGGGCAATGGCCAGCGCCAGGCCGAGCTTGACCAGTGTATTCGCCAGGGCGGCCATCACCACCCCGCGTTCGGCCACGGTGGTGTCGAGCCCATCCCCCACCATGCCCGAAAGCGACAGGGTGATCGCATCGACATCGGTCAGCCCCGAGACCAGCGACAGCGCGTAGACACCGGCATCACCGGCATAGCGGCGCAGTGCTTCGCCCGCCACCATCACCGCCGCGAGCAGCAGCGCGAAGCGCAGGGCGGTGGCAAGCTCGAAGGGCCGTTGCATGGGCGGCTGCGAGGCGCCTCTGCCGCCATCCCGGGAGCGCCAGGCGAGCACCGCGGTCGCGAGCGCCCCGACGCCGGTCATCAGCGCCACCGGCGTGATCAGCCCGGCGAGCATGGCCGGCTGGATGGCGCTCACCAGCACCAGCATGCGCGGGAACATGGTGGTGCTCGCCATGACCACCGCCGCGGCGAACAGCGGCTGATAGGCCCGCTGGCTGCGCCCGGCGCGGGACAGGGTCAGGGTGAGTGCCGTCGACGAGGCCAGTCCCGCGAACAGCCCGGTCAGGAGGATGCCCCGGCGTGGCCCAGTCACCCGTACCGCAAAATGCCCGACAAAACCGATGGCACTGATCAGGACCACCATGGTCCAGAGCGTGCGCGGATTGAGCGCCTGCCAGGGCCCGTAGCCCTGGTCCGGCAGTAACGGCAGGATCACCGCGGTGATCAGCGCGAACTGCAGGATGGCACGCATTTCAACGCCGTCCACCCGGCGCAGCAGCGCATGCAGACGGGGTTTGAAGCCGAGCACCGTGGCCGTGATCACCCCACCGGCGGTGGCGAGCAGTGGCGTCGCGGCGGTGGTCATCACCCCCAGCAGAAAGGTCACCAGCGCGGCGATTTCTGTGGTGATGCCGCGATCCGCTTCGTCCTGCGAGCGGCGTCGATAGCCGATCACCAGCAGCGTTGCCAGTGCCGCCAACGCCACGCCCACCAGCAGACGCCCAGTCTGCTCGGCGAGCACCCCGGCCAGTCCGCCGGCGAAGGCGATCAGGATGAACGTGCGCAGCCCCGCCACGCGGCCGCCCTCAGCCACCTCGCGTCGCTGCCAGCCACGCTCGAGCCCGATCACCGCCCCGATGGCCAGTGCCGCGGCCAGCGACAGCCAATGCCCGCTGTCTGTCATTGCGTTAACCTGTCACGCTTTCCCACGACGGATGCCCCTGATGCGACGACTCTGGCTGATCGATGCCGGCTACATTCATGCCAACAACCTCGCGCTGCTGGGCAGCCAGCGGCGCATCGACTACCTACGGCTGCGCGAGCTCATCGAGCATGAGCTCGGCGCGCTGTGGCGCGGCTATTTCCTCAACTCCGCGCAGGATGAACCCAACGAGGGCCGGGACCGCTTTCACAATTGGCTGCAGACCGCGGTGCCCCACGGCCCCAACCTTATCGTCAAGCTCTACGGACTCAAAAGCGAGCGGGTGCGAAACGCCTGGTGCGCCGACTGTGGCACCAAGGTCGATCTGCGCTGCCCCCACGGCGATGGCCGCCATCGGCTGTTCAACCAGCGCCAGATGGGCGTTGATGTCGGCCTGGCCTCGCTGGCGCTGATCCATCGCGAACGCTATGACAGCCTCGTCCTTTCCTCCGGCGACGGCGATCTGCTGGATGCCGTGGAGCACCTCTCGGAGGCCGGCAAGCGCATCGAGCTGGCAGTGTTCAGCACCGGGGTGGCCACCGATCTGCAGGCCCGCTCGGATCGCGTGCTCTGGCTCGATGACCACCTGCCGGCACTGACCGGGGAGGACGGAGCGGCCGGCCCACCGACCGCCCCGGGCGGCTAGGCCGAGCCGGGATGGCGCTTCGGCGTCGCCTGGTCAAGCCGCGGGTGCTGGTCGCGGAAGCGCGCGGCCAGCGTGCCCGGTGCGGTTTCCTCGGCATCCAGCGCCTTCAGGGTCTCCGCCACCGCGTGGGTGCAGGCCAGCACATCCCGGGTGCAGCCGCTCTCCGAGATGGTGTGCATGTTGCGGATCGGCATCCCCACAGAGGTCGCCGCACAGTCGACGTTGCCAAGCACACCGGCCATGCCATCGGTGCCGGTATCCGGGCCCACGGCATCGCGCTGGATGGGGATGTCATGCTCGCGGGCGACGGTCTCGATGCGCTGGTTGAGCTGCTCGCTCACGATGGCACCGACACTCATGGTGAAGCCCTTGCCCATGGTCACCGGCGACATGCGCTTATCGCCGATGCCCGGCGCGGCGACGAAGTCGTGATTGACGTCGACGCCGATGATGGCATCGGGGCGCATCTCGCTGACCAGGACCCGGCTGCCGAAACGGCCGATCTCCTCGTAGGTGGCGGCGGCGAACAGCATCCGGATGTTCGACGGCCCGCCAGCCTCGGCCACCAGGCGCGCCGATTCCGCGGCGACAAAGCAGCCCAGCCCGTTATCGAGGTAGGCGCCATAGAAGGTATCCGGGCTGAACCCGCGCCGGATCGGGCGGTTCATCAGCACGCTGTCACCCGGCCGGATGCCGAGGTCCTCGACCTGTTTTTTCTTCTCATCGCCGTGGATCTGCAGCTCGATGTAGAGCTGCTCTTTTTTAACGCCCTGATCGCCGGAGCGCACCTTGGGATCGGCGAAATGGATGGCGCCCAGCGCCTCGACCGTGCCGCCGTCAAAGCGCCGGTACGACCCGGGGGCATCCGGATCCTCGCTGAAAATGCTGACCTCGTGGCCGATCAGCGTGGTGGGCAGGAATGAATCGCTGTTGATCCAGATCTTGCCGTCCTCGCCGATGCTGCGGACCTGCATGCGGATTTTGTCCGCATGGCCGATGACCATCACGGTAAAAAGGTCATCGCGGCCGGGGTGCGTATCCAGTACGACGCCGGCATGCCCCATGAAATTGCGCACCGCAGCCCCCTTGGGCGCATGCTTTTCCATGTGCGGGCGCAGCACGCCCTGGGTCATGGCCGCCTCGAGGCCGATCGGGCTGGGCGCGGCCAGAATGTCGTGGATGAACGTAAACTGCTCATCAGGCATGGACTCGGTCCACGGCTTGGCGTGATCGGCCATAGAATGGGCTCCCTGTCGTTGTTTCACGCGGATTTTTCAGGCGCTAGCATAACGTGTTCAAGCCACAAGGAGCAGCCCGTGGGCCTGCCTGCCATTGAGATCACTGCCGTCGACCGGCGCCCCGCCAGCCCGCAGCGGGCGCTGTGGCACGGCCCGTGGGGGACGCTGCTGCTGGTAGGGCATGCCCGATGGTTGACCGCGGCGGTGTTCCAGGGCCCGCCGCCCGGCCGGCCGGGTACGGCGCATCCCCTGCCGGCCCCCTGGGGCGGACGCAGGCGACTACGACTGGCCCTGCATGGCACCGCTTTTCAGATGCAGGTCTGGCGCGCGCTGGCCGAACTCCGCGCCGGCGAGCCGGTCAGTTACAGCGAGCTGGCCGCACGCATCGGCCGACCCGGCGCCGCGCGGGCCGTGGCCTCGGCGGTGGCGGCCAACCCGGTCCCGGTGCTGCTGCCCTGTCACCGGGTCATCCGACGCAATGGCCAGATCGGTCAGTACATTGGCGGCGCGTCGCGCAAGCGCGACCTGCTGGCCCACGAGCGCATCGATAGGAGCAATCCCCATGTTCGCGAACGCCCCTGAGGCCAGTCACCCGGCGGGACTCGCCCGGCTCGAGGCCTTCATCCCCCATGCCGGGGCCGACTACGCCCGCGGCCGCAACCATGACCTGGGGCCCGAGGGCGACAATGCGGTCTCCGCGCTGTCACCATGGCTGCGGCATCGCCTGCTGCTCGAGGAGACGGCCATCGACGCCGCCATCGCCGCCCATGGCCTGGATGGCGCGGAGAAGTTCATTCAGGAGGTCTGCTGGCGCACCTACTGGAAGGGCTACCTGGAGCGCCGCCCGGTGCACTGGCATGACTATCGCGCCGCCTGCGACGAGGCGCACGGGCAGGTGGCCAAGGACCGTCGGCTGGCCGCCGACCTGCAGACGGCGCTGGATGGCGACACCGACATCGACGCGTTCAACTTCTGGGTGGACGAGCTGCGCGAGACCGGTTACCTGCACAACCACGCCCGGATGTGGTTCGCGAGCATCTGGGTATTCACCCTCGAGCTACCCTGGGCGCTGGGCGCGGATTTCTTCCTCCGCCACCTGCTCGACGGCGATCCCGCCTCCAACACGCTTTCCTGGCGCTGGGTGGCCGGGCTGCACACGCCGGGCAAGCCCTACATCGCGCGCTCATCGAACATCAACAAATACACACAGGGCCGCTTCAACCCCGGCTATCGCATCAACACCCAGGTCGAGATCCCCGAGGGCGTCGAGCGCCCGCCGGTGGGGCCCTCACCGCTCGCGGTTGACTGGCAGGCCACCCCGACCACCGGGCTGCTGATCACCGAGGATGACCTGCTGCCGGAGTCGCTGTTCGGTGAGCGGGACTGGCCACTGGTCATCGCCGTGCAGAGTACGGACTGGCGCAGCAGCGGGCCGGTGGCGGCGCGGGTTCGGGATTTCGCCCATGCCGGGCTTGCCGATGCCCTGGCCCGCAATCCGGGCGCGCGGGCCATCGGCCCCATCGACCTGGCGAGCGCCGACGGGCTGACAGCGGTGCGCGAGGCCGCCACGGCGGCGGGCGTCGATCGGCTGCTGACCCCCTACGTACCCACCGGTCCGACTGCTGACGCGATGGCCGCCCTGGATCCGGTCCTCGCCGCTGACGGCATCACCCGCCAGGCTGTGCCGCGGGACTGGGACGTCCTCCATTGGCCAGCCTCGACCCACGGGTTCTTCCGTTTCTGGAAGGCCGCACGGCCGCTGATCATGGAGCGGGCCGGGGCCGGGTCTCTGTCCCACGGGGGGTGAATATGAAAGAATGCGGGCGATAACAACGACTCGCACTGTAAGAGAGAGGCCCAATCATGAGCACCTATCAGGTCCCCGCCGACGGCGCCCCGGTCACCCTGGATAACGGCGTCCTCAATGTCCCCGACAACCCCATCATCACCTACATCGAGGGGGATGGCATCGGCGTCGACATCACCCCGGTGATGCAGCGCGTGGTGGATGCCGCGGTTGAAAAGGCCTATGGCGGCAGCCGCAAGGTGCACTGGATGGAAGTGCTCGCCGGCGAGAAGGCCAACAACGAGGTCGGCGCCTGGCTGCCCGATGAGACCGTCGATGCCATCCGCAAATACCTGATCTCGATCAAAGGGCCCATGACCACCCCGGTGGGCGGCGGCATCCGCTCGCTCAACGTCGCGCTGCGCCAGGTGCTCGACCTGTATGTCTGCCAGCGCCCGGTGCGCTGGTTCAACGGCGTGCCCTCGCCGGTCAAGCACCCCGAGCAGGTCGACATGGTGATCTTCCGCGAGAACACCGAAGACATCTACGCCGGGATCGAGTTCGAGGCCGGCTCTGAGGAGAACGAGCGCTTCAAGCAGCTGCTCGCCGAGCATTTCCCCTCGGCTCACGCCAACATCCGCTTTCCCGATGACTGTGGCTTCGGCATCAAGCCCATCTCGCGCGAGGGCACCGAGCGGCTGGTGCGTGGCGCGATCCGCTATGCCATCGACAACAAGCGCCAGTCGGTGACGATTGTCCACAAGGGCAACATCATGAAATACACCGAAGGCGCCTTCCGCACCTGGGCCTACGAACTGGCCGAGCGCGAGTTCGCCAACGAGACCTACACCTGGGCGGAGTGGGAGCGCACCGTGGCCGAAAAAGGCCAGGAGGCCGCCAACGCCGAGCAGGACGCCGCCGTCGCCGCCGGCAAGATCCTGGTCAAGGATTCCATCGCCGATATCACCCTCCAGCAGGTCCTGACCCGGCCCACCGACTTTGAAGTGATCGCCACCATGAACCTGAACGGCGATTACCTCTCCGACGCGCTGGCGGCCCAGGTCGGCGGCATCGGCATCGCCCCGGGCGGCAACATCAACGAGCAGACCGGCCACGCCGTGTTCGAGGCCACCCACGGGACGGCGCCGAAGTACGCCGGTCGCGACATGGTCAACCCCGGCTCGCTGGTGCTCTCCGCCGAGATGATGCTGCGGCATCTGGGCTGGTTCGAGGCCGCGGATCTGATCCTCACCGGCATGGACTCGGCCATCGCCAGCAAGCATGTCACCTATGACTTCGCCCGGCTGATGGACGGCGCCACCAAGGTGAGCTGCTCGCAGTTCGGCGAGGCCATGATCAAGCGCATGCAGGCCTGAGCCCCGTCCGGTGAACCACGGCCGCGGAGCATCCCATGATCGATAGCCCCTCCCGCTATCAGCGGGTTGCCACCGCGGCGCGTTGCATCCATGACGGGTTTCTCGATTACAACCGCGCCTTTCGAGAGATAACCGCCCGCGCGGGACGGCGCTTCGAGGAGCGCGACTGGAAGGGTCAGATGGCGGATATCGCCGCCCGGGTCGAGCTCTACGAGCTCTGGGCCCGGCGCACCGTCGAGACCCTGCGTACCGAGCTGGGCGAGGATCTGGCCGGGCACGCCTTCTGGGCCGAGGTACGCGAGTGCTTCGGTCTGCGGGTCGAGGCCGTCCCCGATGCGGGATTTATGAAGACCTTCTTCAACTCCATCACCCGGCGGGTGTTCGGCACCCGGGGGGTGGATGCGGCGGTGGAGTTTGTCCAGCCACCGCCCGAGGAAGGCATCGAGTCACTCACCATGCGCCGCTATCCGTGCTGGAATGACCTCGATCAGGCCTGCCAGCGGGTACTCCAGGACTTTGCCTTCGAGCGCCCCTATGTGAACCGCGACGCCGATGCGCGTGACATGGCGGCGACCATCCGCGAGCAGCTCGGCGGCGGGGAGGCCGATGCCGACTGCCTGCGCTTTGAGTTCATCGACTCGCATTTCTTCCAAGGCACGCGGGCCTATCTGGTCGGGCGGATGCGCCTGGCCGACCGGGTCCGCCCCATCGTGGTGGCACTGCGCAACGACGACGAGGGCATCGCCGTCGATGCCGTCCTGCTCACCGCCGAGCAGGTGGGTGTGGTGTTCTCCTACACCCGCTCGTACTACTTTGCCGATCCCACCTCCGTGGTGGCGGCGGTGCAGTTCCTCCACGGACTGCTGCCGGACAAGCCCATCGACGAGCTCTACACGGTGCTGGGCCGCCTGCGCCAGGGCAAGACCGAGCGCTATCGCCAGCTTATGCACCACCTGGATCGCACCGATGATGCGTTCGTGCATGCCGCCGGTGACGCCGGGCTGGTGATGATCGTGTTCACCCTCCCCTCGTTCAATCTGGTGTTCAAGATCATGCGCGATGTCTTTCGGCCGCCGAAGACCACCACGCAGGAGGACGTGCACCAGAGCTATCGCCTGGTCTCGCGCCACGACCACGCCGGGCGGCTCATCGACACGCAGTTCTTCCGCAACCTCGAGCTGCCACGGGCGCGCTTTTCCGAGGCCCTGATCGACGAGCTGATGCAGGAGGCCCCCCGCACGGTGGCGGCCCATGGCGACCGGCTGGTCTTTGGCCATGCCTATGTCGAGCGCCGGGTGCGCCCGCTCAACCTGTACATCCGCGAGGTCGAGGAGGCCGAGGCCAAGCGGGTCATCCTCGATTACGGACGCTGTATCAAGGATCTGGCCGCCACCAATATCTTTGCCGGCGATCTGCTGCTGAAAAACTTCGGCGTCACCAGTTCGGGCCGGGTGGTGTTCTATGACTACGACGAGGTCATGCTGGTCAGCGACTGCCGGTTCTACGAACTGCCCGAGCCCGATGAAGACTTCCCGTTAATGGAGCATGCCACCACCCGATTCGTCGGCGCCCATGACATTTTCCCCGAGGAATTCATCCGTTTTCTGGCGATGCCGGCCTTCCTGCGCCAGACGTTTCTGAGCGAACACAGCGACCTGCTGACCGCTGAGTACTGGCGCGACGTCAAACGCCGCCGCGTGGCGGGTGAAGTGGCCGAGATCGTGCCCTACGCCCGCCAGAGCATCGCGCCCCAGCAGATCAGCCTCTAGCTGTCGGTCACCGTTTTCGCCACTTCGGGGCTGATCTCGCCCTGGCGCTGGAGCTGCTGGAGCGACTGCGCCATGGTCTGCATGCCGTGGGCCTGGCCGGTCTGAAGGGCGTTGGGGATCTGGGCGAGATTGCTCTCGCGGATCAGGTTCCGGATCGCGGGCACCGCCATCATGATCTCGAACCCGGCGACGCGGCCCCCGCCCTCGCGCTTTAGCAGCGTCTGGGAGATGACGGCGAGCAGCGACTCCGCAAGCATCGCCCGCACCTGCGCCTGCTCGTCGCCGGGGAAGGTGTTGATGATGCGATCGACACTGCTCGCGGCGGTGCGCGTATGCAGCGTGCCAAACACCAGATGCCCGGTCTCCGCCGCGGTCAGCGCTAGGCGGATGGTGTCGGGATCGCGCAGCTCGCCGACCAGAATAACGTCGGGATCCTCACGCAGGGCCGCGCGCAGCGCATGCTGCACATCGACGGTGTGATGGCCCACCTCGCGCTGGGTGATGAGCGCCTGGTTGGAGGGGTGCACAAACTCGATCGGGTCTTCGATGGTGAGGATATGCTCGGGATACTGGCGGTTGCGGTGATCGACCATGGCCGCGAGCGTGGTGGACTTGCCGGAACCGGTGGGCCCGGTGACCAGCACCAGCCCACGCGAGCGATCTGAAACCTGACGGATCACCTCGGGCGCACCCAGGTCATCCAGCGCCGGGATCTGCTGCGGGATGGCGCGCAGCACGACACCCGGGCCATTGAGCTGCTCGTAGACGTTCACACGAAATCGCCCGGCGTTTTCCACCTGCAGCGCGAAGTCCACCTCGCGGTGGTCGCGGTACTGGGCCTGCTGCGCCTCGTCCATGACCTCGAACAGCGCCTTTTCCAGCGCCTTGTGCGAAATGACCTCATCACTGAGCGTGCTCAGATCGCCATCAACCCGGATCACCGGCGGCCCGCCAGCAGCGACATGCAGGTCCGAGGCCTTGTGCTCAACGGCGCTCACGATCAGTGCTTCAAGATCCATCCAGCTGTCCTTTGTGCGTGTGGCTTCGCTTTTGACCCTGCTTTATTGTGGCACGGACGTAGCGTTGGCCCCATGCATCGACGAATGAGCACACAACGGACAGGTGGCTTCACCCTGATAGAGCTGGTGGTGGTCCTCGCGATCCTGGCCGTACTCGGCGCCATTGCGATCCCGCAGGTTCAGCAACTGCGGCACCAAGTCGAGGTTCAGGCGCTCGCTTCAGAACTCGCCAGCGCGACCGAAGATTCATTTGCCGTACAGCTCAGAGAGCCTGGCGGGTGGCCGAATCAGTGGATGGTCAACAAGACCGGCGATGATCAAATTTGTAAAAGGCTGAATGACCCCGAGAGTAGTCTGGCCAGTCCCGACGATAACCGCGGAGGCTACGGCATTGGTGAAATCCCGGCGGGGTACGAGGTCGTGCCGGCCGCTCAGGCTCCCGAGGGGTCAATTACATTCAGCGTCCCCAATGCGGAAGGTCGCAGTAAGGATAGCGGCATTACCTCTGTGACCTGTGCGCTGGTGAAGGATTGAATACGGCCAATAAAACTTATATTGATACCCATCCATAACGGCGGAGTCCTGGAATCGCTTCAATTCGAAATCACTCGTTTGTGAGACACCTGCTACCACAGCAGGGTAGCGGCGGCTGGCTCGCGCCGGCACTGGTGCTCGCCCTCTCCCTCACCGCCGCGCTCATCGATCAGGCCAATTACCAGCAGGATCTGACCTACATCGCGTTGACCGTGATCGTCGCATTGATCGCGCTTGCCGTAGCGCTGGCGCGCCGGCCTTCGGAGGGCCGCTGGCCACTCGGGCCTGCGGGGGCTTTTTTGCTGGGACTGATCGCCTGGAGCGCGCTCTCGGTCACCTGGAGCCGAGTCCCGTATCTGACCTTCGTCGATCTGGCGGCGATGGGATCAGTGGCATGCGCCTATGCGGCGTGGCGCATCGTCACGGCGCCCGCCGCTGACCGTCTCAGCCCGATTCTACCGGCCGGCCTGCTTATCGCCGGTGTTGCCATGGCGGCGTTCATGATCGGGCAATTCTTTACCGGTCATCGGCCTACGGCATTCTTCGCCAACCCCAACTCGGCGGCTACCCTCCTAAACGCGCTGTGGCCGGTGGCCGCGGTTGCCTGGCTCGCCGGGCGTGGCACGCTGCTCGGCACCCCGCGGGCGCACCATGGCCTGCTGGCGGTCATGTTCGCGCTGGTCTTCGGGGTGGGCATCGATGGCAGCCGCGCCGCATTTCTTGCCGGGGTCGGGGTACTCACCGTCGTGCTGGTCGGTGCGGGTTACACACTGGGCGCTCAACGCCGCTCGCTGGCACTGATTGGCGGGATCTTTGTGACGGCGCTGCTCAGCGCCTGGCTGGTGAACGTACTGGGCCTTGGCACCGGCCGGTTGTTGGGTGAGCGCATCGGATCGCTTGCAGCCCCCGATCAGGCGGGCGCGGTGCGGTTTCTGCAGTGGGCCGGCGCCTGGTCGTTGATCCGCGAGGCGCCGTGGCTTGGCATCGGACCCGACGTATTCTGGCTGGCCTATGCGGGCATCCGCCCGCCGGGCGATGGCAGTGCCGGCCTGTATGCCCACAATGACTATCTGCAGTTCTGGGCCGAGCGGGGCGTTGTGGGCCTGGTGCTGGTCCTGGGCATCATCGGCGCCTGCATCCATCGATTTGCCGCGACCCTGCGGGCGCGGACATCCGTGGGGGATGACGATGCGGTCCGGGCAATGAGTCTTGCGGCGTTTGCCGGGCTGACGGGGCTCAGCATCCACGGGCTTTTCAGCTATCAGCTGCAGATGCCCAGCGTGCTCATCCCCGCATTCCTTTTGATTGCCGAGCTTGAACGTTTGGCGCCTGGCGGCCCGGTGGTCAACCTGCGCCTGCCGAACTGGCGACGGCCGCTGAGCCTCATCGCGGGCATGGGTGTGTTCGCGCTTATCGCGGTGAGCATCGGACTCACGGGCGCCTCGCAGCTTTTAATGGACAAGGGCGTCGCGGCGATGAACCGGGGCCAGTTCGAGGCGGCCGAGCAGGCCTTCCAGACCGCCCAGCAGCGCTGGGGCAACGCGGACACACCGTGGCTGCATCACGCCGTGCTGTATCAGCGCCTGCTCCGCCGCGTCCCCGAGGATGAGCCCGAACTCCGGGCCTCGCTTGCCAGCGAAGCGATGCGGCTACTTGATCGGGCGGCCGAGCGCAATCCACTCCGCGCCCGCACGCCGGCCATACGTGGTCAGCTGCGCCGGGCCTGTCCGGATCTGACCGAGGGTGATCCGCGCGAAGCGTTTGAGCGGGCGCTGTCGCTTGACCCACGACAAGTCTCGGCGCGCCTTAATTACGTGGCCTGGCTGCGGGCGCAGGGTGACGAGCGCGCCGCCCGCGAGCTGCTCGAGGACGGGGTCACCCTTGACTATGGGCGTCGCACGCGCCCGATCCCCCTCTATCAGGCCACCGCTGCGGCGCGCTCATCGGCCGGTGACAATGCCGGTGCCACGGCGTTGCTCGACCGTGTCGAGCGGATTCGTGTCGATCTGCAACGCCGATTGAACGATTCCGGCTGATCCGCATCACAGGGAGCAAGGTCCTGATATTCCTTGTGTATTACTCGTGTGAAGGGTATATTTCGCACTCGGGGTTGAAGGGTGGGGCAAAAAGAACGTGTGTTGGCGAATGCCGCCAATGCTCATTTTCGTTCAATTTTGGAGACCCCCCAATGCGCTTTAGTCTTAAGTCGCTCTCAACCGCACGTCACAGCAAGACCACACGCCTCCAGCGTGGCTTTACCCTCATCGAACTCGTCATCGTGCTCGCCGTCCTCGGTGCGCTTGCAGCGATTGCCGTCCCGCAGCTGACTGGGTTGCAGGAAGAGGCGGACCTCAACGGAACAGCGGCAGTGGTTTCAAGCGAGCTTGGGAATGCTTTCGCGAGCGATCTCGCTAACGGGAATGAAGATAACGACGACACAGACCCCGGCAGTGGCGTCAATTGGGCAACGGCGGATTGCGAGACCACTTTCACAACCGCCTCGCCAGCACTTTCGGCTAGTAGCTTTACCATCGGCAGTAGTCTCGACCCGAGCGTGGACATCACGATCCCGACTTACAACAGCAGCGACAATACTGTTGGACAGGAAACATGCGATTTCGGTGTTAACTAAGGAACGAATCGTTGTCCAGCTGGAGCAGGATAGGCTCGGTTAGATCTGACTGCCCCAGAAAACGACACGGATGTCCGATATGAACATGCTTAATCGCATCCGTGCCCGCAGAATGCCGACTCCGCAGCGCCGGGTCGGCATTCATTTTGCCCAGTCCTCGATCACGCTCTCCGTTCTGGCGGTCGATCAGGGCCGGCTTGAGACCTGCATCACCCAGGCTTGTACGCGGGACGATGCCCGGCGGGTCCTCTCCCAATGGGTTAGTGAGTATGACATCAAAGGCCTGCCGGCCTACGTCACGCTCAGTCGCAATGACTACGACACCCAGTTCGTCGATCTGCCCGGCGTGGCGGAAAACGAGCTGCGGGCCGCCCTGCCCTGGCGTGTAACGCCCCCGGGCGTGCTGTCGAGCAACGAGATCGTCGCCACCGGCGTGCGGCTTAAAAACGATCGAGAGGCCGGCAACACGGAACCGACCCTTGTTCGCGCGACCATCATGTCGCGCAGCCTGCTTGATCAACTCACAGGGGCCGTCCTCGAGGCCGGCCTTGACCTCCGCGGCGTCTATCCGCGCGAGACCGCACTGATCACCCTGGCCAACCAGGATATCGATGCCTCCGACGCCAGCGCGCCGCACGCTGACGCCCCGCCGATCATGACCGCCTTCATCGGGCAGCGCAGCACCGGCGTGGCGATTGCGCGGGGGGATCATCTCTACCTCTCACGCACGGTCACGATCGACATTGATCGCGACAACGGCATCGACGATCGACAGACCGATCAGCTGGTCAGTGAGTGTGTTCGCACCGCAACCAACTTCAACAAACGCCTCTCTGACCGGCCGCTCAGCAAGGCACTGATCGGCCCGGATGCCCCGGGGATGGACGCGCTCCGCGACGCGCTGGCCGAGGCCCTCGATGTTCAGGCCGAGATCCTCGCCATTCCCCCCAACGTGACACCGGCGGATGAAACAACCCGGGCCACGGCGGCAACGCCCGAGGGCATGCTGGCCGTGGCGGGCACAATGGACGCGGCGCTGCCGGATAACGCGTCCATCTATCAGCCACCGGCCAAGGATCGGTCCCTGACCGCGCCGGATCGGCTCATGACGGCCACCGCACTGGCTGTGCTGGCGTTGGGTCTGATCAGTGCCGGCCAGGCGTTCAGAGTCCACCAGACCGAGGCGGCACTGGAAACGGCAAGGGCCGAGCGATCGGATCTACAATCGCAGGTCAGCGACTTGCAGCAGACCCTTGCGCAGAGACGCGAGGCCGAGCCATCGGCGGAGCTGGTGGCGCGCCGCGACGCCCTCCAGCAACGCTACAACGCCTACGAGCAGACCCTGAGCGCCTTTGACGATGTGGAGACCACCCTGACGGGGGGATTTGCCGATCCGCTGGTCGCACTCGGCGACGCACGGGTCGAAGCGGTCTGGCTGCGCGAGGTCTCGATCAATCCCGAGCAGATGGTGATCCGCGGCCGGACCCTTCAGCCCTTTCAGGCCGAAGCCTTCGCCGCCCGGCTTGAGCGCGAGCCCGCACTGAACGGCTGGTCCGCCCAGCGCGTGGATATCGACAATCGCACCGAAACCGCCGGGGGCCTGATCACCCACGATTTCGTGATCAGCGGCCGTGGGGCGGTTGCAAAGCCCGACACCAGTCGCGAGACTGAAACTTCCAGAGATAACAACGACTAATGGGGAGCAGTCTGCGGATGCGCTGGATGACGCGCGCGCGATCGATCACGCAGCGCGTGACCCAGGTGAACGAGTGGCTCGCGGGGAGAACGCCCCGTGAGCGTGTCCTTGTGTGTGTGGGAGCATTCATCGTGATCGCGCTGATCTGGCAGATGGCGATATTCTCAGGACAGTCGGCGAGACTCGCCGACACGGCCGCCCAGCAGAGGGCGGTGCGCTCGGAAATCACCCAGCTCGATACCACGGCCGACACGGTCCGCCAGCAGATCGCCGATCTCGAGTCGCCGGACGCGGCCGTGCGCGCCGAGATCGAGGCGCTGCAGTCCGACATCGCCAGCCTGCCCGGGGGCGGCGCGGGTGATGCCCTCGACTTCCTCGCCGCAATGCCCGTGACCAAGGCGCTGCGAGCGTTCGAGTCAACGCTCGAGGATGAGCCGGCGCTCACCGTCATCCGCTTCGACCGCCAGATGGGCGAAGGCCCCGGCACAGGCAATGACACCGATGAACCGCCGATGGATGTCGATCATCGCCAGCTGCGCCTGGTCTTTGAGGCCACCTTCGCTCAGACCGTCTCCCTGCTCTCGCGGCTCGAGGCGCTGTCGGTGCCGCTGGTCTGGCGCGTGCTCGACTATGCCGTCATCGAACACCCCACCGCGCGGGTGACGGTGCGGTTTGATCTCTACGCGCTGGGAGGTTCCGATCAATAACAGACTATCAGCCGGCGTCGGCGCCCTGCTGCTGGCGGTTGCCGCGCTATCAGTCCAGGCGCAGACCCTGAACGATCCGACCGCCCCGCCGGATGCACTGCTGCGCGCCCTTGAGCAGGCGCAGACGCAGCTCGGGGCGGACGAATCAACCGATGGGGACGCCGCATCCGAACAGACATCACCCGATCCGGCGCCGGCGTCACCCAACGCCGTCATCCAGCGCCTCAAAAAGGGTCAATGGCAGCGCGCGGCATTGATCGGGGGCAATCGCCGCGAGAAGGGCGAGCGCACCGAACGCGGTACCATCGAATCCATCACAATGGATCAGGTGCGGTTTGAAAGGGATGGAGAGCCCAGCACCGCACGGGTCTACAAGCATGACGTCGTCAAGGAACGGCCGGGCGACACGCCAAGGGAATCAAACAATAATGAACAGTAAAAAGGCCCTGCTGCCAGTGCTTGCCATTGCGCTTTTAGCGGGCTGTGCAAACCGGGGCGAGATGTCGGCGGAGGATCAGGCGCTCGCCCTGTCCGAGGCCCTCGGCGGTGAGCAGGCCGGTGCGGCCGCGGGCGCTGAGCCGCCGCCCCTGCCGGCGGCGGCCAACGCCATGCTCGAGCCACCGCCGCTCGACGGCGAGATGCCCGCCCCCGTGACTGAGCCGCGCTTCGATATCAGTGCGGATGCGGTCCCGGTGGCGAACTTCTACCACGGCCTCGTCGCCCACACCCCGTACAACGTCCTTGTGCACCCCGATGTCGAGGGCAGCATTTCGCTGGAACTGAGCGACGTATCCGTCCCGGAGGTGATGGAGATCCTGCGCGAGGGCTATGGCTATCACTACCGCCGCAGCCAGGGGGCATACATGGTCCTGCCCTCGGTGCTCGAGACCCGCGTGTTCCAGCTGCACTACATCAATGTCCAGCGCGAGGGACTCTCGGGGACCAGTATCGCCGGCGGCGAAATCGAGTCGTCCGAGGAAACGGACGAATCCAATAACAATCAGGTGAGTGGCAGCAACCTGACCACGCGAAGCAGTTCGCGGCTGTGGAGCGACGTCGAGGCGGCCATCGAGGAAATCATCACCGGTCAGGCGCAGGAGGGTGAATCGACCAATGCCGACAGCGCGCCTGCAGCCGATGCCAATGCCAATGCCGGTCAAGGCACCGCCCTGCCGCCACTCGCCGGCCTGACAAGCGGTGAACCGTCCAGTCCGGCGCCTGCAGCGGACACCGGCGACCGCGCCCGCGTAGTGACGAGCCCCGAAGCCGGCGCCGTCGTGGTCCGGGCGACGCCCGAGGCCCTCGAGCAGGTGGAGACATTCATCGATGGGCTGCAGACGACCGTCAACCGCCAGGTCATCCTGGAGGCGCGGATCGTCGAGGTGACGCTGGATGACGAGTTCGAGGCGGGCATCGACTGGGAAGTGCTCTCGCGCGACAACACCGCAGAGAACGCGGGCGCCGGTGACACCGAGGTGGACGTCTCCCTGACCTCCCCCACCGATATCGGCGGCCTGTTCGAGCTGGGGATCCTGCGCGATGGATCGTTTGATGTGACCATCGATGCCCTCGATGAACAGGGCGACGTCATGGTGCTCTCCTCGCCCCGGGTATCGACGCTGAACAATCAAAAGGCACTGATCAAGGTGGGCACCGACACGTTCTTCCAGACGGGTGTCGACCTCGACACCACCACCACCGGTGACACGGCGCAGACCACGGTTGACCCGGAGTTCCGGTCGTTTTTCTCCGGCATCTCGCTGGATGTGACTCCAAGCATCGATGGCGATGGCTCGGTCACCATGCATGTCCAGCCATCGGTAACGAACGTCACCGATGTGCCGCGCACGGTGCAGACCGCCGAGGGCGAGACCGTGACCTTTGATCTGGCGAGCAGTGATGTGCGCCAGTCCGATTCCATTGTCCGTGCCGAAGACGGTGACCTGATCATTATCGGTGGGCTCATGGAGCAGCGCGAGGAAAGTACCGATGCCTCGGTGCCGGTGCTGGGCGACTTTCCGCCGCTGGATCTGCTGTTCAGCCGCCAGCGTCAGGTCTCGCGAAAGGTCGAACTCGTGATTCTGCTGCGCCCCACCGTCATCGGCGATGACACCTGGCAACGCGCCCTCGAGCGCCAGCGGGAGGCCATGCTATGAACGCCCGCTGCTACGCAATGGCCCTGATGGCCGCCCTGACGGCCCTGGGTCTCGTCACGCCCGCGCTGGGTCAGAACGGTGACATGCAACGCTCGCCGTCCACCGTCTCCGCCGAAGCCCGGGCGCTTGAGCGCTTTCACGACGGCCAGCGGGCGCTTGAGGGCGACGAACTGCTCACCGCCGCGCGCTACTTTCGTGAAGCGCTCTCCCTCGACCCAACACTGCTCGTCGCGCGACGCGGATACGCCCGGATCCTGATCGTGACCGATCGGCTGGACCGGGCGCAGGCGGTGCTCGCCGCAGGCCTGGAGCGGGTGCCCGACGATCTGGCCACGGCGCGCATGCTGGCACGGGTGGCGCAGCAGAATGATGATCCCGCCACGGCCATTCGTGCCCTCAAGGCGATCCGCCCGCCGGCAGACGCAGCAACCACCGACATCCCCGCCAATCTGGCCGCGCTCTACCGCCAGACCGGGCAGTATTCGGAGGCCGCGGCCGTATATGCCGACCTGCGCCGTGTCGAGCCGGACAACCCCACCTGGGTCCTTGGCGAGGCCTTCTGTCTGGATCGCCTCGGGCGCACCCAGCCTGCGCGAAGCGCCTGGAGTGATCTGCTTGAATATCCCGATGTCGATCAACGCATCCTCGACTATGCCCGCAACCGGCACCAGGCGCTCCGGGACTTTGCCCTGCCCTATGGAGACTGACCGCCATGGCTACCGCCCGACCTGAACGCCCGCAACGGCTGGGGGATCAGCTCATTGAACGCGGGCTGATCTCCGAAGCGGATCTGAAAGCGGCACTCGATGAGCAGAAGCGCACCGGCCTGGCCGTGGGCGAGGCATTGGTGCAGATGGGGCGGCTCGCCGAGAGCGACCTCAATACCGTGCTCGCCGAGCATTACGGCGTGCGCACCGCCGACCCGGCGAAGTACTGGGTGGACAAAGAGGTCGCCCAGCAGCTGCCCGAGAACGCGGCGCGGCGGTTCGGGGCCCTGATCCTCGAGGAGACCGGCGAGAAGTTCGTGGTGGCCACCGACGACCCGGGCGACATCATGGCCCTCGACGAGGTGGAGCGAATCCTGCCGAAACCCGTGGAGTTCCGGCTCGCCGGCCGGCAGGAGATCATCGATACCATCAACATGGTCTACGCCCGCACGGATGAGCTCGAGAGCATTGCCGACGAGATCACCGAGGAGATCGAGAGCAGCGACGAGATCGATCTCACCAACCTCAACGTCGGCACCGGGCGTGCCAGCTCGCCCGCCGTGCGCCTGCTGAAAACACTGATGGAAGACGCCATCCAGCGGGGCGTCTCGGATATCCACATCGAGCCGGAAGAAAAGGAACTGCGGATCCGCACGCGCAAGGATGGCATCCTCCACGAGCGGCTCGTGCGACAGGGCAATATGCAGAACGCGCTTGTCTCGCTGCTCAAGCTCATGGCCGGTCTCAACATCACCGAGCGGCGTCTGCCCCAGGACGGGCGATTCCAGTCCCGCGTCCAGGGCCGGCGCATCGATGTGCGCCTGTCCACCCTGCCCCAGCAACATGGCGAGAGCGTCGTCATGCGACTGCTCGACCAGAGCGCGGCGGTTTCATCGCTCGATCAGACCGGGATGGCAGAGGACCTGCGCGCGCGCTTCCGCTCACTGATGACCATCCCCAATGGCCTGATCCTGGTCACGGGGCCCACCGGATCGGGCAAGTCCACCACGCTCTACGGCGCCCTCAGCGAGATGAACACGGCTGAGGTCAAGATCATCACCGTGGAAGATCCGGTGGAATACGCGCTGCACCGGGTCACACAGGTGCAGGTGCGCGAGCAGATCGGCCTGACTTTCTCCCGCGTGCTGCGCACCTCGCTGCGCCAGGACCCCGATATCGTCATGGTCGGTGAGATCCGCGATGGCGAGACCGCCGATATCGCCATGCGCGCGGCCATCACCGGCCACCGCGTGCTCTCGACCCTGCATACCAACGATGCCGTCTCAAGCGCCAACCGCCTGCTTGATATGGGCATCGAACCGTTCATGCTCGCCGCCGCGCTGCGGGGTGTGCTGGCTCAGCGCCTGCTCCGGCGCGTGTGTAGCCAATGTGCCGAGACGCGGCCCGCCAACGAGGAGGAAATCGCCTGGCTGACAAGGGCGGGCCACTCAGACCCCGACGGGCTGGTGATCCACGAAGGCCGCGGTTGCCCCCTCTGCGAGCAGTCGGGTTACAGTGGCCGCATCGGGCTCTTCGAGCTCGTGGAGGTGGACGCCGGCATGCGTCAGGCGCTGCGCCAGCGCGACGTGGCGGCGTTCGCTGAACGCGCCCAGTCCGCGTCCGGCTATGTCCCCCTGGTGGGCATGGCGCTTGAGTTCATCGAGCACGGTCAAACCAACGTCGCCGAGGTCGTGCGCGTGCTCGGCGAGCGCATCGGCGAGGCGGAATAACCATGCCACGCTTCAACTACCGGGCCCGCACCAGCGAGGGCCAGCTCATCCAGGGCGAGGTCGACGCCGAGGACCAGTCCCGCGCCGCCGCCTATGTCCTTGATCTGGGTGCGACACCGCTGTCGCTGCAGCAGTCGGACAGCCAGAAGCTGAGTGCGAGCACCGACGTCGGACAGCTCATTGCCCGCTATCTCAAACGACCCATTCCGCTCAATGATCTGATCATTTTCGCCCGCCACCTCCGCTCGCTCCTGCATGCCGGCGTCCCGGTGATCCGCGCTTTGCGCGGTCTGGCGGAGAACGCCCAGCAGGAGCGGCCCAAAGAGGCGCTTAACTCCGTCGCGGGCAGCCTCGAGGGCGGTACCGCACTGGCCGACAGCATGAACGAGCACAGCGATGTGTTCCCGCCGCTTTTCATTCATATGATGCGCGTCGGCGAGCAGTCCGGGCAGCTCGAGAGCGCGCTCACCCAGATGGCGGACAACCTCGAGCAGGAACGCCAGACCCGCGAGCGTATCAAGTCGGCATTGCGCTATCCCACATTTGTGCTGATCGCGATCCTCGGCGCCTTTGTGGTGGTCAATGTCTTCGTGATTCCGACCTTCGCCGATCTGTTCGAAAGCCTCGATACCCAGCTGCCGTTCGCCACCCGCGCGCTCCTCGCCACCTCGTCGTTCACTCAGCAATACGGCGTGGCGATGCTGGTGGCTGCCGCGGCCGGCGTCCTGCTACTGCGCTACTACCTGCGTGGCGACACCGGGCGCCTGCAATGGGATCGGTTCAAGCTGCGCATCCCCATTGCCGGCCCGGTCATGCGCCGGGCCCTGCTGGCGCGGTTCACCCGCACCTTCGCCATGGCGCTGCGCGCCGGCGTCCCGCTGCTCACCGCCATCGACACCGTGGCCGATGCCACGGATAACGCCTATGTCAGCCAGGGCATCCGCGGGCTGCGCAGCGGCATCGAGCGTGGCGAGAGCCTGCATACGGTCTGCGAGCGCAGCGGGCTTTTCACCCCAATGGTTTTACAAATGCTTGCCGTCGGCGAGGAGACCGGCCAGCTCGCCGACCTGATGGATCAGGTCGCGGACTTTTATGAAAGCGAAGTGGATGAGGACCTGAAGCGCCTGCCGTCTTACATTGAGCCCATCATGATCGGGTTCATCGGCCTGCTGGTGCTCGTCCTGGCGGCGGGCATATTCATGCCGATCTGGCAGATGAGCTCGGCGTTCTGATGCGCCGGCAGGCAGGACTGACGCTGATCGAGATCGTTTTCGTGATTGGTGTGCTGGGGGTGTTGGCGACGCTGGGGTTCAGGCAGTTCGGTTTTGCCGGAGACGCCCTCGCCGATCGCATTGAGGCACGGGATGCGGTCATTGCTGAACTCCGCCGTGCCCGTGCGGAGGCACTCTATCGGCTGCCGCCAGAAGATGCATCGACAGTGACCGCGGATCTAGCCTCCGCAGCCGCGCCTGTGACGGTAACTCCCGAAGAAGTGGCGTTTTCGTACCAGCAGGATGATGCTCCAGAGGCCCCCGACGACGATGCTGAAATTGAGGTGGGCGATGGCGATTCCGTCCTCATGGTCTGCGTAACATCGAAAACCCGCCGGATTTCCGAGGGCCCCTGCCCATGAAAGAGCGGTTGACGGGCCGTCGACGCCACGCGGGTGTGACGCTTATCGAAATTGTGATCACGCTTGCGCTGATCGCGCTGGGTGCCGCCGCCATCTCATCCCTGCTCGTCGGTGGGCTGAATATTAATGAAACCAACCGCGGATTCGCGGCCGATGTCCGACAGGCGACCAGCTGTTACGAGACCTTTCTCGCGATCCACGAAACACGGGGTTGGGCCACGCCGGAGGATGAGGAACCCGAGCCCTATGAGAGCTGTTCCGATAACTGGCAATCGATCCCCGACTCGAGCACGCTGGATGGTTGGTCGCCGAATGACGACATTGGAGCGCTTCTCCGTAGCGGTTGCCCGGTGGCAGAGCAGTCACCTTTCACGCTCGAGTGCCGTAATGTCGAAGTGGATGATGAACCGGCAACGCAGTTCCGGTTTACCGTCAGAGGTGAGCGGACGATCTCCGTGGTCTTACCAATGCGCGATTCGTCGGATGACAGCGACGAAGACGATGAGGATGGCGACGGAGATGAGGACGGGGACGAAGATGACGAGGATGAGGACGAGGATGACGACGAGGACGATGACGACGATGACGATGACGACGATGACGATGACGACGACGACGATTGATACTGCGGCGCTCCGTTCTATTCACCCACAACCCCGGCGCAGTGACGCGTTCCGTCGTGAATCACATACCTCATTTCGATGAAGATGAATTATGTTGCTCACTCTCGCGGGTTGACGCTCATCGAGATCGTCATCACGTTGCTGGTCCTCGGCGTTCTGAGTGCATTCATCGCGCGACCACTGATTAGCTTGATACAGGCCCGCGCGGACGTCAGCGATGCGGCTGCGCAGCACTCCGAAATCGAGCACGCACTCAGCCGAATGGCCAAGGACATCCGGCTGAGTGACGACAGCACCGAGATCAGTGGTTGTGGGGAAGGTGTATTAACCTTAAACCGGGATGGCGATGAGCGCGTGTATGAACGCAATGAGAATGGAACGCTTATGTTGGATGACAACGTTATTGCCTCGGACGTGCGTATGTTCGAGTGCGAAGCACTGGAACCCGCAGACCTCGAACGCGCAGACCTGCGCCTGTACGAACTGACTCTGAATGACTCAGAGGTTCGGGCGTTCAAAAGGGACGGCTGATGACTGATGCCTGATCGATCGCAACAGGGTCAATCCACCCAACAAGGCAGCATCCTGCTGATGGCAGTGGTGGTGATCGCCGGTATTGGCGCGGTTACCGCGGGCCTTCTGGCCATCCTGCAACAGCAGACCGTAAGTCTGACCGAGGCAGTGCAGATGGACCGCGGCATTGGCGTTGCTGACTCCTACCGACTCGCACTGATCGATGGTCGCGATTCCGAGGGCAGCAGTAAAGATCTCAAGTCACTAATTGACGAAGCTAAATTGACGGACAACGGCTCAAATAGCTATACCGCTACCGTTGATCGGGCGGATGGCCGCTGGGGATACCGATTCATTTATGATTCAAGCGGTATTTCGACCGGGAGAGATCTGGAAAAAAAGGACAACATCGCACTAAGTGGGAACGAAACAAAGTCTTACACGAATGTCGAACTCGTAAATCCGGCTGTCAGTGGTAAGGTAGTTATACTTATCACAACCGAAACGACTGTTATAATGACTAATCCGGGCCTCTCCGGGACTGTTGATTTGATTGTTGAAGACGGCGCTTACCTTGAGTTGGTTAATCCGGGTATCAGTGGCAATGTCAGATTCGATATCAAAGAGAACGCAAACGTCTGCATTAGAGGAAATCCTCAGATCAGCGGCAACGTTAGCGGCTTAAACGATACACAATGTTCGGGGTCAGGCAATGAAGTATGGACATTTCAGCTCGCCAATTGAGTCCCGGGTAGCATGCTTACTTTGATAATCGCCGCGGCGCTGGTCGGCGCCCTCATCGGCAGTTTCCTCAATGTGGTGATTGCCCGCCTGCCGGCGCAGGTCGAGCATCAGGCCCGCCAGACCGATACCGCGCCTGCCGGCGACGACCCGGCCCCGCCCGGCATCGCCTGGCCGGGGTCGCACTGCCCGGACTGCCAACACGCCATCCGCATCCGCGACAATATTCCCATCCTCAGTTGGCTGATCCTGCGCGGGCGGTGTCGGGACTGCGGCAATCCGATCTCGGCGCGTTATCCATTCACCGAGGTACTCACCGCGCTTGTCACCGCTTGGATCGTCTGGCGTTTCGGCGTCGAACCGCTCACCGGCGCGATGCTGGTCCTGAGCTGGCTGATGATCGCGATGGCCGTCATCGACTTCGAAACGCATCTGCTGCCGGACCGGCTCACGCTGGGTGGGCTATGGCTGGGGCTGCTTGTCAGCGTAGGCACCGACTTCATCCCCCCTACTCTGGCCATCTTGGGAGCGGCGTTGGGGTATTCGTCTCTCTGGATGATCAACATGGCCTATCGATGGCTGCGTGGCATCGATGGACTCGGTTATGGCGACTTCAAGCTCTTTGCGCTGATTGGTGCTTGGGGTGGCCCCGAGGCATTGGTGACGACGCTGCTGTTGGCCCCCATCGCTGCGCTGGTCGTCTTATTGATTCAGGCGCCGTTCAAGGGTATCGACGGCCAGCGCGAGATCCCCTTCGGCCCTTATCTGGCCATTGCCGGCTGGCTGGCGATCACCGCTCCCCCTGCCCTCGCCGCCTGGCTCCCGCCGTGGTCCGGTAGCATTTAACCCGGATAACTGTTCGTTACCTTAGGCTGACCTCTCGGGGTGAAATAAGATACGGTCGTCGACCATCCAATGATGGCAGCCAATCAAGGCGACACCCGAGTGCTCGATTTCCTTCGAACCTGCTGGCGTCATATCCGCCATCTGCGCTGGGTGCAGATGCTCCTGCTGGGGCTGATCCTTTTACTTGGGTTCGGCGTTACAGGCGCCTTCTAGGATAACTACCACGATTCGGTGGACACCGAGAAGCGCAACGTCCGCTCATCACTCGAGCGGACCACCCAGCTTCTCAGCGAACGGATCGGCCAGAGCGTGCTGCTGAACAATCGCAGCAGCATCGAGCAGCGGCTGCGCCTGCTGGAAACGATGCCCACCATCGGGGTCGTGGTGGTCGCCAATCACCAGGGCGATGTACTGGTCAGGGCACGCAAGCAGGATCAGACCCTCGTTTTCGCTGATCCCACAGGCCCTCAGAGCGCCAGCGGAGATACCGGCTTCAGCGGGCGCTTTCCGGCGCTGGGGTACACCAGTTCGATTGCCTTTGGGACGCGGACGGTGGGCAGCATCACCTTGCGGACCGACGCCCCCCGCGTGCAGGCCAGCACCGACACGCGCTTCCGGCAGTTCCTGCTCGAGTCGTTCGTGATGTGGTGTGTGCTCGGCATCTTCGGCGGCTATCTATTCATCCAGACCCGTTTCGAGAACCGCCTGCGCAGACAACTCCACGTCGATCCCGTGACCGGTGAACTGTCACGGTTTGGGTTCAATGAGCGATTCCGCGACCGCGATCGATTCCTCCACCAGGCCTTGTTGCTGGTCGATCTCTACGACATGAAAGCGATCAACGCCGGCCATGGCCTGGCGATCGGTGACCGAATCCTGCAGATCGTCGCCCGGACGCTGCGGGCAACGCTCGGGCCGCGCGCAGCCGTGGCACGCCTGGACGGCGACGACTTCGCCATCATGATCCCCGCGACGCAGTGGGCATCGGTCCAGCAGATCGGCCATGCCGTCACCACGGCCCTGCATGCCGTGCGCTTTGACGAGATCGATGAGCTCGAGAAGATCAAGGTGTGCGGCGGGGCTGTAATCGTCGGCCCGGAGGATTCGCTTTCGCAGCGGCTCTCCGAGGCCGATCTGGCTCTCAAGCACGCAAAGCAGCGTGATTGGGGACGCATCGTTTGCGCCGACGCCGAGTTCATCGCCCATTCGCAGAGCACCGGCGCGTTCGTGACCGATCTGCGGATCCGTCAGGGGCTTAAAACGCACGAGTTCGAGTATCACATCCAGCCCATCGTCAACGTCGGCACCGGCGAGACACTTGGTTACGAATCACTGATTCGCTGGAACTGCGAGGGCGAGATGCGTCCGCCCGCGATCTTTCTTGATCGATTCCGCGAGGTGATGAAGGATGATGAGTATTACGCCTATGTCGTGGCCATGCGGCGCGCTCTGACCCAGCAGGCCGCGCGCTCCGGCGTTGGGTTTCTCACCTTCAACATCGGGCTGGAGGATCTGAATAACCTGCAGGACCCGGATCAGTTCGCCTACGATTTCGGTGCGGATTGCCTCAATGGTCCCGAGGTGATCATCGAGGTCACCGAGCGCGGGCTGCCGCAGCATTTCGGCGATGACCTCACCGGTCTCAAGACAGCCTGGGAGGAACTGCGCAGCCGGCACACGACACTCGCGCTGGACGACTTCGGGGCACTGGAGAGCAACCTATATCGACTGCGTGAGCTCCACATCGAGTACGTCAAGATCGACAAGACCCTCATCACCGCAGTGGTTGATGATCCCAAGTCACGGGCGATCGTCCGCTCCATCGGGATGCTGTGTGAGGCGCTGGATATCCATGTCGTCGCCGAGGGGATCGAGACGGAAACGCTCAGCGAGACGGTCCTGTCACTGGGGATTCCGATTCAGCAGGGGTTTTTACTCGGAAGGCCGCAGCCGCCGGCGCACTACTTTGGAGGGGGGAATTGAGTGGGTTCGACCCCCTGTTCTATCAGACACAAAAAAGGGGCCCGCGGCCCCTGTTTTGTGTCTGGCGGAGAGGGTGTCCGCTTCGGCGCATTTGTAATTCGTTGCAGAACGTTGCATAACCTATTGGTTTCGTTTGTTTTCCCCGCTTTGACTTGTCACGGCTCGTTGCATGCAGTAGCGTCCAATAACAAATTTTTTGATGGGCGGGATGATGGCCATGCCAAAGCTTGCAACCGAACTCTCGGCGATGGCCATTCGAAAGCTTCAAAAACCCGGCCTCCACGCCGTGGGCGGTGTCGCCGGCTTGTACATTCGTGTCACCCCGACGGGTGCAAAATACTGGTTCCTGCGAGCCATGGTAAATGGTCGACGGCGCGACGTCGGCCTGGGCCCCTTTCCCGAGGTCTCGCTCGCCATGGCACGACAACAAGCCGCCGAGATCAGGGCCGCAATTCGTGACGGGCACGACCCTCTTGCCGAGCGGCGAGCCCAGCAGGCGGAGCGCGACGCGGCTGCCAGTAAACGCGTCACCTTTGATGAGTGCCTCGAGGCGTACTGGCAGCAAAAAGTCCGGGAGTTCAAGAATTCTAAGCATGCCAAACAGTGGCGCACCAGTGTTGAGACTTATATCAGTCCTGCCATAGGCGGCCTAACGGTCGACCAGATCGAGCTCGCTCACATCGTCAGCGCCCTCCGCACCATCTGGGAGAGCAAACCGGAGACGGCCAGTCGGGTTCGCGGTCGTACCGAGAAGGTTCTCGACTTCGCGATTGTCTCTGGTTATCGGCAAGGGCCCAACCCAGCGCGGTGGAAAGGCAACTCGATGCGGTGCTCCCCGCGACAACCAAGATTAAGCCGGTCCAACACCATGCGGCGATCCCTTGGCAGGATGCCCCGGCTTTCATGCGCGCCCTTCGCCAATGCAACGGCATTGCACCGCGGGCACTCACATTCCTGCTACTAACGGCCGCGCGGTCTGGGGAAGTCCGCGGTGCGACATGGGATGAGATCGATCTTGGCACAGCGATATGGACCATCCCGGCGGAGCGGATGAAAGCCGGCAAACCGCACCTTGTCCCGCTAAGTGATCAAGCTCTTGCCCTGCTCTGCTCACTCCCAAGGTTTCCAAGTTCTATATACGTATTTCCCGCACCACGGGGCGGCATCCTCTCTGATATGGCGCTTTCCAAGGTGATGAAACGCATGGATGTAGAGGCGACTCCGCACGGGTTACGCTCCACTTTTCGGGACTGGATCAGTGAGAACACCAACTACCCGCATGAAGTCGCGGAGCAGGCACTAGCACACGTGATCCAGAGCGCCGTCGAGCGCGCCTACCGGCGCGGGGACCTCCTCGAAAAGAGGCGTAGTCTTATGGCGGACTGGGCAATGTTCCTGGATCTCTAGGCGGCGAGCTGTCGCCACAAGTTCGCAAAATAGCCACGAGGCCTCATTGACCGAGGGCCTCACGGCGCTATAGCCTCGCTGTAATCTTCAACCGGCGAGCGCTCCGGGTATAAGGGCCCGTGATGACCACAAGCGCTAAGGCTCGATCAACCATCAACTCTGATGTGTCTGTAGCTAGAAACGTGCCATAGTCGATAGTGTACTACTACTGGACTAAATCCCCCTCCCGCATATCTAGGAGTTAGAATGGGTTGAGCTCTTCCGATTGCGCACGCGTCTCCTCGCGATTGTGGTTTTTGTCGAACATGACATGTATTGGTACGCTCACATTTGCCTGGCACCGAGGGCCACAGACAGTAGCCCGTCGCATGTCTCGTTTACCATGGAGCCTGACAATCACTTGCAAGCTGATCTCAACTCTGGCCGCAAGTAGGCCTATCACTAGATATTCGATGTATTTCCAAAAACACGTTCAGACAGAGACGGATTCTGGATTAGTGATAGGCGACGCAACTGTTACGGAGCGTATTGTCAGCGCAGTTCCGCCATCAACCGATTACCGTGAATATCTGGTCTTCCCAGCACAACTCGTGGACACGTCAACTCTCCAACTGACGAAACCAAATGTTCCAGCGCTCATGAGTTCCATCATCGCTACTAAAAAACTTCTCCGCCTTTTTGATCCGAGCCTATGAGGTACCCGATGAGCGAGCATCTATCGTTAAAAAAGATAGCGCTCAGCGGCGTTTTGATACTTCTCGCGCTGAGTATATCTGTACCTTCTGGTAGTGAGGCGGCCGATCAAAATGCTCGGGGTGACACTGACCTGTGCGCGGCCTCGGATACAGTATTTACGCCCAAGTTGACCCGCGACAACCGATATGAGGTGGGAATCGGTATACAACCCATACGGGTAACCAATATTTCGCCGAGCAATAACATTGCTGTCGTCGACTTCTACTTAACCATTGAATATCCGCTTTCAAGACCTCATGCCAACGTGAAATGCGTTGGACATCTTGCAGATAACGTTTGGCAAAGGTTCTACAACCCCGATATCGAAATGATGTCTATCCATGACCCTGAAACAGTACAAGGTCACCATTGGATGGTTCAAAACAACCGCTTCGCCTACATGACACGAGTCAAAGGCAGTGCGAACATCGTAGGAAATTTTCGCTATTTTCCATTCGACGAATTGGAAATACCGATAATAGTAGCTGGCGAGGACTCTTCAGCATATATGGACCTTGTTCCTTCTAAATGGTATCACGAAGCAGCGTCCATTGATAAAATTGAGATATCGCTAGGCGGTATTCATGTCCCCGGGTGGAGGATGGAAAATGCGTCTTTCACTGAAGTTGGTACTGAATGGGTATCGGAAACGGGAGAGTATTGGGACGAGCTGGGTATTACTCTGACGGTAAAGCGGGAACCGGCTACAAAAGTCGCCCGAGGGTTGCTGCCCCTACTGATTCTATTCTTTGTTACTTTTGGATCCTACACACTGAGAGAGTCAGAGGATTTGCCTTCCGGACGCGATCGGCTTGTGGATACCCGTATACATGTACAAATTGGCACCTTATTAGCACTGTTCGCTTATACACTTTACCTCATGGAACTAATTCCGGAAACCGCTTACCTCACACTGGGTGACCTGACTTGGATGAGTTTCATGGTGGCAATTGGACTTGTACTGCTCAGTGAATATCTGCCGAATGAGGTCTCAATCGCGAGCAGGCCGCTGATCATAAAAAAACTTGCACTTCGAGGGGCCTTTACGCTCGTCATTCTATTAACTGGCATATATTTCAGCTTTTATTTGCTGCATGGGTGAAGGATCCTCATTTGAGGCTGAGCCCCGCCCTTACTGCAACACAGCAGGCGTCCAAACTCCAAGATATGGCGGGCGCGCCACAGCACGGCGGACATTTATCACCCCACAGCGGACCGCGAAACCGCTCCATGGAATACCGCATCCGGATCAGATCGATTACCACAAACGATACAGTGAGGACTCTTATGCACAAGCGGCATTGACAACCTTACTGACGTCGGTGGTTATACCCTCTACTTCCACTGAATTAAGAAAGTCTTTGTTGTTCGAAAGGTTACTAATATCCGTGCATACAGCAACTGCCGATTCGTCTGATGCGTCAACATGTTTGATATACTTCTCGACGTCATAACTTATTCCCGAGTCTTCATCCTCATCGAAATTAATGCCGTAGCAAAACGCAACCTCTCTGCCATGTCTGACCTCCAGCTCCGTAACCCCTTTCAATAACGGCCAGAAACGTGACGTATACCTCTTTCGCGGCAGCTTGCCACCAATTTTCGCGAGAAACCGCGAACCTTCCCACTCCTTTACATAGTTTAGCTTATCGGCAAGCACTATTAGGTTATCAACAATAGAGACGCTCTCATCATAAGACAAAAGCCTCCAAGTAACGCCATACTCAGACGCCTCTGCCGCGGCTTCCGGATGGGCCGATGCTAGTATGGACGAACTCTCGGCCTGCCGTAGCGCGCTTTTCGGCAAGTAAAGGACGTAAACACCAATGTCTCGACAAATGTACCCAGACTTACTCCAGCTATTGGTGTCAATAGTTGGATAAACTCCTAGATCCGAGTAAGCCGCATTCCTTATTCGCCAATTTTCGTTTTCTAATTCTGCTCCAGTTTTGGCGAAGAACTTTTTTGGCCACACAAACCGAGCGTAGATAAAACCGGATGCGGCTATACCAAGTGTCAGTACTAAAAAATCCATATGAGTCCTCATTTTAGCAGGGGGGTTAGTGATGCTGCAGTCGAATTATAAAATTTTTGCCATATAATTGCGATATATTCTACATGTCGGAGGGTTTCCCTCTCTGTCGCCGGCACGCGGTTCTCCGTAACGGCCCACTGTAGTTTCTCTTTATTTGGCGTATTTTTATTAATTATAGAAAGGACGAGAGTTCCCGAGCCGGGAATGTCTAATCGCATGCTCTCTGCCAAGTACGCAGGTTTGACATCCAACTCGACGGTCATACCATATTCACCGACATGGTCTCCCATTTCGGATAGACGGTAACACCGATTCTGCACGGAGTACCACATAGCCCAGTCACTGATACTAATTGTTGTTTTAAAACCGTATCGCTCGCTCGATCCAATGGTGGGCATATGCCAGGGAGTCGAGCTTCTGCTGTCAGAAGCATCCTATCTAGAGAGGTCGGGAAGAGCGTTCCATCAGCCCACCCTGCTACCGCTTGTAGGGCGTGATGACTCCCTTGACCACGGCATACATTCTGACGGCACTGGTGTGACGCCCTGATGACCTTACCCACCCTTTGGCCGATGGCCGCATCAACGGACGGTCCACGAGTTGTATGTGCCGCAGGCTGTCTATAAGGCTGTCGCCGAGCGAGGCCTCAGCATTTGCGGTGGCACCGCTGTTTGATAATCGCTAGCAAAGGATCTCGTCGGTAGAATTCCCAACCATGACAGCAAGTTCGCCCCGCCGTTTGCGCCCTCGCCAGGCACGGCGGATATTCTTAGTCCTGCGCCGATCGTTGCGCGGAGTTACCGAAGTACAGTGATTCAACCAGGCATGTTGGCGCCGCCCAGTAGAGTCCTCTGATCGCCGGTTTGAGATGTCCCCTCGGACCAACGATCCTCGGTCTTGCAAGTTTGGCCGCTTGGAGACCGGGGATGATGACCCGAGAGGACTATTTGATGATAACCGAGAGATACAGACAGGGCGTATATATCAAGGACATTGCCGCGGAGCTCGGGGTTACCCCGAAGACCGTGAGTCGAGCGCTAAAGCGCGGCAGTGAGCCGCCGAAGCGACCAAAGCGACGGCCGCGGAAGTTGGACCCGTTCATCGATCAGATCGACGGGATGCTCCGTAAGGGGATCTGGAACGCCGAGGTGATCCTGCAAGATATCCGCAAGGCTGGGTATACCGGGGTCAGCACGCAGTTGCATGACTACATTCAGCCCAAGCGCGTACTGCGTCCGGACGCCGGCGTTGTCCGCTACGAGACGCCGCCCGGTCAGCAGATGCAGCATGACTGGTGCGAGCGGCGGTTGCTGATCGGCGATATGCGCCAGAAGGTCTATGTCGGGGTGAACGTGTTGGGGTATTCCCGTCATCTGCATGCCATGGGGATGCCCTCGCTGGATGCCAACCATACCTACGAGGTGATCATCGCTGCGCTCGAGGCCTTCGGCGGTGTCCCGAGCAGTGTACTGGTCGATAACCAGGCCTCGGCCGTGCTCGACTGGCGTGATGGCCGACCCCGCTTCAACCCGCGCTTCCGCGAACTCGGCGTCCACTACGGCTTCACGCGCCGCGCATGCCGGCCTCGACGGGCAAAGACCAAGGGTAAGGTCGAGCGGATGGTGCGTTACATCAGTGAGAACGCCCTTGCCGGTGATCCGGCGTTCGACAGCTTCGATCACCTCAACGCCTATCTCACCGCCTGGTGCCAGACGGTGGCTAACCAGCGCACGCTAAGGGAGCTGGGCGAGTCGGTCCCGGCCCGCTTCGCACGGGAGCGCGAGTCGCTCGGGCCGCTGCCGCGTAGCCGCTACGATACGGCCTACCACTACACCCGCGCGGTGAGCCTGGACGCCTACGTCTCTCTGCATGGCGTGCGCTATAGCGTGCCGGGGCAATTGGCCCAGCAGCGGGTCAGCATCCGCCAGACGTTGGATGGCGAGATCGAGATCCGTCATCTTGAGGGCCATCCTGTCGCCCACCACCGGCTTGCCACTGACGGCGAGCGCTTCGTCACGGTCGCCGAGCATCACGCTTGCCTCTGGGACCAGGTACGGGTCCAGACCCGTGACCTCGGTTACTACACGGAGGTGCTGTGATGGAGCTCGGCACACTGCTGGAGCGGTTGAAGCTCCAAGGGCTCGATGAGCAGCTCGATACGATCTGCGAACAGGCCGCCAAGCGGGATCTCGACTACCGGGCGTTCCTCACCGAAGCGCTCAAGGCCGAGTGGCAGTCCCGGAACGTCCGGGGCGTGGAGACGCGACTGCGTCAGGCACGCTTCCCGGCGATGCACACCCTGGAGGCCTTCGACTTCAGCTTCCAGCCCAGCATCGACCGGAAGGTCATCCGGGAACTGGCCTCGCTAGCCTTCGTCGAGCGCGGGAACAACGCCGTGTTCCTGGGTCCGCCCGGCGTTGGTAAGACGCATCTGGCCATCGCGCTCGGCATCAAGGCGGCACAGGCCGGTCACCGGGTGGTGTTCCTCACCCTCGATGAGCTCCTCACCAAGCTGCGCAAGGCGAGCGCTGAACAAAAGCTCGAGCGGGTGCTCAAGCAACTGACCTACCCGAAGGTCCTCATCCTCGATGAGCTGGGCTATCTGCCCATGAGCCGTGACGAGGCGAGCCTGTTCTTCCGGCTGGTTGCCCGGCGATACGAGAGGGCGAGCCTGATCCTGACCTCGAACAAGGGCTTCGCCGACCGGGGTGAGGTCTTCGGCGATCCGGTGATGGCCACTGCCATCCTGGATCGGTTGCTGCATCACGCCACCACGGTGAACATCAAAGGCGAGAGCTACCGGCTCAAGGAGAAGCGGAAAGCCGGCCTGCTCGCTAAGAGCCGCTCATCCCAGACCGCTAAGGAGGCTGCGCTCGAGGAAACCGGAGAAAACGAGACTGCACTATGATGATCAGGGGACATCTCACTCCGGCGAAAAAAGGCTCTCTGGTTCCGGCGTTGACAGGCATACAGCTTACTGAGCGAAACACCCATACCTTCGACTAAGAACTGCACATGCAGCGATCTAACGAGCCCCCTGTCTTCAAATAAGCACCGATACTTTTTCGCGTAAATATCCAAACGAGGATCTTTAAGCGCCTTTCGGTTCTCCTGCAATTCATTACCGTATTGTTCATGCAAATTTTGTGTCGAACGCGGAATTTTTTCTCCATGCTCCCCTCGGCGCCCTCGACCTAACGATCGACCTGAGCGACACTATCACACTACCAGACTCACCTTACCGAGGTGATCTTGCCTTTGAAGATATTTAACACCGTCGCTGCTTTGCGGTTGGCGGTTCAGCATTTGACGAGCAGTTCGTCACGAATGATGCACTGTCACCACGTCCTCAAAGTTGCTCTTCAATATTGAAGCATCTTGACAGTCTGCACCGATCACAGGTACTAAAGACACTCGTTCACTATTAAGGAAGATGTCATGGACCGCTATGTTGCGAAAGCAAAGCTACCTGGCAGCGCCCCGGATGCAGACGTCAGCATTGAGGCGAAAGGGTCAGCCGAAGCCAAGAAATTGCTGGAAGCCCAGTACGGGAAGGGTAACGTCAAAAACGTCCGTAAGGGATGAGCGACTCTTTGACGTGGCCTTGTTAAATCTCAAGGGGAGGCTATGCCTGCCCTTGAGCTCTAGACCATAGATAACCCTTCCCACCGGCAGTGGACACCCCAGTAAGGTAACAGACTGGCCGTGAACCATGGCAACAGAAGCCAACGACATGCCCAAGCGAAAGAGGGTTCGCTACAGCGCGGAATATCGTGCCGAAGCCCTGTCGCTCGCCGAGCGCATCGGTGTTGCAGCCGCGGCCAGTGAGCTCGGCTTGCATGCCACGCAGATCTATCAGTGGCGGGCTAAGGCAGCACACGAGAAGTCCGTCACTGGCCGCGAGCGCCAGCTCCGCGAGGAAAATGCTCGGCTTAAGCGCCAGCTCGCCGACAAGACCGAAGAGGTCACGATCCTGGAAAAAACCGCGGCGTAGTTCGCGACGAAGCTGGACTGAAGCACGCCGCCATTCACCAGCATCGATCGGTCCACAGCATCGCGCGCCAGTGCGCGGTGCTGGGCGCCTCCCGCAGTGGCTACTACGCGTGGCTGCACCGTCGGGACAGTGTTTCGTAACGCGTCGCTGAGCGGACCAAGCGGGACGCGAAAGTGGTCGAACTGTTTGAGGCAAAGAAGCGGCGCTACGGCTCGCCTCGCCTTTGCGAGGAGCTGGAGGCTGAAGGCATGGCTATGAACCGTAAGACCGTGGCTGAGAGTATGCGCCGGCAGGGGCTGCGGGCCTGCGCGGCCAAACCCTTTCGGCATACCACCGACTCGGGTCACTCGCTCGGTGTAGCGCCCAATGTCCTTACCCAAGACTTCAGCGCCAAGCGGCCTGACGAGAAGTGGGCGGGTGATATCACCTACCTGCGGACCCTTCAGGGCTGGCTCTACCTCGCGGTGATCCTGAACCTGTGCACACGCAAGGTGATCGGCTGGGCGACCAGTGCGCACATCGATGCTTTACTCGCCTGCACCGCCCTGCGAGCGGCGCTTGCCCGGCGTGGCGAGCCGAGCGGTGTGATCATGCACACGGATCGCGGGAGCGTTTACTGTGGCTGGGATGATCGCAACCTGCTCCGTCGCTACGGACTGGTCGCCAGCATGAGCGGCCGAGGTACCTGCTACGACAATGCGGTGGTGGAGAGCTTCTTCCACAGCCTAAAGGTCGAGAGCATCCATGATATGCCGCTGATGCACCCCGATGCGCTGCGCCAGGTCCTTTTCGAGTACATCGAAGTGGAGTACAACCGAACCCGTCGTCATTCTGCCCTCGAATACATTAGCCCTGAGGCATTCGAGGCCCGGATAGTGGCGTAATCGAGTGTCTACTGTTACTGGGCAAGCTCAGACCTCTTCGTCTCATGGATTGCTCTTGCCGGGATAATCCTGCTGTCCTCCGGTTTTGGATGCCCGGCACCACCGCTTGAAAACCGAGCGGCGAATACTCAGCTCATGCGCAACGTCTTTGATCGTCACGTCAGGCCGACTGGCGAGCTCCACCGCTTCCTCATTGGACTCTCGACTGAACTGCCGTCTCTTCTGTCCCATCGGACACCTCCTGCTTTCCATCATGAAGCTTTTCAGATGTGTCCGCAGCGATGGTGTACAACCAATACGCGTAAGCAACCGCTCGGGAGAGCAGGCTGCCTCCAACACCTACGATAACGGACCTCTTTATTTCACAACTGCTCAACATCCGGCATACTGAATCAACATAAAGGGATCCGACCTCGCCAGTTGACAGGTGACTCTTGGGCAATATCGAGACATTTCTGACGTGGGTAAAAAGATTCGAGTGGTGGATAGTTGGTGCGCTAGCGTTCCTCGCATCTATACTTGGGTATATTGGATTCCGGCTACATTATGCCACGCTTGGCGTAGAAGCCCCGCCACTAGACCTAATTTACGGGGTGTTTCAACTATTCAGCGTCGCTAACCCTGTCTCGGCGGAAGGGGCAACAGTGCTATCTGCACCGAATGCCTTTATTCAGATAGCCAGGTACCTTGCACCGGGAACAGTGGCATATAGCGTAATCAGGCTTGTAGCGGCCGCTGTCACTGATGCAGCAAGTAAATTATCCGTTGCCTCCCTTGAGGGGCACGCAGTTGTGTGTGGGTTGACCGATAGGGGCAAAGCGATTGCACGTAGCCTTTTAACGGAGGGTCACACTGTTGTTGTAGTCGAGAATGACACGAAAAATCCGTACCTCGGAGAATTGAAAGCCGCGGGAGTGAAAGTTATATACGGTTCTCCGCTCGATAAAATAGTGTTAAAGAGCGGGCGCGTCCAAACTGCATCCAAAATTGCCGTGATGGCAGCCGACGAACGAGAGAATTATGGCGTAGCTTCTAAATGTGTGGAGCTAATTGAAGAGCAGAGGAGAAAAAACGAACCTGGGCGAGAGACGCAAATCAGGGCGCTTGCTGGGCCTGATTTCTCGGACTTTTTCAAAGATGCCAAACCTTTCGGCACGAGCACGAGTGTAGCAGATGCAAGGTTTTTTGACCCCGATATTACCGCAGCCCGACAGATCGCAATGGATGCCAGCTTGGCAAATTTTGAGAATTTCTTCGATAATCATAGACAGCCTAAGATTCTAATCGTAGGTGAAGGGCGATTCTCGGCGTCTCTGATCAGTATGGCTATAAAGCAACTGCAGTACCCCCATTGTGGCGTGCCCACGATAGATTTTATGTCTCCAGATTTGAACCAATTTTTAGAGGAGTTCCCGCATTCTCACCCTCAGTTATCTTTAGTAAGTGCCGTCAGCTTCCACGAAAAATCTCGCGGGGCATTGCTTTCTGATGAGCTCGGTTTAGTTGATAGGACATCTGGGAGGCTGTACGACTTGGCGATAGTCGCGCTCGACGATCCATTCGCAAGCATCAAATTTGCACGGCGATTGAATCAGCAGGCACTCATCGCTGCAACCTCAGATGATAGTGCTCGGATGGACCACGTCGTTTGCATCAAGCCAAGCGTCTCTTTCCCCACTGTAAGGCCCGACCTGCCCATCTATGAGTATGGGCGATTTTTTAACGTGACAGAAATCGGATGCTCGAGCTCCTCTGTCTTTGACGAGGAGATCGATGCTGAGGCGCGAAAAGCTCACGAGTCATACTTAATGCACATAAAAAACAGGCAGTACGACCCGAGCAAACCAGCAACGGCACCGTGGCCGGAACTTAAGGAAGAGTATAAGGCTGCGAATCGCCGTACGATTGACCACGATCGTATCAAACGAGATGCGCTCGCGCGGGATAGTTCATGTGAGATGATTGAGGCGTTGGCGGAGGCAGAGCATCGAAGCTGGATGGCGGACAAAATTATTGCTGGGTGGCGATTCGGTCCGTGTCGTGACGATGTGAACAAGCTCCACCCGTCTTTGGTGGCCTACGGTGATCTGAGCGTTTCCGAGAAACAAAAGGATGTAGAAAAAGTTAATCGGCTAATAGCGCTGGAACAAAGGAATTAGCAGTAGAGATGATTCCTGCTAGCATCAGCTTTGAATCCGCCGAAGTATCGGAAGAGATCTATTCGGGCCGGTCATCTCGCCTCGGAAGCCAATCCCGCTACGTGATCGTTAGGAGGTGCTGTCTCTGGTGGCCGGAACACTGACGAGTTCCGAACCAACCGAAGCTAGAGCTCCGAAATTGCCTCAGGGAGTATCGTAACCCAACCCATATACATCCCATTCTAGTGGGATCGGATTCTAGATGATGAGGCACCTTTCAAGCTGTTTCCCGCAGCGAGGTCAGTCTTAATGGCCTTAGCCGCCAATAATGAATGGCTTGGGAGGCGCAGGGAAATTTTAAAACTAACGACTATCCGACAACAATGATGTTGGGCGGTCACGACAATTAAATTGGCCGGTTGCCATTAAGCTTGACTGCCGTAGCAAACGACTCATGAGGGACGGGCGATGGCGGTCACTAAAGCGCAGGTCAACATCTACATTTTCAAGCGATGGAAAGGCACGACTCAAACCGCCGCCGAGGCGGGTGTTAAAGGCCATCTAGGCTGACCCTCCCGGGGGTGCGGCGCTTTTCTTGGACAGTTTTCACGCGGCAATGCCGAGCTCCTGACGATACTCGATGGGGCTTTTTCCGCCCAGCGACATCTTGATTCGTGATTCGTTGTACCAGCGGATATAGGCATCGAGTTCGGCGATGAAGTGCTCCATCGTAGTGCCAGTCCATTGGCGTGCGTAGAAGAACTCGACCTTCAGCCGGCCGAAGAACGCCTCGCAGGCGGCATTATCCGGCGTGCACCCCTTGCGGGACATTGATCGTGTCAGACCAGCCGCTTCGAGGCGTTTCAGCCAGCCGGGCCACCGGTAATGGCAGCCTCGGTCGGAGTGAACGACCGGCCTTTCGCCAGGAGCAAGCGTGCTGATCGCCTCGTCCAGCATGGCATTGACCAGCTCAGCGTTGGGTGAGCCGCTGATCGACCAACTGACCGCGAGGCCGTCGAAGCAATCGGTCATGGGAGAGAGATAGACCTTGCCATCCAGCACCGGGAACTCGGTGATATCGGTCAACCATTTCTCATTGGGAGCCGATGCCTGGAAATCACGGGCGATGATGTTCTCCGGAGCCGGATTGAGCTCCCCACGATAGCTGGAGAACCGTCGCCGTTGCGTGCTGCCGACGACGAGGCCCTCTTCGCTCATAAGACGGCGCACCACCTTCTCAGAGAGCGCTGCACCATCGCGACGAAGGCTTTCACCGATCCGCCGATAGCCGTAGCAACGGTAGTTGTTCTCGAAGATTGTCGCGATCGCCTGGCGGGCCTCTGCGTACTTATCCGGACGCTGCAGGGCCTCGCGCTGGTAGTAGTACGAGCTCCGCGGCAGTTGGACGGCCTTCAATAGTTCAGAGAGACGGTAGGCACCCTTCAAGGCGTCAACCAGCAGGGTCTTCTCCCGATTGCTCAGGGTCTGCGGGTTGACGCCGCCTTCTTTTTTTACGATTTCACTCGCCTTGACCAGGATGTCGTGCTCAAGCTGTAGCTCGTGCACCCGTTTCTCCAGGGCCTTGACCTCCGCGCGGAGCGCTTCGGGGTCGCCATCGTTGGCGTTGTCGTCCTGTCGCTTCACCGATGACCTCTTCGCTTCTTTACCGAGCAATTGGTCACGCCAGTTATACAGGGCTGAGTCGGTGACGCCGTATCTTCGCGCTACGGCTGTCGCGGAGGTCTGCCGGGTGCAGAGCTCATAAACAGCCTGCCGCTTGTCGTCGATATGGCATTTCGGTGCGCCTCGACCCTGGCTCTGGGGCGTTGGACCAAGGTCTTCATTCAGCCAAATCCGCAGCGTGCCGCCGTCTGGATAACCGAGCGCGCGGATGGTGTGCGCAACACATCGACCAGTCTGCAGGTAATGATCGACTGCCGCCCGACGCTTTTCAGGTGAGTAGCTATTGCCCGGCAGAGATCTGTCAGGGGGTAGATCACCGTTTTTCATATAGTGCCGGTACCAACGCCGGAGATGCTTGACAGAGGGATAACCGAGATCCCGCACGGTTGCTGCCCCTCTCCTCCCATATTGAATATAGAGCTCGACAGCCCTCATCCGGTCTTTATAGGAATACATGAACTACCTCCAAAGTAGTCCAAGATTTCCGCCGCACCCCCCTTGACTGGAATCCACACCATGCAAAGACATTTTGATGACGCCACGGAGCAAGTGCTCGCATTACGGTAACCGTTAATTAAGGCCGTTGAGTTTTTGTATCACCTCTAAGGTTGTAGGGTGACTAGGTCCAAAGGTTCGCTGGTAGCCTCTGAGAGCTTTTTGAAAATTAACTTTAGCCGCTACGGTCTGGCCTGTTGCAAGGTTGAGGTCGCCTAGGCGGGAGTAGATTAGTGTCGTTTTAGGGTGCTCAGTACCGTGGATCTTCTTTCGAATTGTGAGAGCGTTGTTATAGGTGTCGCGAGCTTTAGGGTAAGAGGCAGTCAATTCATATAGCTTGGCGATAGCGCTAAGCGTTGAGGCAGCTTGTTCGCTCTCGGGTCCAAAATTTTGTTCGTTAATGTTCAATGCTTTTTCTAGTTCTTTCAGTGCCTTCTCATAATTTCCCATAGTCCGTAGACAAACTCCGTGATTTTGATGAGTTGCAGCAGTGTGGGCATGCGATTTGCCTAGAGTTTTTTTGTAAACGGCGATGGTTCGTTGATAGATGCGAGAAGCTTCTTCGTATTTTTTAAGCTCTTGAAGAACAACTGCCAAGCTATTTAAGCTCAGCCCGGTTTGATGATGATTATTTCCAAAGTTGGTCTTGTAAATGTGAATGGTTTTCTTTATCAAGCGCTCCGCCGACTCCAAATCACCGGTGTCACGAAGTAACGAAGCTAAGTTGCTCAAGATCATTGCGGTTTGGAAGTGCTCGGGACCGAAAGTGTTTTCTCGGATCGTAATTGCTCTTCTGTAAAGGGTTTCGGCATCCTTTAGGTTGCCACGGTCTTGCAGGAATTCAGCAAGATTGTTGAGGCTTGTGCTTGTTTCGGGGTGAGCTGGACCCAGAGTTTTTGTACGGACACTAAGCGCTTTTCTATAACAGCGTTCAGCCGCTTCGTAGTTGCCGAGGTCTTTCAGGAGAACGCCAAGGTTATTGAGATTAGTTCCAGTTTTGGGATGATGCTCTCCATAGCAGTGCTCGCTAATCGCCAAGGCTTCTGACGCCAGTCTATGAGCGTCAGTGAGCTCTCCTCGGTCTCTCAAAAGAGCAGCCAAATTATTGAGTGTTGTCGCTTTGGAGTAAAGGTGTCTTGCTTGGTTCTCTACGGCTAGCTCAAGTGCTTCTCGGTAAAGTCGTTCAGCCTCGTGAAATTCGCCCTTACGCCAGAGCAACGAGCCAAGATTATTCAGTGACATAAGATAGGCGAGGGGATTGGAGTGACGCCTATTTTCAAGTAAAGCAATTACGCGTCGTTGCGTCGACTCTGCAGAGTTGAGATCACCGCGCTCTTGTAATAGCGTGGCCAAATTGTTCAAACAAGAGACTGTCTCAAGGCTTTGCTCTCCATAACGTGAGGTAACAAGGCTTAGTGCTAGTCTAGCCATGGTTGTCGCAAACTCTGTGTAGCGGCCACCCACACTAAGGCAACGTCTTAGCCGTGTAGCAACATCGCCAGCTTCCTCTGTACTTTCATCAAGGTTCCATTTTTTCCAGGCATGCTCATAAGTCACCTCAAGCGTTTCTCTAGTATTCGCTTCGATAGCGAGCCAGTAGCTGAGTAACTCATAACCCTCCCTGTGCTCGGTATGGGCCATAAAAAGGTCAAGAGTAGCGAGGGCATCTGCAAGGCGCTCCCACTGCTTCGCCTGCTGCCACTGATAAGGGATCTCCTCAGCGGCGCGGGCGTCGGTGACAGCCCCTTGGTCATTCTGGAAGGCATTCGCCTCGAACCACTCGCCTAGCCAGATATGTGCCTGTTTTCGTAATTTTAATGCTTGCTCGCTCTGACCTTCATCTTCGAGATGATTGTTGCCGGCCATGTAGCGATCCGAGACGGCAATGCGCAGATAGTCATGAGCGAAGACGTAGCGGCCGGTTGTTTCTATGAGCGCTGGACCTAAGGCATGCCGGATGTAGGCCCACTTCATTGGAGCGAGGCCGGTGTAGGCGAGTAGCTCTTCTTCTCGCATGCCCCCGCGGGCCGCCCACAAGGCGGTCATGATGTGCCGGATGACAGCGGCTCCGTGGTCAGCCTCGACCCGGGCCAGGACCCGCTCGAACAGATCATCAACGGTCTTGCTCTCTTGATAATAGCAAAGTTGCTCGCTGAGCCGTTCATGTTCTCCGAACAGCCGGAGCTCTTCGGCGAGCGTGAGCAGGAAAAGCGGGTTCGTGACCAGAGGATGTTCCATCACCTGATCGATGAGTGGTTTGGGCAGCGTTTTGTTAAATAGGCTCAGGTAGGCGACAAAGACCTGACGGGTGGTTTTGCGGTCTAGTCGTTCAACTTGGATCCGGTGCCACTGTGCTTTGTCATCGAGGCGCTCACGCACCTCACCGGGTAGTGTGGAGACAACGCAGTGGACGCGCAGCGGCATCATGCTGGGGAACCATCGAAGCTCACGTCGGTCCGCCAACCCATTCAGCGAGTCCAGTACGATTAGAAAGCGCTTGTTGTTAAGCTCGGCCCAGGCACTTGCTCTGGCGAGCCACTCCGGTAGCGCATCGAGTAGTGTGTCTGGATCAGACGCCGGTTCCTCATCGGTGTCGGTCTCTCGCCGGATCCGTTCGATGAGCCGGCGTACAAGCGCCACCGGATCAGCAGCACTTGGATTTGCCCCAAGGAAGTGGGTGTGGATGATGAGATCATTACTGGCGCTGCTGAGTTGATCGATCCAGTTAGCGAGCAGGGCGCTTTTCCCGCTGCCAGACTCACCTTCTATCAAGATCCACTGCGTAGCACCTTTGAGCGCTTGGTTTAAGCTATCAAGATACCGCTCGCCACCGAGGTAGATGCGCCGGCGCGGTGCCGCATAGGCTTCGTGCTGAAGCAGGTCTCGAGTGAAGGCATCAGGTATGTCAGCGGCGGGGAATTCTGCATCGAGCGCTTCCCAGAGATCATGCTGTATCTGATCGGCGACCGCCTGCGGGGTCTCATAGTCCTCGACAACTGGGAAGTCGCTCTCCCGAATGCGGGCTTTCAGCGCTTGTTGTTTCGCCTCGTTCTCTGCCGATACGGGTAAGTGGCCCTCGCCTCGCGATTGTGCGTATGCAGGGCTGCGGAAGTAGAACAGCGCGCGGCCTGCCATATCGGGGTTGTTGAGCACGCCGTGTAGGATCTCCAACTCAGTAACGCTCTTACCGCCCCGATGCTCCTCAAGCCACGGCTGTGTCTCGAGCACTTCGGCAGGATAGGCGTTCGATGGAGGAATCCACCCGTACCGCTCGCCTAGAAGTCCAATGAAGAACGGCCGAGAGCGATCTATCTCGGATAGACAGATTGGTAAAACCTCGCCACGCTCCGCCTCTTCCTCAGTAATACCCCAGCGCAGATCAACATCAACCAAATCAACAAAGCGCTCGGCCAGCTTCGCCCGGAGCGCTGGGAAGACCTGGCGTACAAGCAAGTCTCTCTCTTCGGAAAAGTCCCGGAAGGTCGAAGACAGAAAGACTCTGATGCATCGCTGGGAGTGTTCCACCGTAAAACCCTCTTAACTTTGGCCGCATTAAACAGCCGGCAGTCGTGTACCGCGACGCGTTGTGTCGCACTGCGTCACCAGAGCCGTCCGCATATATCCAGCCTGAATGAAGCCTGCTTGAGACCTCTCGATAGATGATCCACGCGGGAGCGACGAGAGATTCTGAGCCCGCAGACTTGACACACTCATGAAGGAGACTTCCATGGACGGCCATTAAAGGGCGGTGCCACGAGTATCAATGTATCGATCGCAATCACCCGCGCCTCCGAAGTGCCTTCCTCAATGCCATTGAGTATCCGCGAGCGACGCCCGCGGTGCAGCACATCACTCATAAAGTCCGATAACTAGCCATGGTTGATCGACCGCCAGCATTCCGAGCGGCAAGCTTTCGCGATCTGGCCGATGCTCTCCGACCCGCCGCCACTGACTGCGGCGCATTGCCTGATATGCACGCCAGCGATCATTGTTGCCTCAGCGATGGCCCCGATTGCTTTGCGTACCGAATCGCCTCCAGAAGGGGAAGCGACAGAAGTCTTCCATCAAGCCGTTAAGTGCGCTGATTACCGAGGCATCGGGCGGGGTCCGCTTCTTAGCCGTTTCCGCGCAGTGAAACGCACTACGGGCTAGAACAGCCAGACTGAAGTCGTGCCAAGCGGACGGCGGAGACGAGCAAACGTGGTCTGCTTAGTTACAGCGCCCAACGGATGAACGCCCATCACTCGTTCTACACCGCTGAATTGCGTCGCCAAACTTGTTAGTGTTTATCGTAAGTTGAATCTTGTCACCGCCCATCATCATGCCTGACGCTTGATATCCCGCCCGATTGCCTGTGCAATTGCCGTTCACTGAGCAGCGAAAGTGGTCTGAGTCTATGTAAAAATTAATCGACGCTACACCGGCGAACATCGATCCCCGCGTTCCTTGACTGATAAAACATTGAGAAATGGATGGCTGGTCCATTGCAACATCAACATCCCCCTGTCGATTGTAGGTTTTCACTAAAGGCGCAATCAGCCCATAGAAGAACTCAACCTGGGGTTGCTGAAGGAAGGTACCGCAACGGTAATAGTCGAAGGATTCGGAGCTCGCCACGGGCCCCTGCGCGCTCCCATTTGTACTAACCACCGTGAAGACGCTCGCTATCAATGCAACCAAACACCTAATCTTTGTCATGATGGCTCTATTCTTTTTTAAAGTAAGTATCAAGGACCTCATCCGCCAGAGCACTCCTAGCAGCTAAGGTGGAAAGACCGGTGGCTCCCCCATCGGCTTTAAGATCTCGGGAATATGGCCCGATAACCTTAAGCCCGGGTTCTATTATCAAGGTCAGCCTATGGCCGCTTGAGGTTGTTACCGGAAATGTATCTACGGAACGCCCGCTTAGACACAATCAAGCTGCCTCTACACGAACGCCACCCGTGTTTCGCTGATTCCATGTCAATATCGAACAGTAAACCCGATGGATAACCCATCCAAGTCGAAATCGTTATGACTGATATAGCGGATATATTCAACGCCGAGCCCCAGTGCTTGGCTCACCCGCGCATCGAAACCAACCCCGTAGGAAAGCGACGTTTTCTCACCGTTGAGCCCCCGATTGTTAGGAACCTCGAGATCGACGATTGTTGCGCCGGCAATCGCGTATGGGTAAAGCGTCTCTGAGAAATTGCCGCGCAGCAAACCATATCCGCCGACTAAGTAATTCACGTCCACAGTGACGTCTTGTCCGCCTGATTTACGACTGTCATTTGACACACCTGTTCCAATTCGGCCTTCGAATACAAAACCCTCCGTTGCGGATGCTCCAATGCGGCCCACGATCGCTGACGGCTCGAATGTCTCATCGAGCTGGTCTTTGTTGAGTTGCGCTTGAGCGAACTGAACACCCATGTACGTATCATCAACAGCGTGGGCTCTGATCGGTGCAATGAGAATCGAAAGACCCAGAATAGCAATACATAGAATACGCTTCATGCAACCTCCAAAATCCGCTACCTGTGGCATGAGGCTATGACTAGCGGCCTCGCGTACGGCGCGAGGATCCAACCCGTCTAGATGAAAAAGCGAGCCACCTCGAGACCCCCGATTAGCCCCCCGTGATGGCAACAGCACGTGTTGGTGAGGAGACCAACATATCACCAGAGCAGCGAACGCCAACCGGACTAACACCAAGGCACTTTACGCAAGTGAGTGATATAGAAGCGTTCAACCGAGAAGGCGCAGAGTTTATCGGACAACGCCTCAGCTCCGCACCCCGAAAAGCCGATCCCCTCCTATGATAATCCACAATGTTCATAGCACATCGCGCTAGTGACCATCTTGCGGCAGGAGGACTGGATCCGCCGCATTTCCGACGAGCTCCGAAATTTCTACGGAAGCGCGATTCACAGTTTGCCCTCGGACAACATAACCGCCGGATATACTTCCCTCGCCAGGCCATTTTTCTGCATCGACCGGTGAAGCGTAGGCAACCTTGCTGGTAACACGATCAACCTTTACAGCACCAACCGGCAGCTCCTCTCGACCTAAACTCTCGCCCGTGTACGGATCCGTGACATGCTCGCCGAGCTTAAAGACATCAAGCCGATCGCCAGGTGATAAGCGGTTATCTCCCTGATTCAGGACGATCTCGCCCGCCTCCGTAACTGAGGCGATTCGAATGGGATAAATCGCGTCTACCGCACGACTGGTCAACTCAGCAGCAACGAATTGGAGCGTCGCCGTTAGCGATTGGTTCCGCTGTTCGACCTCCACTCCCAAATCTTTCAACTCCTGCGCATTGACTGCAACGGTGTCTGCCCACATGATTTGGCGCGTCGCGGTTGAAACGATTCGCATGTTAACGGCGAGCGACGCAGTAATTTCGCGCACCACTTCCGAAGTAAGCTGTAAGGTGCGACGGCTTTGCATCACTTCTAGATCGGTCACTTGCGCTGTAACTAAGTAATCCGCCCCTATTGCTTCGCCAATGCGTGCTGCCTCGCGCCGCGCCACCACAGGCTTGGTTAAAAACTCCAACTCCGTATCTAACGCCTCCGAGCGACTTCGTTCCAAAACGGCGAAGCGTCTTGTGCCAGTGAATGCCTCCACTAACCGTTGAGTGAGACGTGAGCTAACCACCGAAGCCGGCAATTTCTTGCCCAAGACGGTGTAACTCCCGGATGCGCTGACGGGGTAGACAGCAATCCTTCGTCGCGTGGTATGCGTGGCGCTGCCCGGCGCTTCAAAGCTGGCAATGTCAACTTCGAGCTGGACTTCACTCATCCCGTCAAGCGTACGGTTCTGGAGGATACGAAAGCTTTCAACGAGACCGTCAGTGGCGGTCCTCACTGAACCACTCATAGTGCGGTCAAACGCAATCTTCCGCTCACTCCCGTTTGCATCGCGAACCACTACCTCGCGAGAGCTACTGCTGCGTTTGCGCTCCGATATGACGTTGATCCCTTCCACGCGCGACACAGCCTCTACGAGCGCTGCATTGATTGCTTCCGCGCGGTTCGCGCCCCTTCCCATAGCCTCTACCGAAACTATCTCACTAGAGCCTATCGCTAATGTCGGCAAATAGAGCAGACCGCCCAGTAACAAGCTTTGAATCGAAACCTTCGGCAACATCACACCTACCAGTCTTCAGTTCCGAACGCCGGGGACTCTCGACGCTCCACCTCTACAGATCGGTCCCCCGACACCGTTGCGCTTTCCTCTGTTGGGACGCGGCCTTTGTCGGTGAAAGCAGCCTCGGTTCCAGGGGACCACATCCTCACTGCTCCGACATACAAATGCCCTGTATCAGGGTGGTTCGCTCGCCACGATCGAACGGTCGTTATCCCGGAGAGATTGATCTCGCTCGATTGGCTGATGAAGCTCTCGAGATTTTCGACGAAGCGCGCGCCATCTGTTTTAGTTAGGGTGCCATCCTCTTCTATCGTCCCGTCGCGGAACGCATCGGCATCGGCGTCAAGCTGATCGTCAACCCTTACGGACGCGCCAAGAAAGTCGGATATTGCTCCGTTCGCGCGCAACACAGCCGATTTGTCTGATGCCGTCACTGCCAGATTTATTGCTCGATCGGTATCCGCGCGGGTGACCGACGGGGATGATTGTCCAAATGACACGATGACCGGGTTGCCCTGCGAGTCACGCAGCAGACGTACACCATGCATAAAAATCAACTCCTCTGCCGTGAGATCGGAGGTGATCTTTTCAACTGCATCGGATGACACGCCATCGCCAATCGCAACGATGTCTCCCTCCGCGATTCGTCTCGCGATTTCCGCCATACCATCGTTGTGTATGACAAGCGCGCCGACAGCGTCCTCCTCCTCGAATGTCTTGAGAAGCCGCACGCCGCGGAAGCTTTCCAATGCCGTCCCCACTATCTCCCGCTGAACGCGATCTTGCGCTAACTTAACCGTTTCAGAGTAGTCGAGATCCGCATGACGGGCCGGATCTACGCCGAGATCCTCTAAAGCCTTGTCCAATTGCGCAGTTGTCAAATTCGCAACTCGGTCAATGACCGCCTGAGCGTAATTCTCGTTCGATTCGCGCTCCGCACGTTGTAACGCATTCGGGTCCTGCGAAACCGTGCGTATGGTCTCTGCGCCTCCGTCAAGTCCCCTCGAAATCGCAAAATCGCCCATCGCTTCAGCTATCGCAGCGTCCACCGCAGCGATACGCGCGCCTCCGTAATCTATGCTCTCCGGACTCGTAACGATATTAGCCGTTCCCCATCCAATATAGCTACCGCCCGGATTCTTGTCATAAATCCCTAGCGACCAACCTCTCTCTGAGAGATACTCATCTCGATCCTGGAGGATGCCTGAGCCGGCGATATCGTTGGCGGATGGGAAAATGTTTTCCGGTTTAGAAGTAGCTGCAGCCACTTCGTCTGTCTCGCCCCCGGTGCCACCAACCTCCGTTTCGGATATGTCCACCGAATCAGCTTCGACACCGGTCTGTGCTCCCGCCATTCCCACAATCAAGGTGCTAATTAAGACAAGCGCTGAGGCCGTTAAATTAAGGTAATGCATTGAATAATCCCTTGCTGTGCGGTTACCACGAGACCGTGTCACCGGATCCGCGCTTGACGACGAGCCGCTGATCTTCCCACAGAACTAAGCCGGTTTTGATATCCGTCAATGCAAGTTCGAAATAGTATTCAACCTGGTCGCTCCCGTCGTCCATCGTTATCACTCGCTGAAGGATGGATCCGGATAGCGACGAGTCAGGTGCAATCAATTGCCCCTCACCCGCGACTGTCCGCTGATCGAACTCCTCACTGTCTCGCAGCTCGCGAACGGCCATACTACTTTCATCTTCTGGACCTTGGAGACCAACGGCACTCGTCATCACCACTCTGCCTGACCGGCGCAGATCAGCACGGATAGGGCGCAGGAGTTGGTCCGTATCAATTCGCTGCATGGTGTCGTTCGTGATACGACCGACCATCAACACGCGACGCCCGCCGTCAGGATCTACAACCGCGCCAGACGTAAGCATACTCTCAACCATCTCGCCAGCGGCTTGCTGAAAATCTCTGTAGTCCAGCGCCATAACCGCTTCGCCACGATCGTCCGCCGTGTCCACATATTTCGTTCCTGTAGCCACGCAGCCTGCTAGAAAAAGCGATGCCACAGCCACGACAATTAAGTTCGATGTCAACTTGTAGAATTCCTTAGGATGCATGCTCTGCGCCTCACATATTGTCCGACTGTCGCATCCGTACATGGACTACGTCAGCCTCGTCAATCGGTGCCGTTGCTTGTAGCGAGAACGCTACGCCTGGGTTGATTGTTACTCTCCTGAACCGAGTACTAGGCCCTGCGATTTTCCGCCCGTCGCTGTGATACCACTGGGCCGACCATTCGATGGCCGTGCGTGACCGAACACCCTTGCCCTCAACGATGACCGTTGGCAGCGGCTTATCTCTCAGAACACTGAGGCTCACATCCTCAACTCGGTTGTTGATCGGATATTCTAGGTCGATTCGGTTCACGTTCTGAAGCGGGGATTCGGTGATTGTGGGTTGTGTAGCAGCGCAACCCACCATAAATGCCGCTGCTGCGGCTAATATCAGCGCTCTGACCAATCCCTCTAACGTCATTTTTCCGCCCCCTTGGCAATTACTACGCCCTCTCCAGAGGCTGCAGGGCTTCGACCGGAAAGATCCACGACTCTGACCGTCGCTGAGGCGTTCGGTCCAGTTTTCCTCACGTAAACCATCGTCATCGGCCAATCGGGTAAGGAGACGTTAATGGCAGCAGGCTGAAGACCATTGAGCGTTATGGACCCACTAGCTGGGCGTGCAAATCTGATCGTTTCCCACCGCGCCGGAAGCGCTCTCCATACACGCAAATCAGCTTGAGTAGTGGCAGCGGAGGCAATGCCAGCAGCGAGGCCACCTATTGCACCAAACTCCTCTTCAGCGGCTGCCTGTGCCGCCACTTTGACAACCGCAGATGTGAGCGATCGCACTAGAATCCCGTCGAGCCGCGCTTGAAACTCTGTATTCATAATCCTCTTCATGGAGGCTAACTCTTGCGTCCGGAACTCTCCGTTGCCCGCACGCACGGTGATTCGTGGTAGCGGCTGACCCTCGGTGATTGATGGTAATGCAATTCCTGCATAGTAGACCGACCCGTCACCGATGCCGGCCAGCGGCAAGTCGATCCTCGTCTCCTGTAACCGCGGTCCCACACCGTTGTCATAAACTACCCAAACCAACCCCTCGCGTTCGCTAGCGGAGCCGCGCCCAGCCGCCATTGCATTCGCGAGGACCACATCTTCGGCCACGGTTGCATTTGAAGAGACACCCGCAACCCTCTCGAGCAGGGATGCAGCCTGTTCATAGTCACCGCTTGTGTTAGCGGTAGCCAACCGAAATAGGCCATGCATGTAAGTCGTGAAAGGATTAACAAACCCTTTATAAACTGACCACTCGCTAGGTGCGCCATAGTTGCTACGGATAGCCCGCTGTGTGTCAGCATCCCCCAAGGAGGCGCTTACAATTCCCGCCTCGGTACTACCTGCCTCTTCCTCCAAGGCCTCACGCTGAGCTGCAATGCTTTGCCGAAAGTAATAGGCCGCCCTACGTGACCGCTCCTCTGCCCGATTGAACTCGACCCGTGCGCTCTGGGCATCACCCAGCTCGAGGAATGCGACACCTTTATACGTATTAGCTAAGACGGCCTCATATAGATAGCCGCGGTAGCTCATCACGTTATCGTTCAGTAAAACAGCAGACGCTTGGGATGCCGCCGTACTTCCGAAGTTTTCAACATCAAACCGTTTGAAGTGCTGTTCAGTAGCATCATATGCGGAGACAGCGAGTTGAGCACGTCCTTGTAGACGCGCGGCCTCAGCGACGTGCAATGTCTCGAAGAGACTTAGGCCTTGAAGATCTTTTTCAGATGCCGTCGGGAGATGTATGTCGGAAAATGAATCACCGGCATCCGTGTAGTTGCCTTGCAACCACTCACCACTGAACGATGACATTTTGCCCTCGTTTATGGTGCTCGCACATCCGGTAAGGACCATGACAAGTGCCATAAGAAGAGCGCTTGTCGCGAGGCGCCGGCGTGCTACAAATGACATCCGATCCATGGATAATGCTCCCTTTTGCATGATACCCGACGCTATCAACGCCCAACGCGGCGAGTCAAATGGCGCTTTAGTTACACACCGCATCATTGGCTCTGCGAGTGCACGAGGCGGTCCCTTTCCTCAAGGGGTGCGTCGTAGAGCAGCAATACACGACTGCCCCCTCCGCCTCCGCGCAGGCAGACGATTCGGCTCGCCGTCGACCTGGCAGTTTTTCGGATGGCTGGCATCTGGTCTCAGGATAAAGCTGATGACGAATCCCTTACCTTCCCCCACCGTCAGACTACTTGTCGCCTCTGTTTTGTATCCTTTAAGTCCAGAAGGTCTGCAGGAGACGACGAGTCATGCCTCGATACGGCGAGGAGCGCAAAGAAGCGGTGCTGGCGAAGCTACTGCCGCCTCATAACCTGACGGTGAAGCAGGTGGCTGAGCGGGAGAACATCTCCGACCCGACCATCTACAAGTGGCGTCATGAGGCCCGAGAGCAGGGTCGGTGTTTCCCGGACGCCACCACTCGAACCCGGAGGACTGGACGTCCCGGGACAAGTTCGCGGCGGTGGTTGAGACTGCCGCCATGAACGCCCAGGAGCGCTCCGAGTACTGCCGCAGCCGGGGGCTCTACACCGAGCAGTTGGAGCGCTAACGCGTCGACTGTGAGCAGGCCGCGGATCTGGCGGATAGCCGCCGCCAGACCCAGGAGCGCGAGAGCAAGACCCAGCGCAAACGCATCAAGACGCTCGAGAAGGAGCTCCACCGCAAGGAGGCGGCTCTCGCCGAGACCGCTGCCTTGCTCACCTTGTCAAAAAAAGCGCAGGCGATCTGGGGGGCGTCCGAGGACGAATGATCAGCACCCCGGATCGCCGCAAAGCCATCGAGCTGATCGACGATGCTCGCGCCAATGGCGCGCGGTTGAAGGCAGCCTGCGAGATGCTGGGCATCAGTCCCCGCACCTACCAGCGCTGGCAGTGTGAAGGCGAGGTGCCGTGCGACGGGCGGCGCACAGCGGTGCGCCCGAAGCCGGCCCACGCCCTGAGCGAGGCGGAAGAGCAGGCCGTTATCGACCTGTGCAACCGGCCTGCGTATCAGAACCTGCCGCCGGCCCAAATTGTGGCGCAGGAGGCCGATACCGGCCGCTACTGGGCGTCCGAGTCGACCCTGTACCGAGTACTGGGCAGACACAAGCAGGCGCAGCCTCGGGGCCGTGGGCGCAAGGTCGCGACACCGCCGCCACCGACCAGCCACCGGGCCGATGGCCCGAATCAGGTCTGGTCGTGGGACACCACATGGCTGCCGGGTCCCGTGGTCGGGTTGTTCTTCTACCTGACCCTCATCATCGATCTCTACAGCCGCAAGGTAGTGGGCTGGGAGGTCGAAGCCCGGGAGTCATCGGCACTGGCCGCCCAGGTCCTGGAGCAGGCGCTGCTCAAGGAGCAGTGCTTCAACCAGCCGCTGGTGCTGCACTCCGACAACGGCAGCCCGTTCAAGGGGGCGACCCTGAGAGCCCGACTGACGGCCTTGAATATCGAGCCGTCGTATAGCCGGCCACGGGTGTCCAACGACAACCCGTTCTCGGAGTCTATCTTTGCCACCTGCAAGGCGATGCCAGCCTATCCGGCCAACGGCTTCGGAAGCCTGGAAGCCCCCCGGGAATGGGTCCAGCGCTTCGTGCAATGGTACAACCACGAGCACCGGCACAGCGGCATTCAGTACATCACGCCAGTGGAGCGGCACAACGGCGAGGATGCGGCTATCCTTGCCCGACGCCAGCAGGCCTACGCCGAGGCGAAGGCCCGGAACCCGCGCCGCTGGAGCCGGGAAACTCGAGACTGGCGTACCGTCGGCGCCCTCCATGTCGACGCGGAGAGGGAACCCCGGGACTTACGATTGCCATGTTGGCCTGAAACGGTTTGACGCAACACCTTTGTTGACAGACGCCGCCTCCCATGGCCATGAAATCATCGCCCGTTCGTAAGGCAACGCGCTGGTACCCGGGCAGGCTGGCTGATTTGCTCACTGCAATAAAGTAGGCATGTTCGGCACGTGGCGCATCAACCACAGGAATCACGCCCTCGATCGTTACCTTAAAGGCGATATCTGTGGTCTCTCGCTCAAAGTCGTCAATGGCCATGTACTAATTAAGATTGCGGACAGCGTCTACCTGCGCCCGCTGCTCGTTGTCGTGCTGTCCGAGGTTGGGGAATACGGCCTCGGACTCTGCCATCACTTGAGCACCACCCGCTGCCGACTGGAGCTGCAAGACATCGAGCTCGACCTCCACCTCGTTGGCTTTACAGGCGACGAGTAAGACCATTATCCCCCGACAATGAGCGCCCGCCTGGTGTTTCAGGCTAACAAGACCTTAATGACGACTGCTCCGTCGCGGTTGTTCCGACACGAACCCAACCCGAGCCAGTAGACGAGTTATCCTTCCCGCCGCGCGTGCCAGAAAACCGCAAAGTCGGTAGTACTCAGTGGGTGCCGCGTTTTCTTGAACAGGTTTTACGCCGCAATGCCGAATCCCCTGCCGGTACTCAGGGAGGACCTCTTGAGCCGAGCGGCACCTTGATGCATTCGAGTCCCGGATCGAAATGCTCGGCATGCAGGCAACGCTCACAGGCCGCGGTTACACCACCGTTCCGGCTCGCGAGCACCGCGGCTTTGGCGCAACACTCGGCAATGTCGCGGTTTGCTTGGACTTAGACACGTCTTTATCTGCTGTTGCCAAGGTTCATCGCCAGTCTACGAACTTAGAAGCGTCCTCTGCCGGTAGGACAGGTTAAGTCCGTGACCGATGACGGCACAAACTATTCGCGCTCATCCTGGCAGCGAAAGCGCCGTCGCGATGATTGTCCACCGGGGCTTCTCCATTCGCCCGCCGATTTCGCAAATGCGGAATCCAGCACTACCCCTACCCACACTCGTTGATAACCTATTGAAAGATCCCAGCTAGCCACTTGCTGAACTGCGAAAAGTTATGCCTTCATAGGACCAGACTTGACGTTTTGCGCTCCATATTGGGCTTTGACCATTTTGTCAGCATCAGCCGCATTCGCAGCCTGGATGTTGACGTGCATTCCTTTACCGTCCAACACAACTAAAAACTTAAACGTTTTCATCTTTTAAATCCTCTTCTGAATACTGGATTGATAGAATCACGTCTTTCCTGTGAAGCCAAGGCTCGATTAGTCGTTCCTGAGTATCCGGCCGCATTGAGGTGAACCCCATCCTTCGGACAACTTATCCCGGTTAATTTGTAAAGTCCGGTGACGTCTCCATCGCCATTGCGTCTCCGGCATGTAAGCCGCAGGAGTCAGTAGCTCGCATCAGTCTGCGAGGCGAATGAAAAACCCAGCCCCAACCCGATCGAAAGGGCCATCCCTCTGGACGAGTCGGACTCGGTCTTCAAGCGGTGCGTCGTATAGCAGATACGCACGGCCGTCCACTTCCGCCGCCGGTGCAAGCAGACTACTCGATTCGCCATCGACCCGGAATTTTGTCGGATGGTGAGCATCTGGACTCAGCATGAAGCTGATCGCGGACATCTCACCTTCCATGGCCGTGAAATCATCACCCGTCTGTAAGGCAACGCGATGGTATCCGGGCAGGCTGGCCGATTCGCTCACGGCAATGAAGTAGGCATGATCGGCACGTGGGGCATCAACAACGGGGATCGCGCCCTCGATCGTGACCTCAAAGCCGGTATCTGTGGTCTCCAGCTCAAAATCGTCAATCGCCATGTACTGCTCGAGGATGTCGCGGACAGCATCGACCTGCGCCCGCTGCTCGTCGTCGAGCTCTCCGAGGTTGGAGAATACGGCCTCGAACTCTGCCATCACTTCAGCGCCATCCGCCGCCGACTGGAGCTGCTGGACATCGAGCTCGACCTCCACCTCGTCGGCCTTACAGGCGACGAGCAAGATCGCTGCACCCCCGAGAAAGAGTGCCCGCCTCACGTATCGAGCTAAAGTTGTCGTCATGGCTACTGCTCCGTTGCAGTTGTTTCGACACAGACACTACCCGGGCCAAATGACGGTGTCACCCTTTTCGCCATACATGTCAAAAAACCGCAACGCCGGCGGCACCGACTGAAGCCTCATCTCCAGAGTGCGCACGGTGACCACCGTTGCGACGATTCACGCCCATCGATCACTGACCCTCTACATGTGCTTCTCCTGCCGTTACGCGGTCGATCCAGCCAAGTCATCACAAGGTGTTGGACCTATTTTGGGCAGGTTTCCCGTGGGAATGCCGAATCCGGGCGATGCTTGGTGAGTATTCTTCCGCTCAGTGATATCTCGATGCGTTCGAGGCCCGGATCGTTGCGTAATCGCGTAGCCACTGTTACCGGGCAAGATCAGTGTACCTGCCGAGCGCACGCTCCAACGCAACCCGGGTGCGGTGGCCTGGCATGTAGGGATTGCAACTCTGGCAAGCCGACGCCCTCTCCTACCCCGACCCAATCCCGTGAAATGGGCGCTACCCAGGAAAGAATGATCTAAGACCGTCATTTCCTGCGCAGCGCCTGATGCCGCAGCCAACCCGACGACTGCCCTTTCTCAAGCGTTTTTAGGCGTTTGTCCGGCGCTGGCCGCGCCGCGCCTTGATTTTGCCCTCTACCATCGCCTTGACTGCATCGGGGGCAGAGGCGTCGTTGAGCACCGTTTCCAGGCCGTGCATCAGCGCAGGCAGGCGCTCATCGAGCAGATCGGCCATGTCCATGTAGTGCGAGAGAAAGATCTCAAAGGCGGCGGTGATCTCCTCTTCCGGAATACCTCGGCCGCGATTGACTTCACGGTGGCGCCAGTCGGCAGCACGGAAGTACGCGCCCCATAGCCCATAGCGTCTAAGTGCCCAGGAGCGGGTGGTCAGCCGCTGCGAGCTCTTATCGTTGGTCACCCGCGCCCGGATCACATGCTCGCGTGAGTCCTCGCCTTCCTCCTTGATCGGCGGATACCAAGCGACACCCACGACACCGGTACGGTTGCGTACGTTCTTGAAACGCCGCGAGGGGAGAGCCTCGTCGTCGAGAAACCCGAGGAACTGATCCCGATAGGCAATGGCTGCCTGCTTAGCCGCGCCCTCTCCGCCACAGGCGCTATCGCCGAAGAACGATTGGTAAAGCCGGCCGTTGACCCGCTTACGGACCATGTAGCCAACGTTAGTGCGTGAGATATACTTCATAACAGATTCCTTTTAATTACAGCCAAAAACCGCGTCAATCGAACCCGAGCACAGCCATCGTCGTCTGGCTACAACGTCAACTCGTCAACGCTATAAGAAGCGTAGCAAGGAATCTTCTGAGGCCAACCCCTTCAAAATCGATGCCTTCGACACATACAACAAGCCTAAACTAAGCGTGCCCCATCGCCCGGAGCTCTGCTAATCGAATCGGCCATATATGATGGATATGCCGCTCCGTTTCTTTCGTCATCGCCCATAAATTGGAAACTGCGTTGCACAGAGTCTTATCCGAGCGCGAGGGTTTCGCATTCGAAAAAATCGTTGAGGAATTATCGCAAGCCTCTCTGATTTTTCTATTGTACCTTATCTCAGTACGCATCATCCGAAGTGGTACTTTGCAATTATCCGGCCAACTCGCTTGCATCTCTGCATCTTTGACGGAGCTCTCATTAGCCAAACCAAGGATCCAATTGAAGCCGAGCCGGACACCACTCGCATGGCATGCCGCGACCCGATCGTCTAAAATCAACAACGATTGCAAAGTCTGAGCTACCCGCATACCTGCTGGAGGATGCGGCACGAGCACCGCATTCGACGTATATAATAGCGGAACGAGACTCGCGTCTTGACGTGACGCGGAGTCGATAAGGACCACGTCGTAATCTGCTGAAAGCTTATTCACCTGATCACTCACTCGTTGAGTGACGGTGCGTTCAGACACACTCGTGCTAAACATTCGGGCATCGGCGCTCAGACTGTACGACAACGGGATCAGATCAACTTGGTCGACGGCCGTCTGACGAACCAATGAAGCCAAGCTATCGCATTCCCCTGCGGGCGCGGGCGCAACCGTATCCTTGTAGCCAACATCGAGACCCGGCAGAAAATCAAACACTGCTGTCGTTGTAGCATCTGCACTTGCGTCGATGACGAGCACGCGGTAACCGTCTATTGCAAGTCCATGCGCGAGGTGCGTGCAGATACAGCTCTTACCGACCCCACCGCTTAAGTTGTATAGGTTAATGATTGCTGGTGGGTCGGCAGGATGGCGATGGGGAAAAGTCTTGAAGTGCGCGCGTAGGTGGTTAATTTGCTCTAGCGTGTAGCCGACACGGCGACCCGTTTCCTCGTCACTCTCGGGCCGCTTTACGAGGTTCTTCTTTTCAGCGCCACGGATCGATTCTGGCGTCCGCCCAACCAACCGAGCGGCTTGACCGATCGAGTAGTAAGGCTTAGCGGATTTAGCATTCAGAATCTTGGGCCTTGCATGCCATTGGGCCGCTAGTTCGTGGAGATCATCCCGAACAACAGAGCCAGCTCTATTAATCCATCCAAGATCATTATGCATTGTTTACCACCTATCGACCATAGTCTGATTAAAATGCGTATTCTTCGACGTTGACATATTGAATCAAGCGACGCAGCTAACGCTTTGTTGCTCTAGACACCTGCAACAATCCTGCACAGGCGTTCGTAGCGAGTCTATAGCCCTTTTGAAAATTGCTTACGGACAGTGCGACTTGGCGCATTTTTGTGCTTTAAGCCAATTTTTGCAAAATCTCATCCACGCCGGTCCCAGCCCCCAATGCGAGGTGTCCTGCTCCTAACGGCAGCGAAGTTAGCGACAAGATGAGAGCACTCCGTTCTCCGCAGCGCGCTCATCGCCAGTTCCGCGTTGAAGCTATTTTGCAATATCTGACTGTCAGACCTGCCAACCAAGGTGTTGGGTTCACCGCTGACCACGCCCTCTGAGATGGCTTTTATAGCCCGGGGCTCAAGTTAGTGCCGAGCGCCGTCTGGGTTGGCGGTGCGTTACACAAGCATCAGACGAATACCCGTAGCCCTTGCACGACGGCCGGTGGCAACCTCAAGGTTGGAGATATCGCCATGGCTAGCACCGGAGGGACATCCAGAATGCCTTTACCGATTCTCAAATCATCACCGGCGCTTTCCCATTCCTACGTGTTCCTTGCACTCGCCCTGCTGCTGATACTCAACGCAAACGCCTTTGCGCAAACGCCGAGTAGCTGGCCCAGCAGCCAGGCGCTCAGCGCCTTTTCGGGCGAGGTCAGCGACCTCGTCGGGATCTGGGCTGGGGACTGCTCGCAACCCAACGGTGGTGGTTATGTCGAGATTATAAATCGGACTCATATTTTGGCGGTGTCCCAGACGGACTCCGCTACCGACGTGACGTTCGACCGACTGGAGGACAGTTGGCTGAACCATTCTGAGGACAGCTATCGCGTGGATGGCGGACTTCTCTATTACCAATCTGCGGACGTGCCAGAGGAACAGGCGGTAGCTGAGAAATGCCGCGCGCTGCCGACCTCAACCAGTCTGCTGCACGGAGAAACGACTACACTGCTGCTTGCGATGCCCGCTGTGCAGGCTGCCTGCGAGCAATCAACGACCATATGTGCCAACGAACTCATTGCCGCTGGCGACATGGCTGACACCGGCGGGCTGAATGGGGCCGACCTCTCTAGACTTATCCGCATCGCGACTTACCTGGGCACAGCCGAAGGATCTGCGGATGGCGACCAAATCCTCGGCGGCCAGGCGATCTCTTTGGGCCTCGCCCCTGCAATCGCTGATTTGGTTCTGCGCAGTTTCGACTACGATGCAGACCGACAACTTTCACTTGAGGAAATCACAGCCGACGGCAGGCTACTCGGCGCTGGGTCTCTTAGCGTCACCGATAGCTCCAGCGATCAGCTTCAGGAAAGCCTGGAAGAGGGGATGCAACGCCTCGAGGGCCTGCTCCGCATGCTGCAATAACTGTCACGTCCCGGATGCGCTCGCCGGTGGGCAGCTCAGATCGTTCCACCTGTTCGATGCCCCTCTCTGGCGAATAGCTCAGGAAGATCATTGCCCCCCTCTATCCCTGCATTGAGACCCATAGCGTAACGGTTGTTGTCAGCAGGCTGTCGACCGTTCGTCGGATAGATCCGCCCGGACAGCTACGAAGACGTGAATCTCGGAACGGTCCGAGCGCCTGTCTGGACATTGCCGTTACCAGCCAGGGCAAACAAAACACAACAGTAGTGGCTCGAGAGACGAGGCGTTGGATCGACGCATGAGCGACCCGCGGCGTCGCGGCGGTCGAGGAACACACCAGGTCGCAAGGGGGGAGTAAAATTCTCGGCCACAAGCTCACCGTTTGAGCTTATAGGAGCCGTCAACCTAGCCGGGAACCCGGGCACTCAAGCGATTCTGAGATGATGGGCGCTTTGATGGGCGCCTGCGAAAATCCACTATGAGTGCTTGATTTTACAAGGTGAGTGGCGGAGAGGGTGGGATTCGAACCCACGAAGGGCGATCAAGCCCTTACTCCCTTAGCAGGGGAGCGCCTTCAGCCGCTCGGCCACCTCTCCGATTGGACGCGTAGGATACGGTAACAGGACGGCCGGCGTAAACCGGCCCGGCTCGGTGATCAGCGATCGTCGGAGCCCGCTTCGCCGCCGGCATTGCCCTCGTCTTCTTCGCGGATGCGCTCGTAGATCTCCTCACGATGGACCGTGACATCTTTCGGGGCCTTCACGCCGATGCGGACTTGATTGCCCTTCACGCCCAGCACCGTCACGGCGACGTCGTCGCCAATCATCAGGGTCTCGCCCACCCTGCGGGTCAGAATAAGCATTCCGACGACTCCTCGTTGTTATTGCGGCCACCTACGGGTCGGACTCGCAAAGCCTTGCGATGATTCCCTTCCGGTCGGACTACTTGGACCAAAGTATAATTGTATATTCTGAGGCAGGGGCTGTCTCCCCCGCATTCAGTCGGACTGGCCTTCAACCCGCACGGTCTTGCCGCTGCGGTCATCCAACTCAAAGGCCTTGTGAAGCGCCCGGGTGCCGAGCTCGAGGTATTTTTCGTCGGTGACCACCGAGATCTTGATCTCGGAGGTCGAGATCATCTGGATATTGATGCCTTCGGCCGCCAGCGCCTTGAACATCAGACTGGCCACACCGGCATGCGAGCGCATGCCGACGCCCACCAGCGAGAGCTTGACGATGCTGCTGTCACCGAACACCTCGCGTGCACCCAGCACCTCGGCCTGTCGGCGGAGAATCTCCAACGCACGGTCATATTCCGACTTGTTGACGGTGAACGTGAAGTCAGTCAGGCCATCATTGCTGATGTTCTGCACGATCATGTCCACTTCAATGTTGGCATCCGCCACCGGCCCGAGAATCTGAGTCGCGATCCCCGGCGTGTCCGGCACACCGATCATCGTCAGTTTGGCTTCATCGCGGTTGAAGGCGATGCCGGCGATCAGGGGCTCTTCCATACTGCCCTGCTGCATATTCTGTCCCTCCATCGTGATCAATGTCCCGGGGCCATCCTCAAAGGACGACAGCACCCGCAGTGGCACCTGGTACTTGCCGGCAAACTCCACCGCCCGAATCTGGAGCACCTTGGAGCCCAGACTCGCCAGTTCGAGCATCTCCTCGAAGGTGACCTGTTCAAGGCGCCGCGCGGTGGGAACCACCCGCGGATCGGTGGTGTAGACGCCGTCCACATCCGTATAGATCTGGCACTCGTCGGCCTCCAGGGCGGCGGCCAGCGCGACGGCGGTGGTATCCGAGCCGCCCCGGCCGAGGGTCGTGATCGAGCCGTTCTCGTCGACGCCCTGGAACCCCGCCACCACGACGATCCGCCCGGCGCCCAGGTCCTCACGGATCGATTCGGCATCAATGTCCTGGATCCGTGCCTTGCTGAAGGCGCTGTCGGTCAGGATCCGGACCTGCGCGCCGGTGAGACAGCGCGCCGGGGCGTTCATGCGCTCGAGCACCATGGTCAGCAGTGCAATGGTGACGGTCTCGCCGGTGGACAGCAGCAGGTCAAGTTCACGCGGGCGCGGCGTGGTGTTCTGCGCGGCCCCGTAGGCCAGTTCGTTGAGCCGATCGGTCTCGCCTTTCATGGCGGAGACCACCACGACCACGTCATGACCGGCATCGCGCGAGGCGATGGCCTTGCGGGCGACGTTTTCGATGCGCTCAATATTGGCGACCGACGAGCCCCCGAATTTCTGGACAACTAGCGACATTCCGTTCCCTTGTTATGACTGAAGCTGTGACTGCACCCAGTCGGTGACGGAATCGAGCGCAGCCGGCAGAGCCGCCGCATCACTCCCGCCCGCCTGGGCAAAATCGGGCCGCCCGCCACCGCGGCCCCCCACCTGGGTGGCGACGTGGTTGACGAGATCCCCGGCACGCACCTGCCCGGTCAGATCACTGGTGACCCCGGCCACGAGGCGGACCTTGCCGTTACCATCCTCGGCGGCGATCACGATCACGGCCCGCCCGAGCTTGTTCTTGAGCTGATCGACGGTGTCCCGCAGTGACTCGCCCGCGTTCTCCACCCGGGCGGCCAGGACCTTGACACCCTCGATGTCGGTGGCGGCATCCGCCAGCTCGTCGCCGGCCTGGCTGGCGAGCTTCTGTTTGAGCCGGCCGAGCTCGCGCTCCAACGAGCGCTGCCGATCAATGTCCTGATCCAGTCGGACCAGCAGGTTATCCGGCGAGACCTTCAGGCGCTCAGCGGCGGCGTCGAGGGTCGCAGCGTCGGCCTGGACCCGGGCCACCGCGTCGGCGCCAGTGATTGCCTCGATGCGCCGCACCCCGGCCGACACACCGCCCTCGGCGATCAGACGGAACAACCCGATGCGCCCGGTCGCCGCAACGTGGGAGCCCCCGCAGAGTTCGGTGGAGACGTCACCAAAGCGCACCACCCGCACCCGATCCCCGTACTTTTCACCAAACAGCGCCGTCGCGCCCAGGGCGATGGCCTCGTCATACCCCGTCTCGAAAATCTCGGCATCCTGGTCGCGCCGGATCCAGGCATTCACAAGGGCCTCGATCTCGCGGCGCTGCTCGGCGGTGATCGGCTCAAAGTGCGCAAAGTCGAATCGCAGCCGATCCGGCGCCACCAGCGATCCTTTCTGGTGGATATGCTCGCCGAGGACCTCACGCAGTGCCGCATGCAGAAGGTGGGTCGCGGTGTGATTGAGGGTGGTGCGATCGCGGCGCGCGCCGTCGATTCGGGCGTCCACGGCATCCCCAAGCCGCAGCTCACCGCTGATCATGCGGCCGATGTGCCCGCGCGCCTGGGCGTAGCGTTGGGTGTCGTCGACCGCAAACTCGACACCATTGGCAACAAGATGACCGCTATCCCCCACCTGGCCGCCGGCCTCGGCGTAAAAAGGCGTGCGATCGAGGATGACCATGCCGGTGTCCCCCGGGGCCAGGGCGTCCACCGCCCCACCGTCGCGGTACAGCCCGATCACCTCGGCCGCGTCCTCATAGACCGCGTGGCCACTGAACTCGGTGGTGCCGCCAAAATCGGCCGCGCCGCCGTATTCGGCACGGAACACGCTGGCCGCCCGGGCGCGTTCGCGCTGGGCCGTCATCGCCGCCTCAAACCCTTCCATGTCCAGGTGAAGCCCCTGCTCGCGGGCGACATCCGCGGTCAGGTCCACCGGAAAGCCGAAGGTGTCATAGAGCTTGAACACGGTCTCGCCGGGCACGGTGTCGCCCTCGAGATCGTTCAGATCGGTCTCAAGCAGCCGCAGCCCCTGCTCAAGGGTCTCGCGGAAACGCTCTTCCTCGAGTCGCAGGACGCGCTCCACCAGCGCCTGATGCTCGGCCAGTTCGGGATAGGCCTCGCCCATTTCACCGACCAGTGGCTCCACAAGCCGCCAGAAAAACGGATCGCTGACCCCCAGCTTGTAACCATGCCGCACCGCCCGTCGGATGATCCGCCGCAGCACATAGCCGCGGCCTTCATTGCTGGGAAGCACGCCATCGACCACCAGGAACGAGCAGGCGCGGATATGATCAGCGATGACGCGCAGCGAACTCGACGCGCGGTCATCAGTGCCGACAAGCCCGGCCGCGGCGTCCACCAGCCGGCGGAACAGATCGATGTCGTAGTTGTTGGTCACCCCCTGGGCGACGGCCGCCATGCGCTCGAGACCCATGCCGGTGTCGATGGAGGGTTTAGGCAGCGGCGACAGCGCCCCGTTGGCGCCGCGGTCGTACTGCATGAACACCAGGTTCCAGATCTCGACATAGCGATCGCCGTCTTCGTCCGGACTGCCCGGCGGGCCCCCGGGCACCTCGGGGCCGTGGTCGTAGAAGATCTCGGAGCAGGGTCCGCAGGGACCGGTATCCCCCATGGACCAGAAGTTGTCGGACGAGCTGATCCGCACGAAACGCGCCGGGTCCACGCCGATTTCATCGAGCCAGATACCGGCCGCCTCATCGTCATCGGCATAGACGGTCACCCACAGCCGCTCGGCGGGCAGCTCGAGGGTTTCGGTGAGAAACGCCCAGGCATGGCGGATGGCATCGCGCTTGAAATAGTCGCCGAAACTGAAATTGCCCAGCATCTCGAAAAAGGTGTGATGCCGGGCGGTATAGCCGACATTCTCGAGATCGTTGTGCTTGCCGCCGGCGCGCACGCAGCGCTGGGCACTGACCGCGCGGTTGTAGGGGCGCTGTTCGCGGCCAAGGAACACATCCTTGAACGGCACCATCCCCGCATTGGTGAACAGCAGGGTGGGATCGTTGGCGGGGACCAGCGAGGCGCTGGGCACGATTTCGTGACCGCGCTCGGCAAAGAACTCGTGGAAGGCCCGACGGATGGCTGCACTGCTTTTATTCATGCCGATTCGCTTTCAAGTGTCTGTGTTGTCATCGTCGCCCGCCGCCGCATCGAGAACGCGACGCACGAGTTCGCCCCCAAACCCGCGGCCGGCCAGAAACCGGGCCTGCCGGGCCCATTCGCGCCGATCCGCAGGCGCGCGTCCGAACCGCCGCTGCCAGGCGGCACGACAGTGTTCAAACCACGTATCGTCGACAAGTTCGAGTGAGCGGTCAATGTCTGCGCCAGTGACGCCGCGCGCCTGCAGATCCGCTCGGATCTTGAGCGGGCCCTGGCCATTTTCCGAACGCGTTCTCGCGAACATCTCGGCAAAGCGCTGATCGCTCAGGAGATTCTCCGCCGCAAGGGCGTCCAGCACGGGAGGGATATCGGCGCGTGGGAAGTCACGCGCCTCGAGCTTTCGTTGTAGTTCGGCCCGCGAGTGCTCGCGGCGGGCCAGAAGCCGGATGCAGCACTCGCGGATCGATTCGGCGGGGTCGCCGGCGCCGTCGCTCATGGTGCTCAGGCGTTCGCCCCGCCCTCTTCGGTGGTCGTCGACGCCGTATCATCCGAGGGGAGATCGAGGAGCTTCTGGCGCAGCGCCTGTTCGATGGAATCGGTGATCTCCGGATGCTCCTTGAGGAAGTTGCGGACGTTGTCCTTGCCCTGACCGATACGATCGCCGTTGTAGCTGTACCATGCGCCGGACTTGTCGACGATACCGTTCTTGGCGCCCAGATCGATCAGCTCGCCCTCGCGGGAGATGCCCTCGCCGTAGAGGATCTCGAACTCGGCCTGCCGGAACGGCGGCGCCATCTTGTTCTTCACCACCTTGACGCGGGTCTCGTTGCCGATCACCTCGTCGCCCTTTTTGATCGCCCCGATGCGGCGGATATCCATGCGCACCGATGAGTAGAACTTGAGCGCATTGCCGCCGGTGGTGGTCTCCGGGCTACCGAACATCACGCCGATCTTCATGCGGATCTGGTTGATGAAGATCACCGTGGTGTTGGAGCGCTTGATGTTGGCGGTGAGCTTGCGCAGTGCCTGGGACATGAGCCGCGCCTGCAGGCCGACATGCGAGTCACCCATCTCGCCTTCGATCTCGGCCTTGGGCGTGAGGGCGGCCACCGAGTCGACCACGACGACATCCACGGCACTTGAGCGCACCAGCATGTCGGCGATCTCGAGCGCCTGTTCGCCGGTGTCCGGCTGCGAGACCAGCAGCTCATCCACGTCCACGCCAAGCTTGCGGGCGTACTCCGGGTCGAGGGCATGCTCGGCGTCCACAAACGCCGCGGTGCCGCCGGCGCGCTGCGCCTCGGCGATGGCCTGCAGGGTCAGTGTGGTCTTGCCGGACGACTCCGGGCCGTAGATTTCCACCACCCGGCCGCGCGGGATGCCGCCAATGCCAAGCGCCACGTCCAGGGCCAGCGAGCCGGTGGAGATGACCGGGACGTTGCCCACGGCGCGGGCATCACCCATGCGCATGACCGCCCCTTTGCCAAACTGCTTTTCGATCTGGCCGAGGGCCGCGCCCAATGCTTTCTTGCGATCTTCGTCCATGCTCAACCCCTGGGTTTACAAGCTGTCGATAATGCGTTGATTGTCCCATAGTCCCGGCCAACCGCCCACCCCGGCCGTCGGCCAGACCGCCGCGTCAGGCGGTGGGAAAACGCATCAGCAGCCCATCGAGGGCATGCACCACACTCTGATGGCGAATGGCATCACGATCGCCTTTAAAGGTCACCGCCTCACTGACCACCTGCCCCTCGGGCAGGCCCCAGGCAAACCAGACAAGCCCCACCGGCTTGTCGGCCGTACCACCGCCCGGACCCGCGACGCCGGTGGTGGCGACGGCGACCCGCCCGGCGATACCGGCCTGCGCGCCCCGGGCCATTGCCTCGGCCGTGGCGGCACTCACCGCGCCGTGTCGGGCCAGGGTCTCAGCCGGCACCGCAAGCCGCGCCTGCTTGGCGGCATTGCTGTAGGTGACGAGTCCTTCCTCGAACCAGGCTGAGCTGCCGGGCTGATCGGTACACACCTTGGCGATCCAGCCCCCTGTGCACGACTCGGCCGTCACCAGTCGCTGGCCGGCGTCGCCAAGACCGGTGGCGAGACGCCTGACCCGTTCCGCCAGACCGTTGTCGGTTGGGACGGCCACGCCGGGTCAGCGCACCACGGTGACCGGGCAGTCGGCCTGATGCAGCACCCGCTGACTGACGCTGCCAAGGAGAAACTCCTTGAAGCCACTCAGGCCACGGCTGCCGATGACCACCTGAGGCTGATCCTCAGCGGCGGCATGGGCGACGATGGCCTCGGCGGGATGGCCCGAGACGATCTGCTCCTGGATCTCGACAGCCGTCTCCCCCAGCACCTCGCGGGTGGCGGCGAACGCCTTCTCGGCGCTCTGATCGCGCAGGCGCTCGAAGGCTTCGGGCGAGAAGTATTCCAGCTCCTCCGGGCCGGGCGCCTCGGTGGGAATGCCGAACATGTCGACCGGATCACGGGGAAAGGCGTACAGCAGGCGGACCGGCACATCCAGTGCCTGTGCCAGACCAAGCGCGTACTCGGCCGCCGCACTGGCGCCTTCCGAGCCATCCACCGGAACGATCAGGATCTTGGGTTGACGGGGCATGATGCTCTCTCCTTGTCGATTTAACCCGATATGGCCAATCCCATCTCAGTCATCATCGGCTCGAAAATGCCGCCGACGAGATAGGCGATCACGGCCGCGCCACCGCCCATGAAAAGCGTTTCGATGCCGGCACGCCAATGGCCGTCGCCCAGAATAACGCCTTTGACAAAGCCGATGCCGAAAAAGGTGATCGCCGTCAGGACGCTGCTCACGGCGAACGCGACGTCAACGCCCACCAGCGGCAGCATGAATGGCAGCAGTGGAATGGCGCCCACGATGACGAAGGCGCCGAACGTCCACAGCGCGGCGCGGAGCGGCTCCGCCCCCTCGAGGTCGAGCCCGTGCTCCTCGCGCAGCATGGTCTCCACCCAGAGTGATTCGTCGGCGGAAATGGTCTCGACGATCTCCTCGAGCACCTCGCCCTCGAAGCCCTTGCGGGCGAAGATCTGGCGGATCTCCTCGCGCTCGCCATCCGGCACCTCGCGGATGTGGCTGTTTTCCGTGGCCCGGGCCTGCTCGACGGCATCGCGATCGCTTTTCACGCCCTGATAGTTGCTCACCCCCATGCTGAAGCCATCGGCGATCAGGCTCGACAGCCCCAGGCTGAACGCGATCAGGCCGGGCAGCCCGGCGCCGGCGACGCTGGCCACCACGGCGAAGGTGGTGACGCAGCCATCGATGCCCCCCAGAATGGCGTCTCGCAGGTAGCTGGTGCGCCGGCCCGACTCCAGGCGATGGCGGATGTCCTCGGGCCGATGGCTGTGTTCGAGCTCTCGCATCTCAGGCGTCCGTGTCGAGGGGGTGGACGCGCAGGCTCCAGACTTCCGGGCCCGTGTCGACGGCGGTCACCTCGAAGCGATCCGGATACTGGGCGCGGATATAGTCGGGCAGATGCGCGGGGCGCTCGCGGAACACCAGCAGGATGTCCTCGCCCGGCTGCAGCGCGGCGAGGGTCTGCTCGACCAGCATGAGCCGGGTCTGCGGGCGATGCAGGCGCAGGTCGATGACGCCGCCGGGATAACCCCCGTCCATCGCGCTAGAACCCCAGCGGCGAGGTTTCGTTGAAGTCGGTGGAATCGGCGAGCGCGGCGACGAGCGCCGCCTCATCCATGGCGTCCAGCGCGGCCGCCGCCTCGCGCTGCGAGTCCGCGGCAATGGCCAGCTTGCGCGGCTGCCCGGAGTGCTCGCCCGGCCCGGGGCTGAACATGAGGTAATAGGTCCCGTAGGAACCGAACAGCACGTCGACACTCCACTGGATACCATTGGAATCACTCAACCACCGCATGAAAGACCTCCTTTCGGTGCTAGAGTCTAGCGTTTAATGCCCGGGGAATGCATGGACACCGACGCGTCGAAAACACCATCAACGCCCATCGTCATGCTGTTGCTCTGGTTGACCGGCCTGTATCTGCGCCTGACCGTGCTCGTCGCCCCGCCCCTCGCGCCCCGCATCGCCGATGATCTGAATCTGGGACAGGCGGCCACCGGCGCGCTCACCACCCTGCCGATCCTGATGCTCGCGGTGGCGGGGCTTGGCGCCTCGTGGCTGATCAGCCGCATCGGGGCGCGCCGCACCCTCATCACCGCCCTGCTTCTGGTGGTCCTGAGCTCATCCGCGCGGGGGCTGGGTGGCGTGCCAACGCTTTTCATCGCCACCGCCGTGATGGGCATCGCCATTGCCGGCATCCAGCCGGCGCTGCCGACGCTGCTCACCGAATGGTGGCCATCGCGGATTGCCATGGGCACCGCCATTTACATGAACGGCATGCTGATCGGCGAGGTCATCGGCTCCACCCTGACGCTGCCGGTCATGCTCCCCCTGGCCGGCGGCGACTGGCGCCTGACGCTGCTGTTCTGGTCGCTGCCCGCGCTGATCCCGGCGCTCAGCATCCGGCTGCTGAGCCGTCCCTCGCGGGCCTTTGAAAACGACACCGGGCATTGGCTGCCGGACTGGCGCCGGCCGCTGGTCTGGAAGCTGGGGATCCTGCTGGGGGCGAGTGGATCGGTGTTCTTTGGCGTCAATGCCTACATGGGCACCGTGCTCGAGGGCCGCGGCGAGGCCGAACTGCTGCCCCTCGCGCTGACGCTGTTCAACACCACGCAGATCGCGGCCTCGCTGATCATGTTCACCGTGGGCCGGCGCTGGATCGGCCACCCGAGGCCACTGCAGGTACTGATGCTCGTCAGTCTGCTGGGACTCAGCGGCTTCCTGTTCCTGGCGGGCTGGCCGGCGCTGACCGCGCTCATCCCGACGGGTCTGTCGGTCGGCCTGCTGCTGATCCTGCTGGTCGCCCTGCCGCCGCTCTATACCCGCGGCAATGCCACAGCCGCGCTGGCCGCCGGCATGTTCGCCGTCGGCGCCATCACCAACTTCTTTGTCCCGCTGCTGGGCGGTCTGGTCGGCGACTGGTTGGGGGCGGCGCGCTATTCGGTGGTGCCGATCCTGATCTACGGCGCGGTGGCGCTGCCACTGGCGCGACGCCTGCCGGCGCGCTCTGGCTTGTCCCACGAATAGAAATGCATGGGCGGCAGATTCACCCATTCGCACTCCACCAGCGGCTCGCCCATCACCCGGCGACCCTGCCGACACACGGCATCGCGGAACTGATAGGCGGTGAACCGCCCGCCCGGTGCGAGGGCGGCCCAGACCGACTCGAGTATGCCGTCCGCCACGGCCTCCGGCAGGGTCGAGAAGGGAATGCCCGAGAACACGATATCCGGCGCCGTCAGCCCGTGCTGGCGGATCAGCGTGGCCAGGTCAGCGGCACTGCCCTCAGCCACATGCAGGCGCGGGTCACGGATCCCCGCCAGTTCGCGGACGAACGCGGGGTTGGTGTCGATGGCGAGCAGCCGGGCATCCGCCGGCAGGGCTTTCAGCACGGCGCGGGTGGTCCCGCCGGTACCGGGCCCCAGTTCCACCAGCGTCCGGGCATGGGCGGCGTCAATCACGCGAAGCAGGCGCTGTTCGAGAAAGCGCGAGCTGGGCACCACCGATCCCACTTCACGGGGTCGCTGGAGAAATCCCTTCAGAAACGTCAGTCGATCCGCCATGGTCGTCATCCGCGCGTCGCTCCCTTGATCGCCACCGTTGTGATGGGCATTGTCGGGTCATGATCATACGATTTATGCGCAGCATGATGGGTCGCAACGGCGGCGACAATCCCCCCAGGGTGGTCGCCGAGACCACCTATCAGGGCTACACGATCACCGCGACGCCGCGTGAGGATCCCGGCGGCTGGCGGGTCAGCGGACAGATTTCAGTGGATCGGGACGGCACCACGCTGACGACCACGTTCGTGCGCGCGGATGTCCATGGCAGCCAGGAGATGGCCGCCGAAGTGACGCTGGAGAAGGCACGGCGCCTGATCGACGAACAGGGGCCGAGCCTTTTCAACGCCTCACACTGAGGCGATCAGGCCATCCACTGGCCGCCGTTGATGCTCAGCGTCGAGCCGGTGACGAACCCCGCCCCGTCGCTCGCCAGGTAGGCCACCGCCTGGCCGACTTCCTCGGCCTCGCCGAGGCGGTTGACCGGGATCTGGCCGACGATCTTCTCAAGGACGTTCTCCGGCACCGCCGCCACCATCTCCGTGCTGATATAGCCCGGCGAGACGACATTGGCCGTCACGCCCCGACGGGCATTCTCCTGGGCCACCGATTTGGTGAAGCCGATCAGTCCGGCCTTGGCCGCGGCATAGTTGGCCTGCCCCATCTGGCCCTTCTGGCCGTTGATCGACGCAATCGAGATGATCCGCCCGAAGCCGGCTTCGCGCATCCCATTGATGACCGCCCGGGTCATGTTGAACGCCGAGTTCAGGTTGGTGGTGATGACCGCGTTCCAGTCCGCCTCCTCCATTTTGTGCAGGGTGGCGTCCCGCGTGATGCCGGCATTGTTGACGAGCACATCGACGGAACCATAGGTCTCAACCACGTCGGCCACGCCCTGCTGACAGGCGGCGAAGTCGGAGACGTCCCACTTGCGCGCCGGGATGTCGGTATCGCGTGTGAACGCCGCCGCGGCCTCGTCATTGCCCTGATAGGTCGCGATGACCTGATGGCCCGAGTCTCGCAGCGCCCGCGCAATGGCGGCCCCAATGCCCCGGGTCCCTCCGGTTACCAGTGCCGTTCTCGTCATGCCGTGATCCTCCGGATATCGCACAGTGAATGGCTGCACGGTACCCGCCGCCCGCGCCCTATGGCGATACGCACCGCAACATGCCATTCCAAATGACGCTCGACATCGGCACAATCGCGGCTTTCGGAATCGAGTAGTCCAACACCATGAACCGTAGCGCCGAGCGTCGCGTGAAACGATTGCAGGCCCATGGCGAGCGCGGTCTGCTCGCCGGCAGCCGCCATGGCCTGGAAAAGGAAAGCCTGCGGGTGACGCCCGCCGGCCACATCGCGCAGACGCCGCATCCCGAGGGGCTCGGCTCACCGCTGTGTCATCCGGAGATCACCACCGATTACTCCGAGGCGCTGCTCGAGCTGGTCACCCCCGCCTACACCCATGGCGAGGCGGCGCTGCAGCATCTCGCCGATCTGCATCGCTACACCGTCGATCAGACCGGCGACGAGTTGCTCTGGGCCACCTCCATGCCCTGCATCGTCGGTGGCGATAAAAGCATTCCCATCGCCGATTACGGCGACTCGAACATCGGTCGCATGAAGCATGTCTACCGCCACGGCCTGGACTGGCGTTACGGGCGCACCATGCAGGCGATCGCCGGCATCCATTTCAATTACTCGTTCAGCGAGGCGTTCCTGCGCTCGGTCCAGGCGCGCGAGGACGACCGGCGCGACTTCGCCACCTTCCGCTCGGACTTCTACTTTCGGCTGATCCGCAACTTCCAGCGCTATGGCTGGCTGGTGCCGTACCTGATGGGCGCCTCACCGGCGATCTGCAAGTCGTTCACCGGCGGTCGCAACCTGGACTTCGAATCGTTCTCGGCGAACACCTTCTACACCCCGTACGCGACGTCCCTGCGCATGAGCGATATCGGCTATAAGAACAACGCCCAGGCCGCCCTCGAGATCGACTACAACAACCTCGATGCCTACGTGGCCAGCCTGCGGGCGGCGATCAGCACCCCCGATCCGGAATACGCACGCATCGGCACGCTCGTTGATGGCGTCTGGCGCCAGCTCAACACCAACGTGCTGCAGATCGAGAACGAGTACTACAGCTTCGTCCGTCCCAAGGCGGTCGCCCAGTCCGGCGAGCCGCCGACCTGCGCGCTCAACCGCGCCGGGGTCGAGTATGTCGAGATCCGTGCGCTGGATCTCAACCCGTTCAACCCGATCGGCATCGACGCCGATCAGATCGGCTTTCTCGAGACCCTGCTGGTGTTCTGCCTGCTGGAGGACAGTCCACCGATCAACGCCCTCGAGCAGCACCACATCAACGCCAATCAGGGCCTTGTCGCCCGCCACGGGCGGGACCCGAACCTGACCCTGCATCGCGGCGATGGCGAGCGGGTCGGCCTGCGGGACTGGGCGGATGAGTTACTCGGCGCGATGACCGGCCCGGCGGAACTCCTCGACGAGGTGCACCAGGACGGCCGCTACAGTCGCATCCTCGCCGATTATCGGGCGTCGGTGGCCGACGCCGGGCGGACTCCCTCCGCGCAGGTGCTCGCCGCCATGCACGCGCACAACGAGGAATTCGTCGAATTCGCCCTGCGCACCTCGGCCGAGCATGTCGAGACCATCCGCCAGTGGCCACTGGACGAATCGGTGCGCGCGCGCCTCGCCGACGAGGCGATCCGCTCACGCGCCGAGCAGGCCGACATGGAGGCCCGCGACGAGCCCCCGTTCGAGGCGTTCGTCGATCAGTATTTTGCCCAGGAATCGACCAACGGTCGTTGAACCCGCCCCGGGGCCCCGGCAGTGTCGGGGCCATGATGTCTTTCGCACTGCTCGCCCTGATCGCCGCCTGTCTGGCCGCCGGCCTTGCCCTGATGGCGCTGGTGAGTGGCCTGGTACCCGCCATTCAGCGCTATCGCTCGCATATTCAGGCGACCGCGCAGGATGATCTGCGTGCGCAGTTCATCGATCTGCCCGCCCGCCGTCTCCTGCAGATCGCCGTTGGGCTGGGGCTGGTGCTCGCCGCCCTCACTGCCATTCTCCTGCCCTGGCCGGTGGCGGTCGCCGCCGGGCTGACCGGACTGGCCCTGCCGCGCATCGGCGTGTACCGCATCCGCGAGCGCCGCCGCCGGGCAATCATCCGCCAGCTGCCCGATGCCCTGCAGACCCTTGCCAGCTCACTGCGCGCCGGGACGAACATCGGTCGGGCCATGGCCCTGGTATCGCGCCGCCAGCCCGCTCCGCTCAGCCAGGAGTTCGGCCTGATGCTGAGCCGCCAGCGCCTGGGTGAAGAGCTCGAGACGGTGCTCGGTGGGTTCGCCGAGCGCGTGCCCGCCGAGGAGACCGCGCTGTTTCGAAACGCCATCATGATCTCGCATCGCGTGGGCGGCGATCTCGCCCATACCCTCGACACGCTTTCCATCACACTGCGTGAGCGCGCCCAGGTCGAAGAACGCATCACCGCACTGACGGCCATGGGGCGGATGCAGGGCCGGGTGATGATGGTGCTGCCGTTCGGCATCGGCGGCATGCTCTACCTCCAGCAACCGGCAATGATGGCGCGGCTTTTCACCGAGCCCCTCGGCTGGGCGGTCATTGTTATCGTGGCCGTCGCCATGGCGCTGGCGATGGTCTCGATCCGCCGGGTGGTCGCCATTGATATCTGAAGCGGGCGCGCAATGGACGGCGGGCCTGCTGGGGCTCGCGGCGGCCGGCGGCGTGGCCGGCATCGCCGAGCTTGCGCGGGTACGCCGCGGCCCGGCGGTGGATCGCTGGCGGGATCCCTCGCCGCGGCTGTTCCGACTGCTGCTGCCGCTGGCGCGGCTCATTAACGCCGAGGTCGATCCCACGCGCTGGTTCCCGCCCCGGAGCCTGGCCGCGCGACTCGACCGGGCCGGCATGGGCTATGCGGTGCTGCCCGGCGAGTGGATGGTGCTGCGGGGGCTCACGGCCCTGCTCACCATGGTGGCCGCGCTGGTCCTGCAGCCGGCACTCGAGTCGCTGGACGCCGGAGGGGCCGGCTCGGTACTGGCGGGGTTGGTGCTGGGCTATGCCTATCCGGCGATCTGGCTGCGCGATCAGGGCCAGCGGCGACAGCGCCTGATCGCCCGCCAGTTCCCGGCACTGCTCGAGCTGCTCGGGCTTTCGGTCCGCGCCGGGCTGAGTTTCAGTGCGGCACTGCCGCAGTGCACCCGGCATCTCGAACCGGGTCCGCTGCGCGCGGAGATGCAGCGCATCGACCGCGATACACGCACGGGAGTGGCACGCCTCGAGGCGCTCGAGCGCATGGCCCGGCGGGTGGACCTGAGTGCCGTGCACGGCTTCGTGGCGGCCATCGCCCAGGCCGAGGAGACCGGCGCGGCGATCAGCCAGACGCTCAGTGACCAGGCCGCCCAACGCCGGCGTGAACGCTTCGCGGCCGCCGAGAAAAAGGCCAACGAGGCGCCGGTGAAAATGCTCGCCCCGTTGGTGGGGCTCCTGTTTCCGGTCACGTTTTTAATCATCGGCTTCCCGATTGTCCTTCAGTTCATGGAAGGCGGGCTGCTATGAAGCATCGCGACGCCGTGCCCACCTGCCTTTTCATGCCCCCGCCCGGCGGGCCGTGGCGCATCCGGGTCGAGGTGGCCGACCGCTTCGTGCCCCGTCTCGTCGGACTGCTCGGCCGGAGCGACGCGCCCGCCAGCGACTGCGGCCTGCTGCTGATCGCGCGGGGCGGGGTGCACACCCTTGGCATGCGCTTTGCGATCGATATTGCCCAGCTTGACCGCGAGCTCAGGGTGCTGCGGGTGACATCGCGGGTGCCGCCGGGCCGCTGGATCACGGCGCCGCGGGGCACCCGGGCCACCCTCGAAATGGCCGCCGACACACTGCCGCCCCCGCTCACGGGCCGGCGCTTTTACTGCAACAGGGATTACCCATGAGCCGCATCCGGACCTCAGTCCGCCTGTTGGCGGTCGCCGCACTGCTCCAGGGCTGTGTGGCCCTGCCCAGCAACAATGCACCATCGGTGATCGAGCGCCTTGCCCGCGCCGATGCCGCCCTGGAGCACGGCGATCCCGAACGCGCCCGGCAGGGCTATGAAGCGGTGATCGAGCGCTCCCCCGAGCTCGTGTCACCGCACTTCCAACTCGGACTGATTGCCTACGGCGCCGGTGATGCCCATAACGCCATCGAGCACTTCGAGGACGCGCTCGCCCGCGACCCGGGTCATGTCCTCGCCACTTACAACCTCGCGGTCGTCCATCTCCAGCAGGCCCGCCGGCGGCTCGGGCAGCACGAACGACTGGCCCCGGTCAGTGCCGGCCGGCCGGCGCTCGTGGACCTGCGCCGGGCGATCGACGCCCTCGGCGAGGCCCCGCCCGCACCCGAGTAACGCCGCAATGACGGGGCTACTCGCCGGCCTGCTCGCCGTGGCGGCACTGCCACCGGTGGGTTTCGCGCCCGCAGGACTGGTGTGGCTGGTTCCGTGGCTGATGGGCATGCGTCAGTCGCGACGGGCGCGGGTGCGCAACACCCTGATCGCACTGGGACTGCCAATGGGGGTGGCCCTGGGCCCCGTCGCGGGCCAGGAGCCGGCCCTCGCGATCGGAGTGATGCTCACGGTTCTCGCGGCGTTCATCGTCGTGGCCCTGGCGGCGGCGGATCGCCACGGCGTCACCCATTCCTGGCGCCTGGTGGGTGCGATGGTGGGGCTGATCGGCCTGCTTGCGGGGCTGCGGTCGGTGGGGATCCCGATCTCGCTGAGCCTTTTCCTGCCGCCATCGGTGGTACCGTTCCGCCTTGTGGACGCGGGCGGTGTGATCACTGCGGATGCGGCCCTGGGGCTGTGGCAGACCGGGCTGGCCATCGCCCTCATGACCGGCGGAATGCGCTCGCGGCCACGGGCCTGGCTGATGCCAACCTTGATCGCGCTGGGCCTCGCGCCCATGATCCTGATCCCGGTGGATCCGCCGCCCCACGCACGGTCCGACGCGCCGCGCATCGCCATTGTCCAGACGCTTGACGACGACCCGGGCACATCAACCGCCCTCGCCCACGCCGCGCTTGCCCGGATCGAGGCACGATGGGTCGTCTGGCCGGAAGCGGCGTCCCCGGTCCTGCTGCCGCCGCCCTGGCAGCGGCCACCCGGCGGCATGATCCACCTGCGGCATGGGTATCGCTACCTCGAACCTGGAAAGCTTCGCAGCGAAGTGTCGATCACCCCGGGCGTCAAGGTGCGCAACGCCCCCACCGGGCGATGGACCAAGGCCTTTCCCCTGCCGTTCGCCGAAGCGGCCCTTAGCACAACCGACCAGCCGGACCGGAACGACCTGCAAGCCCTCGAAGTGCTGATCTGCTCGGATGCCAGCCACCCCCGCGCCGTGGACCGGGCCGTCGCCCGAGGGCCGCGCCTGATCGTCAACCCGGCCCACCTGCCGACAGCGGGATTGGCGAGCCTCGGGGGACTGCATCGGCGCAGCGTGCATCTGCAGGCCGCGCGCAGCGGTGTGCCGATCCTTGTCGTCGCCCACGGCGGGCCGAGCATGGTGTTGCACCCGGACGGCCGCCGACGCCGCCTCGCCCCCGGGGGTGTGCAGGCGGTGGCCACATTGCCCCTGCCCGCGCCACCAGCGGCTGACGATGTCGTCGCCGATGTGGCCGACGGACCCATCGCCCCGGATGAGGGTGCCTCGCACCGCGCCGCCATCGCCCGACTCACCCGGGCGTACGGCCTTGGCCACAACGCCGACGCTGTCCCGGCGGCCCGTGACCGGGCGCTAGTATGGCTCTGCGAGCAGACCGGATTAATGGCGATGAACGCCTCGGTCAATGACATCCGCCCGCCGGCTTACGGCTTGCAACCCACTCCCCACGGCCTACTTGCCATCCGGTGGCTGCCCGGTGAGGCGGCGGATGCGCCCGGGATCCGCTGGCTCGCCACCGTTGATCGCCCCGAGCGCTGCCGCTCGGCCGGATCCCTGCACCCCCCGACCAGCGGTACTTCGCGCCTTCGGTGATTGTTTCTAGGCTGATCGATACACGGCCTTTTCAACGCCCAGTCAAGGAGGCGCCATGCCCATCCAACGCCCACACCCGCCGGTCCGCCCGTCCACCCGTCGCATTCATCGCCAACGCGGTCAGGGGATGTCGGAGTACATCATCATCACCGCACTCATCGCGGTGGCCGGAATCGGCATTTTCTCGGCCTTCGGCGACACCATTTCCAGCCAGGCCGCCGCCATGGCCCGGGAGATGGCCGGTCAGGATGGCAGCGACCAGGTCGACCAGGCCGACAACAACTCACAGCGCGCGGCCGACCGGGCGGGTCAGGAAGACACGCTGCAGAATTTCAATGAGCAGAACTGACCGACAGGGTGGCCAGATCCTGCCCGTGGTTCTGGCCACCCTCGCCCTCGCGGCCGCCGCGATCGTGCTCACGCACCGCTCGATCCGCGGCATCGGGCAGGAGTCGGCGGTGGTCAATGCCGCCGACGCCGCTGCTTACAGCGGTGCGAGCTGGACGGCCCGGCGCCTCAACCTGATCGCCTACACCAACCGCAGCCTGATCGCGAGTCACATCGCCGTGGGCCATCTGGTGGCCACCATGAGCTGGCTGCGCTATAGCGGTGAGGCGTCGCGCCAGATCTCCCGTTACGCCCAGTTCCTGCCCTATGTCGGCGTGGCCGCCCGCGAAGCGCAGCGCCTCATCGACGCCGCGATCAAGACCGCATCGATCGCGGCTGGCGGCTACATCGTCAGCGCCGACCGTTACATGGATCTGCTGTCGCTTGCGCAGTACGGAGCGCGCAACGGGCTCCGGCCCGGGCGGGTCGATGCGGTCATGCAGCGTGTGGTGGAGCGCTACGGGGACGATTTCCGGGTCAATGAGCGAAGCGCCATCGATGCCATCCCCCGTCCCTACGCCACGGCCATGGACGCCCGCCTCCTCAGTCGGCAGGTATCGGCCTACCTCAAACTCGAAGGCGTCACTCCGGGGCGGGACGACGGCTATTTCCAACGCGTGCTGCGATCCACAATCAACCACGACCGCCGCCTGAGCCGCTGGCTTCGGGGCCCTGCCCGGTCCGGGCGGCCGCGGTTCGGTGCCGGCGGCCGCGACTGGGACCGCTCCATTCTGCGGGTGGTGCGGTTCCGCAAACAGGGCGTGACCCAACAGCCCCCGCGTACCGATGCCGGCGGATGGCGCTCCGGCGATCGTCTGCAGGTCAGCTTTTTCGACTGGCGCAAGATGAGCTGGGAGTCATGGTCCACCCTCGCCCGCGGTCGTGCCGATGCCGATCGGCTGGCCGGGAATTACATCGGCGTCAGCCGCTACACACGTCTTCGCCAGCCGCCGCGGGACAAAAGCCTGGTCCGGATTCCCGCGCTGGTCACCGCACCGCTACCCGGCGACGCCGACGGCGAGTCGATCAACGCCCACATCAGCATCGGCGAGGTGCGCTATCGCGTCCCGGATGACTGCGGCCGGCACTGCCCCGACCGGCAACGCCCCGCCACGCTTTTCAATCCCTTCTGGGAAGCGTCGTTGACCCGCCTCGAAGCACCGGGCCTGCCATGAGCCGTCAATCGGGGAGTGCGATCACCGAGTCGCTGGTCGGCCTGATGGCGCTGATCCCGGCGTTTGTGGCGATGGACTACCTGGGCCGACTCGGCGACATGGACCGCGCCACCCATGCCGCCGCCCGCTACACCGCCTGGCAGAGCCTCGCCGGCGACACCCCCGCTGCCGAAAGCGACCTCGCCATCGAGGATCGGGTGTTTGGCAATGACCATGCCCCACTGATGGCCGTCGAGCCACTGCAGCGCCAGGGGCCGAGTCGCAATCCACTCTGGCGGGATGCCGGGGGGGCATTGCGCATCGACGATGACGCGCACCACTCGCGGCCGACCGGTCAGACGCCATCCCGCCTGCCGGTGGCAGGCCGTGCCGTGCGCAGCCTCGCCTACGGCGCGTCAACCCCGTCAATCGCCTCCTTTGTCGGACTCTCGGGGGACATGCTCGGTGTTGAGCGCACCGGCCTGCGCGGTGATCGGGTCACCCTGCGGGTCCGCCCGGTCCTCGAGTCGGGCGATGACCGCCCGCCGATCGCCCTCACGGCCATGGGCGGGCTCTCCCCCCGGGTCTGGCAGGCCGCTACGGACGATGAGTTTGAGCAGCGCCTGCAGCAGATCGTCGCCAGTGAACCGGTTGATGCGCTCTCCAGACCCGCCCAGATCCTCGGCCGATTTTTTGTTTTCAAGGAAGGACGTGATGCCAGCGCAACCGATTTCATTCCCCCGCCGGCCCGCTTGCCAACGCGTCGTTGAGCGTCGTCAGCGGTCACGCCGGCCGCGCTGGCACTGGCTCGGCATGCTGCCCGGTCTGCTGCTTGCGGCCGAGATCGATGCGCGCAACGCCTGCGCCGGCGAGCTCGACCGCCTGAGCATGACCGCCGATGCCAGCGAGGTGCTGCGGGATGCCCGCGTGATGATCGGCGGACTCCCGATGTGCACGCTCGCCTATACCACCGAGACCGGGCTCGATGCCCTAATGGCGCGATATCGTCAGGACTGGCAGGCCCATCCGGGTGTCCTGCAGGCGACCGATTCCAATGGGGACGGACGTGACGACACGGTCTGGCAGGCCAGCGACACATTCTCCCGGCGCCTCGCCGTCAGGCCGGACGGTACCGGGCATGCTGTGATGATCAGCCTGATGCCCCTCGACACCGCCGAGCCGCCCGCCCCCAGGCCCTATCTGCCCCTGCCCGCAGGGTTCGAGATCGAGTTCCAGAGTCGCAATGCCGCCGGCGCCTCGGTGCACGCCCGCACCGCCCTGGGGCCCGCGCCAGCCGCCCGGGCATTGACCCGGACGCTTGAAGCCGCCGGCTGGCGGGGATCCGATGTCGATGGCCCGGGCATTGCCGGGCGCCGGCGCATACGGCTGCATCGCGACGGAGAAGCGATCCGGGTGGAGCTGCTACGCCGCTCCGGTCAGACCCTGGTACTGGCGCAGCGGGTCACGCCAGGGGGTACACCATGAGCAGCGCCGAGTATCTGGCGGTCATCGCCGGACTGATGGGCATCTGGTCGGGCATTGATCGGTTGATCGAGGCGTTTGCCACCCACACCGACCAGGCCCTCTGGTCGCTGGCCATTCCGTTATGAACCGTCCCGGGAGAAGGCCATGATCATGACTCCCCTCAAACGCGGCATCCTGCTGGTGACCGGGGCGCTGCTGGCCGGTGGTGCCGGTGTCTGGGCCGGCGACCGCCATCTCGAGCAACGCGCTCAGGCGATCGAAGCCGAACTGCGCTCAACGCATGCCACCCGGCCGGTAATCGTCGCCCGCGACGATCTGCCCGAGGGCACCCGTCTGACCCAGGATCATGTCGCCGTGCGCGAGATGCCGGTGCGCTTTGTCCACGAACGCGCCATCGCTGACAGCGCCTGGGGGCGCATCGCCGGGCGCACCCTTACCCATGACCTGAGCGCGGGTCGGGCGATTCTGCCGGTGCACGTCGCCGACTCGGACCGCGCCCGACTGGCCGATCAGATCACCCCCGGCGATCGGGCCATTACCATTCCGGTGTCCGGCGGCGCGGAGATCGCCGGACTGCTGAGCCCCGGTGACCGGGTCGACCTGATGCTCACCCATCGCGAGGACGGCGAGCGCGCCACCCTGCCCCTGCTCGCGGACATCCCGATCCTCGCCACCGGCGCGCGGACTGCAGCCCGCGAGGACCGTGCCCGGCGCCCCGGCTATGACGACCTCACCCTCGCCGTCTCACCGGTGGAGGCCGCCCGCATCACTCAGGCCCTCGCCATTGGCAGCATTCATGTCGTCCTGCGCGCTGGCCGCGACGACGCCCCGGTGGCCGGCTATCGCATCGACACCGCAGCGATCACCCGGACCCAGTCGGGCGAAGCGACTACCGCGGTGGAACTGATCATCGGGGGTGAGCCGTGAGACCGGGGCGCATCAGGCACTGGTGCCGGGCCATGGCCACGGCCCTCGGGCTATTGGTCGCACTGCCTGCCGCCGCGGTCAGCGTGGATGTCGGGCACTCACGGCTCATTGAGGCGAGCGATGTGGTCCGCGTGGCGCTTGGTGACGGCGAGCTCGCCGAAGTCGAGGTGCTCGGCGACGGCGATGGCATCCTGTTGATGGGCCGCGCCGTCGGCCAGACGGATCTGCGCATCTGGTCCCGGGACGCGCCGCCGCGGCATCTGCCGGTCACGGTCCAAACCGCTCCGGACACCCCGCGCGACCGCCAGCTCGAGCAGCTCGCCGGGCGCATTGACGGCATCCAACTCGAGCGGATCGATGCCGCCTATTTCGTGACCGGACGCCCGGCCACCGATCGGGACGCGGCGCGTTTCGAGCGCTTGGTGGAAGCGTATCCGCAGCTCGGTGACTTCACTGATCCGGCGACCGCGGGCGACACCCCCAGCGTCCAGGTCAAGGCGCGGTTCGTGGAACTGCGCACCTCGACCCTGCGCGAAATCGGCCTTGATTGGACGACGCAGTCCCCGGCGATCAGCTTTGCCTATGCCGCCGACCTGGAGACCAACGATGTCTTTCGCGGCGCGCTGGGCGATTTTCTGCCCAACCAGTCGCTGCCGCTCGATATCGGCAAGGGCAACGGTTACCTCGGCGTGGGCCTGAGCCTGACGGCGATGATCGATCTGCTTGGCCAGGCGGGCGAGGCCCGGGTGATTGCCGAGCCCATGCTCTCGGCTCTGAGCGGTACCGCCGCCGAATTCCAGGCCGGCGGCGAAGTGCCCATCCCCATCCAGAACGGCGACGGGGATCCCACGGTGGTGTTCAAGGATTACGGGATCCTGCTCAAGGTGGCGCCGGTGGTCGGCGATGACGCCCATATCCGCACCCGCATCGAGGTGGAGGTGAGCGACGTCGATGAGTCCGTCACTGTGCTCGGTGTACCCGGCTTTTCGGTCCGCAACGCGATCACCGAAATGAGTGGACCGAGCGGCCGGACGCTGTTGATCGCCGGTCTGATCGACGAGCAGCAGTCGCGGGCGGTCAGTCGCGTGCCGGGGCTGGGGAAACTGCCGGTGATCGGTGGCCTGTTCCGCTCGGAGCGATTCCAGAACGAGCAGACCGAACTGGTGGTGCTCATCACCCCCACCCTGCAGGACGATCCGCGGGCCGACTCGCCCGTGCGGGCCGACCCAAGCCGCTCCACCTCCGTCCCACGCCTGCCCCTCCGGGAGATCCGTTATGAATAGACTCGAACTCCTCCAGCACCGCGGTCGGGAACATCCCACCCCGGTGATCCTCGATCCCGGCCGCCGATACACCATTGGTGGCGGGCGCCGCTGTGACCTGCGCATTGCCGGTGAAGGGATCGCCCGTCGGCATGCCGAGCTCCGGGTCGACACCGATGGGGTGCACATCCGTCTGCTGGCGGGACGGCGGGAAATCGACTTCAATGGCGAGCCGGTCCGGCAGGCCGGTCCGCTGGCCGTTGGTGATGCGCTGCGCCTGGGCGACACCTGCTGGCAGGTGCGCCCGGCGGACGCGGCGGACGTGGCGGGCGTAGCGGACGCGCCCGATACGCCCGGGATCACCGACACCCCCGAAACACCGGTTCCATCCGCCCCCGAGCCCGATCCACCCCCTGCAGCGACGCCAGAGCCACCGGTGACGGCCGCCACACCCCGGATTGCCCCCGAGCTGGTGCGCCGGTTTCAGGAGCGCATCAGCCAGCGCCTCGATCTCTACCGGCGCGATATCCTCCAGACCCTGTCCGCACAGCGATTACGTGACGAGGCGCGAACCACGGCCTGGCAGCTGATCGAGGAAGGCGAACTGTCCATCCCTGATGACCTGGACGGCGATACCGTAGTGGCTGCCGTCGTGGCCGAAACGGTCGGACTCGGCCCCATTGAGTCGCTCATGGCCGACGCCACGGTCAGCGAGATCATGGTCAACGGGCCCGCGAGCATCTATGTCGAGCGTCAGGGCCGACTGCAGAAGACCGCCCTGGCATTCAGTTCGGCTGCCTCCCTCGACAGTGTCCTCGACCGGATCGTCTCCCCCCTTGGTCGGCGCCTTGACGAGGGCTCGCCGCTGGTGGACGCGCGATTGCCTGACGGCTCGCGGGTCAATGCGATCATCCCGCCGCTGGCGCTGAATGGCGCCACGCTCACCATCCGGCGCTTCAGCGACACGCGGATCGGGATCGATGATCTGGTCGGGTTCGGGGCCCTGGATGCCACCATGGCCGCCTTCCTGCGCCTGTGTGTCCACCGCCGCCGCAATATCCTGATCGCCGGCGGTACGGGCACGGGCAAGACCACGGTCCTCAACGCCCTGTCAGAGGAGATCGACGAGTCCGAGCGGATCGTGACCATCGAGGATTCCGCGGAGCTGCGACTACAGCAGGATCATGTCGTGGCGCTGGAATCACGCCCGCCAAACATTGAGGGCAGCGGGGCGATCAGCATTCGTGAGCTGGTCCGCAACGCACTGCGCATGCGGCCTGATCGCATCCTGGTGGGGGAATGCCGGGGCGGCGAGGCCCTCGACATGCTTCAGGCAATGAACACCGGCCACGACGGCTCGCTGACCACCGCACATGCCAATACACCGCGCGATGCGCTCGCCCGACTCGAGGTAATGACGCTAATGGCGGGGATGGATCTGCCGGCGCGGGCGATCCGGGATCAGATCGCCGCGGCCATCGACATCATCGTCCAGCTGACCCGCTTTGGCGACGGGGCGCGGCGGATAACCGCCATCACGGAGGTCGCGGGCATGGAAGGCGAGCGCATCCTGTTGACGGATCTGTACCGCTATGACGACGGTTTCAGCGCCACCGGCCAGCGTCCGGCATTCATCGAACAGGGCCCGGCGCTCGACCCGCCAGTGGATCCCGGTCTGTTCAGGCCCGCTGCCGCGACTACATGAACCCCAGTTGCAGGCGCGCGCTCTCGGACATCCGATCCTGACTCCAGGGCGGGTCCCAGGTCAGCTCCACCTCGGCGGCCTCGACACCCTGGACCTGCTCAACCGCGGCCTTGATCATGATCGGCATCTGCCCGGCGACCGGACAGGCCGGCGAAGTCAGCGTCATCAGCACGTCGACGAAGCCATCCGCATCCACTTCGATCTCATAGATCAGACCCAGCTCGTAGACGTCCACCGGGATCTCGGGGTCGTAGACGTTGCGCAGGGCGCTCACCACGCCTTCACGCATTGTCTCAACCGGGGGCCGTTCCACCATGCGCTACTCCGAATCCGCTGAGGCAGGCGCTTCAATCGCCGCCTGCAGGGTGTGCCAGGCAAGGGTGGCGCACTTCACCCGCATGGGGTAATCACGTACGCCCGCCAGTGCCAGGAGTTTTTCGAGGTCGGGATCATCCGCCGCCGGCAACGGCGCCTCGCGATCGGTCACCAGATGCTGGAACCGCTCGCCGATCCGGCGCGCCTCATCGAGGGTGCGCCCTTTCAACACCTCGGTCATGATCGACGCCGAGGCCGTCGAGATGGCGCAGCCCTCGCCATTGAACCCGATGTCCTCAATGCAGCCCGCCGGGTCCAGGCGGAACTCGACATGCACCCAGTCACCGCAGAGCGGGTTGTTGCCGTTGGCCTCGCCGTCATGGGGCTGCACCTCATGACGATTGCGCGGAGCGCGGTTGTGGTCAAGCACCACGGCCTGGTAGAGCGCCGATAGTTCGGTCATGGTCAGCCGAGCAGCGACTTCACCTTAAGCAGGCCATCCACTAGCGCATCGACATCGGCGCGGTCATTATAGAGGCCGAACGAGGCCCGCACGGTGGCCGGCACATCAAAGCGCTCCATCAGCGGCTGGGTACAGTGATGCCCCACCCGGACGGCGACGCCCTCCATGTCGAGGATCGTCCCCATGTCATGGGGATGGATCCCATCGATCACGAACGAGATCACGCCCGCCTTGCCGGGCGCGGTCCCAATGACCCGCAGGTCATCCCACTCCGCCAGCCGCTCGTTGGCATACGCCAGCAGCGACTGCTCGTGGGCGAGAATGCGCTCGCGGCCCACCGCTTCCATATACTCAAGCCCGACGCCGGTGGCGATCACGCCGGCAATGTTCGGCGTGCCCGCCTCGAAGCGCTGCGGCGGATCGGCATATTCCGAGCCCTCGAAGCGCACCGTCCGGATCATATCGCCACCGCCCTGATAGGGCGGCATGGCCTGGAGATGGGCCAGCCGGCCCCAAAGGATGCCCGAGCCACTGGGCCCGTAGGTCTTGTGGGCCGAGAACGTGTAGAAATCCGCCCCCATGGCCTGCACGTCCACGGGCATGTGCGGCGCCGACTGCGCGCCATCGATCAACACCGGAATGCCCCGGGCGTGCGCCAGCTCGGTAATGGTCTCCACCGGGTTGATCGTGCCCAGCGTGTTCGAGACATGCACGACGCTGATGAAGCGGGTGCGCTCGCTGATCCGCGCGCGCAGCCCGTCCATGTCCAGCGAGCCGTCATCGAGCACCGGCGCCACCACCAGGTGGGCGCCGGTGGCCTCGGTGACAAGCTGCCAGGGCACGATGTTGGCATGGTGTTCCATGCCGGTGATCAGCACCTCATCGCCGGGCTGGAGCATCGGGCGCACGAACGACTGGGCGACCAGATTGATCGCCTCGGTCGCACCCCGGACGAACACCACCTCGCGCTCGTCCGGCGCGTTGATGAAGCGCTGGACGATCCCGCGGACGTTCTCGAACGCCTGGGTCGACTGCTGCGAGAGCTGATACACACCGCGATGGATATTCGCGTAGTAGCGCTCGTAGCAGTCCCGTTCGGCATCGATCACGCACTGCGGCTTCTGCGCGCTCGCCGCACTGTCCAGGAAGGCCAGCCGGCGGTCGTTCATGGGCCGCTGCAGCACCGGGAAGTCCGCCCGATACGGCGCCAGATCGGCGCCGGGCCGGGCTTCATGCATGGGATATGCGCTCAAAGAATCTCCCCAATGTCCGCGTCTTCCACGTTGAGCCGGCGCATCAGCACCCGCCGGACGTGGTCACGGACGCCGGTGACCCGAAACATATCGACGATCTCGCCGGCGAACGCCAGGGTCAGCATGCCCTTGGCGCCCTCGGCACTGATGCCACGGGTCCGCAGGTAGAAAAGCGCCTGCTCGTCGAGCTCGCCGACCGTCGAGCCATGGGTGCATTTCACGTCGTCAGCGAAAATCTCCAGGCGCGGGTTGGAATGCGCCAGGGCGCGCTTGCCCAGCACCAGGTTGCGGTTTTCCTGTACCGCGTCGGTTTTCTGCGCGCCCTCGAACACCTTCACCAGGCCATCGAACACGGTCTCGGAGCGATCCTGGAGGATGCCCTTGAAGCGCTGCCGGCTGAAGCAGTTCTCGCTGCGGTGATTGAACCAGGTGTGGAAGTCCACGAACTGCCGCTGTTCGGTCAGATAGATGCCGTTGCAGTCGATCTCGCCGCCTTCGCCTTCCAGATCGGCGATCAGATCAACCCGGCCGAGCCGTCCGCCGTCGGCGACGAAGGCACCCCGCAGCGACGCGTTGCGCTGAGCGGCCAGATTGACCGTGCCGATGTTCATCACCCCGGCCCCGTCTTCCTGCAGACGGCTGTAGTCGAGAATCGTATTCTCGCCCGCCGACAGCTCGCTGACCGGGCAGACCAGCGTGCTGGCGGCATCATCGCCGATGAAGCGCTCGACCACGCGCACCTCGGCGCCATCCTCGGCCTCGACCACCAGCCGCGGGTAAACGGCGTGCTGATCGGCCTCGGCGGTGATGATATGCGTGACGGTGATCGGCTTTTCAATCATCGCGCCGCGCGCCACATGCACATAGGCGCCATCGGCAAAGAACGCGGTGTTCAGGGCCGCGAACGGATGCCAGTCGATGTCCACCCGCCGACCGAGGGCCGCGGTCAGCCGCTCCGGCGGCTGATTGGCATACTCACTGAACGGAGTCACCGTCAGGCCTTTCGCCAGGTCGGCCAGATCGGAGAGATCCGCGGCGAGGCGGCCATCCACAAACACGAGTCGATAGCTCTCGCCCAGCTCGCCGAGGCGCTCCACCAGCTCCTTGGGTGCTGCGCCCTGGGAATCGGCGACGGGAAAATCCGTCTGGGTGACCGGGCGCAGGTTGGTCTTGCGCCACGCCTCCTCGCGCGGACCCGGAAACCCGCGGGCCTCGAACGCGTGGATGCCCCGCTCATGCAGCGGGCGGAGCCACTCGGGTCCGGTCTGCGTGAGCTGCTCGAATGCCTCGAGATAGACGCTCTTGGACTGCGCTACTGCTTCCATCACTGATGCTCCTCGCGAATTCAGGCCGCAGCTTCGTCAAAGCCTTCGTAGCCCTTGTCCTCAAGCTCCTGGGCAAGCTCCTTGCCCCCGGTCTTGACGATGCGGCCGTTCACCAGGACATGTACCACATCGGGCACGATGTGCTCGAGCAGGCGCTGATAGTGGGTGATCACCATGAACGAGCGCTCGCCATCGCGCATCGCATTGACGCCCTCGGAGACGATCCGCAGCGCATCGATGTCAAGGCCTGAGTCGGTCTCATCGAGAATCCCCAGCTTGGGCTCAAGGACCGACATGTGGAAGATCTCGTTGCGCTTTTTCTCACCGCCCGAAAAACCCTCGTTGACCGGGCGCTGAAGCAGTGACTCATCCAGCTTCACGCGCTTGGCGCGCTCGCGCACCAGCTCGAGGAACTCCATCGCGTCGATCTCACCCTCGCCGCGGTGCTTGCGCATGGCATTGACCGCCGCCTTGAGGAAGTAGGTGTTGGAAACGCCGGGAATCTCCACCGGGTACTGAAAGCCCAGGAACACGCCCTCACGGGCCCGCTCCTCGGGATCCATCTCGAGCAGGTCCTTGCCGTTGTAGAGGACTTCGCCTTCGGTGATCTCGTAGGCCTCATCGCCCACCAGCGCCTTGGCCAGGGTGCTCTTGCCCCCGCCATTGGGGCCCATGATCGCGTGCACCTTACCGGTGTCGATGGTCAGATCGACGCCCTTGAGGATCTCAGTACCCTCGACGTTGACGTGCAGATTGCGGATTTCCAGCAATGCCATTGGTTGCGACTCCTGAAACAGATTCGTTACGTGCTGTGCGTTGACAGGGGATCGGCCGGCGATCAGCCGACCGAATCCTCCAGCGTGACCTCGAGCAGCTTCTGCGCCTCGACCGCGAACTCCATCGGCAGCTCGCGGAAGACTTCCTTGCAGAAGCCGTTGACGATCAGCGATACCGCGTCCTCAGGGGAGATGCCCCGCGACGTGCAGTAGAGGATCTGATCCTCGCCGATCTTCGAGGTGGTCGCCTCATGCTCGAGCTGCGCCGTGGAGTTGTTGACGTCGAGATAGGGGAAGGTGTGCGCGCCGCACTCCGAGCCCATCAGCATCGAGTCACACTGCGAGTAGTTACGGGCGTTCTCAGCGGTCGGCGTGATCCGCACCAGCCCACGATAGACCTGCTCGCCCTCCTGGGCGGAAATGCCCTTGGAGACGATGGTGCTGCGCGTGTTCTTGCCGATGTGGGTCATCTTGGTGCCGGTATCGGCCTGCTGGCGCAGCCGCGTCACCGCCACGCTGTAGAACTCGCCCACCGAGTTGTCACCGCGCATCACGACACTGGGATACTTCCAGGTGATCGCCGAACCGGTCTCGACCTGGGTCCAGGAGATCTTGGAGTTGTCGCCGGCACACAGCCCGCGCTTGGTGACGAAGTTGTAGACGCCGCCCTTGCCTTCCTTGTCGCCGGGGTACCAGTTCTGGACCGTCGAGTACTTGATCTCGGCGTCGTCCAGCGCCACCAGCTCGACCACGGCGGCATGCAGCTGGTTTTCGTCGCGCATGGGCGCCGTGCAGCCCTCAAGGTAAGACACGTAGCTGCTGTCCTCGGCGATGATCAGCGTGCGCTCAAACTGCCCGGTGTTGGCCGCATTGATGCGGAAGTAGGTCGACAGCTCCATCGGGCAGCGCACGCCCTTGGGGATGTAGACGAACGATCCGTCGGTGAACACCGCCGAGTTCAGTCCGGCGAAGTAGTTGTCGTTGTACGGGATCACCGTCCCGAGGTACTTCTGCACCAGCTCGGGGTGGTTCTGGACCGCCTCGGACATCGAGCAGAAGATGATGCCCTGCTCCGCCAGCTTTTCCTTGTACGAGGTCGCCACCGATACCGAGTCGAACACCGCGTCCACCGCCACGTTGGCGACACCGGCCAGCTGCTCCTGCTCGTGCAGCGGAATGCCGAGCTTGTCATAGGTCGCCTTGATCTCGGGGTCGATGTCATCAAGGCTCTCCGGCCGGTCCTCGTCGCGCTTCGGCGCGGCGTAGTACGAGATCGCCTGGAAGTCGATGGGATCATAGTGGACGTACTGCCAGTCCGGCTCGCGCATGGTCAGCCAGTTGCGATAGGCCTTGAGCCGCCACTCGAGCATCCACTCAGGCTCGTTCTTTTTGGCCGAGATCTGCCGGATGACATCCTCGTTCAGGCCCGGCGGGACCCGGTCTTCCTCGACCTCGGTGACAAACCCGGCCTCGTAGCCCTTCTGGGTAAACCGTTCAATCGTCTCAGTGCTCGCGGACATGACGCACTCCGGTAAATTCAAGCGTATGAATAGGGTTTTGACCGCCGCCATTCGGCTCCGTTGCGGTCTCCGCCAACGTAATCTCAGACAGCGCCTGCAGGACCACATCGTTGATCCGGCCCCAGACGTTGCTGATGTTGCACTGGCTGCCGTACTGACAGGCGCCACGCCCGTCCTCGATGCAGTCGGTCAGTGCAATCGGCCCTTCCAGCACGGTGATGATCTCCGCCACGGAGATTTCATCGGGCGAACGGGCCAGCCCGTAGCCGCCCTTGGCGCCCCGATAGGAGACCACCAGGTCACTGCGGGCAAGGTGCTTGAGGATCTTGCTGACGATGGGCTGGGGCAGCCCCCGCACTTCCGCCAGGGACGCCGCGCTGTGGCGCGCCTGAGGGTCACTGGCCATCAGCGCCAGAATGCCCACGCCGTAATCGGTTTCGCGGTTCAGCTTGATCATGGTTGAGGATTATAACCGAAACAGGACTGCTTTGGTACATTTTAAACTGGAAAATTCACCGCAACGCCTCGTCGGCGCTGCCCGGGTCCTCCTCGCCGGCCCAGGACTGCCAGCCCTCATCCGCGGTCAACGGGCGACCGGCGGCGGTTTCCCGGCGCCGGGCCGCTACCGCATGGGCGGCCAGCGCCTCGATGTGCGCCCAGTCACCCGACTCGATGGTCTCCACCGGCGTCAGCCAGCTGCCGCCTACGCAGGGGACATTGGCGAGCTGCAGAAAATCCAGATAGTTGCCGGAGTGAACACCCCCGGTGGGACAGAACCGCAATGCCGGGAACGGGCCAGCGAACGCCTCCAGCGCGGCGATTCCCCCACTCGGCACCGCGGGGAAGAACTTCAGCTGCTTAAAGCCATCCGCCTGGGCGCGCATCAACTCCGTGGCCGTGGCCACCCCCGGCAGCAGCGGCAGCGCGGCGCGCTCGGCCGCGGCATTGACGGCGTCCGCATAGCCCGGGCTGACCAGGAACCGCGCGCCGGCATCGTGGGCCTGCTGGACCTGATCGGGGGCGGTGACGGTACCGGCCCCCACCGCCATGTCGGGGACATCGCGGGCGATCGCCGCGACCGCCTCGAGCGCAGCGGCGGTGCGCAGGGTCACCTCGATCACCGACACGCCGCCGGCGAGTAGGGCCCGCGCCAGCGCCGGTGCCCGGGACGCGGTCTCGATCCGGACCACCGGAATGACCGGCGAGCGGGCCATCAGTGATTGCATGGTCATGACGCACCCTCATTGTCCGTGGCCGGTGAAAAGCTGATGGCGCCGGTCTCGGCACTGCCGGCCATCGACCGGAAACCGGCGAACATATCCCGACCGATCCCGTGCTGAACGGTGGTATCCGGTGGTGCCGATTCCCGCGCGGCCCACTCCGCCTCGGGCACATCGACGTCAAGCCGGCCGGCATCGGCGTCCAGAGTGATCCAGTCACCCTCGCGGATGCGGCCGATCGCCCCGCCCCGCACCCATTCCGGATGCAGATGGATGGCGGCGGGCACCTTGCCCGAGGCCCCCGACATGCGCCCGTCGGTGACCAGCGCGACCCGCTGGCCGCGTGACTGCAGGACACCGAGTTCGGGCGTCAGTTTATGCAGCTCGGGCATGCCATTGGCCCGCGGACCCTGGCCGCGGACGACGCAGACGAAATCCCCTTCGAGCGCGCCGGCCCGGAACGCCGCCAGCACCGCCTGCTGGTCGTCAAACACCCGGGCCGGGCCCTCGATGCGACGATGATCCGGATGCACCGCCGAGGTCTTCATGACCGCCCGACCGAGGTTGCCGTCGAGCACCCGCAGTCCGCCGTCGGTATCGAAGGGATCGGCCACCGGCCGCACCACCTGGGCGTCACCGCTCCGGGCGGGTGCCTCGCCCCAGGCAACGCCGCCGTCCGCGAGCATCGGCTCGCGGGCATAGGCACGGAGCCCCTCGCCACTGACGGTCAGCACATCCTCGTGGAGCAGGCCGGCGTCGAGGAGTTCACGCACCAGAAACCCCATACCGCCGGCGGCATGGAAGTGATTGATGTCGGCCTGACCATTGGGGTAGATGCGCGTCAGCAGGGGCACCACCCGCGAGAGCGTATCGAAATCGCTCCAGTCGACATGCAGCCCGGCCGCCCGCGCGATCGCCACCAGATGGATGGTGTGATTGGTCGACCCGCCGGTCGCCAGCAGGCCGACGATGCCGTTGACGATGGCGCGTTCATCGATGACCCGGCCCACCGGTGTGTACTCGTCGCCGTGCGCGGTCAGCCGGGTGATGCGATGCCCCGCCGCGATCGTGAGGGCATCGCGCAGCGGGGTATTGGGATTGACGAATGCCGCGCCCGGCAGATGCAGGCCCATCACCTCCATGAGCATCTGATTGGAGTTGGCGGTACCATAGAACGTACAGGTGCCGGGGCCATGATAGGACTGCGCCTCGGATTCCAGCAGCGCGTCGCGCCCGACCCTGCCCTCGGCGTAGAGCGCGCGGATACGGGCCTTCTCGTCATTGGGCATGCCCGAGGTCATGGGACCGGCGGGCACGAAGATGAATGGCAGATGACCGAAATGCAGCGCACCGATGAGCAGTCCCGGGACTATCTTGTCGCACACGCCCAGACACAGCCCGCCGTCAAAGGTGTTGTGGGACAGCGCCACGCCGGTGGCCATGGCGATCACATCGCGACTGAACAGCGACAGCTCCATGCCGGGCTGGCCCTGGGTGACGCCATCGCACATGGCGGGCACACCGCCGGCGAACTGGGCCGTTCCGCCGGCCTCACGCACCGCCTGTTTGAGCAGCCCGGGAAAGCGCTCCAGCGGCTGGTGGGCGGAGAGCATGTCGTTGTAGGCCGAAACGATCCCCACGTTGGCCTTCTGCAGGCCCTTGAGGCGTGCCTTATCGCCATCGGGGGCCGCCGCAAATGCATGGGCCAGGTTGGTGCACGACAGGCTGGTGCGGACCGGGCCATCCTCGGCGGCCGCCTTCAGGCGTTCGAGGTAGGCGGCGCGATCGGTCTCGCTGCGCGCCCGGATGCGCTGCGTGACTGCTGCCACGGCGGAGTTGAGTGCTGACATAGAGCCTCCCTCATCAATTCGGGCGCCAGTCTATCGCACTCGCCGGGGGCGAAGGGCGGCGGCTTATGCTCAGCTCGGTGAAGGCGGTATCCTGTCCCATCATTCAAGCGTCCACATGCAGGAGGTGGGGTGAAAACAACCAACCCCTTTGACCTGGTGCTATTCGGGGCCACCGGCGACCTGGCGATGAGCAAACTGCTGCCGGCACTCTATCGCCGTGACCGCGCCGGTCAGTTACCCGCCGACGGGCGCATCATCGCCACCGCCCGGCGGGCTCTCGACCGCGAGTCGTTCATCGCCCGCATCGATGCCGCTTTCGAGCAGCATCTGGAAGCCGACGAGCGCACCGCCGCCGACTGGGACCGCTTTGTCGCCCGTCTCGAATTCGTCTCGGTGGATGCGGATACCGCAGCGGGGTTCGACGACATGGCCGCCGTGCTGCGCGGTCGCGAGGATCACAACCGGGTGTTCTACCTGGCGGTGGCGCCCGCCTATTTCGTCGGGATCTGCCAGACCCTGAAACAGCACGGACTGGTCACTGACCGCTCCCGGGTGGTGCTGGAAAAACCCCTCGGTCATGACCTGGAATCGGCCCGGGCGATCAGCGAGCAGATCGGTGCGATCTTCGCCGAGGACGCGATCTATCGAATCGATCACTACCTGGGCAAGGAAACCGTCCAGAACCTGATCGCGCTGCGCTTTGGCAATATGCTCTTCGAGCCGCTATGGCGCCGGGAATGGGTGCGCGACGTGCAGATCAGCGTCAGCGAGCAGCTGGGTGTCGGCGGTCGGGCCGACTTCTATGACCGCACCGGCGCGCTGCGCGACATGGTCCAGAACCACATGCTCCAGCTGCTGTGCATCATCGCCATGGAGCCGCCCACCGACATTGGTGCGGACGCGGTGCGCGATGAAAAGCTCAAAGTGCTGCGGGCGCTGAAGCGCCTGGAAGGACAGGATGTCCTGCGCAACACGGTCCGCGGGCAGTACCGCGCCGGCGCCATCGCCGGTCAGCCGGTGCAGGGCTATCTCGAGGAAGAAGGGGTGCCGGCGGACAGCCGCACCGAGACTTTCGTGGCCATGCGCACCGAGCTGCAGAACTGGCGCTGGGCGGGCGTGCCGTTCTATCTGCGCACCGGCAAGCGCCTGCAGGAGCGCGGCGCCGAGATTGTCGTCAATTTCCGCGATGTCCCGCATTCCATCTTTGGCGTGACCTATGGCGCGGGCCAGCCCAACCGGCTGGTGATTCAGCTGCAGCCGGACGAAGGCGTCAAGCTGCATATGATGGCCAAGTCCCCCGGCGACCGCATGCAGCTGCGGCCGGTCGCGCTCAACCTCGACTTTGCCGAGGCCTTCCGCCAGCGCCCGCCGGACGCCTACGAGCGCCTGCTCATGGACGTGCTGCGGGGGCGGCTGACGCTTTTCATGCGGCGCGACGAGCTGTACGCCGCCTGGTCATGGATTGAGCCGATCCTCGAGGCCTGGAACGACGCCGGCGATGCACCCAAGCCCTATACCGCCGGGACCTGGGGGCCCGCCGCCTCGAGTGCCCTGCTCGCCCGCGAGGATGCGACCTGGCATGAAGAGCGCTGATCAGGCCGGCCGCATACTGGCCGCCGCCCAACGCTTTCCAGCTCCCGCACGGGCCGCCTCCGCGCTGGCGGATCGGCTTACCGAGGTGATTGATCACGGCGCGCGACGCCGCGACCGCGCCAGTCTGCTGGTGCCGGGCGGCCGCACGCCGGTGGCGCTGTTCGAGGCGCTCTGCAGCCGTGACCTGCAGTGGGACCGGGTGCATGTCAGCCTGACCGATGAGCGCCGGGTGGCGGCCGATGATCCGGCCAGCAATGCCGCCATGGTGCGCGCGCACCTCATTCAGGATCGCGCGGCGGCGGCGCATTTCCACCCGCTCTACCAGGGCCATACCGGTGACCGCGGCGACGAGGCCGCCTGCAGCGCGGCGCTGGGCCTGCTGCCACGGCCCTTCGATGCCGTGGTGCTGGGCATGGGGGGCGACGGGCACATCGCCTCGATCTTTCCGGACGATCCGGCCCTGCCCCGGGCGCTCAGCACCACTACCGAGTCACGCTGCGTCGTCACCCGCGCGCCGGATCCGCCCCACGACCGGCTGTCATTGACGTTGATGACGCTGCTGCAGAGCCGCTGGATCGCCCTGCACATCAACGGGGCGGCGAAGTGGGCCACGCTTGAGCAGGCGATCGCGACGGCCGATCCCCAGCGCTATCCGGTCTACGCACTGCTCAGCCAGCGCCGCGTGCCCGTGCATGTCTACTACTCGGCCTGACAACCGCCCGGTGCTGGTCGCCGACATCGGTGGCACCCACGCCCGGGCGGGGCTGGTGACCGAGCCCGGCCGCGCGCCGGCCCGGATCTTCCGCCGCCCGACCCGGTCGTTCAATGGGCTGGCCGGCTTCCTGGCCGCGGCCCGGGATGATCTGGCCCCCCATCCGGCGCCGTTGCGGGCGGTCTGCGCGGTCGCGAGCCCACTGGATGATGATCCTGTCGAGCTCACCAACGCGGGATGGCGGTTCTCCCCCCAGGCCGTTGCAGGCGATCTGGGCCTCGCGCAGGTCGACCTGCTCAACGACTGGGTCGCACAGGGCTGGGCGGTCACCGCGCTGGAGCGGCGCGATCAACAGGTCATTCACGCGGGTGTCCCGCGCACCGATTCACCACGCCTGGCACTAGGCCCCGGCACCGGACTCGGCAGCGCGGTCATCGTCCCCTGCGGCACACGCTGGCAGGTCTTTGCCAGCGAGGGCGGGCACATCAGCTTTGCCCCGCAGACCCGCCGCCAACAGGCCATCGCCGAGCAGATCAGCCAGCGCTTTGGCCACTGCAGCGCCGAGCGACTGGCCTCGGGCATGGGGATCGAGGCGATCTACCGCGCGATCCAGGCCATCGACGGGGGCGAGCCGGTGCTGACCACGGCCGAGGCGATTGCCCGCGCCGGCATGAATGGGGACCGGGTCGGGCGCGAGGTGCTGGAGCACATGACCGATGCCTTGGGCAACGTGGCCGGTGACCTGGCCCTGGCGACCGGCGCGCTTGGCGGTGTCTATCTGGGTGGCGGTGTGATCCCGGCACTGGGCGCGGCCTTCGACTGGCAGCGGCTGCGTCGCGCCTTTCTGGCCAAGGGCCGGTTCGGTGCCTACCTCGCCCCGGTGCCGATGATCGCGATCAGTCACCCGTCCGCCGCGCTGCTGGGCCTGTCCGCGTATCTGCAGGCGAACGGCTAGCCGCGCAGCCAGTCCCGCATGGTCGCCCGCACCGCTGCGGTATGGTCATCCGCCGGCAATGCAGCGAGGGCCTGATCCACGGCCGCGTCACCCGCCTTGCCGCGCACCCGCCCCATGAGCGCCTGAAAGAACTCGCGATCAAACTCCGGATGCCCCTGGAGGGTCAGCGTGCGGCCGCGGCGCATCGCATACCAAGGGCACTGTTCGCTGGTCGCGATGCGCTCGAACCCCGGCGCCGGCTCGACCACCTGATCCTGGTGGACGGCCAGCAACGACAGTGTCTCGCCGGGCTGGCGGCCGGCGAACGCCATTTCGCAGACCACCGGATAGGCACCAAGATGCCAGCCGAGCGACGAGCGCTGCGTGCGCCCACCCAGCGCCGCCTGGATGAGCTGATGGCCAAAGCAGACCCCGATCAGCGGCTGACCGAGCGCTTCGGCGCGACGCACAAAGGCCTGCAGCTCGACCACCCAGTCGGGTGACTCGTGCACGCTCGCGCGGCTGCCGGTGATCAGCCAGGCGTCCGCGGAGGCAGGACTATCCGGCCACTCATCATCGTGCACCCGAAAGCCGCTGACCTCGATGTCGCCCTGCTCGTCGGCCAGCAGCGTCTCAAACAACGCCCGATACGAGGACCACTCCGTCTGGAGCTCTTCGTGGAGGTCGTCGCACAGCAGGACACCCACGCGCGTTCTGGTCATCGTTTCCATGGACTCGATCCTACCTCACGTTGCGTTGCAGCACAGGATAAGCTCAGCCGGCCAGTACGCCAATGATCCGCAGCCACAGATAATGCAGCGGAAAGATCAGAATGATGCTGAGCAACGCAAAACCCAGCGTAAAGCGCACCAGGGCGCGGTACGGGATCTGGCCGAGCTGGGCACCGATCAGGATCGGCGGCGCCTGATAGGGCAGAAGATAGGTCGAATAGCTCGCTGCCAGGATGATCAGCACCGATTCCACCGGCCAGCCGGTGGCCGTCGCCAGCGTATCCCCCAGCGGCACTCCGATCGCCGGCACACCGGGCATGGCAGTCAGCACCGCCAGGGCCGTCCCGCCCAGACTGACCAGCGCATAATTGCGGGCGCCCTCCCCCGGCTCGAACGGCAGCATGGGCAGGAGCTGCTTGAACGCCGCCTCGCCAATGCCGGTATACGCGAGCACTGCTCCCAGCCCGAGGATGCCGGCGAGCAGCAGCAGCGGCCCCATGTCGAGGGCGGCGAACGGCCGGGCGGGGACCAGTCGCGGGGCATTGAGCAGATACACCAGCGCCGCCGCCAGCGCCACCCACGCCGGACCGACCCCATGCACCGCATCGGAGGCCCACATCGCGAGCGCCCCCAACAGCACAAAGGCGGTCAGGCGCTGATCACGGTCAAGCGGTGGCGCACCCGCGGGGGTTTCGGTGCGCGGGCCAAGCCGATCGGGAAACGCGTACACCAGCACCACCACCAGCAGCACCGAGCGCAGTATCCCCAGCACCGGGAAATGCCAGGCCAGATACTCCATATAACCCACCTCGAGCCCATGCACCGAGGCCATGGCACCGGACCAGACCACATTGGGCGTGTTCGAAGGCAGGATCGCGAACGATCCCACATGGGTGCCGAAAATCGCCGCCAGCACCACCGCAATCCGGCCGTTGGCGGCCTCGCCAAAGCCGGCCCGATCCGCCACCGCCACGGCGATGGGAACCAGCAGCACCATCCGTCCCATGGCGCCCGGCATGAGAAACGCGAACAGCAGCCCCACCGTGACGGTCCCGGCGATGAGCGCGCTGTAGCGTCCCGGCAGTCGCGCGATCAGCCGATCCGCAATCTGCTGCCCCAGCCCGGTATGGCGGATCGACATGCCGATGATCAAGCCGCCGAAGATGATCCAGAACGCACTGGAGGAAAACCCCGAGAAGACCACATCGGCCGGGGCGATGGCGAACAGCATCGCCGCGAGAAAGAACACCAGCGAGGTCATCGCCTCGGCGATGAAGCCGGTGGCGTAGAGTCCGATGGTGATCAACGCGATGGCAGTGGTCAGCGCCGTACCCTCGGGGAGCCAGCCCGGCGGGTTGAAGACGATCAGACCGGCGGCGACAACCACAATGGCCATGACCGCAACCGGCACGTTCAGGCGCTCACGTATCAATCGGTCTCCTCGTGTATTTGGATGGCGGCACGGAACAGCTGCGCGTGCCGCCGACACAGGGCATCAAGGTCTCGGTCGTAGCCACCGCCGATCACGCCGGCAAGCGGGATCCCCCGCGAGCGCGTCGCCTCGATGACCCGGCGGTCACGCTTGTAGAGGCCTTCATCACTGAGCCTGCAATGGCCGAGTCGATCGGCCTGGTGAACATCGACACCGGCGTCGTAGATCACCAGATCAGGCGCGCACTGATCAATCAGCCGCGGCAGCACATCCGCCAGCGTCTCCAGATACGCCGTGTCGTCGAGCCCGCTCGCCAGCGGCACATCCCAGTCGCTATGTGCCTTGCGCGCCGGGAAGTTGCGGGCGACATGCATCGAAAAGGTCATCGCCGCCGGCTCGTCGGCCAGCAACCGCGCGGTGCCATCGCCCTGATGCACATCCAGATCAATGATCAGTAAGCGCCGGACTTCGCCCGTCGCGAGCAGTGTCCTTGCGGTGACGGCCAGGTCATTGAGCAGGCAATAGCCACTGGCCGAGTCGGCGTGGGCGTGGTGGGTGCCGCCCGCTACATTGAGCGCCAGCCCCTGCTCGAGCGCCAGACGGGCGGTCAGCACTGTCCCCCCGGTCTCGAGGCGGACCCGCTCCACCAGCGCTTGGGACCAGGGAAAGCCACTGCGGCGCTGCGCAGCGCGGTCGAGATGCCCGCCGGTCAGCGCATCCAGATACGCCGGCGTGTGCACACGCTCAAGCTGCGCCCGTGTCGCCCTGGAAGGCCGGTGCCAGGTAATCGCGTCGCCCCAGGTGCCCAGCTGGTCGCGCAGCACGCGGAACTTCGCCATCGGGAAAGGATGGTTGGCCGGCAGGTCGATGGTATAACCGGGATGGTGGACAGCGGCGATCGGCATGACGGTGTTCGATGCGTTACTCGGTATCCGGGCCGGAGAAAAACAGATAACAGTGCCCCCCGCGCGACTTGACGCGATAGGCCGCCTGATCCGCCTGTCGCAGGAGCTGATCGCCGTTCAGTGGTGTGGTGGGCTCAAAAAGACTGACGCCCAGACTACCGCGCACCTCAACCGTGGCCTGCGAGGCATCCAGTTCAATGGGGCCCGCCAGGGCATTGAGAATGCGATCGAAGACCACCGGGTCGCGTTTGTAGTGCCTGATCACGATGACGAACTCATCACCGCCCACCCGGGCCACGGTATCTTCCCCACGCAGGGTGTCGCCCAGACGCTCGCCCACCGCTTTGAGCACCTGATCGCCGGCTTCATGACCGAACCGGTCATTGACCGGCTTGAAGTCATCCAGATCGAGCATGCACACCGCGAACACCTCACCGGTTCGCTGCGACTGCGCAATCGCCTGATCAAGCCGATCACTCAGAAGCCGCCGGTTGGGTAGTCCGGTGAGGACATCAAAACTGGCGAGCCGCTCAAGGCGCTGCTGATAGCTCAGTCGCTCGCTGATGTCGTGCAGCACTGAGATATGGCGCACCGTCCCCATCGCCTCATTGCGGATTCTTGCTACAAAACAGTCGATGTCGATCGCGCTGCCGTCGCGTCGCTGCATCTGCACGTCGCCCTGCCAGCGACCGGCCCCGGCGTCGAGTGCATTGAGGATGTCCTGATACGCCGCATCCCGGTCGCGGGACGAATACAGCATGGCCGGCGTCTTACCGCGGAGCTCTTCACTCGAATAGCCAAGCATGCGCTCAAGGGCGGGGTTGATCCGGACGATCCGATGCGACTCGTCGGCGATAAGAATGCCCTCACGCATCACCTCGAAGACCTTGTCCGCCTGTTCGAGCCGATCCTGGGTGGCCCGCTCCTCGGTCACGTCCTCGAGATAACCATGCCAGGTGAGCGTGCCGTCATCGCTGCGCGAGGGCGTAGAGCTTGCCTCAAGCCAGCGGGTACCGTGCTTGACATGCTCGAGGCGAAAGGTGACCTCAAAGGTCTCGAGGGCTTCTTTCGAATCTTCGATCGCCTTGAAGACGGCCGCCCGGTCATCGCCATGGATGCGCGAGAAGATCACTTCGGCATCCGCCATGACGGCGCCAGCGGTGCAGCCCGTCAGGGATTCGATCCGTTCGGACACAAACGGAAACCCCATCGTGCCCTGCGGATCGATCCGGAATTGATAAAGCACGCCCGGGACGTTGCGGGCGAATTCCTCGAAGCGCGCATAGCGATCACGCTCGGTGTCGGTGAGCCTCCGGCCGTTCAGGCCGTAAATCGCCAGGGCCGCGAGAGCGACGAGGGCCAGTAACCAGACCATACCGTGATCCAACCCGCGCCCGAGGCGCTGGGTGGTCAGGCCCTGTCGCCGAGCGCGCGGATGTGGGCGGGCAGGCGTTCATGAGAGCCATACATGAAATGATTTTCCATGCGCTCGGCAAAACGCGCTGCTTCAGGTTCGCGCCCCACCGCCATCGCCACCTCCCGAATATGCATGGGTGCCGCGCCGCAGCACACTCCCAGATAGTTCACGCCCATGGCGTAGGCGCGATGGGCGAAATCACCGATTTCGTAGCGGTTGCAGTACAACGGGTCCAGCGCCGTTGGAAACGGCCGCCCATGGGGGGACGGGCAGGCGCACGTCGGCGAATCGCTCAGGTTGAAAAAGGTCGGTTCCGCCTCGCTGGTGCGATAGGTCACCGGCAGCGCGGCCACGTGGCCGGTCACCGCCGCGCGGATCCGCTCGATCCACGGCAGCATGGTATCGGGACCGCGAAAGCAGTTCATGCCCACCACACTGGCGCCGGCCTGCTCAAGTGCCACGCAGGTCTCGACGATGCCCGGGCCGTCCATCATCCGGTCCTCGGCCATCGGCGCCAGGGTGATGACCGCCGGCAGCCCGTGGGCGCGGATCGCATCGAGGGCCGCATGGGCCTCGCCGGCGTAGTAGAAGGTCTCGCCGATGATCAGATCGGCGCGTTCTTCGACCGACCAGCCGGCCATTTCGTCAAACATTGCCCGCGCCGCAGCCTGTGCCTGCGGATCATCCGGATCCCAGATATTGGTATTGGAGATATTGCCCGCCATCAGGTTGCCGGGCCGGTCATCGGCCACCCGCCGGGCGATCTGCAGTGCCGAGCGGTTGAGCGGCTCAAGCCGATCCTCGCGACCGATGACGCGCATCTTCTCGCGGTGGCCGTTGTAGGTGAACGCCTGGACGATGTCCGAACCGGCATGCTGGAAATCGCGATGCAGAGTCTCGAGGGCGTCGGGCCGAAGCAGCGCGACCTCGGGCACGAACTCGCCGGCGGACAGGTAACCCCGCCGCTCGAGTTCGAACAAAAACCCCTCCGCACAGATGAGCGGCCCCTCGTTGAGGCGCTCGACGACAACATCGCTCATGCGAGTCGTTCCTTTGCATCGCTTTAAGGTTATTAAGCCCCGGACAGACGGGTGCTGGCCGGTTGGAAGATCTGGTCGGGACGGCAGGATTTGAACCTGCGACCCTCTGCACCCCATGCAGATGCGCTACCAGGCTGCGCTACGCCCCGACGAACCGAGATGTTACAACAGCTCGCCCATCACGCCAATCATCCAACCGCATCCATGAGACTGGCGTTCAGCGCTTGAGTTCGCTCAGTAACGCCTCTAGCTCGCTGCGGATCTGTCGCACCACTTGCTGGCGCTGGGTGGAATCATCGCGGGCCGGGGCGCCGGCAAGCTGCTGGCGGGCGCCCCCGATGGTGAATCCCTGGGTGTACAGCAGGCCACGGATCTGGCGGATCAGAATGACGTCCTGGCGCTGGTAGTAGCGGCGGTTGCCGCGGCGCTTGACCGGGCTGAGCTGACTGAACTCCTGCTCCCAGTAGCGCAGGACATGGGGCTTGACGGCGCACAGCTCGCTGACCTCACCAATGGTGAAGTAGCGCTTGGCCGGGATCGGCGGCAGCGCCTCGTTACTGCTCGTGCCCGGCATAGGCCTCTACCCGGGCCTTGAGCTTCTGCCCCGGCCGGAACGTCACCACCCGCCGCGCCGAGATGGGGATCTCTTCGCCGGTTTTGGGATTGCGGCCGGGCCGCTCGCTTTTATCGCGAAGGTCAAAATTGCCAAACCCGGAGAGCTTGACCGGCGTGCCCGTCTCGAGCGCCTGACGGATCTCCTCGAAAAAGCTCTCGACAAGGTCTTTGGCCTCGCGTTTATTCAGCCCCACTTCTTCGAAAAGCCGCTCAGCCATATCGGCCTTGGTCAGCGCCATGCCGCCCTACTCCCTCAGTCCTGCGTCGAGTGTGTCACTCAGTGCGCGCATCACAGCGGTCATCACCGCTTCCACGTCCTGATCCGTCAGAGTGCGGGAATTGTCCTGCAATATCAATCCCATAGCGAGACTTTTGCACCCATCACTGACACCTTTGCCGCGATAGACGTCAAACAGCTCCACCGACTCGAGGGCCTCCCCCGCCGCCGCGGCGATCACGTCACGCACCGCATCGGCGGACACCGACTCATCGACCACGATCGCCAGATCGCGGCGAATGGAGGGGTAGCGCGACAGTGGCGCGAACGCCGGCAGGGCCCGGGCTGAGAACACCGTCTGATCGATTTCAAACACATAGACAGCGCCGTCGAGATCCAGCTGACGGGCGGTGGCCGGATGCAGCGCCCCCACCCAGCCGCAGGGAACATCGTCGCAGAGGATCCGCGCGGATTGGCCGGGATGGAGGGCCGGATGCGATGTCGACTCAAACCGACAGTCCCGATCCGCGCCCAGCATGGCCAGCAGCGCTTCGACATCCCCCTTGATGTCGAAAAAGTCCACCGGGCGCTCGGTATGGTCCCAATGCTTGGGTGCCGCCGGCCCGGTGATCACTCCGGCGATCCCCGGGGTCTGCTCGAGATCCGGCAGGGCACCGCGGAACCGCAGCCCGGTCTCGAACAGCCGTACCCGGCTCATCTGCCGATTGCGGTTATGCGCCAGGGCCCGGATCAGCCCCGGCCACAGCGACGTCCGCATGACGGCCATGTCCGCCGACAGCGGATTGGCGAGGGCGGGCGCGGTATGGTCAGGATCGAGTTGTGCGTCCAGATCGGCCGGCACAAAGCTGTAGGTGATCGCCTCATGATAGCCGCGATCCACCAGCAGCGCGCGCAGCCGCCCGAGTGCCACCCGTGACTCGGCCTCGGCCGGGATCCGGGCGGGCAGCGCCGAGCGCCGCGACGGCAACCGGTCATAGCCGTGAATGCGCGCGATCTCTTCAATCAAGTCCACCTCGCGGGCGATATCAAACCGCCAGCTGGGCGCCGTGACATGCAGAGCCTCGCCATCGACCAGCGACGGCATGCCCAGGCGGGTCAGCATCTGCTGCATGGTCTCGGCCTCGATGGCTGTGCCCAGCACCGCGTTGACCCGTGACGGGCGCACACTCACCGCCGGCGTTGTCGGCAGGTGCGCGACCTCCACCGACTCGCTGACCGGGCCGGGCTCGCCCCCGGCGTGCGCGCATAAAAGCGCCGTGGCGCGCTCGATGGCCTCGACGCAGCGCTGTGGATCGACGCCGCGCTCGAAACGGTGTGACGAATCGGTGTGCAGTCCGTACTGCCGGGCACACCCGGCCAGCGCCGACGGTGCGAAGAACGCCGACTCCAGAAAGATATCAACGGTGGTATCGCTGACCGCCGTGGCCTGCCCACCCATCACGCCGGCAATGGCGACCGGCTTATCATGATCGGCGATGACCAGCGTCCCCGCCGTCAGGTCCACCGTTTCGCCATTCAGCAGGGCCAGCGACTCCCCCTCCGCGGCGCCCCGGACCCGGATGCCACCGGAGAGCGTCGCCCGGTCGAAGGCATGCATGGGTTGGCCCAGCTCAAGCATCAGGTAATTGGTGATATCCACCGTCAGGCTTAACGGCCGGATGCCGGCCCGACGCAACCGCTCGGCGAGCCAAAGGGGCGTCGCCGCCCGCGGGTTGATGCCGTGGATAACGCGGCCGCAGTAGCGTGGGCATGCCGCGGGCTTTTCCAGCTCAATGGGCAGCGTCGATTCATGGACGGGCGCAACGGGCTCGATGGTCGGGCGTGTCACCGCCTGACCGGTCAGCACCCCGACCTCGCGGGCCACCCCCTGCATGCTCAGGCAGTCACTGCGATTGGGGGTGAGTTCGATATCAATGACCGCGTCGTCCAGATCCATCCACTCACGCAGATCCGCCCCCACGGGGGCATCCGTCGGCAGGGGCATCAGCCCGGCGCTTTCCTCGGACAGGCCCAGCTCTTTGGCCGCACAGAGCATGCCGTGGGACTTGACGCCGCGCAGCCGCGTCGCCTTGATCTTCATCCCCTCGGGCAGTCGCGCTCCCACCTGGGCGAAGGGCGCCCGCAGCCCCGTCGCGGCATTGGGCGCGCCGCAGACCACGGTCTTGGGCTCGTCGGTGCCGTCGGCAACGGTGCACACGCTCAGCCGCTCGGCATCGGGGTGTGGCGCACAGTCGATGATCTCGCCCACCACGACGCCACTGAATTCGGGGGCGGCGGACTCCACCGCATCCACCTCAAGGCCGGCCATGGTCAGCCGATCCGCCAGCTCGCGGGTCGAATCCGGCAGCCCGACCCACTCACTCAACCAATGTTCGCTGATTCTCATGCGGCGCTCCTAGCGGAACTGGCGCAAAAAGCGCAGATCGTTCTCAAAAAAGATTCTCAGGTCATTGACGCCGTAGCGCAGCATCGCCAGCCGCTCGACGCCCATACCAAAGGCATAACCGGTGTAGCGTTCGGCATCGATACCGGCGGCCTCAAACACCGCCGGGTGGACCATGCCGCAGCCCAGGATCTCGAGCCAGCCGCTGCCACTGCACACCCGGCAGCCCTCGCCGTGGCAGAACATGCACTCGACATCGACCTCCGCCGACGGCTCGGTGAACGGGAAATACGACGGCCGGAAGCGCAGCGCCAGATCGGCTTCAAAGAACCCGCGCACGAAGTCCTCGAGCACCGCTTTCAGATCCCCGAAGGTCACGCCCTCATCCACCAGCAATCCCTCGACCTGGTGGAACATGGGCGTGTGGGTGAGATCGGAGTCGCAGCGGTAGACCCGCCCCGGCGCGATCACCCGCACCGGCGCGCCGTCGGCTTCGAGCACGCGGATCTGCACCGGCGAGGTGTGCGTGCGCAGAAGATGACGGGCGTCGAAGTAGAAGGTGTCATGCATCGCCCGCGCCGGATGATCGGCGGGAATGTTGAGCGCTTCGAAATTGTGGTAGTCATCCTCGACTTCCGGGCCCTCCGCCACCGCGAAACCCACCCCACGAAACATCGATTCGATGCGCTCGAGGGTGCGCGTGATCGGGTGCACCCCGCCCGGCGGCTCGCCGCGGCCCGGCAGAGTGACATCCACCCGATCGGCTTCAAGGGCGGCGTTCAGTTCCGCCGCTTCCAGCTCGCGGCGGCGGGCTTCAAGCCGCTCACTCACCCGCTGTTTGGCGGCGTTGATGGCCTGACCCGCGGCCGGTCGCTCATCGGCCGGCAGCTGCCCAAGCGCTTTGAGCTGTTCGGTGATCTCGCCTTTCTTGCCCAGATAGGCGACACGGACCGCGTCGAGTTCAGCGACGCTGGTGGCCGCATCCACGGCCTGCTCGGCCCGCTCGGTCAATGACTGGAGCGCGTCACTCATTGGTTATTCCCGCTGGCAGACAAAAAAAAGGGGAAGACAACGGCCTTCCCCTGCTGGCCGTCCCCTTGCAGGGACGTTTACGCCAGTGCCGCTTTCGCGCGCTCGGCAATCGCGCTGAAACCGGCCGCATCGTGCACCGCCATGTCAGCGAGCACCTTGCGGTCGACCTCGATCTCGGCCTGCTTGAGGCCGTTCATGAGCCGACTGTACGACAGCCCGTTGAGCCGGGCTGCGGCATTGATGCGCTGGATCCACAGGGCGCGGAACTCGCGCTTGCGGACCCGGCGATCCCGGTAGGCGTACTGGCCGGCCTTGATGACCGCCTGGTTGGCTACCTTGAACGTCTTATGACGTGCGCCGTAGTAACCTTTCGCCTTCCCGAGGACCTTCTTGTGGCGGCGGCGCGCAGTGACGCCACGCTTGACTCTGGCCATCTTCAGAATCCTCTCTGTTCAGGTTGTGTTCAGCCGTAGGGCATGAGCCGCCGAATCGCCGGCGTATCCTGCTCTGCGACCAGTGTGGTGGCACGCAACTTGACCTTCCGTTTGGCATCCTTTTTGGTCAGGATGTGGTTGTGGAAGGCATGCGCCCGCTTATAACGACCGCTGGCGGTCTTGCGGAAGCGCTTGGCGGCGCCACGGTTCGTCTTAATCTTGGGCATGAACCGTTTCTCCGTTGCCACAAAAAAGAACACCCGGCCGACCGGGTGCTCACCCAATGGAGGCCATGAGCCTCCGCTATTTCCCCTTGCGGGGAGACATCGTCATCACCATCAACCGGCCTTCCATCTTGGGACGCTGGTCGACGGTGGCATCGTCCTCGAGATCTTTTTCGACGCGCTGCAGCAGCTCAAGTCCGAGCTCCTGATGCGCCATCTCGCGACCGCGGAATCGCAGGGTGACCTTGACCTTGTCGCCGTCCTCGAGGAATTTCCTGAGGTTGCGCAACTTGACTTCGTAGTCACCCGAGTCGGTCCCGGGCCGGAATTTCACTTCCTTGACCTGGATCTGCTTTTGTTTCTTCTTGGCCGCCTGCTGCTTTTTGGACTGCTCGAACTTCCATTTGCCGAAGTCCATGACCCGGCATACGGGCGGGTCGGCGTTGGGGTCGAGTTCAACCAGATCGAGATTGACGCCGGCGGCGCGCTCAACAGCCTCGGTCGTATCGACAATACCGACCTGCTCGCCGTTTTCATCGATCATCCGGACCCGCGGGACCTGGATGTCTTCGTTGATCCGCCGGTTTTCACCGGCGCCGGGCTGCTGGCGACGTGCCCCCGGCTTTCTGCGTATAGCGATGCTTCAATCCTCCACAAGCGTTCGGCCCAAACGGGCCACGTCACGGTCCAGCCGGTCAATCAGTGCCTCAAGAGACATCGACCCCAGGTCCTCACCGGTGCGGGTGCGGACCGCCACAGCGCCGGTATCCCGCTCCTGATCGCCGACAACGACCATATACGGTACCCGCTGAATCGTATGTTCACGGATCTTAAAGCCGATCTTCTCGTTCCTCAAGTCGGACTCGGCGCGAAAACCCCGGTCCGTCAGATGTTTCCGGATGGTCTCGGCATAATCCGCCTGGCGATCGGTGATATTGACCACCTGCACCTGGGTGGGGACGAGCCAGACGGGCCAGTCACCGCCGTAGTGCTCGGTCAGCACGCCGATGAAGCGCTCGAACGAGCCAAAGATCGCCCGGTGGAGCATCACCGGGACGGCGCGATCGCCACTCTCGGTGACATACTCGGCGTCCAGTCGACCGGGCATTGAGAAGTCGACCTGCATGGTCCCGCACTGCCAGACCCGATTCAGGCAATCGCGCATCGACAGTTCAATCTTGGGCCCATAGAACGCGCCCTCGCCCGGGTTGACCGTAAACCCCATGTCCTTGGCGTACAGGGCCTGTTCGAGGGCCGCCTCGGCACGATCCCACAACCCGTCCTCTCCCACGCGCTTGGCCGGGCGGGTGGACAGGGCCACCTGGACATCGTCAAAGCCGAAGTCGCGATAGACGCTGAAGGCCAGGTCGAGGAACGCCGACACCTCGGCCTGTAGCTGGTCTTCGGTACAGAATATGTGGGCATCGTCCTGGGTAAAATTGCGCACCCGCATCAGCCCATGGAGCGTCCCCGATGGCTCATTGCGATGACAGTTGCCGAATTCCGAAAGCCGCAGCGGCAGATCGCGGTAGCTTTTCAGGCCCTGGTTGTACACCTGCACATGGCAGGGGCAGTTCATGGGCTTGACGGCGTAATCACGATGCTCGGAGTGCGTCGTGAACATGTCCTCGCGGAACTTCTCCCAGTGCCCCGAACGCTCCCAGAGACTGCGATCCACCAGCTCGGGCGTACGGATCTCCTGATAACCATGCTCCGAGAGCCGCCCGCGCAGGTAGTCCTGCAGGGTGGTGTAGATCCGCCAGCCATTGGGGTGCCAGAACACCATCCCCGGCGCTTCTTCCTGGATATGGAAAAGATCCTGACTGCGGGCGATGCGCCGGTGGTCGCGCTTCTGCGCCTCTTCCAGAAACTTCAGATGCGCCTTGAGCGCCTTGCGATCGGCAAACGCGGTGCCGTAGATGCGCTGGAGCATCTCGTTGTTGGCATCGGCGCGCCAGTAGGCGCCAGCCAGCTTCGTGAGCTTGAATGCCTTGAGGAATCGTGTGTTGGGCACATGCGGGCCCAGGCACATGTCGACGTATTCCTGATGATGATAGAGCGCCATCGAATCGACGTCGGTGAGGTTCTCGATCAACTCGACCTTGTAATTCTCGCCGCGCTCACGGAACAGCTGCAGCGCCTCGAAGCGCGGCGTGACATGCTTGATGACGTCGTATTCTTGATCGATCAGCTCTGCCATGCGCTGTTCGATGCGCGCGAGATCCTCCGGATGAAAGCCGGCGTCGTAGCGGATGTCGTAGTAGAACCCGCCTTCCACCACCGGGCCGATCGCCATCTGCGCCTCGGGGTAGAGCTGCTTGACCGCCTGACCCAGCAGATGGCAGCAGGAATGGCGGATGATCTCGAGGCCTTCGGCGTCGCGCGGGGTGATGATCTGCAGCTCGGCGTCGTCGTCAACAAGGTCGACGGCGTCAACAAGCGTGCCATTGACGCGACCGGCAATGGTCGCCTTCGCGAGGCCCGCACCGATATCGCGGGCAATATCGAGGACGGACAGCGCCTCGGCATACTCGCGTTGGCTGCCATCAGGAAGAGTAATGAGGGGCATTCAGGACTCCACAGTGGTGACCCATACCAGAGGCCACTTGCATTGGTGAGCGGACAGGATGTGGTAGGCGCGAGTGGATTCGAACCACCGACCCCCACCATGTCAAGGTGGTGCTCTAACCTACTGAGCTACGCGCCTGTCGTCAGGGGCGAGAGTATAGCGGGATTGGGCGGCGTTGCCAAAGGGGGAAGTTAAGTTGCTGTTTTTGAGATTGAATCGAGGCCTGGTCGCGAACCTAGAGATGGGTGCAGAGCAATCGGGAGCGATCCATTTACCGTAGACCGAAGGCCCGCGTAACCAGTCATAGGCGCCTCTGTGCCTTGTATGTGCCATAGATGTGCCATGACTGGCCAAAGTTCGCTGCGCCAATGCCGAGTCCGGGAGGCGTTTTTTGAGTACCACCTGTCCAGCCTATATAGCTTAGCTGCAAGCCGACGCTCAATCTTCGAGACCTATCCAAGTCCTGATCTCTCCGGATATAGATGCAGGACTCAGTCGTTCGGATTCTCCATCGCCAGCCGACTCTCACTAGGTACTTGCTCCATCAAGACAGAGAGCCTGGATAAGGCGATGCGATACTGCCCATTGCTTGGTTTAGGCTTCCCATCGAACTCTTTCCAGACGATATCGCCGGGGCCGTTATAGACCTCCTCGAAGCCACCCAGTTGGTCCAATTTCAGGACTAGCAGGTGCTCCGGCTGGTACCGCAACCCGACCGCTTTCGCTTGGGTTGCCTTGATCTCGATCCTTAATCCTGCTTTCAGCGCATCGCCACCGATTGTAGAGGCCGGGAGCAGATCGAGACCGTAGTGGTATGCCGCCAGACATTCCCCGCGACTACCAACGAGATGGCCATCGGGTGTGAAGTGTCTGCCCGGGAACATCGCCTCTAGGTTACGTACGATCCCATACAGGTCATTAACTAGCTTCGGGAAGTTTTCTTTATCCAGTTGGCGCCCCCAATCTCGAATGCACTCCCCTCACCCTGGGGTTCTACCCCACCAACACGGACGGTTTCGTTAAGCGTCCTTTGGCGGCAAGAGTCATGAGATTAGAGGACGTCTGCGAATTGGCGCAGTCTATCGGCTGTGACGACAAACCCTTGAGCGGCGAGCGTCTCAAGGTATTCGTCAACGGATTTCGGAGGGTTGCGGAGCGCACCGCGGTGGCGTTTGGCGGTGGTCACCACCGCACCCTCATGAAGATCGAGCTTTTGCTCCACAAACGTGTCCGGATGAACAGCCTCGATCCCGTACGGCGCGAGAGACGATGCCGGAAAATCCTTGAGATTGATGGTCACGATGGACTGCGCACCAGCGCGAATTGCTGCAGCGAGAACATGCCTGTCATCCGGATCTGGCAGAGATAATCCCTCAATCAGCGGCTCGTAGCCTTCAACCAGGCAGTCGTGTACCGCGTGATCCATCAGTGAGCGGGTGCGCTCCAGCGCACCCGCTAAGTCGGGCCGCTGTGCAAGCAGGTTCCTTGTCCACTCGTCGTGAATCCGGTCGGTCCACTTCGCCGCGAAAAGCCCGGCCGTGGCAAGCCGGATCAGGAAATCCCGCATGGGTGCCGGGTAGAGGACGCACGCATCGAAAACGACGACAAAGCGCACCTCAGTACCCCATATCCAGGTCCTGTGCCTGCTCGGTCAGCGCATCCAGAGCTTCCTGGCTAGCACGATCGCACTCCGCCTTGTAGGCCAGCAGGTCTTGGTATCGGATGCGGCGATGGGTGCCCACCTTCGAGAAGGGGATCTCGCCCCGCTCCAGCAGCTTGACGAGATGGGGGCGGGAGACGTTGAGGATGTCCGCCGCTTCCTGCGTTGTCAGCTCTGCGTGCGTTGGCACGATCGTCACCGCATTGCCCTGGGCCATCTCGGCAAGCAGGTCACGCAGTAGCGCGAGCGCCTGGCGCGGCAGCACGAGATCGGTGCCGTCGAGTTGAACGCGGGCCCTATCGGATTCCGGTTGCCGGGATAGGAGCTTGCTTAGCTCTGTGGCACTGGCACGGGCGAGTGCAGTGGCCTCATGATCCGGGAGTTCGTTATCGCCACTGGGTGTTTGCATAGCTGCTCCGAGGATGCATGTGTCTACTGACTCGATACTAAGCGCAATAATCGAAAAACGCAAAAAACGAAACGGGCAGACCTGTCCAGGCAAGGGGGAGTGTAGGTAATTCTGTGTGTGAGCCATACGATAGACCCGATAGGGAGATAGACGTATGGCACGTAAGAAGCACACCGACGGTATTAACCGGGATGTTCTCGACGAGCTGATCCGCGAGCGTGGGGCTCGTCGCGCGGCGGACTTCGAGTCACTCGCCGGCGAGCTCAAAAAGGCGCTGGCCGAGCGCATGCTCAACGCCGAGATGGACGTCCATCTGGATGGCGATGATGAGCAGCACTCAGGCAACCATCGCAACGGCACAAGCCCCAAGACGGTGGATACGGGCGCTGAGCGCATCATCCTTGATATCCCACGCGACCGGCACGGGCGGTTCGATCCGGTGTTGATCGGCAAGTACCAGCGCCGCTTCCCCGGCTTCGATGACAAGATCATCGCCATGTACGCCCGGGGCATGAGCACGCGGGATATCCGCAATCACATCATCGAGATCTATGGCGTCGATATCTCGCCGGATCTGGTCTCGGCGATCACCGAGAGCGTGATCGATGAGGTCCAGAGCTGGCAGAACCGGCCGCTCGAGACGACCTATGCGATCGTCTACTTCGACGCCCTGCGGGTGAAGATCCGCGACGAGGGCATGGTCCGTAACAAGGCCGTGTTCCTCGCCATCGGGATGACCTGCGAGGGTCGCAAGGAGGTCCTCGGCCTGTGGATCGAGCAGACCGAGGGGGCAAAGTTCTGGATGCGGATCATGAACGAGCTCCGCGCCCGCGGTACCAACGATATCCTCATCGCCGTCGTCGATGGCCTCAAGGGCTTTCCCGAGGCGATCACCAGCGCCTTCCCCGACTGCGTGGTCCAGACCTGCATCGTGCATCTCATCCGCCACTCGATGCAGTTCGCTTCCTGGAAGGAGCGTAAGGCGCTGGCCCAGGCGTTGCGGCCGATCTTTGCCGCCCCCAGCGCGGACGCCGCCGAGCAGGCGCTGGCCGACTTCGAGCAAGGCCCATGGGGCGGAAGTACCCGGCGGTTGCGGCAAGCTGGCAGCGGCGCTGGTCTGAGGTCATCCCGTTCTTCGCCTTCTCGCCTGAGGTGCGCCGGGTCATCTACACCACCAATGCCATCGAGTCGCTGAACAGCCAGGTGCGAAAGGTAGTACGCAACAAGGGCCACTTCCCAAGCGATGAGGCGGCGATCAAACTGATCTACCTAGCATTGCGAAATGTGCAGGCGAAGTGGAAGCGGCCACCTGTCCAATAGCACGCTGCTAAAACCCAGCTTGCGATCCAGTTCGGTGACCGGTTCGTGCTGGAAGCCTGATCTCAATGAAGCGGCTCACACACAAAAATCTCCACAGGCCCATGACCAACGCGCCATCCCTGATCTTCCTGCGGGCAGCGCCCATGAGGAGCTCCCCTTCTCGAGCGTGAGTACCAATCATTTCATCCTTACCGGGATCAGCCCTGATGCGTTGGCGGCCCAGATAGTGGGGTAATCGAGTGTCCATTGTTAGTGGGCAAGATCAGTGCGCAGTTGCCTGAACTTGCTGACATGGCGCCGGAGCAGATCCTGACCGCCGTCTGCAGTGGCGCCTCAGACGGCGGCGACGGCTCCATGGTCACACAATTGCTCAGACTGACATCCAACCAACCGGCAAGAGGTCAGCCTCATTGCGGTTTACACATCGGGTTATCACCCTTCGAGCAAACCAATCTCAAAGTCAATCGGATTGCGCACGGTGTTACCCACCGGTGAGAAATAATTCGCCCGCTGGACAATCTCATCCAGTACTTCCCGCGACGCATCGCCGTCGATATCAACTTTGACACGGACGGCCTGGATACCCATTTCCTCAGGTGAGGCCTCATGTCCACCTGCTCCCCAGGCTGCGGGGTTGCCGATATCCCCTTCCAGATGCAGCTCTAGATTACTCAGCGCAACCTGCTTCCAGGTCGCGACCGCGATGATGCCAACCGCCAGGCACCCTCCAAGCGCAGAAAGCACGACCTCAGCGGGGGCGGGTGCGGTATCCTGGCCAAGGAGATGGAGCGGCTCATCGACAACCACTTCATGACCCCGGACATGGCTGACGGTGCGGTACTGACCCTCTACCACCGTCTGAACCTTATTGGTTCCCTGAGTGTTCGGGTTGTTACGGCCCTTTTCTGCAAAGCTCAACAATCCGTCCCGATCAATGGGACGCAGGTGTTTGCGGACGGTTCTCTCTGTGGATTCACTCATCTCATCATTCTCCTCTTACGAATCAATCAAGACTGCCAATCGAATCGACGGGCAAGTGTCACAACAAGGCCATCAAGCATGTAGCCGATCACACCAATCCACAGCACAAGCGCCGCTAACTGGTCATAGGCAAGAATGTCCCGGGCGTCGTTGATCGCGTAACCCAGCCCGCTCGTCACCCCCAGATATTCAGCCGGCACAAGCACCACCCAGGCCACGCCTAGAGCGAGGCGAATGCCCGCCATCACATCCGGCGCGATGGATGGAAGCGTCAGCCGCCACAGCCGACCCAAGGGCGATGCGCCCAGATTCCGCGCCACCCTTGAATGCAACGGGTCAATCCGTTGCACTGCGAATGCGGTTGAAAACAGCACCGGCCATACCGCTGCCATGAAAATCAGAAAGACGATGGCTCCGTTCCAAGTGGCGAAAATCATCACCGCAATCGGCATCCACGCCAATGGACTCACCATGCGGAGCAGCTGGAACGGAAACCCGGTCACACGGCGGAGCATCGCCGACGACCCGACAACGATACCCAGCGGTACGGCAATCAGGATCGCCAACACCATTCCGATGCCGATCCGGTACAGACTGGCGCTCGCAGCCTCAAGCAGCGCCCCACTGACAAGCAGCTCCCAGGCCGCCGGCAGTGCGGCCTCCGGGGCAAAGCGCGTGAACGCGAATAGCTCAGGCTGCGCCTTGATGTATTGACCCCCCGCCCACCAGAGAATCAACAGGGAGAGTGCTCCCGCGATCGGATAGGCAATCCGATCAAGCAGACCTTGAGCCCAGCGCGGCGCCGCACTGCCCGTGATCGTTGGTGACATCACAGCTTAATGCGCTCCTTACGGGTCAACTCATCCAGATAATTCGCTCCCGGGTGCTGACGCAGGGCCTCCTCCACAAACCGGTAGTCCACCAGATCATCAGCGACGAAATCCGGATCAAGCCCCTGCAGGAATGTGGTATCCCCCTCGACCAGCGTCTGGTTCATTTCCTTGACCAGTCGCTTGGTCGCCGATGGATAGGGGTAAGGGGAGAAATCGATTCGCCCGACGCGCCAGTCCGGGTGGCTCACCGCACCGCTTTCCCGGTATTCCGCCTCGTTGTAATGCGTCATGGCCCGACGGACCACCTCAGCCGGCATTGGCAGGTAACCCTGCCCGTCCCGCGAGAGCATTTCAGCGACCTTGCCTTTATTCTGCTGCGCATACTCCGAACCGCGCACCACCGCGTTGATGACCCGCTGCGTCCACTCGGGGCTGGCGTTCACCTGGTTTTCGTTCATGCACACAACACAGCATGGATGGTTCTCCCACATGTCACCGGTGAATCTCAGCAGCCGCCCCCCTGCGAGCAGTTCGCCAGCCGCATTGAACGGCTCGGCGACGATGTATCCATCGATCTGCCCCGCTGCCAGGCTTGAAGGCATCTCGGGCGGCGGAAGGATGAGGAGGTTCACCTCATCATCGGCAAGCGGATCTTCCTGGCGCTGAATGACGGGCCTGAGCCCCGCATTGCGCAGGCCCATCTGAATCAACGTGTTGTGGATGGAATACCAATAGGGAACCGCGATCTGCGTGCCACCCAGTTCGGCGAACGATTCAATCCCCGAATTTCCGCCAACGACCAGTCCTGAGCCGTTGATGTGGGCCCAGGCCATGATTTTGACGGGGAAGTCGTTGTTGTAGCGCATCCACACAGGTATCGGCTTTAACAGGTGGACGAGATTGAAGCGCCCCCGGACAAACCCTTCAACAAGACCCGACCAGCTTCGGATCAACTCCGGCGCTTCGGCCCTTACGCCCTCATCAGCGAAATACCCCATTGCGTGCGCCGTCAGCAGCGAGGTGGCATCAGTAATCGGCAAATAACCAATCCTCAGCACCGGATCCTCGGCGTCCTGTGCACTCGCTGCTCCCATCGGCAGGGTTAGCCCAGCGGCAAGCCCGCCAATCATTGCCATGCCATCCAGAACAAACCGACGCCGATCCGTCTGAATCTGGTAGTCGGCCGACAGGACTTCATCGCATCCGCACTGGGCGTGGTGATGTTGGTCCGGTGATATGTGCCTGTTGCTCATGAGTACTCGGGCTCCAGTTCGATGGGATCGGTGGGTGTGCTGCGGACTGGTGTCGACGGATTGCGCCGGGCCCGGCCGAAGGCAGCCAGAAGCTCATCCCGCATCTCGGCAAATCCGCGCATTCCGGGACGCCGGGGTCCGTTCATCTGGTTATCAACCAGGGCGTGAATCCGACCGGGGCTGCGCTCCATGACACCAATCCGATCACCCATGATGATCGCCTCGTCCAGATCATGTGTGACCTGAACGAGGCTTATTCCCTGTTCAGCGACAATGCCAAGTACTTCGTCCTGAAGATCGGTGCGGGTGAAGGTGTCAAGCGCCGAAAACGGCTCGTCCAGCAAAAGCACAGAAGGTGACATGACCAATGAGCGCGCGAGTGCGACACGCTGCTGCTGACCGCCGGAAAGATCCCGCGGCCGACTGCGCGCTTTATCCAGCAGGCCCACCCGATCGAGCATGTCCATGGCGGTGGTTCGCCTCGCCTTCCCGACGCCGGCAAATTCGAGACCCAACGCAACGTTGTCCACCACGTTCAGCCACGGATAGAGGGCTGCATGCTGGAACATGATGTTCCACTCCGGGCGCGGTCCGAGCACGCGGTTCTGACCAATATGAATGGTGCCGACGGTGGGACGGATCATCCCCGCGATCATGTTCAGCAATGTGGACTTGCCGCACCCGCTCTCACCAACCAGGGCCAGACTCTGTCCAGCCTGCACTGCCACGGAAATATCCTGCAGAACAGGCGGCTCGCTCCGATTAAACCAGTGATTGAGATTGTCGATCCGAATGGTGGCCGACATACAGGGCTCCGTGCGTTCAACTTGACGCTGAACCTTACAAGTCGGCCGATGCGCCTTGAAGAAACCTTTTTTTATATCGATATAACCAGTCAAATCTGCAATATCGATATGCCGAATCGATATTTCTCAGCGAGTCATGCTCGCAATAGGGTTGCGACATTGAGATTTCTGACAGGAGACACCCATGGCGAGCGTAGCCGAGGCGATTGCCCGACCCACCGCTGACACGAGGGACCTGGTGGCTCATGCACTCGAGCCGATCGTTGTCGATATCGACCGCGCGGGCCATTACCCTGAGTCGTTCATGCGCCGTTTTGGCGAGGGCGGGCTCTACAATCGCCATACAGCACAGAATGGCTATGACTTTGCGGGTGCCATCGATGCCATGAGCGAAGTGTCTCGGGCCTGCATGTCCACGGGGTTCTGCGTCTGGTGCCACGACGCGCTGACCTGGTACCTCGATAATGCAGAAGTACCCGAGACACGCGAGAAGTGGCTGGACCGCGTGGCGAGCGGCCAAACGCTTGGCGGCACCGGCCTTTCCAACGGTATGAAAAATGTCGCCGCCATCGAAGAGCTGAAGATTCACGTCCGCCCGACTGAGGGTGGGTATATCGCGAGCGGCACGCTGCCCTGGGTTTCAAACCTGGCCGACGGTCACGTCTTTGCAGCGGTGTTTAACAGCGCATCCACGGGGCGGCGGGTGATGGCATTGGTCGACTGCGCCGCGCCTGGCTTCGCGCTCAAGCAGTGCGCCAAGTTTGTCGCCCTGGAAGGCAGCGGGACCTATGCATGCCATTTTGATGACGTGTTCATCCCCAACGACCAGGTGATCAGCCACGATGCCGCCGGCTTCCTGCCCCGGATCCGTGCCGGGTTTGTCCTCCTGCAGATGGGCATGCCGCTTGGCGTCATCGAGGGGTGCATCGATATTATGGAGTCGATGGCGAAAACGCACGCGCACGTCAACGGCTATCTGGACGAGCAGCCCGAGGCGCTGCGCGAGGAATTGACGGACCTGCGCGCCGCAGTCAACGCGCTGGCGGATGAGGTTCATGGGAACGCCAGCGACGAGCTCTTCCGTGATGTTCTTCAGGTGCGCGAGCGGGGCTCAGCCCTTAGCCTGCGGGCCTCCCAGGCGGCCATGCTTCACGCCGGTGCCCGCGGCTACCTGGCGGATGCGCCGGCACAGAGAAAACTCCGGGAATCGTATTTCGTCGCGATCGTCACTCCAGCGATCAAACATATCCGCAAAGAGCTCGCACGGCTCGAGGCCGCCTGAACCCAATGACCGCCAATAGCGCTCCTGATTATCGGCAATACATCTGTCTTGTCTGTGGCTACATTTACGATGAGGCCAATGGCGACCCGGATGGCGGTCTCCCGCCCGGTACCCGCTATGAGGACATCCCCGATGACTGGGTATGCCCGGACTGCGGCGTCAGCAAGGCTGATTTCGTACCGCTCGAGGATGCGACACAAACACCGCCACCCATCGCCGCGAGTCAGCGGTCACGGATACTGCCCGCAGACCCATCGCAGGTCGTTATTCTTGGCGGCGGCATGGCCGGTTGGGCAGCGGCTGAATCCATCCGTCGGGCGGATCCGGACCGCGCCATTGTGCTGATCACGGCGGATGCCGGACATCACTATCCAAAACCGCGCCTCTCGAGCGCCGCGGGGGAAGGGCTGGCCCCCGATGAGATCATCATGCGAAAAGGGCCGGAGCAGGCCGCGAAGCATGGGGTTGAAATGCTGGCGCACACCCGGGCGCTCAGTATCGACCGCGATCGGCGGCGCATTATCACCGCCCGTGGCGGCGTCCCCTATGACCGCCTGGTGATCGCGATGGGCGCGGAGCAGCGCAGACTGCCGCCGCCTGGCGACGGAGATAGCCCCATCCACACCGTCAATTCGCTCGACGACTATCGAGCCGTCCGATCGAAGGTGGATGGCCGCACGGCCTCCATTTTGATCATCGGCGGCGGACTGATCGGCAGTGAATTCGCCAATGACCTCACAGTGGCCGGGCATCGCGTGACGCTCGTGGAACGCGCGGAGCACTTGCTCCCCACCCTGCTCCCTGCAGCGGCCGCCGGCTCGCTTGAGGCCCGGTTCACCGACAAGGGCATTCATGTCCATACCGGTTGTAGCGTGCAGTCATTCACCACTCAATCGAACGGGGATCTGACGGCCACACTCAGTACGGGTGAAACCTGGCAGGGTGAGCTTGTGATCTCGGCGCTCGGTCTTCAGCCCAATACCCACCTCGCGAGCCAGGCAGGACTTGAAACCCGACACGGCCTGGTGGTCGATGACCAGTTGCGCACGAGCGACGGGTGTATCTTTGCCCTAGGGGACTGCGTGGAACACCGGGGTGTCATCCGTCCTTATGTACGTGCACTCCGCCGCCAGGCGAGCGTCATCGGAACAACGCTTGCTGGAAACACCGCGGTCTACGATGGCACGCCTGACACGATCATCATCAAGACAACGCTATGCCCCGTTGCTGTCTATCCACCGTCCAGTCATGGCAAGTGGGTTGCCGCACAGGAAGGCCGCTGGAACCACTACAGCGGTGATCGCCTCAACGGTTTTGCCCTCATGGGCGGCGCCGTTGCAGACGCCAAACGTGTTGAAAAGGAATTGGTGTAGCGCCATCGTGCACTTTCCGCTATTTCCGTGAGTGATCCCACAATTCGGAAAGCTCTGAACGATACGAATACGCCATGTCGCGGTGCCACCCTAACTGTCGAGGCCAGCTCGCTAGCGTCGCCAAAAAGCTGGGCGACCTCTTCGTCTCATGGCTAGCCCTTGCCGGAGCAAAAATCCTTGCCAGCACGCTATCTCATTTCTTTATGAGGTAGCGCACCAGCTCCAACGCCTCCGGGCTTGCCCAATCGGCCGCCCCCTGAAACCGCGCAATTTCCTGACCATCGGGGTTGATGAGCACGGACACCGGCAGGGCCAGTACGCCCATCGCGCCCGACAGGTCGCCGCCCGGATCGGTATGGAGCGGCAGGTTCCGTGCGCCCACCTCCTCCAGAAAGCTCTCCATGGTACCGGCGCGATTGCCCCCCACCGCGATGGTCACGACTTCGAACGCCTCGCCACCCATTTCGGCCTGCAGGTCCGACAAGTGCGGCATCTCCTCGCGGCAGGGTGTGCACCAGTGTGCCCAGAAGTTGACCAGGACATATTTGCCCGCAAAGGCCCCGAGCGTCATCGGCGTACCGTCCGCACCATCAAAGGCAACGTCCGGCACGGACCGCGTCTGAACCTGGAGCTGAGCCATCTCGCCGACGAGCAGGTCATCCAGGCGCGCCCCCTCGTCAACCGGCTGCGCCCCGGCGGGTAGCGTGATTAGCACCAGCGCCAGAAGCGCGATCCGCCAGGCCCAACCGATCAATGCGCGTGACCGGCGTGACCGTGCTGAGTCGCGTCCGCGGCCTCAACCTCGACGGTCAACTCCGCCTCGGTCTCGGCAAAATCAAGCGTCAAGTCGAAGCGATCGCCCTCAGTCAAATCCCGCGACAGCCCGTCGAGCCGCAGCGCTACACCCTGTGGGGCCAGCACCATCTGGGTACCGGGCGCCACCGGCAGGCCCGGCAACTCGGGATAGCTGGGCTTACCGTCCGTGAGCGTGAAGCCCACCAGGGCCGCGCTCTCGGCCAGTTCCGTCGCGCCACCGCTCAGAGTGACGGGCGTGCTGCCGGTGTTCTCGATTTCGACGAATACGAGCGCATTGTCGGCTGTGGTCGCCCGAGTCCACCCGTGGAGCAGGCGCACATCGCCCGCCGTCGACAAATGGTCGTCTTCATGGCCGTCCTCAGCCGCCTGGGCAGAGGGCCCGACCAGTCCGAAAACGAGAGCAAGAGAAATCAGAAACTTCCGAGGCATCGGTAACTCCTTCTGTTATCAGCCGCGTAGGTCGCGCACGACCGGTCGGGTCATCGTCAGCCACGCCGGAATCAGCGCCAACAGAGCCGTCAGACTCACGAAGGCGCCGACCAGGTGCAGTTCAGACCAGCCCAGCGATGCGGTCACAAGGATGTCCGTCCGTTCCGTGATCACGCTCGAGATGACCCGCGTCAGCAGGCTGCCAAGCGCAAGCCCCAACGCGGCGCCCACCACAATCAGCGTGACGGCGTAGGACCAGGTCAGGGCGAAGTTGAATCGTCGTGGCGCGCCCAGTGCCCGCAGAAGCGCAAGGCGGCGCGATAGCAGCCGCGTCAGCATCATCAACCCGGCTAACACCCCCACAGTGACCAGCACCTGCGTCACCGCGGCCAGGATCGACATGACCTGCCGGATGTCGCCCATCAACGCATGCAACTGCGACAGAACCGTGCCCGGGAATAGGGCCATGGTGCGATCGGTGTTGAACTGGGCCTGCATCACATAGGCCCCGCCTAGCGTATCGGCCTTGACGATCGCTGCCGGGGTGCCGGGAAAGTAGGCGGGATCGAAGGGTGCGCCGACGGACCCGTCCCAGTCGGGGGCATGGCCATTAGCCAGGCCATGCACCGACCAGACGGATTCGGCAGGCACGATATAGGCGCGATCCCAGGGCGAACCGGTCATTGGCATCCGCCCCACGATCTGATATTCGAAGCCCCCGTGCGCTCCCTCAGCCGCATCGCCCCGCCCGTGCTGGGGCGCAAAACGATCGCCGACGCCAAGCGGCGTTCGTGCGCCCGCGATGGCCTCGGTCTCGGTGGCGAAGACACGGCCATCGGCCAGCCCTTCAGAGAGATACTCAACGAAGGCGGGCGTCGACCCCACGACAGGCGCGTTCTCATAGCTATCGCCAAAGGCCAACGGTGCCACGAGGTCGGCATTGGGATGTTCGGCCACCCGTGCATAGGTCGGCCCATCGATCAGCGGAATCGACGAAGGCTGCAGATAGACAGCGGCCAACATGGCGGTGATCTCGCTCCCCGGCGCGGCGATGATGACTTCAAACTTATCGGCGGCACGCGCACTGCCCTCGCGCAGGCCGCGTTCCTGCGCGATCAACCCGACGCCGATCCCGATGGAGATCGCGATCAGCGCGGTAAACACGACGCTCACCCAGACCTGCCGCCGTAGCAGCGCTGACAGGAGCGGACCCACAGCGAAACCGCGCAGCACCAGCGCCCCGATCACGACCACCGGCAGCAACGCCACCACCAGAAGCAGCGTGTCCTCCATCCACAGCGGCAGACCGGACAGTAAGCCGGCGATGAGGTCAGGCATCGTGCAATTCCTCAGGCGCTTCGACGCGGCCGTCGACCACGTCGATGATGTGATCGGCGCGCTCGTGCAGCGCGGGATCGTGACTGACGGCCACCAGTGTCCGCCCGTCTTCGCGCGCCAGCCGCATCAGGTCGTCCGCCAGCGCATCGGCATTGGGTCGGTCGAGGCTGGCAGTGGGCTCGTCCGCCAATATCACGGGGGCGGCCCCCGCCAGCGCCCGGACAACCGCAATCCGCTGACGCTCACCGCCCGAAAACGTATCGGACCGCCGCGCAGCGCTTTCACTCAGGCCAAGACGGGCGAGCAGGCCGTTAGCGCTTTCGCGGATTCGACGCCGGTCGCGGCGGGGCGCGTAGAGGGCGGTGATCGCCGCGTTGCCCAGCGCCGAAAGTTCCTCGAACAGCAGATGTTCCTGGAAAATGAAGCCAACGCTCGCGCGCCGGAAGGCGGCCCGGCCGCGGTCATCGCGTCCGGCAATGTCCGTATTGCCCCACCAGATGCGACCCTGCGCCGGGGCGATGATCCCGGCCATGGCATATAGCAGCGTCGACTTGCCGGCCCCCGAGGGCCCGCGCACCACCACGGCCGCGCCGGCTGGCACCTCCAGCTGCGGCACAGACAGAATGCGGCGGCCGCCCTGGCCCATGACTTCCAGCCCGGATATAGCCAGTGAGATACCGGTCATCCGTAACTGAACCGCGCGTTTTCAATCCGCACCATGCTCAGGAACCCGGTCTCGGGGTCACGCTTAGGGCCGAGCGCCAGTTCCCCGGTCACCTCGATGCCCCGGTTGAAGGGCACGACGTCGAAGCCGCGGCGGGTGTAGACGGCGAGGATGTCATCCGGCCACTCAGCCTCTGTCTCACAGAACGGGCAGACCGACATGGGCTTTTTGGTCAACACGAAGAATTCGATATCCGCCTTGAGTGGCGGCGCCATGAACCCCTCAACCTTGACCGTTGTGCCCTGCAGCTCTTTGGCGAGTGCACTGAAATCCTGGTTCGCGTCGTAGAGCTCGCGTAGCTTGAGAATGTCTTTTGCGTTGGCGTTATGAGCCAGGCCCGCGACAAAACCGGCTGCGAGCCCGATGACAACGCGACGGCGTGTGAAACTGGTCATCGTAATTGCCTCTCGGTTTTTCCCAGGGCCAGAATGGCGGAGGGGGACGCAGCCGTCCCCCTCCGCATCCTCCTGGTCGCCGCGTCACTCAGCGGTGAACGCGTGGTGCATCACGTGGAAGATGTAGTTCTGCTCGAGGGTGCCCTCAAACAGGTGGGCGAAAGGCCCCTTGGCGTAGACGGCGACGTCCTCGGCCGAGTGGCTTTCCGACGACCTCGGCACCAACGCCTGCTGGACGTAGTCGATGTCCTGCGCTTCCTCGTTGGTCACCACCGGACGCGAACCGAAGTACTCGCCACCGGGCTGCTCGAGCAGGACCGAGCTGGAGCCATTGGTGTACATACCAACGGTGTAGGGCTTGCCATCCGCACCAAGCAGCGGCTCATCCGTGTGCTCGACACCCTGGTTGTTGATCCCCATGCACAGGCCAAGAATATCCGAGCCGCGCCCGCAGTAGCCGTTCAGCGCGAAGGAATGCTCATGGTCGGCGGTGACGATGAGCAGCGTATCCTCATCGTTGGTCATCTCGTCGACCATCTCGATGGTGCGGACGAACTCGGCGCCGTCGGTCACGGTTCGGGCCAAGTTGTTGCCATGGTGGGCGTGGTCGACACGGCCCGCCTCGACCTGCATGAAGAAGCCGTCATCACCGGCCTTCGCCTGCAAATTGCGGAGCGCGATCTCGGTCATTTCCGAAAGCGATGGCTCGTCGCCGCGATCGGCTTCGTAGGACATGTGGCTGTCCTCGAAGATGCCGAGGATCGGCGTGGAACCGTCTGTTGGCAGCTGACCAGCCGTATCGGTGTTCCAGGCGTAGGCAACGCCATTTTCCTGAGCCTCCGCGATGAGATTGCGGCCATCCTCGCGGTTGCCCGAATCGCCCTCGTTATCGGTCATGTCGCCGGTGATGAAGTTGCGACGACCGCCGCCCATCGCGACGTCGACACGGCCCTCGTACATCGCGTCGACCAGCTGCTCGGCGATGGTCTTCTGGGTATCGCAACCCTCGGGCAGGGTCGCGGCGAAATTACGGTCGACACTGTGGGCATAGGCGGCACCCGGCGTCGCGTGGGTGATGCGTGCGGTCGAGACGATGCCGACTTCCTTGCCCATCTCGGTGAAGACCTCGGAAGCATTGGCCACCTCGTTACCCGGGAGGGTCGAGCAATCGCCGCGGTCGACGTTGGCATTAACGCCCAGAACACCGATGTCAGTCTTCACGCCGCTCATCATGGCGGTGCCGGTGCCCGCCGAATCGGGCGTCTGCGAGTTGACGTTGTAGGTCTTGACCAGGCCCAGGGACGGAAAGGTTTCGTGATGCATCACATGGTCGTCGCCGAAACCGCCGGCCTTCTGGCCCATGAACATGCGCGTCGCGTAGTTGGTGCCGACGCCGTTGCCATCAGCGATCAGAATCACGACGTTCTTGGCGGTGTTGGTATTGGGGGCCTTGGCCAGTTCGGCCTGCAGGCGCTCCTGCCCGGCGGTGAACCAGTCACTGTTGGCCTGCGGTAGATCCTGGGCCATCGCAGCGGTCCCGATGAAACCGGCGGCGATGGCAAGCATTGAACGTTTCATATGGCCTCCTGAATAACTTGAGCACTTGAACCTACCCGCGCCGGATTACAACGCCTTTACAGCGAACCCGCGATTCTGGTTCTCCGATGCTTGGGCGTTACACTGGCGTAACAGCCACAAGGGAAATCCATGCCGGCACGACAAGCCTCACCAACACGTCGCGAACCCCGGCTGCCGGCCACGCCATGATTGTCCCGGCGCTACCGGCTGCCGTGCTCGGCCTGGTCACCTTTGCCGCCGTCGCCCTGATCTATCATCACCACCTGCGCGACCGGCTCCATAGCGATAACAAGCGCTCGATTGCGCTGGGCGCCATGCTGGGTGCAGGCACTGTCCTGCTGATGGTCCAACCGGTGGAAGTCCGGCCCGGCGTGCTGATCGATGCCCGCATCCTGCTAATGGGATTCGCCGGGTTGCTGGGCGGCTGGCGGGGTGCCGGCGCGGCGCTGGTCGTGACACTGCCCGCGCGGATCATGCTCGGTGGCACCGGCATGTTCGTGGGTATGGCGACCCTCACGCTCGCCGCACTCGTCGGACTGATCTGGCGGGTCATCGAGTCGCGGATCGACCTGCGGCCACCGTGGAATTATTTTGGCTTTGGCGCATTCCTGTCACTGGCGCTTGTGACGATCCTCCTGTTCCCGGCCGAAGCCCGCGCCGACGCGCTGGCGACCGTCCCGGCGCTGATCGGGGTCAACCTCGTCGGGGCCGCTCTGGCGCGCTGGATGGAGGTGGGCGTCGGCCAGTCCATCCAGCAGAAGGAGCGCCTCAGGCGCCTGTCCATGACCGACACGCTGACCGGCGTCGGCAGCCGCCTCAGCCTGACCGAGGCCGTCGAGGCCCGCCTCGCCAACGCGCAGCAGAGCGGCCAGTCGTTCGCCCTCATTTCGATGGACATCGACAATCTGAAAAACATCAACGGCACGCTCGGCTATGCCGCGGGGGATGCCGTACTGCGCTCGCTGGCGCGGCGCCTGTCATCGGCCACCCGGCCGTCCGAGGTCATGGCCCGTGTGGCCGGGGACGAATTCGTGATCGTGCTGCCGCCGGCCGGCCGGGCCGATGTCATGTCCCGGGCGGATGAGTTGCTCAAGGCGGCCAGGGAACCCCACGGCATCGACTCCTACGTGGTGTTGACCACGGTGAGTGCCGGCGTGGTGTGGGCGCCCGGCGATGGGGTGACGCCGCGGGAGCTGATCCAGAACGCGGAGATCGCCGTGGAGTCGGCCAAGCATCAGGGGCGCAATCAGGCAATCAGCTTCGATACGCAGATGCGCGACATCTTCAGCCGCCGGGCTGGACTGACCCAGGCCCTGCACCGCGAGCTTGATACGCCCACCGGCCTCTCGCTCGCCTACCAGCCCCAGTGCCGGCTCAGCGATGGCCGCCTGTGGGGGGCCGAGGTGCTGTTGCGCTGGGACCACCCCGAGTTCGGCCGCATCAGCCCCGGTGAATTCGTCCCCGTCGCCGAGGCCGCCGGACTGGTGCGCAAGCTCGATGGCTGGGTGTTTGACCAGGCGGCGGCGCAGCTCGCCGCCTGGCAGCGTCAGGGCCACGATCTGAAGCTCTCGGTCAATCTCTCGGTCCTCAGCCTGATGATGGAGGGCACGGCCCGGGAGATCCTCGACCGGCTCGCAGCCCATGACGCCGATCCGTCCATGATGACCGTGGAGATCACCGAGTCCGAGGCGCTCGAGGACTCGGAAACGGGCCTCGAGAACCTGCAGATTCTGGATGCCGCGGGCATCTCGCTGGCCCTGGACGACTTTGGCACCGGCCACTCATCGCTGCGGTATGTGCAGAACCTGCCGCTCAGCACCCTGAAGATCGATAAGAGTTTCATCGGCGCGATCGACGGCGACGCCGCGAAGGCGCGCGCCATCCTGCGCGCCACGCTTGAGCTGGCGCGCCAGCTCGACCTGACGGTGGTGGCCGAGGGGGTCGAGACCCAGTCGCAGTTCGACTGGCTGCGTGACCGCCGCTGCCAGGTGGCGCAGGGATTCCTGCTGGCCCGGCCGATGATCGCCAGCGACTTCCAGACCGACTGGCTGGAACAACGCCTCGAGGCGACATGAGCGGCGTCATCCGTTGCATCGCACTCGCCTTGGGCGCTGTCATCGCGCAGACCACGGATGCCGACATGCGCCTGACGCCCGAGGCCATCATTGACTGGCAGGCGCATTCGTTCGCCGGCGAAACCGACTATGCGCTGACAGAAACCCGTCATGGCACAGCGGTGCGGGCGGTCTGCGAAAACGGTACGGCCTCGGGCCTTGTCTACACGGACGGCGTCGACCTGAGTGAAACCCCGGTCATTGAGTGGCGCTGGCGGGTGGTTGATGCGGTGGAAACCGGCGATCCGCGCCGCAAGTCCGGCGACGACTATGCCGCCCGACTCTACGCCGTCGACGAACATGCCATCCTTCGCTGGCGGACCCGCGCCATCAACTATGTCAGCAGCACCCGCGCCCGGCCCGACGCACAGTGGCCCAACGCCTTCGCCGGCCAGGCGCAGATGGTGGTCGTCGACTCACTCGATGGCTCGCGCACCGGCGAGGACGGCTGGCGCGTCCACCGCCGCAACCTTCGCGAGGATTTCCAACAGCTGCATGGTCGTTCCGTCAAGCGTATTAATGCACTGGCACTGATGACCGACTGTGATAACACTGGAAACCGCGCGGAAGCGCTTTACGGCACCATCCGACTACTACCGGAGTCATGAATCATGCGTAACGCCCACGATCTGGTGATCATCGGCGGCGGCGTCGGTGGACTGGTCACCGCCAGCGTCGCCGGCCAACTGGGGCTGGATGTGGTGCTGATCGAGCGCGAACCCGCACTCGGCGGTGACTGCCTGCACGCGGGCTGCGTGCCCAGCAAGGCCCTGATCCGCAGCGCCTCCATCGCCCACGCCGTGCGTCACGCGGAGGCGTTCGGCATCAAGGCGACAGCGTCATCCACCGATCTGAGCGCGGTCATGGATCGGGTGCGCAGCGTCATCGACCGCATCCAGCAACATGACGACCCGGCGCGCTTCCGCGGTTACGGGGTCGATGTGCGCTTCGGTGAGGCGGCCTTTCGCGATCGGCAGACCGTCGTCGTCAAGGGCCAGGCGGTCCGCGGCCGTCGATTCGTGATCGCCACCGGCTCGAGCCCCGCGATTCCTCCCATCCCCGGGCTGGAGACAATCGACTACCTGACCCATCACAATGTGTTTGATGTCCGTGATCTGCCCCAACGTCTCGCCGTGATCGGCGGCGGGCCCATCGGCACCGAACTCGCGCAGGCCTTCGCCCGACTCGGCAGCCGGGTGACCCTGATCGAGGCCGGTCCCCGTATCCTGCCCCGTGACGAGCCGGCGCTTGCCGATAAGCTGGGCGCCCACCTGCGCGACGAGGGGGCCGACCTGCGTCTGGAAACCAACGTGACCGGGGCGCGGCGGGATCAGGACGGCGGCGCGCTGCTCGACCTCGTGGCCGATACCGGGCCCGAGACACTGGCTTTTGATCGGGTGCTCGTGGCCACCGGGCGACGCGCGAATACCGCGTCCCTCAACCCTGAGGCGGCGGGCCTCGCGATCAACGCCGATGGCACCCTCGAAGTGGATCGACGCCTGCGGACGCGCCAGCGACACATCTACGCCATCGGCGACTGCGCCGGGCCCTACCCGTTCACCCATATGGCCGAGTACCAGGCCGGGATCATCATCAGCAACGCGATCTTTCGGCTGCCACGAAAGGTCGATTACACCGCTGTGCCGTGGGTGACCTATACCGACCCGGCGCTCGCTCAGGTCGGGATGACCCGGGCCGCGGCCGATGCCGCGGGCCTGCGCTACGAGCGCGCCTGTTTTGCCTTGGCCGATGTCGATCGCGCCATCGCCGATGGTGAATCCACCGGTGAACTGCAGCTGCTGATCCATCGCGGGCGGATCATCGGCGCCAGCCTGCTCGCTCCCCACGCCGGCGAGATCATCCACGAGCTGGGCCTCGCCATTGCCGAGAAGGTGCCGCTGCGGCGTCTCGCCGGGATGGTGCATGCCTATCCCACGCTGGCCCAGATCATCAAACGCGCGGCGGGCGCTTACTACGCCCCGTCATTGTTTTCGCCGCGCACCCGGCGGGCGGTGCGATGGATTCACCGGGTGCTGCCATGACCCGGCGCTGGCTTCTGGTGGGTGCGGTCGTCGCGGCTATCGCCATCGGGCTGAGCGTCCGCGACCAGATCAGTCGCGAGGCCATTGCGGCCTGGGTCAATGGAATGGGGCCCTGGGCGGGCCTCGGTTTTGTCGCCGCCTATGCGCTGGGGACCGTCGCGTTTCTGCCGGGCCTGGTTTTTACCATCAGTGGCGGCGCGCTGTTCGGGCCGCTCTGGGGCACGCTCTACAGCCTGATGGGTGCCACTGTCGGGGCAACCCTCGCCTTTGCGGCCGCCCGTCACGGCCTGGGGCCTGCCATCGAGCGGCGCAGCGGCGCCCGGCTCAACCGCCTGCAGGCCGGGATTGATCGGGAGGGCTGGCGTTTTGTGGCGCTCATGCGGCTGGTGCCGCTGGTCCCCTTCAACCTCCTCAACTATATGCTCGGGCTGACCCGCATCAGGCTGCGCGTCTATGTTTTGACCTCAATGGTCGCGATGGCCCCCGGCGCGCTGGCCTATGTATGGATCGGGCATGCCGGCCGCCAGGCACTGATTGGGGGTGGCAATGTCGTGCAGGCAGCGCTGATCGCCATCGCGCTGGTCGCGGGACTGGCCTTCGTTCCCCGCCTGGTGCGCAGCCTGCGGGGCGGCCTGCCCGACGTTGATGATCCACCATCGAATGATTCGCACTGACCGGGAGCATCACTGATGAGCACACAGAAAGTCACCTTCACCGGCCATGACGGTACCCGCCTGAACGCCCGGCTCGACTGGCCGGATGGACCGGTGCGGGCGGTGGCGCTGTTCGCGCACTGCTTTACCTGCTCCAAGGACATCCCCGCCGCGCGACGCATCGCCGGTCGCCTCGCCGCCCAGGGCATCGCGGTACTGCGCTTTGATTTCACCGGCCTCGGCCACTCCGACGGGGAGTTCGAGAACACCAACTTCACCTCCAATGTCGACGACCTGCGCTATGCCGCCGACTACCTCCGCGAGGCGGTGGGTGTCCCGCAGCTGCTCATCGGCCATTCACTGGGCGGCGCCGCCGTGATCAAGGCCGCTCCACAGATCGAAGGCGTACGCGCGGTGGTCACCATTGGCGCGCCGGCCGATCCCAGCCATGTCTCCAGACTTTTCGCCGAGCAGCTCGAGACCATCCGCGAGACCGGCGAAGCCGAAGTCGACCTGGCGGGGCGCGCGTTCACCATCCGGCGGCAGTTTCTCGATGACATCACCGAGGCGAAGATCGACGATGCGCTCAAGCATCTGGACGCGGCCCTGCTGGTACTGCACTCCCCCCGTGACACCACGGTGGGCATCCGCAATGCCGCGGAGATCTTCCAGGGCGCGATGCATCCGAAAAGCTTCATCACACTGGATCATGCCGACCATCTGATCACCGACGCCAACGACGCGGAATACGCCGCCGATGTCATCGGGGCCTGGGCCGTCCGCTATCTGTCACTGACCGAGGAGCGCCCGCCTGCCGGAGCGCCCGAGGGAGTGACGCGTGTTTCGGAGGTCAGTACGAAGGGCTTTCGCCAGTCCATCAGTGTCTCCGGCAAGCATCTGCTGACCGCCGACGAGCCCACCAACCTGGGTGGCACCGATCGCGGTCCCTCGCCCTATCAGCTGGTGGCCGCCGGCCTTGGCGCCTGCACCAGCATGACCCTGCGGATGTATGCCCGGCGCAAGAACCTGCCACTCACGCATGTCTACACGGATGTCACCCACGACAAATCCCATCGCACCGACTGCGAACACTGCAGCGAGAGCGGCTCACGCGTCGACGTGTTCCATCGGCGCATCCACCTGACTGGCGACCTCAGCGACGAACAGCGTCAGCGATTACTTGAAATCGCCGATAAATGCCCCGTTCATCAAACGCTCGAATCAGATATCGTAGTGGAGACAGCATTGATGGACCGGCAGGGAGAGCCTGACTGAGCGCATGGACCAATCGCGACTGATCCTCAAGGATGCGGCGGATGAGCTGCCCAGCCCCAATGGGGTGGCGCTGGCGATCATGCAGCTGTGGAATACCGACACGCCGACGATCACTCAGATCGCCAGGCTGGTCGAGACCGATCCCGCTCTCAGTGGGCGCCTGCTGCGCCTGGCCAATGCGGCCTCCAGGGCCGGGCGCCCGGTGGTCTCCATCCGCGAGGCCGTCGCCCGCCTGGGGCTCGAGACGGTCAAACAGGTGGCGGTGGCCTTTTCCCTGGTCGACCCCGAGCAGGAGCGACAGTGCGAAGCCTTTGACTATGCGGGCTTCGCCTCGCACTCGCTGCTGGTGGCGATGCTCGCCCGCCAGCTCGCCAGTCAATCCAACACCGCACCTCCCGAGGATCTGTTCGCCTGCGCGTTGCTGGCGCGCGTCGGCTGCCTGGCGCTCGCAACGGTCTATCCGCAGGAATACACACAGATCCTGACCGGCTCAAGCCCGAGCCTAGTTGCCGAGGAGCGCCACCGCTTCGGCTTTGATCACAACGACCTGTCCTACGAGCTGATGCGTGATTACGGCGTGCCCGAGCCGCTGGCCCGGCCCGCCGTGCACCACGAGTCACTGGATCGAGTCGACGACGTCGCTGACGGCCGGCGGTTTCGGATTGCCGCACTGCTTCATATCGCCTACCGACTGGCCAATCAGGGGTTTCAGACCCGTGATGCCGAACTCGATGACGAGACGCTTGATCGCGTGACGGCGCTGGCACATGACGCCCTGGATATGGATGACCAGAGACTCCGCGCCCGGTTCGCCGACGCCATCAACGAATGGCTCAACTGGTCGCAGGTATTCAGCCTGCCCGAATCGCACCCGGTCGGGCCTGATTCCGCCCCCGAGACACCGGCCGCCGATCGCCAGGACGACCCCCATGGGGATGGGCGCAAACGGGCACTGGTCCTGCAGACGCCCTCGGATCCGCCACTGACCGAACCGCTGGAGGCAGCGGGGTTCGGCACCTGTCACCGCGATGATCAGGAGCAGATGCTGCGTACCGCCGTTGAACACCAGCCCGATCTGCTGGTGATCGACCAGGCGGCGATTACCGGATCCGCGGAGAGACTGCTGCGCCTGATCCGCTCCACCGAATGGGGACGCGCCGTTTATATCGTGCTGATCGGCGATCATCTTGGTGAGCCGGCACAGGCGCCGTTTTATGCAGCCGGCATCGATATGTACCTCGAAAAGGAAATGGCCGCTGAGTCTCTGGCAGACCGGCTGGCCCCGGCGCACCGGCTGGCCGAGCTTAAGTCGCTCTGGCTCTCAGACCGGCGTGATCTGCGGCGCACGGCGAACCAGCTGGTGATCAGCCGCCGCAAGTTCGAGACCCTGTCCATGACCGATACGCTGACCGGTCTGCCCAATCGCCGCGCCGGAATGGCCGAGCTGGAGCGGGCCTGGGCGCAGTGGTCCCGCGGTGGCCCGGCGGTAGGGATCATTGCCCTCGATCTTGACCATTTCAAGCGCATCAACGACTACCATGGCCACGCCGCCGGCGACCGCCTGCTCGCTGAAGTCGCGAGCGTCTGGTCGGGCGTCACCCGTCAGGGCGAAACGCTCTGCCGCTCCGGGGGCGAGGAGTTCCTGGTGATCACCACCGGTATCGACCTCGCCGCCATGAAGCGCATCGCCGTCCGCCTGCAACAGGCGACCCGGGAGATCGCCGTGCCCTGGCGGGACTCGGTCATTGGCATCAGTGTCAGCATGGGCCTCGCCCACAGCAGCGACGCCACTGATCAGGAAGCGCTGCTCAATCGCGCCGACAAGGCGCTGTATGCCGCCAAGGAAGGCGGTCGCAACCGCATCTGCTTTCGTGATAACGACACCTACCTGACAGTTTGAGAGCACGCCTTGGAACCGAAAGCCCAGACCAGTGAGCGGCTCAGTGAGGGATTGCGACTCAGTATGGAGATCGTCAACGATCTCCTGAGCGCGCGTCCCGACGAACTTGACGCCGCCATCCACGATGCACTGGGGCGACTCGGCCGGTTTACCGACTCCGACCGCACCTACATCTTCCGCATTCGTGACGGTCACGCGCTGGATAACACCCACGAGTGGTGCGCGGCGGGCGTCGATCCGGTCATTCATATGCTCCAGGACCTGCCCGTCGACATTGCAGAGGACTGGTGGTCGGCTTTTGATGAACACGGGGTGGTGGAGATCCCTGACGTCGACGCCCTGCCCGATCGCCGTCCCGAAAAGGCCACGCTGCAGGCCCAGGGCATCCGGTCACTGCTGGCGGTGCCCATGGTCATGAATGGCGAGGTGGCGGGGTTCATGGGCTACGACTCGGTGCATTCCCATCGCCATTTCCTGACCGGCGAGATTGATCTGATCCGCAATGTCGCCAATGTAGTCGCGTTCACCCTCGATAAACGCGACCTCGACCGGCAGGCGCGCCGCGCCCTGTACGACCCGGTCACCCAGATGCCCAACCGCCACAGCCTGCACATGACCATGGCGCGGACCACCGGACCGGGACGCGGCAACAACGGCTATCAGCCCCCACATGTCGCCCTCATCTTCATTGATCTGAACCACTTCAAGGAGATCAATGACAGCCACGGGCATCCCGTGGGCGACCGCGTACTGTCACGGCTCGGCGAGCGCATCAACAGCCTCCAGCGCCCCGATGATGCAGGCTACCGTTACGGTGGCGACGAGTTTGTCGTCATCACCCGCGACCTCGACAGCGATGCGGACACGGCACGTGAGGAGGCCGGCATTATCGCCAACCGGCTGATTGAGGGCATCAGCCAGCCCATGACGGTGAGCAGCGGCCACCGGCAACTGACCTTTCGGGTCGGCGCCAGTGCCGGGATCGTCGTCACCCCCAGCGAGGACAGGGACTGGGATGCGCTCGTGCGCCGCGCCGATCTGGCCATGTACAAGGCCAAGGAGGCCGGTCAGGCCTACGGGTTCGGCTGACTCTCAACGGCTCTCCACCAGACGCCCATCACAGAACACCCGCAGGTGGCGATCCATCACGCGCAGCTCGATGTCATCGCCGACCGTCCCACGCCAGTCGTCGAGCCGCGCCCGAAACCGGGTGCCGCCGCTGTCCAGCTCGAGGACCTGATCCAGCCCCTCGAACCAGACCCGCTCCACGCGGGCCCTCACGCGATGCCCTTCGCCACCGAGGTTGACATGCTCGGGGCGGAAGGCGATTTTCAGATCATCACTGCCCGCCATGGCCGGCGTCATCGGTACCTGCAGGTGACCATCCAGCACGCCCAGCGCATCGGCTCGCCTCACCGCGGGGAGGAAGTTCATCGCCGGCGAACCGATGAAGTAGCCGACATGCTCGGTGCGCGGATTATCAAACAGGGTCTGCGGATCGCCCTGCTGCACGATCTCGCCATGGTTCATCACAATGATGCTGCGCGCGAAGGTCAGCGCCTCGTTCTGGTCGTGGGTGACCAGGACCATGGTGATGTTGAAGGCCTGATTGACGGCCTTGAGCTTGCGGCGCAGCTCGAACTTAAGCTGCGGATCGATGACCGTGAGCGGCTCATCGAGCAGCAATGCACTGACATCGTCACGCACCAGCCCCCGCCCCAACGAGACGAGCTGCTTCTGATCGGCGGTGAGCGCCACCGCCGGGCGGTTGAGCACATGCTCCAGCCCCAGCAGCTCAGCCACATCGCTCACCCGCCGATCAATCTCCGCGCGTTGACGACGCCGGCAGACCAGTGGAAACGCCAGGTTCTGGCGCACCGTCATGGACCGATAGATGACCGGCACCTGAAAGACCTGTGCGATGTTGCGGGCCGCTGTGCCGCGCCGGGTGACATCCTCACCGTCGAACAGCACCCGGCCGTGGCTGGGCTGGATCAGGCCGGAGATGATGTTGAGCATGGTGCTCTTGCCGCAGCCCGAGGGGCCAAGCAGCGCGTAGGTCTCGCCATTGCGCCAGGTCATATCGAGCGGTTTGAGTGCGTACTCCGGCGACGCCGCCGCCGGGTCGTAGGAATGCGCAAGGGATTCGAGGTGAATATCCGCCATGGGTGTTACTGCCTTGAGTCCGCGCGCCGACCGGGGTGCGCGACATGCACGCGCCGGCCATTGCGATCGAATACGAATACCGTCGAGAGGCGCGGCCGGATGTGGATCTGACTGCCCACCGGGTGATTGACCACCGCCCGCTCGTGCAGCACCAGATGACAACCGGCCATGTCCAGATGGGTGACAGTCTCCGAGCCGCTGACCTCGGTGAGCGTCACCACCGCCGGGCGGCCTTCGGGCGCCAGCGCCAGATCGCTGGCGCGCAGGCCCAGATAGTACTGTCCCGGGGACAGCCCCTGATCCCCCAGCAGCCCGAGGCGTTCGACACCGAACAGGGTTTCGAGGGAGAACCAGCCCAGGCTTTCCACCTCCGCGGCGTCGCTATCCAGGGTCATTGATAGGATATTGACCGGTGGGTCGTTGACGACCCGCGCGGCGCCCACGCTTGCCGGCGCGTCAAAGACGGCGCGGGGCGGGCCCTCCTGGACGACCCGCCCCTCTTCCATGACCAGCAGCCGGGCGCTCATCTGCAGCGCCTCGGACGGCTCGGTACTGGCATAGATCACGATGGTCGAGCGTCGCCCCTCGAGCAGCTCGACCAGATCCTCACGCATCTGCTCGCGCAGCTTGTAGTCAAGGTTGACCAGCGGCTCGTCGAGCAACAGCACCGGGGCATCCTTGGTCAGCGCCCGGGCGATGGCGACCCGCTGCTGCTGCCCGCCGGACAGCGCACCCGGACGGCGGTCCGCCATGGCCGCAAGCCCCACCCGCTCGATGGTCTGCCAGGCCCGCTCACGCGCGGGCGCGGCGGCGACACCGGCACGACGCAGCGGGAACGCCACGTTGTCGAGCACCGATAGATGCGGGTAGTTGATGAACTGCTGATAGACCATGGCCACCGGGCGGCGCCAGGGGGCCAGACCGTCCCAGCGCCTCCCGCCATGCTCGATGTGCCCCGCATCCAGCGTCTCGAGACCGGCAATGGCCCGTATCAGGCTGGTCTTGCCGGCCCCCGTGCGCCCCAGCAGGGTGTAGAGCGCGCCCGGTTCAAGATGCAGCGAGATGTCATCCAGCCAGGTCTCGTCCCTGACGCTTAAGTTGATGTTCTGCAACGTCAATGCCGACATGGGACTACCTCACAGCACCGGCCAGGCCGCCCCGCGAGAGGAAACGCTCGACCACGAAGGCCAAGAGGATCAGCGGAGCGACGGAGATGAGAGCGGACGCCGACAGCGACCACCACGGCGTGACCGACGAGTTGAGCGCGACGATCGCCACCGGCAGCAGCTGGGTGTCGGTGAACGTGAGCGTGAAGGCGAAAAAGAAGTCATTCCAGCCAAAGATCAGGCAGAACATGCCGGCGACGATCAGCCCCGGTACGGAATTGGGCAGGATCACCCGATAGAACGTCGTCAGCGGCGTACAGCCGTCCAGCCATGCCATCTCATCGAGCTGGCGCGGCACGTTGTTGAAAAAATCCACCATCACCCAGACCGCGATGGGCAGCAGCAGCGCGATGTACACCAGAATCAGCCCGGCCAGCGTATCCAGCAGGCCCAGCTGGCGCAGCAGCAGAAAGAACGGAATCGCCAGGACGATCGGCGGCATGATCCGCTGCGAGATGAAAAAGAAGGTGATATCGGCATTGCGGATGAAGCCGGCCCGGAAGGTGAACCGCGACAGGCCGTAGGCGGCGAGCGTGCCCAGGACAATGCTGATCAATGACGCCGAACCGGTGACGATGATGCTGTTCAGATACGGTCCGCTGATATCCGTGCCGCCCGAGCCGCCAAACAGCGACTGCCAGCCCTGCAGGCTCGGCTTGTACTGCAGCCAGGGGATCCAGGTCGCGCCGCCGGTCACGCCGTTGGCGGTCTTGAACGAGGTCGTCACCGCCCAGAGAAACGGGAACAGGACAAAACACGACCACAACAGGATCGCGAGGTACTTGATCGCCAGATAGAGGGTTTTCATGTTCGATCCTTCACGAAGAGCCTCACGAGCACCTTGGCGATGATCGTCAGGCTGATGATCATGATCACCAGATAGGTCACTGACAGCGCCGACGCGTATCCCAGCTGGAAGTCGCGCAACCCGCGGATGTAGATGTAGTAGGTGGAGGTCTCGGTCGCGGTGCCCGGCCCGCCCGAGGTCATGACATACACCGACTCCATGATCTTCGAGGCCTCGATCAGCCGGATCAGGATGGCTGCGATGGAAATGCCCGCCATGGCCGGGAAGGTCACGGCAAAAAATGTCCGGATCGGGCCTGCACCATCGATCCTGGCCGCCAGATACGGCTCGCGCGGCAACGACACCAAACCCGCCAGCAACAGCAGGAACATGAACGGCGTCCACTGCCAGATCTCGACCATCATCACGCTGGCAAATGCCAGCGCCGGCTCGGACAGCCAGGGCACGCCCTGCAGCCCCAGCGCCTGGAGCAGGCCATTGAGCGGACCGATGCTTTCATGGAACACGGTGCGCCAGATCACCGACATGACCACTGGCGTTGTCATCATCGGCACCAGAAACAGCACCCGGAAAAACCGCCGTGCCTTCAGATCGCCCCAGACCAGCAGGGCCAGGCCAAAACCGAGGACGTACTGGATCAGCACCGTCCCCACCGCCATGACCATCAGGCGTCCCAGCGCACCCCAGTAGCGCGCGTCCTCGAGCAGCCGGCCATAGTTGCCACCGGCGATCCAGTCCAGCTCGGGCTGGAAGACGTCCCAGCTGGAAAAACTGACCCGGATGGTGAACAGCAGCGGAAAGATGATGATCGCCACCAGCACCAGCAGACCGGGCAGGAGAAAAAGATGTTTCTGTCGGTACATGGGCCCCCGCTCCGCACGTCGAAACCGTCATCGACTCGGTCAGAAGGGGCGGCCCGACCGCGCCGGACCGCCCCTGGAATGACGAGCTAGCGCGCGTCCTCGATCTCGACCACGTTGGCGTAGGCCTCGCGGACACGGTCCTTGCCGATCCGATCGACAATCCGCGACCACTCCTCGGCAACCCCATCCAGCGCCGCCTGCGGCGTCGCCTGACCGGCGACCGCCTCGGCCACACCGGCCGCGAGTGAGGTCATGAACTGGCCGACACCCGGGACACGCAGGTCGAAGACCCGATTGTCGTAGCTGTCGATGCGCTCGAGCGTTTCCACATACTGCTCGGCCATGTCCCGATCCCAGCCCAGATCGTCCGCCCAGAAGTCGGCGTCGAAGTGATCGGCGCGGTAGGGATTGACGCCGAATCGCCCGATCTGCAGATCGTGACGGGTATTGGCCTCATTGGAGAAAAAGCACAGATAGTCGAACGCCATGTCCTTGTTCTCACTCGACTGCGCCACGGCGCTGGTCCAGCCCCAGGTGATGTAGGCCGCGCGGTTGGGTTCCTCGAAGGTGTCCCACTCGCCGGTCTCACGGTTCCATACCTCGCGGGCTCCCGGCAGCATCTGGGTACGGACATCGTTACGGATGGGGCTGTCGGCCTGCTGCGCCTGGATGAGTGCGTCATCCCAGCTGTAGCTCATCAGCGTCTCGCCACCGCCGAACGAGAAGATCTCGTCACCCAGGCCAAAGTTGGTGCCGCCCGGGGGGAATGACTCCTGCGCCTCGACAAACAGCTCAAGCCCGCGGACCCAGCCCGGGTTGTTGATGAGCGGTTCCATGGTCTCGAGATCAAAGAAGAACCCGCCGCCGACATCGGGATGCTTGGCGTACGGCGCCGCACGGCTGATGAACGCCGAGAACATCAGATCGTCACGCTTGACCACCTCGGCCGAGCCATAATTGGGATCGCCGTCGCCATCCCAGTCCCAGCCGGTGAACACGCGCGCGACTTCGTTGTACTCCTCCCAGGTCTCGGGCACGGTCAGCTCACGGCCGGTCTCCTCGAGAAACCGCGCCTGCATGTCCGGATCACTGAAGATATCCTCGCGATATTTCAGGTAATGGCGGTCACCATCCATGATGTACTGCTTCATCTCACCGCCCCACATCCCCACATCGCGAGTGGTGTCGGTGAGGCCCTGCATGCCCGCCGTGGACTGGTACTCCTCGGGCACATTGGCCAGATAGGGGTTGTAGTCACCCAGCCAGAGCGAGGCGTAGAACAGCACGTCATAGGCGTCCTGCCCGGTCTGGAACGGGATCATGATGCGCTGGAACAGGTCCCCGAACGGCACATGCACCACTTCGACGTCGGCGCCGGTCAGCTCCGAGAACTGCTCGGCGTGGAGTTTGGTGGGCTCACCGATGACCGGAATCGCATGGGTGATCACGGTCAATTCGCGACCGCTGTAGTCCTTGGCATCAATGGACTCGTAGCTGCACATCCCGGGGACGTCCTGCTCGATGCCGAACCGGGTGTAGTCCTCGGCCGACGCCATGCCGGCCGCAAGCCCCAGTGCCGACGCCGCGGTCAGGACCTTGGCTGAACGCAACAGTTTTTCACTGTGCATGATTCTCTCCTCTTTTCTCTCTTTTTTTAGACTGCTCCGCGATCAGAGCATGACTTCGCCACCGTTGGGCGAGATGCAGGTGCCGTGGAAAAAGCTGCCGTCATCCGAGGCGAGCAGCAGCGCCGAGGGCGCGATCTCCTCGACCTCGCCGAACCGGCCGATCGGAATCGCCGCTTTCAGGCCGTCGAGGACCTCCTGCGCGAGCGGTGTCAGCAGGTCGGTGTGGGTGACCCCGGGGGCGACCGCATTGACCCGCACGCCGGTGTCGGCGCACTCCAGCGCCAGCGCCCGGGTGAAGGTCATGTTCGCGCCCTTGGCCGAGCAGTAATGGGTCAGGGCCGGGGCGCCCTTGTAGGCAAGCTGCGAGGTCACGTTGATGATCCGCCCCTCGCCGCGGGGCTTCATGTCGCGATACACCGCCTGGGTCATGAAGTAGGTGCCCTTCACATGCACCGACCACATGCGGTCGAAGCTCGCCTCGCTGATGTCCTCAAACGGCTCGGTGATGTTGTGACCGGCGTTATTGACCAGGATGTCGATCTGGCCCAGCGCGTTCTTGGCATCGGCATAGAATGCCTGCACGTTGGCGGGCTGGCTGACATCACACTCGGCGGAGTAGACCCGACGCCCCATCGCCTCGATCTCGCGGGCGGTCTCGCTGGCGCGCTCCGCATCGTTGTAATGGCAGAACGCCACATCCGCACCATGCTCGGCGAAAAGCGTGGCGATGCCCTTGCCGATGCCCCGTGAGCCACCGGTGATCAAGGCGCGTTTGCCCGCTAGTTTCTGTGCACTCATTGTCGATCTCCTCCTGTTTTTGTCGCGATCGCCATCATCAATACAGGAGCCTGAGATGCAATTGCAAGTACCTGATTATAAACGTTTTTTGTGTCCAAAAACTGAACACTCCAAAGCGACTGTCCAATCTCTGGACACTCCTGTGCGTTCCGGTCGCGATGACTTGATCGCCCCCGTAAAGCGGGGTAATTTCAAAGTCGTTACGCCAGAACCCCATGGCCTTTGCGTTCACTAAAAATCGGGGTCGGCGCGAGGAGGACAATATGGCTATCCAGTCGCGGGAGATCTCGAGGGCCCGGCAATCCCTCGAGCGGCGGGGGCGTGTCTCCACCGCGTCGCTGCCGCCGGATATCGCCGAGAGCTGGCAGCGTTGCGTTGACCTTGGACTCGATCCCCTCGGCCCGGCCCGCCTCGCGGATCTTGATGCCGACGCACTGCGCGATGCCTGCGAATCCCACGACGACCTCATCCGCTTTGCGCGGCCCGAGATCGAGCTGCTCTACGACCAGATCGCCGGGTCCAACTTCATGATCGCGCTGGGCAGCTCAGATGGTCTGATTCTGCAGACACTGGTGGACCATCAGTTCGCCGATAATGCCGCCGCCCATACGGTGGTGCCCGGATCGGACTGGACCGAGGTGGTGCGCGGCACCAACGCCCTCGGTATCGCGCTCAAGACCGGCCGGCCCGCGCACGTCTATGGGGAGGAACACTACCTGCGTGCCAACGCCGGGGTCTCGTGCATCTGCACGCCGATCTTTGACGGGCGCGGCGCCATCGCCGGGCTGCTTGACGCCTCCACCACGGCCGCCCACCGCCAGGAGCACACCGCCGCGCTGCTGCAGATGTCCGCCGGCAATATTGAAAACTGCCTGATCCGCTCGCGTTGCGAGGATCAACTGATCCTGCTGTTCCACCCCCGCCCGGAATATCTGGACACCCTGAGCGTCGGGGTACTGGTGCTGGACCGGGACTACCGCATCGTCGCGTTCAATCGCCGCGGCGGTATTTTTCTGGCTGGGCTGAGCGATCTGATCGGCCGCTCATTTTCAGCGGTCTTCGAGGAACCCCTCGAGAGTCTGGCGAGCCGCCTGGGCCGCGGCGAGACGGTCCGGGTGCGCGACCGCTTCGGCTCCGCCGCCTCGATGCGCTGCCTGTCAAACCGCGCCAGTTTCGCCCTGTCCGCCCGGGCGGTCCCCGTGGCCACCCGGCCTGTCACCGCTGACGGCGCCGCGCAGGCGGCGACCCCCGCACTAATCCTCGAGGACCCGGTCCTCGCCGAGCGCCTCACGGGATTGCCCCAGGCCGCTCACCGTGGCCTCTGCATCAGCATTGACGGCGAGACCGGCACCGGCAAGACCGCCCTCGCCGGCTTCATCCACGCCAGCACCGGCCGTCAGGGCGCCTGGCACTGCCTGCGCCCCGGCGACTCGCCCGAGGCGATCACCCCCGCGATGCTCGAAGGCGGCACCCTGTGCATCGACGCCCCCGGCGAATTCGATCCCACCACCCAGGCCGCCCTGCTGCGACTGGTCGAGCGGCTGCAGGACAACGATGTGCTGCTCATCAGTACCGGACTGGAGGGCCCCGCCCAGGAAGCCAGCCAGGGACGACTGCGCACCGATCTGGCCTATCGGCTGGCGGGCTTTCGCGTCGCCGTGCCGCCACTGCGCGAGCGCGATGACCTGGATGAACTGATCGAACACTGCCTGGCGGAGATCCAGCCCGATCTGCGCCTTACGGCCGCCGCCCTTAAAGCGCTGCACGGGCATCACTGGCCGGGCAATCTGCACGAACTCAGATCCCAGCTGCAGCATGCCAGCGTGCGCACGGCGGGATTCGAGCTGAGCGTCGAGGACTTCCCCGATCTTGCCACCACCGCCGGTTCGCCGGTCTCCGCCGGCCGGATCGGTGAGGCGTTGCTGCAGCTCACCGACAATGGCTTGAAGTGGCGGGATGTCCACGGCCAGACCATCGCCCTCATGGTCGAACAGTGCGAGGGCAACGTCGCGGATGCGGCCCGGCGTCTGGGCCTGTCCCGCACCACCGTCTACAAATACCTGCAATAGCCACCGGAGTGCGCCTGAATGCCCGCCCCCCATCATCTGACCGCCACGCCGGATACAGTTGCCTGGGGCTATCTGGACGCCGCCCGCCCAGCGGTCCTGCATGTCCAATCGGGCGACGAGGTCGTCATCGACACCCTCTCGGGTGAGCCCGAAAACCTGCCCGCCGACCCGGCGCGCGTCCTGCCCGATCACCGCGCGGTGCTCGAGGCGCAGCGCAAGGAACGGGGTGAAGGCGTGCATCACCTCACCGGCCCGATCCACGTCGACGGCGCGCGACCCGGGGATTGCCTGCAGATCGACATCCTCGCGGCCACCCCCCGCCAGGACTGGGGCTTCTGCGAGATCCTGCCCCTCAAGGGGATCCTGCCGGCCGAGTTCACCGACTATCAGCAGATACTGATCGACATCGACCGCGTTCGGAATCAGGCCACCCTGCCGTGGGGACAGTCCATCGCGCTCGACCCGTTCTTTGGCATCATGGCAGTCGCGCCACCGCCGGAGTGGGGTCGGCTCGCCTCGCCCGTGCCCTCGGCGTTTGGCGGCAATATCGATAACCGGGCCCTGGTCCCGGGGACCACGCTCTACCTGCCGGTATTCAACGACGGCGCGCTGTTCAGCGTCGGCGATGGGCATGGCCGCCAGGGCGACGGCGAGGTCTGCATCGATGCGCTGGAGACCGCACTGCAGGGACGCTTCCGTCTGACGGTCCGCCGCGACATCCCTGAATCCGCACCCTTCGCAGAGACCCCCAGCCATTGGATCAGCATGGGCCTGCATCCCAGCCTCGATCAGGCGGCGGAGCAGGCGGTCCGGCAGATGGTGCAGCTACTGACCACACGGACCGGGCTCGATCGCAGTCAGGCTTACATGATGACCAGCATGCTGGGCGACCTACGCATCACCCAGGTGGTCGACGGCAACAAAGGCGTCCACATGCTCTATCCGAAGGACATATAACGTCCTATCATCGCCGCCGCCATGGACGCGATTAAGCCCTCTCGACGCCAAGTTCTCATTGCCTGCGCCGGGCTGACCGGCACCGCATTTTTCTGGGCCACCAATGCCGTATTGAGCCGCGCCATGGTGGGCGAGATCCCACCCATTTCGCTGGCTTTCTGGCGCTGGGTCACGGCACTGATCATTCTCGCCCCGCTCGGCCTGCCGGCGGTCATCCGGCAATGGCCCACTGTCAGGCGGCACTGGCGGGCGATGGTTGTCCTCGCGGCATTCAGTGTGGGGTTGTTCAACACCCTGCTCTATGTGGCGGCGCAGACCACCACCGCCCTGAATATCGGACTGATGAACGCCAGTCTGCCCATCGCCCTCGGACTGGCCGCGCATTTCGCTCTCGGCGAGCGCCTGGATGCAGTGCGTAGCCTCGGTATCGCCCTGGGTTTTCTCGGCCTGCTGACGATCATCACCGAGGCCGAGCCCATGCGACTGCTCCGCCTCGAGTTTCTGCCGGGCGATCTCGTGATGCTCGCGGCCGTGGCCTCGTGGAGCCTCTTTTCAGTCGTGCTGCGGCGTCAGGCCGTGCCACTTACGGCAACCGCTTTCCTGACCGTGCAGATTGCACTGGGGATCCCGGTGGTTGCGCCGTTCTATCTGATCGAAATCAGTCAGGTCGGCCTGCAGCTCCCCACCCTACAGAACGCCTGGGTGTTCCTCACCGTCGCCGTGGGGCCCGGACTTCTGGCCTACGCTTTCTGGAACAATGGCGTGCGCACCATCGGTGCGTCCCCGGCCGCGCTGTTCCTCTACCTCATCCCGGTGTTTGCGGCGATCCTCGGTGGGATATTCCTTGGCGAGCGCCTGGCGGCGTTTCACGTGTTTGGCGGCGCCCTCATCCTCGCTGGTCTGCTGCTGGCCAGCCGAAGCCGCCGCGGCGGGTCAGGAACGCGCCCCTAACGCCACGCACTCACTCTGAAGCGTCGCCACACGCTCTGCCAGCCGACTGGTAAAACCATGCAGCGCATCCCGATAGCCCGTCCGGCCGGAGGGCTTGTTGGGGTCCGAGGTGATCACGACTGTCATGGCCAACTTGGGGATCACATAGAGCATCTGCCCGCCATAGCCCCAGCCGTAGTAACCGGGATGGCCGGCGAACGAGCGGATGAACCAGCCGTAGCCGTACCCATCGTTGGTCCAGCGTGAGCGACCGCGCACCTGCCAGCTTGCCCTCACCCAGCCCTCGGGGAGCAGCCGCTCGCCGTCGGCGGTGACGCCACCGCGCCGATAGAGCTCCCCCAGGGACAGCAGCGCCGCCGGCCGCATGGCCACCTGATTGCCACCCAGTGCGACGCCCTGCGGGTCGGTGATCCAGTCGGTCACCTGGACACCCGCCGGGGCGAGCCAGCGGTTGGCGAGCGCGTACGCCGAGGTACCGGTACGCCGCTGGAGAATGGCCGACAACAGATGAGTGTTGCCGGTGGAGTAGCGCATCTCTCCGCCTGGCTCGCCTTTCATGGGTTGGTCGAGGACGGCCTTCACCCAGTGGTCACTGGCCACCCAGGCCCCATAATGCTCGCCGGAAGTGCGCTCCAGCCCCGCCTGCATGGACAACAGATGTTCAAGCGTGAGTTGGCTGAGGGGCTCGGGCGCCTGGGCCGGCATCGCCTCCGGCAACGCGTCGGCGACCCGTTCGTCCACGCCGCGGATCACGCCCTGCTGGATCGCCGCGCCGACCAGCGCCGCCATCAGGGTCTTGGACGCCGACTTGACATTGGTGGCCGCCTGCGGCGACGCCCCACGAAAACCTCGGCCAACCACCGGCTCACCCGCCACCGCCACATGCAACGTGCGTAGCGTTTTGAACCGGTCAGCCGACGCTGTCAGCGCGCTCAGGCCACTGTCTTCGATGCGACAGTCGGCGGCGCCGATGGCCGGGATGAGCAGCACCGCCACGAGCAGTGCCAGCAGATTACGACGGCGGTTTAACCCCATCACCCGACGATAGCAGACAATGCGGCTGGAACGCGGCTCAACTTCTGCGCCACCGCACTGTCTCAGCCGCAGGCACCTAAACGCGCGACCACACCGGGGACTCGGCATGATCACTCTTCTCGACGGCGGTATGGGACAGGAACTGCGCAAGCGCAGTCAGAAGCGGGCCTCGGCACTGTGGTCGGCCCAGGTCATGATGGACGAGCCCGCGCTTGTCACCGCCGCCCACCGCGATTACATCGATGCCGGGGCGGACCTCATCATCACCAATAACTATGCCGCAACGCCCCTGCGTCTTGCCCGGGACGGTGACCCGACATGGTTCGAGCCCCTGCATCAAGCCGCCCTTGACGCGGCGCATCGGGCGCGGCGTGACAGCGGTCGGGCGGTGCGCATCGCCGGCTGCCTGCCGCCCCTCGTGGCGAGCTACCACGCGGACGTCGTCCCGGATGACGCCACCTGCCGGCGCGATTACGAGCGCCTCGCCGCGACCCAGGCGCAGGGCGTGGACCTTTTCATCGCCGAGACCATGACACTGACCCGCGAGGCGGTAGCGGCCACGCGAGCCGCCAGGGCGCACGGCCATGCCGTCTGGGTCGCCTTTACGGTGGATGACGCGGACGGCGGCAGGCTTCGATCCGGTGAGCGACTGGCCGACGCCGCGCAGGCGGTGGTCGCCGAGGGGGCGGAAGCCATTCTGGTCAATTGCTCGGCACCCGAGGCACTGACGCAGGCCATGGCCGAACTCGCCGGTCACGATGTGCCGTTTGGCGGTTATGCCAATGGCTTTGAGGCGGCCGCCGAGCTCAGGCCCGGCGGCACGGTTGAGTCATTGGCCGCCCGCGAGGGCCTGACACCCGAAGCCTACGCCCGGCATGTCCAGCAGTGGATTGCTGCGGGCGCCACGCTGGTGGGCGGATGCTGCGAGATCGGCCCGGCCCATATTCAGCGGATCGATGCCCTGCGCCGGGGATTCCGCACCCCGGATGACTGATCACGCGTGGCTCATTGATTTTACGCCTCGCTCACGGGCTCCAGCGTTCCATGAGCGACGTTATAGACAAATCCACTGATGGCCTCGCCATTGGGCAGATAGGGGACGGCCTTCAACCGGCGGATCGACTGGCGAACATCGGCATAGGGGTCGTCGAACGCATCGAGCGCGAACGCCGGCCGATGGCCCGTCTCCTTTTCGACATCGGCTTTGACCGCATCATCCTTGAAGGTCAGCATGCCGCAGTCGGTGTGGTGGATCAGGACGATTTCCGTGGTCCCTAGCAGGCGCTGCGAAATAAGCAACGAGCGCACCACATCGTCGGTGACGACGCCGCCGGCATTACGGATGACGTGCGCCTCGCCGAGACCAAGACCCAACAGGCGATAGACATCCAGCCGGGCATCCATGCAGGCCACCACGGCCACCTGACGCGCGGGGGGCATGGGCAGGTCGCCCTGCGTGAACTGGCTGGCGTACTGTCGGTTGGCGTCAATAAACTCGTCGGCTCGACTCATGGTGATCTGCTCCTGCAATAGTTCGGAGCCGGAGCGTATCAGCCAGCCTGTCAGGCCAGTAATACCGAGTATTCATGGGCTTATTCCAGACTCATCTAAGGAGATGGATCATGCAAAACCTTCGAATCGATCTGGTTTCAGACATCGCCTGCCCCTGGTGTGCGATTGGCTACCGACGCCTTGAACACGCGCTGGAGACGCTCGCCGGCGAGATCGAAGTCGAGCTCGCATGGCAGCCGTTCGAGCTGAATCCGGACATGCCGCCCGAGGGTGAGCCGATACTCGAGCATCTATGCAATAAATACGGCCAGGATGCCGAGCGTGTTGAGCGCACCCAGGGCGAAATGATCAAGCTCGCCAGCGACCTGGGGCTGAATTTCGATGGTGCGAGGGCGCGACGTGCGCACAATACGTTCGATGCCCACCGCGTGCTCGCCTGGGCCGCCGAACAGAGCCGCGAGACCGCGCTGCAGCAGGCGCTGTTCGATGCCTACTTCGGTGAGGCGAAGCGTCCATCAGATCCGGTGGTCCTGCGCGAGGCGGCGCAGCAGGTTGGCCTGGACGGTGAAGCGGCGGAGGCGGTCGCCCGATCCGATCGCTATGCGGAGACCGTCCGGGCGGCCGAGCAACGATTCATGCAGGCGGGCGTCAGTGCCGTGCCGGGTTTCGTGATCGACGGACGCTATCTGATCTCGGGCGCTCAGCCGGCCAGCAGCCTCGTCGATGCGATCCGAGAGATTGCCGATGAGACCCGCGATCGTGCACCCGAGCACGCCTGATATCGTTAGGGTCAGGCGATTTTTTTACTGGGCCGCACCCGGTAGCGACTCGATCGGCAGATGACAATGCACCACCCGACCCGGTGACGGTTCACGGACCGGGGGCGGCGTTTCAGCGCAGTGCGGCATCACATAGGGACACCGGGCGGCAAACGGACAGCCCGACGGCCGTGCCTCCGCACCGGGATTCTCGCGTTGCGGCTGAGTGACCGGCGGGCCATCACCCACCCCGGGAATCGCGGCCAGCAGCTGGTCGGTATACGGATGACGCGGGCCCTCGAACACCCCTTCCACGGGTCCCGACTCCATGATGCGACCGAGGTAGAGCACCGCAATGCGATCGGCGAGATAGCGCACCACCGCAAGGTCATGGGAGATGAACAGATAGGCGGTGCCACGGCGCTGCTGCAGGTCGATCAACAGATCAAGGACTGCCGACTGAACCGAAACATCCAGCGCCGAAGTGGGCTCATCGAGGATGATCGCTCGCGGGTCCCCGGCGAAGGCGCGGGCAATCGCGATCCGTTGGCGCTGCCCGCCGGACAACTGCCCGGGGCGACGGTCGGCCGTATCGACTTCCAGCGCAACCTGACGCAATCGGTCGGGCACCGCCGCCCGTGCCTCGGCCCGACTCAGTCCACCCAGCCCCCGTATGGCCCGGGCAAGCGCAGGGCCGATGCGGTGACTCGCATTTAGGGTGTTCTCGGGGGACTGGAACACCATCTGCAGCGAGCGACGCGCGTTAAGGCCGCGTTGGCGCTGCTGTGGCGACAGCGGATGACCTTCAAGCAGCGCTTTACCCGCCACCGGCTCGGTCAGTCCCGTCAGCCCTCTTGCCAGCGTGCTTTTGCCACTCCCTGATTCACCCACCAACGCCACCGTCTCCCCCTCGCGCACATCGAGGCTGACCCGGTCGAGGATGCGAACGCCGCCGTATTCCATCACCAGGTCTTCACAGGCCAGAACGGGCCCGCCAATGGATCGCCTGATGGGCTCGGCGGGCGGCCGGTTACCGCCCGGTGGCGCGGTTTCCTCCGGGAAAAGACAGCGGCTGCGATGCGTTTGATCAAGCCTGCGCAGCGGAATCGCCTGATGCCGACAGGCATCGCGGGCGATCGGGCAGCGGGGCGCGAAGGCACAACCCATGGGTCGATCATCCAGAGCCGGCGGATTACCCGGGATCCACGCCAACCGCCCGGATTGCCAATGCGCCTCACCCCTCGGGATACAGTCCATCAGCGATGCGGTATACGGATGTCGCGGTTGCTCGAACAACTGCCTGACCGGTGCCGACTCAACGATTTCACCGGCATACATCACGGCCACTCGATCGCACACCGAACGAACGACGGCCAGGTCATGGCTGATCAGCAGCATGGCCAGCCCCAGTTCCGCGCGCAGCGTCTCGAACAGCGCGAGAACCTCCGCCTGGATACTGGCATCAAGCGCCGTTGTCGGCTCATCGAGCACCAGCAGATCCGGCGAACCCGCCAGAGCCATCGCAATCACCACCCGCTGCTGCATACCACCGGAGATCTGATGGGGATAGGCATCGAGTAGCTGTGTCGGCTCGGCGATGCGCACCTGCTCGAGCAGGCGAACGCTTGCGCGCCGTGCCTCTTTGACGGATTGTCCCTGCTGGTACTCAAAAATCTCGGTCAACTGGCGGCCGATCGTCAGTGCGGGATTAAGTGCGGTTGCCGGGTTCTGGTAGACCACCGCGACCTGGTTGCCGCGTCGATCCTGCAGAGCCGCCGGGGTCAGCTCGGCGAGATCCTCGCCCGCAAGGCGGACACGGCCCCGGGGTATCCGAGCGTTTTCCGGTAGATACCCGAGCGCTGCCATGGCGAGGGTCGATTTACCGCACCCGGACTCCCCGACCAGGCCGACCGTTTCGCCGACGCCGATGACCAGATCCACGCCGCTGACCGCCTCAAGCCACTGCCCCTTGCGACGGAACGACACACACAGATCTTCAAAGGCAAGCAGAGGAGTGCTCATTGCGTTTCCAGATCCCGCAGGCCATCAGAGATCAGGGAAAACCCGATGACGACAAAGGCAATCGCCATCGCCGGCGCCAGAACCGCCCAGGGTGCCGTCGTGAGCAGGGATCGGCTACTCGCGACCATCAATCCCCAATCCGGCGCGGGCGGCTGGACGCCCAGCCCCAGAAACCCGAGCGTCGCCGATGTAAAGACCGCATAGCCAAGACGAATGGTTCCCTCCACCATCAGGGGACCACGGATATTGGGGGCGACCTCGACCATCAGCACCCGAAAATAACCCTCGCCGCGAAGCCTTGCGGCCTCGACATACTCCTTGCGGACCTCAGTCAGTGCGGCGGCCCGGGCGGTCCGGGCGATCAGCGGTGCGAACACCAGTCCGATCACCAGGATGACATTCAGCGTTGAGCTACCCAGCGCTGTCAGCGCCAGCAACGCGAGCACCACGATCGGGAACGCCATGACCGCATCCAGAAGGCGCATGATGAGCTCATCAAGCCAGCGGCCATTATAGGCGGAGATCAGTCCCAACAGCGTCCCAATGACAAGCCCCAGCAGGGTCGATGCCGGTGCGATCGCAAGCACATAACGGCCACCGTAGATAACGCGGCTGAGGATATCCCGCCCATACTCATCCGTGCCCAACCAGTGCGCCAGGGACGGCGGCGCCGTGGTTGGCCCGATGCCCATCGCGGTCGGCGCATGAGGGGCCACCCAGGGCGCCAGTGCCGCGGTGACGACCCAGAGCCCCACCATGACGAGCCCCACGGTGAGCCCCGGCGAGCGGCGCCAGAGACTACTCAGCGACGGCATCGCGCACCCGCGGGTTGAGCAGGCCATAGACAAGGTCCGCGGTCAGGTTGGCGAGGGAAAACACCAGCGTCACCAGCAGCGTGCAGCCTGCAAGCAATGGCACGTCCTTGTTGGAGGCCGCGTTGTGGAGCAGACTCCCGATACCCGGATACCGGAACAGGCTCTCGACAACAACCAGTCCGCCCACCAGCCAGCCGAGCTGCGCGCCGATCACGGTCACCGTCGGCAGGAGCGCGTTGCGAAGGACGTGGCGTCGAAGCACGATCCGCTCGGGCAGACCCTTCAGCCGTGCCGTGCGCGTGTAGTCCGCCTCGAGCGCGGCGATCATGCCAGCCCGGGTCATTCGAAAGAGGTAGGCAAACAGCAGCAGCACGAGGCACATCGCCGGTAGCACCAGGCCGTGGAGCATCGCCCAGAACCCGCCATCCGGCCCGGTCACGGCCTGCACCGGGAACCACGGGAGCGCGATACCAAAGGCCACGATCAGCACAACGCCCGTGACGAACTCCGGCATGGCCCCCAGCGCCAGACCCAGAATGGAAGCCACCCGATCGAGGCCCCCACCGGGGCGGCGCCCGGCCGCGACCCCAACGCCAATGGCCAGCGGGATCAGGATGCCGATCGCCAGGGCGGCGAGCACCAGCGAGCGGCCGAGCCGCTCCAACGCGAGCGGCAGCACCGGCGTATTCAACGACAGCGACTCACCCCAATCGCCCTGCAGCACGCCCCCTATCCACTGGAGATACCGCACGACGATGGGTTGATTCAGTCCCAACTCCACATTCAGCGCCTCAACGGCGCTCTCCTGGGCGAAGGGACCCAGAATGATCCGGCCGACGTCGCCCGGCAGCACCGTCGTCATCGTGAAGATGAGCACCGATGCAACGAGCAGCGTCAGGCCAAGCAGCATCAGCCGCCGGGCGGTATAGCGCAGCATGGACGCGTTCAGGTCACCCAGGTACGAGTCAGATCAAGGAAGTTCGACATATTACCGGGCAGATTCATCACCCGTTTATTGACCGGTCGGAAGCCGTCCTTGAAATAACCGATCACCGCCGGGACCTCTTCCTGCAGGATTGCCGCAAGTGAGTCAGCAATCTCGGCACGCGCCGCCGGATCCGGCTCGCGCTCGAAATCATCGAGCAGTGCGTCGAAACGGGCATTCGTCCATTTCGGTGCGTTCCAATCCGCGCCGCCGCGGAATGCCGCATTGAGGATCTGCCCCGGCGTCGCCCGACTCGCCCAGTCCGTCACACCAAACGTCACCTCGGTCCAATGATCGTAATAGACATTCAACGGCTCGATTTTCAGATCAGCCTGAATACCGACCTGACTCAACATCTGCTGGAGCATCTCGGCGTACTGCGGGAGCTCGGCAAGACGACCGACGTGGAGATCGATCGGGAAGCCATCGGGATAGCCCGCCTCGGCGAGTAGCGCCCTCGCCCGTTCAATGTCCTTGCGGCGCTGATCCAGCTCGACACCCACCGGATAGATCGGCGCGAGCGGATGATCATTGCCGATCGCCGCATTGCCGCCCAGCAGGACCTCCATCGCCCTCGGTCGATCAACCGCCAGGGCGACGGCCTGCCGGACCCGCACGTCATCAAAGGGTTTCTGATCCGTGCGCATGGTGACCTGCGCGTGCGTCGCGGTGGGCTGGGTGACCATGCGCACGTTGTCGGCCTCGAAAAGGGGCCGGATATCGATATAGCCCGCAGAGAGCATGGCATCCGCCTCGCCGCCCTGCATGGCGAGCACCTGCGGCTGTGAGCCGTCGTAGAAGTCCATCTCGACGCGGTCCAGGTAAGGCAGCGGATCATTCCAGTAACGCGGATTGCGCTCGAGGCTGGCGCCCTCCTGCGGGCGATAATCGGTCAGCCGGAAGGGGCCGGTGCCAATCGGATTATTCGCAAAGTCACCGTCGTAATCGGCCGGCAGGATCACTGCGTTGTACACGTGTGTGTAGTACGGGAAGGCGCCCACTGGACGATCCAGGGCAAAGCGCACCCCATAGCGTCCATCCGCGGTGACGTTCTCGGGCTTGAGGAAGTCGAGCTGTGCCGCACCGGAGGAGCCACTGTCGGGCTGGACCATGCGCCGGAAGCTGGCCACGACATCCGCGCTCGTCATCTCCTGGCCGTTATGAAACTCAACGCCTTCCCGAAGCTTGAAGTGCCAGATCCGGGCGTTGTCCTGCGATGACCAGTCGGTCGCGAGCACCGGGCGAAGGCTGAGGTCATCCTCGGCCCAGACCAGATACTCCGCGACCTGCTGGACGATGGCGATGACACCGCCACCACTCATGGTCACCGGCTCGAGATTCTCGGCGAGCGGCAGTGCCATGCGGAGTGTTCCCCCGCGAGTCGGGTTCTGTGCATGACCAAGCATCGGCCAGGTCCCGGTCGCGGTCACCGCACCGGCAACCCCCAATCCCTGCATGAGTCGCCGACGGCGACGATCGATCAAATCCATGGCGTCGTCTCTTCTGAAATTTTAACGGGTATTGTGCGCGAGATAGCGATCCAGTGCATCCGCGAAGCGCTTACGATCGGCGGCCGTCAGGCCCGACGGGCCCCCGGTATGGATACCGCTGCCGCGCAGCGTTTCCATGAAATCCCGCATCTGCAGCCGGGCGCGGATATTCTCACGCGTCTGCGCCTCGCCCCGGGGCGTCAGAACCAACGCATCCCGATCGATGACCTCTGCAGCCAGTGGGACATCACTCGTCACCACTAGATCCCCGGCCCCCACCCGACGGACAATCTCGTCATCGGCCACATCAAAGCCTGAAGCGACCTGTACCGTGTCGATAAGGGGCGACGGGGGCACGGGGATCGGTTGGTTGGCGATCAGGGTGAGCCGCACGCCGGTTCGCTGCGCCGCCCGAAACAGGATTTCCCGAACGGCGACCGGACAGGCATCGGCATCAACCCAGAGACGCATTCAGGCGGCGACCAACGTTGCGACCAGCGTCTCGAGATCATCGGCGGCAAAGTCGGGTCGAGGGAGATCCGCGAGCCGGATTTCGGCGTTGCCCGCGCGCTTGATAAACGCGGCCTGACAGCCCGCCGCCTGAGCGCCGATGGTATCCCAGCCGTGGCAGGCCACCAGCAATAGATCCCGCAGCGGCACCCCCAGTGCCGATGCCACCTGGCGGTAGCAGGCCGGCGCGGGCTTGAACTGGCCCACTGGATGGACGCTGTAATGCGCTTCAAAGTACTCGGCGATCCCCGCCCGCTCGAGCGGTGTCGGGGATGCGGACGGCGGCGAGTTGGTCAGCGTCACCAGCCGGTAACCGCTGGCCCGCAGACGCTCGAGTGCCGGGACGACATCTGCATGGGCCGGCATGGAGCGGATCAACTCACCCAGTGCCTGCTCATCCGCGGCTGTAAGCCGAGCGCCCATCACCTCGGCGCGCATGCGCAGCGTCGCGATGGCCAGCTCGCTGAATGGCACATAGCGCCCGGCGAGCGTGACGGTCTGGGAGTAGAGAATCAGCTCGGCAAACCAGTCCCGCATGGCGCGGCGGTCACCCAGGCAGCGCGCGAACAGCGGTTCGAGCGTTGTCAGATCCAGTAGCGTCTCATTGACGTCGAAAACGATGATCGGCTTCATGACGAGCACGTTATCACTCAACAACCGCCACCGGTCGGACACTGTTGATGGTCCCGCTCGTACTGGATGGTGGTGTGCTGGATATTGAAGTCCTCGGCCAGCATGGCTGAAGCCTCGCTGATGAGGCTGTCGTCGCCCTCGGGATCGGGTTTGACGAGATGGACGGTCAGCGCGTTCTCGGTCGTGCTCAGCGCCCAGATGTGCAAATGATGGGCGGAGCTCACACCGGGCAGCGCCTCAAGACGGGCCCGCACCGCGGCTGGATCAATGCCCCGGGGCACGGCGTCGGTGGCGAGCGCCAGCGAATCCTTGAGCAGCTGCCAGGTGCCGATGAAGATCACCGCCGCAATGACAAGGCTCACCACGGGGTCGATCCAGGCGAGCCCGGTCAGCACCAGCATCGTGCCGGAGACCACGACACCAACCGATACCGCCGTATCGGCGGCCATGTGCAGAAACGCCCCGCGGATATTGATGTCGCCCCGCTGGCCCTTGAGGAACAGCAGCATGGTGATCGCGTTGATCACTACCCCGATCGCCGCCACGCCGATCACGGTGAGACCGGCGACATCAGCCGGATCAGCCAGCCTTCGGACGGCCTCCCAGGTGATCCCGCCGACCGCGGCGATGAGGATCAGCGCATTGAACAGCGCCGCCAGAATCGTGGTCTTTTTCAGGCCATAGGTCCGGGCGTCGGTGGCGGCCCTGCCCGCCATCCAGCTGGCCGCCCAGGCCATGATGAGCCCCAGGACATCACTGAGGTTATGACCGGCATCGGCGATGAGCGCGAGCGACCCCGCCATCACGCCGTAAACCGCCTCAATCACCACGAACAGCGTATTGAGCACCACGGCGATGGCGAATGAGCGGTTATGGGCAGCGAAATGCGCGCTATGGTCGTGGCTATGATCGTGTGTCATCGACTGGACAGGGTAACGTTGCCACCCGAAGCCCGTCACCCACCGCCTCCAGTATTCCCCCATCGAGCAGGGCCGCCAGTGGTCCCTGTAGCCGATCGCGCGCGTTGTCCGTCAGCCGCGTGAATCCGATGGCGTGGATGCCCGCATTCATCGCGGTCTCAGCATCGTTGGCGTTGCCGTCGAGTACCGCGCGGAAGAGCGCGAGCATGAGCTCCTCATCACTGACGGCTTCCAGCCGCCGGGTTTTCTCCGGCGCCTCACGCCAGTCGCGATAGGGCGGCTTGAGAAACTGCGCGGGACGGGCGACGAACCCGCCCCGCTGGCTTAGATCGGGGGTTGCCGACAGGGCCTGGAGGCGTGCCTCGATCCGCTCGCGGATGCGCGAGCCGAGCCGGCCCACGTCGGCGGCCGCCAGCAGGCGGTCGGCCAGGGTATCGAAATGCACCGGCCCCTCGGCGTCGACAACCCCTCCGATTGCCGCGTCAAGGGACGCGTCCGGAATGGCATGAAAGTCGTCATACCCCGCCAGCGACAGCCGGGTCGGGTCGATCGCCTGATAGGCGCGTATCGGATGAAGATCGGCTGTCCACCGGGTTGGCGGATCGAGCCGGCCGGGGCACAGCTGCGCCGCAGCGGCCTCCGGGTCGGGTCGTCTCAGGAGCTGCTCATGGAGGCGAACCGCCGCCTCAAAGCCGCCGAGGTCGTCGGTCATTCCCGCTCTCCGATCAACTGGAGTTCGACACCGAGGGATTCCACCAGCCGGTCGAGCAGCGCATCCTGCAGGATGGTGCGCGGCCCCAGGGCCAGGCAGGCGTCATCGATGGCGAACACCGCCTCGGTGCGGAGGGCCTCATCGACGCGCGCGGCGAAAGCACCCGCCAGATGGTGGATCACGCCGAGGATCGCCGCGGGGTCTTCGGCGGCCGGGCGATCCGCGAGGGCCTCCTCGAGGACCCCACCCGCCGCATTGACATCCGTCACCAGCACCGCGGTGAACGGGTTGTCGGGGACATGGGCGTCAACAATTGCCGCATCAAGCGCCCGATCGCCCCGCCCCATGACGGCGGTCAGGTAAACGAGTGCGGCGAACAGATCGCGGACCGGTTCGGCGGATGGGACGATGCCATGTGCCCCGAGCACGGCCTCGCCGGCGGCTGCCGCGGTGTCGGTATCCACGGCAATGCGCTCCCGGGCCTGGCGGGCCTGCTGCCAGCGCCCGACGGCCCATTGCAGGGCACCGGCCAGCAACCGCACGCTCCACCCCGCGAGCCGGAAAAGCGCCCCGGTCAGGCGCGCCAACCCCATCAGCGTCAGATAGATTGCATTGGCGGCCGCCGCTTTCTGACCACGGAACTGCACGCCGGCGAACTTTGCCGACGAGGCGCCCGGGCGCAGCCAGTTGATGGTGCCGAGCCCCACCTTGCTCGAAACGCTCACGCCGCTTTTCGAGAGGTTCACCTTGGCGATATCGGATCCGTAGCGACCCCGGAGCACGAACCGGCCGTTCTGCATGGCGACCTGGGTGTTCTTCGCCAACCGGGTGGAGACACGAAAGCCATGGCTGGTGTTGCCGGTCAGGTTGATGCCGGCGGCCTTGACATGGGCGCGCAGCGCCACCCCACCGGTGCGGCTCGCCCGCAGGTAGCGGCCTGAGTAGTCAATGCGCTTCTGCCGCCCATCGCGGTCCTTTTCACCGACCTTGAAGGTTGTCACAGGGGCCGACTTACAAGCGCTGGCAACTGCGCCTCGATGGTGGCGCGCATCGGCTCATGCGCCGGCGGTAGCTTGAGGTCACTGCCCAGTGATTCCACCGGCTCATCCACGTCAAACCCCGGATCATCCGTGGCAATCTCAAACAGCATGCCACCGGGTTCGCGAAAGTACACCGAGCGGAAATAATACCGATCGACCTCACCGGAACACGGCAGCTGCCAGGCGCGGATGCGCTCGAGCCGCTCGAGCAGCGCCGGACGATCCGCGACCCGGAACGCGACATGATGGACGGTGCCGTAGCCCGCCTGCCCCGGTGCAACGTCCTCCACCAGGTCGATGTGTCGGGCGAGCGGCGCGTCAACGCTGACAAACCGCGTGCCGCCCACGCCGGCGCCCGACTCGACATAATCCAGCAGCCCGGTCAGCACTCGCGCAGTGGCGACCGGCCGGTGACTGGCAAGACTCATGCCCGAAAACCCTCGAATGGCGGTTTCGCCGCGCGTGTCAGCGGCGATGGACGAGGGAGCATCACCGATCAGCGCCAGCGGCAGACCATCGGGATCGTGAAACTGCAGCATCGGGACATCGGTATGACCCGGCGTGACCGTGATACCGGCGTCGGCGAGCTGTGACTGCCAGGCGGCAATGGCATCAGCCGGCACCGAAAAACGCGTCTCGAGGGGCTGACCGCGGCCCGCTTGGCCCGCCGGCACTCCCGGAAACGGGAAGAACGTCATCGCCGTGCCGGGACGGCCGCGATCATCCCCGTAGTAGAGGTGATAGCTGGACGGATCGTCCTGATTGACGGTCTTTTTGACCAGGCGAAGCCCCAGGACCCGCGTGTAAAAATCAGCGTTGCGCTGCGGATCCGCGGCGACGGCGGTGATGTGGTGCAGGCCCTGAACGGTCGTCATACCGTCACGATATCAGAGCGCTCTGGTCAGTGTTCGCGCGGTTGCCAGTGGGCGCCGAACTCATCCAGCGGGATCTTGAGATAGCGCAGCCCATTGGATTCCGCCGGCGGGAAATGCCCGGCGCGGATATTGACCTGCACCGCCGGCAGGATCAGCACGGGCATGGGCAGTGTGGCGTCCCGGGCCTCGCGCATCGCCACATAGTCATCCTCGCTAACGCCTTCCGCCACATGGATATTCGCCTGGCGCTGCTCGCCAATAGTGGTCTGGCAAGCCGGCTCGCGGGTGTCGGTGCCGTAGTCATGGAGCAGAAACACGCGCTGGTCATCATCGAGCGCGGCAAACAGACGGTGGATCGAGCGATACAGGTCCCGCGCCGAGCCGGCCGGGAAGTCGCAACGCGCTGTCCCGGCATCGGGCATGAAAAGCGTATCGCCAACAAACACGGCGTCCCCGATCACATAGGTAATGTGATCGCTGGTGTGCCCGGGCGTATGGAAGACCTGCGCAGGGAGATCGCCCAGCGCAAAAGTCTCCTCGTCGGCAAAGCAATGATCGAACTGTCGGCCGTCGGTTGCAAAATCCTCACCCAGATTGAAGAGCCGGGCAAAGCGGGCCTGCACCTCGGTAATGCGCTCGCCGATGGCGGTGGGGGCGTCAAAGCGGGCTTTAAGAAAGGCGAGCGCACTCATGTGATCGGCATGGGCGTGGGTCTCGAGCAGCCAGTCCACGCGCAACCCTTCGGCCTCGACCACTGCGATGAGCTGCTCGGCGGTCTGCGTGCCGCTGCGGCCCGAGTGCGGATCGTAATCGAGCACAGGGTCGATGATCGCCGCCCGGCGGGTTGCCGCGTCCCAGACCACGTACGAAAAGGTATGGCTGGGCGCATGAAAAACCGATCGAACGATGGGCTGCACGACTGGACCTCTCCTTTTGACGAGGGACTGAGTCTATCAGTCTCCCAAAGCGTGGCGCCCACCACCCACCGCGTGCGAGGGCTTGATATAATTGCCCCATGGCGAAAGGATTTGGCAGCGAAGACGCCGCACAGGACGAGATCGAGGGGGCCGTCAACGACGCAGTCCGGCGCGCCCAGGACGCCCTGCCCCACGGCGAGAGCCTGACCCACTGCGAGGACTGCGACAGCGTCATCCCCGAGGGCCGTCGCAAGGCGCTGCCCGGCGTGCGCCTGTGCGTAGAGTGCCAGCAAGCCCACGATCAGGCCCGCACCCACCCATCGGCCTATAACCGCCGTGGCAGCAAAGACAGTCAGCTACGCTGAGTCGTCTTATATACTTAATCAGCATTAACGTATCTCTATAAATTCTTTCCAGTTTTAAGAGGCGCTGTCTAGACTCCGATAATCCGCAGCGACAATTCATCGGAGGCTTGACATGATTTCCACCCCAACCATCCGCCATATCGCCGGGGGCATCGCCTTCGCCCTTTTCACCGGGCTGGCGGCCGCCAACCCCAATACCGACGCGCTCGTGACCACCGACTGGCTGGCCGACAACCTGGATCGTGACGACCTCACCGTCATCGAGGTCAGCGTCAATCCGGGCAAGTTCGAGCGCGGCCATATTCCGGGTGCGGTCAATTTCCGCTGGCACACGGACCTGGTCGACACGGTCCGCCGCGACATCGTTGACCGGGCATCATTCCAGACCCTGCTGCGCGATGCCGGCGTCTCCGGTGACGACGAAATCGTTCTCTACGGCGACACCAACAACTGGTTTGCCGCCTGGGGCGCGTGGATCTTTGATATCTACGGGGTCGACAGTGTCCGCCTGCTGGATGGCGGTCGGGACAAGTGGGAGGCCGAGGGCCGCCCCTTGAGCCTGCGCCCGGCAAGCCACCCACAGGGTGACATCGAGGTGAGCGAGGCCGATGAGTCCATCCGTGCATTCCTGCCGGAAGTGGTCGAGGTCGCGAGTAACGAGGCCGCCAACACCCAACTGGTGGATATCCGCTCGGCTGCCGAATACGAGGGCCGCATCATCGCCCCGGACGGCGTCGATGAGCTCTCGGTGCGCGCCGGGCATATCCCGGGGGCGGTCAATGTGGGCTGGGGCAACGCCGTCAACGAGGATGGCACCTTCAAGTCAGCCGACGAACTGCGCGCGATCTATGCCCAAGCCGGCGTTGATGGCAGCAAGCCGGTCATCACCTACTGCCGCATCGGTGAGCGTTCGAGCCACACCTGGTTCGCGCTCTCGAAGATCCTCGGCTACGACGTGAAAAACTACGATGGCTCCTGGACCGAGTATGGCAACTCGGTGGGCGTCCCGGTCACCAACCTGGCCGGCACGGTCTGGGGTGGTCAGTAACACCGGGCCATAAGATGGAGAACATCACTGCCACGGATACAGCGCCGGCCTTACGCCGGCGCCTCCTGTTCTCTACGGTGCTGCCTACGCTCATAGCCGCCGGGCTCATCGCCGGGTCCTGGCAGCTCAGCGTGAGCAATGGCGATCCGCTGGCGCTCAGTCTGCTGCTCGGCGCGACATTCGGTGTACTCCTCCAACGCGCCCGATTCTGCTTTTTCTGCGTGACCCGGGACTTTCTGGACCATCGCGACGCCCGCGGACTGCTGGGTATTCTTGCCGCCTTGGCGGTGGGCACACTCGGCTATCACCTGATCTTTGGCCTGTTTGTCCCCGACCCCGCGGGTGGACGCCTCCCGCCCGATGCGCATATCGGGCCCGTAAGCTGGGTACTCGCCCTGGCAGCGTTCACCTTCGGCAGCGGTATGACCCTGTCGGGTTCCTGCATCAGTGCCCACCTGTATCGGCTGGGCGAAGGCGCCATCGGGTCGGTGGCTGCGCTCGGCGGTGTGCTGATCGGATTCGGGCTTGGCTTTGCCACGTGGAACACGCTTTATCTGGCGGGTATCGATCAGGCACCGGTCATCTGGCTGCCCGACCTCGCGGGCTATGGCGGATCGATTCTGATACAGCTCGGCGGGCTCGGCCTGCTGGCCCTCGCGCTCATGCGCTGGCATCGACCGGCGGGTCCTGCCAAAGGGGCAGCGCCAGCCAGCTTTCGCGGGCGACTGATAGGGCAGCGCTGGCCCACATATGTGGGCGGTCTGTTGATCGGCGCGCTTGCCGTGATGGCCTACCTGCGAGTCGCGCCATTGGGCGTCACCGCCGAGCTTGGCAGTCTGGCGCGCACGGCCGGTAACGGCCTCGGAGTGCTACCCGATCGATTGCAGGGACTCGATGGCTTCTCCGGCTGCGCGACCGCGGTCAAGAACGTCCTCCTGTCAGAGAATGGTGCCTTCATCATCGGTTTGATCCTTGCCTCTCTGGCGTCGGCGCTCGCGGCCGGCGACTTTCGCCCGCAGCGGGTGACGGTCGGTAAGGCTGCAGGCAGTCTTGCCGGCGGCGTCCTCATGGGCTGGGGGGCCATGACCGCGCTTGGCTGCACCGTCGGCACGCTGCTCTCGGGCATCATGGCTGCCGCCGTCTCGGGGTGGGTGTTCGCGCTTTTCTGCCTGCTCGGCCTTTGGGTGACCTGGAGGATCAGGAATTGACTGACCCCGCCTGAGCAGGAAAACTCAGGCGCGCAGTCAACTGGAGGAGAGATTGATGGCGAATTTTCGTAGCATGCTGCGGGCGATGGTGCTCGGGCTCGGATTGGTTCCACTCGTCGCGGGTGCCCAGAGCGAGGCCGATTTCAGCGAAATCGAGCCGATTGAGCTGCGCCTTGCACATGTCGTCAACGAGCAGGACGGCTTCCATATCGCCGCGGAGAAATTCAAAGCGCTCGTCGAAGAACGCACCGATGGGGCTGTCTCGGTGGAGATATTCCCCAACGCTCAGCTCGGCGACGAGCGAACGCTACTCGAGAGCATGCAGATCGGCACGGTCGATATGGGCGTAATCACGAACGGCCCGGTTGCCAACTTCGTCGAAGAGATCGCGGTTTTCGAGCTGCCTTTCCTGTTCCCCTCCCGCGAGGCGGCCTACCAGGTCCTTGACGGTCCGGTTGGTCAGGATCTTCTGGATGAGCTCGAGCGCGTCAATCTCAAGGGCCTGGCCTACGCGGAGCGCGGTTTCCGTAATCTGACCAACAGTCGCGGCCCGGTGACCGAGCCGTCTGATCTGGATGGCCTGAAGCTGCGCGTCATGGAAAACCCGGTCTACGTCGATACGTTCCGGGAGCTCGGGGCCAATGCCGTGCCCATGGCCTGGACGGAGGCGCTGACCGCCATGCAGCAGGGCACCATCGATGGTCAGGAGAACCCGGTCAACGTCATCCACTCCTTCGAGCTGAACGAGACGCAGACGCACATGACGCTCAGCCGTCATACCTACGCGCCGGCGATCTTCGTCATGGGGATGCCGGTCTGGAGCGAGCTCCCGGAGCCGGTCCAGGGCGTGATCGAGGCGGCGGCCCAGGAGGCGGCCGAGTATGAGCGCCAGGTCAACGAGGAAATGGAGGCCGAACAGCTCGCCGAACTCAAGGCCTCTGGCATGGAAGTCGTCGAAGATCCTGATCTCGAGGCCTTCCGCGGGGCGGTCGATCCGGTCTACGACGAATACAGCGACCGCTTCGGTGAGTATCTGAGCCGTATCCGCGAGCAGCTGGACTAGGCCTTGCTCCGGTCACTGCGGGCGATCGAAGGCGCCATTGATGCCGTGCTGCAACGCGTTGCCGTCGCCGGCATCGTGGCGCTTATCGCCGTCATGTCCCTACAGATCGTCTCGCGGGTCCTCTTCACGGCGACAAGCTGGAGCGAGGAGACCGCCCGCTACCTGCTCATCTGGCTGACCTTCCTCGGCGCCTGTCTGGCCTACCACCGTGGCCGGCATATCGCCGTATCGGTTCTTGCCGATGCCCTGCCCCCGCGCGGGCGGCGACTCTGCCAGGGTCTGATCGCTCTGGTCACGATTGCTTTCATGGCGGTACTGCTCCAGGTCGGGCTGGAGTACATGGCGTTGCAGTCATTCCAGCAATCGGCGGCTCTGCGCATTCCCATGTCGGTGGTCTACGCCGTCATGCCGCTCAGCGCTGCCATCATGGCCTACATGGCGCTGACCGACCTGCTTGAAGCCATCCTCGGTCAGCCCGGCGATGCGACCGGCGGGCGCCGGCCGTGACGCTGCTGCTGTTCGGGGTTTTCTTCGCCCTGCTCATCCTCGGCGTGCCGGTGGCGATCGCCATCGGCGCAAGCACCACCGCCGCGCTGTGGGCCGACGGGCTGTCCCTGATGGTCCTGCCCCAGCGGCTTTTCGCCGGCATCGACTCATTCGCACTGATCGCCGTTCCGCTGTTCATTCTCGCGGGCGACATCATGGCCGGCGGGCGCGTCAGCGAGAAGCTCGTGGCATTCGCCGACGCCCTGTTCGGCTTTCTCAAGGGCGGGCTTTCCATTGTCTCGGTGCTCGCCGGCATGTTCTTCGCGGCCATCTCCGGCTCCGGTGCCGCGACCACCGCGGCCATCGGATCCGCCCTGGTACCGGAACTGCGCCGCAAGGGCTACGAACCGGCGTCGGCGGCCAGCCTGATCGCCGCCAGCGGTACCATCGGGGTTGTCATCCCGCCCTCGGTGCCGCTGATCATCTATGCAGTGATCGCCCAGGAGTCCGTCACGGAGCTGTTCGTGAACGGTCTCCTCCCGGGCGTCGTGATGGGCGTCGGGCTGATGGCCGTCGCCATCACCGAGGCCTATCGGCGTAACTACCCGCGCGGCTCGACGTTCAGTATCGGCAATGTACTGCGCACGCTAAGGGATGCGTTCTGGGGGCTGATGACGCCAGTGATCATCCTCGGCGGCATCTTCTCAGGCGTATTCACGCCCAGCGAGGCGGCGGTGGTGGCGGTCAATTACGCCTTGCTGGTATCGCTTTTCGTCTACCGGGACCTCGGCCTGCGCGACATCTACCGGATCATGCTGCGCTCCGTGATCACCACGGCAGTAATCATGTTCGTGATCGCGACATCGGCGGTCCTCAGCTGGACACTGGCGAACTGGAGCATCCCCGGGACCCTTGCCGAGGCGACCCTGTCGCTGTCCACCAACCCGTACGTGATCATGCTGCTCGTGGTGGCGGTCATTCTGCTCACAGGCGTGTTCATCGAGACGGCCAGCGCGCTGATCATCCTCACCCCCGTGCTCCTGCCGCTGGTGACACAGCTTGGCATTGACCCGATCCACTTCGGGTTGATCATCGTGGTGGGCCTTGCCATTGGCATGATCACCCCACCGGTGGCGATCAATCTGTATGTGGCGTCCTCGGTCACGGAGCAGCCGCTCGAGCGCATTGCCCGCGCCGTTCTACCCTATCTGGCATGCCTCATCACGGTTTTACTGGGCGTGGTCTATCTGCCCATGCTGCTGGGCGGTTGATTCATCGTATGTTGAGGCTGACGGCTCTTGTACTGCTGCTGGCCGGCTGCAGCACCGCCCCGTCGCCGACGCCACCCGCCGTTTCAGCGAGCCCGGCGGCGAGCGAGGAGGGCCTGCCGTCACTCCCGGATGGCCGGCGCTATATCGTTGATCCCGCCGCCTCGCACCTGCGGATCATTCTGGGCGCCGAGGGGCCGCTCGCCGCGCTCGGCCATCCCCACGTCATTGGCGGGCCGTCGAGGGGCTCGAGCCGGATGTTCCGGAGAGTGCCATCCGCGCCACCCGGCAGAACATGCTCGGCGAGTCCCAGCTCGATGCCGCCTCGCATCCGCTCATCCGACTCTCGAGTCTCGAGATCACCGGCCCCGAGTGGCAGCCGGATGTGCGCTTTCGCGTGACCATCGCCGGCGAGACGTCGGTTCACACCGTACCCATTTCGCTGGACCGGGATGACAGCGAGCTCACCGCCACCGGCGCACTGAGCACGCGCTTCAGCGAGCTGGGCCTTGTCCCCTACTCTGCGCTGGGCGGCGGGTTGCGCGTCGCGGATGAACTGCGCATCCGCTTCCAGGTCAAAGCATTCACCGATGAGTCGCCCTAACCGCGCCATTCGCCGCTATCTCGCGGTCATCATTGTCAGCCTGACCGTGGTGGCCTGCAGCCGTGTCGAGCTGGCCTACGAAAACGCGGACTGGGTCGGTGCGTGGCAGGTGAGTGACTATCTCGACCTCACCGGCGAGCAGCGTAGCCGGCTGCGCGATGGGCTTGCCGTCTATCAGCAATATCACCGGCAGAACCGCCTACCCGATATCAATGCTTATCTGGACCGGGTGGATACCGTGCTCGCCACGCCAGAACCGCAAAAGGCCGATGTGGACGCACTTTTCATCGACGGCGAGCAGCTCGTCCGGACCAACGTCACTGACGTGATACCGCTCGCCGCAGAGCTGCTGAGAGAACTGGACGGCGATCAGATCGAGGCCTTACGGACGACGCTGGCCGAGGGCCGGGATGCCTATATCGAGCGTCTGCTGGTTGATCAGGAGCAGCGCGCCATCGAGCGCACCGAGAACTGGGTCGGTCGGCTGAATACGCGGCAACGCACCGAATTAACCCAGTGCGTCGCGGCGATGCCAGATGTCAGCGAGGAATGGCAGACCTGGCGCCGGCAGACCGAAGCGGATCTGATCAATCTGCTAGGCAACGACGCACCGCAGGCCGAGGTGGAGGCGTTCCTCCAGGGCTGGCTGCTGGAAGACGCCGCCCGACCACCCGTGCTGCAGGACTACCGGCAGACCAGCCGCGCGCTCTGGCGACGCTGCACCCACCGGCTTCTGACCACCCTCACCCCGGCGCAGCGCGCCCAGGCCCGGGAGCGGCTCGCCGGCTATCGTGGCGACCTGGAGACCGTGGCATCGCGCTAGAGACTTTGCGTGGCGAGTCAGTCATTCGGCGTGTGGCTCGGTTGCGCCGGGGCAAGCAGGTGCATGACCAGCCGCAGCAAGCAGGGTCAGTGCCGTCAGGCCGTTTTCATCAAACGTCAGCGGCATGCCTTCCTGGCGCAGGTACATAAGAGACAGGAAGGCGCCCGAGCGCTTGTTGCCATCGGAGAAGGGGTGATTTTTGATCACGAAATACAATAGATGGGCGGCGCGTTCTTCGCGCGTCTTGTACAGCGGCTCGCCGAACATGGTCTGCTCGATGCCACCGAGGATCGCGGCCAGTCCCTCACCCCGGTCACGAGCAAATAGTTCGTTGGCCTCGCCACGGCTTTTCAACTCGTCCGCCAGCGCATCGAGCGCCCCACGTGCTTCGTCCAGATTCAGCACGCCGCGTGGCGGCTGACCTCCGGCCAGTTCACCGAGCTGGTCTTCGTCGTAATCGAGCAGCAAGCGCCAGGTACGGGCATACCCGAGCACCAGACCGATCACATCGCGCCCGATGTCGCCCACCAACTCCTGGCGCACCCGCGTTTCGCCCAGCAGATGGACGGCCTGCTCCAGTTCGGTCAGGCCGCGTTGCGCCAACCGATGCTCATTGAGGCTGTAGCCCTGAGTGAGATGCTCGCGAAGGACGCGGGTGGCCCACTGCCGGAAGCGGGTGGCTCGAGTTGAATTGACGCGGTATCCGACTGAGATAATAGCGTCTAGGTTGTAGTGGTCCACCTGGTAGGTCTTGCCATCAGCAGCAGTTGTTGCACTTTTTGCAACAACTGCTTCCCGCTCAAGTTCTCCAGAGGAACAGACGTTCCGAAGGTGCCGGGAGATGACCGATTTATCCCTCCCGAACAGATCGGCCAACTGTTGCAGGCTCAACCATAAGGTTTCACCTTCCAGACGCACTTCAACCGTATTGGCTTCATCCTTGAAGATGACGATTTCACTCATACAGCCCCATGCTGTCAGATATCAGGTTCATGATCGGGTCTCTTGTACCTTATATCGTCTTGCGAGGACGTGCCCGAGGGTCACGATCCGGAAATGTGGCGTAAGCATCAGGGGTGCGATTGAGCGCGACGAGGCTGTCACTGAGGCCCATCCCCATCGTCATCTAACGGTCGATTCAGCAACCGGTCGACGGACTCGTTATGGCGGCGGACGGTGTGATCGCCCCAGATGATCGCCGCGATCCAGCACAGCACCGGGCCAATGACCGTGCCCGCGCTTGAAAGCGCCACCAGAATCAGCACGATGGCCCCTGCCGCGCTGGAGTAAAAAACGCCCAGAGGCCCGAACAGGAATGTCAGGATCGCAGAGGTGATGCGGGATTTCTGGCGTAGGTTCATAGAGGCTCCGGGTGTTCTTAAACGTCTAACCGACTGTCGCCACGTACTCGGCCAGCACCCGCAGATCCCCGGCCTCATCCGCCGACTCGAAGACGATGTCCTCATAACCCGGGGTCGTGGTTTCACACGCAAGGACGATTCGCTGGTGCCGCCAGCCTTCCCCGTCATCAGCCGGTGCCTTTTCACTATGATAGCGCTTGACGGTCAGTCCGGAACCGGTGTCCGGGTCCTGGATATCGCGATGCTGGACGAGGACGATTTTGCCCTCTCGAGTGCCACCGGGGCTGGCGCGGAACAGGCAGAGAGAACCATTGGGAATGCGCTGGTTCATCGACTCACCCACCACGCGCATGACGAAGTGATCCGCCCGGGCGTTAAACGACTCCGGCAATTCGACCCAGGTCTGTGAGTCGATTGGGCTGCTCTGGCGCACCGGTGAGTCGGCAAAGGCCCCGGCCGCGGCAGTCATTTCCACGAATGGCACAGCGTTATCCGCGGGAGTGACGTCCGGTGCCTCAAGGAAAATCGCATTGTCCCCGTCAGTCCCTTCAGGGTGGACTCTTGATATCGCGGGCGCGGCAATGGCCTCTGCCGCGCGGGCCTGGAACCAGGCCTGCGTCTCGGCATCGGTGCAATAGACAAGGCAACCCTTCATTCCGCGACTCATGAGCGTGCGGTAGGTGTTGCGGATGATGCGATCCGCCCGCGCCGTCGCCTCGGCCCGATCCGTATTAAACAGGGTCTTATAACCCCGCAGGGAGCGATCGGTTTTTGCCCGCTCGGCCGGTTGTGTGACGATTTCACCGTTTCGCACCACCAGGTCGGGGCCGATGATCACCCCGACATAGTCCATCTCCAGCCCCTGGACGGTGTGAATACAGCCAACCTGGTCAATGGAGTGTGCCCGCTCGAGATATCGCCCCTCGTCCTCATCAAGATTCCATGCCATGGCAAAGCCGGCATCGGCGAATTCGATGTCAGCGACGCCCGGCGTCTTTTTGCTCACCCAGTCCCAGCAATAGCCGGCCACCACCCGCGCCTTGCTCCCGGCGCGATCCAGTTCCACTACCCGCCGCTGTAGCTCATCCGGGGCGTCCACCACTTCGAAGTGATAGGGCACGCCCTCGAGATCATCCTGAGCGGTCGGCCGAATCCCCAACAGCTGATCGAGCCAGGCCAGATACCCGTCCGAGCCATTACAGCGGAACTGCGACTGCAGCACCATGCGCTGCACCGTGGCGCCGGCCTGCGCCGCCCAGCGCTGAATCTCGGCAATGGACCCGGCGTCCTGCCAGGTGACCTGCTGGTCCTCGTCGATAAAGAAAATGCTCGCCTTCGCCGCGCGGATGATGTCGCGGGTCTGATTGGTGCCGGCTTTCTGGTATTGCGAGCGCTCCTTGATGCGGTGGCCTTCGTCGACCACCAGGGCATCCATCTCATCGTCGTCCGCCCCTGCATAGGTGCCCGAGCCCTTGAACAGGTTATCGAAACGACTTCTCTTGAGTGTCCCCGTCAGGCGGGCCTGATAGACCTGGCGGGGCGCGCGATTGGGCGTGACATAATGGCCGGTCAGGCCCCGGTTGATTAGCTCCACCAACAGGTTGATGGCCACTACCGACTTACCCGTACCCGGACCACCCTCCACGATCAGTACCTGCTTGTGCCCGGCATTGGCGAGGCTGACGACCTCAAGCGCCGTCTCATAGGCGAGCTTCTGATCATCGATCATCAGGAAATCGCGCTTGCCACGCATCAGATCGGAGAGCGAGGCAGCCAGATCCCGTGACGGGCGGATGCGGCCATGCTCGATGCGGTAGAGCGTGCGATTGAGATCACCGGCTTTGACGTACCGCGCAATGAATGCGCGCAGCTTCTGCGGATCGTGCTTGAGAAAAACCGGGGCCCGTTCGAGATCGTCGCTATACCGCTCGTCACCAACCCCGGTGCGGTCCACGCAATTATGCAGATAGGCGCAGGGAATCAGGCGGATGGCGTCGTCCTGCACCGTGGCGTTGAAGTCCTGCAGCAGCGAGGCGTAACTCCAGGCCTGGTACGAGGGGTGTGTCGTCTCTCTATCGCTGCCGCCGAGCCAGGTGCGGACAATCGCCTCCTTCGATGTCGCCGTCACATCACTCCACTGCTTGAGCTCAATGATCACGCAGACGTCCTGACCGCTGTCATCGGTGCCGGAGACAATAAGGTCGACGCGCCTGGAGGTCTGCGGGATCCGATACTCGACCGCGATGCCGGCGTCATCGGGGACGATCCTGTCCTCGAGGACGTTTTTCATGCGCAGCAGTGATTCCTCCCAGGACCTGCGCTCGCCATCACTGACGCTGCCCTGCCCCGACTTTTGCATTGCGTCGAGAACGCGGTCGGCGATGCGATTATCCCCGACGTCCCTCAGAAACCCCGGCTTATCACTGGTGTAGACGAGCATCCTGCTCCTCCGGCTCGGCGCCTGACTTGGCCTGTACGCCCTCAACGATACATCCTGTGCACACGCGAATCAGGGAAGAAGCCATGGCGGACTATTACTCGGATAATGCCGAGACCCTCTTCGAGCGCTACAACGCGCTCGATTTCGAGGGGGTGCATGCTGCGCTAATCCCAATGCTGCCGGGCACACCGAGGGCGGCGCTAGATATCGGTGCGGGTTCCGGCCGTGATGCCCAAGCGCTCGCAGAAAGAGGCTGGGAAGTGGTGGCAGTGGAACCTGCCAAGCGCCTGCGGGAGCTCGGGCAGAAACACACACAACGCACGCCAGTATGGTGGATAGATGACTGCCTGCCAGACCTAATTCGGACACGGGCATTGTCCGAGCGTTTCAACCTAATCCTGCTATCCGCGGTGTGGATGCACGTGCCGCCCGGCGAGCGGCAGAGGTCGCTCAGGACGCTAGTCGATCTACTAACGCCAGGAGGCGTTCTTTACCTCACATTGCGGCATGGCCCCGGTGATGGAGAGCGGACTTTCTATCCAGTCAGTCACAATGAAGTGATCCATCTCGGCCTCCGCGAAGGCCTGGTCGACATAACGCCCGCGCCCCAGAGACCGCAAGCGCTTGACTTGCAGGGCCGCGCTGCGGTCACTTGGGAGGCGGTTTGCTTACAGCGACGCCACGAGGCCGATTACGATACTGATCCGGCATAAGGAACTAGAACGCTCATGGCCGATCATGCCCCGTCTGCAGCGATGCCTCTCCCCCGGCTGATCCACGGCGGCGCCGATGATCCGCTGCTGCCGCAGCTACTGACTTCAATTCGCCAAGCCTCAGAGATTGAGCTGGCAGTATCCTTTATTAAAAGTACTGGTCTTGCCCTAATCTTCGACGCCCTAAGCGAGCGTTGCAATCAGCAACGCCCCGTCCGAATCCGCATCATTACGAGTGATTATCTCGGCGTCACCGATCCTCAGGCCCTCCGCAGCCTAATGCTGCTGAGCGAGCGCGGCGCTGATGTTCGGGTATTCGAGACCCACGGCAGGAGCTTCCACCTCAAGGCCTATATTTTTACCCGCGAGGGTGGCAATCGCGGTGAGGCATTCATTGGTTCAAGCAATATAAGCCGCGAGGCGCTTACCGCTGGTCTCGAATGGAACTACCGGGTGGAGGGGTTCGATTCCACTGGGGAGAAGCGGCTTGCCGAAATCCGCAATGCGTTCGAAGCGATCTTTACCGCCGACGAGGCCCGCGCCTTGGATTACGCGTGGATCGAGGCCTATGAGCGGCGGCGGCCGATGACTCGTCCTGTAATTTCGCCCGGTAGCGACGATCATGAACTGCCCACCCCTGATCCAACCACGACTCAACTCGAGGCCCTAACCGCCCTGAAGAACTCCCGTAAGGCAGGCTATTCTCGGGGCCTGGTCGTGATGGCGACAGGCCTCGGCAAGACCTACCTGGCTGCATTCGATGCCGAGCAGGCCGGCGCCGACCGTGTGCTGTTCGTTGCTCACCGCGCCGAAATACTGTTACAGGCAGAGGCTACATTCCAGCGGGTTTTCCCGAAGGCGCAGATCGGTCGCTATCAGGGCGACGAGCGCGACACCCATGCCGATATGCTGTTCGCCTCAGTGCAGACACTGCACCAGGCGCGCCACCTAGCTCGGTTCGATCCCGACGCCTTCGAATACATCATTATCGACGAATTTCATCATGCCGCCGCCGGCACCTATCGCCGTTTGCTGCAGCATTTCATGCCGAACTTCCTGTTGGGTCTGACCGCAACTCCCGATCGCGCCGACCAGGCCAATATCCTGTCGCTTTGCGACGACAACCTGGTCTATAGCGCTGACCTATTCGATGGTATTCGGGCCTCACTGCTCTGCCCATTCCACTACTACGGTATCTTAGACGAGACTATCGACTACCAGTCGTTGCCTTGGCGTAATCGCCGATTCGAGGAACACGCCCTCGAAAACCAGTTAGCCACACGAAGCCGTGCTCGCCATGCTCTGCGTGAATGGCGGGATAAAGCTGCTCTGCGTACTCTCGCCTTTTGTGGATCACGCCGGCACGCGGACTTTATGGCTGACTATTTCCAACATGCAGGAATATCGGCGACTTCTGTCCATGGCAGTTCAACCACCAGCCGTGACGAGGCCATTGAGCGACTCACTGATGGCCGAATTTCGGTAGTCTTCTCAGTGGACCTTTTCAGCGAGGGCGTGGATATCCCGGCGGTGGATACCATCCTGCTACTACGACCCACCGAATCGCCGGTGCTTTTTCTGCAACAAATCGGCCGTGGGCTCCGCCAGGCGGATGGAAAAGACCACCTGGTCGTCCTGGACTTTGTGGGTAATCATCGGGCATTCCTAAATCGGCCTCAGGCCTTGTTTGAGCGCGAAGCTACCGGTGACGGATTGCGGAAGTTTACTCAGGCCTATCGAAGCAGCACGCTCGAACTGCCGCCTGGGTGCTTCGCCAACTATGACCTGCAGTTCATTGAATTCCTTGAAAGCCTGATTCCGGGCAATGCCGGAGCAGAATTCGAAAACCTGCGTGCCGCCCTTGGCCGTCGTCCTACCGCGACCGAAGCTTATCGAGCCGGCCTCAGCCTGAGGAAACTGCGCGATGACGCCGGGCACTGGTGGGCGTTCGTCGGCGCTAAAGATGAGCTGAGCGACGCAGAGGCAGATTGCGTCACCGCGCACGGTGATTTTCTGCGGGAGGTTGAGACTACAGCGATGACCAAGTCGTACAAGATGGTGCTTCTGGAGGCTTTCCTAGAGATCGATGGGTTCACTGCACCGCCAACGCTGGAGGCGCTCACTGCGGCGTCCGCGCAAATCTTCCACCGACGCCCTGCCCTTTTTGACGATTTGCCACGGCCCCTACAGTCGAACGATGCGCTTGATTCTGAAACCCTAAGTAAGGAATGGAGAAAGAATCCAATTCACTTTTGGACAAAAGGAGACAAAGGCCCGGAGGTTAATCGATGGTTTGTTGTCGAGGGGAACCACTTCCGACCCACCTTTACATTGAGTGACCAGATCGATCAGACAACTTTTACAAATATGGTCCAAGAATTAGTAGACTATCGGCTAGCGCAGTATCGGCCTAAGGAAGGTGGCACTGGCAGTACGACGGTCCTCCCATTCCCAGGCGGACAGGGGCGGCCAACGATTCCCTACTACTCGGATCTGAAAATAGCCTGCGGGCACTTTCGCACAAGTAATCCTGAGGAACCTGAGCACATAGGCATACCCGCGGACGTTGGTCGCATTGATCCTGAGCGCCACTTCGTCGCTCGGGCGCGTGGTGACTCGATGAATGGCGGTAAGCGTCCAATTCAGAACGGTGATTACCTGCTGATGGAATGGGCAACACCGACATCTGCTGGCTCGATTACCGGGTCAACGATGGCGATTGAGCGTGCTGATGAGGCTGGTGATACGCAGTACCTGCTTCGTGAGGTTATTAAGGACGCCGATGGGCATTATCGGTTGCGTGCTAAGAATCCAGAGTACGAGGATCTCGCCGCTGATGAATCTATGCGCACCTTCGCGCGATTGAAAGAGCTCCTCGATCCCCTCGCGATGGCCAGGGGCCAAAGCTTTTACCGAAAAGAGATCCCGCCGCTATTCGGTGAGGTCTTTAATGCAGCTATCTGGGAGACAGGCCATGTGGTGCTGGCTGATCGGACCCATGTTCTGCTGGTAACGCTCAACAAACAGGGCAAGCAGACGAAGCATCGCTATCTCGATCACTTCATGGATGACCACACGTTTTATTGGCAGAGTCAGAATCAGACCAAAGCCACTAGCAAGCGTGGACGGGAGATCATTGAGCAAGCCAAACGCGGCACGCGGATCCACCTTTTTGTTCGTGAAAATCGGCTGAAATCTGACGGCCGAGCTGCACCGTTCCGCTATATGGGGGAGTTGGAATATTTGTCGCATGAGGGAGAGGAACCGATGGGAGTAAAGTTCTCAGTATCGTAATAACCGACAGGCAGATCCATGCGGGATTGGTCGTCGAATGTGCCCCACCAGTTCTGCTGGGAGGCGCTGTTGAGTGGTGAGAAAGCGCTATACAAATGGTCAAGTCCCGCTCTTCTCGAGCGTAGTGACCACATGCGCCCGCCGTTATTCGCAATACGCCTGCGTGCCATGCTCGAGGCACATCTCGTCAGATTCTCTTAAGTCGAATAAAGCGCTGGAGGCGATGGCCATCACAAATCAGTCCTAATCGCCTCGTGATTCTGTGGGACGGCGACTGCCACCCGCGCACCGCCGATTCCGTCATGATCGATCCACCGCGGTAACTTTAGCCTCGCGGATAAATTCTGTTTGAGCAGAGATACCTGCAAGGAGGGCGACCGTGGCAGCCAATATCAGGCCAGGAAACGGGAATGATCGGCGCCGTGCAAAATGGCGCGCTGAAGTGGCTTTGTCCTTCGGACGGCGGGTACCGGTTAATTTGTAAACGCCGGTTGCGTCTCCATCGGTATTAAGTTTCGGGCATGTGAACCTAGGACATCTCAGCCGGGGGCTCGGATCAAGTGCAGTATGTGGTCGCTCCTTGTTTGAGAGGTCGATATAACTGCCGAGCCCACACTCCAGGACAGTCGCGCTCTCGTAGCCACGCACGCAGATGTCCTAGAGGCCTCCTGTTCAAATCCCGAACCTTTTCGGTTGATGCATTGAACGGCGGTGCCCCAGTTCTATACCCGTCGCGTCGGTGACAGACCGGGGGAAGTGGCTCGCATCAGTCTGCGAGGCGAATGAAAAACCCAGCCCCAACCCGATCGAAAGGGCCATCCTTCTGGATGAGTCGGACTCGGTCTTCAAGCGGTGCGTCGTAAAGCAGATACGCACGGCCATCCACTTCCGCCGCCGGTGCAAGCAGACTACTCGATTCGCCATCGACCCGGAATTTTGTCGGATGGTGGGCATCTGGACTCAGCATAAAGCTGATCGCGGACATCTCCCCTTCCATGGCCGTGAAATCATCACCCGTCTGTAACGCAACGCGATGGTATCCGGGCAGGCTGGCCGATTCGCTCACGGCAATGAAGTAGGCATGATCGGCACGTTGCGCATCAATAACGGGGATCTCGCCCTCGATCGTGACCTCAAAGCCGGTATCTGTCGTCTCCAGCTCAAAATCGTCAATCGCCATGTACTGCTCGAGGATGTCGCGGACAGCATCGACCTGCGCCCGCTGCTCGTTGTCGAGCTCTCCGAGGTTGGAGAATACGGCCTCGAACTCTGCCATCATTTCAGCACCATCCGCTGCCGACTGGAGCTGCTGGACATCGAGCTCGACTTCCACCTCGTCGGCTTTACAGGCGACGAGCACGATCGCTGCACCCCCGAGAATGAGCGCCCGCCTGACGTATCGAGCTAAAGAGGACTTCATGGCTACTGCTCCATTCAGGTGAGTTCAATCTAGACGCTACCCGGGTCGAGTAACATTGAACAGAAGAAGGTGGCCTTCCCTGGCCAAATCCGGCCTCACAGCCCGATCGCGTTCCCTGCGGAAAAGACTCTAATGGCATGAGACGTCATATCGTGTCGCAGGTGATGCTAGCCCCGTCCAGCGGCATACCGCGCATAGTCTCCGTCCGCAATCCAGGCATGTTCGGGCACTGGGCGGTTATAGTGATAGGCCTGGGCTGTGATCGCCTCGCCGCTGGCCACAAGCCAGGCAATTACCGTCGTGCGAATATAGAGCGAGCCGGCGGGATCGGCGGGGTTGTAATCCTCGAAGGCGTCGAGCGCGGGTAGACGGGTATCATCAACCGCGCAGACCTCGCCGTGGACAACGCCATCGCCGGGTACCAGGCCCGGATAGCCGCCAAGGTCGTAGAGCAGACCCGACGTTGTCGCTGCCCCGAGCGGCTCGGCATCACCCAGCAACCCGGCGCCCTCAAAACCCGGTCGCAACAGCCCGTAGACAAAAATGCGTTTCACGGATCACTCATGATGAGGCGTATATTCCGACGTCATGGATACCATCGAGTTTGAGGACTTCGCCCGCGTTGAGCTGCGCGTCGGCACGGTGATCGAGGTTGAGGCATTTCCCGAAGCCCGGCAGCCCGCCTGGCGACTGCGCATTGATTTCGGCCCGGAGATCGGCGAGCGCAAGTCCAGCGCGCAGATCACTGACCTCTACGATCGCCAGAGCCTGCTTGGCCGCCAGGTGGTGGCCGTCATCAACTTCCCGCCCAAACAGATTGGACCATTCCTGTCGGAATGCCTCGTCACCGGTTTTCACCGGGCGGATGGGGCCGTTGTGTTATGTGCCCCTGATGGCGCCGTCCCCAACGGCAGCCGGCTGGCGTGATTACACCCCAGGCAGCTTACCTCCACCACAACTGTAGGTTATATCTTCCCATGGGCCCGCAAGTCATCCAGAAGGGCTTCATAGGACATGGTCGGTTCGGCGACCCGGTCCTTAAAAGCGGCGAGGTCCTCCTGGTCCTCCGCTAGAGAGGATCGCTCGGCCGTGCGGCGGATGGCGTCGGCGACCCGTTCGGGATCGGCGTGGTGGGGCATATGACCCATCCCCTCGACACGGGTGAGGTTGACGCTATCGACGGCCGCGGCAAGGCGCTCGGCGTGGTATTGGAGGCCGACGGTTCGATCGGCCCGTCCATGCACCACCTCAATGGGAATGCTCAGGTCGGGATACTCCGGGACCATTGCCTCAAGATAACCCTCGAGCTGGTCGATCTGAAGTGCATTGATCTGCATCTGGCGGGTCCTGAGCGTGAGCTCGAGCCCAAGATGATCCAGATACCCGTCGGGCACCTCATTGGGCTGGAAGACACGCTCAACCGAGGCATTCACCAGCTGCCGGGGCGCGATGTGCGAGATCGTCGGCAGGACAATATGCTGTCCGAGGGGTGAGGCGGAGAGCTGACGCCAGAACCCAAGCCCTCCGGGCCATGGGTGAGAAGCCGGCGCGAGCAGCGTCAGACCCGCCACGTCATCACCGGCGCGCAACGCCCAGGCAAGGGCCACGGCGCCGCCGTAGGAATGCCCGAGCACAATGGGCTGATCAACCCCGAGCTGCCCGGCCGCTCGGCGCAGGATCTCGGCCTGCTCCATTGGGCTGAGCGGCTCGCCGAGGCTGTCCGAATAGCCGAACCCCGGCCGGTCAAAGGCGATCACCCGGAATTCATCAGCCATCCGGTCGATCAGATCAAAGCTGAAATCCCGCGCGTTGCTGCTCGCGCCGTGGATCATCACCAGGTCCAGGCCCTCGCCCTTCACAATGGCGTGGACCCGCCCTTGCGGCAGCGTGACGAACCGGCCCTCCGGGCCCATCTCTGCATGCGGCATGTGGTCCTCCATTCCAAGCGAACAGGCGGTGATCACCGCCATGCCCAACAGCAGCGCCAGCCTCCTTGGCGCAGGCACCTTTTTGACGTACGTTATAGACCATGTTCTTCATGGAGACCGATCGCATGAGTGCAAACACGGACAAAAAGCAGGAGCGAATTAACCTCAGGCTACAGCCTCAGGCCAAAGCAATGCTGGAGCGTGCCGCGAGCTTTGAAGGCAAGACCGTGAGCAGCTTCATCCTAGCCAGCGCGATCACGCACGCCGAAGAGAAGATCCATGAACATGAGACCATGCAGCTAGCCGCCCAGAATGCCAATGAATTCTTTCAGGCGCTGGACAAGCCTGTTCGATTCAACCCGAGGCTCGTCGCGGCGCTCGAGGAACATCAATATCGCGTCGCGAATCATTAGCACAGGCCTCGAGAGGGATGCACGACCTCGTCATCGAAGCGCTGAGTTCTCGACACGATAGAACCGGCTTTTCCAGCGCTGAGCCCTCTCTCGACGAATATCTCCGTAAGCGTGCACGACAGGATGTCAAACGCCAGACCAGTCGGGTATTCGTGGCAACTACATACGACAACCCGTTGGTCATTCTAGGGTATTACACACTCTCCAGCCTCTCGATAGCGCTGAACGACCTCCCGGAGGACCACGCGCGCAGATTGCCACGCCATCCAATCCCGGCGGCGTTACTTGGCAGATTGGCCGTGCGGAGGGATGTTCAAGGACAAGGCATTGGCCGGCTGCTTTTGGCCGATGCCATCAAACGCACCCTGGGCGTGAGCGAAGAGATCGGCATTTACGCAATGATAGTCGACGCGATCAACGAAAGCGCCCACAACTTTTACGAGCAATACGGTTTCATGCCCCTAGGCCACTCCAGCACCCGATTATTCTTGCCGCTGAAGCGGATTTGATCGCCTGGCGGGCTTGCAAAACCTTTCACTCACCCTGCAACGTCATCACCAGCGTCCGCGGCCCGCCCCGGTCGCGGTGCTCGCAGAAGTAGATGCCCTGCCAGGTGCCGAGGTTAAGCCGCCCCTCGGTAATCGGGATCTGCACGCTCGCACCCATCAGGCTCGCCTTGATGTGCGCGGGCATGTCATCCGGGCCCTCGATGGTATGGGTGTACCCGGCCGGGCCCTCGGGGACGAGTCGGTTCATGCTGGTCTCGTAATCCGCGCGAACCGAAGGATCGGCGTTCTCGTTGATCGTCAGCGATGCCGAGGTGTGCCGCATGAACACGTGCAATAGACCGACACGGAGCTCAGCGATGTCGGGCATCGCCTCGCACACCGCCTCAGTCACCAGATGAAAGCCCCGCGGCCGGGCGAGTTCAATTTCCCGCTGAATCCACATATCGCTTAGGATACAGGATCAACCGGGCAATTATGGATATGACTGTGAACACCCGGCTGCCACCGCCCGTTATCCTACTGTTCGCCGTCGCCGCCGTCTGGGGAATCGACTGGTTGGCACCCGCGACGCGGTTTGAGGCGCCCTGGCTGACCCCGATGACGGTGACGCTCGCCGCGGCCGCCGCTGGCGTCATGCTGGCCGCGGCACTGTGGTTTGCCCGGCAGAAGACGACGCTCAACCCCATGCACCCGGAGCGGGCCCGCCATCTGCTGACCACCGGGCCTTACGCGATCAGCCGCAACCCCATCTACCTCGCGGACACCGCGCTGCTCCTTGCCTGGGCGCTATGGCTCGGCAATGCAGCCGGGCTGCTCATGGTGCCGGTGTTCATACGCACCCTGACCCGCCTGCAGATCGAACCTGAGGAGCAGGCGCTCGCCCATAAATTCGGCGAGGCCTATCGCGACTACTGCCGCCGGGTCCGGCGGTGGCTGTAAAGGGCGTTTCAACGCACCACTGCCCTGCCCTCTGCCTCGCGGATGACAACGGGATCCCTCGCCGCATCGGTGCATAGATACTGCGGATCCACCTTGATCCCCACCCGCGGCAGGTCCAGGCGGTCGGCATCCCAGCAGGTCGCGATCGTGGCATCGGCATGCGTGCGCTCGACGGTATGGCCCCGGCAGGCGATGACAAGCAGATCGAGCTCCGCGTCACTGGCCGGCAACAGCCCCTCGGCGTGGTAGGCAAGCGCCAGTTCAGCGCCCTTCGGGCCGTGTTCAATATCCCAGCCATCGGTTTCGCGGCAGCTGTCATGAAAGAAGGCGAACAGCTCGATGACCCGGCGATTGGCACCGGTAGCGCCGGCAAGCAGCAGCCCGTTGTGGCGCACACGATGCCAGTGATCCGGCCCATGCGGGCTGTGGTCGGGCAGCACGAAACAGCCGCTGGTGTATTCAAGAACCGCCTCGCGTTCTGCGGCGGAAAGCGCCTCGGCGATGGTTGATTGATTCAAATCGAAGTCCTCACTCAGGCGACTGGGCAGGCGGGAAGTTGATGAGTCTGCGCCACGCCTGCATGATCTCGCGGCAGGGATTGCGCGGGAAGTTGCCCTTGGCGGTGGATTTCAGCCCCTTCCCGCCAATGGCCTCGGCGAGCAGGCCGAACAGCTGCGCCAGGGGCGCATCGGGCTCGCTCTCAAGCACGGTACTGACCTGCAGTACGTCGGGGGATTCCAGCGGAAAATGCAGCAGCTGCCGCATCTGGTCAGGGGATAAGCCGCGAAAATCCTCGAATCGGCGATGGTTGCGCTGGAACTGAAACGAATCCAGGAACGCCTGGAGCGCTTCCGTGGAGCCGAACTCCCGATCGCCAATCGCCTGCTCGAGCTCCTCGATCGCCGCTGTGGCCGGCCCACCGAGGGATGGGTCATTCCGACCGATCTTGTTCAAGGACATCACTGCCTCCCCAGCGGGTCATTCGTACTGGCTCCACAGGCTCAAGACTCTAACAACATCGCTCTGGGCTTGCTCGTGTAAACCCAGCACCACTGGGGTGATCAAATTGTACGTTACGATGACCAAAATCAGTGGTGAACCCCATGTCCGTAAAGCCTTTGATCCGCCCACGCCCCCTGCTGCTCGGCGCTGCCCTGCTGCTTGTCTTCGCGACGGCCGGGGCCGATGACCGATCACAGTCAGGCATGGTTGTGGCGGCCCATCCGCTGGCGACCGACGCGGGGGTCGAGATGCTCGAGGCCGGCGGCACCGCCATTGATGCGGCGATCGCGGTACAGGCCGTCCTGACCCTGGTTGAACCGCAGTCCAGCGGGATCGGCGGCGGCGCGTTCATGCTGTACTACGACGGCACAACCACCGATGTGCAGGCCTATGACGGGCGCGAGACCGCTCCCGCAGCGATTGAGTCCGACCACTTTCTCACCGAGGCCGGCGCCCCGATGGACTTCCTCGATGCCGTCCCTGGTGGCCAGTCGGTGGGCGTACCCGGCACCCTGCGCATGCTCGAGCTCGCCCATGCGGAACATGGCGAACTACCGTGGGGATCACTCTTTCAGCCGGCCATCCGCCTTGCCGAGGCCGGCTTCGAGGTGACACCCCGGCTGGCCGGGATGCTGCGCATCGATCTGCCACTGGCGGCGTTCGAGCCCATGGCCGGGTATTTCTTCCCCGATGGCGCGCCGGTCAGCGCCGGGATGACACTGACCAACCCGGCCCTTGCCGAAACCCTTGCGGCAATCGCGGACCGCGGCGCGGACGTCTTTTATGAGGGCGCGATTGCGGATGCCATCGTGACCACCGTGCAGGCCCACGGGGGCAAGCTCACCCGTCAGGACATGGCGGACTATCGGGCGGTTGAGCGTCCACCCGTCTGCCGATCCGTCGCGGGGCACTCAGTCTGCGGCATGCCGCTTCCCAGCAGCGGCGGCATGACCGTTCTACAGATCCTCCGCCTGCTCGAGATCGCGGGCGCTGAAAACAATGACAGTACCCGGCTCGCCTGGGCGCATTCACTGCTCGAGGCGTCGCGCCTTGGCTTCGCGGACCGCAACGAATACCTCGGTGACACCGACTTCGTCGAAGTCCCCGTGGATACCCTGCTGAGTGAGCGCTATCTGACCGAGCGTGCCGGGCTGATCTCGCCGACGCAGTCCATGGGCAAGGCGCGCCCGGGCCTGAGCGATCCCGACTCCGCCATGAGCGGCGCAAAGCCCATCAATCACTCCACCAGTCACTTCAGCGTACTCGACGCCACCGGCAATGCCGTCTCGATGACCAGCTCAGTCGAGATGCCCTTCGGCTCGCGCCTGATGGTGGGCGGCTTTGTGCTCAACAATCAGCTCACAGACTTCCGCTTTGATCCCGCGGCGGCCGATGGACGCCCGCATCCCAACCGGGTCCAGCCCGGCAAGCGCCCCCTGTCCTCCATGTCACCGATGATCGCCCTCGACCGGGACGATCGACCACGGTTGATCATCGGCTCACCGGGCGGGACACGGATCATTGGCTATGTGGCACAGCGCGTGGCCGATGTGCTGATGCGCGGCAGAGAAATCAAACCGGCGATCGAGGCCGGGAATCTCGTCAACCGTAACGGCGCGACGCAGGTGGAGGCCGGCACCGAGGCGCAGGCCCTGGCGCCCGACCTTGAGGCACTGGGCCATGAGGTCGAAGTCGAGACCATGACCAGCGGGCTCCACGGCATCGAGCGCCTACCGGATGGAGGCATCCGCGGCGCAGCCGATCCCCGCCGGGAAGGAACGGTCGGTCGTCCAGGCCCTCCGTAGTCGAATCATCGCGACTGGCACCTGAGATGTTGCACTGCATCAGGCGGCTTGATATATTGCGCTGCAACAAGACGGCGAAAGCCGTTAAATGCCCCAAACGACCGATGAGGACGACATGATGAATACCGATATGTTTACCAAGTACACCGAGCAGGCCGAGAAGCTTTTCATGGGCCCGAGCCGCAGCTACGCCAAGCTGGCGATGGACTACACCCAGAAGGTGATGGATGCCCAGATTGAGGCGGCACGTACCTACACCGATCTTGGTATGCAGCAGGCCCGCGCCGCGCTGGATATCAAGGACCCGACCGCGCTTCAGCAGTACGCCGAGAAGCAGCAGGAAGCCGCCAAGAACCTGGGCGAGCGCGTCAAGGCGGACGGTGAGAAGGTCGTGGCCCTGAATCAGGACTTTGCCAACGAGGCCCGCAAGCTGGTCGAGTCCAGCGCCCAGAGCGCCTCGGAGACCGCCAAAGAGACCGTCTCGGCCGCCCAGAAGGCGACCAAGGGTAACTAAAACGCCCCTCCGGACCACAATCCGGAACACCGCGAACCGCCGGCCACCCGCCGGCGGTTTTTTAATGCGCGATATCGAACTCGAAGTGGTCCCAATGACCGCCCCGATCATCGTATTCAATGACCCGCCATTCGCCCGGTCGATTCCAGAAGACAATGAACGAGCGCAGCTTGTGCGAGTGGGGCCCCAGCAACTTCTTCAGCTGCCGGCTGCTTCGCGTATCGCCGGCCGAGGGCGCTGTTCCACCCTCGTGGACGGGATGGTTGTGATACTGACGGACCTCGTCGCAACCCAGTCGATCCAGGTGATCGCGCCACTTCGCCGGGTCGTCGGCCGGCCGGCACCGATACCGGGACCCGATTGACGCCGTCGCCCGAACCACCACGCCCTGGCGCACGAAGGCCGTCACAAAGACCTCACGGCCCTCGCGGTACATGCCCACGGCAAGCGCCTCCTCCAGGCTCGGGACATCCCGCCCCGCAAACCCGTACGCCTTTTTAAACGACTCTCCCTGCCGCCGGCGGCGGTATGCGCCAAAGCGCGCGGCCAGGGCCTGCTCAAGCGTTCTGACCTCGGCGCGGATCGCCGAGGCGCGCTGACAGGCCGCGCGATACCGCCGGGACACCAGCAGCAGGGCGCCATGAGCCATTCCGGGAGTGATCACCATCGCGACCGCGCCCTGGGTCAGCCCCTGTACGGCACGGTCCGCCAGGCCATAAGCCACCACCACGACCGGTATCGTCACAAGGGTCAGCACAAGGATCTGTTGCTTGCGAAGGATCAATGCCTCGGCATTGAGGCGTTCGTACGTGGACACGCGAAATCCCCGCCATCAGGGCTTACGAAAAACGAAAATGCCCCAGGTCAGGTCGCCGCGATGGCCCCCATCCACCCAATGCTGCAGGCCGCGCTTCATGCGTTCGATGTACGCCGTGCTCACGGCCTGGGCGATCTGCGGTTCCTCGTCTGTCAGGACCTCAAGCACCCGCCCGTAATGCGCGGCGATCATTTCGCCTCGCTGATCAAAGTTGAGTTCTTCAAGGCCGAGGGCTTCGAGCGTGTCTCGATAGAAAGCCGGTGAACCGAGCGATTCAAGGTGCAGGCGATCAAGAATGGGCTGCAGCCCCTCATTGCTGCGGTCATCCGCCTGCATCGGATCGGTGAAGATGAGGATTCCGCCGGGGCGCAGGATGCGCACCGCCTCCTCCATCACGCGGCGCCGGTCACCACTATGCAGGAACGCCTCCTGCGAGCGTACGACATCAAAACTGCCATCGGCGTAGGGCACGTCTTCGAAATTGCCACCGACAATCTCGATGCGCTCGGCGAGGCCCTGCTCGGCATTCTGGCGCCGTGCACGCGCATTTTCCCGCGCGCTGAGATTCAGGCCGACGCCCGAGCAGCCATAGTGGCGAGCAAGGTAGCGCAGCGCACCCCCATAGCCTGACCCCAGATCGATGACCCGCGTATCGGCATTGAGTCCGGGGGTCAGCTCGGCCATGACCTGATTACTGCGACGGCTTGCGGTGTCAATGGCCTCCTGCGGATGGTCGTAGAGACCGACATGGATGTCTTCGCCGCCCCATACAAGCGCATAGAAATTGTCGGCGTCCTCGCTATCGTAGTAATCATGCGCAGTCTGGACCGCGGCGCTGTAGCGTTTTTCACTCATCATCGTCTCCTGTCGCTCAGGCAGTCAGCCTGTCATTCCCCCTGCAACCATCCGCTTATCGCATGCAAGGTGCCAGTCATTACTCCGTCGCGAGCTGTCGCATTTCGCAGCGACCATGTTTTTGGACTTTGGTCCAAAACACCCGCAAAAGGAGAAGCAGTCATGCGCATTGCAACACTTATTCCTCTTTCACTGATGATCGGCGGTATCACAGCGCCTGCCCTCGCGGTTGATCGAGGCGATACTTATCTCGGCGGTGGGTTCTCAATGGTGAGTTACGAAGAGGACGGCCTGCCCGATGCTGAACCAACGGCGCTAGTCGGTCGCCTCGGCTATGGTGTCACAGACAACATCGCCATCGAGGGGCGGCTCGGGTTCGGATTGAATAGCGACGACGTTACTGTCAGTGGGACGGACCTGGATCTGGATGTCGACCAGTTAGCCGGCGTGTACGGAGTTGCCCATCTCCCCCTTGCATCGCGCTTCTCGCTATACGGCCTCGCCGGTTTTACCTACGGTGAGATCTCAGCCTCGGTGGACAGCACTGACCTCAGTGTCGACAGTGACGACACCGACTTTTCGTATGGCATCGGCGCAGAGTTCGGCGCAACGGAAACCATCAGTGGTTACATCGAATGGGCGCAATACTTTGACGAGTCCGACTACGAGGTAACGGGCATTACCGTCGGGGCCAACTATTACTTTTGACGGCTCTGCGGGCCTCGGAGTGGCGCAGTCATGCGCTGCGTCACTCCACCCGTTGATGGCTCAGGCCAGGGACAGCTCAATCGCCACCACGATCGCGAGCGCCAGCCCAGCCGGCCATGCCCGGCGTAGAAACACCCCGAAGAGCGTCAGCGGCACCAGCACCGTCAGCGCAGCCAGAATATGGGGCAGCGACGCGGCACCACTCGCCGCCATGCTCCAGACCCGCACCCCGCCAAGCAGACCCAGCAGTACCCCCAGCCAAAGACTGCGATCGGCGATCATCGCTCCCCCATTAGTGTCGGCCCCCGCGCCCGCGGGCCAGTCCGGTGTCGCGCTGTATCCACATAGCGTTAATCCTATCGTACCAGGGGATTACTTGTGCCCCTGTGCCTGTGCATAGGCGGTTACCCCATAATCAGGTAGGCTTCGCAACGGTTCAGACGATGCCCGATCCTGAGACAACCACGAGGCAGATATGGAAGGCACCCTGGCGCTGGCGGCGGACAACCTCACCTCGCCGATCATTCTTTTCTTTGTGCTCGGCGTCGCGGCGGCTTTCGCGCGATCGGACCTGTCCATCCCCGAGGCCATCGCCAAGGGCCTGTCGGTCTATCTGCTGTTTGCGATCGGCTTCAAGGGCGGCGCGAGCGTCGCCAATCACGGTGTCGATGCCACGCTGGTTCTCTCGCTGGTCGCCGGGATCATCCTGTCGTTCGTCCTCCCGCTGGTGGCGTTCGGCCTGTTGCGGGTGATGTCGCGACTCTCGGTCACCGACGCCGCGGCCGTCGCCGGGCATTACGGCTCGATCTCGATCGTGACCTTCGTCGCGGCCACCTCGGTGGCGGAGTCGGCGGGGCTCTCGCCCGAGGGCTACATGGTGGCGGTTGCCGCGGTGATGGAGGCGCCGGCCATTCTATCGGCGCTGTGGATCATCGCCCGCTCCGGCCAGCAGTCCGGAGAAATGGAGCAGGGGCTGGTCCGTGAAATCCTGCTCAATGGCTCCATTGTCCTGCTGGTGGGATCGTTTCTGATCGGCGGGATCACCGGCGACGAGGGCATGGCGATGATCGCCCCGTTCATCGAGGAACCCTTCCAGGGCATGCTCTGCCTATTCCTGCTCGACATGGGACTGGTGGCCGGACGCGGCCTGCGCGAGGCGAAGTCGGTCCTGACGGCGGGGCTGTTCGCCTTCGGGGTGGTCATGCCGCTGATCGGCTCGCTGTTCGGACTGGCGGCCGGCCTAGCGCTGGGGCTGAGCACTGGCGGCGTCCTGCTGTTCATGACCCTCGCCGCGTCGGCCTCCTACATCGCCGTGCCGGCCGCGATGCGCGTGGCGCTGCCCGAGGCCAATCCCTCGATCTACCTGACTCTGTCGTTGGGTGTAACCTTTCCGTTCAACCTAACGCTGGGGATACCGATCTATCTGGCCCTGTCACAGACCCTGACCGGAGGCTGATGCCATGCAGACTCACAAGGCAAAACGCGTCGAAATCATCATCGAGTCGATCATGGAGGACCGCCTGAGCGCGGCGCTCATCAAGGCAGGCGTCACCGGATTCAGTGTGCTGCCCGTCCTTGGTGGCTCGGGCCGGTCCGGGCACTGGAGCGGCGAGGGACAGGTCAGCCGGGCGGGGGGCATGGTCAACGTGGTCTGCATCGTCCGCCCCGAGCGGGTCGACTCGCTGCTTGATGCCGCCTTTGAGGTGGTGGATCGCCATATTGGCGTGGTCAGTGTCGCCGACTGCGAGGTCCTCCGCGCCGAGCGCTTCTGAACGCCGCTACTTCAGCCGTCTGCTGACTGACACACAGCTCGCCGGGCGGCGGCCGGCTCAAGCCCCTCGCCGGACGGCAGCACGGCATCCGGATCGGCGATGAACCGGCGGATGTCCGCAAGCACGGCCGCAGCGCCGGTATAGCGGGTGAGCATGTGATAACCCTCGGGGTAGAGGGCGGCGCGCCAGGGCGCGTCGTCGGGCAGGGCCCGGAGCAGCGCGCAGACCGCCGCCGGGGGAATGACCTCATCCGCGGTGCCGTACTGAATAAGTGTGGCGGGGCCATTGAACCCGGAGGCGCCGCGGAGCGCCTGATCCATGAGATCACTGACGCCGGCAATCGCCTCAAGCGTTGGTGCGCCAATCCACCGCGGATCGGCCTCAAGTGCCTGCAGCACGGCTTGATCGTCGCTCGGCTCAATGCCGATCCATTCGTTGCTGACCCGCAGCTCCGGCGCCATCCTTTCGGCGGCCCACAGGGCGAACCGCTGATAGCCGGGCATGGCCGAACGGCCCCAGAAGGCCGGCCCGACCAACACGGCCGCTTCCGGCTGGAGCGACGGCGCATCGTCCAGCGCGAGTGTCGCTACGGCCGCGCCCATGCTCAACCCCATCACGACGATGGGGGTGTCGGGGTAGCGGCGCTGGAGTGATCCCAACGCCCAGCGTGCGTCGCTGACCAGCGCGCCGGTGCCGGGCCAGTCACCGCGTGACCCGGTCGCGCCAAAGCCGCGCTGGTCATAGGCGTACACGGCAATGCCCTCTGGCACGAGCGCTGCGGCGGTGGCCACAAAAGCACCCGCATGATCGTTGAATCCATGCAGCCCGAGCACCACCGCCTCGGGTGATTCCCCGGCCTCGGGCGCCGGGCCCCAGCGTCTCAGCGGCAGCGCGGTATCATCCGGCGTGACCAGACGATGCGGCGTGGCCTCGTGCACGCTGAATGATTCCGTGGGCGGCTCGGAGGATTGGCGCAGCGCGTCGGGGGCGAGGCGCAGCCCCGGCTCAGACGCCGTCACGGCCGTGGTGAGCGCGAGGCCCATCATCGCCGCCAGACAACCTGGGCGTGTATCGTGCTTCACGAAGGCTCCCTGTGCCGGATGACGGGTCACCATGATAAACGCAGTCACCACTGGAGGTGTCCATTGCTCGCAATGATCCATCGCAGCACCCGACGCATTCTCATGCTGAGCGCCGTGGCCATCGCGCTGGCCGGCTGCCGGGCGGATGAGGTTGAACTGACCGTCAACAGCACTCAGCTGCGCTCGGCGCTCGCGGGCAACGAGGTCGTGGCCGAGTTCCAGGCCGTTTTCACCCATGACCGCCCGTTGAATACCCGCCAGAGCGCGCAGGTCGACGATGTCTGGAGCGTACTGGATGAGTACATGGACATCTCGGATTTCTCACGCGAGAACGTCGATGGCGGGCTGAAAGTGACGATTGAGGGCGAGATCCCGGTGCGGACCTCACGCACGGCGCGTGATGCCTATTACCTCTCGCTGACCGAGTCGCGCACGTTCAACGGGCTCCATCGGGTCACTCTGCAGGCCGGCGAGCAGTTTGAGGCGATGCGTGAGGCGCTCGCCGCGGTGAATTTCGAGCTGGATATGGCGCAATACCACCCCACCGTCATGACGGTCACCGGACGCTCATCCCGGCTCATCGCTCCGTCGGCGGCCGTGGCCGACGAGGCGCATCTGGTCTACGAAGACCGGCTCGATGGGCCGGTGAGCTTCCGCCAGGCCGGCGAGGGCTTTGACCAGACCGGCCCGGGGTTTTTCATCCGCCTCGATGGGTGAGCGGAGATTGCCTTCTCTGTGACTTCGTCACTCGGATCGCCTGAGCTGTCCGTTATCATATTTGCAATAGTTCCAAACTGATAACGCGATCCTCAGGATGACGCCCATGGCTATGGAAGTCTCGCTACTCACCGTGTTCATCGCCGCGCTGATCACCGCGATCACCACCGGGATCGGCGCCTTTCCCCTCGCTTTCGCGCACCGGGTCGGCGATCGCTGGCTGGCGATTGGTGCGGCCTTGGCCGCGGGGCTCATGCTCGCGGCCAGTCACAGTCTGGTCTCCGAGGGCAACACCCTGGACGCCTGGCGCACCCTGATCGGCATCGGCAGTGGCCTGGTGCTGGTGGTGTTGGCCGATCGCTGGGTGGATCAGCATGACACCCCGGACATTGGCGATCTGCAGGGCGCCAATGCCCGCAAGGCGCTGATGATCGTCGGCATCATGACCATCCATTCCTTCGCCGAGGGAATCGGCGTGGGCGTGGCCTATGGTGGCGGTGAGGAGCTGGGCGTGTTCATCACCACGGCCATCGCCATTCACAACATCCCCGAGGGGCTTGCCATCGCCCTGGTCCTGGTGCCGCGGGGCGTATCGGTGTGGAAGGCGGCCGGCTGGTCGGTGTTCTCAAGCCTGCCGCAGCCACTGATGGCCATTCCCGCCTATCTGTTCGTGTCGGTGTTCGAGCCGTTCCTGCCCATTGGCCTGGGACTGGCGGCCGGGGCGATGATCTGGATGGTCTTTGCCGAGATGATCCCGGATGCCAACAAGGGACTGACCGCCTCGGGCGTCGGTATCGTCATCGTGCTGGCCTTCATGGGGATGTTCGCCTTCCAGACGCTCATCCCGCATTGATTGCAGCCTGTGCGCAGGATCTGCAGACTATGCCGGTTGGGACTGAGTAAGGTGCCCTGCGGGCACTGACGAGACAGAAAAAACGAACGTCTGACTGGAGGAGATTGGCCATGAACCTGGCGCTGATCGTTCTCATGGCGCTGTTGCCGCTGGTGACCGTCGCCGTTTTCCTGGTGATGCTGCGCTGGCCGGCCAAGTACGCCATGCCACTGGCCTATGCCGTCGCGGTGGCCGTGGCCCTTGGCTTCTGGGGAACCGATCTGAATATCGTGGCCGGTGCATCGGTCAACGGGGTCGTCACCGCCCTCAACATCCTTTTTATCGTCTTTGGCGCCATTCTGTTGCTCTACACGCTCCGCGAGAGCGGCGCGATCAGCGTGATACAGAAGGGTTTCCAGGACATCTCGCCCGACCGGCGCGTCCAGGCCATCATCGTTGCCTGGCTGTTCGGCGCGCTGATCGAGGGCGCCTCGGGGTTCGGTACACCCGCCGCCATCGCCGCGCCGCTGCTTGTCGCCCTCGGGTTTCCCGCCATGGCGGCGGTGGTCTCGGCGATGATCATCCAGTCGACGCCGGTCTCCTTCGGCGCCATCGGCACGCCGATCATCGTCGGGGTCAACGCCGGGCTGTCCGACCAGTCGGTGACCGATCGCATGGTCGAGGCGGCCGGCATCCCCTATGCCCAGTACCTTGACCAGATCGGCATGCAGGTCGCGCTGCTCCACGCGCTGGTGGGGGTTTTCATCCCGCTGATCATGGTGGGCATGCTCACGCGCTTTTTCGGCGCCAATCGCTCGTTCGTCGAAGGCCTGCGCGCCTGGAAATTCGCCCTGTTCGCGGGCGTCGTGTTTGTGGTGCCCTACTACGCCGTCGCCGCCCTGCTGGGTCCGGAGTTCCCGGCACTGATCGGCGGGTTGATCGGGCTTGGCATCGTCATCCCGGCGGCGCGTCGTGGCTGGTTTCTGCCGAAGGACACCTTCGAGTTCGAGCCCCGCGAACACTGGCAGCCCGAGTGGATCAGCTCGCTGCAGGATGCGACGCAGCCCACGCGTGACGAAAATCAGCCGCTCTCGCAGCTGCAGGCGTGGATGCCCTACATCATCGTTGCCGGTCTGCTGGTCATCACCCGTGTGATTCCGCCGGTCACCGATGCGCTGCGCGCCGATGCCGTGACCCTGGCGATCCCCAACGTCTTCGGCTCGGGCATTACCGCCGCCTCGCAGCCGTTGTATCTGCCGGGCTTCGTGCTGCTGGTCACCTCGCTGATCACCTATTTTCTCCACAAGATGTGGACCCATGGCGATTATGGCCGCGCCTGGAAGACCGCCGGCCGGACCATCGTGTCGGCCGGCTCGGCACTGATCTTTGCGGTGCCCATGGTGCAGGTGTTCATCAACTCCGCGCCGGACGGCCACGACACGGTGGGTGCCATTCAGTCGGCACTGGCCAGCGGCATCCCCATGGGCACCCTCGATCAGGTGGCGAGCATGCCCGAGATGCTTGCCCAGGGCGTCGCTGCGCTGACCGGCCAGCTGTGGCCCCTGTTCGCTCCCACGGTGGGCGGACTGGGTGCTTTCCTGGCGGGCAGTAACACCATCAGCAACATGATGTTCTCGTTCTTCCAGATCTCCACGGCCGAGCAGATCGGTCTGGGTTCGTTCGGCGCCTCGATGGTCGTCTCGCTCCAGGCGGTCGGCGGCGCGGGTGGCAACATGGTGACCGTGCACAACGTGGTCGCGGCGTCCGCCACCGTGGGCCTGCTGGGTCGGGAAGGCGATGTCATCCGCAAGACCCTGATCCCCATGGCCTATTACATGATCGCCGCGGGTCTGCTGGGAATGGCGATCATCACCGGTGGCACGAACTTCTGGTACGCCGGATGGCTCGGTTTTCTGGGGGTTGTGCTGGCATTCATGCTCACCAATCGCGGAGGCCGATGACGTGGCGGTTATCACCTGCATTGACGATCTGAAGCGCATCTACCGGCGCCGGGTGCCGAAGATGTTCTACGACTACTGCGAGACCGGCAGCTGGTCGGAGCAGACGTTCGAGGAGAACACCAGCGACTTCCGGTCGATCTATTTCCGTCAGCGGGTGGCCATCGACATGACCCGGCGCACCACCGAAAGCCAGATGCTTGGCGAGACCGTGAGCATGCCGGTGGCACTGGCCCCGGTGGGCCTGACCGGCATGCAGCACGCGGACGGCGAAATCCTCGCCGCCAAGGCGGCCGAGGACTTCGGCGTGCCCTTCACGCTCTCGACGCTGTCCATCTGCTCGATCGAGGATGTGGCGGCGGAAACCACCCGGCCTTTCTGGTTCCAGGTCTACACACTGTCCGATGATGACTTCATGCGCCGGCTCATGGAGCGGGCCCGGGCGGCGAACTGCTCGGCCATCGTCATCACGCTGGACCTGCAGGTGCAGGGCCAGCGCCATAAGGACCTGAAAAACGGGCTGAGCGCTCCGCCCAAGCTCACCATCAAGTCCATCGCCAACCTCGCCACCAAGGTGTCGTGGGGGCTGGAGATGCTGGGCGCCCGGCGGCGCACCTTCGGCAATGTGGTCGGTCATGCCCAGGGCGTCACCGATTCCAGCTCGCTGTCCTCCTGGACCGCCGAGGCGTTCGATCACTCCCTCGACTGGGATCGGGTCAAACAGCTCATGGACATGTGGGGTGGCAAGGTGGTGCTCAAGGGCATCATGAACCGCGAGGATGCCGAACGCGCCGCCGAACTGGGGGCCGATGCCATCGTCGTATCCAACCACGGCGGACGCCAGCTCGATGGGGCACTCAGCAGTATTCGGGTGCTGCCGGACATCATCACCGCGGTGGGTGATCGCATGGAGGTGTACTTCGACTCAGGCATCCGCTCGGGCCAGGATATTCTCAAGGCCCTGGCGCTGGGGGCGGACGGGGTCATGATCGGCCGGGCCTGGGTGTACGGCCTGGGCGCCATGGGCCAGGAGGGGGTCACCCGATCCCTCGAGGTGCTGCACAAGGAGCTTGATACGACCATGGCGCTGTGTGGCCATCGCGATATCAATGCCGTCGACCGCAACATCCTGCATGTGCCCGAGGACTTTGCCGGACGCTGGGCCGACTGAACGCGGCCGGGAGGACAGATCCATGAGCCAGACCCAGGCAATGATCGAGCGCCTGACGGCGATCGCCGGCGCCGAACACGTACTGACCGACGAGGCGGCGACGCGGCCTTACCGCACAGGCTACCGCTCGGGCAGCGGTGAGGTGGTGGCGGTGGTGCATCCGGGCTCACTGGTTGAGCTCTGGCACTGCACCCAGGCGGCGGTCGAGGCCGGCGCGGTGATCGTGCCGCAGGCGGCCAACACCGGCCTGACCGAGGGCTCGACCCCCAAGGACCACTACGACCGCCCGGCCGTTGCCATCAACGCGATGCGCATCAAAGGCCTGCAGCTGCTCGGCGACGCCGAGCAGGCCATCGCCCTGCCCGGGGCCACCCTGTTCGAGCTCACCCAGACCCTCGCGCCGTACGGGCGTGAGCCGCATTCGGTGATCGGCTCGACGTCGCTGGGCGCCACCGTGGTGGGCGGTGTCTGCAACAACTCCGGAGGCGCACTCTGCCGGCGTGGGCCCGCCTACACCGAGCTCGCCGTCTATGCCCGGGTCAACGCGCACGGTGAGCTTGAGCTGATCAACGAGCTGGGGGTGGCACTCGGTGACACCCCCGAAACCATCCTCGATCGCCTCGAGCGCGGTGATTACCGGCCCGAGGACGTGGACTGGCACGCCGGCAAGGCCAGCGACGATGGCTATCCCGAGATCATCCGCGGGGCCGATGAACCCGGCGCGGCACGATTCAATAACGACCCGCGCCTGCTCTACGGGGCATCCGGCAGCGCCGGCAAGGTCATGGTGTTCGCCGTGCGCATGGACACCTTCGAGCAGGAGTCGGACGTGCGCACCTACTACATCGGCAGCAACGATACCGCGCAGCTCGCACAGTTCCGCGCGCGGTTCCTGCGCGAGGCGAGCAAACTGCCGATCACCGCCGAGTACCTGCACCGCGAGCTGTTCGACGTGGCGCGGCGCTACGGCAAGGACAGCTTTCTGATCATCAAGAAACTCGGCACGGCGCGGCTACCCAGGGCGTTCGCCCTCAAAAACCGCATCGACCGGCTGTTCCGCCCGCTGCCGCTGCTCCCCGACCCGATCACTGATCACGTCCTCCAGCGCCTCTCGCGGCTGCTGCCGGATCCGCTACCGGCGCGGGTGGTGGAGTGGCGCGACCGCTTCGAGCATCACCTGATCCTGCGGGTGAACGGTGACATGGTCGAGGAGACCGAGGGGTTTCTTGACGAGTGCTTCCCCGAGGCGTGGTTCCGCTGCACCGCGGACGAGGCCGAGCGGGCGATGCTGCATCGCTTTGCGGCGGCCGGAGCGGGCGTGCGCTACCAGACCATCCATCACGACGAGGTCGAGGACATCCTGGCGCTGGACATCGCCCTCGCGCGCAACGATCGGGACTGGTTTGAGGAACTGCCCGAATCGATCAGCCGCGACCTGGTGCACCGGCTCTACTACGGGCATTTCTTCTGCAACGTGTTCCACCAGGACTATGTATTCCGCAAGGGCGCCGATGTGGCGGCCCACAAGGCGAAAATGCTCGAGATCCTCGATGCGCGGGGCGCGGAATACCCGGCGGAGCACAATGTCGGGCATCTGTATCCGGCCAAGCCACCGCTGGCCGCGTTCTACCGCCGTCTCGACCCGACCAACACTTTCAACCCCGGGGTCGGCAAGCTGCCCCGCGATCCTTACTACGGCCGCCCCGCCGAGGGCTGATTACGCCCCGGCGGGCTCGGCATCAAGGCCAAGGTCGAGGATCGGCGCACTGTGGGTCAGCGCACCCACCGAGATGATATCGACACCACTGGCCGCCACCGCGGCCACCGTGTCGCGGCTGACACGGCCCGACGCCTCGGTGACGGCGCGGCCATCGACCCGCCGCACGGCCGCCGCCAGCGTGGCCGGGTCCATATTATCCAGCAGCACCGCATCCGCCCCGCCGGCGAGCGCCTCATCGAGCTGATCCAGGGTGTCGACCTCGATCTCGATTTTCACCAGATGCCCTGCCGCCGCGCGGGCCCGCGCCAGTGCCGGTGCAATCCCCCCGGCCACGGCGATGTGGTTGTCCTTGATGAGCATTGCATCATCGAGCCCAAAGCGGTGATTGACCCCACCGCCGGCGCGCACGGCCTGCTTTTCCAGTGACCGCAGGCCCGGCGTGGTCTTGCGGGTGCAGGCGATGCGGGCGGGCCAGTCCGCCACCGCGTCGACCAGCGCTGCGGTGGCGGTGGCGATCCCACTGAGATGACAGAGCAGGTTGAGGGCGACACGCTCCGCCGCGAGGATCGCGTGGGCCGGACCGTCCACCGACAGCACGGTTGTGCCGGCTTCGACCCGCGCCCCGTCGGGCTGTGCCACGGCGACGTTCACCGCCCCGTCCACCAGGTTGAAGGCCATTGCCGCCGCCTCCGCTCCGGCGATTCGCCCGGCCTCGCGACTGCGCACGACCCCCTCCATGGGGGTATCGGCGGGGATGACCGCATTGCTGGTGATGTCCCCCGCCCGGCCCAGATCCTCGGCAAGCGCCGCCCGGATCAGCGGTTCAAGGCCGGGTTGTGTCAGTGCCACACGACTCATCGGACCGGCCCGCCTGCCGCTACCAGCGGCTCGCAGGTCGCCGGCGGCTGCGGGCACAGCGCGGCGAGCGTCAGCGCCTGCCGTGTTGGCGGCGGCGACTGCGTGTCGGCAAAGTCCCGGCGCAGGTGCCCGCCCCGGCTCTCGCAGCGCCGCTGCGCCGCCGTTGCGACGAAAAGCGCGGTCAGCGCATGGTCGCGCTGCGGATCGTCGCGATCAAACGCCACGGCCGAGAGGGCATCGATTGCCTGCGCCAGCCCGTCGTTATCCCGGACCACACCTACCGAGCGGCTCATCAGCGCCCGGATCCACGGTGCGACCCGTGACGCGGTAGGGACCGTCGCGGTGGGCGGCGTCGGTCCATCGCCGGCATCCACCACTGAGCGGACGGGCGATGCGGCAATGTCTTCGGCAATCCAACGCGCGAACACCAGCCCCTCGAGCAGGGAATTGCTGGCCAGGCGATTGGCGCCGTGGAGCCCGGTGCAGGCCACTTCGCCGCAGGCCCAGAGGCCGGGCAGGTCACTCCGTCCCCGGTCATCAACCACGATGCCGCCCATGTGGTAATGGGCCGCCGGCCGGATCGGAATCAACTGGGTGGCCGGATCGATGCCGGCCGCGCGGCAGGCGGCATGCACCGATGGATAGCGCTCGGCGAAGGCGCTGCCAATCGCGCGGCGCCCGTCCAGGTAGACCCGATCGCCCGCCGCCAACGCCGCATGGATCCGCCGGGCGATCACATCGCGCGCCGCCAGATCACCGCCCGGCGTATCGGCCATCAACCGCCCGCCAGCGCCATTGACCAGGGTCGCGCCCTCGCCGCGAAGCGCTTCGGTGGCAAGCGGCATGGGATCGCGCCCCACGGCCATGGCTGTGGGATGAAACTGAACAAACTCGGCATCCGTGACGCCCGCGCCGGCGCGGGCCGCCATCGCAATGCCCGCGCCCACGGCGCCCAGGGGGTTGGTGGTCTCGGCGTAGAGCCCACTCAGCCCGCCGGTGGCCAGCACCACGGCGCGGCCCGGCAATGCCCCCTCCGCCAGTCGTACGCCATGGACGCCGCCGGCGTCGGCCAGCAGGCCGTTGACCGGCGTATTCTCGGACACGGTAATGGACGGCGTGGAACGGACCTGCTGGATCAGCGCGTTGAGGATCGCCACACCACTGCCGTCGCCGCCGACATGCACGACGCGGCGCCGGCGATGCGCGCCCTCCAGGCCCAGCGCCCAATCGCCCTGGGGGGTGCGATCAAAGCGCGCGCCCCACTGCTCGAGCTGCGCGAGACACTCGGGTGCGGCCGCCGTGACCGCCCGGGCAACCACCGGATCCACCAGCCCGACGCCGGCGGCCTCGGTATCTGCCTGATGCAGGGCCGGGGCATCGTCATGGCCCAGCGCGGCGGCAATGCCGCCCTGCGCCCAGGCCGTGGCGGTGTTCTCGCGCAGGGCACCGGCGGTCAGTACCCGCACCGGCAGCGGTGCAAGCCGTAGCGCCGTCGCCAGCCCGGCGATCCCCGCCCCCACGACAATCACTGGGGGTGACGTGGCCGCAACCCGACTCACTGGACCGCCAGCATCCGTGTGACCGCCTGACGGGCGCGATCCGCCACGCCGGGGTCAATCTCGACGCGCGGGGCAAGCTGCTCCAGCGCCTGGCGGATCTTTGGCAGGGTAATGCGCTTCATGTGCGGACACAGGTTGCAGGGCCGCACGAATTCCACCTCGGGCACTTCGGCCGCCACGTTATCGCTCATCGAGCACTCGGTGACCATCAACACCCGTCGCGGCTGGCGGGTTTTGACCGCGTGGATCATCTGCGCGGTCGAGCCCACCTGGTCGGCGGCGTCGAGCACATCCGGCGGGCACTCGGGATGGGCGATGACCATCAGGTCATCGTGGGCCTGGCGGTAGGCGCGGATCTCGTCGCCGGTGAACCGCTCGTGCACCTCGCAGTGGCCCTGCCAGGCAATGATCTGGACATCGGTCTGCAGCGCGACATAGTGGGCAAGGTACTCATCCGGCAGAAAGATCACCCGGTCGACGCCGAGTGACTCCACCACGGCCACGGCGTTGCCCGAGGTCACGCAGATATCCGATTCCGCCTTCACCGCCGCGGAGGTGTTCACGTAGGTGACCACCGGCACCCCGGGATGGCGTTCGCGCAGTGCCCGCACATCGGCGGCGGTGATCGATTCGGCCAACGAACAGCCCGCCGCCAGATCCGGAATCAGCACGGTCTTCTCGGGGCAGAGCAGCTTCGAGGTCTCCGCCATGAAGTGCACCCCGGCCTGGACGATGACATCGGCATCGGTCTCGGCCGCCCGGCGCGCCAGCGCCAGGGAATCGCCGACAATATCCGCGACGCCGTGGAAGATCTCGGGGGTCTGATAGTTGTGGGCCAGAATGACGGCGTTGCGTTCAGCCTTGAGGCGGTGAATGGCATCGATGTCGGGCTCCAGCGCGGGCCATTCGATGGGCGGAATCACGTCCTTCAAACGCTGCTCGGCCGCGGCCGTCTGCTCCATTACCTCTGCCATGAACCGCTCCTTATGCTCGATCTGAGCATTATTGGCGTCAACAAAATCCCGCTTATGCTGAGTTGGAGCATAAGCCCGCGGGCAGAGTTCAATCAATAGCGGTGGGTGCTGCGAGCGCCCGTCTTGATGCCCACCCCCGGGGCCGGGCGCTCGAGGGTGACGGCTGGTCGAAACCGCATCAGCCTTGCCGGCCGCCCGCCGGTGCGGGTTTCATGCTGGCCCGTGGCCTCAACCAGCTGCTGGCGCTCCACCAGGCGGCGGAAGTTCTGCTTGTGCAGCCGCGTCCCGGACAGTGCCTCGGCGGTGCGCTGCAACTGCAGCAGGGTGAAAGTGGGCGGCATCAGCTCAAAGAGCAGCGGGCGGTATTTGATCTTGCCCCGCAGCCGGCCCATGGCCGTTGCCAGGATGCGACGGTGATCCGTCGCCATGGATTGATCAACGCGCGTCGCCACGGATTCCGGTGGCTCGGCGCCCTCGTCGTGCCACGCCTCCGCCACCAGCCGCGCGCCATAGAGCAGCTCATAACGCTCCAGCGAGCGCTCCTCGTCCCAGGGCGTCGAGCCATTGGCAAAGGTCAGGCGCAGCCGTTCGGCCCGCCGTCGGCGTTTGGGCGCGCTGGGCGCCTGATCCCGCCAGTCGGCCAGCGCCGCGAGCAGTCGATCGACCACCGGCGGACGCTGGGTGCGCCAGTCCTCCCAGGGCAGATAGTCATACCAGGGCTGCCAGGCCGTCGCGCGGCCGGTCTGCGGATCAGCGTCGTGAACCAGGGCCAGATAGGCCACCGAGACGGGGCGAACGTCCTGTTCCGGCGGGCCGTCATCGCCGCCGGCCCGGTTGCGGTCGGCAAAGGTATAGAGCTGCTCCATGTAACCGAGCCGCAGCCCGGTCTGGTACTCCACCCAGCTGCGCAGGCCCGCCTGGAGTGTCCGGTGATCAGGCTGCAGGGGCCCGCAGGGCAGCGTATCGGGCTCACCCGGCCCGGACTGGACGGTCAGGATGCAGGGCTCGCCGTCGATCATGGCGACGATGACCGCCGTCAGATCGACCGTGGCGGGACTGGCGCGCTGGTCGAGCTCGATCACGCACTGTCCCGGTCGGGTTCACCCAGCGCATGACGCTGCAGCCGCTTGACCTCGTCACGCAGCTTGCCGGCTTCCTCGAACTCGAGGTTGCGGGCGTGCTGGTGCATCTTCTGCTCCAGCTCCTTGATGCGCTTGACCGCCTGGGCGGTGCTCAGATCGGCATAGGCCTTGGCCTCGTCGGCAACCTGCGCGTAGTGCTCGGCACTGTCCGGCGCGCTCGCCCCGCCCCGCTCCATGACATCGGCGATGGCCTTCTGGATGCCCTGGGGCGTGATGCCATGTTCCTCGTTGTGGGCGATCTGTTTCTCGCGCCGTCGTTCGGTCTCGTCGATGGCCTTTTTCATCGAATCGGTCATCTGATCGCCATACAGAATGGCCTGGCCGTTGACGTTGCGCGCCGCCCGGCCAATGGTCTGGATCAGGGAGCGCTCGGCGCGCAGGAAACCCTCCTTGTCGGCATCGAGGATGGCCACTAGTGAAACCTCCGGGATATCCAGTCCCTCGCGCAGCAGGTTGATGCCCACCAGCACGTCAAACGCCCCCAGCCGCAGGTCACGGATGATTTCGGTACGCTCGACGGTGTCGATATCCGAGTGCAGGTAGCGAACCCGGACGCCGTTTTCCGCCAGGTATTCGGTGAGATCTTCGGCCATGCGCTTGGTGAGCGTGGTCACCAGCACGCGCTCGCCAGCCCGGCTGCGCTCATTGATCTCGCCGAGCACATCATCGACCTGCGTGCTGGCCGGGCGCACATCGATGGCCGGATCCACCAGGCCGGTGGGCCGCACCACCTGTTCGGCAACCGCCGAGGAATGCTGCTTTTCATAGGGCCCGGGCGTCGCCGAGATATAGATGCGCTGCGGCGCGATGGTATCGAACTCCTCGAACTTCAGGGGCCGATTGTCGAGTGCCGAAGGCAGCCGGAAGCCATACTCCACCAGCGTCTCCTTACGGGCCCGGTCGCCGCGGTACATGCCGCCCACCTGCGAGACCGTGACATGCGATTCATCGATGAACAGCATGGCGTCATCCGGCACATAATCGAACAGGCACGGCGGCGCCTCGCCCGGCCCGCGTCCCGACAGATAGCGCGAGTAGTTCTCGATGCCGTTGCAGTAGCCGAGCTCCTGCATCATCTCAAGATCAAAGCGGGTGCGTTGCTCAAGGCGCTGGGCCTCGAGCAGTTTGCCGGCGCCCTGGAGCTGCTCGAGGCGCTCCTTCAACTCGACCTTGATCTTCTCCACCGCGCTCAGCACCGTGTCGCGGGGCGTGACATAGTGGGATTTGGGATAGACGGTCAGCCGCTGGACCCGACGCAGGACCTCGCCGGTCAGCGGGTCGAACCAGGCGAGGCTTTCGATCTCGTCATCAAACAGCTCGACGCGCACCGCTTCGTCCTCGGACTCGGCCGGGAAGATATCGATGACATCGCCCCGGGCCCGATAGTTGCCGCGGGCGAAGTCATAGTCATTGCGCGCGTACTGCAACTGCGCCAGCCGGCGCAGGATCCGGCGCTGATCGACGGACTCCCCCACCTCGAGATGCAGCACCATTTCGAGATAGGCGGTGGGGTCACCCAGCCCGTAGATCGAGGACACCGACGCGACGATGATGGTGTCGCGGCGCTCGATGATCGCCTTGGTGGCCGACAGGCGCATCTGCTCGATGTGCTCGTTCACCGAGGCATCCTTCTCGATGAAAGTGTCCGAGGACGGCACATAGGCCTCGGGCTGGTAGTAGTCGTAGTACGAGACGAAATACTCGACGGCGTTGTTGGGGAAAAACGCCTTCATTTCGCCGTAGAGCTGCGCGGCCAGGGTCTTGTTGGGCGCGAGCACCACCGCCGGGCGCTGCTCTTTGGCGATCAGGCTGGCCATGGTGAAGGTCTTGCCCGACCCGGTTACCCCCAGCAGGGTCTGATGCGGGTGGCCGGCGTGCAGGCTGTTGGCGAGGGTCTCGATGGCCGCCGGCTGATCACCGGCGGGCTCGAAGTCACTCTGCAGCTGAAAACGCAGTGTCTCGTCAGTCATGGCAATGCAGGCCCTGTCATGTTTGGCGTATCATCGCGGCAAACGGTAAAAAAACGGAGACCATCCTTGGCTATTGAACTCTCTGAGCGCGTCGGGCGCGTGAAGCCTTCCCCGACCATGGCGGTCACGGCCCGCGCCGCGGAAATGCGCGCGGCCGGTCACGACATCATCGGTCTGGGTGCCGGCGAACCGGATTTTGATACCCCTGATCATATCAGCGCCGCCGCGGTGCAGGCGATCCAGGCCGGTCAGACCCGCTACACCCCGGTCGACGGCACGCCGGCCCTCAAGCAGGCCATTCAGGCAAAGTTCGAGCGCGACAACGGCCTCGAGTACGACGCCAACCAGATCCTGGTGTCCTCTGGCGCCAAGCAGAGCCTCTATAACCTGTTCATGGCGGTGCTTGGCAGTGGCGACGAGGTGGTCATCCCGGCCCCCTACTGGGTGTCATACCCGGACATGGCGCTGCTCGCCGATGGTGTCCCCCGGATCATCGAGGCTGATCAGTCGCAGCGCTTCAAGATCACGCCGGCACAGCTAGAGGCCGCCATCACCGACCGCACCCGGATCGTGGTCCTCAACAGTCCTTCCAACCCCACTGGGACCGCCTACAGCCGGGCCGAGTTCGAAGCACTGGGCGAGGTCCTGCGCCGCCACCCCGACCTGCTCATTGCCAGTGACGACATTTATGAGCCGATCCTCTGGACCGACGAGCCGTTCAGCAACATCGCCATGGTCTGCCCGGATCTGGCTGAGCGCACGGTCGTCGTCAACGGCGTCTCCAAGGCCTATGCCATGACCGGATGGCGCATCGGCTATGCCGCCGGCCCCGCGAACGTCATCGGTGCCATGAAAAAGATCCAGTCCCAGAGCACCTCCAACGCCAGCTCGATCTCGCAGGCCGCTTCCGTTGCAGCACTCAATGGAGATCAGGGCGTGATCGGGCCCATGGTCAAGGCATTCCGCGAGCGCCATGACTTTGTCGTCAAGCGGCTTAATGCCATGAAAGGCGTGAGCTGCATCGCCGGAGACGGCACCTTCTATGCGTTCCCCGACGTCAGCGGTGCCATTGCTGCCATCGACGGCGTGGATACCGACACGGCGCTCGCCGAGCATCTGATCGCCGAGGCCAACGTGGCCCTGGTGCCCGGTACGGCGTTTGGTGCGCCCGGCCATGCCCGGATCTCCTTCGCCACCAGCATGGAGAATCTGGAAAAGGCGATGGATCGCCTCGAGGGCGCCTTCGGGCGCGGGTAGGCCCCGTTTTGATGCGCCGCGCCGGTTGACGGCGCGGCGTAAAACGCTAGACTACGCAGCGAGCTAGAGAGCGATTCCCCGGTAGCTCAGTGGTAGAGCGAGTGACTGTTAATCACTTGGTCGGCGGTTCGAATCCGTCCCGGGGAGCCATTCCGAACAAGCGCTCACTCCTTCCCCAAGAAACTGTATTTCCAAGATGTCTATTGACAAGGCATGAGGGTGACAGTTACCCACCGTGCCATGAAATTGCATTGTGGCAGTGAACCAAGCCGTGGATTCACCCTTGTCGAGCTGGTCGTCGTCCTCGCCGTGCTGGGTGTCCTGGCCGCGATTGCCGTTCCGCGCGTTCAAGGGCTCAGTGTTGATGCTGAAGTCACGAGTACGGCACGGGCGTTGAGTAGCGCGGTTGACAGCCATGTCGCCCGCTCACATACCGCGCAGACCACCGGATGTGGCGGTATTGCCTATTACTACCCACCGCAGGACGGCCGGGTATGCATCGAGGGCGAACCAGGCAGTGCTCCCGTGGCTACAAGCGGCATTGACGGCTTTGGGGATCGTCGCAGCGAGAAGCTCTGGAACCTATTCCTCGATATTCCCATCGCGGATTCCATTGGCGGTCTAGAAGAAACTGGATGGGTGGCTTCGTCAGCGACAGACTGCGGTTCGACCTCGTACACCTATTGCTGGGACTATTCCCGACCGGATGGCGAACGACTGGCGCGTATCCGCTACAACAATGACGGAAAAGCAGGTGTCGAGGTGATTGACGGTTCGGACGTCTGAGGTTGCCCGCGATGATATCGACACCGAGGGCACACACAATCCAGCGCACTGCGCCCCCGCCCTAGGGCACCAGCCACTGCCCCGCCCAATCCCGACGGCGATCAAACCCCGCGCGCCGATGGCGATGGCCGAGGTGCAGCGCCTCGAGGTAAACGACGTTCAGCTCGATGACCGCGAAATCTTCAGGCTGGGGCCAGACGGCATAATCCAGCGCATCGGTAATGGCCAGGCCAGACGCCGGCTGAAAGCCGTAGCAGCGCTGCGCATGCGCCGAAAGCCCACTCCAGATCGACTCAACGGCCGTCCCGGTGTGGATCACGGCCTCAGCCATCACCCGGATCTGCAGGTGCGCCGTCTGGTCCCACACATGCACCGCCGCCCGGGGCGCCGCCGCGAGGTCGGCAACCTTGCCTGCTTTTCGATCGGTATATACGCGCAGCTGTGAGGCCGCCCGGTCCGCGCCCCGCAGCACCACCGTCCGCACCTGAGGCCAGCCGTTGGTATCAACCGTCGCCAGTGTGGGATGCCGCGCCGCCGCCCGCCGGTCAGCCACTCCGCGGCCAAGTCGCTTCCAGGCCTGCTCGAGCAGTCCATCCAGCGATTCGGCCCAGTCATGCCGCTCCTGTGTCATCCTTCGCCTTCTCTCATGTTTTTAACGGAGTGAGTGCATGCGCTGGGACCCGCGTCTCGCCGGAATGTTGCAGCTGATGGGTGCAGCGCTACGCCCGCCGCCCGGCAAGGGCCGCGTCGCCCTGGCACTCGGTATGGGTATCGTGACACATCTTGCTTTTGCCGGCGGTGTGCTTGCCATGATGATCGCCATGTTCAACGGCATGAGCGCGACCTTCGGGCGTATCCCCCAACCCTGGGCCTGGGGCGTCAACGCGCTGCTGATCCTGCAGTTCCCACTGGCTCACTCCCTGCTGCTGACCCGCCGGGGCGGGCGATGGCTCACACGGCTGATCCCCGGCCCCCACGGCGGCACCCTCGCGACCACCACTTATGCCCTGATCGCGGCTTTGCAGTTGCTGGCGCTTTTCACGCTCTGGACGCCCAGCGGCATCGTCTGGTGGCGCGCTGAGGGCATGGTTTTCTGGCTAATCGTCACGACCTACGGACTGGCCTGGCTGATGCTCACCAAGGCAAGCTTCGACGCCGGCGTCGAGGTTCAGTCGGGCGCGCTGGGATGGATGTCTCTGTTGGCCCGCATCAAACCCCGCTTCCCCGATATGCCGACGCAGGGGCTTTTTCGGGTGATCCGCCAGCCGATCTATGTGGCCTTCGCCCTCACACTCTGGACGGTGCCGGTGTGGACGCCGGATCAGCTGTTCCTGGCCATCAGCTACACGGCTTACTGCCTGCTGGCACCGCGGCTGAAAGAGCGTCGCTTTGCCGCGCGCTACGGCGAGCGCTTCGCGCGCTACAAAAACGCCGTACCCTATGCCCTACCCCGATTGCACCGCCGAGGCGAGGATCACAATGCGCAATAATCTGGCCCTTTATGACGACGTCGCCGATCAGTGGTGGTCAGACGACATCCGCTGGGTGCGAACCCTGAAAAACCTGGTCCCGGGACGACTGGCGTGGATGGACCGGCAGATCGACTGGCGCGACCGCGCCGTACTCGATCTGGGCTGCGCCGGCGGATTCATGGCCGAGGCACTGGACGACCGCGGCGCCCGTGTGAGCGGCATCGACCCGGCCGCACGAGCCATCGACGCGGCTGAGCAGCATGCCCGGGCCGAGGGGCGGGCCATTGATTACACCACCGGCGTTGGTGAGGCCCTGCCCTACCCCGATCAGGGCTTTGACGCCGTGGTCTGCGTTGATGTCCTCGAGCACGTGCAGGACCTCGATCAGGTGCTCGCGGAGGTCTACCGCGTGCTCCGACCCGGCGGCTTGTTTCTGTTCGATACCATCAACCGCAACCCATTGGCGCGGCTCGCCACCATTACGGTCGCCGAAGATATCCTGCGGCTGTTGCCCCGGGGCACCCACGACCCGGCGCTGTTCATCAAGCCGACCGAACTGCGCACGGCACTCGCCGGCGCCGGGCTTGAGGCGGGATCGTTCACCGGCCTTGGTCCCCGCGGCATCAACCGCCGCGGGGACCTGACCTTTGGCCGTCTGCCACTGACCGCGATCCTCTACATGGGCACTGCCCGGCGGCCGGTGGACGACACTGACTGACCGGGACTAGCGCGATTCAACCTCGCGCCAGATCTGCTGGAGGAACTCGAGCGATTCACCCTGCAGGCTGGGGATGAAGGTCAGCCGTTCCATCTGCTCATCGGTGGGTAGGATCGGCGGCTCCTGCAACACCGCATCAAGCATGGGCAGCGCCGCTGCATTGGGGCTTGAGTAGTAGTTCCAGTTGGACAGCTGGGCGCCGATCCGGGCCTCGAGGATATAGTTGATGAAGGCGTGCGCGAGTTCGGGATTGGGCGCGTTGGCGGGGATCATCATGTTATCCACCCAGCGCTCGGCCCCCTCTTCGGGGATGACGAAGCGGATATCCTCGAAGCCTTCCGGGTCCTCGCTCTTGTAGAACAGGTAATCGCCGTTGAAGGTCATCCCGGCGGCGACCGAGCCGCGCACGAGCTGCTGGAGAATGGGCGTACCCTGGACAAAGCCGGCGAAGTTGTCGCGCTGCTTGGCGTCGAGCACTTCACGGGCCGCCGCCTCCAGGGCATCCCGGCCTGTGCAGTCATAGCCCTCGCCCTGATAGGCGCAGGCCGCCCCAAGACTCACCTGCGCGTCCTCGGGCACCGCGAACGGGGCATCCGGGTTGACCGTCGGGTCGAACAGGACCGACCAGCTGTTGGGGACATCGCCAAGGGCGGACTCGTCGTAGACCAAGCCCGTGGTGCCCCACTGGTAGGCAACGCTGTATTCGTTGCCCGGGTCAAAGGCCGGGTCCAGGAAGGCGTCCATCAGGTTATCCAGATTAGGCAGCCGATCGTGATCGAGCGGCTGCACCAGGTCGCTGTTGATCAGCCGCGGGACATAATAATTCGACGGCACGATGACGTCGTACTGGCTGTCGCCACCGGCCTGCAGTTTGGCGAACAGCTCGCCGTTGGAGTTGAAGTAATTGCGGACGACCTCGACACCATGGCGATCTTCGAACTGCTGGATGATCGCCGGATCCATGTACTGCGACCAGTTGAATAGATAAAGGGTCTCCCCCTCGAACTGGGCGCTGGCGGACCCCGCAGCGGTGGCGAGGGTGGTGGCGAGCAGACCCGCCCTGAGCGTTGGATGCGTCATGATGAGGCGCTCCTGTTGGTGGTGGATGAGGCCGATGGCCGTCGCTGGACGACCAGGCTGATCAGGGCCATGAGAAAAACGCTGCCAATCATGAGCGTGGCGATGGCGTTGACCTCGGGCGTCACCCCTTTTTTGATGGCACTCCAGATATAGATTGGCAGTGTGGTGCTCTCCGGGCCGGCGGTGAAAAAGCTGATGACAAAGTCATCGATGGACAATGTCAACGCCAGCAGGAAACTCGAGACGATCGCCGGCGAGAGCACCGGCAGCAGAAAAAAGCGGGCACGCTGCCAGGGCGCGGCGTAGAGATCCTGCGCCGCCTCGAACAGCTGCGGGTCGAGCGCCAGCAACCGGGCATTGACCAGCAGCGCGATGAACGGCACCTGAAACGTGACATGGGCGATGATCATGGTGCCCAGCCCCGGCGCCAGAATGCCAAGGCGCTCGTCGATGGCGATGAAAAAGATCATCTCGGCGATGCCGAAGATGATGTCGGGCATCACCATGGGCAGGTAGATCAGCCAGATCAGCCAGCTGAGCCGTCGCAGCCGGTAGCGGTAGAACCCGTAGCCCAGCATCCCGCCGATCACGATGGCGATCAGCGACGAGGTGAGCGCAAGCGCCACGGTGTTGAGCAGCGCCCCGATGATGGCATCGTTGCTGAACAGCTGCCGGTACCAGGTCAGCGAAAACCCGGCGAAACGCGCCGATGAGTTGATGGCGTTGAACGAGTAGAACACCACCACCGCGAGCGGCGCGTAGAGAAACGCCAGCAGCAGATACCAGAACACCCGCAGGCCGCGGTCCATTGCCCGGGCGGTCATAGCAGCACCTCACGGTCACCGCCGACGCGCCGGCCCAGGTCGCGCAGCACCTTGAGCCCCACCAGCGTCACCACGATCATGATGATCGCGCCAGCGGCGCCCAGTGGCCAGTTGCTGGCCTGGACGAACTGCCGCGCCACCAGGTTGCCGATCATGGTGGCCTTGCCACCCCCGAGCAGCTCGGTGACCACGTACATACCAAACGCCGGTATCGCCACGAGCACCGTGCCGGCCATCAGCCCGGGCAGGGTCTGCGGAAAGACCGCATGCCGGAACACGGCCACCGGCGAGGCGAACAGATCACGGGCGGCCTCGACCTGCTCGGTGTCGAGGCGCTCGAACGCCGCGTAGAGCGGCAGCACCATGAACGGCAGGAAGTTGTAGACCAGGCCCACGATCACCGCGAACTGCGAGGGGAAGAGCCCCATCTGCGGCTCGGTCAGTCCCACGCGCACCGCCAGGTCCGAGACCACGGTGTCCGGCGCGAAAATATTCATCCAGCCCACCGAGCGGATCACCTGATTGGTCCACGACGGCACCACCACCGCCAGCAGCATGACGGCCCGCCAGCGCACCGGCTGGCGGCTGATGAAGTACGCGGCCGGATAGGCGATGACGATCACGATGGCGGTGGCGAGCAGGCTCTGCCAGACCGAGCGGATCAGTGTGTAGAGGTTGCCGGGCGACCAGCCGAGGAACCCGAAGCCGGCCAGCTCGCGGAACGCATCCAGCGTGAGCGGCGCGGTGGGCAGACCGTACGGTCCATTACTGAGGAATGCCATGGCGACCAGATAGGCGCTGGGCAGGACCAGGAAGACAACAATGAAAAACACCCCGGGGGCGGTGGTCGCCAGCAGATAGCGGGTATCGCGACGCAGTCCGGACAATCGATGCGGCCTCCTAATCTGAAACGGTGGCGGTGCCACGCGGTGAGACGCCGACGCGGATGGTCTCGCCCACCTGGTGCTCCGGCTGGCCGCGGTTGGCGCGACTCGCCAGCAGTCGCAGCCCCCCGCAGGCCAGGCGATACTCGGTGGTCTCGCCCCGGTAGAGCCGCTCCTCGACGGTTGCCTCGAAACGGTTGGGGACCGTCTGCGCCTCGTCACCCAGGCGGATGGTCTCGGGGCGCAGCAGCAGATGATCGCCCGTGCCGAATGCGCCCTCAAGGCGCCCCAGCGGGGTATCGACGCCCGCCGCGTCGCGGCCATGAATGGGGACGAAATTCTGATGACCCATGAAGCGCGCCACGAACAGCGCCGCCGGTGCCTCATAGATGGCATCGGGCGGGCCCACCTGAACGATCCGCCCGGCATCAAGCACCGCCATGCGGTCGCTCATCACCATGGCCTCCTGCTGGTCGTGGGTGACGAACACGAAGGTCATGCCCAACCGCCGCTGGAGACGCTTAAGCTCGAGCTGCAGCCGCCCGCGCAGATCGGCGTCCAGGGCGGACAGCGGCTCGTCGAGTAACAGCACATCGGGCTCATTGATCAGCGCCCGGGCCAGGGCGACGCGCTGGCGCTGCCCTCCGGACAGCTGCGCGACTTCGCGGTCGAGCAGCCCGTCGATGCCAATGAGTTCGGCCATGCGCCGGGTGCGCGCGTCGATCTCGCCGGCGTCCGTCCCCCGCATTTCGAGGCCAAAGCCGATATTGCGCCGGACATTGCGATGCGGGAACAGCGCATACGACTGGAACACGGTGTTCACACTGCGCCGGTGCGGCGGGACGCCGTCCATCACCTGTCCGCCGATGGTGATGCGCCCGCTGTCGGGCTGTTCGAGCCCGGCCAGCAGTCGCAGCAACGTCGTCTTGCCGCAGCCCGAGGGTCCCAGCAGCGTGAAGAACTCCCCCGCGCCGACTTCAAGATCGACGGCATCGACGGCCCGGACGCCCTTTTCGAACGATTTGCTCGCGGCGTCCACGCGGATCGCGGATTCGGTTCGCGGGGAACCGACGGCTGGATCGGCCATGGGCAGCATCCCTCGACGGCTTTGTTTCGATGGATCGGCCAGTATACCGAAACTCGGCCGCCGATGGCGGATCAGGGCGCGGGGAGGTTGGCCTGTTCGCGGGCGAGCCGCTCGCGGGCGCCACTGCAGACGATGTCGCAGAGGTCGAAAATGAACGGCGCGGTAATCTCGAAATAGGCGCGATTGCCGGCCTGGCGACGCCCGACAAGCCCTGCGGCCCGCAGCGTGGCGAGGTGCTTGGAGACATTGGAAGGGCTTGCGCCGGTGTGCGTCGCGATCTCGCCCACCGTGCGTTCGCCATCCTGCAGACAGTGGAGGATGCCCAGACGCTGGGCGTCACCCAGCACCCGGAAGTACTGGGCGATGAGCTCCATGGTCTCGGGGCGCTGGGGATCAATATCCGGCATGGCTGACTCCTTTACTATGTGAGCATGTACGCATATAGTGAGATTTCTTTCAAGGATCAGGAGCACTCATGGGTCGCCGGATTGCCAGTCTTGCCATGCACCACCCGCGAATGGTCTTTATGGCCACGTTGCTGCTCACCCTCGTCGGCACGGCCCTGATCCCGCTCATCCAGATCGATACCGACCCCGAGAACATGCTGCCGGCCGACCAGCCCGATCGGGTGCGCCACAACGCGATCAAGGACCAGTTCAACCTCCATGACATGATTGTCGTGGGTGTGGTCAATGAACAGCGCGAAGAAGGCGTGTTCAACCCGCGCTCGCTGGCGGCCGTCCATTCGCTCAGCGATTCGGTGGCGGAAATCGACGGAGTGATCCGCCGCGACCTGCTCTCCCTGGCCACCGTCGATAATATCGCCCAGGCCGGCCCTGGCACCATCCGCTTCGAATGGATGATGAACACCCCGCCGACCACCCAGGCCGGCGCCGACCGCATCCGCGAGGCCACGCTCGATCTGCCGCTGTTCCGCGACACGCTCATCTCGGGCGACGGCGAGGCCACCACGCTCTACGTGCCCATCGAGTCCAAGGATCAGAGCCATCGTATTGCCGGCGAGATCGAAGAATTGATCGCCGGACTCGACAGCAGTGATGAATACCACATCACCGGCCTGCCAGTGGCCGAAGATACCTTCGGCGTCGAGATGTTCATCCAGATGGCCATCTCCGCCCCGCTGGCGGCGTTGGTGATCTTTGCCCTGATGTGGGGATTCTTCCGCTCGGTCACGCTGGTCGCGGCGCCCATGCTGATGGCCTTCGCCGTGGTGCTCACCACCATGGGGGCACTGATCGGCATGGGCTATACCGTGCATATCATGAGCTCGATGATCCCGATCTTTCTCATGCCCATCGCGGTGGTCGACTCGGTCCATATCATCAGCGAGTTCGCGGACCGCTATCGGCCCGAACGGGGCGCGCGCGAGACCATGAAGGATGTCATGGGTCACCTGTTCACGCCGATGCTCTACACCTCGATCACCTCGGGCATCGGCTTCGCCTCCCTGGCGTTCACCCCGATTCCGCCGGTGCAGGTGTTCGGGCTGTTCGTCGGAGCGGGCATCATCCTGGCGTTTATCCTCACCATCGTGTTCATCCCCGCCTATGTGGTCAGCCTCCGGCCCGAGCGGCTGGCCGCCATGCAGGCCGCGAGCCAGCGCCGCGACCCGGAGCACACACCCCTTGCCCGCGGTCTGCAGGGGCTGGGTGGACTGGCGCTGCGGCATGCCAAATGGGTCGTGAGCGGATCGGTGATCGCGATCATCATCGCCGGCTATGGCATCAGCCAGATCACCGTCAACGACAACCCGGTCCGCTGGTTTCAGTCGGATCACCGCATCCGGGTGGCCGACCGGGTGCTCAACGAGCACTTTGCCGGCACCTACAGCGCCTATCTGCGGCTTGAATCGGATGTCGCCGAAGACGCCCCCGAGCGCCTGCGCGAGACCGCCGGTTCAATCATCGATGACGCCGCGCAGGAAGGCGTCTCGCTGCAGGCCCCGTGGGAGCGGATGCAGGCATCGGCACGGGCGGATAGCGAGACCTTCGAGGCCGAGCTCGAGGCGCTCGGCTCGGATCTCTCGGATCGGGTGTTCACCGCCGACGAGGCCGCCGTTCCCTATTGGGAGTCACTGCTCACGGCCGTGGATGAGACCCGCGGCGCGTTGAATTACTTCCAGCGCCCCGAAGTGCTGCGCTACATGGCCGACTTTGAGCAGGCGCTGGTGGAATCCCCCGAGGTGGGCAAGGTCAACAGCCTCACCGACCTGGTGCGGACCGTCTATCGCGAACTGCGCAGTGGCGAGTCAGCGGACTATCGCATCCCGGATTCGCGCCGGGGCGTCGCCCAGACGCTGCTGAGCTTTCAGGGCTCACACCGCCCGCACGATCTGTGGCGGATGGTGACGCAGGACTACCAGGCGGCCAATCTCTGGCTGCAGCTCTCGAGCGGTGACAATCAGGACATGCAGGCCGTGGTGGAACGCGCTCAGGCCTATGTGGCCGAGAACCCCCTGCCCGAGGGCGTGAGCATGAGCTGGGGCGGTCTGAACTACATCAACGTGGTCTGGCAGGACGCCATGGTCAAAGGCATGGCCCAGAGTCTGGCGATTGCCTGGGTCATGGTGGCGATCATGATGCTGGCGCTGTTCCGGTCACTGCGCTTTGGCCTGCTGGCCATGATCCCGATGACCGTCAGCATCGCGCTGATCTATGGCGTCATCGGGCTGATTGGCAAGGCGTATGACATGCCCATCGCGGTGCTTTCGTCGCTGACGCTGGGTCTGTCGGTGGACTTCGCCATCCACTTCATCGAGCGCAGCCGCGAGGCCTATCGGCGCACCGGCCGGTTCATGGAGAGCATGCGATCGGTGCTGGGCGAACCCGCCCGAGCGATCAGCCGCAACGCCATCGTGGTCGCGCTGGGCTTTACGCCCCTGCTGGCGGCGCCACTGGTGCCCTACAACACGGTCGGCATCTTCCTGGCGAGTATCATGGCCGTCTCGGCCCTGGCCTCGATTGTCCTGCTGCCGGCGATCCTGTCCCTCGGGCGATCGAAGTTCATGCCGGATGCCGCCCCCCACACCGATGACTCGACGGAGGTGCACTCATGACGCCTGCACTCAGACTTGCCCTGGTACTGACCGCCGGCCTGCTGACCGGCGCGGCTCAGGCCCAGATGACCGATGCCACCGCAATCGTCGAGGCCGCCAACGAGGCGTCCTACTACGCCGGCGACGACGGTCGTTCCGCGGCCCGTATGATGATCGTCGATGGCGACGGCAATCGGCAGCGCCGGCAGTTCACGCTGCTGCGTCAGGACGTCGCGGATGGCGGCGATCAGCGCTATCTGGTGGTGTTCAGCCGCCCGGCGGATATCCGCGGCACGGTCTTTCGTGTGGAAAAGCACGTCGGCGAGAGTGATGATCGCTGGCTGTATCTGCCGGCCCTGGATCTGGTCAAGCGCATCGCCGCGGGCGACAAGCGGACCAGCTTTGTCGGCTCGCATTTCTACTACGAGGACATTTCCGGGCGCGGTGTTGGCGAGGACCGCCATGCCCTGATCGAGACCACCGACGACGCCTATATCATCGAGAGCACGCCGCGCGATCCTGCGGCGGTGGCGTTCGCGCGCTACCGCACACGCATCGACCGCGACACCCTGCTGCCCATGCGCACCGAATACGAGCGCGAGGACGGCGAGGTGTACCGGCGCATGGAGATCACCGAGGTGGAGACCATCGACGGCTACCCCACCGGGACCGAGACGCGCATGACGGATCTGGACAGCGGCGGCTATACCGTCACCCAGTTCCGCTATTCGGAATACGACATTGGCCTGCCGGCGGACATCTTCAGCGAGCGCTCGCTGCGTAACCCGCCACGGCAATGGCTGCGCCGGGACTGAGTGCAGGAGGCCATCGCTCATGCTCCACACAGCACGACCCATCGCCGCAAGGCTGGTTCTGCTCATCGCTCTGGGCGGACTGGCACCGGCACTCGCCGGCGCCCAGGACACCGATGAGGGCTGGGACGACGAGGGCTGGGGAGGCGACCCCTGGGCCGAGGAGCAGACCGGCTGGCAGTGGTATGGATTCATCGAGGGGGCGGTGGCGCCCCGCCTGCAGTCCGACCCGGCCGTCAATGACGACTTCACCCTGGCCGAGACGCGCCTGCAGCTGGAAGGCGAGCGTCGGCTGGGCGACTACACCGCCAACCTGAAGGGCGATGTCTGGCTCGACGGGGTCGAGGACGGCGGCCGCGGCGACCTGCGCGAAGCCAATCTGGCCGGCCGGCTGACCGCGCAGACCGACGTCGTCGTGGGTCGCCAGATCATCACCTGGGGCACCGGTGATCTGGTCTTCCTCAACGACCTGTTCCCCAAGGACTATGTGGCGTTTTTCAGCGGCCGCAGCGACGAGTATCTGAAAGCCCCCACGGACGCGCTGAAGCTCTCCTGGTTCGGCCCACTGAACGTCGACTTTGTCTGGATGCCCCGGGCGGTCCCCAACCGGTTCATCACCGGCGAGCGCCTGTCCTATTTCAGTCCACAGGCGGGTCGACGGGTGGCGGCGCCACCCAAGCTCGATCCACGCGATCGCGATGACTTCGGTGGCGACAGCGAACTGGCCCTGCGGTTGTACCAGACGCTGAACGGCGTGGAAGTGGCGGGTTACGCCTACCACGGGTTCGACAATCAGCCGAGCGCCCGGGATGCCGACGGCCGGGCCTACTTCCCGCGTCTGTCATCCCTGGGGGCAAGCGTCCGTGCGCCGGTCCTCGGCGGGATCGGCAACGTGGAGACCGCCTATTACCACGGTGAGGACGATAGCGGCCGGGACCCGGACCGGCCCAACGACCAGTGGCGCTGGCTGGCGGGATACGAGAGCGAGCCGCTCTCGGATCTGACCCTGGGCTGGCAGTACTCGCTGGAGTGGATCCAGGACCACGACGCCCTGCTCGCCGCCCTGCCGCGGCAACAGCGGCGCTATGCGCCTGACGAATACCGGCATCTGCTGACCAACCGCATCACCTGGCAGAGCCCACGACAGGATCTGACCCTGTCGATGTTCACCTTCTACTCACCCTCGGACGCCGATTACTACCTCCGGCCCCGGGCGCAGTACCGCTTCAGTGATTCACTGACCGGCACCGCCGGCGCCAACCTGTTCGGCGGCGAGGATGACTGGACCTTTCACACGCAGCTCGAAGATAACAGCAACCTTTACCTGCGACTTCGATACAGCTTCTAGGCGGCGACAGGTCCGTCAGGCGTCACGCTCGGTCAGATAGCGGGCGAACGCCTCGCCGAATTCGGGGTGTTTGACCCCGAATTCGACGGTGGCCTGCAGATAGCCGAGTTTGTCCCCGCAGTCATAGCGGGTGCCCTCGAACTCATAGGTGAAAACGGGGGCATCCTGCATGAGCGCGGCGATGGCATCGGTGAGCTGTATCTCGCCACCCGCACCGGGCGCGGTGGCACGGAGTTTCTCGAAAATACGGCCATCGAGCACATAACGGCCGACAACGCCCAGATTGGAAGGCGCCCGCGCCGGGTCAGGCTTCTCGACAATGCCTTTCAACCGGCCCAGACGCGGCGATACCGCCTCGGTATCCACGACGCCATAGCGGTCCGTGCGCTCTGGCGGCACACGCTCGACACCGAGAATACTCGCGACCTGTTCGTCGTAGCGCTCCACCATCTGGGCGAGGCAGCCGCCGTTGCGATCATCATCGATCAGATCGTCCGCAAGAATGACGGCGAACGGCTCGTCGCCCACCACCGGCTCGGCGCAGAGCACCGCATGGCCGAGACCCAGCGCCTCGGACTGACGGATATAGATGCAGGCCACCTCGGGCGGGACGATGTTGCGGACCGCTTCAAGGCGCTCGAGCTTGCCCGACTCCTCGAGCTCGGTCTCAAGCTCGTAGGCCTTGTCGAAATGATCCGGAATGCTGCGCTTATTGCGCCCGTTCACGAAAATCAGGGTTTCGATACCGGCCCGCACCGCCTCTTCGGCGGCGTACTGGATGAGTGGCTTATCAACGACCGGCAGCATTTCCTTGGGATTGGCCTTGGTCGCCGGCAGGAAACGCGTTCCCAGACCGGCAACCGGGAAAACCGCTTTGCACACTCGCTGAGTCATTGCCACTACTCTCCCTGTTGGACACTTGTTGTTCTGGTGCGGAGCATAAACCAAGCCGGCAGACCTGTCAGGCCTGCCGGCGGTGGCTGGGCATGAGTGATTGCGGGTCGAGGCTCAGTCGAGGGTCACCGACTCGCGCAGACTCTCGAGGGTGGCCGCGCCGATGCCGTTGACCCGGGTCATGGCGTCAATGCGCTCGAAAGGCCCGTTCTCCTCCCGGTCCTGGATGATGGCTTCGGCAGTCGCGGGGCCCACCCCGTTGAGCTGCTGAAGACGGTCGATGCCCGCCTCATTGACGTTGACGGGATCAATGTTGGCGACGGCGGCGCCGGCGATCAGGCTGGAAGCGGCCAGCAGGCCGAGGGAACGCGAAACAGTCATAGCAGGCTCCTTGGTTGGGCTAATGACACCCGAAGCCTAGGCCCCATCCATAGCCCCTGCTGTGAGCTGTATCTCAGAGACCAGGGTTTCAACGGCCCGTGCCGGATCGGCGGCCCCGGTGATGGGCCGGCCCACCACCAGATCCGTCGCCCCGGCCTGGATTGCGCCGGCGGGCGTCAGCACCCGGCGCTGATCACCCCGGGCCGCGTCCGCCGGGCGCACCCCGGGGGTTACCCGCCGAAAGCCCGCCCCGGCCTGGTCCCGCACCGCGGCGGCTTCTTCGCCGGAGCAGACCACACCATCCAGACCGGCGGCGGTGGCCAGCCCCGTGAGCCGGGCCACCGCATCGGCGGGTGTCCCGCGCAGCCCAATGGCATCCAGGGTGGCCTGGTCGTGGCTGGTGAGCACAGTGACCGCCGTCAGCAGTGGCGCCGGCCCCGAGCGCGCGTCAAGCGCCGCCCGCGCCGCGGCCAGCATCGCCGGCCCGCCGAGGGCATGGACGTTGACCATCCAGACACCCAGATCGGCCGCGGCCCGGCAGGCCCCGGCAACCGTGTTGGGAATGTCGTGGAATTTCAGATCCAGGAAGACCTCCCAACCGGCGCGGGTCCATTCCTCGATCAGCGCCGGACCGGCCCGGGTGAACAGCGTCTTGCCCACTTTCAGACGACACCGCCCGACCGGCAGCGTATCCACCAGGCGGCGGGCGGCGGCGGGATCGTCGTAATCGAGCGCAACGATCAGGCTTGGCGCAGGGTTCATTCTCCCTCCAGTCCGCGACGCGGCTTGATGGTGGACCAGGCGCGGCAGCTGGGGCACTGCCAGTGCAATTGACGGCCCTCGAACCCGCAGCTCACGCAGCGGTACGGCAACCGGTCGGCGAGCAGGGCCTGGAAGAGCTCCCGCAGGACCGTCAGATCACGCTGGCGGCGCGGGTCCATGTCATCGTCCTGGATATTGAGCTCGATCAGCCGATTGAGGCCGCGCACCGAGGGGCGCTCGCGGAGCTGCGTCGCGAGAAACTCCACGGCCGCCTCACGCCCCTCGTCGGCCTCGATCAGCTCGCTCAGATTTAGGATCACTGAGACCGTGGGCTGGCGATCGAGCAGGCGCTTCAACTCATCGCGATAGCCGCGGCGGTCGTTGATGGCCAGGCAGGCGGCCTCGAGTCGCGGCAGCGCCTCCGGGATGTAGTCGGGATCCTGATGTTTGACGGCCTGGCAAGCCTTGATCGCCGACCGCCAACGCCCCTCATCCCGCTCCAGGTCGGCCTTTAGCAGCGACGCTCGCACACAGTTGCGATCGAGATGGGTGGCCCGGCGCAGGATCTGGCGAATGGCTGACGGGTCGCCATGCTGGCGGCGCAGGCGCTCGGCCTGTTCGCAGGCAAACTGCGCCATTTCCGTCTGCAGGCTGCGTCCGTCGGCGCGCTGCAGCCGTTGGGCGGTCGCGATCGCCGCCTCCCACTCGCCCTCCTGCTGATAGATCTCGAGCAGCGACTGGAGTGACTGGACCCGGAACCCGGGGAACTCCTTCGCCTCAATGAAAAGGGTCTCGGCCCGATCCAGCAGGCCCGCAGCCAGATAGTCACGACCCAGCTCCAGCAACGCCGCCGCACGCTGCTCGGGAGCCAGCGAGGGGCGCGCGATCAGGTTCTGGTGGATGCGCACCGCCCGGTCGGCCTCGCCCCGCCGGCGAAACAGGTTGCCCAGGGTCAGGTGCGTCTCAACGGTCTCGGAATCCACCTCGACCATGCGGGTGAACACTTCAATGGCCCGATCAGGCTGTTCGTTGAGCAGGTAATTGAGGCCCTGGAAGTAATCCGCCGGCAGGCGGGGAGTGGGTGATCCCGACCGCGTCGACCGGTGGCCGATCCACCAACCGGACAGGGCTGCCAGCGGGAGCAGCAGCCAGAGCGCCTGCCACATGGTCAGTTGTGGGTCCGGAGCGGCAACTTGCGTAGTTCCGAGACCTCTTCGCGCGACGAGGCAGCCTCGCGCCGAAGCCGTTTCAGTTGCCAGCGCTGGCGGGTGAGGATCCCCAATGCCGAGCCCAGGCCCAGCAGAACACCGACCGCGAGGGCCAGCACCAGCCAGAGTGATACCGGGAGCGAGAGCGCCCCGAGGTAGAAATCAAGGGTGATCGGCTCGGAGTTGAGCATGGCAAAGCTCAGGCCCAGCGCCACCACGATGAGCGCCAGCAGCAGGACGATCAGGCGTTTCATGCGTCCTCCCCCGCGGACCGCCGCCCACTTTCATCGACACGCTGGCGCATCGCCTTGCCGGGCTTGAAGTGCGGGACATACTTGCCGGGCAGGGAAACCGGCTCTCCCGTGCGCGGATTACGGCCGATGCGGGGCGGGCGATGGTGGAGAGCGAAACTCCCGAACCCGCGGATCTCGATACGCTCGCCGCCGGCGAGGGATTCACTCATCTGCTCGAGCAGCGTCTTGACGGCCAGCTCGACATCCCGCTGAGCGAGTTGCTGTTGCTGGCCAGCAATCCGGTCAATCAGTTCGGACTTGGTCATGGCGACTCAACCCCCGTTACGGTGCCGGTGGCACGCCGTCGCTGCGGCGCGCCACCCACACTGCCGACGGCTTCAGCTGTCGTTGCCGCGGTCACCCATCTGCTCCTTGAGCAGATCGCCCAGCGTCGTCGTACCGGCCGCGCCGGTGCTGCCAAAGCCTTCAAGCGCCTCACGCTCATCCTGCTGGTCCTTGGCCCGGACCGACAGGCTGATCATGCGATTGCGCCGGTCGACCGCCATCACCTTCGCCTCGACCTCGTCGCCCTGGCTGACCAGCGAGCGCGCGTCGTCGGTGCGCTCCTGTGCCAGATCGGCGGCGCGGACATAGCCCTGCACCTCTTCGTCGAGATCCACGACCACGCCCTTGGCGTCGACTTCGCTGGCCGTCCCGGTGACCACGGTGCCCTTGGGATGGTTGGCCACCCACTGCGACACCGGATCCTGCGCCAGCTGCTTGACGCCGAGGCTGATGCGCTCGCGCTCCGGGTCCACCGACAGCACGACCGCCTCGACCTCTTCGCCCTTCTGGAAGTCGCGGATCGCCTCCTCGCCGGCGTCGCTCCAGGACAGGTCCGAGAGGTGCACCAGACCATCGATGCCACCCTCGAGCCCCACAAAGATACCGAAGTCGGTGATCGACTTGATGGTACCGGTCACACGGTCACCCTTGTTGCGGGTGGCGGCGAACTCATCCCACGGGTTGGGCTGGCACTGCTTCATGCCCAGCGAGATACGGCGGCGCTCCTCGTCGATGTCGAGGATCATCACCTCGACCTCGTCGCCCACCGACACCATCTTGGCCGGGTTGACGTTCTTGTTGGTCCAGTCCATCTCGGAGACGTGGACCAGGCCCTCGACGCCCTCTTCGATCTCGACGAACGCACCGTAATCGGTGATGTTGGTGACCTTGCCCACCACCCGGCTGCTTTCCGGGTAGCGGCGCGCGATGGCCTCCCACGGATCCTCGCCCAGCTGCTTGAGGCCCAGCGAGACGCGGTTGCGCTCGCGGTCGAACTTGAGGACCTTGACCTCGATCTCCTGGCCGACGTCCACCACCTCGGACGGGTGCTTGACGCGACGCCAGGCCATATCGGTGATATGCAGCAGGCCATCGATGCCCCCCAGATCGACGAATGCGCCGTAGTCCGTGAGGTTCTTGACGATGCCCTTGATGGACTGGCCTTCCTGGAGCTTTTCGAGCAGCGCTTCACGCTCGGCGCTGTACTCTTCCTCGACCACCGCACGGCGCGACACGACCACGTTGTTGCGGCGGGCGTCGAGCTTGATCACCTTGAACTCGAGATCCTTGCCCTCGAGATACGTGGTGTCGCGCACCGGCCGGATGTCCACGAGCGAGCCCGGCAGGAAGGCGCGGATATGCCCGAGATCGACGGTAAACCCGCCCTTGACCTTGCCGCTGATCTGACCGTTGACGGTCTCGCTGTTCTCGTAGGCCGCCTCGAGTACCCGCCAGGCGCGGGCGCGCTTGGCCTTCTCGCGGGACAGGCGCGTTTCGCCACTCCCGTCTTCGACCGCGTCGAGGGCGACTTCCACCTCGTCACCGACGCTGACTTCGACTTCGCCGTTTTCATTGGTGAACTGACGAAGCGGGATGACCGCCTCGGACTTCAGTCCCGCATTGACAACAACGTCCTCGCCGTCGATGGCGACCACCTGGGCGGTGACAATGGAGCCCGGCCGCATATCGGTCTGTACAAGGCTCTCTTCGAAAAGTTCTGCAAAGCTTTCGCTCATGGGATGATTTGATCCGGGATCGACAGGCCGATCCATTTGGTTGCTGAAAAAAACGGCGCCGCTCCGGCGGCACCCCCTACTGGAGACAGGCCCTGGCCTGCTCCATCACTGTCTGGACCACCGTGTCGATCGACGCCCCGGTCGTATCCACGGTGACCGCGTCTTCTGCCGGTCTGAGCGGCGCCGTCTGACGCTGCGAATCGCGGGCGTCACGAGCCTTCAGCTCTGTCAGAAGATCGTCGAGACTAGCAGTAACACCCTGTTCCATCAACTGCTTATGCCGCCGGCGCGCCCGCTCCTCGGCACTCGCGGTCAGGAAGATCTTGACCGGTGCATCGGGGAAGATGACGGTCCCCATATCGCGCCCGTCGGCGACCAGTCCGGGGGGCTGGCGGAACGCCCGCTGGCGTGCCTTGAGTGCCTCGCGCACCGGTGGCAGCGCGGCCAGCACCGAGGCGCGCTCGCCGCAGGCCTCATCGCGGATGGCGTTGGCCACGGGCTGGCCGTCAAGTACGGCCTCCCCCGCGTGCTCGCCGTCGGTCCGGAAATCGATGTCCAGCTGTTCGGCGCGCCGGGTCAGGCCCGCCAGATCGTCCGGTGCGATCCCGTCCCGCAGCGACGCCAGTGCCAGCAGCCGATAGATGGCCCCACTGTCGAGGAGATGAAAACCCAGCCGTTGCGCGAGCGCCCGGGCGATCGTGCCCTTGCCGGCACCGCCGGGGCCGTCGATGGTGATGACCGCGGAATGCTCCGTCATGCCCCTCCCTCCTCGCTGCGGATCCGCAGGCCCGCCTCGCGGGCGCGGTCGACGAACCCGGGAAACGACGTATCCACCTCGCTGCAGCCATCGATGGTGATCGGCGCATCCGCCACCAGTCCGGCCATGGCAAAGGCCATGGCGATGCGATGATCGCCCCGGGCCTGGATGTGACCGCCACGCACCGGACCGCCGACAATGCGGATCCCGTCGGGCGTCGGCTCGGCCTGGATGCCGAGCGCACCGAGCCCATCGGCCATGACCGCGATGCGGTCACTTTCCTTGACCCGCAGCTCCTCGGCCCCGGTCAGTGTGGTCTCACCCTCGGCGCAGGCCGCCGCGATGAACAGGGCCGGGAACTCGTCGATCGCCAGCGGCACGCGGTCGGGCGGGATCGCGATGCCCTGCAGCCGCGACGGTTCAACGGTCACCGTGGCCACCGGTTCGCCGGCACCGCTGCGCTCGCACTCGACGTGGATCCGCGCCCCCATGCGCCGGAGGATGTCGATGACGCCGGTGCGGGTGGGATTGAGCCCGACGTTGGTCAGTGTCAGCGGCCCCGTCCCGGCAATCGACGCGCCGACCAGGAAGAAGGCCGCCGAGGAGATATCGCCGGGGACCACGACCGCGCCGCCCTGCAGGCTGTCGCCCCCGCGCACGCTGACCTGCGACCCGGCCACGCGGACATCCGCGCCGAAGGCCTCGAGCATCCGCTCGGTGTGGTCACGGGTGACGGCGGGCTCGGTGACGCGGGTCTCGCCGCTCGCGTACAGCCCGGCCAGCAGCAGCGCGGATTTGACCTGGGCGCTTGCCACCGGCAGTGGGTAGTCGATGCCCTCGAGGGCGGCCACCGGCTCGATCACCAACGGGGCGGTCCCGCTGGGCTCGGTGTGGATGCTCGCCCCCATCCGCGCCAGCGGTTCAGTCACCCGGCGCATGGGCCGTTTCATCAGCGAGCGATCCCCCACCAGTCGGCTGGCAAACCGCTGGCCGGCCAACAGCCCGGCGAGCAGCCGCATGGAGGTGCCCGAGTTGCCCAGATCCAGCGCCCCGGCGGCGGCCTGCAGCCCCCGCAATCCGACCCCCTGAATACGCAGCCGCCCCTGTTCGGGCCCGTCGATGGCGACCCCCAGGGCGCGCATCGCGGCGAGGGTGGCCATGGCGTCATCCCCGTCCAGAAAGCCGCTGACGGTGGTCTCGCCCTCAGCGATGGCGCCGAGCATGACCGCGCGGTGCGAGATCGACTTGTCGCCGGGAACCTGCAACGTGCCGCTCAGGGCCCCGCCCGGCTCCACGATGAACCGGCGTTCGGTCTTTTCCGTCATGATCGTGTCCGTGACTGCATCAGCGCTCAAATCCATGTTTGTGGGCGTCGCGGGTCGCCTTGGCGCGGCGGAACACCCCTTCAAGCCCGGCGCCATCGGCCGCCTCGACTTTTTCGGTCAGCTGTTCGAGGTCGCGGCGGAAATGGCCCAGCGCCTCGAGCACCGCGTCACGATTACCCAGACAGATGTCCCGCCACATCACCGGGTCGCTGGACGCGATGCGGGTGAAGTCACGGAATCCACCGGCGGCGTAGCCGAGGATCTCCTCATGGTCCGGGTCCTGGGCCAGCATATCCACCAGGCCGAAGGCGAGCAGGTGCGGCAGGTGCGAGGTGATCGCCAGCATCCGGTCGTGGTGGGCGACCGACATGGCCGTCACCTCGGCGCCGGCCTGGCGCCAGAGCCAGTCGACGGCGCTGACCGCCGCCCCGGCACTGGATTCCAACGGCGTAATGATGACCCGGCGGCCATCGAACAGCTCGGCGAATGCCGCCTCGACGCCGCTATGCTCGGTGCCGGCGATGGGATGACCCGGCACGAACCCCGCAGGCAGCCCGCCGAGGACGGTGCGCAGGTCGTCGACGACACAGCCCTTGGCGCTGCCCACGTCGGTGATCACCAGGTCATCGCGTAGATGGGGTTTGAGGTCGCGTATCACCGTCGCGGTGGCACCCAGGGGCACCCCCAGCACCAGCAGTTCGGCGTCGGCCAGGGCCTCGGCCGGGTCGGTGGTGGCGTGGTCGATGGCGCCGACGGCCCGGGCCCGGGCCAGACGCTGCGGATCGCGCCCAAGGCCGGTGATCCGCTCGGTGACGCCAGCGCGCTTGAGCGCCAGCCCGAGCGACCCGGCGATCAGGCCGACGCCGACCAGACAGATCCGTTGTGGCTCGGTATTCAAGCGCGCGCCCTAGACCACCGAGCGCGGATACGAACCCAGCACCTTGAGCAGACTGGCGAGTTTCTGCATCTCGCCCAGCGCGCGCTTGAGATCGGGATCCTCGGCATGCCCCAGCAGATCGACGAAGAACACGTACTCCCACATGCCCTCCGGCGATGGCCGGGATTCGAGCCGGGTCATGTTCAGCCCGTACCGCGCCAGCGGCGCGAGCAGCCCCGCCAGTCCGCCGGGGCGGTTTTCCCGGGCGATGACCAGTGAGGTCTTGTCCTCGCCGGTGGGTTCCGGGCTCTCGCGGCCCAGCACCAGAAACCGCGTCGCGTTACGCGATCCGTCCTGCATGGCCGCCTGCAGGATGGGCAGCTCGTAACGCTCAGCGGCCGCCTCGGAGGCGATGGCCGCCGCGCTGTCATCGAGGCTGGCCAGCCGCGCCGCCTCGGCGGTGCTTGCCACCGGGATGCGATCCACCGCCGGCAGGTGGCGATCGAGCCATGACCGGCACTGGGCAAGCCCCTGGCTGTGGGAGTAGACACGCTGGATGCCGGCGACATCGGCGGCACGGGTGGCGAGGCTGTGCACCACCGGCATCTCCACCTCGCCGACGATCTGCAGCGGCGAGGACGGCAGTCGGTCGAGGGTGTGGGTGACCATGCCCTCGGTGGAGTTTTCCACCGGCACGACGCCATAGGCGGCTTCCCCCGACTCAACCTCGCGGAACACCGCATCGATGTTGTCCATGGGCCGGCTGTCGACGGAGTGGCCGAAGTGCTTGAGGGCCGCCTCCTGGGTGAAGGTGCCCTCAGGCCCCAGAAAGGCCACGGTCAGGGGACGCTGCAGGGCCAGGCACGAGGACATGATCTCGCGGAACAGACGCGTGACGTCGCCATCGTTGAGCGGCCCGGGGTTGGCATCGCGGAGCCGCCGCAGGACTTCCGCCTCGCGCGCCGGACGGTAGAAATCCGCCGACTCGCCGGCGGCCTGCTTGGCACCGGCCACCTCGGCCGCCGCCGCGGCCCGCTCATTGATCAGCGCCAGGATCTGGTCATCAATGCCGTCAATGCGCGCCCGGATGCGCTTCAGCGTTTCGTCGTTCACGCTCGCCCCCCGTTGTCAGTCGCTAGATGACCCGAACCATGAGCACGCCATCAATGCCCTGCAGGCGCTCGATGACCGCTGGCGGGATCGTGCCGTCGACATCGGCGACGCTGTAGGCCAGTTCGCCCTGCGACTTGTTGTACATGTCGTCAATGTTGAGGCCCGCCTCGGCCAGCGCCGAGGAGATCTGCCCGAGCATATTGGGGACGTTGGCGTTGACCACGGTCAGGCGGTCGCCCCCGGCATTGCGCGGCAGAATGAGCTCGGGAAAGTTGACGGCGTTGGTGACGTTGCCCGTCTCGAGGAAGTCACGGACCTCGTCGGCCGCCATGATCGCGCAGTTTTCCTGGGCCTCATCCGTCGAGGCGCCGATGTGCGGCAGTGCCACCACGCCATCGTGGCCCTTGAGCGCCGCGGCCGGGAAGTCGCAGACGTAGCGGCTCAGCCGACCCTCGTCCAGTGCCTTGATGATGGCGTCGTCATCGACGATGCCGGCGCGGGCAAAGTTGAGCAGGACCTGACCTTCGCGCGAAGCCGCCAGGCGCGCGGCGTTGATCATGCCGCGGGTTTCATCCACCTCGGGCACATGGAGGGTGACGATGTCAGAGGCGGTCATCACCTCGTCGACGCTCTGCGCCCGGTATACCCCCGACTCGAGATTCCAGGCGCTGCGCACGGTGATCTTGGGATCGTAGCCCACCACCTTCATGCCCAGCGCGGCGGCGGCGTTGGCGACGCTGACGCCAATCGCCCCAAGGCCGATGACGCCCAGCGTGCGCCCGGGCAGTTCGAAGCCGGTGAACTGCTTCTTACCGGCCTCGGCCGCCTTGTTCATCGCGGCATCATCGCCTTCAAGCGTCTGGGCAAAGGCCCAGGCGGGGCAGATGTTGCGCGCGGCGAGGAACATGCCGGCCAGCACCAGCTCCTTGACCGCGTTGGCGTTGGCGCCCGGGGCGTTGAACACCGGGATGCCGCGCTCGTTCATCGCCGCCATGGGGATGTTGTTGACGCCGGCACCGGCCCGACCCACGGCCTTGAGCGTGTCAGGCACCGCCCAGTCGTGGAGCTTGGCGGAGCGCAGCAGCACCGCATCGGGGTGCTGGATCTCGGAGGAGACCTCGAACCGCTCGCGCGGCAGGCGCTCGAGTCCGCGGGTGGAAATATTGTTGAATGTCAGGATCTTGTACATTTTTCTCGATTATCCGTGGCGTCGCTCGAAATCGGCCATGAAGTCGATGAGGGCATCCACTCCGGCCTCGGGCATCGCATTGTAGATGCTGGCACGCATGCCGCCTACCGAGCGGTGCCCCTTGAGGGTCTCCAGCCCGGCCGCACTCGCTTCCTTGAGGAAGGTCGCGTCCAGCGAATCATCGGCCAGCACGAACGGCACGTTCATCCACGAGCGTGCATCCGGGGCCACCGGGTTGCGGTAAAACGCCGAGGCATCGATCGCCTCATAGAGCCTGGCGGCCTTGCGGCGATTGATCTCGCCCATCGCGGCCAGCCCGCCCTCGTCCTTGAGCCACTGGAAAACCAGGCCGGCGATATAGAGGCTGTAGGTGGCCGGCGTATTGAGCATGGAATCGGCTTCGGCCTGGCGCCGGTAGTCCCAGATCGCCGGCACCTGGGCGCTGGCACGATCCAGCAGGTCATCCCGGACGATCACCACGGTCAGTCCCGCGGGACCGAAGTTCTTCTGGGCGCCGGCGTAGATCACGCCGAACCGCGAGACATCCAGCGGCCGGGACAGGAACGTCGACGACATGTCGCTGACCAGCGGCACGTCACCGGCATCCGGGATCTCGGGGAACTCGACGCCGGTAATGGTCTCGTTGGCACAGTAGTGCAGATAGGCGGCGTTGGGATCGCACTGCCACTCGGCCTGCGGCGGAATGGCCATGGGATCACCATTGCCCCCCTCGGCCGCCACGTTGACCGCCGTGTACTTGCGCGCCTCGGCGATCGCCTTTTTCGACCAGCTGCCGGTGTTGACATAGTCGACGCTCGAGGCATCGCCGATCAGGTTCAGGGGCACTGCGGAGAACTGTGCCGTGGCACCGCCCTGCAGGAACAGCACCCGGTAGTTGTCCGGCACCTGGAGGAGTTCACGAAGATCGGCCTCGGCCCGCTCGGCGATGGACACGAAGGACTTGCCGCGATGGCTCATTTCCATCACCGACATCCCGGTGCCGTGCCAGTCGAGCATTTCCTCGGCGGCCTGGCGCAGGACGGGTTCCGGTAACGTCCCGGGCCCCGCGCTGAAGTTGTATACACGCGACATAATGCGCTCCCGCTGATTGATTGACTGCGTATCGGAGGGGCTCAGTCGTCGCCGGCCCCGTCGTCGGCGCCGGCCTCTTCACCCAGCGCCTCGACCCGGGCCAGGCCGACCAGCGCCTCCTCCTCGGACAGGGCGATCAGCTTGACCCCCTGGGTGTTACGGCTCAGCACCGAGATTTCGGCGGCCCGGGTGCGCACCAGCGTCCCGCCGTTGGTGATGAGCATGATTTCGTTGTCTTGGGTGACCTGCAGCGCTCCCACCACGCCGCCATTGCGCGCCGTGGTCTGGATGCTGATCACGCCCATCCCGCCGCGCCCACGCAGTGGGTAGTCCGCCACCGGAGTCAGCTTGCCGAAGCCGTTCTCCGTCACCGTGAGGACATCGCCCTCATCGAGTATCAGGGACTGGATAACGGTCTGATCAGTTCCCAGCCGCACACCACGCACGCCGGTGGCGGTGCGCCCCATGGCGCGCACTTCGGATTCATTGAAGCGGATCGCCTTGCCGGCGTTGGTCAGCAGCATGACATCGCGCTGGCCATCGGTGACGCCCACGTTCACCAGGCTGTCGTCGTCGCCGAGATTGAGGGCGATGATGCCGTTGGCGCGGGGCCGGGAGAAGTCCACCAGCGGGGTCTTCTTGACGGTGCCCTGGCGCGTCGCCATGAACACGAAATGATCGGCGTCGAATTCGCTCACCGGCAGCACGGCATTGATGCGCTCGTCGGCCTCCAGCGGCAGGAGGTTGACGATCGGCTTGCCCCGCGCTCCGCGGCTGCCGTGGGGCAGCTCATAGACCTTGAGCCAGTAGCATTTGCCGCGACTGGAAAAGCACAGCAGCGTGTCGTGGGTGTTGGCCACCCAGAGCTTGTCGACAAAGTCCTCGCCGCGCATCTGGGTGGCGGCCTTGCCCTTGCCGCCGCGGCGCTGGGCCTGATAGCCGTCGAGCGGCTGCGACTTCGCGTAGCCACTGTGCGAGAGCGTGACCACCACGTCCTGCGGCGGGATCAGGTCCTCGATGGACAGATCGAGCCGGGTCTCGAGGATCTCGCTGCGGCGCTCGTCGCCGTAGCGCTCGCGGATGGCGGTCAGCTCGTCGCGGATCACCTGCATGAGCCGGTCACTGCTGGCGAGGATGTCCAGCAGATCGGCGATGGTCTCGAGGATCTGCCGGTACTCGTCGACGATCTTGTCCTGCTCGAGGCCGGTCAGCCGGTGCAGGCGCAGATCGAGGATGGCCTGGGCCTGCGCCTCGGTCAGGCGATAGCCACTGTCGAGCCAGCCGACACCCGCCCCGAGTGATTCCGGGCGTGACGCCTCGGCCCCGGCCCGGGAGAGCATCTCGCTGACGATACCGGGGGCCCAGTCGCGGCTGACCAACGCGGCCCGCGCATCCGCGGATGACGGCGACGCCTTGATCAGCGCAATCACCTCGTCGATGTTGGCCAGCGCAACGGCCAGGCCTTCGAGGACATGGGCCCGGTCACGGGCTTTGCGCAGCTCGAACACGGTGCGCCGGGTGACCACCTCGCGGCGGTGGCTGATGAACGCATCCAGCACGTCGCGCAGGTTGTGCTGGCGCGGCTGCCCCTCGTGGAGGGCGACCATGTTGATGCCGAAAACCGTTTCCAGCTGGGTGTGCTGGTAGAGGTTGTTCAGCACCACCTCGGGCACCTCACCGCGGCGCAGCTCGATGACCATGCGGATGCCGTCCTTATCGGACTCGTCACGCAGCTCGGTGATGCCCTCGATGCGTTTTTCCTTGACCAGCTCGGCGATTTTCTCGAGCAGTCGGGCCTTGTTGACCTGGTAAGGGAGCTCTTCGACGATGATCGACGCCTTGCCATTGGCGGGATCGTGCTCGAAGCGGCAGCGCGCCCGCATCACCATGCGTCCGCGCCCGGTGCGGTAGGCCTCGCGGATGCCCTCGACTCCGTTGATGATGCCGCGGGTGGGCAGATCGGGACCGGGGATGTACGCCATCAACGCCTCGACGTCGAGACTGTCGTCATCGATCAGCGCCAGACAGGCGTCGACCACTTCGCTCAGATTGTGCGGCGGGACGTTGGTGGCCATCCCCACGGCGATGCCCGAGCCACCGTTGACCAGAAAGTTGGGCACGCGGGTGGGCAGGACCTCGGGCTCCTGCTCGGAGCCGTCGTAGTTGTCGCCGAAGTCCACCGTTTCCTTGTCGATATCGGCGAGCAGCTCATGGGCCATGCGCGCCATGCGCACCTCGGTGTATCGCATCGCCGCGGCATTGTCGCCGTCGATGGAGCCGAAGTTGCCCTGCCCGTCCACCAGCAGATAGCGCATGGAGAAGTCCTGCGCCATGCGCACGATGGTGTCGTAGACCGCCGTGTCGCCATGCGGGTGGTACTTACCGATGACATCACCCACCACCCGGGCGGATTTCTTGTACGGCCGGTTCCAGTCGTTGCCGAGCTCGCGCATCGCATAGAGCACGCGCCGGTGCACCGGCTTGAGCCCGTCGCGGACATCCGGCAGGGCTCGGCCCACGATGACGCTCATGGCGTAGTCCAGGTAGGACTGACGCATCTCGTCTTCGAGATTGACCGGGAGGATTTCCTTGGCAACGCTGGACATGGCGGGGGGTCTCGACCGTCGTAGAATTCGCTATGATTAAGCCACTAGTCTAACACGCGCGGGCGGCCGCGGCACGGCGGCGGCGCGGCGACGCTCAGTCGCCATCCACCCGCCGTGCCGCCTCCACCACCACGGGTTCCACCGGCACATCGGCCATGCCGTTACGGCGCCCGGTCTCGCCCGCCGCGATGCGATCCACCACCGCCATGCCATCGATGACCCGGGCAAAGACGGCATAGCCGAAATCGCGCTCGCCATGATCGAGGAAGGCGTTGTCGGACAGATTGACGAAGAACTGCGACGTCGCACTGTCGGGGTCGCGGGTGCGCGCCATCGACAGGGTGCCCCGCTCGTTCAGGCGGCCGTTGTCGGCCTCGTTGACGATCGGCTCACGGGTGGGCTTGCGCTCAAGCCCGGCGGTGAAGCCGCCGCCCTGGATGACAAAGTCGGGGATCACCCGGTGGAAGATGGTCCCGCGATAGAAGCCATCATCGACATAGCCGAGAAAGTTCTCGACGGTCACCGGTGCGTCGTCCTGGAACAGCTCGATGCGAATGTCGCCGGCGGTGGTCTCGAAAACCACCTGCGGGTTGGCGGCGCCCGCCGCGCCGGTGCCGATCGCGGCGGCCAGGGCGAGACTCAGGGGAAGGGCTTTCATGGCGATGACTCCTGCATTGCGGGTAAAGCCGGCAGTATCCCATATCCGGCGCCGACAGGCGCTGCCGTGCTACCATGACAGCATTATTTTAGCGGACCACGAACGGACAGGCCCCATGCGCGAGCACAACGCGGACGCGGATGAAATCGCCAAATTCGACGACGCCGCGGACGCCTGGTGGGACCCGGAAGGCCCCTTCGCCCCGCTGCATGCCATCAACCCGCTGCGGCTTGACTATATCGAGCGTCACAGCGGGCCGATCCGCGGCCAGCGGGTTGCGGATGTGGGCTGCGGCGGGGGACTGCTGAGCGAGGGGCTGGCGGCACGCGGCGCGCAGTCGGTGGTGGGTATCGACCTGGCCGCCGACAGCCTCGAGGTGGCAACGCGTCACGCCCGCGGGCAGTTCCCGAACATCGAGTACCGCTGCATGGCGGCCGAGTCCCTCGCCGAGGCCCAGCCCGGCGAATTCGACCGGGTGATCTGTCTCGAGCTGCTCGAGCACGTCCCCGACCCGGCCGCCATCGTCCGGGCCTGCGCCCGGCTGGTGCGCCCCGGCGGGTCGGTGTTCTTCTCGACGATCAACCGCAATACCCGGGCCTGGCTGCTGGCGGTGGTGGCGGCGGAACGGGTCCTCGGCCTGCTGCCGCGGGGCACCCATGATGCCAGCGCGTTCATCCGCCCGGCCGAGCTCGGCCGCTGGGGGCGCCAGGCCGGGCTGCAGCTGCGCGATCTGACCGGCCTGCACTACCACCCGATCAGCCGCGAGTACACGCCGGGCGGCGACACCTCGGTCAACTACCTCGCCCACTGCCACCGCCCGGAGGCGCCATGACGGCCGCCACCGGGGAGCGCGCTCATGGCGTGCTGCTGGACCTGGACGGGACAATGCTCGACACGGCACCGGATCTGATCGACAGCCTCAACCGGCTGCGCGGCGAACAGGGACTGGCGCCGATGGCCGATGCGGAATTCCTGCATGCGGTCGGGCACGGCAGCATCCCGATGATTGCCCGCGGCTTCAACCGTCATCCCGGCGATGCCGGGTTCGATGCCCTGCGCGAGCGGTTTCTGGCGATCTATGCCGAATCGGTCAGTCGCCGCACACGCCCCTATGCAGGCATGGAGGCAACCCTGCAAGCCCTCGAGGCGGCGGCCATTCCCTGGGGCATCGTCACCAATAAGCCGGGCTGGCTGACCACTCCGCTGCTGGCGGATCTGGGCTATGCCGGCCGGCCGGCCTGCGTGGTCACCGGCGACGACCTGGCGCGGCGCAAGCCCCATCCCTACCAGATCACCGAGGCGGCCCGGCAGCTTGATCTGCCCGCCTCGGCCTGTCTGGTGGTGGGCGACACCGAGCGCGACATCCGCGCCGGCCATCAGGCCGGCGCGCTGACCGTGGTGGCGCTTTACGGCTACCTGAGTGGCGACGATCATGTCGAGCACTGGGGTGCCGATGGCCTGATCGGCCAGCCCGCCGAGCTGCTGCGCTGGGTGGCCGATCCGGCAGCGCCCCACCGTCAAGCCATCGCGGTCTAGATTATGGAACCGGTCGAATACTGCCGGCGCAAGGTCGCGCCGGACGGCTCAAGCACCTATTACGCCCTGCTGTTCGCACCGCCGGCGGCGCGCGACGGCCTGGCCGCCCTGGCCGCCTATCGCGCCGAGGTGCTCGAGATCCCCCGCGAGGTCAGCGACCCGGGGGTGGGCGCGGTCAAGCTCAACTGGTGGCAGGAGGAGCTCGAACGGCTCGCCGCGGGAGCGCCGCGGCATCCCGTCAGTCAGGCCCTGCTCCCCGCCCTCCAGACCCATCAGCTGGAGATGGACGGGCTCGGCGAGGTGATCGAGGCGAGCCGCATGGACCTCGAGTACGGGCGCTACCCGACGCTGCGCGAGCTCACGCTGTACTGCCATCGTGCCGGGGGCGCGGTGGCGGATCTGGCCTGGCGGATGACGGGCTCGAGTGGCCTCGAGGCGGCGCCGTTCGCCCACGACCTCGCCATGGGGCTTGAGCTCACGCGCATGCTGCGCCACCTGCGCCGGGACGTCCGCGCCGGTCGGCTGTACATTCCCGAAGACGAACTCACCCTGAGCGGGCTTGGCAGCGAGGATCTGCTGGCGGCCGATCAGGCGGATGCCGTGCGCAGCCTGCTGACCCATCAGGGCAACCGCGCGCGGCAGTTTCTGGACAGCGCCATCACCCGACTGCCCTATTCGGCGCGGCCGGCACAGGCCTACGGGCTGGTGCTGGCAGTGCTGCACCGGCGCCTGCTGGACGACATGGCCGCCGACGGCTATGCCGTGGCCGAGCGCCAGGTCCATCTGACGCCGCTGCGCAAGCTCTGGCTCGCCTGGCGGACCGCGCGGCGTCCGCACAAAGTCCATCCGCTTCCGGAGTACTCCTCAACATGAACCAGCCCCTGTCTGCCCCCGCCGATGCCACCCTCGATCCCACCCGCCTGTCCGGGCAGCGCATCCTCGTCACCGGCGCCGCGGGGGCGCTGGGCAGTGCGCTGGCCGAGCAGCTGGCCGCGCAGGGCGCCGATACGGTGCTGCTCGATAAATCACTGAACGGGCTGGAAGCGCTTCATGACCGCATCGAGGCGGCCGGCCATGGTCAGCCGGCGCTCTACCCGCTGGATCTGATGGGCGCCGGACCGGATGACTATGCCGAGCTGGCCGACCGTCTGGCCGAATCCCTGGGCGGAGTCGATACGGTGGTGCATGCGGCGGCGGATTTCGGGTCGCCCTCGCCACTGGGCCTCTACGACCCGCAGGCGTGGCTCAAATGCCTGCATGTCAACATCAACGCCGCTTTCCTGCTGACCCAGGCGCTCCTCGGTCTGCTGCGCGACAGTCAGGGCCGGGTGATCTTCATCTCCGATGCGGCCGGGCGCAGCGGTCAGGCGGCGATGGGGGCGTATGGGGTGAGTAAATGGGCGGTGGAGGGGCTGGCGGCCACGCTGGCGGCCGAGTATTCCGCGGCGCATCCGGTGATCAGCTGCAGCGTCGACCCCGGGGCCATCCAGTCCACGCTGCGGCGACAACTTTTTACCGGTGAGACGGTCGATGAAGTACCCACGGCCGAAACCGCTGCCCGGGCCGTGGCGACGCTTGTCGATCCGACGGCGACGCCGGCCAATGGCGCCATGTACCGGGTCTCGCGCTGACAGAGATTGCAGGCTTGTGACAAGGCCGGTGGAAGTGCAAGCATGCGCAACATTTGAACGGGACTGGAGAATAACCCCATGGGATTTGCCCTATCGGCCATGCAGGCGCGCAGTAACGCGTTCGGCCCCCATCAGCCCATTCCGGTGCGCTATACCGGCGAGGGTGAAGACATTGCACCGGCGCTTCACTGGACCGGCGCGCCCGAAGGCACGCAGGGTTTTGCGGTCATCTGCCACGATCCCGATGCACCGCTGGTCAATCCCGGAAGCTACGGCTTCGTCCACTGGGTCTACTACAACATCCCCCACGATGTGACCTCGCTCGAGGAAGGCAGCGAGGCCTACACCCACGGGGTGACCGACTTCGGGCGTCAGACCTATGGCGGGCCCATGCCCCCCGAAGGACACGGCGTGCATCACTACTACTTCTGGGTGCTGGCGCTTGATCAGGCCCTGCAGCTCGAGCCCGGGCTGACCATGCGCCAGTTCCTCGAACAGGTCGAGCCGCATGTGATCGGCATGAGCCGCCTGATCGGCACCTACGAGCGCTAGGTCCCGTCCAGCTGGCTGCGGCCGTGATCGCAGGCCGGCTGCAGCGGACAGGCGCTGCAGCGCGGCAGCCGCGGCCGGCAGTAGTCCTTGCCCACGCTCACGATCAGTGCGTGGGCCTCGTTAAAGCGCGCCGCATCGCGCGGCAGTTCGGCCTCGAAGGCCGCCTGAAGATCGTCATAGCCGATGCTCGCCGGCACCACGCCAACCCGTGAGAAGATCCGCCGGGTGTAGGCATCCACCACGAACACCGGGCGGTGAAAACCGTAGAGCAGGACGTCATCGACGCTCTCCGGCCCCAGTCCCCTGACCGCCAGCAGCTCGGCCCGAGCCGTCGTAGTGGGCATCGCGTCGATCCCCGCCTCACCGCCCAGTGCCAGCCAGGTCTCGCAGGCGGCGCGCAGGCGCTGGGTCTTGACGTTGTAATAGCCACTCGGGCGCAGGCACTCCCGCAGCTCATCGACGGGTGCGTTGACGATGGCCGATGGCGACAGCCAGTCCCGGGCCCGGAGTCGGGCGATGGCGGTCTCGACGTTGCGCCAGGCGGTGTTCTGGGTGAGCACGGCGCCGACCAGCACCTCGAAGGCGCTCTCGGCCGGCCACCACTGCTGGGGGCCGAACGCCCGGGTAAGCCGATCCAGCAGGGCCGGCAGGCCGCGTGGCTGCGCGCTCATGAGCGGTTACGACGGTGGGCGCGGGGGCGACGGTCGCCGTCACCGGCGTTGGCCTCGGCCAGGCCGACGCGATGGGCCAGATCGCGGACCTCGCCGGCGGTGAAGGCCTGAATCTGGCCCTCGCGCAGCCGCGGCGGCATTTCATAGGGGCCGTACTGGACGCGGATCAGCCGGCTGATCTGCACACCCTGGGATTCCCATAGCCGCCGCACCAGCCGATTCTTGCCCTCACGCAGCCGCACGCGGTACCAGGAATTCGCCTGCTCGCCATGATCCAGTGGCTGCAGCGACTCGAAGGCCGCCCGACCGTCATCCAGCTCGACGCCGGCCAGCAACCGCCGGCAGATCGAGTCGTCCACCGACCCGAAGATGCGCACCGCGTAGTCGCGCACCATTTCATACGAGGGATGGGCCAGCCGGTTGGCCAGCTCGCCGTCGTTGGTGAACAGCAGCAACCCCGAGGTGTTGATATCGAGGCGGCCGACCGACAACCAGCGCCCGCTGCGCAGCCGCGGCAGGCGCCGAAAGACGGTGGGCCGGCCCTCGGGATCATGACGCGTGACCACCTCGCCGGTGGGCTTGTGGTAGGCGATGACCTGGCGCTCGCCGGCACTGCGCGCGACAGCGCCCACCACCCGGCCATCGACGCGGATCCGCGCCCGCTCGTCGACACGGTCGCCAAGGCTCGCCCGCCGGCCGTCGACTTCGACGCGCCCCTCGTCGATGACGCGCTCCATCTCGCGGCGCGAGCCGATGCCCGCGCGGGCCAGGACTTTCTGCAGTTTCTCCGAGGTCATTCGCTCCCCTGTTCCGGGTGTTCGGTCAATGTGGGCAATTCATCGAGGCTGGCAAGATTGAAATGGTCCAGAAAATCGCGGGTGGTGGCGAACACCGCCGGCCGGCCGGGGCTGTCCCGATGGCCGGCCACCCGGATCCAGCCGCGCTCCTGGAGTGTCTGCATGATTGTGGTACTCGGCGGGACACCACGGATCACCTCGATCTCGGCCCGCGTCACAGGCTGTCGATAGGCAATGATGGCCAGCGTCTCGAGCACTGCCCGGGAATAGCGCGCGGGCTTTTCCTCCCACAATCGGGCCACCCATGGAGCGCAGCGCTCGGGCACCTGCAGCCGCCAGCCGCCGGCGACCCGGCAGAGCTCCACACCGCGGTCGGCGAGCTGCGCCTCAAGCCGTGCCAGGGCCGCCTCGAGGCTGGCACGATCCGGCGGATCATCGCCGAACACGGCCTGCAGCTGCGCTAGATCCAGCGGCGTCCCGGCGGCGAGCAGAGCGGCCTCGAGGATCACCTCCGGCGCGGGTTCGCTCGCCGCGCTCATGCCGTCTCAGCGCCAGACGCCTGCGTGCCCCGGGCGCGCAGGTACAGCGGGGCGAACGCCTCGGACTGGACGATCTCGAGCAGCGCATCCTTGAGCAGCTCGAGAACGGCCAGAAAGGTCACCACCACACCGGCGCGCCCCTCGCGCGCATCGAGCAGTTCAGTCAGTGGCACAAACCGCTCGCTCTGGAGCCGGGCCAGCGTCCCGGTCATGCGCTCGCGCACCGACAGGGCTTCGCGGCGGACCGCGTGATGGGTATTCAGATCGGCCCGCGCCATGACCGCGGCAAAGGCGTCGAACAGTTCATCGAGCGCCAGCGGCGGCTCGGGTCGGGTGGCCGCTGCCGGGGGGTGACCGGCCTGGGCCGGGAACACATCCCGCGCCACCCGCGGCAGTTGATCGATCCGCTCGCCGGCCGCCCGGAACTGCTCGTACTCGCGCAGCCGCCGCACCAGCTCAGCGCGCGGATCGGGGTCGTCCCCGTCATCATCCTCATGGGGTGCCCGCGGCATGAGCATGCGCGCCTTGATCTCGGCGAGCATGGCGGCCATCACCAGGTATTCCGCCGCCAGCGCCAGGCGCCGGTCGCTCATCAGCTCAACGTAGTGCATGTACTGATCGGTGATGCGGGCGATGGGGATATCGAGAATGTCCAGATTCTGCCGCCGGATGAGGTACAGCAACAGATCGAGCGGCCCCTCGAAGGTCTCGAGGAACACCTCGAGGGCATCCGGCGGGATGTAGAGATCGTGGGGCAGCGCCTCATAGGGCTCGCCCCGCACCGTCGCAATGCTCATCGCTGGCGGTAGTCCAGTCCAATGGCCGAGCGGACTTCCTTCATCGTGTCGCGGGCCACGTGGCGGGCCCGGTCACAGCCATCGTTGATGATCTGCTGGACATGATCGGGATCGGCCTCAAGCTCGGCGGCCCGCTCGCGGATCGGCGCCACCTCGGCCTGGACCGCGTCGATGAGGGGTTTCTTGCAGTCGAGACAGCCAATGCCCGCCGACCGGCAGCCCTCCTCGACCCAGCGCCGCGTGGCGTCATCGGCGTAGACCTTGTGCAGATCAAACACCGGACATTTTTCGGGCTCGCCGGGATCGTTCCGCCGCACCCGCGCCGGGTCGGTGGGCATGGTGCGGATCTTGCGATCAATGTCGGCGTCCGATTCGCGCAGGGACAGGGTGTTGCCGTAGGACTTGGACATCTTCCGGCCATCCAGGCCCGGCATGCGCGGCGCCCGGGTGAGCAGCGCCTCGGGCTCGGTGAGTACGCTGCGCCCGCCACCGTCGAGGTAACCGGCCAGACGAGCGCGGTCGGCGATGGTCAGGTTCTGCTGATTCTCGAGCAGCGCCTGACCTTCGCTGAGCGCCTCGCCATCGCCGGCCTCCTGATAGCGCCGCCGCAGCGATCGATAGAGCCGGGCGTGTTTCTTGCCCATCTTGGCGATGGCCGCCTCGGCTTTTTCGGCAAACCCGGGCTCGCGACCAAACAGATGGTTGAACCGTCGCGCCAGCTCACGGGTCAGCTCGACGTGCGAGACCTGATCCTCGCCCACCGGCACGCCACTCGCCCCATAGATCAGGATGTCGGCACTCTGCAGCACCGGGTAGCCGAGGAACCCGTAGGTCGCCAGGTCCCGGTCCCGCAGCTCGGCGATCTGATCCTTGTAGGTCGGCACCCGCTCCAGCCAGCCCAGGGGGGCGATCATCGAGAGCAGCAGATGCAGCTCGGCATGCTCCATGACCCGTGACTGGATGAACAGCGTCGAGAGATTGGGATTGACGCCGGCGGCGAGCCAGTCCACCACCATGTCCCAGACACTCTGCGAGATCACTTCGCGGTTTTCGTAGGCCGTGGTCAGCGCATGCCAGTCGGCGACAAAGAAAAAGCACTCGTGGGAGGCCTGCAGCGAGGTCCAGTTGCGCAGGACCCCGTGGTAGTGCCCCAGATGCAGGCGCCCGGTGGGGCGCATGCCCGAGAGGATGCGATCGCGACTCGCTGGCGATTGGCTCAAGGTGACCTCCGCATAGACCGTTGACTGGCCCCCATCATAGCCGATCAGCCCTCGAAAACGTGTGCATCACCGGCGCCACGCCGGATCACTTCGGGCCGCTCGCCACTGAGATCCACCACCGTGCTCGGTTCGAGCCCGCCGGAACCGGCATCGATGATGGCATCCACCTGGCGGCCGAGGCGCTCACGCATGTCCACCGGATCGGTCATGGGATCGGTCTCGCCGGGCAGCAGCAGTGTGCTGGTGGTCAGTGGTTCGCCCAGCGCCTCGAGCAGCGCCTGGGCCACCGGGTGATCCGGCACACGGATGCCGATGGTTTTACGGCGGGTGTGCTGCACCCGGCGGGGGACCTCGGCAGTGGCCCGCAGCACAAAGGTGTAGGGGCCCGGGACATGGGCCTTGAGCAGGCGGAACGCCGTGTTGTCCAGGCGGGTATAGCTGCCGATGTCCGAGAGATCGCGACAGGCCAGGGTAAAGTGATGGCGCTCCTCAAGCCCACGCAGCTGGCGGATGCGGTCGACGGCGGCCTTCTCGCCCATCGCACAGCCGAGCGCATAGGTGGTGCCGGTGGGATAGACGATCACTCCGCCATCGCGGAGGATCTCGACGGCGCGCCGGGTGAGCCGGGGCTGCGGGGTTCGCGGATGAATCTCGAAATACTGACTCATGGGGCAACTCCTCGGGTGTCCACCGCACCCAGTTATGATAGCGTCCCGACAGTTTAACGAACGGAAGCCTATGTACTACGCGATTATCAGTGAAGACGTGAGCGACAGCCGCGAGCGTCGGGCCGGTGCCCGCGACGCGCATCTCGAGCGGCTCCGGCAGCTTCGCGATGACGGCCGTCTGCTCGTGGCCGGCCCCAACCCGGCCATCGATGCCGACGACCCGGGCGAGGCGGGCTTCAGCGGGAGCGTTGTGATCGCCGAGTTCGACTCGCTGGCGAGCGCCCGGGCCTGGGCCGACGCCGACCCCTATGTCGCCGCAGGGGTCTACCGCGCCGTCACCGTCAAGCCGTTTAAAAAGGTGCTGCCATGAGTGATGTCCCGCGCAGCGAGCGGCCGGCCATGATCCGGTCGCGACTGGAACACAGCCTGTCCATCGACTCGCTCGAGGTCCAGGATGACAGCCATCGGCATGCCGGCCACGCCGGCGCCCAGGCCGGTGGCGGCCACTACAGCCTGCGGATCGTCAGCGACGACTTCGCCGGCCGGCGTCGCCTCCAGCGGCATCGTCTGGTCTACGACGCGATGGGGGATGCGATGCGCAATGACTGCATCCACGCCCTCAGCATCGAGGCGCTGACGCCCGCCGAGGCCCGCTCCCAATCCCCCGAAAGCCAATGAGTACTACAATGTCATTCAGTCCCCTTACCGCCCTTCGCCTGACCCTGCCCGCCCTCGCCCTTGGCGCCGGAATGGGCATGGCCCAGGCTCAGGAATCGGCCGATGGCGCGGACAGCGCCGAGGTCGAGGTGCTTGCCGAGATCAATGGCGAGACCATCACCGCCCGCGAGCTCGATCAGCTGGTCTCACAGCAGACTCAGGGCCAGTCCGAGATCCCGCCGCCGCAGCGCCGTCAGTTCCTCGAGGAGATCATCAACCTGATGCTGCTCGCCCAGGCCGGTGACGCCGCGGGCATCGATGAAAACCCGGACGTCGCCGCGCAGCTCAACAACGATCGCCGCCGCACCCTGGCCCAGGGCTTTGTGCGTCAGCTCACCGAGACCGAGCCGGTGGCCGAGTCGGTGCTGCGCGACCGCTACGATGAGATCTATGGCGGGGAAGCCCCGCGCGAGTACAAGGCCCGGCATATCCTTGTCTCGGATGGCGAGCAGGCGGCCGCCCTGATCGACCGGCTCGACAGCGGCGAGGCGTTCGTCGAGCTCGCGGGGCAGTACTCCGAGGATGGCACCTCGCGGGATGGCGGCGATCTGGGCTGGTTTGCCCCGGGTGACATGGTCGAGCCGTTTTCGGCGGCCGTCGCCGAACTCGAGCCCGGTGAGGTGACCGACGAGCCCGTGGAAACGCGCTTCGGCTTTCATGTCATCCGGCTTGATGACACCCGTGAGACCGACGCGCCCGCGTTTTCCGACGTGGCGGGTCAGCTGCGCATGAGCATCGTCAACGAGCGCATCCAGGCCGAGCTCGGGAGCCTGCGCGAGGAGGCCGACATCGACTACGAGGCGGCCTGGGCCCAGCCCGACAACGGCTGACGTCTAGTTGATCAGGGCGTTGAAGCCCGCCTCATCGAGGACCGTCACTCCCAGACTGTCGGCGCGGTCGCGTTTCGAGCCCGGCTCGGCGCCCGCGACGACATAATCGGTGCGACTGGACACGCTGCTCGTGACCTTGCCCCCCAGGGCCTCGATGCGGGCACGGGCCTGATCGCGGGTCTGGCCCTGGAGGGTGCCGGTCAGCACAAAAGTCTGCCCGGCCAGCGGCTGGGCGGGTGGCGCTTCGGCCGCTGATCCGGGATCGGGCCAGTGCACGCCCGCCTCGCGCAGGGCCTCGATCACCTCGCGATTATGCGGCTGGGCAAAGAACTGGCGCACCGATTCCGCCACCACCGGCCCGACATCGGGCACCGCCGTGAGATCCTCCTCGTCAGCGGCCATGAGCGCCTCCAGGCTGCCGAAGTGCGTTGCCAGGGCACGGGCGGTCACCTCACCCACCTGATCAATGCCCAGGGCGTAGAGGAACCGCGCCAGCGTGGTCTCCCGCGAGGCCTCAATCGCGCTCAGCAGATTGGTGGTGGAGCGCTCGCCCATGCGCTCCAGGCCCAGTAGATCGCTGCGGGTCAGGGCATACAGATCGGCGGCGGTGCGCACCCGCTCGTGGGAGACCAGCTGCTCGATGAGCTTTTCACCCAGCCCATCGATGTCCATCGCCCGCCGTGAGACAAAGTGCATCAGCGCCCCCATGCGCTGCGCCGGGCAGTAGAGCCCGCCCATGCAGCGATGCGCCGCCTGGTCATCGATCCGCACGACGTCGGATCCGCAGACCGGACAGGCCGCCGGCATCTGCCAGGCCCGGGCGTCGGCCGGCCGGCGTGATTCGATGACACTGACCACCTCGGGGATGACATCGCCAGCCCGGCGGACCATCACCGCATCGCCCTCGCGGACATCCTTGCGATGGACCTCGTCAAGGTTGTGCAGCGTCGCGCGGGTCACGGTCACACCGCCGACTTCCACCGCCTCCAGGTCGGCCACCGGAGTGATGACCCCGGTCCGGCCCACCGACGGCAGAATGGCCCTGACCCGGGTGGACGCCTCGCGGGCCGGCAGCTTGTGGGCGAGCGCCCAGCGCGGTGCCCGCGCCGTGGCCCCCAGCCGCTGCCAGACCTGACGATCATTGACCTTGTAGACCACACCATCGATTTCATAGTCGAGGCGGTCACGGACCTCGACAAGATGCTGTTGGTAGGCGAGGCAGCCGCTGACACCGGTCACGCGCTGGACCTGATCATTGACCCGAAACCCCCATTGCCGGAGGGTTTCGAGGACCGCCTCGTGGGTGGCGGGCAACGCCTCGCTGGCCTCGCCCGTGCCAAAGACAAACAGCGTCAGCGGGCGATGCGCGGTGATCCGCGAATCGAGCTGGCGCAGGCTGCCCGCCGCGGCATTGCGCGGATTGGCGAAGGGGCGTTCACCGCGCGCCAGACGGCGCTCATTGAGGGCCTCAAAGTCGGCGCGCTGGATCACCACCTCGCCGCGGACCTCGATCACCGCCGGCGCCTGATCACCCTGCAGTCGCAGCGGGATGCTGCGGATGGTACGGGCATTGGCGGTGATGTCCTCGCCGACGCGGCCATCACCGCGGGTCGCCGCCGTCACTAGCTGTCCCGATTCATAACGCAGGTTGACCGACAGACCGTCGAGCTTGGGCTCGGCCATGTAGTCGATGTCGCTGACGCCCAGCGCCTCGCGCAGACGCCGGTCGAAGTCGGCCACATCCGCTTCGCTGAAGGCATTCGCCAGCGACAGCATGGGCTCGCCGTGGGCCCGCTCCGCAAAGCTCGACAGCGGCGCCGAGCCCACCCGCCGGGTCGGCGAATCATCCCGCTGCAGCTCGGGATGATCGCGCTCGAGGGTCATGAGCTCGTCCATCAGCCGATCGTATTCGGCATCGGCGATGGTCGGATCGTCGAGGACGTAGTAGCGGTAATTGTGGGTCTCGAGCTGGTCGCGAAGGCGGGCGGCACGCTCCGCCGGGGCGTCCGCTGCGCTCATGGGCGGCCGCCCGGTCGCCGATCGGCGACCCGTGCCCGGCGTCGGTACTCGAGCAGCGCCTCACGCCAGTGCTCGATGGCCTGGGGTGTCAGATCGCAGCGCCGGCCGTCCAGCAACTGGCCCCCCAGGCTCTGGGCCACGCGCCGGGCCGTCGCCAGCATGCGCTCGAATACCGCCAGCCCGTCGAACGGCGCGGGCACCTGCATGATGAAAACGATCCCCGGCGTGGTGGTGGCCGCCGGGTCGGTCCGGTCAAAGGTACCCGGCTCGACAATGCTGGCCACGGTATAGAGCGCGACGGTCTCGCCGTTCACGCTGAGCGGGCGCTCGAAAACGCCCTGATCGGTCAGGCCGAGTCCCGCCGCCTCGAGCACCTCGGCGATGGACCCGCCATCATAGGGTCGCCCCTCGGGGGCCATGACCGACAGCGCGATGATCCACTCCTCGCCGACCGCTCGACCCCGCACATCCTCCAGCTCGTCCTCCGAGTGGACGACCCGGGCGGGGCCGACAATGCCCTCGCCGCCGGGTGTCTCCGCGGGGTCAGCCGCTGGCAGGTCATCGTCAGCGATGGGATCGTCGGCGACGGGTTCCCCGGCCAGCGGGTCGCCGGCGTCCAGCGCCGGCTCCTGATAGTCGGCGAAGGGCTCGCGCTGCGGGCGCGCGCGACGCCGCCACGGTGGGCCGTCGCGGCGCCAGTCCTGGAGGCGGGTGTAGCCATAGACGCCGGCGATGATCACAACGCCAAGGCCCAGAAGAATCCAGCGCAGTTCGTTCATTCCCAGTTCCGTTCCCCCATATCCCTGTCAGGTTGCAACGCCACCTGTCTCAACTCAAGTCTCGCCGGCGGTCATTTCCACGGCCGCCTCGACGTCCACGGCCACCAGCCGCGAGACCCCCGGTTCCGCCATTGTCACCCCGGCCAGGTGGCTGGCTGCCTCCATGGTGGCCTTATTGTGCGTGATCACGATGAATTGGACGCGATCCGACAGGCTGCGCAGCAGATCGCAGAAACGCCCCACATTCGCCTCGTCCAATGGGGCATCGACCTCATCGAGCATGCAGAACGGGGCGGGGTTGAGCTCGAAGATGGCGAACACCAGCGCCACCGCCGCCAGCGCCTTTTCGCCCCCGGAGAGCAGATGGATGTTGCTGATGCGCTTGCCGGGCGGTCGAGCCATCAGGGTGACGCCGGTCTCGAGCAGATTCGCTTCAGTCATCTCGAGATAGGCCTCGCCGCCGCCGAACAGCGTCGGGAAAAGCCGCTGCAGCCCGGCGTTGACCTCGTCAAACGTGGCCCGGAAACGGCTCCGCGTCTCGCGGTCAATGCGCTGGATGGCGTTCTCCAGCGTCTCGAGGGCGGCGCTCAGGTCGGCCTGCTGGTCGTCTAGATAGGTCTTGCGCTCGGCCAGCGTGGCCTGCTCGTCAATGGCCGCGAGATTGATCGCCCCCAGTGCATCAATGGCCGCGGCAAGGCGTTCGAGCTCGCCGATGTAGGCCGATTCATCGGCGTCCTCCGGCAACGCCCCGGCGATGGCCTCGCCGTCCACCGGCAGCGCGGCAAACTGCTCACGCCGGTCGGCAAGCCGTGCCTCCACCTCAACCTCGCGGTGGCGCAGGCCATCGCGGGTCTCACGTCGCTCGCGCACCGCCTGCTCCGCCAGCGATCGCTCGGTGTCGAGCTGGCGCAGCATGGCGGCCTGATCATCAAGACGCCGACGGGCCGCCTCGAGGGCGCTCTCACGCTCGGCCCGACGGCTCAGTAGCGACTGCCGCTCATTCGCCCGGGTGGCGTCCGGGTCACCCAGGGCGTCGATGGTGGCCTGCAGTTCATCGGCGCGTTGCTGCAACTCGCTGGCCTGGGCGGCCAACCGGGCGATGGCCTGATCCCGTGACTGCCGCGCGGTCTCGGCCCGCTCCAGACGCAGGGCGACCGCCTGGCGCTGATCGCGGGCCGCCGCGGCCGCCGCCCGGGCGCGCTCCAGGCCCGCCCGGGCGGTGTCCAGCGCTTCATCCAGGGGGATCCGTCGATCACGGGCGGACTGCACTTGAACCCGGGCGGCATCGCGCTCGGCCACGGCCCGGTCGATGGCCGCGCGCGCCTCATCCCGCGACTCGGTGAGCTCCGTGCGCTCGCGCATCAGCCGTTGGCGCTGCTCAGCCTTTGCCCGCTGCTGATCGATGGCCGCCTGTTGTCGGGCGCGTGCCGCGGCGAGTGCCTGATCCAGGCTCTGACGGGCCTCCACCGCCCGCTGCCGGTCGGCCTTTGCGTCGGCGCTGCGCGCATCGGTGGCCTCCCGCCGGCTCATGAGATCATCCAGGGCATGCCGCGCCCCGGCAATCTCGGCGGTGACGGCCTCGATGGCCCGGCCCCGCGCCACCACGCCGGCTTCCGGATCGGTCGCGGTGGCGCGCAGACGCCGCCAGCCATGGCCATACCACGCCCCATCCGCGGTCATCACCGACTCGCCCGGCGCAAGGCGGCTCAGCCAGCCGCGCGCCTCGGCCCGGCTATCCGCCGTCCGGATACGGGCCAGCAGATCGGTCACCGCGGCCGGACCCGCCACCTTCGCGGCCAGCGAATCGGGCGGGGCGTCGGCCCCGGGTACGGCACTGAAGAGCATCACCTCGCCGGCCTGGGGCGTGTCCGGGTCGGCGTCGCCGGCCTCCACGGCCTCCAGCGCGCGCTCCAGGGCCCACTCCACCGCCATTTCCCAGCCAGGCGCCACGGCAAGCTGATCCCCCAGGCGCCGATGTCCTTCAAGCCCCTGGGCCTGCAGCCAGCGGGCCATTTCGTCATGCCGGCCCAGGGCCTCGTCCTGGAGGGTCTGCAGCGATTCGCGCCGGGCTTCGCAGGCGTTCAGCCGCGAGCGCTGCTCATCGATCCGGGCATCCAGCGACTGGCGCTCCTCGGCCGCCGCGGCCAGCTGCGTATCGGCCGCCGCAATACGGGCGTCCAGCGGTTCACGATCGGCCACCAGCGCCTCGATATCGGCACGGTCGGTGGCGTCGGCGGAAGCGTCCTCGCCCGCCTGCAGATCGAGTTCCTCGGCAATGCGCGCCAGACGCCGGTCCTGATCGGCGACGCGGGCCTCGAGCTGATCGATCCGGGTCTGCTCGAGCTGCATCCGGCGCTCAGCCTCGGCGTGTTCCTGCCCCACCGCATCGCGTTGCTCGCGGGCTTCATCGAGGCGGGCGCCCGCTGTCGCAACGGTCTGCTCGGCCTCCGCGAGGGCCTGGTCAGCGGCGGCGAGCGCCGGCGTTTCGGTGTCGATGGTCGCCGTCAGCGTCTGACGTTCATCACGGTCGTCACTGAGGGCACGGTCGTTCTCAGCGATGGCGGCCCGTGTCTGCTCAAGGGCCTGGCGGCTCTGGCTGAGCGTCTCCTGGTCGTGGCGGATACGCTGCTCGAGGGCGGCCAGCGTCGATCCGAGTTCGTAGTACTCGGCCTGCACGGCATTCAGGTGATCACTCGCCGCGGTCTGTTCGGCGCGCACCGATTCCATCCCGCGCTCGCAGCGCCGCTGTTCCGCCAGGCGTGCCTCGAGGGCGGTCTCGGCATCAGCTCGCTGGGTCTGCAGATCGGCCTGTTCAGCCTCGAGCTGGCGGATACGCAGCAGGGTCAGCTCGGCATGACACTGACGCTCATCGGCTTTCAACTGGCGGTAGCGCTCGGCCGTCCGGGCCTGATCATTGAGCCGGTCGAGCTGGCGGGCGACCTCGGCGCGCATGTCATCGAGCCGCTCGAGGTTCTCGCGGGTATCGCGGATCCGCCGCTCGGTCTCGCGGCGCCGTTCCTTGTACAGGCTGATCCCGGCGGCCTCTTCGAGGTAGCCGCGGAGTGCCTCGGGGCGCGCCTCGATCAGTCGCGAGATGGTGCCCTGCTCGATGATCGAGTAGCTGCGGGGCCCGAGCCCGGTCCCCAGGAAGACATCGGTGATATCGCGACGCCGACAGCGGCTGCCGTTGAGAAAATAGGCCGATTGCCCGTCGCGGTTGACCTGACGGCGGATGGCGATCTCGCTGAACCCGGCGTACTGCCCGCCCAGTGAACCGTCGGCATTGTCGAACACCAGCTCGATACTGGCCTGCCCCACGGGTTTGCGGCTGCCGGATCCACTGAAGATGACATCGGCCATCGAGCCGCCACGCAGATGCTTGGCCGACCGCTCGCCCATGACCCAGCGCACGGCATCGATGATGTTGGACTTGCCACAGCCGTTGGGGCCGACGATGGCGGTGATGCCCGAGCCCAGCGCGACCGGCGTCGTGTCGACGAAGGATTTGAAACCGCTCAGGCGGATTTTACTGAGCCGCATCCACGCGGGCGTCCCTGTTGCCGTGCAGCATTCAAGATACTCATTTTCCCCGGGAGGAGGAACCAATGCGCCGGTAGAGCGTGCTGCGACTGATGCCCAGCGACTGCGCGGCGCGACTGACGTTACCGCCGTGCTCCACCAGTGCCGCCTGAATATGGCGTTGTTCCATGGCCCGAAGGTCGGTATCCGGACAGGCCTCAGCCGACATGTTTCCGACGTCCGCCTCCAGGAGGACATCAGGCAGATCCGCCCGTGTCACCGGCGCGCCCGGTCGGCGTAACGCCAGCGCCGTCTGCATGACGCTGTGCAACTGACGCAGATTACCGGGCCATGAATAGGCGAGAAGCCGGGCGCGGGCATCCGGCGAAAGCGTCGCCATGGGATCCTCCTCGGCCAGAAGCCGGTCGATCAGCGCCTCACGATCGCTGCGCCGGCGCAGCGGCGGCAATTCGATCCGCAATCCGCACAGCCGGTAGTAAAGGTCGGCGCGAAACGCACCGGCCTTGACCCGGGCTGCCAGATCGCAATGAGTGGCGCTGACCAGCGCAAAGTCCACCGCCCGGGGCTGACCGCCACCCACCGGCAGGACGGTGCGCTCCTGGAGGACCCGCAGCAGTCGGGTCTGAAGCGCGATCGGCATGTCGCCGATTTCGTCAAGGAAAAGTGTTCCGCCATTGGCTTCGGCGATGCGACCCTCGGCACCGCGCGGGTTTGCGCCGGTGAATGCCCCCGGGGCATAACCAAACAGTTCGGCCTCGGCAAGGCTCTCGGGGATTGCCGCGCAGTTGACGGCGACGATCGGCCCGTTCGCCCGCGGCCCCTTCGCGTGCAGGGCGCGCACCACCCATTCCTTACCGGTGCCGGTCTCGCCCTCGATCAGAAGGGGGATGTTTCGGGCGAAGACACGGTGAGCCCGACGCAGTGTGTCCGCCACTGCATCATCCCCCGCGTGCAAGCGCTCGAACGTCGTGTCATCGGACAGCGCAGCCGCCGGCGTCGACCCGTGGATGCGCGACGGCGGCGCGACCAGGCGCAGGCAGGTCATGATCCCGCTGAGGGTCCGCCGCAGCGGCATCGCCTCGTCACTGCGCAGCAAGCCCTCGAACGTCTCCTCAAAGAGCCCTTCGAAGCGCTCGCCCACGCAGTCGTCGCCGAAGTAGCTGCGCGCCACCTCGTTCAGGGCCAATACCCGTCCATCACCATCGAGCGCGAGAATCCCCTCGCTGAGGGTGCCCAGCAGCTCCGGCCGCGCATGGAGATGAAGATGGAAGCTGTCGGCGAACTCCGCCGTGAGCCAGCGGTTTTCGATCATTCGTGCGCCCATCCGCACCAGCCCCAGGGCATGGATCTGGCGGGCCGACTGATCCCCGGAGACATCCAGCAGGCCGATCACGGTCCCCGCCGTGTCACGGATCGGCGCCGCCGCACAGGTCAGGAAAGTATTGCACTGCAGATAATGCTCGGGGCCGTGGACCGACGCTGGACCGCCCTGTGCCAGCGCGAGGCCGATGGCGTTGGTCCCGCGCACCGGCTCGCCCCAGCATGCACCCGGTGCCAGTGCAACGCGCTGACTGCGGGCATGGAAATGCGGGTCACCGTGGCGCTCGAGGATCGTGCCGTGCGCATCGCAGAGCAATACGGCACTGTTGCTGCCGCTGATCTGGTGATACAGGTTTTCGATTTCCGGCAGCGCCAGCGCGATCAGCGACTCGTTGTCGGCCCGGGCCGCCCGCAACGCCGCCGCATCAAAAACGGCATCAGCCGCCTGTTGCCGCGGTGAGAGCCCGGCCGCCGCCACCCGCTGCCAGGAGGCCGCCACCCCATCCGCCACACCGGCCGGCGTCCGCTCGCCCGCCAACAGCTGACGCCGCGCGCCGGCAAGCCGGGCGCGATCGTTAAACGGCCGCTCGTCCATCGCCCTCCTCCTCTGTCGCAGTCCGCGACAGATTGTTCTAAAACGGCACACCGGCCACCCGTCTCTAGCGGACAGGTTGAATAGCACGATCGCCCAGTCCCGGGCGCGACGCAAGCGCCGGGCGCGCAGCCATCAATTGGCGCAGATCTTGCTGGTGTATCGGTGCGGGCACGCATCCCGTCCCGACCCATAAAAACGGAGGAGAGACCATGATCTACGCCAATCCCGGCAGCACGAACGCCATCGTCCATTTCAAAAGCGAATATCAGAACTTCATTGGCGGGGACTGGCAGGCCCCGCTCGACGGCGAGTACTTCGATAATCCCACACCGGTCACCGGGCAGACCTTCTGCCGCATTCCGCGCTCCAAGGCGGCCGACGTTGAAAAGGCGCTGGATGCAGCCCACGCGGCAAAGGCGGCCTGGGGCAAGACGCCGGTGGCGGCGCGCGCCGTCATTCTGAACACCATCGCCGATCGCATGGAGGCCAACCTCGAGGCGCTTGCCGTGGCGGAGACCTGGGAGAATGGCAAGCCGGTCCGGGAAACGCTGGCGGCCGATCTGCCGCTCGCGATCGATCACTTCCGTTATTTCGCCGGCGTCATCCGTGCCCAGGAAGGATCACTTGGCGAGCTCGACGACGACACGGTGTCCTATCAGATCCATGAACCCCTCGGTGTGGTCGGTCAGATCATTCCCTGGAATTTCCCGATCCTGATGGCCACGTGGAAGCTGGCGCCGGCGCTGGCGGCCGGCAACTGTGTGGTACTCAAACCCGCCGAACAGACACCGGCCAGCATTCTGATGCTCACCGAGCTGATCGCCGACCTGCTGCCGGCCGGTGTGCTCAATATCGTCAACGGCTTCGGCGCCGAGGCGGGCAAGGCGCTTGCCTCGAACCCACGGATCAGCAAGGTGGCCTTCACCGGAGAGACCACCACCGGGCGACTGATCATGCAGTACGCATCGGAAAACCTGATTCCGGTTACGCTGGAGCTGGGCGGTAAGTCACCCAACGTCTTTTTTGCTGACTGCTTTGCCGCCAATGACGGCTTCCGGGAGAAAACCCTCGAGGGATTCGCGATGTTCGCCCTCAATCAGGGTGAGGTCTGCACCTGCCCGTCACGGGCACTGGTGCAGCGCTCGTTCTATGGCGACTTCATGGATGCTGCGCTTGACCGGGTATCCCGCATTAAAACGGGCAATCCGCTTGATACCGAGACGATGGTGGGCGCGCAGGCATCGCGCGATCAGCTGGAAAAAATCATGGCCTATCTGGATATCGGCCGGCAGGAGGGTGCCAGAGTCCTCGCCGGCGGTGAGAGTCTGGACCTGGGCGGCGAACTGAGCGGTGGCTACTACGTTCAGCCCACCGTCTTCGAGGGCGACAATCGCATGCGCGTCTTCCAGGAAGAGATTTTTGGCCCGGTGGTCTCGGTCACCGGCTTTGACGATCGGGATGACGCCCTGAGTATCGCCAATGACACGCTGTACGGACTCGGCGCGGGCCTGTGGACGCGCAACGTCAACACGGCCTATCGCATGGGCCGCGGCATTCAGGCCGGCCGTGTCTGGACCAACTGCTATCACCTCTACCCCGCGCACGCGGCGTTTGGTGGCTACAAGCAGTCAGGCTTCGGTCGCGAAAACCACCTCATGATGCTCGCGCACTACCAGCAGACCAAAAACCTGCTGGTGAGTTACAGCGAGTCCCCCATGGGACTGTTCTAGGCGGGCGGATAACGCCGGGCGGGCGGGTCACGCCCGCCCGGTGCTGCGGACGAGGAGACGATCATGAGCACGAATGAAATGGGCGTTGTGGCGACACCTGCGGCAGAAGCACTGATCGCCGAGCTGCAGCGGCGCCACGGGCCATTGCTGTTTCACCAGTCCGGCGGTTGCTGTGACGGGAGTGCACCCATGTGCTATCCCCGCGACGAATTCAGGGTGGGCGCGCGCGATGTCCACCTTGGCGACATCGGCGGACAGCCCTTTTACATCGGCGGTGACCAGTATGCGCTCTGGGCGCACACGCGATTGATCATCGACGTGATCGAGGGGCGTGGCTCCGGATTCTCACTGGAAGCGCCCGAGGGCAAACGCTTCCTGACCCGCTCTGAACTGTGCAGCGTACCGCCGCGGGATCAGCCGCCGGCGGCCAGATAGCGCTGGATGCGACTCACCGCCGTTGCCAGTCGGTCGGTGTCGGTGGTGTAGGCGAAGCGCAGATGCCGCTCAGGTGCCGTGCGTTCAAAATCCAGCCCGGGGGTCACCGCCACACCGGCCTGTTCAAGCAGTCCGCTTGCAAGATCGGCGCTGTCATCGCCGAGCGCGGTGATATCGGCATACAGATAGAACGCCCCGGCAGGATTGCCCGGGATGTGGAAGCCGAGGTCGCGCAACGCCGGCAGCAGAAAGTCCCGACGCTGGCGGAACGCCTCGCGTCTCGCCTCGAAGATCTCGCGGGACGCCTCGGTAAAGCAGGCCAGCGCCGCGTACTGGGCGGGCGTCGAGGCGCTGATGAACAGATTCTGCAGCAGCTTTTCGGCAACCGGCACCCAGTCAGCGGGGACCACCATCCAGCCAAGCCGCCAGCCGGTCATACCGAAGTACTTCGAGAAACTGTTCACCACAATCGCGTCCGGCGCATGCGCCAACGCCTGGGCGGGCGCGCCGTCGTAATGCAGTCCGTGATAGATCTCATCGACGATCAGCCCAATGCCCCGGCGCTGGCCGAGGGCCGCGAGTCCGGCCAGATCCGCGGCGCTCGCCAGCGTGCCGGTGGGGTTGCCCGGCGAGCCCACGAGCATCGCCGCCGTACGCTCGTCACAGGCCGCGGCCGCCAGCCCGGGCGTCAGCTGATAATCGCTGCCGGCGTCCACACGCACCGCCCGCGGCGTGGCGTCCACGGCTTCGACGAAGTTGCGGTTGCACGGATAGCCCGGGTCGGGCAGCAGGACGTTGCGGCCCGGATCCGCCAGCATGGCCAGGGCCACCAGCAACGCCCCGCTCGCCCCCGGGGTAATCAGAATGCGACCGGGATCGACCTCCACGCCATGGTCACGCTGGTAGTGCCCGGCGATGGCCTCGCGCAGGGCCGGCAGCCCCGCCGCCGGCTGATACCCGGTCCGCCCGTCGGCGAGCGCCTGGCGGCCCGCCTCACGCACCGGCGCCGCCGTGGGGAAGTCGGGCTCACCGATCTCCATATGGACAATGTCGGCGCCGCCCGCCTCAAGCTCGCGCGCCCGGGCCAGCAGGGTCATGACGTGAAACGGTTGGATGCGGTGACTGCGCGCGGACAGATCAGGGCGTGGCACGGCGACCTCAGCGAATGACTGGACTCGCAGTGTAGCAACCCGCATGGCAAGCTGAGGCAACAACGCATGGATGGTGCTATGACCGACACGCGCTACATCGGCCGCTTCGCCCCCAGCCCGACCGGGCCGCTCCACCGCGGCTCGCTGATCGCGGCGCTGGCGAGCTGGCTGGATGCACGGGCGGCCGGCGGCGAGTGGCGATTGCGTATCGATGACGTCGACCGCGGCCGCGCCCGGGTCTCGGCCGCGCGCGACATCCGCGCGGCACTGGAGGCCCTGGGCCTCGAATGGGACGGCCCGGTGCAGGTCCAGGACGCGCGGCGCGATCATTATCAGGCGGCCCTCGAAAGGCTCCAGGCAAGTGGCGACGCCTACCCCTGCGCCTGCACCCGGCGCGAGGTGGCCGCGGGCGGCGAGGCCGGCCCGGCCGGTATCATCTATCCCGGGACCTGCCGCGACGGCCTGCCCGCCGGCCGTGAAGCGCGCAGCTGGCGGTTCCGCGTCCCCGATGGCCCCCTTGGCTTCGAGGATCGGCGCCTGGGCCCACAGTCCCTGGTCCCCGCGGCCGTGATCGGCGACTTCGTGATCCGCCGCGGCGATGGCCTGCACGCCTATCACCTGGCCATGGTGGTGGATGACGCCACGCTGGGCGTCACCGATGTGGTCCGGGGTGCCGACCTGCTGCCCGCGACGCCCCCGCAGATGCTGCTGCGCAGCGCCCTGGGCCTGCCGCAGCCGCGCCACCTGCATGTACCCGTCGCCACCGACCCCCAGGGCCGCAAGCTCAGCAAAACCAACGCGGCGCCGCCCGTGGATACCCGTCGGGCGGGGGCCGCCGTGGCCGACGCGCTGGCCTTTCTCGGGCATCCTCCGCCGGCCGACCTGGCGGATGCCCCACCCGCGATGCTTCTGGAATGGGCGGTTGGCCACTGGCAATCCGGGGCAATTGCGCGCGATGGCTTGGCATCAGGCCTCCAACACCCGCAGTATAGGGTCCATAAGGTATAGAACAGACGTCGAACGCTGTCATTCAGGAGGAGAAAACGGCATGGCCGCAGAAAAACGCTATCCGGTGCCGCCGGAAACCGCCGATCACGCATTGCTCAGCCGCGAAGCGTACGAGCGCATGTACCGCCGGTCACTGGAAGCGCCGGACGCATTCTGGGCCGAACAGGCGGAGGCCTTCCTCACCTGGTTCGAGACCTGGGACCGCGTAAGTGATAACGACCTCACCAAGGGGCAGATTCGCTGGTTCGAAGGCGGCAAGCTCAACGTCAGTTACAACTGCCTGGACCGGCACCTCGACACCCACGGTGATCGCAACGCCATCATCTGGGAAGGCGACGAGCCGGGCGTCACCCGGCACATCACCTACCGCGAACTGCATGCCGATGTCTGTCGGCTGGCCAACGTGCTCAAGTCCCGCGGCGTTTCGCGGGGTGACCGGGTCTCGATCTACATGCCGATGATCCCGGAAGCCGTGGTCGCCATGCTGGCCTGCACGCGGATCGGGGCGGTGCATTCCATCGTCTTCGGCGGGTTCTCGCCGCATGCCCTGCGCGATCGCATCGTCGATGCCGACTGCCGCACCGTGATCACCGCCGATCAGGGGCTGCGCAGTGGCAAGCCGGTCCCGCTCAAGGAAAACGTCGACAAGGCCATTGATGGCCTCGACGCCGTGCACTCGGTGATCACGGTCCGCCACACCGGCAACCCGGTGTCGTGGAACGACGCGCGCGACATCGACTATGGCAAGGCGCTGGCTGCCGCGTCCGATGAGTGTGCCCCCGAAGCGATGGACGCCGAGGATCCGCTGTTCATCCTCTATACCTCGGGGTCCACCGGCAAGCCCAAGGGGGTGCTGCACACCACCGGCGGCTATCTGCTGCAGGCCGCGATGACCTTCAAGTACGTCTTCGACTACCACGACGGCGAGGTCTACTGGTGCACCGCCGACGTCGGCTGGATCACCGGCCACAGCTACATCGTCTACGGGCCGCTGGCCAACGGCGCCACCAGCCTGGTGTTCGAGGGTGTTCCGACCTATCCCGATGCCGGGCGTTTCTGGCAGATCATCGACGACCATCAGGTCAACATCTTCTACACCGCTCCCACCGCGATCCGCTCACTGATGGGTCAGGGCGAGGCGCTGGTCAAAAAGCACTCCCGCCAGTCGCTGCGGGTGTTGGGCACGGTTGGCGAGCCCATCAACCCGGAGGCCTGGGAGTGGTACTACCGCGTGGTGGGCGATGAGCGCTGCCGCATCGTCGATACCTGGTGGCAGACCGAGACCGGCGCGATCATGATCTCGGCACTGCCCGGCGCCATCGACCTCAAGCCCGGCTCCGCCACGCTGCCGTTCTTTGGTGTCGAGCCGCAGCTGGTGGACAACGAGGGCAACGTGCTCGAGGGCGCCACCGAGGGCAACCTGTGCCTCACCCGGGCGTGGCCCAGCATGATGCGCACCATCCACGGTGACCATGAACGCTTCATGAACACCTACCTCACGACCTATCCGGGCAAGTACTTCACCGGCGACGGCGCGCGCCGCGACGAGGAAGGCTATTACTGGATCACCGGGCGGGTGGACGACGTCCTCAATGTCTCCGGCCATCGCATGGGCACCGCCGAAATCGAGAGCGCGCTGGTGCTGCATGATGCCGTCGCGGAGGCGGCGGTGGTGGGATACCCCCACGACCTGAAAGGCCAGGGGATCTACTGCTACGTCACGCTGGTGCAGGGCACAGAGCCCAGTGACCATCTGGAAAAGGAACTGGCCAGTCTCGTGCGCAGCGAAATCGGCCCCATCGCCAAGCCCGATGTCATCCAGTGGGCGCCGGGCCTGCCCAAGACCCGCTCAGGCAAGATCATGCGGCGCATCCTGCGCAAGGTGGCCACCAACGAGCTGGACAGTCTGGGAGACACCAGCACGCTGGCCGACCCCGGTGTGGTGGATGACCTGATCAGCCAGCGGGCCAACCAGTAGCAACCACGGCCCGGCGACGCCCTCAAGGGGGTCGCCGGGCGATCTCACAACAATGAATCGAGCCAGGGAGGATCTGACCAACCGGACGAGATTTCCACGCATCCATAATCACAAAAAGCGACAGGTCGCTGGACGACACTGTCATACGACATCACCGCAGGAGGAGCGGAAGCATGGCTTCTAATCAGGAACAGGCCGCCATGGCCTACTGGAAGGAGAACGTCAGACTGCTGATCACATTGCTGATCATCTGGTTTTTCGTCTCTTATGGACTGGGCATCATTCTCGCCCCATTGCTCAACAACATCATGATTGCGGGCTATCCCCTCGGCTTCTGGTTCGCCCAGCAGGGCGCGATTTACACGTTCATCGTCCTGATTTTCGTCTACGTGTTCCGCATGAACGCGCTGGATCGAAAATACGACGTGTACGAAAAGTAACGAGGGGAATTCGACATGGATCTCGCACTCACTACCTATCTGATTGTCGGCGCCACCTTCGTCCTGTACATCGGTATCGCGATCTGGGCCAAGGCCGGAAGCACCGGCGAATTCTACGTCGCAGGCAAGGGGGTTCACCCCATTGCCAACGGCATGGCCACCGCAGCGGACTGGATGTCCGCGGCATCGTTCATCTCAATGGCCGGTCTGATCGCCTTTCTGGGCTATGACGCCTCCGTCTACCTGATGGGCTGGACCGGCGGCTATGTGCTCCTGGCACTTCTACTTGCGCCCTATCTGCGCAAATTCGGTAAGTTCACGGTTCCCGAATTCATCGGCGACCGGTTCTACTCCAAGACGGCCCGCGTCATTGCGGTCATTGCCCTGATCGTCGCCTCGATCACCTATGTCATCGGTCAGATGAAGGGCATTGGCGTCGCGTTTTCGCGTTTTCTTGAGACGAGCTACGAATTTGGGCTTTTCATCGGGATGGCGATCGTCTTTTTCTATGCCGTGATCGGCGGCATGAAAGGCATCACCTATACCCAGATCGCCCAGTACTGCGTGATGATCTTCGCGTATACCATTCCGGCCATCTTCATATCGCTGGCCATCACCGGCAATCCGGCACCACAGCTGGGTCTGGGCGGGACCGTCGCCGATGGCACCTATCTGCTGAACAAGCTCGACAACATCCTTGTTGATCTTGGCTTCTCGCAGTACACGGCGATGAAGGGCACCACGCTCAACATGTTCTTCCTGACCATGTCGCTGATGATCGGTACAGCCGGTCTGCCCCACGTCATCGTGCGCTTCTTCACGGTGCCGCGGGTCCGGGATGCCCGACTGTCGGCCGGATGGACGTTGATTTTCATCGCCATTCTCTACACCACGGCACCGGCCGTGGGCGCGATGTCGTTCTACAACCTGATCAACACCGTCCAGCCGGGCGAGATCGGGGCCGAAGACGGCAACCTGGCGTACGAGAACGTGCCGGGCTGGTTCTCGCGCTGGGAAGAGACCGGTCTTCTCGCCTGGGACGACAAGAATGATGACGGCCGTATCCAGTACTACAACAGCGACAACCCGGCCTTCGAGCCCACGGCCGAGTCCTATGGCTGGGAAGGCAATGAGCTGACCGTTGACCGTGACATCATGGTCATGGCCAACCCCGAGATCGCGCAGTTGCCCAACTGGGTGATCGCCCTGACCGTCGCGGGTGGCCTTGCAGCGGCCCTGTCCACGGCGGCAGGACTGCTCATGGCGATCTCCTCATCGGTCTCCCATGACCTGATCAAGGGCGTCATCAACCCGAAGATCGGCGAGAAGAGCGAATTGCTAGCGGCTCGAATCGCAATGGGTGTGGCGGTCCTTGTGGCAGGCTACCTGGGTCTGAACCCACCAGGGTTCGCGGCACAGGTCGTTGCACTGGCCTTCGGGCTGGCGGCTTCGTCGCTGTTCCCGGTTCTCATGCTCGGCATCTTCAACCGGCGCATGAACAGTGCCGGCGCCATCGCGGGCATGCTCTCGGGTCTCAGCTTCACCCTGGTGTATGTGTTCATCTTCAAGGGCTGGTTCTTCATCCCTGGCACCAACATGCTGCCGGACACGCCGGAGCACTGGCTGTTCGGGATCGGACCGCAGTCCATCGGTGCCATCGGCGCGTTGATCAACGTCATCGTTGCATCGCTCGTGTCACGGGCAACGGCGCCGCCGCCGGAGAACATCCAGGAACTGGTGGAGAGCATCCGGGTCCCGCGCGCTTCCTGAGCGCCCTGACCCGTCAGGAAAACCCCGGTGGCCCTGCCACCGGGGTTTTTTTATAGCTGGAACCGCACTTCGAGCTTTTTGTGAAGCCGCCGCGCCTCGCGGAAGGCCTCCTTGAGGATCCGCCGATCCATCGGATTGACGTTCTCCGGATCCAGCCGGTTCCCCATGGTGTCGCCGGTCACCGACTGCTGCTGGTGCTCGCGCATCCTCAGCAGCTGCACAAAGGCGAACGAGCGCTCGAACGCCCCGGCATCCTCGGCGCTCAGCACCCCCGCGCGGGCCAGCTCGCGCAGACGCGTCTGGGTGTGTCCATCGGCGATCCCCGCCTGCAGGGCCAGCACCCGGGCGGCATCCACGAACGGGGTCAGGCCACGCACCTTGAGATCCAGTCGATGCACACCATCGGCATCGCGATCGGTGACGAAGTCCCGGAACACGCCGAGCGGCGGCTTGATGGCCAGGGCGTTGGCCGCAAGGGTGTGCAGGAAGACCGAGTTGCCGGCCGCCAGCTCCACCACCCGGCGCTGCAGGGCCTCGCCGGTGACCAGATCCCCCCACACGGGCCGAAAATCGAAGTAAATGGTCGAGCTGAGCACGTTCTCCGGCGTGGCACTGGCCACCAGCCGGCCAAAGGTGGCCTCCCACTCCGCAAAGCTCAGGCAGAGCCCCGGATTGCTCGCCATGACATTGCCCGTGCACAGCGGAAAACCGCAGGCGTCGAGCACCTCGTTGATGCGCCGTGCCAGCGGCAGCAGACGCTCGCGTACCGCCTCCGGCGTCTCATCGCCGGGGTCAAACAGAATCCCGTTGTCCTGATCGGTCACCCGCGTCTGCTCGCGTCGACCTTCGCTGCCAAAGGCAATCCAGGTAAACGCCACGCCGGGGTCGCCGCGCTCGGCCAGGACCAGTTCAATGGCGCGGGTCACCGTGCGGTCGTTGAGCAGCGTGATGATGCGGGTGATCTGCTCAACGCCGGCGCCGTGGGCCATCATGCTATCGATCAGCGCCCCCACCTGGCCGCGGGCCAGCACCAGCGCGTCCACGTCCTCGGCGCCGGTGATCGAGCGGGTCAGATGCACCAGGTTGATCCGCTGCAGGGCAAAGATGTCGCGCTCGGAGATGACACCGGCGAGCCGGCCCTGCGGATCGGTGACGATCATGTGCCGGATGTGGTGACGCGCCATTTCCACCACCGCCTCAAACGCATAGGTCTGGGTATCGAGGGTGACCGGCTCGCGGGTCATCACCGCCGCCAGCGACTCGTCGAGGTGGCTGCCCTCGGCGACGACGCCCCGCAGGTCATGCAGGGTGAAGATGCCCTGCGGACGCTCGTCCGGGTCGGTGACCAGCACGCTGCCCACCTTGCGCGCATGCATGGTGGCCACGGCCTCCCGCACCGAGGTATGCGCCTCGCAGGTCAGCGGGTGCCGGTTCATCAGCTCTCCCAGCGGCGTATCCATGGTGGTATCGCTGCCCAGATTGCCGGCGGCCCGGTGCTGGATATCCTGCTGGACCTGATCGAGCAGCCCGCTCACCCCGCGCAGGCAATAGTCGCGGAACAGCGGGCTTTCGCTGACGAGGTGCTCGAAGGTGGTCCGGGGAACGCGCAGACACTGGGTGGGCGTGCTGGCGCGATAGACCGTGCGCGTGGCCCGCTGACCGATCATTGCGGCCATGGGAAAGTTATCCCCGGGGCCCATGTCAAAGCGCTCGCCGCCGGGGCGCTCCGCGCGCACCTGCCCGTCGACGATCAGGTAGAAGTACCCGGCGGGCTCCACCGACGGCTCGAGGATGACGGTGCCGGCGGTGTAGCGGCAGACCTCGCAATGCTCGCGGAAATGCTGCTGCAGGGCCCGCGGCAGGCGGTCAAAGGGCGCATGCGCCTCCAGAAATCCGCGCACCACCGAGGCGTCGGTATCGGCCGTGTCGTCGCTCATCGCTGTCTCCCGCGTGGTTCATCGGCGTCTACCGGCAGCGTACCTCGACAAACGGGCATGGGAGTAGCCTATACTGGCCGAAAAGAGGAGGAGGCAGCATCCACGGATGCTGAGTGGCTGATGGTTAAAACAATTCTGATTGTCGACCATGAATCCAACCTGACCAGTGCCCTGCGCTTTCTACTCGAGCAGTCGGGCTTTCGCGTGGCACTGGCCAACAGCGGCAACCAGGCCGAGGCCGCAATGGCCGAGGCCGCCCCGGATGTCGCCCTGGTCAACACCACGTTGCCCGACCGCAACGGGTACGACCTCTGCCAGCGCCTGCTACAGGGGTCAGGCCCGATGGGCCTGCCGATCCTGATGCTCACCTCGCACAGCCTCGAGGTGGAGCGCGAGAAGGCGTTTTCGCTGGGTGCCACGGACTTCATCGTCAAGCCGTTCGATCCCGCGGCCATCCTCGGCCGGATCCGGTCGCTGGCGAGCGGAGCCGCCTGAGGGTGAGAGCCTTTCGGCTCCCGCGGCTGCGCAAGCGGCTATGGGGATCGACAGCGGCCATCGCCCTGCTCGCTGGCCCCGCGGCATTCCTGCTGAGTGGGCTGCATCCGCTGCTGGCCGGTGCGGTGGCGGGGCTGGCACCGCTTATCGGCGGCCTGCTGCTGGATCGGCGCGTGACCCGTCCGCTGAGTGCCACCGAGCGCGGGGCCGGGATAATCGCCGGCTCCAACCCCGGCCATCGACTGGAGCTGCCGTCGCGGCACTGGCTGGGTCGCCTGCCCGAGACCATCGAGCAGCTCGGTGGCACCCTGGCGCGCAGTCGCCGCGAGATGGAAGAAGCCGCCTCGGCCTGGACCACCCGCATCGAAGCCCGCAAGGCCCGGCTCGAGACCATCCTGCGCGAGATCCGTGAAGGCGTCGTGGTCTGCCGCGACGACGGTCGCATCACCCTCTACAACCGCACCGCGCGCGTGCTGCTGGACGCCGAACCGGCGCTGGGTCTGGGGCGCTATCTGCATGAAGTCCTCAACGACGGGCCGCTGCGGCATGCGCTGAGCCTGATCGATCCCTCCGCCGATGCCGCGAGCAACGCCGATACCGAACTGGTCTGCGCGACCGCGAGCGGCGAGCGACTGCTGCGCTGTCGGGTGGCGCGGCTGATCACCGACGATCCGGGGACCGACGGCTTCGTCATCACCCTCACCGACGTCTCGCGCCAGACCCGGGCGGTGCTGCGGCGCGAGCAGAGCCTGCGCGAGGCGGTGGAGTCGTTGCGCGATCCGCTGACCAGCCTGTGCACCGTCAGCGAAAGCCTGCGACTGGCCCAGCAGGCGCAGATGAGTGAGGACGCCGAGCGCTTCGGGCGCATGCTGCATGAAGAGACCCGACGCCTGACCGATGCCTTCGCGCACCTGTCCGATGAGACCGCCTCGATGGTCACCGATAACTGGCGGCTGGAGGACCTGCACCTCGGCAGCCTGATCGCCGGCATCAAGAAAAACGCCGCGGCAGGCCGGCTGCCCCGGGTGCAGTGTAGCGCCGATGTGTGGGTGTCCGCGGAACCCTATCTGCTCAGCCAGGTGATCGAGGCGCTGCTGATGCGTCTGGCCGATACCCTGGCGGTCAGCGCCGTCGCCGTATCCGGACGCGGCCAGGGCAGCCTGGTCTATCTGGATATGAACTGGTCGGGCGACGTCGTCAGCCCCGATCAGCTCGACGAGTGGCTGGATGCGGGCCTCGATGATGTCGGCGGGACGGTGACCCTGCGCGAGGTGCTGCAGCGTCATGACACCACCGTGTGGAGTCAGCCGGACCTGTCACGGCCCCATCGGGCGCTGCTTCGACTGCCACTGCCCGGTGCGCCGGCGAAGACCGAGGCGCCCACCCCGGTCGCCGCGCGGCCCGAGTACTACGACTTCGCCGCCGACGAGGCCGAGCCGGTGCGGGCGCTGGGCGAGGCGGCCGACACCCGGCTCGGCGATCTCGACTATGTCGTCTTTGACTGCGAGACCACGGGCCTCGAGCCCGGTCATGGCGATGAAATCGTCGCCATCGGTGCCGTGCGCATCCACCAGGGGCGGGTCATGCACGGCGAGACCTTCGAGCTACTCGCCAACCCGGAGCGTCCGATCCCGGCGCTGGCATCAAGCATTCATGGGATTCATGACGAAGACGTGGCCGATGCCCCGCCGGTGGACGAGGTGATCCGGCGCTTTCATGCATTCGCCGGCGACGCCGTGTTGGTGGGCTTCAACATCGCCTTCGACATGCGCTTTCTGCGCCTCAGGCAGCGCCGCTGCGGGGTGCGCTTTGATCATCCCACGCTCGACGCCCTGCTGCTGTCCATCCTGCTGCACGACCACACCGGCGAGCACACCCTTGAAGGCGTCGCCCGGCGGCTGGGGGTGGGCGTCGGTGGGCGTCACACCGCGCTGGGGGATTCGCTGACCACCGCTGAGATCATGATCCAGCTCTTCGGACTGCTCCCCGAGGCGGGCATCAACCGACTTGAGGAGGCGATTGACGCCCAGGAAAAAATGGTCGAGTTCCGCCGCCAGCAGCGTGCCTTCTAGACATGAAAAACCCCCGGGGCCCGAGGGACCGCGGGGGTTCTGACCGACCGTCCGGGCGGGACGATAGCGGTAATCAGCTCTCGGCCTCTTCCTCGCCAAGCGCCTTGATGCTCAGGCGGATACGGCCCTGGCGATCCACCTCGAGGACTTTCACCCGCAGGTTCTGACCCTCGGCGAGCTCGTCGGAGACGCTCTCCACCCGCCGGTCCGAGATCTGCGAGATGTGCACCAGCCCATCGCGACCGGGGAGGATGTTCACAAAGGCGCCGAAATCCATCAACTTGATGACCTTGCCCTCATAGACCTGCCCGACTTCGACGTCGGCGGTCAGCAGCTCGATCCGGCGCCGGGCCTCCTCGCCAGCCGCCTTGTCCACCGATCCGATGGTGACCACGCCCTCATCGGTGATGTCGATGGTGGTGCCGGTCTCCTCGGTAAGCTGGCGGATGGTGGCGCCGCCCTTGCCGATGACGTCCCGGATCTTGTCCGGATCAATCCGCAGGGTGATCAGTCGCGGCGCGTAGGCGGACATCTCCTCGCGATGCTCGGCGATGACGCCGTTCATCTCGCCGAGGATATGCAAGCGCCCGTCGCGGGCCTGGCTCAGGGCCTGTTCCATGACCTCGCGGGTGATGCCATCGATCTTGATGTCCATCTGCAGCGCCGTCACACCACTATCGGTGCCGGCCACCTTGAAGTCCATGTCGCCGAGGTGATCCTCGTCACCGAGGATGTCGGTGAGCACGGCAAAGTCATCGCCTTCCTTGATCAGCCCCATGGCGATACCGGCCACCGGCGCCTTGATCGGTACGCCGGCGTCCATCAGCGACAGACTGGTCCCGCAGACCGACGCCATGGAACTCGAACCGTTGGACTCGGTGATCTCGGAGACCACGCGCACCACGTAGGGGCAGTCCTCGGGCTCTGGCATCACTGCCTGGACGCCGCGCTTGGCGAGCTTGCCGTGGCCGATCTCGCGGCGCTTGGGCGTGCCCATGAAGCCGGCCTCGCCGACGCTGTAGGGCGGGAAGTTGTAATGCAACATGAACGGCTCGCGGCGCTCGCCCTCAATGCCGTCGATGATCTGCGCATCGCGGCCGGTGCCGAGGGTCGTGACCACGATCGCCTGGGTCTCACCGCGGGTGAAGATCGCCGAGCCATGGGTACGCGGCAGCGACCCGACCTCGATGTCGATGGGCCGCACGCTCTGGTTGTCCCGCCCGTCGATGCGCCGCTCGCCGGCGAGGATCCGACCGCGAACGATGGTCTTCTCGAGGGCCTTGAACGCATCACTCACCGCTTCCGCGGACCAGCCATGCTCGCTGTCGTCGGCGGCGACCAACGCCGCGTTGACGGTCTCGCGCACACTGGCGACGGCCTCCTGCCGGGCCTGCTTGTCGGCCACGGCATAGGCGTCGGTCAGCGGCTTCTCGGCGTGCTCGCGCACCCGCTCGGCCAGCGTCTGGTCGGCCGTCTCCGGCGACCAGTCCCAGCGCGGCTTACCGGCCTCGGCCGCCAGCTCGTTGATGGCCGTGATGGCCGACTGCATCTGCTCGTGACCGAACAGCACCGCGTCGAGCATGGTCTGCTCGGGCAGCCGGTCGGCCTCGGACTCGACCATGAGAACACCCTGCTCGGTGCCCGCCACCACCAGGTCCAGTGCGGAGTCCTCGAGCTGCGAGATCGCCGGGTTGAGGACGAATCCGCCATCCCGATAACCGACGCGCGCGGCGCCGATGGGCCCGTCAAACGGAATGCCGCTGACCGCGAGCGCCGCCGAGGTGCCGATCAGTGCTGGGATGTCGGGATCGACCTCGGGGTTCATGGAAATCACCGTGGCGACGACCTGCACCTCATTGGTGAAGCCGTTGGGGAAGAGCGGCCGGATCGGCCGGTCGATCAGACGACAGACCAGGGTTTCCTTCTCGGACGGCCGGCCCTCGCGCTTGAAGAATCCGCCGGGGATCTTGCCCGCCGCGTAGGTCCGCTCCTGGTAGTTGACCGTGAGCGGCAGAAAGCTTCGTCCGGGCACGACTTCGCGCTTGCCGACGACCGTGACAAGGACAACGGTATCGGCCATGTTGACCATGACCGCCCCGCTCGCCTGCCGGGCAATCCTGCCGGTCTCGAGCGTGACGTTGTGTTCCCCGTATTGGAAAGATTTTTTGACGGCGGTTGGAGTCACTGAGTTTTATCCCCTGGTCTTCTGTGGAGCGGCTTACTTACGCAGGCCGAGTCGCTTGATCACCGTCTGATAGCGCTCGAGGCTCTTACGGTGGAGATAATCCAGCAGCTGCCGACGCTGATTGACGAGCTTGAGCAGCCCGCGGCGGGAGTGATGGTCCTGTTTATGGGTGGCGAAATGATCGGTGAGGTACTGGATCCGGGCGGTGAGAAGCGCGATCTGCACTTCCGGGGATCCGGTATCACCTTCCGCCCGCCCGTAATCACGGACGATCTCCTGCTTCTGCTGCGCGCTGAGCGACATCAATGACTCCTGAATGAAAAACTGATTAACAACAATTCGATATTCTATCCGTGGGGGCGTCGCTGAACAAGCAAACGCCGGGGCGCGACGCCGCGGTCGCCGGCGCGCTCACCCATGCCAAGAAAACCCTCCGCCTCGGCATAGACCCGGCAGAGCCCGGTCGGCGCCGTTTCGTCGGCCGCCAGGGCCACCGCCTGCCCCTGGCAGAAACGCGCCGATTCGCCGCTGGGGAGCGTCACCGCCGGATAACCGCGCAGTCCGCGGTCGGCCGGCAGGAGGCAGGCATCCAGCGCCTCGGAACCGCTCTGGTAACGCTGCTCAAGGGCGTCGAGGGTCCACATGCCAGCACCGTCGAAGGGCCCCAGTGCGGTGCGCCGCAGCGTTTCAATGTGGGCGCCGCAGCCCAGTGCCTCGCCGATATCGGCGGCGAGGCTGCGGATGTAGGTGCCCTTGGAGCAGCTGACCGTCAGCCGCAGCCGGTCGGCCTCGATCCACTCGCCGGTCAGCGAGTGAATGGTCACGGGCCGGGGCGCCCGCTCCACCGTCCGGCCCTCGCGGGCCAGCTCGTGCAGGCGACGCCCCTGATGCTTGAGTGCGGAGACCATGGGCGGGACCTGCTCGATGGGCCCGCGGAACCGCGCCAGCACCGATTCGAGGTAGCCCGCATCAACGGCGGGCACCGGCCGTTCATCCAGCGGCGTGCCGTCGGCATCGGCGCTGTCCGTGACCACCCCCAGGCGCACGGTCGCCACGTAGGCCTTGTCGGCATCCAGCAGCCAGCCACTGATCTTGGTGGCCTCACCGAAACACATCACCAGCAGTCCCGTGGCCAACGGATCGAGATTGCCGGTATGCCCCGCTTTGCGGGCGTCCAGCCAGCCGCTGACCCGTCTCAGGGTCTGATTGGAGGTCTGCCCGGCGGGCTTGTCCACCGTCAGGATCCCGTCCACCGCGCGGCCCCTGCGACGCCCCATCGCCCCGGGTCAGTCCGAATCCCGCGAGCCCGGCCCGTCATCCGGCTGGACATCGTCGATCAGGCGGTTGAGCCGCGCCCCCCGCTCGAAGGTGGGATCGTACTGAAAGCGCAGTGTGGGCACCTTGCGCAGGGTCAGTCGTTGTGCGAGCTGATGGCGCAGAAAGGCGCCGGCGCCGGTCAGCACCCGGACCATGTCGCGGGATTCATCGGCGTCCATCCCCAGACCGGTGACGAACACATCGGCGTAGGAAAAGTCGCGGCTGACCTGGACCTCCGAGACGGTGACCGACCCCACGCGGGGATCGCGGACCTCGTCCCGGATGAGCCCGGCCAGCTCGCGCTGGATCTGGTCGCCGACGCGGCGGGCCCGTGAGAAGTCCCGTGGCATCCCTAGAGGGTCCGCTCGACGGTGATGCGCTCGTAGCACTCGATCTGGTCACCGGCGCGCACGTCGTTGTAGTGCTTCACGCCGATGCCGCACTCGGTGCCCGACTGCACTTCGCGGACGTCGTCCTTGAAGCGGCGCAACGATTCGAGCTCGCCTTCGAACACCACCACGCTCTCGCGCAGCACCCGGATCGGGTTGCGACGCCGCACGACGCCGTCCACCACCAGGCAGCCGGCGATCTGGCCGAGCTGTGACGAGCGGAACACCTCGCGCACCTCGGCGGTGCCGATGATGTTCTCGCGGGTCTCCGGCTCAAGCATGCCGCTGATGGCATTGCGCAGCTGATCGATGGCGTCGTAGATGATGCTGTAGTAATGCGGCTTGACGTCGTTTTCCTGCGCCAGGCGCCGGGCCTTGGCATCGGCACGGACGTTGAAGCCGATCAGCAGGGCCTCGGAGGCGATCGCCAGGTTGACGTCGGACTCGTTGATCGCGCCGACGCCGGTGGCCACGGGCACGATGCGCACCTCGTCGGTGGACAGGTTGGCCAGCGACTGGGTCAGCGCCTCGACCGAGCCCTGCACGTCGCCCTTGATGACCAGATTGACGGTCTTCACCGCCTCGTCCTGCATCGAGTTGAACAGCTCGTCCATCTTGGCCGCCTTCTGCGCCTGCAGGCGCTTGTCGCGGCTCTTCTCGCGGCGCCGGTCCACCAGCTCGCGGGCCTTGCGCTCGTCCTCGACGGCGAGGACCTCGTCACCGGCTTCGGGCAGCCCCGAAAGCCCCAGGATGACCACCGGTGTCGATGGCCCCGCCGATTTCACGCGCTCGCCCCGCTCGTCGAGCATGGCGCGGACACGACCGAACTCGGTGCCCGAGATGATCGTATCGCCCTGCTCGAGGATGCCGTTCTGCACCAGGATGGTCGCCACCGGACCGCGGCCACGATCGAGGCTGGATTCCACCACCACGCCCGAGGCCGGGCAGTCGCGGACGGCCTTGAGCTCGAGGAGCTCCGCCTGCAGCGCCACCGCCTCGAGCAGTTCCTCGACGCCCTGGCCGTTGATCGCCGAGCAGGGAATGAACTGCGTATCGCCGCCCCATTCCTCGGGGACGACTTCCCGGGCCACCAGCTCGTTTTTGACGCGATCGGGATCGGCCTCCTCGCGGTCGATCTTGTTGACCGCCACCACCAGCGGTACACCGGCCGCACGGGCATGCTTCACCGCCTCTTCGGTCTGCGGCATGACGCCGTCATCGGCCGCCACCACCAGGATGACCACGTCGGTGACCTGCGCCCCGCGGGCCCGCATGGCGGTGAACGCCTCGTGACCGGGCGTATCGAGGAAGGTCAGATCGCCCCGCTCGGAGTGCACCCGATAGGCACCGATGTGCTGGGTGATGCCGCCCGCCTCGCCGGATGCCACTTTGGCACGCCGGATGTAGTCGAGCAGGGTCGTCTTGCCGTGGTCGACATGGCCCATGATGGTCACCACCGCCGAACGCGGTTCCTCGGTGCCCTCGGGCTCGGTGGTCTGACTGAGCACCTCGTCCTCGAGGTCGTCCTCGCGCACGATGTGCGGGCGATGCCCCAGCTCTTCGACCAGCAGGACGGCCGTGTCCTGATCGATCGCCTGGTTGATGGTGGCCATCACACCCTGCTTCATCATTTCCTTGATCAGGTCCGCCGCCTTGACGCTCATGCGCTGGGCGAGATCGCCCACGGTAATGTTCTCGGGCACCTGGACATCACGCACCACCGGCGCGGTGGGCTTTTCAAACCCCTGCTGGAGTGCCGAGCTCGCTGCACCAGCGGCGCCGCCCTTGCGCGCCCGCCGGCCACCGGACTCGGCCTTCTTGCGCGCCTTGCCCTTGCCGCGCGACGCCTTGCGGGCGGCCCGCTCCTCGGCCTCCCGCTCACGCTTGGCCTCGGCCTCGAGGCGCTTGCGCTCCTTGTCGTCCTCGATTTCCTTGTTGCGCGCCGCTTCCGACTCGGTCTTCTGCGTCTGCGCCTCGAGATCGGCCGGCGACTGGGCCGGCTCAGCGGCGGTTTCGCTGCCGGCGGTCGCAGACTCGGCGTCGGCCGCGGTGCCACCCTCGGCGGCGCGCGCCTCGGCCTCGGCGGCTTCCGCCGCCTCGCGGGCCTGCCGATCGGCCTCGGCCTGGGCCGCCGCGTCGGCCTGGCGCTGGGCCTCGGCCTGACGCGCTTCCTCGGCGGCCGTCACGTCCTGCTGGAGGACACGCTCGAGCACCTGGACATCCTGCTCGGCGGCCTCGGCCTCGACCACGCTGCGCTTGACGTAGGTCCGCTTCTTGCGCACCTCCACGTTCACGGTCCGCCCGGCGCCGGCGCCGCGGCTGCCCCGCGGACTGCGCCGCTCACCGCCGCCCGAGGGCATCTTGAGTTGACTGTGACTGCGCCGCTTGAGGGTGATCTGCGACGGTCCACCGTCTTCGCTGTCATCGCGCCGACCGTGGGTCTTGCGGATATGCTCGAGCAACGCGGACTTGTCCGCATCGGAGAGCGTCGCGTCGGGATCATCGCTGGCCAGCCCCGCCTCGCGGAGCTGGATCAGCACCCGATCCAGCGGCACGCCCGTCCTGTCTGCAAAATCCCGGACTGTGCTCTGCGCCATATTCAATACCTCCGTCCCGGCTTTACCGAGATTAGTCCTGACCCTCGCCGGCGTCGGCGAACCAGGGCTCTCGGGCCTTCATGATCAGCGCTCCTGCGCGCTCCGCATCAAGACCTTCAATATCACTTACATCATCCACCGACTGCTCGGCCAGGTCCTCCATGGTCTGGATTCCCCGCGCGGCGAGCTGCTCGGCGACGGCCGTGTCCATACCCTCAAGCCCGAGCAGGTCCTCAGCCGGCGCCTCCGCCGCTGCGGCCTCGGCTTCACGCTCGGCCAGCACGTCGCGGGCGCGCTGCCGCAGTGCGTTGACGAGGTCTTCGTCGAAGCCCTCGATCTCGAGCAGCTCGACCACCGGTACATAGGCGATTTCCTCGAGACTCGAGAAGCCCTCCTCGACCAGCAGCCCGGCCAGATCCTCGTCCACATCCAGCGACTGGGCGAATCGATCGACCAGCTCCGCCGCCTCGGACTCGCTCTTGGCCTCCGCCTCGGAAGCGGTCATGACGTTGAGCTCCCAACCGGTCAGCTCACTGGCGAGGCGGACGTTCTGCCCACCACGACCGATGGCCTGGGAGAGCTGATCCTCGCCCACGGCGATATCCATGCTATGGCGATCCTCATCGACGACGATGGACTCCACCTCGGCCGGTGCCATCGCGTTGATGACGAACTGGGCGGGATTCTCGTTCCACAGGATGATGTCGATGCGCTCACCGGAGAGTTCGTTGGACACGGCCTGCACGCGCGAGCCACGCATCCCCACACACGCCCCCACCGGGTCGATGCGGCTGTCCAGCGCATTCACCGAGATCTTGGCGCGCAGGCCCGGGTCGCGGGCGGCGCCCAATATGTCGAGCAGCTCCTGGCCCACCTCGGGTACCTCGAGCTTGAACAGTTCGACGAGAAACTCCGGTGCCGAGCGGCTGGCGAACAGCTGCGGCCCACGGGCCTCTTCACGCACCTCGCGAAGCCAGGCCCGCAGTCGGTCGCCGGGGCGCACCGCCTCCCGCGGGATCATCTCCTCGCGGGGGATGAACGCCTCGGCATTACTGCCCAGATCCAGAAACACGTTGCCCCGCTCGACGCGCTTGACCACGCCCGAGATCAGCTCACCCGTGCGGTCGCGGTAGGCCTCCACCACCTTCGCGCGTTCCGCGTCGCGGACCCGCTGGACGATCACCTGCTTGGCGGTCTGCGCGGCGATACGGCCGAACTCCACGGACTCCAGCGGCTCCTCGATGGTGCCGCCCACCTCGACCTCGGGGTCGATGGCACGGGCCTCGCTGAGCGTCAGCTGCTGATCGGGATACTCCTGCTCGGCGTCATCCTCGACCACCTCCCAGACACGGAATGTCTCGTAATCGCCCGTGCGCCGATTGACCGAGACCCGGGCACCGATCTCGCCCTCATGGCGCTTCTGCGTTGCCGAGGCAAGGGCGGCCTCGATGGCCTGGAAGATCACTTCCTGCTCGACACCCTTCTCGTTTGCGATCGCGTCGACCACCAGCAGAATTTCCTTGCTCATCGTCTACCGTTCTCCGATTGGATTACGCCGCGGCTTACGGCTCCAGCTCAATATGTGCATTGTCGATGGCCTCCAGCGGCACGACCCGGCGGCCGTCCTCGGACGCCACCGCCACGCCCCCGTCGGTCAGCCCCTCAAGTCGACCGCTGATCCGGCGCTGCCCGTCGATCCGCTCGCGAAGCCGCAGACGCACTGTCTCGCCGGCGAACCGCTGGTAATCGGAGGACTTGAAGACCGGGCGATCGAGCCCGGGAGAAGAGACCTCGAGGTGATAGTCCCCGGCAATGGGGTCTTCCACGTCGAGCACCCCACTGACCTGATGGCTGACCCGGGCGCAGTCATCGACGGTGATGCCCGCCGGAGCGTCGATGAATACGCGCAGACAGGCATCGCGCCGGCCGGGCTGAAACTCCAGGCCGACACATTCGTAGCCCAGTCCTTCGATGACCGGCTCAAGCAGTTCAGTAACGTGTTCGGGCGCTTTCATGTCTGTTCGTATCCGGTCCCTGCCGGAACAAAAAATGGGCCCGAGGCCCATTTCAACGCCGGCTGTCGCCACTGCAACACCGGCAAAAAAAAAGGCCGCAAGCGGCCTTCTCGAAGATGCCTAATTGGTAGCGGGGGCAGGATTTGAACCTGCGACCTTCGGGTTATGAGCCCGACGAGCTACCGGACTGCTCCACCCCGCAACCGACTCTGAGAATGTTAGACGCTCCGATCGCATTTTTCAAGACTCGCGACGCCGCCCGCGACGCTGAAGCCGGCGGCGAAGATCGTGATGGTAGATGAATCCCGGCAGCGCGAAGACCGCGAACAGCGACAGGTTCATGACCCAGAACTCCCAGCCCTGCGCCTGCAGCTGTCCCTGGGTGCGGTATTCAAGCCCCGCGGCGATGAGTCCGACCAGACAGAACAGCAGCAGCCATTCCACCAGCCGGATCCATTCCGACTTACCGCGTGCGGGCGGCGTCCCGACGAACGCCACCCGCTCGCTCATCCAGGGCAGGTTGGCGGCGATAATGGCCACCACCAACAACGCGATGATCGCTGTCTGCGTCGCCATCGTCGGGTCAGAGCCCCAACGCGATCCGGCAGATTTCAATCAGCCGGTCCGGGAACAGCCCAAGCAGCAGGATGGCGCCGCCGTTCAGCGCGACGATGGCCCGCTGGCCGGCGGGCGCTTCGATCGGCACTGGCGACTCGAGCCGATCAAAGTACACCGCCTTGAGCACCCGCAGGTAATAGAACGCCCCGATGACGGCGAACACGACCGCTACCACCGCCAGCCATATCATGCCGGTGTCGATGAGCGACTGCAGCACCAGCCACTTGGCATAGAATCCCACCGTGCCGGGGATGCCGGTCATTGAGAACATGAGCAGCAGCATGACCAGCGCGAAGCCGCTATGGCGGTCGTTGAGCCCCCGCATGTCGTCAATCATCTCCGCCTCGAACCCGCGCCGCGAGAGCAGGATGATCATCCCGAAAGCGCCACTGGCCATGATCCCGTAGCTGATCGCATAGAACAGCGCCGCCGAATAGCCCTCGGGCGTCCCGGCGATCAGGCCGAGGAACAGAAAGCCGATATGCGAGATCGTGGAGTAGGCCAGCATGCGCTTGAAGTTGGTCTGCACCAGCGCGAACAGGTTGCCGACCGCCAGCGACCCGACCGCCAGCAGCACCGCCATTGCCTGCCACTGATCATGCAGATCGCCCAGCCCGTCCACCAGCAGACGGAGGAACAGCGCCAGCGCCGCGATCTTGGGCGCGGTGCCCAGGAATGCCGTGGCCGAGGTCGGCGCGCCCTGATAGACGTCCGGCAGCCACATGTGAAAAGGCGCGGCACCAAACTTGAAGGCGACCCCCACCAGCGCGAAGGTCATGCCGAAGGCCATGAGCAGCAGATTATCGCCGGCCGCCGCGTGACTGGCGATGGTGTCGATCAGCAGACTGCCGGAAGCGCCGTAGATCATCGACATGCCATAGAGCATCATCCCCGACGACAGCGCACCCAGGACGAAGTATTTCATCGCCGCCTCGGCACCGATGCGGCTGTCACGGTCGAAGGCGACCATGGCATAGAGACTGAGCGAGAGCATCTCGAGCCCGACATACAGGACCAGCAGGCTGCTGGCCGATGCCATGACGAACATGCCCAGATTGGCGATCAGCGCCAGCAGGTAGAACTCGCCCTTGAGCAGATCGCGCTGGCGCAGGTAATCACGACTGTAGCCAAGAGTGACCATGGACAGACCGGCCACCGTCACCTTGAGCACCGCGGCGAGGCTGTCACTGACGTACATGCCATTGAAGGTGATCGCCCGCTCCATACCCCAGTGGGTGTAGAGCGCGAGACCGATGGCCCCCAGCAGCGTCAGCTGGGTCAGAAAGAACGCAAGCCGGCTCTGCTGGCTGCGGTCGAACAGATCGGCGATCAGCACGACACAGACCATCACCCCCAGCCAGATCTCCGGGGCGGCCATCGCGAATTGCGGCATTTCGAAATTCATTATCGTCCTCTGGCCTGCATACTAGAGAGCGGGCATCACGATGCCCAGAAGCGCTTCCAGCGAAGGCGCCATGACATTGATCAGGGGGGCCGGATACACGCCGAAGAACAGCACCACACCCACCAGGCTGCCGAGCAGCAGGCGCTCACGCGCATTGATGTCGCGCAGCTCATCCACCTGCGTGTTCCTGACCTGGCCATAGACCACGCGCTTGATCATCCACAGGCTGTAGGCGGCGCCCAGAATGAGGGTCAGCCCGGCGATGGCCGCATACCAGAAACCCGCCTGGAAGCTTGCGAGGATCACCATGAATTCACCGACGAACCCCGAGGTGCCCGGCAGCCCGGCATTGGCCATCGCAAAGAACACGAACAACCCGGCAAACACCGGCATGCGGTTGGCCACCCCGCCATAGTCGGCGATACGCCGGGTGTGCATGCGGTCATAGAGCACACCGACACACAGGAACATCGCCGCCGACACGAAGCCGTGCGAAATCATCTGCACCAGCCCGCCCTCAAGCGCCAGCAGCGCGCCATCGCGGGTGCCCTCGCCGGCCACGATGCGGAAGATCAGGAAGAACGCCAGAGTGACGAAGCCCATGTGGGCGATGGATGAGTAGGCGATGAGTTTTTTCAGATCCTCCTGCACCATCGCCACCAGGCCGATGTAGACCACCGCGATCAGCGACAGCCCGATCAGCAGCCAGTCCAGCGCCATGCTGGCCTCGGGCGCGATCGGCAGACTGAAGCGGAGGAAGCCGTAACCACCGATCTTGAGCGTGATCGCCGCGAGGATCACCGAGCCGCCGGTGGGGGCCTCGACGTGCGCGTCGGGCAGCCAGGTGTGAACCGGGAACATCGGCACCTTGACCGCGAAGGCGGCCAGGAACGCCAGAAAGATCAGCACCTGGGCTGCGAACGGCAGCCCCAACCCATAGAAATCCTCGATGGCAAAGCTGCCCGCCTGGCCGCGCAGGTAGATCAGCGCGACCAGCATCATCACCGATCCGAGGAAGGTGTAGAGAAAGAACTTGAGGGTCGCGTAGATGCGGTTCGGCCCACCCCAGATGCCGATGATCAGGAACATCGGAATGAGCATGGCCTCGAAAAAGACGTAGAACAGCAGCGCATCGAGGGCACTGAACACGCCGATCATGATGCCTTCCATGATCAGAAAGGCGGCCAGGTACTGGGCGGGTTTGTAGCGCACCACCTCCCAGGCCGCTATCACCACCAGAAGCGTCGAGAAGGCGGTCAGCACCACCAGCGGCATCGAGATGCCGTCGACGCCCAGGTAATACTCGATGCCGAAGGACTCGATCCACGGCGCCCGTTCAACAAACTGCATGCCGGCGACGCCGGTCTCGAAGCCAAACCACAGCACCAGCCCCAGGATGAGGGTGAGCCCGGCGACCGCCAGCGCCGACCAACGGGCCCGATCCGCGTTATCGCGCCCCGTCCACAGGACGACCGCGCCGCCCAGGATCGGCAGCCAGATCAACAGGCTCAGCAAAGGCCAACCTCCCAACATGTTCAGAACCACCCCCGCCAGCTACCCACGAACACCGTCAGCAGAACCAGCAGGCCGACAATCATCACGAAGGCATAGTGATAGAGAAAACCCGTCTGCCCGCCCCGCAGCGCCGTGGCAAGCCGCCCGACGGTGCGCGCGGTGCCATTGACGATGACACCGTCAATCAGCCCCTGATCGCCACCGCGCCACAGGGCCCGGCCGAGCAGGCGCCCGCCGCCGGCGAATACGGTGTTGTAGACGTCATCGAAGCCGTATTTGCGCTTGAGCACCCGCACCGCCAGGGACAGCCGCGCGTTGATGGCAGGCAGCAGATCGGGCCGCTTGAGATACAGGAACCACGCCAGTACCGCGCCGGCAACGGCCAGCCAGAACGCCGGATTGACGGCCGCATGCAGGCCGAAGGCGAATGGCCCATGGAAGCTCTTCGCCTTTTCGGCCAGCACGTCGTTGGCGGGCGCCACCTGGATCGCCGAGCCGAAGAAGTCCCCGAACAGCAGCGGCTCGATGGTGAAGTACCCCAGCACCACCGACGGGATCGCCAGCGCCACCAGCGGCCATTCCATCACCGGCAGCACGTACCGGGGCAGCTGCTTGATGTGCTCCTTGGCATGGGGATCAATCCGCTCCTCGCCCCAGAACACCAGAAAGTACAGGCGGAAGCTGTAGAGCGCGGTAATGAACACGCCCAGTAGCACCGCCCAGTAGGCGAAGCCGGCCCCGAAGCGGTCGGCGAGATGCACCGCCTCGATAATGGCGTCCTTGGAGTAGTACCCCGAGAAGAACGGCGTCCCGACCAGCGCCAGCGTCCCCAGCAGCATGGTGATGTGGGTGACCGGCAGATAACGGCGCAGGTTGCCCATGCGGCGCATGTCCTGCTCATGGTGCAGGGCGACGATGACCGCGCCCGCCCCCAGGAACAGCAGCGCCTTGAAAAACGCGTGGGTCATGACGTGGAACACGCCGGCGGCGTAGGCCGACGCGCCCAGGCCGACGAACATATAGCCCAGCTGCGAGAGCGTGGAGTAGGCGATCACCCGTTTGATGTCGGTCTGCACCAGCCCGACCAGCCCCATGAACAGGGCGGTGACCGCGCCCAGGATGAGCACCACCGACAGCGCCACGTCCGAGAGTTCGAACAGCGGCGAGAGCCGCGCCACCAGGAAGATGCCGGCGGTCACCATGGTGGCGGCGTGGATCAGGGCCGAGATGGGCGTGGGGCCCTCCATGGAATCGGGCAGCCAGACATGCAGCGGCACCTGCGCGGATTTGCCCATGGCCCCGATGAACAGCAGGATCGCCGCGACGGTGGCCACCAGCGCCTCGGTACCGAACAGCGTCATGGTCTGATCCGGCGCGGCGGCCGCGGCCGTGAAGACCTGAGCGTAATCCAGGCTGCCGTAGTAGGTCAGCACCGCGGCAATCCCCAGCAGAAACCCGAAGTCACCCACCCGGTTGACGAGAAACGCCTTGAGGTTGGCGAAGATCGCCGTTTCCTTCTGGTACCAGAAGCCGATGAGCAGGTAGGACACCAGACCGACCGCTTCCCAGCCAAAGAAAAGCTGCAGGAAGTTGTTGGCCATCACCAGCATGAGCATCGAGAAGGTGAACAGATTGATGAAGCTGAAAAACCGCGCGTAACCGGCGTCGTCGTACATGTAGCCGATGGTGTAGACGTGGACCGCCAGCGACACCGTGGTCACCACCACCATCATCAGCGCGGTCAGGCGATCGACCAGAAACCCGACCTCGAGGTTGAGACCGCCGACCAGCGCCCATTGATAGAGCGATTCATTGAAAACGCCGACACCGCCCCAGACATGCTGATAGAGGACCACCAGCGACAGCAGCGCCGACACCGCCACCGCCCCCACGGTCAGGCGGTGCGCGTTCTTCCAGCCGATGCGCCTGCCGGCAAGCCCGGCCACTGCGGCGCCGAACAGCGGCGCCAGCACGATAAGCAGATAGATCGACTTCATTCCCTAACCCCGCATGGTATCCAGGTCGGCGACATTGATGGTGCTCCGGTTGCGGAACAGCACCACGAGAATCGCCAGGCCGATGGCCGACTCCGCCGCCGCGACGGTGAGGATGAAGAACACGAACACCTGGCCGTGGATATCACCGAGGAAATGCGAGAAGGCGATGAAGTTGAAGTTCACAGCGAGCAGAATGAGCTCGATGGACATGAGCAGGACGATGGCGTTCTTCCGGTTGAGAAAGATGCCCGCCATGCCAATGGAAAACAGCAGTGCGCTGAGGACCAGATAGTCGGAGAGCGCTAACATGTAAGCCCCGGTTGTTGTTATGAGTCGGAATCGCGTTCGCTTGGCATCCGCACCATCCGCAGCCGATCGGCCTTCCGGGTGCGGACCTGCGCGGCAATGTCCTGATGCTTGGTATCACCCCGTCGCCGGTGGGTGAGCATGATGGCCGCGATGATCGCCAGCAGCAGCACGATCGCCGCCAGCTCGAACGGATACACGTAGACGGTATAGAGCACGCTGCCGAGCAGGCGGATGTTATTGCCGTCCAGCGCCCCGCCGGCCGTCGCCTGCTGCGCGGGCTCCAGATCGATCACGCCGGCGCCGATCACCAGCAGCATCTGCAGGACCATCACCAGCCCCACCAGGACCCCCAGCGGCAGGTAGCGCGCGAACCCCTCGCGCATCACCGACAGGTTGATGTCGAGCATCATGACCACGAACAGGAACAGCACCATGACCGCCCCGACGTACACGAGCACGAGTGCGATACCCAGAAACTCCGCCTCGATGAGCAGCCACAGCGCGGCGCTGCTGAAAAACGCCAGCACCAGGGACAGCGCGGAGTGCACCGGGTTGCGGGCGGTCACCACCAGCGTCGCCGCCAGCAGCAGGATCGCCGCGAAAAAATAGAATATCGCTTTCTCAATCACGTCGTGCCCCTACCCCCCCTGAGGCTTATCGATATGGTGCGTCGGCGGCGCGGTCCTTGAACAGCTGGCCTTCGTACTTGTCGCCGACCGCGAGGAGATCCTGCTTGGTCATGATCTGCTCGCCGCGCTCCTCGAAATGGTACTCGTGAATGCGCGTCTCGACGATGGAATCCACCGGGCAGGACTCTTCGCAGAAGCCGCAGTAGATGCACTTGAAAAGATCGATGTCGTAGCGCGTGGTCCGACGGGTGCCGTCCTCGCGCTGCTCGGAATCAATGGTGATCGCCAGCGCCGGGCAGACCGCCTCGCAGAGCTTGCAGGCGATGCAGCGCTCCTCGCCATTGGGATACCGGCGCAGCGCGTGCAGACCGCGGAACCGCGGCGACTGCGGCGCCTTCTCCTCGGGGTATTCGAGCGTGTACTTGGCCTCGAACAGGTGCCGACCGGTCAACCGCATGCCCTTGAGCAGTTCGGTCAGCATGAACGTGCCGAAAAATTCCTTCACTGACTGCATGGTTGCCTACCTACCTATGAAAACCACGGACCGACCTCTCCCAGGCTGAGGCCCGCAACAACAATCAGCCAGACCACGGTGACCGGAATGAGCACTTTCCAGCCCAGCCGCATGATCTGGTCGTAGCGATACCGCGGGAACGTACCCCGGAACCAGATGTACAGGAACAGGAACAGGCACACCTTGAGCAGGAACCAGACCAGTCCCGGCACCCAGCCGAACAGCGGCCCCAGCAGCGGCAGTCCCTCGAACGGCGAATACCACCCGCCCAGGAACAGAATGGCCGCAAGTCCCGATATCAGGATCATGTTCGCATATTCGGCCAGGAAAAAGATGGCGAAGGCCATCCCGGAGTACTCCACGTGGAAGCCGGCGACGATCTCCGACTCGCCCTCGGCCACGTCGAAGGGCAGACGGTTGGTCTCCGCCACCCCTGAAATCCAGTAAACGACGAACAGCGGCAGCAGGGGCAGCCAGAACCAGTTCCAGAATGGCCCCTGCTGCGCCTGGATGATCTCGCCCATGTTGAGGCTGCCCGCCGCCATCAGCACGCCGACCAGCGCGAAGCCCATGGCGATCTCGTAGGACACCACCTGTGCGCCGGCCCGAAGAGCACCGAGCAGGGCGTATTTGGAGTTGGAGGCCCAGCCGGCCAGGATGATGCCGTAGACCCCCATGGAGGTCATGGCCAGCACGTAGAGCAGACCGGCATTCACATTAGCGATGACCAGTCCGTCGGCCAGCGGCAGAACAGCCCAGGCCGCCAGCGCCGGCATGATCGAGAGCATGGGTGCGAGCACGAACAGAAAGCGGTTGGCGTTTTGCGGCAGCACCACCTCTTTCATCAGCAGCTTGAGGGCATCGGCAAACGGCTGCAGCAGGCCATGCCAACCGACCCGGTTGGGGCCCCGCCGCAGCTGCATCGAGCTGATGACCTTGCGCTCGGCATAGGTCATGTACGCCACCGCCAGGAACAGCGGCACGATCAGCGCCACGATCTTGGCGGTAATCCAGCTCAACTCGATCAATGCGTTCATGCCGCGGCTCCGTCCGCCACCACCTCGATGGCTCCCATCAGCGCACCCAGACCGGCGCTGCCTTCGACGCCCGCCGGAATCCAGACACTGCCCGCCGGCACGGCGTCGCTGACCGCCACCGGCAGCCGCCGGGCCGCACCCGACTGGCGGACATGGACGGCATCGTCCTCGGAGACACCGAGACGCCCGGCGTCCACCGGATTCATTACTGCCCGTGCCGGGGCCGCATGATCGGTCTGCTGCAGCGAGGCGGCATGCCGGGTCAGCGGATCCACGCCGAACATCGCCGGATAGCCGATGCGGGTGAGCTCACTCGGGGCCGGCGTCTGCGCCGCGATGGGTGCTGACGGCCGGGCGACCCCCGTGCCTTCGGACAGGCGCTGGAGCTCGTGATGGATCTCATCCGGGGCCTGGTAGTTGAAGCCCTCAAGGTCCAGCACGTTGCCCAACACCCGCAGGAGCCGCCAGGCCGGCCGGGCATCGCCCTGCGGATAGCCGACGCCGGCGAAGGTCTGCCAGCGGCCCTCGGCGTTGACCAGCGTGCCAGCGGTCTCGCCCAGCGTCGCGATTGGCAGCAGCACATCGGCGTGCTCGCGCAGCGCGGGGCTGTCATAGGCCGACAGGGCCACCACGGCCTCGGCCCCGGCGAGCGCCCGAGTGGCCGTTTCACCGTCAAAGAAGTCGTGCTCAGGCTCGACATTCATCAGGATATAGCCCTGACGGGGCGTCGCGAGCATCGCCGCGGCATCCAGGCCGTCAGTGGCTTCGCCGGTGGCCGTGCGACCCGGCACGGCCCCCGCCAGCCAGGCACCCGCCGTGTTGGCGCCCGGCGTCAGCTCGCCGTAATCGGCACCAGTGAGGCGCGCGATTTCCGCCGCCAGGTAGCGCAGCTCGGCGCCGGCCGGATGGCTGTCAGCCAGACCGCCCAGAAGCAGGGCGCGCCGGCCATCGCCGACCAGCGCCGCCGCGATGTGTCGGGCGGGTTCGTCGGCCTCGGCCGTGCCCAGCCACTGCTCGAGTCCGGCGGGTTCATCCACCCCGCGGAGCGCCGCCGCGGCCCGTGCGACACCCGCCAATGCCCGGGGCATGGCGTCCGCCGGGACCACCTGCTCCACGCCGAGCGGCAGATTCCAGTCGAAGGCCCGCGGGTTGAGCACCATGACCTCGGCGCCATTGCGGGCGGCCTTACGCAGGCGGTGGTTGATCAGCGGCTGTTCATGGCGCGGATAGCCGCCGATGACGAATGCCGCGTCCAGATTCTCGAGGTCGGCGACGGGCGTTTCGAGCCCGGCGAATCCGGCCGTCTCGATCCCGTCGCGGAAGTCGCCGCGGCGCAGCCGCGCGTCGATGTTGTGGCTGCCCATGGCCCGGACGATCCGGCCCAGCAGATACATCTCCTCGAGCGTCGACGACGGCGATACCAGCGCCCCGAGCGCCTCGGGGCCATGACGCTCAACGCTGTCCCGCAGGTGATTGGCCGCCGCCTCGATGGCGGTCTGCCAGTCGACGCTCTGCCATTCGCCGTTCTCGCGGATCTGCGGGGTGGCAAGCCGGGCATCGCTGTAGATGCCCTCATACGAGAACCGGTCGCGGTCGCTGATCCAGCACTCGTTGATCGCTTCGTTGTCGCGCGGGACCACGCGTTTGACCGTGCCGCGGACCTGGTGGAGATCGATGTTCGAACCCTGGCAGTCGTGCGGTGCGATGCTCGAGTGACTGAGCATTTCCCAGGCCCGGGCGGTGTAGCGATACGGGCGCGATGTCAGGGCTCCCACCGGGCACAGATCGATGATGTTACCGGACAGTTCCGAGTGCACACCGCTGCCCACCAGGGTGCTGATCTCGGTGTGCTCACCACGGTACATCGCCCCCAGCTCAGAGGTGCCGGCGACTTCATCGAGAAACCGCACGCAGCGCGTGCAGTGGATGCAGCGGGTCATCTCGGTGGCGACCAGCGGCCCCAGGTTTTCATCCTTGACCACGCGTTTACGCTCGGAGAAGCGCGAAACGCTGCGGCCATAGCCCAGCGCCAGATCCTGCAGCTCGCACTCGCCGCCCTGATCACAGATCGGGCAGTCGAGAGGATGGTTGATGAGCAGAAACTCCATCACGCCGCGCTGCGCCTTGAGCGCCCGCTCGGAGGTGGTCTGCACGACCATGCCGTCCGCCACGGCCGTAATGCAGGCCGGCAGCGGCTTGGGCGCCTTGCGGCCGTTCATCTCCACATCCACCAGGCACATCCGGCAGTTGGCCGGCGCCGACAGTTTGCTGTGGTAGCAAAAGCGCGGGATGTCGATGCCATGCTCGTCGGCGACGGAGATCAGCGAGGCCCCCTTGAGCGCCTCGATGGACTGGCCGTCGATGGTGACGTTGACCGTCTCGGGGTTCTGGGTCTTGACTTCTGCGCTCATGCGGCCGCCTCGACAATGGAACGCTTGTGTTCGATGTAGTGTTCAAACTCGTGACGCCAGTGCTTGAGCACGCCCTGCACCGGCCAGGCCGACGCCTCGCCAAAGGCGCAGATGGTGTGGCCAGCGATCTGCCCGGCCGCCGAGTCCAGGAGCTCCAGGTCCTCCGGACGACCGTGCCCTTCGTAGATGCGCTTGATCACCCGGTACATCCAGCCGGTGCCCTCGCGGCACGGCGTGCACTGACCACAGGATTCGGCGTAGTAGAAGCGGCTGATGCACATCAGCGCCCGCACCATGTCGGTGGTCTCGTCCATGACCACCACACCGCCCGAGCCCAGTGCCGAGCCGGCCTCCATGAGGGCATCGTAGTCCATGGTCAGCTCCATCATCTGATCACCGGGGATCATCGGCATCGATGACCCGCCGGGGATGACGGCCTTCAACCGCCGGCCCTTCCAGACGCCGCCGGCCATGGCCAGCAGATCACTGAATGGCGTCCCCAGCGGCACCTCGAAATTGCCGGGGTTCTCGACGTGGCCCGACACCGAGAAGATCTTCATCCCGCCATTGTTGGGCTTGCCCAGCTCGAGGAACCAGTCCGCACCGTTGCGCATGATCGACGGTACCGAGGCGATGGTCTCGGTGTTGTTGATCGTGGTCGGACGGCCATAGATACCTGACTGGGCCGGGAATGGCGGCTTATTGCGCGGCATGCCCTTCTTGCCCTCGATGGACTCCATGAGCGCCGACTCCTCGCCGCAGATGTAGGCACCGGCGCCGACGTAGTTGTAGACCTCGAAATTGACCCCCGAGCCGAGGATATCGCGGCCCAGATAGCCAGCCTCGCGGGCTTCCCGCACGGCCTGCTCCATCCGCTCATTGGGCTCACGGATGAACTCGCCACGCATGTAGTTGTAGGCCACTTCCACGCCCATGGCATAGCCCGCTATGATCATGCCCTCGATCAGGGCGTGCGGGTTGTAGCGCAGGATGTCGCGATCCTTGCAGGTCCCCGGCTCAGACTCATCGGAGTTGACCAGAAGGTATTTGGTGCCGGGGGCGTTGCGCGGCATGAAGCTCCACTTGATGCCGGCCGGGAACCCCGCACCGCCACGGCCGCGCAGGTTGGCGGACTTCACCGTCTCGATGATGTCTTCTTGGCTGATGCCGTCGCGGAGCACCCGCTCCAGCGCTTCGTAGCCGCCGATGGCCCGGTAGTTCTCGAGGGTCCACGGCTCGTCGAATTGCAGTGTCGTGTAGCAGACGTTGGTCATGGCTACTCCAGATCGTCGAGGATCCGATCGACCTTCTCAGGCGTCAAATCCGTGTAAAACACCTCATCCACCAGCATCATGGGCGCGCTGCGGCAGGCTGCCAGGCATTCTTCCTCGCGTTTGAGGGTGATGCGGCCGTCACTGGTGGTTTCGCCAAGGCTGATTCCCAGCTTTTTCTCGACATGCTCGACGATCTCATCCGACCCCCGGAGCATGCAGGAAATGTTGGTACATATATTGACCCGGTGACGGCCACCGGGTTCGACCTCGAACATGCCGTAGAAGGTGCCCACTTCGTAGACCCGGGCCGGCGCCATGCCGAGGTACTCCGCCACCGCGTCCATCCGCCCGCGGGGCAGCCAGCCGGTGTTGTGCTGCACCACATGCAGCGCCGGAATCACGGCCGACCGGCGCCCCTCGGGGGTGTCAGGAAACTGTGCCAGCCAGCGGTCGATTTCCTCGCGCTCGGGCGCAGTCAGTTCATGCTGATCCGGGCTCTCGGCTGTGCTCACCGGTCCACCTCTCCAAAAACGATATCCATGGTTCCCATCACCGTGACGACGTCTGCAAGCATGTGGCCGCGGACCATTTCGTCCATGGCCGACATGTGGGCGAAACCCGGGGCGCGCAGCTTGAGCCGATAGGGCTTGTTGGCCCCGTCGGAGACGATGTACGCGCCAAATTCGCCCTTGGGCGCCTCGACCGAGGCATAGACCTCGCCGGGCGGTGTGCAGTAGCCCTCAGTGAACAGTTTGAAGTGATGGATGAGCGACTCCATGTCGTCTTTCATCTCTTCGCGGCTCGGCGGCACTACCTTGTGATCGCCCAGGATGACCGGGCCGTCGTTGCGCCGCAGCCAATCGGCACACTGGCGGATGATCCGCACCGACTGACGCAGCTCTTCCATGCGCACCAGGTACCGGTCATAGCAGTCGCCGTTGGTGCCCACGGGGATATCGAAGTCCATGCGGTCGTAGACCTCGTAGGGCTGCTTGCGGCGCAGATCCCACTCGACCCCCGAGCCACGCAGCATGGGCCCGGTAAAGCCGAGCTGCAGGGCCCGCTCGGGCGGGACCACGGCCACGTCCACCAGGCGCTGCTTCCAGATGCGGTTGTCGGTAAGCAGGGTATCGATCTCGTCAATGGTGCCCGAGAACCGGTCGCAGAACGCCTCGATGAAGTCGAGCATGCTGCCTTCGCGATCGGCATTCATGCGCTTGAGGTCCTTGTCGCTGCGATACTCCGAGTCGCGGTATTTGGGCATACGCGCCGGCAGATCGCGGTAGACACCGCCGGGCCGGTAGTAGGTGGCGTGCATCCGCGTCCCGCTGACCGCCTCGTAGCAGTCCATCAGCTCCTCGCGCTCCTTGAACGCATAGAGGAAGACGGTCATGGCGCCCACATCCAGCCCGTGCGCGCCGATCCACAGCAGGTGATTGAGGATCCGGGTGATCTCATCGAACATCGTGCGGATGTACTGGGCCCGCTCCGGCGGTTTGATCCCCAGCAGCTTCTCGATGGCGAGCACGTAGGCATGCTCGTTGCACATCATCGACACGTAATCGAGCCGGTCCATGTAGCCGATGCTCTGGTTGAACGGCTTGGTCTCGGCGAGTTTTTCGGTGGCGCGGTGCAGCAGGCCGATGTGCGGGTCGGCATGGCGGACCACCTCGCCGTCCATTTCGAGCACCAGACGCAGTACGCCGTGGGCGGCCGGATGCTGGGGGCCGAAATTGACGGTGTAACTACTGATCTCAGGCATCGGGGGCCTCCTGCTTGGAGGGGTCGGCGTAGCGGTTGTCGTCGCGGATCACCCGCGGCACCAGCACACGCGGCTGAATGGAGACCGGCTCATAGACCACTCGACCCCGGTTTTCGTCGTACCGCACTTCGACATTGCCGATCAGCGGAAAGTCCTTGCGGAACGGATGGCCGACAAAACCGTAGTCAGTCAGGATCCGGCGCAGGTCGGGATGCCCGTTGAAGATGACCCCGAACAGATCGAACGCCTCGCGCTCCTGCCAGTTGGCCGATGCATAGAGCGGCACGATGGAATCGAGCATGGGCAGATCATCATCGGCGGCAAAACAGCGCACCCGCAGGCGATGGTTATGGCTGACCGACAGCAGATGATAGACCGCCGCAAAGCGGCGCCCGGTGCTCTCACGGACCGGCTGGACGCCGTAGATGCCGGTCAGCCCCAACCGCCCGGTGCTGAAGCCATCGACGCCCCGGCTGAAGCCGGTGTTGGTGGCCTCTTCGGTGATCCACTCATCCTGCCCGTAGGCCGCGTAGTCGACGCCGGCGATGTCCAGCAGCTGGCTGAAAGCCAACCCGGGCTCGTCGCGCAGGGTCTGCATGGCCGCATAGAGATCGCCGGGGGCGACTTCGATTTCCGCCTCGCGGTATTCGCAGCGGCTGGCGACGACCTGGTCACCCAGCGATGAACGGACCTGTTCGAGCACCTTGTCAGCCGTCAGGGCCATGGCGATTCTCCCTAGCGTGCGATGGTGTTCGTGCGGTGGATCTTGTTCTGCAGCTGGACCACGCCATAGAGCAGCGCCTCGGCGGTGGGCGGGCAGCCGGGCACGTAGATGTCCACGGGCACGATCCGGTCACAGCCCCGTGTCACCGAATACGAGTAGTGGTAATAGCCACCGCCGTTGGCACACGAGCCCATCGAGATCACCCACTTGGGATCGGGCATCTGGTCGTAGACCCGACGCAGCGCCGGCGCCATCTTGTTGACCAGCGTGCCGGCGACGATCATCACGTCGGACTGCCGCGGCGACGGCCGGAAGATCAGCCCGAGCCGATCCATGTCATAGCGGGCCGCGCCGGCATGCATCATCTCGACCGCGCAGCAGGCCAGACCAAAGGTCATCGGCCATAGCGAGCCGGTGCGCGCCCAATTGATGAGCTTGTCCGCCGAGGTTGTCACGAAGCCCTTGTCGAGAGCGCCTTCTATTCCCATTCCAGAGCCCCCTTCTTCCACTCATAGAGGAAACCGACCAGGAGAACGCCAATGAATATCGCCATGGCGCCGTAACCGAACAGCCCGATTTCGTCGAGCACGATGGCCCACGGAAACAGGAAAGCGATCTCCAGATCAAAAATGATAAACAGGATGGCGACGAGGTAGTAACGCACGTCGAACTGCATGCGCGAGTCCTCGAACGCCTCAAACCCGCACTCGTACGGCGACAGTTTTTCGTGGTCCGGTCGTCGGGGTGCAAGGATGAAGCCCGCGGCGAGAGGCGCGATGCCAATCCCCATTGCGATGGCGATGAACACGAGGACGGGCAGATAGCTCTCGATCATAGGCGAATGCCACCTTTCAGTCGAAACGTTTTGGTAGGACCAAGATGGTGCGGATGGCCGGACTCGAACCGGCACGGCTTGCGCCACTGCCCCCTCAAGACAGCGTGTCTACCTGTTCCACCACATCCGCGGCACGGTGGCCTTGAACAATCGAGATATTACCAGCGCAGCCCCCTGCGGGCAATCCGCAGGGGCCGCGCAGCCAGCTCAGTCGGGGGCGGGCGCCGGGGCCGGGCTGCCCTCACCATTGCCCGCGTCATCGGCCGCTGGCGCCGGTGCGCTTTCGGTGGCCGGAGTGTCGGTAGCCGACCCGTCAACGACACTGCCACCGGAACTGAAGGTGCCGGCCATGATCGCCAGCGTGAGGCTGGTGGCGAAAAAGCCCACGCCGAGAATGCCGGTCAGCCGCCCCAGAAAGGACGCCGACCCGCGGGCGCCGAAGACCGTGTTGGAAGCGCCGCTGCCAAAGGCGGCGCCGGCGTCGGCGCCCTTGCCGTGCTGGAGCAGCACCACGCCGATCAGCACCAGTGCGAGCCCAAGATGGATGGCCAGAACAATCGTGTACATCAGTCAGTCGATTCCGTTTGTTGACGGGGGTCAGCCCCGCGCTGCCGTGGCGCAGATGGCCACAAAATCATCGGCCTTGAGCGACGCGCCGCCAATCAGGCCACCGTCGATATCCGGCTCGGCAAGCAGCTCGCCCGCGTTGGCCGCCTTCATGCTGCCGCCGTAGAGCAGCCGCATCCGCTCGGCCAGGCCGGCATCACGTGCCGCCAGCGTCTGGCGGATGAAGGCATGCATGGCCTGCGCCTGCTGTGCGGTGGCGGTACGGCCCGTGCCGATCGCCCAGACCGGCTCGTAGGCGATCACGCCGTCGCCGAGCCCGATGCTGGCATCAAGCCGGTCGATCACGCCATTCAGCTGACTGGCCACCACTGATTCGGTCCGATCGGCCTCACGCTCTTCAAGGGTTTCACCGACACAGAGGATGGGCCGGAGCCCCTGCTCGAGGGCCTGGGCGTAGCGCGCGGCGATCAGCGCGTCGTCCTCGCCATAATACTGGCGCCGTTCAGAGTGGCCGAGGATGACGTAACGCACGCCCAGATCCGCCAGCATTGCCGCCGAGACCTCGCCGGTGCGGGCGCCCTCGGCGGCATCGGCGCAGTTCTGCGCGCCCACCGACAGTGCATCGCCCACCCGGTCACGGACCGTGTCGAGGTGGACGAACGGCGGGCACACCGCGATCTCAACGCCGCCCAGGCCAGCGACGCCCTGCGCCACCGCAGTGGCGAGGTGGCGGGCGTCGTCGCCCAGGCCATTCATTTTCCAGTTACCGGCAATCAGCGGCGTGCGCATGGCAGTCCCCTGCTAAAAACCGGGGAGGTTACTGATCGGACCGCGCCGAATCAATTCACATTGGCCCCGGCCGGCTCGGTCACACCACACAGGGCCCGCACTTCGGCGGCGAGCGTACGGGCCTTCGCCTCGACCTGCGCGGCCTCTTCGCCCTCGACCATCACCCGCAGCAGCGGCTCGGTGCCCGAGGCGCGCAGCAGCACGCGACCGCGCTCGCCGAGCTCGGCCTCGAGGGCCTCCACGGCACGGGTGATCCGCGCGTCGCTCATGGGCCGGCTGCCCCGCTCAATGGGCACATCCACGCGGTGCTGCGGCATGGCCGTCATGCCGTCGAGCAGATCCGCCAGCGGCCGCCCGGCCCGGACCATCGCGCCCAGCACCTGCAGCGCCGATACGGTGCCATCACCGGTGGTGGTGCAGTCCAGGCAGACGATGTGCCCCGAGGATTCGCCACCTAGTGTGCCCGCGTGCTCGCGGAGCATTTCCAGGACATAACGGTCCCCGACCCGGGCACGATGGAAGTCGATATCGAGGCTGCGCAGCGCCCGCTCAAGCCCCAGATTGCTCATCTGCGTGCCCACCACCGGCCCGCGCAGCGTGCCCTGACGGGCGCGCTCGGCGGCGATGATCCACAGCAGCTGGTCGCCATCGAGGACCTCGCCGCGATGATCGACCATGATCACCCGATCACCATCGCCATCGAGGGCGATGCCGGCATCCGCCCCCTGCTCGATGACCGCCGCCTGCAGTCCCGCGGGATGCGTCGAGCCGCAGTCGACGTTGATGTTGAGGCCATCGGGATGGGTACCGCGACGGATCACGGTGGCCCCCAGCTCCTCGAACACCGCCGGGCCGACCTGATAGCCCGCGCCGTTGGCGCAGTCCACCACCAGTCTGAGCCCGCGCAGATCAAGGCCGGCCGGACGCGCGGCCTTGCAGAATTCTATGTATCGCCCCGGCGCGTCCATCAGGCGCGTGGCCTTGCCGAGCTGGGCCGATTCAACGGTGGCGAGGGGCTCGTCGAGCTGCGCCTCAATGGCCAGCTCGGCGGCGTCGTCAAGCTTGAAACCGTCGGCGGAGAAGAACTTGATGCCGTTGTCCTGATGGCCGTTGTGCGAGGCGCTGATCACGATGCCCGCGCTGGCCCCCAGCGTGCGGGTGAGATAGGCGATCCCCGGGGTCGGCATGGGGCCCAGCAGACGGATATCGATCCCGGCCGCCGAGAGCCCCGACTCGAGGGCCGACTCGAACATATAGTTGGACAGCCGCGTGTCCTTGCCGATCAGCACTTCCCCAGCGCCATGGCGCGCGCCGATGACGCGCCCTACGGCCCATCCCAGCTTGAGGACGAAATCGGCGGTGATGGGCGGCTCGCCGACCCGACCGCGGATACCATCCGTCCCGAAATACCTGCGCGTCATGCGTCCCCTCCTCCATGTTGACGGACATACGCCATCAGATTCACCGCATCCAAGGTCTCGGCCACGTCATGCGCCCGAATGATGGATGCCCCATGCCACGCCGCCAGCGCCGCAGCCGCCACGCTGCCGGCCAGGCGGTCGGGCAGCTCGCGCCCCAGCACGCGGCCCACCAGCGACTTGCGCGACAGGCCCGCCAGCACCGGCACGCCCAGCTCGGTCAGGGCCGGCAGTCCGGCCAGTAGTCGGGCATTATGCGGGTCCCGCTTACCAAACCCGAAACCCGGGTCGACCAGCAACCGGGATCGCGGGATGCCTGCCGCCGCGGCGGCGTCCAGCCGCTGGCGCAGGAAGGCGGTGACTTCGCCGAGGACGTCGCTGTAGGTGGGATTGTCCTGCATGGTCGCCGGCGCGCCCTGCATGTGCATCAGGCACACCGGCAGTCCGGTCTCGCGCGCGGCCTCCAGCGCGCCGGGACTGCGCAGGGCGGTAATGTCATTGATCAGGCCGGCGCCGGCCGCCGCCGCCGCCTTCATGACCCCGGGCTTGGTGGTATCCACGGACAGCGGCACTTCGACGGCCCCATGGAGCGCCTCGAGCACCGGGATCACCCGATCCAGTTCTTCCTGCTCCGGGACCCCGGTGGCCCCGGGGCGGGAGGACTCGCCGCCGACATCGATGATCGCCGCGCCGGCTTCCTGCATGGCCCGGGCATGATCGACGGCGGCCTGGGCGCCGACGAAACGACCCCCGTCCGAGAAGGAATCGGGGGTCACATTGAGAATACCCATCACGCGGGGGTGACGCAGCGACAGCTCACGCCCCCCGCAATCCAGCGCCTCCGTCACGGCGGGGCTAATGCTCGCTGGCGGGCTTGCCGACGCCGACTCCGTCATCGGCGACCTCACCGTCGCCCTCGTCGGCGGTGCCTCCGCCCGGTGCCGTGCCCGAGGGGCCTTCGCTTTCCTTGGGCGGACGCGGTGGCCGTCCGTTCATGATGTCGTCGATCTGATCGCGATCGATGGTCTCGTACTTCATGAGCGCGTCGGCCATGGCATGGAGCTTGTCGTCGTGGGCCTTGAGCACCCGGGTCGCCTCGGCATAGTTCTCCTCAACGATCCGCCGGACCTCCTCGTCAATGGAGTGTGCGGTCTCATCGGAGATGTTCTTCTGCCCCATCGGCAGCCCCATGGCGTTATTGCTTTCGTCCTCGCCATAGGCGAGCGGCCCCATCTTGCTGGACAGCCCCCACTTGGTGACCATGTTGCGGGCGATTTCGGTGACCCGCTCGATGTCGTTCTGGGCACCGGTGGTGACCCGCTCGGCCCCGAAGATCAGCTCCTCGGCGATACGGCCGCCGAAAAGCCCGCAGATGGAGCTGTTCAGCCGCTGCTTGGTATAGCTGTAGCGGTCTTCCTCGGGCAGGAACATGGTCACACCCAGCGCGCGGCCGCGGGGGATGATAGTCACTTTGTGTACGGGATCGTGATCCGGCACGTTGAGCCCGACGATGGCATGGCCCGCCTCGTGGTAGGCGGTGAGGCGCTTTTCGTCCTCGCCCATGACCATGGACTTGCGCTCGGCGCCCATGATGATCTTGTCCTTGGCATCCTCGAAGTCGTTCTGATCCACGACCCGCTTGTTGCGGCGTGCCGCGAACAGGGCCGCCTCATTGACCAGGTTGGCGAGATCCGCCCCCGAGAATCCCGGGCATCCGCGGGCGATGGTCCGCGCGTTGACGTCGTCGGCCAGGGGGGTCTTGTTCATGTGGACGTTGAGGATCTGCTCGCGCCCCCGCACGTCCGGCAGCGGCACCACCACCTGCCGGTCGAACCGTCCCGGCCGCAGCAGCGCCGGGTCGAGCACATCGGGCCGGTTCGTCGCCGCGATGACGATGATCCCCTCGTTGCCCTCGAAGCCGTCCATTTCGACCAGCATCTGGTTGAGGGTCTGCTCGCGCTCGTCATTGCCGCCGCCCATCCCGGCGCCGCGCTGGCGGCCGACGGCATCCAGCTCGTCAATGAAGATGATGCAGGGCGCCTGCTTTTTGGCCTGCTCGAACATGTCACGCACCCGGGAGGCGCCGACACCCACGAACATCTCGACAAAGTCCGAGCCCGAGATGCTGAAGAACGGGACCTTCGCCTCACCGGCAATGGCCTTCGCCAGCAGCGTCTTACCCGTGCCGGGCGGTCCGACCATCATGACGCCGCGCGGGATGTTGCCCCCGAGGCGCTGGAACTTGGACGGGTCGCTGAGGAACTCCACCAGCTCGACCACGTCCTGCTTGGCCTCTTCCACGCCGGCGACATCCTTGAAGGTCACCTTGACCTGCTCTTCGGACATCATCTTGGCGCGGCTCTTGCCGAACGACATGGCGCCACGGCCGCCACCGCCGCCCTGCATCTGACGCATGAAGTAGATCCACACGCCGATGAGCAGCAGGAAGGGGAACCACGAGATCAGGATCTGCAGCAGCATGCTGCGCCCCTCGGGCTCTTCGGCGCTGATATTGACGCCGCTGTCCATCAGCTGGCCCACCAGGGCACTGTTATCGGTCTCGGGGCTGTAGGTCGTGAAGTTCGACCCGTCGCCGCGGGTACCACGAATGACCGGCCCCTTCATGGTGACCGAATCCACCCGGCTGTTCTCGACCTCAGTCAGGAACTGCGAATACGGGATTTCCTGGGCGGTGGTCCCCTGCCCCTGGAAATTGCTGAAAACGGACATCAGCACCACGGCGATGACCACCCAGAGGAGCAAATTCTTGGCCATGTCGTTCAAGACGGCTCACCTCTACAAATCGAATAATTCGGCAGCCTACACTGCCCGAAAGCCACGGGCCAGCAGATAGACTTCTCGGCTCCGGCCGCGTGAGGCCGGGGGTTTGCGGCTCTGAACCCGGCGGAATGCCTGGCGCATCGCCTGGAGCAGTTCATCAAAGCCCTGTCCCTGAAATGTTTTGACCAGCAGCCCACCCTCAGGTTTCAGCCGATCGTCACAGAAGTCGAGGGCCAGCTCGGCGAGCCGCATGGCCGCCGGCTGATCGATCGCCTTCTGACCGGCGAAATTGGGGGCCATGTCCGAGAGTACAAGGTCGACCGACCGACCGGCGAGTGCCGTATCCACCGCGGCGAGTCCGGCATCGGTGTCGAAGTCGTCATGGACGAAGGTCACCCCCGGTGGCGGTGTCATCTCGAGCCGGTCAACGGCGATCACGCAGCCGCTCGCCCCCACGCGGTGGGCGGCGTATTCGCTCCATCCCCCCGGCGCCGCTCCCAGATCGACCACGCACTGGCGTGGCTTGAGGAGCTGATCCCGCTGGTCGATCTCCTCGAGCTTGAAAGCGGCCCGGGAGCGCAGGCCCCGGCGCTGAGCCTCACGGACGTAGGGGTCGTTGAAGTGCTCGTCGAGCCAGCGCCGACTGCCGCTGCTACGCGCCACGCTGGTGGTCCCGCAGTACGCCCCGGGTGCGCCAGGCGATCCAGCCGCCGGCGCCGAAACCACTCAGTGCCAGCAGTGCCAGATCGGCCCAGTGACTCATGTCGACCCGCCAGATCACGATCAGCACCCCCACCAGCAGACCCACCACCACGGCGAGCTCGAGCTTGATGGCGTCGAGCCGCGACAGGCGGTTACTCGTATCGGACCTCGACGATTTCATAGCCTCGGTGGCCTCCGGGTGTCTGGACGTCGACGACATCGCCCTCTTCCTTGCCGATCAGCGCGCGGGCGATGGGTGACTGCACCGAAATGCGGCCGTTCTTGATATCCGCCTCGTCCTCGCCAACGATCTGATAGGTCTTCTCCGTGCCATCCTCCTCGTCGGCCAGCACCACGGTGACGCCGAATACGACCTTGCCATTGGCCGGCAGCGTGGTCACGTCGATGACCTGTGCATTGGCGAGCTTGGACTCGATCTCGGCGATCCGCCCCTCAATGAAGCCCTGCTGCTCGCGGGCGGCATGATACTCGGCGTTTTCCTTGAGATCGCCATGGGCCCGCGCCTCGGCGATGGCGTTGATCACCCGCGGACGGTCCTCGGTCTTGAGCCGGTTGAGCTCGTCACGAAGCTGCTCGGCACCGCGCACGGTGAGCGGTGTCTTACTCATGCTCTGGCCTCCCTGTGCAGATCCTGGAGTGAACGCACGTCATCGGATTCAAGATACCCCAAGGCCTGGCCGGTCGCCCGGGCACCGGCAATGGTGGTGGTGTAGCACACCTTATGCTGCAGCGCCTCCCGACGGATCGAGAACGAATCGGCGATCGCCTGCCGGCCTTCGGTGGTGTTGATGATCAGCTGGATCCCGCCGTTCTTGATCGCATCGACGATATGCGGGCGGCCCTCGGCGACCTTGTTGATGCGCTCGCAGGCGATGCCGGCCTGCTCGAGGACATCACCGGTCCCGCGGGTGGCGACCAGCTCGAAGCCCTTGCGCACCAGATCCCGGGCGATCGGCGCGATCACCGGCTTGTCGGCATCCCGGACACTGATGAACACCCGGCCGCTGCGCGGCAGCTCCACCCCGGCGGCATGCTGGGACTTGGCATAGGCCTCGCCAAAGACCGGGCCGATGCCCATGACCTCGCCGGTGGACTTCATCTCCGGGCCCAGGATGGGATCGACACCGGGGAACTTGATGAACGGGAAGACCGCCTCCTTGACCGAGTAGATCGGCGGGATCCGCTCGCGGGTGCAGCCCTGATCGGCCAGGCTCTGGCCCACCATGCAGCGCGCGGCGATCTTCGCCAGGGGCAGGCCGGTGGCCTTGGAGACGAACGGCACCGTGCGGGACGCCCGCGGGTTGACCTCAAGCACGAAGACCTCGTCGCCCTTGATGGCGAACTGGGCGTTCATCAGGCCGACCACGTTCAGCCGCAGCGCCATGGCCCGCATCTGCTCGCGGAGCCGGTCCACCACCTGAGGGGCCAGGCTGTAGGGCGGCAGCGAGCAGGCCGAGTCGCCGGAATGCACGCCGGCCTGCTCGATATGCTCCATCACCCCGCCGATCAGGACATCCTCGCCGTCGCAGATGGCATCAACGTCCACCTCCACGGCGTCGTCCAGGAAGCGGTCGAGGAGCACGGGGGATTCATTGGAGACCCGGACCGCCTCGTTCATGTACTGGGCGAGCTCGGATTCCTGGTAGACGATCTCCATCGCCCGACCGCCCAGCACATAGGACGGCCGCACGACCAGCGGATAGCCGATCTCTTCGGCCAGCCGGAAGGCTTCGTCGGCACTGCTCGCGGTGCGGTTGGGCGGCTGCTGCAGCCCGGCCTCGTTGATCAGGCCCTGGAAGCGCTCGCGATCCTCGGCCAGATCGATGCAGTTGGGCGTGGTCCCGATGATGGGCGCGCCACAGGCCTCGAGATCGCGGGCCAGCTTGAGGGGCGTCTGGCCACCGTACTGGATGACGATACCAGCGGGTTTCTCGACCTCGACGACCTCGAGCACGTCCTCGAGGGTCAGCGGCTCAAAGTACAGCCGGTCCGAGGTGTCGTAGTCGGTGGAAACGGTCTCCGGGTTGCAGTTGACCATGATGGTCTCGTAGCCGTCCTCGCGCAGGGCCAGTGCCGCGTGGACGCAGCAGTAGTCGAACTCGATGCCCTGACCGATGCGGTTGGGCCCGCCGCCCAGGATCATGATCTTCTCGCGATCGCTCGGCTCGGCCTCGTCCTCTTCATCGTAGCTTGAGTAGAGATAGGCGGTCGCGGTGGCGAACTCCGCGGCGCAGGAGTCGACGCGCTTGTACACCGGCCGCACACCCATTGCGTGGCGGCGGGCGCGGACCTCGGCCTCGGTGACACCCAGCACACGGGCGAGGCGGGCATCCGAGAAGCCGCTGCGCTTGAGCCGCCGCAGGGCGTCGGCGTCGAGCCGCTGCAGATCGGTGGCGGCAAGCGCTGTCTCGCGTTCGATCAGATCACCCACCTGGGCCAGGAACCACGGATCGATCCAGGTGTGCTCGAACAGCTGCTCGAGAGTCAGGCCGGCCCGGAAACCATCCGCCACCCACAGCAAGCGCTCCGGGCCCGGCTGGCGCACTTCCTGGACCACCCGGTCGAGCGCCGTGTCACTGGGCACCACCCGTGGGTCGAGGCCCTCCAGACCGTTCTCGAGCCCGCGCAGGGCTTTCTGCAGCGATTCCTGGAAATTCCGCCCCATGGCCATGACCTCGCCCACCGACTTCATCTGCGTGGTGAGCACGGGCTTGGTGCGCATGAACTTCTCGAAGGTAAAGCGCGGGATCTTGGTCACGACATAGTCGATGCTGGGCTCGAACGATGCCGGCGTCCGCCCGCCGGTGATCTCGTTGCGCAGCTCATCCAGCGAGTAGCCCACCGCAAGCTTGGCCGCCACCTTGGCGATGGGGAAGCCCGTCGCCTTGGAGGCGAGCGCCGAGGAGCGCGATACCCGGGGGTTCATTTCGATGACCACGAGACGCCCGTCGTCGGGGTTGACCGCGAACTGCACGTTGGAGCCGCCGGTCTCGACACCGATCTCGCGCAGCACCGCCAGCGAGGCGTCGCGCATGATCTGGTATTCCTTGTCGGTCAGCGTCTGCGCCGGCGCCACGGTGATCGAGTCACCGGTGTGCACGCCCATCGGGTCGAGGTTTTCGATGGCACAGATGATGATGGCGTTGTCGCTGTGATCGCGCACCACCTCCATTTCAAATTCTTTCCAGCCCAGCACCGACTCCTCGATGAGCAGTTCATTGGTGGGCGACAGATCCAGCCCGCGCTCGCAGATCTCGGCGAATTCCTCGGCGTTGTAGGCGATGCCGCCGCCACTGCCGCCGAGGGTGAAGGACGGCCGGATGATGGTGGGAAACCCGATGGCACGCTGCGCCTCGTGGGCTTCGTCCATGGACTGGGCGATGCGCGCGGTCGGTGTCTCGAGATTGATCCGCGCCATGGCCTGACGGAACGCCTCGCGGTCTTCGGCCTTGTCGATCGCGGACTTGGTGGCGCCGATCATCTCGACCCCGTATTCCTCAAGCACACCGCGACGGTCCAGCTCGAGCGCGCAGTTCAATGCCGTCTGCCCGCCCATGGTGGGCAGCACCGCATCCGGGCGTTCACGCCGGATGATGCTCGCCACCACCTGGGGCTGAATGGGCTCGATGTACACGGCATCGGCCATTTCCGGATCGGTCATGATGGTCGCCGGATTCGAGTTGACCAGAATGACGCGATAGCCCTCCTCGCGCAGGGCCTTGCAGGCTTGGGCGCCGGAGTAATCGAATTCGCAGGCCTGGCCGATGACGATCGGCCCGGCCCCGATGATCAGAATGCTTTGGAGGTCGGTACGCTTGGGCATAGGGGGATGTCTACCTGGTGGTACGGGCCGCCTGCCGGGCGGCCATCAAATCGACGAAGCGGGCAAAGAGCGGGGACACGTCATGGGGGCCGGGGCTGGCTTCGGGATGGCCCTGGAAGCTGAAGGCGGGCGTATCGGTCAGCTCGATGCCCTGCAGCGTGCCGTCAAACAGCGAGCGGTTGATCACCCGCACGTTGTCCGGCAGCGAGTCAGCGTCCACGGCAAACCCGTGGTTCTGGCTGGAGATCATGACGCGCTGCGTGTCGGCATCCACCACCGGATGGTTGGCGCCGTGATGGCCGAACTTCATCTTCACGCTGCCGGCGCCGGCGGCCAGGCCCAGCAGCTGATGACCCAGACAGATACCGAACACCGGCATGCCGGCGGCAAGGAACTGGCGGGTTGCCTCGATGGCGTAATCGAGCGGCTCGGGATCCCCCGGCCCGTTGGACAGGAAAACGCCGTCCGGGGCATCGGCCAGTACCGTCTCGGCCGGCGTATCGGCGGGCACCACCGTGACCCGGCAGCCGCTGTCCACCAGCCGCCGCAGGATGTTGCGCTTGATGCCGAAATCATAGGCCACGACGTGCCAGGGCAGATCGGCGTCGGCCACCGCATCGCCCTCGCGCTCGCCCCGCGCCAGCGACCAGCTGCCCAGCCGCCACGAATAGGCTTCGGTCGTGGTCACCGAGCGCACCAGATCGCGGCCGGTCAGTGGCGGGTGGGCCCGGGCCGCGGCGACGGCGGCGGCTGGATCAGCGGCGTCACCGGCAATGATGCAGCCGTTCTGGGCGCCCTTTTCGCGCAGCAGCCGGGTCAGCCGCCGGGTGTCGATGTCACAGATCCCGACAACGCCGTGTTCGGCGAGGTAGTCCGGCAGTGGCATGCGCGAGCGCCAGTTGCTCAGGCGCACCGGCGCGTCACGGATGATCAGCCCCGAGAGCTGCGGGCCCACGGACTCTTCATCCAGCGGCGTGGCGCCGGTGTTGCCGATGTGGGGATAGGTCAGCGTCACCATCTGCCCGTAGTAGGACGGATCGGTGCAGATTTCCTGGTAACCGGTCATTGCCGTGTTGAAGCAGACCTCGCCGGCCGTCTGGCCGCTGGCACCCAGTGCCGTCCCCCTGAAAATCGAGCCGTCTTCCAGCCCCAGAATCGCCAATTGAGTCACGCCTGTACCCCGTCTGCTCGCAAAAACGGGAGGGTTCCGCGGAAGCCCTCCCGTCCACTGTTTCAGCGCTTGAGTTTACGCCGTCGGCGGCTTGACTGTCCAATCACGGCACCGTCCCAATTGCTTGCACCGGCGGCGCGAAAGGGGCTAGCCTTGGCGTCTTTCCACCGCGATTCCGCGGTCCACCAATCCGGTCCAATTCAGCATGAACGCGCTCTCTCTTCGTCAGTTGAACAAGACGTATCCTGGCGGCGTCACGGCCCTTCGCGACATCAGCCTCGAGGTCCGTCCCGGCGACTTCTATGGCCTGCTCGGGCCGAATGGCGCCGGCAAGACCACGATCATCGGTACCGTGGCCTCACTGGTGCGCCCCACCTCGGGCAGCGTCGAGGTGTTCGGACACGACATCCTCAAGGATCCATGGGAGGCCAAATCCAACATCGGCCTGGTGCCCCAGGAATTCAACTTCAATCAGTTCGAGACCGTCGCCCAGATCGTCACCAACCAGGCGGGCTTCTACGGCATCGACCGGACGACCGCCCGGGAGCGGGCGGAGAAGTATCTGCGCGAGCTCGACCTGTGGGGCAAGCGTGACGCCCCGTCGCGGCAGCTGTCCGGGGGCATGAAACGCCGCCTGATGATTGCCCGCGCCCTGGTGCATGAACCGCGGCTGCTGATTCTCGACGAACCCACGGCCGGCGTGGACATCGAGCTGCGACGCTCGATGTGGGACTTCCTGCGGCGTATGAACGAGCGCGGCACCACCATCATCCTGACCACGCATTACCTCGAGGAAGCGGAATCCCTCTGCCGGGGCATCGGGATCATTGATGGCGGGCGGATCGTCGAGGACACCGACGTGCGATCGCTGCTGACGAAACTCAAATCCCAGAGTTTTGTCCTTGATGTGACGACACCCGTCAACTCGCTTCCCGCACTCCCGGATTTCGGCGTGCTGCCGCTCGATGAGCGCACCATCGAGGTCGAAGTGCGTGGCGAGCAGACGCTCACGGAACTGTTCAGCGCGCTCAACGCCGCCGGGGTTGAAGTGACCAGCATGAAAAACAAGTCCAACCGGCTCGAAGAGCTGTTCGTTCGCATGCTCGGCACCGGCAACGCTGAACCCCAGTCGGAGACTGCTTGATCATGGCCGGATTCTATCCCGCGTATCCCCGCCAGACACTGACGGCGCTGCAGACCCTGGCCGGCAAGGAAACCCAACGCTACATGCGGATCTGGGTGCAGACCCTGGTGCCGCCGGCCATCACCATGACGCTGTATTTCGTGATTTTTGGCGGCCTGATCGGCTCGCGGGTCGGCCCCATGGAGGGGTACAGCTTCATGGAGTTCATCGCCCCCGGGATCATCATGATGGCGGTGATCACCAACTCCTACAGCAATGTGGCCACATCGTTTTTCGGCGCCAAGTTCCAGCGGCATATCGAAGAGCTGCTGGTCTCGCCCACCCCCAATTACGTCATCCTGGCCGGCTATGTCGCCGGCGGCGTCGGACGTGGGTTATGCACGGGGCTGATCGTCACGATCATCGCCAGCTTCTTTGCCGATCTGAATATCCATAACCTCCCGGTGACGATCTCGGTGGTTTTCCTCACCGCCGTGCTTTTCTCGCTGGGCGGGTTCATCAATGGCGTCTTCGCGAAGAAATTCGACGATATCTCGATCGTGCCCACGTTCGTCCTCACGCCGCTGACCTACCTGGGCGGCGTGTTCTATTCGATCTCGCTGCTGCCGGATTTCTGGCAGCATGTATCCCTGATCAACCCGATCTTCTTCATGGTCAATGCGTTCCGCTACGGCGTCCTGGGCAGCTCCGACGTACCCATCGTGATCGCCTACGCCCTCATCCTCGGATTCATCACCGCGGGGACGGCACTCAGCCTCTGGCTGCTCAACCGCGGCACGGGCCTGCGCACCTGATGGCGGGCCCGACCCTGGATCTGGAGCGCACGCCGCTTCTCACCGATCTCTACGAACTGACCATGCTGCAGACCTACTATGCGCATGGAATGACCGAGGAAGCGGTGTTCGAGCTGTTCATGCGGCGGTCAAGCCACCGCGGCTTTTTCGTGGCGGCCGGGCTTGACCAGGGACTGGAGTGGCTCGAGACCCTGGCCTTCGGCGACGCGGAGCTCGAATGGATGCGCAGCTCGGGGCTTTTCTCCGACGCCTTCATCGAGACCATGGCGGGGTTCCGGTTCAGCGGCCGGGTCAACGCCCTGCCCGAGGGGACCGTGTTCTTTGCCGAAGAGCCGCTGCTGCAGATCGTCGCCCCCCTGCCGGAGGCGCAGCTGATCGAGTCGCGGCTGATGAATATCCTCCACTACCAGACACTGATCGCCTCCAAGGCGGCGCGCTGTCGGCTGGTGGCGGGGGACACGCCGGTGATCGACTTCGGCATGCGTCGCGCCCATGGCGGCGAGGCCGGTACCTGGGCGTCGCGGGCCTGCTATATGGCGGGATTCGAGGCAACGGCCACCTGCCTCGGCAGTGCGCGCTACGGCATCCCGCCCACCGGCACCATGGCGCACGCCTTCGTCCTTGCCCACGACAGCGAGGTCGAGGCGTTCGAGCGCTTTGCGCGCAATCACCCGGACAACGTCGTCCTGCTGATCGACACCCACGATGTCCGCCGCGGCGCCGAGCGGGTGGTGGAAGTGGCCCACCGCCTGGCGCAGGACTCGATCCCGGTCAAGGGCGTGCGCATCGACAGTGGTGACCTTGCCGCCAACGCCCGCATGACCCGGGAGATCCTCGATGAAGGCGGCCTGCAGGACACCCGGATTCTGGTGAGCGGCGGGCTCGACGAATACCGCCTCGAAACCCTGCTCGCGGACGGCGCGCCGATTGACGGGGTGGGCGTGGGCTCCAACGTCAACACCTCGGCCGATCAGCCCTTCCTGGATTCGGCGTACAAGCTCCACTACTTTCGGGGCAAGCCGCGCAGCAAGCACTCCTCGGGCAAGACCGATCTACCCGGGCGCAAACAGATCCACCGGCACTATGACGGCGCCGGCATGATGCAGGGCGATACCCTCGGTCTGATGGAAAGCACCGACGCCGGCAAGGGCCTGCTCGAGACGGTGATGGAAGACGGCCGGCGGCTGCCGGCCGGCGATGGCTCGCTGGCCGATGCCCGCGAACGCTGTCAGACCCAGCTCCATGCCCTGCCTGAGGGCGTCCGGGCGCTGCGCGAGCCCGCTGAGTATCCCGTGACGCTGTCAGCGGAGCTTGAGCAGCTGCTCACGCAGACCGCCCCCGAGCGCTAGGGCTCGAGGGCGCTCGCCGATCAGTCGACGCGCAGTTCGTCGAGCGAGCGGCCTTCGGCCTCCCACTCCTTGATCCAGACCGGCTTGCGGCCGCGACCCGACCAGGTCTTGCCGGCGTCGGACGGATGCTGGAACCGCACCTTGCCCTTGGCACGGGTCTTGGCCGGCTGGCCACTGACCAGATCATTAAGCGTAAAGCCGTAGCGCTCGGCGACCTGCTTCATTTCCTGCTGGGCCTTTTTCGCGTCTTCCTTGCGCCGGCTCTGGATTTCGACGTCGATATCCTTTTTCAGCTGGTTCAACTGCTCGGTGGTGTAGTTTGAAAGATCCATGTATTCCCCATCTGGATTGGTTGGATGTTGATAGCACCGCACAATATAATCCATTGCGGATTTGAAAACAGCCCCGTCAATGCATCGATTCTGCCCAGCGAATGATAGACTTGCAGTTTTCACATTAAAGAGAGGCAGGAATGCCGTCCGCCCTTTCCGCGACCCCCGCTGTTCTCACCGTTGAACTCGATCCCGAACAGATCATGCGCCGGCGTCCGCCCGAAGCGCTGAGCCGCGATAACGCCGAAGTGCTGGCCGCCCCGATCGCCGATGATCTGCGGCGCATTGTCGGCGAAGATATTGCCGAGTCGGGTTTTGTCATGCCGGCCGCGCTCTACGACCTCACCGAGCTGCTGCGCCCGGGCCTCCCCATGGTCGAGGCGCTCCTCGACGTCTATCGCGGCAGCCTGCGCGGCGGGCCATTCATTCCGCAATTGCTGGCTCTGGGGAGCAATGCCGGACGTTTTCCCGAATCGGCGATCGCACCGCTACGCCGCCCGGGCTCGGGGCCGTTGCTGGCGATTCCCTTTGCCCTGGTTGCACCGGGTGAACAGCTCGATCCGTTACGCCGTAAACTCGAAAACGTGCTACTGGAAAAAGGCCGCGCGGGACTGGCCACGGATCGGGCCGTTCGTCAGCTGATGGGCGTTGACCCCGTCAATCTGAGTTATGCCACCTTTCACGATCTTTCGGCGCTCATGAAAGTGCAGCTCGAGCATGCTCAATTCGGTGATCTATGGCGATTGATCGAGGCCGCCCTGTATCGCCCGGACAGCATCGAGGACTGCCAATTGGAAAGTGGCAATCGCTTTCTGGGTACGGGCGGCGATGTCTGGACACCGTGGCAGAGCCTTGATGCCTGGGCGGCGCATCACGAAGCGAGCGCTGAGGAGGCGATCCGCGGCTACGGTGATTGGGTGCGCCAGCAACGCCAGTATCTATCCGGCCTTGAAAGCCACGGAATCGCCGTGCATGCCGTGGCCCCCAGCAAAGGGGTGGCCTCGGCGGACCCCGAGGTCGCCCTGTCGGTGGCCCAGGCGCATGTCATCGACCCACAGCAACCCTGGTATCGCGAGATCATCACCGAGGACCCGACGGCGGAACGGGCGGCGATCGTGACCCTCACCGAGCAGGCCGACCCACAGCTGGGGCCCATCGCCTATACCGCGCTGGTCCAGGCGGCCGACGGCGAGCTGCTCAGCCTGGTCCATGACTACCCGGTCATGCCCGCGGGGATGCAGGCGGTGATCGGTCACTGGCAGGCCCGTGCCGAGGCGCTGGGAGCCCAATGGCGGCTGGAGCGGCCCGGGCATATCGTCGCCGCCGGGCATCCAGCCGCGCTCCAGCCGTGGCTCGAGACCCGGGGCAATGCCTAGGGGTTGAGCAGGGTCCAGGTCCACTCCCCGTCGTCACCGCGAGTGTAGCGCTCGCGGTCATGGAGCCGGCCGTCGCGGCCCTGCCAGAACTCGAGCATGGCGGGACGGACGCGGTAGCCGGTCCAGTGCGGGGGGCGCGTCACCGGCGCGTCGGCAAACCGCGCCTCGACCTCCGCGAGGCGGGCCTCGAACTCATCACGGTCGGTGAGCACCTGTGACTGATGCGACGCCCAGGCCCCCAGCTGGCTCAGCCGCGGACGGCTGGCGAAATAGGCATCGGCCTCAGCATCGCTCACAAACTCCACACGGCCCTCGACGATGACCTGCCGCGCGAGGGGCGCCCAGAAGAAATTCAGCGCCACCTGCGGGTTCTCCGCCAGCTGAGTGCCCTTTTTGCTGAGGGTGTTGGTGTAGAACACGAACCCATCGCCATCGAAATGCTTGAGCAGCACCGTGCGCACACCGGGCTGGCCATCGGCGCGGGCCGTCGCCAGCGTCATCGCCGTGGGCTCGATCACGCCCTCGGCCTCACGGGCGGTTTCCAGCCATTCGCCGAAGCGCTCGATGGCGGTCTCGTAGAGTGTCATTGCGTCCCCCTCCCGGGTATCTGTTCCGTGGGCTCGACCGTGACGGTAAGCCCGTTCACCGCTTTCACGCGGACCCTATCACCGACTGCGAGCGGTTGGTCGCAGACGGCCCGCCAGCGCTCACCCTCAACCCAGACCCGCAGCTGCGGCTGAGTGGCGGTCACCGTGCCCGTCAGGCCCTGCATATGCGCCCGACCCGCCACGCCACGCCGCCGGAACGCCCGCAGCGCCAGCCAGCCGGTGCCCATGAAGATGACCAGACTGGCGGCGGTGACACCGGCGACCAGCAGCAGCGAGAGCTCATAGCCGGGGCCCTGCATGTCGAACAACAGCACCGACCCCAGCCCGAAGGCCAGCACACCACCCACACCCAGGGCGCCGAACGACGGCACAAGCGCCTCGCCCACCATGAAGGCGACGCCCAGCACGATCAGGGCGAGACCGGCGTAGTTCACCGGCAGCAGCTGAATCGCGAACAGCCCCAGCAGCAGCGAGGTCCCGCCAATCACCCCGGGCACAATGGCCCCTGGGTTGGCGAGTTCGAAGATCAGCCCGTAGAGCCCGACCAGCAACAGGATGTAGGCCACATTAGGGTGCGTGATCACGGCGAGGAACTCATCCGACCACTCCGGCGGGCGTTCCTCGATGCGGCGCTCGGCGACCTCCAGGGGCGCGGCGTCGGCGCTGTCCATCAAGCGCCGCCCATCCACGGCGGCCAGGACGGCGCGTGGCTCGGCGGCGACCTGGTTGATGACGTTGTCCGCCAATGCGCGGCGTGCCGACAGGCTGACGGATTCGCGCACCGCCCGCTCCGCCCAGTCGGCGTTGCGCCCCCGCAGCTCCGCCAGCGAGCGGATGTACGCCACCGCATCGTTGATGCGTTTGCGCTCCATGATTGAGGCATCGTCTTCCGCACTGTCCCCGGATCCACCGCCGGGGCCCACCTGCACGGGGGTCGCGGCGCCAAGGTTGGTGCCCGGGGCCATGGCCGCCCAATGCGTTGCATAGAGGATATACGTGCCGGCACTCGCGGCGCGGGCCCCCGAGGGGGCGACATAGCCGAGGACCGGGACCGGCGAGTCGAGAATGGCCTGGACAATGTCGCGCATCGCGGAGTCAAGGCCGCCCGGAGTGTCGATGCTCAGCAGTACGGCGACGGCGGAATCGTCGCGGGCGTCCTCGATGCCATCGGCCACATACTGCGCCGTGGCGGGTCCGATGCTGCCCTCAATGCTGAGACGGTGGACGGACTCCCCCGCCGCCGAATTGGCGAGGGTCAATAGCAGGGCAAGGAGCAGCGCACGCATCATGCATGGTCAGAACGCATGATGCGCGCACCGGTTCCCGGCTCAGTCCGCGAGGGCGTCGATGATCCGCTGGCGCACGGCATCGATGTCGCCCTCGCCCTCAACGCAGACGTAGCGCGGCGCGGCCGCATCGCCGGATTGCGCCCAGGACTGGTAGTAGTCCACCAGCGGGCGGGTCTGCTCGTGATAGACCGCCAGGCGCTGACGCACGGTCGCGGGCTGATCATCCTCGCGCTGCACCAGCGGTTCACCGGTCACATCATCCTGGCCCGCCGTGGCCGGGGGCGCATTGTCGACGTGATAGACGCGGCCTGATCCGGGATGACACCGACGGCCGACCATGCGCGAGACGATGGACTCGTCATCGACCCGGATTTCGACCACGGCATCGATGGCGATACCGGCATCGCTCAGGGCATCGGCCTGGGCAATGGTGCGGGGAAAGCCGTCAAACAGAAACCCGTTGGCACAGTCCGGCTCGGCGATCCGCTCGCGGACCAGCCCGATGATGATGTCGTCGGAAACCAGCTCGCCGGCATCCATGACCGCCTTGGCCTGTACACCCAGCTCGGTGCCCGCCTTGACGGCGGCCCGCAGCATATCGCCGGTGGAAATCTGCGGAATCCCGTAGGCTTCGCACAGCCCCGCCGCCTGCGTGCCCTTACCGGCCCCGGGGGGGCCGAGCAGAATCATCCTCATGGTGCTCTCCTCGCCTTATTGTTGATTGACGCTGATCGAGCGGAGCTGACCCCGGCGATCCAGCACGACAATCCGCTCGCCATCCACCCGGGGCGCCACGGAAAGCCGCGAATTATCGAAGGCATAACGTGCTTCAAGGGCGCCATCCCGGAGCCCGATCCAGTTCAGGTAACCGTCACTGCCGGCCACGATCAGGCCATCCCGATACCGACGCGGCGCGGTGAGGGAGAGCCCCTCGAGGGCGTCAAGACGCCACACCGAAGCGCCATTGCGGCGGTCGAATGCCCACAGCCGACCGCGCTCGTCGGTCACGTAGACGTTGCTGTCATCAACACTGATGCCACCGAGCACCGAGACCTCCCGGGTCCAGGCAATCTGTCCGTTGGCGAGCGCGATCCCGGCCACACGCCCCTGGTAAGCGCCCGCGAACACGTCACCGCCGGCCACCGCCGGATCGGCGTCCAGATCGACCATGCGCTCGAGATCGCTGCGCCCCTCCGGCACCGCGACACTGGCCTCCCAGGCGACGTCGCCGTTGCCCAGCTCCAGCGCTGCGAGGCGGCCGTTATCGAAACCGACCACAACGCCGCCATTCACCAGTACCGGCGAGCCGTGACCGCGCAGACTGAGCGCCGGGACGCCGCTGCGATAGAGCCATCGCTGCTCACCCGTATCGGCCTCAAGCGCGAACACCCCTCCATCGCCGGTGCGAACGACCACACTGCCCTGCCCCACCGCCGGGGGCGCGAGCACTTCGCTGCTGACCCGCTGACGCCACTTGACAGCGCCACTGTCGGGATCCAGCAGGACCACCTCGGCATTGGCCGTGCCCAACGCGACACCGGTCTCGCCCACGCCGACGGCGCCGGTGATGGCGACGTCCAGGTCCTGCCGCCAGCGCCGTTCGCCACTCGCCGCGTCGTAGGCCGCCACCGTGCCGTCGGCGCCCGCGGCAAAGACCCGTTCATCCATCAGCGCCGGCCCAAGCCGGTAACCCGGCGGCGTGGCAGCGCCCAGTGAGGCCGACCAGTGTTCGGTAACGGCGGGCTCGCCCGGCGGCGTCTCGAGCGCCGGCGGATCCTCCGCCTTGATCAGTGACGGCCCGCCGCAGCCAGCCAGCATGCCGGCGACCATCAGCGCGAACAGGATCCTGAGGTTGCCGGCCTTCATGATGCGGGGGCTCCACCCAGATCAAAGAGCTTGATCTCCACCAGCGAGCGGCGCTGCCCGGCGATCGCCTGCAGTGCCTGCTGATAGGCCTCGATGGCGGCATCGGTGTTGCCCTGCGCCACCTCGAGGTCACCCTGCAGTTCGAGGAACCGGCCGCGCAGCGGGCCATCGGGTAGCGGCTCGAGCACCCCCAGCGCGGCGCTCCGGTCACCTTCGACCCGCAGCGCCTCGGCCTGACGCAGGCGCGCCACCGCCGCCAGCGGGCTGTCGGCCTGCTGGTCGGTCACCCAACCCAGGGCATCGGCCGCGCGACCGGGATTGCCGGCGTCCATCGCCGCGGTCGCCACCGCAAAGGTGGCCATCGCCACATAGGGGCTGTCGGCGTGCGCTTCACGCAGTGTGCGCAGGCGATTGCCCGCCGCCTCGCGATCATCGCTGTTGAGTGCCTGCAGGATGGCGGCATAGTCCGCCGAGGCATTCGCCGCCTGACGTTCCTGCCAGGCCGTCCACTGCTGCCAGCCCAGTACGGCCGCCAGTACGGCGATGGCGGCAATGATCACCAGGCGTCCATAGCGGTGCCACCAGTCGCGGATTGCCTCGAGTTGTTCTTCGTCGTCGTATGCCACGGCTTTTTAATGTCCTTTCACTGAGTCTGCAGCGCGGAGAGTATCTCCGGGAGCTGCCCGATGGCCACCGTGATCTGGTCGAGGTCATCGCGCAGATACTTCACGGTGAGGGTGTCGGCGGCCGCCTCCTCGGCGCCGCGGATCAGCGCCACCGCTGCGCCGCTGCGATCGGCACGGCGCAGCTGGCTTTTCATGGAACCCCCGCCCGGCTGCATCTGCAGATGCAGCCACGGGAGCGCGTCACGCAGGCGCTCGGCCAGCGCCAGGGTGTCGCCCTGCAGCTCGGGGTCGCCCACCACCAGCGCGGCATGCGGGGTCGGCGCGGGCGGCGCCGTACCGGCCGCCTCCACCAGCGAGACCAGCCGCTCGAGACCGGCCGCGAAACCGATGGCGGGCGTCGGCCGGCCACCGATCATCTCCACCAGCACGTCGTAGCGTCCGCCGGCCAGCACCGTACCCTGGGCGCCGAGATCGGCACTGATCCACTCGAACACGGTCCCACCGTAGTAATCGAGCCCACGCACCAGCCGCGGGTTGATCTGATAGGGCTGTCCGGCCTGATCGAGCATGCGGCACAGGGAATCGAAATGCGCCCGTGACTCGTCGTCCAGGTAATCAGAGAGTACCGGCGCCGCGGCAATGACCGGGGCCATGGCCGGGTTCTTGCTGTCGAGCACCCGCAGCGGATTGCTGTAAAGCCGCCGGCGCGCATCGTCATCGAGGGCCTCGGCATGCGCCTCGAAGTGTTCGATCAGCGCCGCCCGGTAGCGGCCACGGTCGGCGGATGAGCCCAGACTGTTGAGCTCGAGACGAAGATCACTGATGCCCAATGCGCGCAGGATGCGCCCCGAGAGCAGGATCAGCTCGGCATCGATGTCCGGCCCGGAGACGCCGAAGGCCTCGGCGCCCACCTGATGGAACTGTCGATAGCGCCCTTTCTGCGGGCGCTCGTGGCGGAACATCGGCCCGCTGTACCAGAGCCGCGGCTGGGCATTGTGAAGCAGCCCACGCTGCAGCGCGGCGCGGACGCAGCCGGCGGTGCCCTCGGGCCGCAGGGTCAGACTATCGCCATTGCGGTCGGTGAAGGTGTACATCTCTTTCTCGACGATGTCCGTCACCTCACCGATGGTGCGCGAGAAAAGCTCGGTCTTCTCGACGATGGGCAGGCGGATCCCGGCGTAGCCATAGCGCTCGAGCTCGCGGCGGAACGTCGCCTCAACAAACTGCCAGGCCGGCCCTTCCGCCGGCAGCACATCACCAAAACCACGGACGTTCTGGATGGCCTTACTCACCATTGTCCCCCAGGGTCAGGCGGGCCACGCTCCCCCGCGCATAGTCGGCCAGATTCACCGGCTCGCCCTCGTATTCAATCTCGACATTACTGGTATCACCCACGACGATGTCGTACGGCGCCTCGCCGTCGAGCCGCTCCTCGCCGGACTCGGCGATCCCGAACAGAAGCCGCTCACCGCCTGCATCGGTCACCTCCATCCACGACTCGCCGCTGAAGCGCAGCACCAGCGCCGCTGAATCGGTGTCTACGGATTCATCGTCCGCCGCGGTTTCCTCGCCGTCGTCGGCGCCGCCGATGACTGCATCGGCGATCGCCTCGCGGTCGAGCTCGGGCGTCGGGGCGGCGGTATCGGGGTCAGCGGGCTGCGCCCCGGGCTCGGGCTCGGTCTCGGGCTCCGGTGTCGGCGCGGGCGTCGGCTCAGGTGCTGGTTCCGGTTCTGGTTCCGGCGCCGGTTCCGGCTCGGGTTCCGGCTCCGTTGGCGTGACGGATGACTCATCCGCATCCGCGACACGCGTCTCGCCGGCCGGTTCATCCTCCGCCGTCAGCGTGGCCAGAAAAGGCAGACTCAAGTCCGAGCGCGACAGCCACCAGCCGCCGGCGACCAGGGCACCGATAATCACCGCCAGACCCAGCGCGACACCCACAAACCCGGTACCACGGCCCGTCACCGGTCGCGCCCGACGCTTGCGCGTCTCTTCGCCGACATGCGGGTTCAGCGTCTGCGGCTCACCGGTGCCACCGGCCTCCGCCAGCTGCCGGATCAGCGGCTCAGGGTCCAGATCGAGCAGCTGCGAGTAACTGCGCACATAGCCGCGCACATAGGCCAGCGGCGGCAGTCTGTCGAGATCATCCGCCTCGAGGGCCTCGATGGTGCGCCGATTGAGGTGCAGCGCGTCGGCCACCATTGCGGTGTCCTTGTCCTGGCGCAGGCGCTCATCGCGCAGTGTGCGGCCCGGACCGGACCGGGGCCGCTCGGTTCGGGTTGTCTCACCCGATTCGTCGTTTTGCGTCATCAACCCGTTACTCCGTCAGTCGTGCGGCCTGCTCGGACGCGGGAAACCGTTCCCTGAGCCTCGCCGTCAGCGCCCGCTGACGCGCCGCCTCATCACCGGCTCCGGCAATCCTGATCCCCAGCCAGAGCCCCGCAGGATTCTCCTCGACGGACGCAGTGTAGCGTGAATACCAGGCGCCTGCGGCATTCAGCTCGCCCCGCGCCAGGCTCCACTCGGCCAGACCGCGCAGGGCTGGCGCATAATCCGGCTCGATCCGCAGGGCGCGGCGCCAATAGCGGTCCGCGCGCGGCACCGGGCCGGAGGCGTTGGCCTGAACGAGGCATTGCGCGGCATTGCTGAGTGCCATGGCGCGACCGTCGTAGCGGCGCAGCGCGGCGGCCTGACGCCAGTGCTCGACGGCGGCGACCGTCTGCCCGGCACGGCACAGGAAACCCGCGTAATTATTCAGCGCCGCCCCGCTGCGGCCACTGAGCGACAGCGCGCGGCGATAGTGGCGCTCGGCCCGGACGGGCTCCGCCAGCCGGTCGCGGATCTCGGCGGCCACCAGATGGGCATCCACTCGATCATCGTCCTGGGCCAGGGCCTGACTGACCTTGGCCAGCGCGGTCTCAAGCGCCCCGTTGCGCAGATGATAACTGGCGATTTCAGTGTTGGCGCGGGCGGCCATGGATGCCTGCTCACGGCTGGCCGGCCCGGTCTGCTGGATCGTGCACCCGACGATCCCCAGCAGCAGCAGGACCGACACCAGGCTACGCATCAGGCGTTGGCCGAGGGGGATCCGCGCTTGCCCTGGTTGCGGCGGTTGATCACCTGCCCCACCAGCTGCCCGCAGGCCCCGTCAATGTCCTGCCCCCGGGTGCGCCGGGTGGTGGTGATGAAGCCCGCGTTCTGGAGAATCTCCGAGAAACGCTGGATCCGCGACCGCGGCGAGGCCTCGTAACGCGTACCGGGAAAGGGGTTGAACGGGATCAGGTTGATCTTGGAGGGGATGTGCCGGAGCAGCTGGGCCAGCTCCCGTGCCTGGGCGTCGCTGTCGTTGACGCCGTCGAGCATGACGTATTCCCAGTAGATGCAGTGATGCGGGGTGTTGCCCAGATAGTGCTCACAGGCGGGCAGCAGCTCGCGCAGCGGATACTTGCGGTTGATCGGCACGATCTCGTCGCGCAGCGCGTCGTTGGGCGCATGCAGCGAGACCGCCAGGCTGATGTTGCTGACATCCGCCAGCCGGTAGAGCGCTGGCACCAGCCCCACGGTGGACAGCGTGACGCGGCGCCGCGACAACCCCCAGGCGTAGGGGTCGACCATCAGGTTGGTGGCGGCGATGACGTTGCGGAAGTTGGCGAGCGGCTCGCCCATGCCCATCATCACCACATTGGTGACCCGGCGCCCGCGCCCCTCGTCCTCAAGGGCCTGGGTGGCATAATGCAGCTGGCCGATGATTTCCGCGGCGGACAGGTTGCGGTTGAAGCCCTGCTTGCCGGTGGAGCAGAACCCGCAGTCAAGCGCACAGCCCACCTGCGATGAAACGCACAGCGTGCCGCGCCCGCGCTCGGGGATATAGACCGTTTCCACCGCCTGCCCGCTTTCCAGGGCCAGCAGCCACTTGCGCGTGCCGTCCTCGGACTCGCGGTCGAAAATGGCGCGCGGGACCTGCAGCTCAGCCACGTCGACGAGTTTGCGCCGAAACCCCTTGGCCAGGTCCGTCATTGCGTCAAAGTCGAACACCCGGCGCTGGTGCAGCCATTGCCGCAGCTGCTTGCCGCGGAATGGCTTTTCATCGAGCTCACGCAGCAACCCGTCCAGCCCGGCCGCATCCAGGCCGAGCAGGTTGAGCCGTCCGGACTCGGTGCGGGGCTGACCGTCAGCCGCGGCTGTGGAGGTCATCTTCACCAAAGAAAAAGGCGATCTCTTCGCGCGCCGTCTCGGGCGAATCCGAACCATGGGCGGCGTTCGCATCAACCGTTTCCGCCAGGTCGTGACGGATCGTGCCGGCAGCGGCCTCGGCCGGGTTGGTGGCGCCCATCACTTCGCGGTTCTTGCGGATGGCATCATGGCCCTCGAGCACCTGGACCATCACCGGCCCCGACATCATGAAATTGACCAGCGCGGTGAAGAACGGGCGATCGCGATGCACGGCGTAGAACGACTCGGCCTGCGCCTTGGAAAGGTGGGTCATGCGCGCGGCGATGATCTGCAGGCCGGCCATCTCGAAGCGGCGATAGATCTCGCCGATGTTGTTCTGGGCGACGGCGTCGGGCTTGACGATGGAAAGGGTGCGTTCAACGGCCATGCAATGAGCTCCTGTGTGTGTTGATCAAGACAAGCCGGTCAGTCTACCCAGCGGCTCGCCCAGCGACAATCACTCGACGGCAAAGCTCTCGCCACAGCCGCAGGCAGCCGAGACATTGGGGTTGCGAAAGCTGAACCGCTCATTGAGGCCTTCGCGCACGAAGTCGACCTCCATGCCCTCCAGGAACGGGAGGCTCTTCCGATCAATGACCACCGCAACGCCGTGCTGCTCGACCACCAGATCGTTGTCGCCCGGCGCCTCGGCGTAATCCACGGTGTACATGAAACCCGAGCAGCCCGAAGTGCGTACACCCAGCCGCAGTCCCATGCCCTTCTGGTGGCGAACCAGCGAATCGCGGATGTGGTCCGCCGCCCGTTCGGTCAGTTCAATGCTCATCGCTCGCTCCATTTTCCTGCGGCCACCCGGTCAATGCCGACCGCATGGCGTCTTCAATACACAGCGCCCCGGCGCGCGCTTCATCCGGCAGGCCGGCGGCCTCCGCCAGCCAGCGCCCGGTCACCGTCCGCGCCACCGCCGGTGTCCGGCCCTCGAGCCAAGCGGCGACCCAGGCCGCCGCGCGAATGATCTCGACCTCGCCGAACACCTCGAACCGGGCCCCGCGGATGACCGTCGCATCACCACAGAGCCAGCAGTCCACCCGGCAGCCCTCGTCGATCCGGCCCGCGCTGCCGTGCTGCCAGCCAAGGCGCACAGCCGGTGCACCCAGATGCCGATAATCCCACCATCCCCGATCCGCCGGCATGGATTCAAGCCATTTCCAGCGCGGTTGTGACGCCGTAGGCAGAATCCACCGTCCGACGGCCTTCCTCGATCTCGCGCCAGAGGGGCGATATCCCGCGCAGCGCCGCCACAGCGGCCACCACTTGGGCGCCCGCCGCGTCGATGTCGGCCATTTCTGTGAACCGGCCGATGCTGATGCGCACCGAGGCATGGGCCAGCGCGTCCGGTCGCCCCATGGCGCGCAGTACATGCGAGGGACCATCGCGCCCGCTGCACGCCGAGCCGAACCCCACCGCCAGGTCACCGAGGGCGTCCCGGAGCGCGCCGCCATGCACCCCCGGAAACGAGGCGTTGAGAATCGCCGGCGCCCCGTCGGCCCGGCCGTTGATCACGACGCCGCCCGCGGCCCGCAGGGCATCGACGAGGCGCCCGCGCAGTGCGCGCTGACGCGCCTGTTCGGCGGCATCGTCGCGGTAACCCAGGGCATCGCCCATGCCCGCGATCAGACCCACCGGCAGCGTCCCCGAGCGCCGCCCCGACTGCTGGCCACCACCGTGCATCAGGGGCGCCAGGCGCACGTCGGGGCGCACGCAGAGTGCCCCGATGCCCTTGGGCCCGCAGCACTTGTGGGCCGACAGCGAGACCAGATCGGCATGCCGGTAGGGACCCGGCTCAGGCACTCGACCCACGGCCTGGGCCGCATCCAGATGCAGTCGTGCACCCACCGCCCTGACCAGCGGGGCCAGGCGTTCGATGGGCTGGATGACGCCGGTTTCATTATTGACCGGTGCCAGCGAGACCAGCGCCACGTCGGGGGCGAGTGCCGCTTCGAGGGTGGCCGGTGTCAATTGCCCGTCCGCCGCCACGGGCAGCCGCTCGACCTGCATTCCCGCCTCGCGGGCGGCTGCGTCGGCGGCGGCGAGAACGGCGGAATGCTCAGTGGCGGTGACCAGGATCCGGCGCCGTCCGCCACCGCGCCGGGCAACCGCCCGCGCCAGGCCGAGGATCGCCAGGTTGTCCGCCTCCGTCGCCCCACTGGTCCAGATGACCTGAAAGTCGCGATCGCCGAGGGTTTCCAGCACCTTTTCCTGTGCGGACTCGACCACCGCCGCCGCCCGGCGGCCATAGGGATGACCGCTCGCGGGGTTGGCAAAGACCCCGTCGGGCCCCTCGAGCGCCGCCATTCCGGCCGCCACCCGCGGGTCAACCGGCGTGGTGGCCGCGTAGTCCAGATACGCGTGGGTCATGAGCCCTCGTTTTTCGAGCGATCCTGCATGCCACAGTCTTTGATATCGGGGATGTCGCTGTCGTTGACCTCGCCACCCAGCGCCCGCAGCGCATGGCACATCTCCTGCAGACGCTCGTCGGTGTGATGGACATGATCAAGGATGGCGTTGATCGCATTGGCGACCGGATCGGGCATGTCCTGGGTGGCGCCGTAGGCATCAAACCCGATCCGGCGGGCGGTCTCCTCACGCCGCTGCTCCGCCTCGGAGCGTGGCGGTGCCTCGCTACCGATCCGCGCGACCCGCGCGGGGATGCCGACCATCGTCGCCTGCGCCGGCACGTCCTTGACCACCACCGCGTTGGAGCCGATCCGCGCGCCCTCGCCGACATCCAGCGGCCCAAGCACCTTGGCGCCCGCGCCCACCACCACGTCGTTACCCAGGGTCGGATGACGCTTGCCGGCCCGCCACGAAGTGCCGCCCAGGGTCACCCCCTGATAGAGCGTGCAGTCATCGCCCACCTCGGCCGTTTCGCCGATCACGACGCCCAGGCCGTGGTCGATGAAAAAGCGCCGCCCGATCCGCGCCCCGGGATGGATCTCAATCCCGGTGAGAAGCCGCGCGATCAGCGCCAGAAAACGCGCCATGCCGCCCAGGCGGTGTCGCCACAGCCAGTGGTTCATCCGATGCAGGATCAGGGCATGGACACCCGGATAGCTGATCAGGACCTCGAAGTGATTGCGGGCCGCGGGGTCGCGGTCGAAGACGCAGTTGATGTCTTCACGAAGCCGTTTAAACATGGCGCCAGTATACTCGGGTGGCGTCACCGCCAGCCAGCCGGATTGTCATGGCCGCAGCCGCTTGAGCAGGCCCCGGAGCAGATCCACTTCGTCGACGCTCGGCCGCGCGCGATTGATGAAATGGCGCAGCCGCCGGAGCATGACGGCGCGCGGGCCGCGGCGGGTATAACCCGTGGCATCGGCAAGGGCCTCGAGCTGGCCGTGCAGGCCCTCCAGATGCGCGCCGGTGGCGTACGGCGTCGCCGGCTCGGGACTGGGCACCGATCCACCGGCAACCGCGTCGCGGGCGACAAAGATCTCATACGCCATCAACTGCACCGCGGCGGCCAGATTGAGCGCCGGGTAGTCGGGGTTGGCGGGGATATGAACCAGCCGATGGCAGCAGGCGAGCTCTTCGTTGGTCAGCCCGGTGCGCTCGCGCCCGAACAGCACCGCCACCGGTCCGGGTTCGGCGGCGATGGTGGCGGCCGCCTCTCGTGGTGTGAGGGCCGGGACGCCATCGCGCCGCGGCCGTGCCGTCAGCCCCAGACACAGCCCGGTATCGGCCACCGCCGGGGCGAGGGTCGCGTGCTGATCCGCCCCCGTGAGCACCGGTGCCGCGTGGGCGGCCATCGCGATGGCCTGCTCGTCGACCGCGCACTGCGCATCCACCAGCACCAGCCGGTCCAGCGCCATGGTCAGCATCGCCCGCGCCGTGGCGCCAAGGTTGCCGGAATGCGAGGTCCCCACCAGCACGAAGCGGCAGTCTGGGGTATTCGGATTGTTCAAGACACGGACTCCCCGGTTTGCTGTTATCATTGTCGATTACGCAGCGTTTCACGGCGTCGCACGTCGTCACCAGCCCGATTTCAGGACCGATTCATGCAACCGATGATCAACGTTGCGGTGCGCGCCGCACGCAGCGCCGGCAACATCATTGTCCACCATATCAACCGGCTTGACCGCATCAATGTCGAGGCCAAGGGCGAAAACGATTTCGTCAGCGACGTCGATCGCATGGCCGAGGACGAGATCCGTGCCAGCCTCAAGCAGGCGTATCCCGATCATGCCGTTGTGGGGGAAGAGCGCGGCGGGGCCGAGGACGCCGACTATTGCTGGGTGGTGGACCCCCTCGATGGCACCCTCAACTACCTGCGTGGCGTTCCGCATTTTGCCGTCTCCATCGCCCTGAAACACCGCGGCGCCCTGGAAGCCGGTGTGATCTACGACCCGGTCCGCCAGGAGCTGTGGACGGCGAAGCGCGGTGGCGGCTGCACCTTTGAGGGACGGCGGATGCGCATCCAGCCACGCCCGTCCATCGACAACGCCTTGCTGGGGACGGGCTTCCCGCTACGCCTGCACGCCTACCACGATGCCTATCTGGGGATGTTTGGCGACGTCTTCCGCCGCGCCGGCGATCTACGCCGCGGCGGCTCGGCCGCGCTGGATCTGGCCTATGTGGCCTGCGGGCGGCTTGACGGGTTCTGGGAGATCGGCCTCAAGCCCTGGGACATGGCGGCCGGGGCGCTGATGATCCGGGAGGCGGGCGGCATCGTCGGGGACTTTGCCGGTGGCGACGGCTATCTGGACACCGGCAACATCATCGCCGGCAGCCCCAAGCTGTTCGCCGACCTGGTGCGCACCATCGCCCCGCACCGCATCGAAGGGATCCGCGCCTGATCGCGGATCAGGCCACGTGCTGCTGCCGGGCCGGTGCCTGACCGGTGGACTTGAGGGTTTCGCGCACTTCACTCCAGCGCAGCAGTGACAGCTCGCCGGCGTGGGATTCCACCAGCGCGGTGCAGCTCTCCACCCAGTCGCCGTCATTGCAGTACAGCACCCCCTGCTGGTCGAGAATCTCGGCGTGGTGGATGTGCCCGCAGACCAGACCGTCAACCCCCGCCTCGCGCGCCTCGTGCAGGAGCGCCTCCTCGTAGCTGGCGATGTAGCGCATGACATTCTTGGTGCGCTGCTTGAGATGCGCGGCCAGCGACCAGTAGGGCCGGTTGAGCGCCTGGCGGACGCGGTTGACCCAGTGATTCGCCCGAATCAGCCAGGCGTACATCCGGCTGCCGAGTACCGCGACCAGGCGGCTGTACTGCACCACCGTGTCGAATTCATCGCCGTGGAGCACGAGAAGGCGCCGGCCGTCCGCACACTCATGGGTGTCGCGCAGTTTGATGCTGATGCCCTCGATGGACATCCCGGCATAGTCGCGCATCATCTCGTCATGGTTACCGGGGATGTAGACCACGCGGGTCCCCTGGCGGGCGCGCTCGAGGATGGTCTGGACGACGGCGTTGTGGCTGTCCGGCCAGTTGAAGCGTCGCCGGCGCATTTCCCAGATATCGAGGATATCGCCGACCAGATAGAGGGTGTCGCATTCGATGGACTGGAGAAAATCCAGCAGGAATTCGGCCTGCGCCCCGCTGAATCCGAGATGCGTGTCGGAGATGAACACGCTCCGGTAGCGCAGCGGCCTGAGCATTTCGACGTCCGGCATGATCGTGTCCCCGTTGCCCATCTGAGGCGCATCGTAGCCGGGGTTTGTGACCGTCTCGTGACGTTGCTGCGGTTCGGGCTCAGGGCTGCTCGTCATCGGCATCCTCGCCTTCCTTCGGCGGCGGGACCAGATCCTCTTTACTGACGCCCAGCGCCAGCGCCGCCGCACTCGCGACATAAATGGATGAATAGGTTCCCACCAGCACGCCGACGATCAGCGTGACGGCAAAGCCGCGGATCAGCTCGCCGCCGAAGAGCGCCAGCGCGAACAGCACCAGCAGCGTGGTCAGACTGGTCACCAGGGTGCGCGGCAGCATCTGATTGATGGAGCGGTTGGCGATGGACTCGGCCGTGCCCTTGCGGATCCGCAGGAAGTTCTCGCGGATACGGTCGAACACCACGATGGTGTCGTTGAGGGAGTAGCCGATCACCGCCAGCAGCGCCGCCAGCACGGTCAGGTCAAAGGTCATGCCAATGGCGGCGAAGATGCCCAGGGTAACCACCACATCATGCACCACGGCGGCCACCGCCCCGATCGCGAAGCGGTATTCGAAGCGGAACGCCACATACAGCAGGATCCCGCCCAGGGCGTAGAGCAGGGCCAGTCCGCCCTTTTCGGCCAGCTCGTCGCCCACCTGCGGGCCGACGAACTCGACCCGCCGCAGCTCGGCCGCCGGATTGTCGGTGCGCAGGGTCTCGAGGACCGCGTTGCTCAGCGCATCCCCCTGCCCCGCATCCGGTGCCAGCCGGATGAGGATGTCACGGGCGGTGCCGAAGGTCTGGACCACGGCGTCATCATAGCCGTCCTCGGCCAGCACCTCGCGCACCTCGGCGAGCTCCACGGCCTCGGGATAACCCACTTCCACCAGCGTGCCGCCGGTGAAGTCGAGCCCCAGATTGAGGCCGCGCACGCCCAGAAAGCCGATGGCGGCCACGATCAGCACTGCCGTCAAAAGCGCCAGCGGGCGGCGATAGGCCATGAACGCAATGTCGGGCTCGCGCTTGAAGAAATCCACAAGCGTCTCCTCAGATAGCCAGGCGCGCGCCGCGACGCCCGCCGTAAATCAGATTGACGACCGCGCGCGTGCCAAGGATCGCCGTGAACATCGAGCTGACGATGCCGATCGACAGGGTCACCGCGAACCCTTTCACCGGTCCACTGCCGAACGCGAACAGCACCACCGCCGCGATCAAGGTCGTCACATTGGCGTCGGCAATGGTCGAAAAGGCCTTGCCATAACCGGCCTCAATGGCCTGCTGGGTGCTGCTGCCGCCACGCAGTTCCTCGCGGATGCGTTCGTAGATGAGCACGTTGGCGTCCACCGCCATGCCCACGGTCAGCACGATCCCGGCGATGCCAGGCAGGGTGAGCGTCGCCTGCAGCAGTGAGAGCACCGCCACGATGAGGATCAGGTTGGCCAGCAGCGCGCCGTTGGCGATGATGCCGAACACCTTGTAGTAGACGGCCATGAAGACCACCACGAGCAGAAAACCGGCTACAACCGCGGCGAGCCCCTGATTGATGTTCTCCTGCCCAAGGCTGGGCCCGATGGTTCGCTCCTCGACGATCTGCATGGGCGCGGCCAGCGAGCCGGCGCGCAGCAGCAGGGCCAGATTGCGCGCCTCGCGCGAGCTCTCCAGCCCGGAAATGCGGAAGCGGCTGCCGAGCTGCTCCTGAATGCGCGCGATGTTGATGACCTCTTCGGTCTCGATCTGCCGGCGCACCACTTCGCCGTCGACGCGACGCGGTTCGATCTGGGTCTCCTTGAACAGCACCGCCATGTGATCGCCGACCCGGTCGGCGGTTGTCCGGTTCATGACGCTGCCGCCGCTACCGCTCAGGCGGATGTTCACCTGAGGCTGCCCGTTCTGGGTGTCGATACCGGAAGAGGCGTCGGTGATCGCCTCGCCGGTGATGATGACCTCGCGCTCGAGCAGGACATAGCCGCCGCCACGCTCGGGATAGCGCTCACTGCCGGGCGGGACCGGATCATCCTCATCACCGCGGTAGGGGAAGTTCGCCGAGTCCACCATCCGAAACTCGAGGGTGGCGGTGGCACCGATGATCTCCTTGGCCCGGGCCGTGTCCTGAACGCCGGGCAGCTGCACGACGATGCGGCTCAGGCCCTGGCGCTGGATCACCGGCTCGGCCACGCCCAGCTCGTTGACTCGATTGCGCAGCGTGGTCATGTTCTGCTCGACCGCCGCATTGCGCACCTCACGCTGCTTTTCCTCGCTCAGCGTCGCGGTCAGCAGCGGCCGGTCGTCGTCGCTCGACCCGGCATCAAAGCCGAGATCGAGATAGTCGGGGCTCAGCGTCGAGCGCGCCGCATCGCGGGCCTGTTCGTCGGCAAAGGCGAGTCGTACCGTGGTGCCCTCAACACTGGCATCCCGGTAGCGGATGTCGGCCTCGCGCAGCTGACGGCGAAACTCGTCGCGGTACCCGGTCATGGTCTGATCGAGCACCGCTTCAACGTCGACGTCCATAAGAAAGTGCACGCCGCCGCGCAGATCAAGGCCCAGATACATGGGCTGGCCGCCCACGCCCTGAAGCCAGTCGGGGGTGGCCGGCGCCAGGTTGAGGGCAACGGTGTAGTCACCGCCCAGCGCGAGTGCCAGCTCGTCCGCCGCCCGCACCTGTGCCTCGGCGCTGCCAAGGCGCAGCAGCAGGTGATCGTCGGTCAGCTCCTGCCCCTGTACCCGGATACCATCCGCGCTCAGCTGTTCGCTGATCCGCTCCCGTACGTCTGCCGTCGGGGCACCCCCCGACGCGCTGCTGATCTGCAGGGCCGGGTCCTGGCCGAAGAGATTGGGCAGGGCGTAGAGGCAGCCAGCCGCAATAACGGCCACCACCAGCACATACTTCCAGAGCGGATAGCGATTCATCATGCCTACTTCGACGCGTCGCCCTTGCCGGTGTCGTCCTTGCCACCCGCGTCGGCCTTATCGAGGCCCGCCTTCATGGCACCCTTGGGCAGCACCTGGGCCACCGCGCTTTTCTGCAGCCGCACCTCGACGCCTTCGGCGAGGCTCACGTTGGCATAGGTATCACCGACGTCGCTGATGCGACCGACGAGCCCACCATTGGTCAGGACTTCATCGCCCTTGGACAGGTTCTGGACGAGCTTCTTGTGCTCTTTGGCGCGCTTCTGCTGCGGGCGGATGAGCAGAAAGTAGAAGATCACGATCAGTGCAATGGGAAAGATCAGACCGGTCAGACCGGCACCGGGCTGGCCACCGGACTGGGCCAGGGCATCGTTGATAAAGAAATCCATGGAAGTCTCCCTCGAATGAAAGGTCGGGATTATGTCATATCCGCTCGTCGGGCATGGAATGCCCGGGCGAATTCGTTGAAAGCCTGCGCCTCGATGGCCTCACGGATGGCCTGCATCAGGCGCTGGAAGTAGCGCAGGTTGTGAATGGTGTTGAGTCGGCCACCGAGCATCTCACCACAGCGGTCGAGATGGCGCAGATAGGCGCGACTGTAATGCCGGCAGGTATAGCAGTCACAGTCCGCCTCGATCGGCCGGGTGTCATGGGCGAACCGGGCGTTGCGCAGTCGCAGGGTCCCGGTATCGGTGAACAGATACCCGTTGCGCGCATTGCGGGTGGGCAGCACGCAGTCGAACATGTCGATGCCGCGCGCCACACAGTCCACCAGATCCTCCGGCCGACCGACACCCATCAGATAACGGGGCTTGTCCGTGGGCAGCTGCGGGGCCAGCGCATCGAGCACCCGCAGACGCTCAGCCGGCGGCTCCCCCACCGATAGACCGCCCACGGCCATGCCATCAAAGCCGATGGACTCGAGCCCTGCCAGCGAGGCGGCTCGCAAGTCATCGTACATCCCGCCCTGGACGATCCCGAACAGCGCGGCCTCACTGTCGCCATGGGCCTCACGGCTACGCTCGGCCCAGCGCAGGGAGCGCTCCATGGAGCGCTTCGCCTCGGACCATTCCGCCGGCCAGGCCGTACACTCATCAAAGATCATGACGATGTCGCTGCCAAGGGCCCGCTGGACGGCCATGGACCGCTCGGCATCAAGGAATACGCGGGATCCGTCCACTGGCGAGCGGAATTCGACACCGGCCTCGGTCAGCCGCCGGCCTTCGGCAAGACTGAACACCTGGAATCCGCCTGAATCGGTGAGAATGGGAGCCGGCCAGTGCATGAAATCGTGCAGATCACCGTGCTCGGCAATGATCGATGTCCCCGGCCGCAGCATCAGATGGAAGGTGTTGCCCAGCAGGATCTGAGCGCCGGTGCCGGCCACCTCCTCGGGTGTCATCCCCTTGACCGTCCCGTAGGTGCCCACGGGCATGAAGGCGGGCGTATCGATGGTGCCCCGAGCAAACTCGAGCCGGCCGCGGCGGGCCCAGCCATCGGTCGCCGACAGTGTCAATCGCAGGCTCATGACCGCACCCCACCGGCACCGGACAGGATCAACATGGCATCGCCATAACTGAAGAACCGATACTCCGCCTCCACCGCATGCCGATAGGCGGCCAGGATCGATTCGCGCCCCGCCAGCGCACTGACCAGCATCACGAGTGTCGAGCCGGGGAGATGGAAATTGGTGATCAGCCCATCAATGACCTGAAATTGGAAGCCCGGGTAGATGAAGATCTCGGTCTCGCCCTCGAAGGGCTGGAGCTCGCCGGTCTGGGCCGCCGACTCGAGTGCGCGCACGACCGTGGTACCGACCGCCACCACGCGCCCGCCACGGGCTCGGGTGCGCGCCACGGCCTCGCAGACACTGGCGGGCACCGAGAGCCATTCGGCATGCATGCGGTGGTCCTCGAGACTGTCGGTGCGGATGGGCTGAAAGGTCCCGGCGCCGACATGCAATGTCAGCGTGGCCGTCTCGATTCCATCCGAGCGCAGCGCCTCGAGCAATGGCTCATCAAAGTGCAGGCCCGCCGTGGGTGCGGCGACGGCACCGGGGCGTTCGGCAAACACGGTCTGGTAGCGCTGGCGATCATCCGGGCGGTCGGCACGCTTGATGTACGGCGGCAGCGGCATATGCCCGTGGCGCTCGAGCAGCACCGGCAGCGGCTCATCACCGGCGAAGCGCAGGCGGAAGAAATCGCCCTCGCGCGCCACCACCTCCACTGACAGATCACCCTCAAGGGTCAATGTCGAAGGAATCGACGGCGTTTTATTGGCACGCAGCTGAGCCAGCGCCTCGCCCTCGCCGGTCAGCCGCTCGAGGAGGATCTCGACCTGCCCGCCCGAGGCCTTATGCCCATAGAGCCGCGCCGGCAGCACGCGGGTGTCATTGACCACCAGCAGATCCCCCGGCTGCAGATAGTCACGGATCGCCGGGAACTGCCGATCGGTGACCTCACCGGTGGCGGGATCGAGGACCAACAGGCGGCTGTCGGTGCGGTTGGGAAGCGGCTCCGAGGCGATCAGATGCGTCGGTAGCTCGTAATTGAAATCGCTGACTTGCATGCAGTGCTGTTATACTTGTGGTTAATGCCGGGGTGGCGGAACTGGTAGACGCGCCGGACTCAAAATCCGGTTCTCGCAAGAGAGTGCGGGTTCGAGCCCCGCCCCCGGCACCAGAAACCTGATGGCGGGTATCTGTTGTCGCAACAACCCTTGCGCTATCATAACAAGGCGTCTGACGCCTGTGGCATCCTTTACGTCAGCAATGATAAGCTTTCAGCCATCAATGGGGCCGTAGCTCAGCCGGGAGAGCGTCGCGTTCGCAACGCGAAGGTCAGGGGTTCGATCCCCCTCGGCTCCACCATCCTCCCGATGCACTCACCTGAACGGCCGTGAATGCCGGCGGAATCTCCCCGTTGGTCAGGTTCACCCGAACGATCTGCGAGCGCTGTCGGGGTTGAAAAGCCCGCTGGAACTCCTCGGGCAGTCGCACCGAAACGGGTCGAATGGACTCGACCGTGCCGTCGAGGCGCTCAAAACCATAACTGACCCGGACTCTGTCCCCTTCGCTCACTGAGTAGAGCGCCCCGGGCGGGATATAGGCCAGCACATAGGGTTCGCCGACGACCATTGTCATGAGTTCGCCTGCCTGGCCGGTATGGCCACCCGCTTTGACGTGTACATCGGTGATGATGCCGTCGTGTCGGGCATAGACCTCGCCGCCGTCAAAGCGCGCGCGTAGACCGTCAAGACTGCGCTCGAACCGGGTGACGATGTCATCAAGGGTGTCGATCTCGCGCGCTATCCCCTGCTCCCGGGCCTCGAGTTCGGTCGCCTGCAGGGTGCTCCGGTAATCCGCCGTCACCAGTTCGTGCAGGGTGAGATGCGTACTGAGTCCTTCTTCGTAGGCCTTTTCACGCAGGCCGAGCAACTCGGCGATGGTGCTCGCCTGCTCGCGGGCGACCGGCAGCATGCGGCGGATCGTATAGCGCTCGGCAGCCAACGCCGCGCGTCGACGTCGCCATTCCGCCCATTGTGCCGAGAGATTGGCGATATCGCGCTGCACCGGCAGCGATTCAAGCGAGGCGAGCCGCTGACCGGCCTCAACGCGATCGCCTTCGCGGACATGCAGCGCGGTCACCCGCCCCGAGTAACTGACACTGACCGCGACCTGATCGCGGGTCACCATCCCGGGTGCGGATAGGTACACCCGGTCCCCGAAGAAGATATTCAGCAGCCACACGATCAGGGCCAACAAAAGCAACAGGTAAATCCACCGCCCAATGCGCGCTCGATGGCGGCGCTGCTCGGTCTGCAGACGATCCACGCGCGGTGGTCGGCGCAGGCGCTGCATCAGAAACGCTCCGCCGCGTCGCGGACTTTTGACGGCACATACGGATCCGCATACGAGCGACGGAAGATCCACTCATCCAGATAGGCGATCATGCGAATTCCTCGCTGCACGAAAGTCGAGAACAGGATCTGGCCGGGGACGTACAGCGCATAGGCAAGCGGCGCACGGGGACCGCTCATGATCCACGCCACACAGTAGACCAGCAGGCCCTGGAGGATATAGATGAGCATCGTCGCACCCAGCACGGTGAGGGCGCCGTGCGGGCCCAGCGTCGCGAAAAGCCAGACAATATAGACGTAGAAACTGATCGACAGGACGACCTGATAGAACAGGATATTCGCCATCGCGAGGGCATTCTCCGCGCGAAAACCCCGCCAGAACGGGTTAAAGGCGGCGCCGTACTTGCGCAGCCGAAAGCGGATGACGCTGCGGTTCCAGCGCAGCCGCTGGTGAGTGAAGCCGCTCAGGGTCTCGGGTACATCGGTCATCGACCAGGCATGCGGCGCGAACTCGATCGCCCAGCCGGCCCGGCGTAGTTTGTCGGTGATGTCAGCATCCTCGCCGGGCCCCACGTCCCAGCCCCCGATCTGCCTGAGTGCCTGTCTGCGGAATACGCCAAACGCCCCTGAGACGATCGACAGGATCCCCAGCGCCGCGGTGAAGCGGCGGCCCAGGGCGATACTGGTGATGTATTCAATGGCCTGGAAGCGGGCCATCAGGGTGGTATCGGCATTGCGCACCGCCAGGTTACCGGCGACCGCCCCGACCTGCGGATCGGCCATCCCCGCCACCAGCTGCTCGAAGGCGTCGCGATCGAAGGTGGTATCAATATCGACGATGCTCACCAGATCATGGCGGGCGTACTCCAGGCCCATATTGATGGCACTGGACTTGCCACCGCGGATGCCGGTGGATACCACCCGATCAAGCTCGCCACGACGTCGCAGCGACCCGCCGATCTCACGCATGCGATCAATCGATCCGTCATCCACGAGAATCAGTTCCAGATTCTGATGCGTCTGCTCGCCGAGCGATCGCACCGTACGCCGCAGTGCCTTGGCCTCGTTGAAACCGACCAACAGCACGCTTACCGCGGGGCGATGGGAGGGATCCGGTGATGACCGCTCCCATGGCGCCGCCAGCAGAATGGCGATCACGCTCAGGCCGTAGCGCGACAGATCAAAGATGACGTAATGCCAGAACAGGTAAACAAAACCCTGCAGATCCAGTTGGGCGAGCAGCGCGATGGAGCTTTCCATCAGTCCGTCAGCGCCTCGAGCACTGTGGAGAGGCCATCCACTCCCCCACTGCGCTCAACCGTGATCTGCATCGGCGATGCGACCACTGTCTCAACGATCTCGCGCAGGCGCTGGGCAATGACCTCGGTTTGGGCCATTGGGGTTTCGGGCAGGAGGACGTAGACGACGTGGTCGCGGGCGGTCACGGCATCGGTCTCGCGCAGGCACTCCGAGAGCACATCCACCAGATGCGCAAAGACCTGTGAGAGACCGCGGCCACCCCACGCGTCGCTCACCGCCTCGATGTTGTGCACACGCAGAATGAGGACTGACAGGGGACGCTGGTAACGACGGGCCTGAGCCTGCTCGAACCGCAGCAGCGTCATGAAGTCCCTGACCCAGTAGCCCATCGGACCACGGGCCATGCTCGCCTCGAGGCTCAGATGCGGCAGAACACCGCGGTGCAGCGCCGTGACCCCACCCGACGTAATGGCGTAATGCCACCAGGTACGGGTGTCCATCAGCTCGCTGTCGGTGTGCCGACCGCAGTCCGTGCAGAGAAAGCCCACCGCCGGATCACTGTTTTCGGCACCACAATGACCGCAGACGAAGACCACGCCGGGTTTATCGTAATCCACCCCATAATGGCGAAGGGCCCGCCGACACTTGGGGCACTCCAGCGAACGCCCCCGCAGGAACTCGGATTCCCGGGCCTGATAGGCACAGCGATAGTGGTGGACCAGAGGCTCGGACTCCAGGTCACTGCTGCGGCATTCGGTGCACTCCTCGCGGACGTTCAGCCGCGAGCCGTCGCAGGCCGGGCAGTAGTGGATGCAGTCGAATCGCTCCCGGACCAGCAATTCGGCCGCGGCCAGCTCTTCGAGCAGCTCCCTGGGATTTTCGATGCCCCGCAGAGCCGCGTAGCGGACGGCGGCCGGCCGGGTAAAGTCCCAGGTGGCCTGAATCGGTGTCTGCCACGAATGGGCCATGGCGAGCACCATCAATGCGTCTGTATCGGCCAGTGCATCAATCTCGGGCAGCTGCGCGAGTCGCTCAACCACCGGCCGCGCGACGCCAAGCGCCTCATCCAGTAGCGCCGGCTGCAGGCTGGCGACATCACACAGTGCCCCGGGCATCGACTGACCCGAGGCGTTGATCACGGGCATCAACGCGGCGTGCGCGGAGGCGCGGCGGTCGTCGAGGGCCTCGACCGGCGTGCCGGGCATGAGCACGGCAACGTCCGCATGCTCCGGCCCGTCGGCCAGGGTGTAGGCGTCGCTGAGCCAGATCGGGCGGGCCGATTCGCCCACCAGCCATAAACGAGGACGCGCGGTTGCGGAATCCATTCGCATGATCGCCTTTTAATGCGTCTCGGCAGGGCGCCTCGACTGCCTGTAGACTCTATCTATACGCCCCGATAGCTCAGCTGGATAGAGCAATCGCCTCCTAAGCGATAGGTCGCAGGTTCGAATCCTGCTCGGGGCGCCACCCCAACGCCTACCGGTCCGCCGTTATCCAGCCGATCGATGCGTCAAGCGACCAGCCCGCCTTCTCGGCATGCGCATGCATCAGTCGCAGCACCTCGTGGGCATGCGCGCGGATCAGCGACAGTCCGGCGATGGGCATCGGGTCGAGTCGCTCGTCGGGGGTTCCCGGCAGCGGTTGGCCCATCAGGGCGATGACGATCTCCTCATGCTGGCTTTCAACCCGCGCCTCGGTCACCAGCCAGTGGGTCCATGCCTCGGGGCCGGGTGGTGTCGTGGTCTCGCCGGCCTCATCCTGGTGGCGCTGCGCGGCCACCTGCGAGCGGGCACCGATATGCTCCAGCGCCATCACCGCATCGTGGGCGGCTTCGCCCTCGGCGGCCGGATGCGATTGCTTGAGCGTGTCATTGATGGGCTGCATGAGCCGATGCAGGGCCCGGCGGGACAGCCAGGCGATGCGCCCTTCCCCGGAGGCCATCGTCAGCCTCAGCGCAAGACGATCCTCCAGGGGCGAGTAGACCATTCGGATGCGGTTGGCCCGCGGCAGCGATATATTCGTCATTGTGCCGCCCTAGCGTCGGTTCCGACGCACCACCCGGTCGCGTTTTTTCTGCTGTCGCGGCGTGAGCTTGTTGCGGCGGCCGGCATAAGGGTTTTCGCCGGTGCGCAGCTCCAGCCGAATGGGCGTGCCATGGAGCTGGAACGCCTTGCGGAACCGGTTGATCAGAAACCGCCGGTAGGCATCCGGCAGGTCGCGGGTCTGGTTGCCATGGACCACGATGGTGGGCGGGTTGCGGCCGCCCTGATGCGCGTAGCGCAACTTGATGCGCCGGCCGCGGACGAGCGGCGGCTGGTGGGCACTGATGGCGTCTTCAAGCACCCGGTTGAGCGCGGGTGTGGGCAATTCGCGGCGCGCCGCTGCATGCACATGCGCCACCTCCTCGAGCAGCCGGCCGACTCCGGTCCCGTGCAGCGCGGAGATGAATCGTGGCCGGGTAAAGTCGAGGAATCCCAGCTTGACGTCGAGTTCACGACGGATGCGCTCGCGGTTTTCAGCGATCAACCCGTCCCATTTGTTGACCGCCAGGACCAGCCCGCGCCCCGCGTTGATGGCATGACCGATGAGGTGGGCGTCCTGTTCGGAGATCTCCTGCTGCGCATCGAGCACCATGATCACCACCTGCGCCGCCTCGATCGCCTGCAGGGTCTTGATGACACTGAATTTCTCGACCCCATCGCTGACCCGGCTCCGGCGTCGCACGCCCGCGGTATCGATCAGCGTGAAGGCCCGGCCGTCCCGCTCGAACGGCACCCGGATGGAATCCCGCGTGGTCCCGGGCATGTCATACACCAGCACCCGCTCCTCGCCGATCAGGCGGTTCACCAGCGTGGACTTGCCCACGTTGGGCCGGCCGATGATGGCCACATCAATGGGCGCATCCGGCTCGTCGGGCGCCTCGGCGTCGGCGGGATCGGCGGATGCCGGGGCGGCCCAGGCGGCCCCCAGGCAGTCCTCCAGCACCGCACCCATGAGCTGAGTGACGCCGCGCCCCTGCACCGCCGCGATCGGCCAGGGCGAATCCATGCCCAGCGAGTGGAATTCGGCGCCGGCAACGTCCGCATCGACCCCGTCGATCTTGTTCATGACCAGCCAGACGCGTTTACCGCGGCGGCGCAGATCGCGGGTAAGGGCCTCGTCGCCGGGGGTGACGCCGACCCGCGCGTCGACCAGAAACAGGATGACATCGGCCTCGTCCAGCGCGCGCAGGGCCTGACGCTGCATGTGATGATAAGTGACGTCATCGGGCTCGCCGAGCCCGCCGGTGTCCACCACCACATAGGGCGCCGGCCCCAGGCGGCCAACGCCATACTGCCGGTCGCGGGTCAGCCCCGGGAAATCCGCCACCAGGGCATCCCGCGTCCGCGTAAGTCGGTTGAACAGGGTGGATTTGCCCACATTGGGCCGCCCCACCAGGGCGATTACCGGTTGCTCCATCCAGTCATGATAGCAGCCGGCAGCCCCGGTCGGGGTGGCAATCCACGCTCACAATGCCGCCGCCAGCAACCGTTGGGTGTACGCCGCCTGCGGGTCGGTGAAAATCCGCTCCGCCGGCCCTGATTCCACCACCTGACCGGACTGCATGACGAGCATACGGTGGCTCATGGCCCGCACGATCTTCAGGTCGTGGCTGATGAACACGTACGCCAGCCCGTGCCGCGCCTGGAGTGATCGCAGCAACTCGACGAGCTGGGTCTGAACGCTTCGGTCGAGGGCCGAGGTGGGTTCATCCAGCACCACCACCGCGGGCTTGAGCACGATGGCGCGCGCCACCGCCACGCGCTGACGCTGGCCGCCCGAGAGTTCGTGGGGAAACCGCTCAGCCAGCGCCGGGTCGAGGCCGACCTCGGCGAGCGCCTCGCGGGCCAGGGCGCCGCGCTCGGCCGCATCGGCACCGATGCGGTGCACCGCCAGCCCCTCGCCGATGATCTGCTCGACGGAAAGCCGCGGGCTGAGACTGCCATAGGGGTCCTGGAAGACCACCTGCAGTCGCCGCCGCAGCGGCCGAAGCGCCCCCTTGCCCAGGCGACTGATATCACGACCCTCGAAGCGGATCTGACCGGTGGCGGCCTGCAGCCGCAGCAGCGCCATGCCCAGCGTGGTCTTGCCGGATCCGCTCTCGCCCACGACCCCCAGGGTTTCCCCGGCGCCCACCGCCAGATCAATGCCGTCCACCGCCTTGAGGTGGCCCACCACGCGTTTCAGCAGACCACCGCGGCGCGGAAACCACACCCGCAGATCCCGGGCCTCGAGCACCGTCTGCGGATTGGCGACGGGCCGCGGTCGGCCACTGGGCTCGGCGGCGATCAGCGCCCGGGTATAGTCACTGCGGGGCTGTTCGAACACGCTGGCGGCCTCACCCTGCTCAACTACGCGTCCCTGCTGCATGACCGCTACGCGATCCGCCACCCGGCGGACCACATTCAGGTCATGGCTGATCAGCAGCATGGCCATGTCGAGTCGTTGCTTGAGATCAGCCAGCAGCTCGAGGATCTCGGCCTGAATGGTCACATCCAGCGCCGTGGTGGGCTCATCGGCGATCAGCAGCCGGGGGCTGTTGGCGATCGCCATCGCGATCATCACACGCTGGCGCTGCCCGCCGGAGAGCTGATGCGGGAATGCCCCCAGACGGGCCGAGGCCTCGGGCAGCCGGACCATCTCGAGCAGTTCGACGATGCGATCCCGGGCCGCGGCGGCGCTCAGGCCCTGGTGGATGCGCAGGGTCTCACCGATCTGCTTTTCCAGCGTATGGACGGGGTTGAGCGAGGTCATGGGCTCCTGGAAGACCATGCCCAACGCACCCCCCCGGAACCGCCGCAGGGTCGCCGTGCTGGCACCGATCAGTGATTCGCCCTCCACCAGGATGCGGCCGGTGGGGTGACTGGCCAACGGATAGGGCAGCAGCTGGGGCACCGACAGCGCCGTAATGGACTTGCCCGAGCCACTCTCGCCCACCAGCGCCAGCGTTTCCCGTGCATTCAGGGTCAGATTGACCCCCTGCACGACCGGGGTCTGGCGCCCGCCCCGGCCGAAGGCGATGGACAGATCCTCAATCTGCAGCAGGGCGCTCATCCCGGGTCTCCGCCGCCAAAGGTCTTGCGCGGGTCGAACGCATCCCGCGCGGCCTCGCCGATGAACACCAGCAGCGAGAGCATGATGGCCAGTGTGAAAAACGCCGTCAGCCCCAGCCAGGGGGCCTGGAGATTGTTCTTGCCCTGCGCCAGCAGCTCGCCCAGCGACGGCGACCCCGGCGGCAGGCCGAAGCCCAGAAAATCCAGCGAGGTCAGAGTGGTGATCGAGCCGGTAAGAATGAACGGCATGAAGGTCACCGTGGCCACCATGGCGTTGGGCAGCGCATGGCGGACGATGATCACCCGATCGGCGACGCCCAGCGCCCGGGCCGCCTTGACGTAGTCGAAATTGCGCACCCGCAGGAACTCCGCGCGCACCACGCCCACCAGCTGTGTCCAGCTGAACAGCAGCATGATCCCCAGCAGCCACCAGAAGTTGGGCTGCACGAACCCGGCCATGATGATCAGTAGATAGAGCACCGGCAGGCCGGCCCAGATCTCGATGAAGCGCTGCCCCAGCAGGTCCACCCGACCGCCGAAATAGCCCTGGACCGCGCCCACCGCCACACCGATCACCGAGCTGGCCAGCGTCAGGGCCAGCCCAAACAGGACCGACAGGCGAAAGCCGTAGATCAGCCGCGCCAGCACGTCGCGCGCCTGATCGTCGGTGCCCAGCCAGTTGGCGGCGGACGGCGGCGCCGGGGCCGCCGATTCGCTGGCGTAGTTGATGGTGTCGTAGTGATAGGGAATCGGTGGCCAGAGCATCCAGCCCCGGGCGTTGATCAGCTCGGCGACGTAGGGATCGCGATAGGCCGCCTCGGTAGGAAAATCCCCACCGAAGGTGGTCTCGGGATAGCTCACCAGCACCGGGAAATACCAGTCGCCGTCGTAATGCACGAGCAGCGGACGGTCATTGGCGATGAACTCCGCACCCAGCGACAGACCGAACAGCACCAGGAACAGCCACAGCGACCACCAGCCCCGGCGATTGGCCCGGAACTGGGCCCAGCGGCGCTGATTGATGGGGTTCAGGCGCAGTCGGTCCATCACCCGTCCCGAGCCTCGAAATCGATCCGGGGGTCCACCAGCACATACATCAGATCGCCCAGCAGATTGAGCACCAGGCCGATCAGCGTGAAGACGAAAAGACTGCCGAAGACCACCGGATAATCCCGGTTGACCACCGACTCGAAGCCCAGCAGCCCGAGCCCATCCAGCGAAAAGATCACCTCGATCAGCAGCGCGCCGGTGAACAGCACCCCCACGAAGGCGGCCGGGAAACCGGCGATCACGATGAGCATGGCGTTGCGGAAGACATGCCCGTAGAGGACACGGCGCTCGCTGACGCCCTTCGCCCGGGCGGTCATGACGTACTGCTTGTTGATTTCCTCGAGAAACGAGTTCTTGGTGAGCATGGTCAGGCCGGCGAAACCGCCGATCACCATTGCCAGCACCGGCAGCACCAGATGCCACAGGTAATCGAGAATGCGGGCCGGCCAGGCGAGCTGCTCCCAATTATCGGAGACCAGCCCGCGCAGCGGAAACCAGTCCAGATAGCTGCCACCGGCAAAGACCACGATCAGCAGAATCGCGAACAGGAACCCCGGGATCGCGTAGCCGACGATGACCACGGCGCTGGTCCAGACATCGAACCCCGAGCCGTCGCGGACCGCCTTGCGGATGCCCAGCGGGATCGAGATGAGATAGGTGAGCAGCAGCGTCCACACCCCCAGCGACACCGACACCGGCAGTTTATCGACGATCAGCGAGAGCACCGTCTGGTCACGATAGAAACTCTCGCCCAGATCGAACTGCGCATAGTCCACCAGCATTTTCGCAAACCGCTCGTGGGCCGGCCGGTCAAAGCCGAACTGCGCCTCGAGCTCGGCGATATAGGCCGGATCCAGCCCGCGACCGCCGCGACTCTCGCCGGAGACCTCATCCGCGGCGACCCCCGAGAAACGGCTGGTGGACAGGTCCGCCGTGCCCTGGACCTGGGCCATCACCTGCTCGATGGGCCCACCCGGGGCAAACTGGACGATGACGAAGTTGATCAGCAGCACGCCGATCAACGTCGGGATCATCAACAGCAACCGGCGCGCGATATAGGCGTACACGCTCAGCGACTCCGCGGTCCGCGACTAGCGGTCATCCACCCGGGCCGCCCGTTCGGGGTCCACCCACCAGCTGTCCAGCGCCAGGCCATAGGGCGGGTTGTCCGCCGGCCGCCCGAAGCGATCCCAGTACGCCAGGCGAAAGCGATCGATATACCAGTTGGGGATGGCGTAGAAATGCCACTGCAGCACGCGGTCCAGGGCCCGGGTGCGGGTCACCAGTGCCTCACGATCGGGCGCGTCGATCACCGCGGTCACAAGCTCGTCGATCACCGGATCGCAGACGCCGGCCACATTGCGGCTGCCACTGATCTCCGCGGCCTCACAGCTCCAGAAGTCGCGCTGCTCGTTGCCCGGCGACAGCGACTGCGGCGCCACGTGCACGGTCATGTCAAAGTCGAACGCCTCCATGCGGTTCTGATACTGGGTGGGATCCACGGTGCGCACGCTCACCTCGGCCCCGAGCCGCTCGAGATTGCGCTTGAACGGCAGCACCACCCGTTCGAACGACGGCGAGACCAGCAGGATCTCGAAGGCCATCGGCTGACCCGACTCGGTGTGCGTCAGCGTGCCATCGCGGACCGCCCAGCCGGCGTCGCGCAGCAGCGCAAGCGCCCGGCGCAGGTTGGCCCGGCGTGACCCGTCGGTGGTATCCGGCGGTGCGTAGGCCTCGGTGAACACCCGCTCGGGGAGCTGGTCGCGGTAGGGCTCGAGGAGCTCGAGTTCCGCCTCGGAAGGCAGCCCCGTGGCCGCCAGCTCGGAGTTCTGGAAATAGCTGCGGGTGCGGTCATAGGCGCCGTAGAAGAGATTCTCGTTGGTCCACTCAAAGTCGAAGGCGTACGCCAGGGCCTCGCGCACGGCCGGGTCGGCGAACACCGCCCGGCGCGTGTTGAAGAAAAATCCCTGCATCCCCGCCGGGCGATCGTGGGGGATCTCGACGCGTTTGAGCAGGCCCGCTTCCACGGCGGGCGTGTCGTAGGCGGTGGCCCAGTTGCGCGCCACGTTCTCGCGGCGCAGGTGATACTCCCCGGCCTTCAGCGCCTGCAGCGCGACGGTGCCATCACGGTAGTAGTCGTAGCTGATGCGATCGAAGTTGTAGCGCCCGCGATTGACCGGCAGATCCGCCGCCCAGTAGTCATCGACGCGCTCGTAGACGATGCGCCGTCCCTGCTCCACCGAGGCCACGCGATACGGCCCGCTGCCGAGCGGCGGCGTCAGTGTGGTGGCGGTGAAGTCGCGCTCCGCCCAGTCGTGGGCGGGCAGCACCGGCAACTGACCGAGTATCAGCGGCAGCTCGGCATTGTCCGTGGTGGCAAAATGAAACTCCACGGTCAGCGGGTCGATCACCTCGACACGATCGACGTCCGCATAGTAGGCCCGGTAACGGGGGTGGCCGTCCTCACGCAGCCGGCGGAACGTCCAGGCGACGTCGTCGGCGGTGATCGGTTCGCCATCATGAAAGCGCGCCGTATCGCGCAGGTTGAAGCGGACGCTGGAGTGATCGTCGGCCACCTCGATGGAGCGGGCGATCAGTCCGTACTGCGTAAACGGCTCGTCCAGCGACTGCACGGTGAGTGTATCGAAGACCCGGCCCATGCCCTCGGCGGCGGTGCCGCGCAGAATGAACGGGTGCAGGCTGTCGAAGGTCGATGCCGCCACATTGGCGAGCTTGAGCGTACCGCCCTTGGGCGCCTGCGGGTTGACGTAATCGAAATGCTCGAACCCGGGCCCGTAGCGGGGCTCGCCATGCAGCGCCAGGGCATGCTCGGCCTCGGCCGCCAGCGCCTGGCCCATCCCGATCAGCGATCCCAGCGCGATGGCCCGCAAGGTCGGTCGGACGGCATCGAATGACAGCATTGAAACGCTCCTTATGGCATTCATCCCCGGCGCCGCTTGGCCGCGCCAGCGCTTTTGAGTAACGTACCGAGGATTATGACAGGGGCAAAGGGGTTCCCATGGGTTTTCTTGACAATCGCAAGGCACTGATCACGGGTGTCGCCAGCAACCGCTCCATCGCCTGGGGCATCGCCGAGGCCATGCACCGCGAGGGCGCCGAGGTCGCGCTCACCTACCAGAACGAAAAGCTCAAGCGCCGCGTGGAGCAGTGCTCCGAGGCCTGTGGCGGCGGGCCCGTGCTGCCCCTCGACGTGGCCGATGATGCCCAGATCGATGCCGTCTTTGAGTCGCTGGCTGACACCTGGGGCCATCTCGACATTGTCGTCCATGCCGTGGGTTTCGCGCCGCGCGATGAGCTCGAGGGCTCGTTTGTCGAGAACACGACCCGCGCCGGTTTCGGCATGGCCCACGACATCAGCGCCTACAGCTTCATCGCCCTGGCCCGAGGTGCCCGGCCGCTGATGCAGGGACGCAACGGCAGCCTGCTGACCCTCACCTACCTGGGGGGCGAGCGGGCGCTGCCCAATTACAATGTCATGGGCGCCGCCAAGGCGAGCCTGGAATCATCGGTGCGCTACATGGCGAGTGATCTGGGCGCCGAGGGTATCCGCGTGAATGCCGTCTCAGCCGGTCCGATCCGGACGCTGGCCGCCTCCGGCATCGGCGACTTCCGCCGCATGCTCGACTTCAATGCCGCCGCCGCGCCCATGCGGCGCAACGTCAGCATCGAGGAAGTGGGCAACACCAGCGCCTTTCTGTGCTCAGACCTTGCCTCGGGCATCACCGGCGAGATCGTGCACGTCGATGGGGGCTTCCATTCGGTGGCACTGGCCGGCACCGCGATGGATGGCGAGGGCTGACCCGCCCTCGCCCGGCAGCGACGATCAGAGATTGCTTTTGCGAATCTCCACATCCGCCCGGTCGCGGAGTGCCGCGACCACGGCCTGCACACTCGCCTCGCCGTCCAGCTCACTCAGCGTCTGCCTGAGCTGACCGCGACGTTCCGCACCGACCTCGGACGGGTCGCCGGGCTCCACCGCCTCCACCGCCACGGCGGCCCAGCCGTTGGCCAGGCGACCGACGCCGGCCCGGTCACCGCTGCCCGCCGGGCCGCTCAGCCGAAAGCCCCGCTCGCGAACGCCGGCCGGCAGTGACCGGTCATTGCGCCCACCAAGGGTGGGGGCGGTGTACTGCGCCGATTCGATGCCATCGGCCACACTCTGTAACGAGTCACCGGCGTTGACCGCGTCGGCGATCCGCTGGGCGTCCGCCCGCGCGGCGGCGGCGGCTTTCTCGTCCAGATAGGCGGTGCGGGCCTGCTCGCGGACCTCGTCCAGCGGCCGGACCCGTGCGGATCGGTAATCGGTCACCCGGACCACGGCGTAACCGCCGTCTTCGCGTTCGATCAGATCGCTGTTCTCACGATTATCCAGCATGGCGTCGCTGAAGGCGGTCTCAAGCACCGCCGGATCGCCGGCAACGCCACTGCCATCGGCGGCGGCATCGATCCACTCCGTGGATTCGACGGGGATGCCCACCGCGTCGGCCGCCGGCTCCAGCGTGGTCGGGTTCTCGAAGGCAAGCGTCTCAACGGTGTTGATCTGCTCGGTCACGCGCCGCTCGGCACGCTCCATGGCGATGTCCTCGCGGATGGAATCGCGCATCTGCTCGAAAGGCGGCAACTCCGCCACCTGCACATCGGTCACCTCGATCAGGTGCCAGCCAAACGGCGTGCGGACCGGCTCGCTCAGCTCACCGGGCTGCAACGACCAGGCGGCCTCGGCAAACGCATCGGCCACATCCGCCTGCTCGATCACGCCCAGCGAACCGCCCTGCGCCGCCGACCCCGAATCATCCGAGACCGCCTCGGCCACCGCGGCGAAGGACTCGCCCCCGCGAATCCGCTCGCGGGCCGCCTCGACGGTCTGACGCGCCGAACTCACCGCCGCCTCATCGGCGTCCTCGGGGACCGCCGCGAGGATATGCCGAACCGTACGCGCCGCGTCCTCGCCACTGCCGCTGGCCCGCTCGTCATAGCGCTCGCGCACCGCCGACGCCGAGACCTCGATGCTCGGGGCAATGGCCTCCGCCGACAGGCTCAGATAACGCAGCTGGACCTGTTCGGGTTCGCGGAACCGTTCACGGTTCGCCTCATACCATTCCTGCAGATCGGCATCGGTCACCTCGATGGTGTCGCGGTAGTCCGCGGTCTCGAGGGTGGCCCAGCTGAGCCGGCGCTGCTGCGCCTGGAGGGCGATCAGGCGGTCCACCGTCTGCTCCGGGGTAAAGGTCGTGGACTGTACCGCGCGCTGGAGCAGTGAAATCGACAGGTCGCGGCGGATCTGGGACTCGTAGGCCTCCGCGGTCAGGTTGTTCTGCTGCAGAAGGCTCTGATAGCGCTCGGTGGAAAAGCTTCCATCCACCTGGAACATGGACTGGCTGCGCACCGCCTGCGAGACATCGGCGTCGCTGGCCCGCAACCGCTTGTCACGGGCGTAGTTGATCAGCGCCTGGCGATCGATGAGCTGCTCGAGGACCTGCCGGCGCAGATTGTCCGTGCTGAACACGGCGGGATCGTACTGATCGCCCAGCATGCGGCGCAGTTCCGACTGGCGCTGCTGATAGGCCTGATCAAGCTGGGTGCGGGTAATCTCGGCATCCCCGACGGTCGCCACCACCTGGGGGCCGCCATTGCCGACATAGTTATACAGCCCGAACAGGGCGAAGGGGATCACCAGCAGGCCCACGATGACGTAGGCGATCCAGCCGCTGGTTCGATCTCTGATGGAGAGCAGCATGGTTGGATTCCGTATAACAAAAAGGCGCCTTGGGGCGCCTTCCTGAGGGTGGGATTGTATGGCGGAGCGGACGGGATTCGAACCCGCGACCTCCGGCGTGACAGGCCGGCATTCTAACCTGCTGAACTACCGCTCCGTTTTTCACCTTGGTGGGTGGTGAGGGGTTCGAACCCCCGACATTCGCCTTGTAAGGGCGACGCTCTCCCAACTGAGCTAACCACCCCGATAAAGCGGCGCTTAGTTTACCGCATCCTTGAGTGCCTTGCCAGCCTTGAAGCCGGGCACTTTCGAGGCCGCGATGTTGATGGACTCGCCGGTCCGCGGGTTGCGACCGGTCCGCGCCGCGCGCTCGCGCACGGTGAAGGTCCCGAAGCCGACCAGCGTGACCTGGTCACCCTGATTGAGCGCATCCGTCACGGTGGAGGCAAAGGCATCAACCGCCTTGGTGGCGTCGGCCTTGGACAGGTCGGCCGATTCGGCGACGGCGTCGATGAGTTCAGACTTGTTCATGGATGAATCCCCTTCGAAATTATTCTATCAATGATCGCCCGTTGGTCGGCTGACTCGCATGCTATCGCTACGCCCTCCCAACGACAATCGCATAGCGCCAGATCATTAAGCATTGTGAGGTTGGTCGCTGTCAAACGACAAAGCCTTTCAGTGCGGGCGTTGGCTGGTCGTGGGGGCCTCCTGGCCACTGCCGGTCTCGGCCACCGGCTCACCCGCCCCGGCAAGCGCGACCGGTTGCGAGACCAGCGCGGCGGCCAGCACTTCATCCATCCAGCGCACGGTGCGGATATCCAGCTTCGACTGGATGTCGCGTGGGATATCGGCCAGATCCTTGCGGTTGTCCGCCGGGATCAACACCGTGCGGATCCCCCCGCGCAGCGCCGCCAGGAGCTTTTCCTTGAGCCCGCCGATGGGCAGCACCTCGCCCCGCAGGGTGATCTCGCCGGTCATCGCCACTGCCGCGGACACCGGTATCCCGGTGGCCGCGGAGATCAGCGCCGTACACATGCCGATGCCCGCACTGGGTCCATCCTTGGGGATGGCGCCCTCGGGGACGTGGATATGGATGTCGTGACCGGCGTGGAAGTCGGCGGGAATGCCGAGTGACGCCGAGCGGCTGCGCATCACGGTCTGCGCCGCGTGAATCGACTCCTTCATGACATCGCCCAGCTGACCGGTATTCTGTAACCGGCCCTTGCCCGGCACCACGGCACTCTCGATGGTGAGCAGCTCGCCGCCGACCTCGGTCCAGGCCAGCCCGGTGACCCGACCCACCTGATCGCTGGTCTCGGCGACGCCATAGCGATGACGCCGCACGCCCAAATACTTATCGAGGTTCTGCGTGTTGACCTGGACCGCCTTGTCGCGCGGCTTGATCAGCACCTCCTTGACCACCCGCCGGGCGATCTTGGCCACCTCGCGCTCGAAGTTGCGGACACCGGCCTCGCGCGTGTAGTAGCGGGCGATGTCGCGCAGCGCGTTGTCGCTGACTTCCAGCTCGCCGGGCTTGAGGCCGTTGGCCTTGATCTGCTTGGGCAGCAGGTAGTGCCGGGCGATGTTGACCTTCTCCTCCTCGGTATAACCGGACAGGCGGATGACCTCCATGCGATCGAGCAGCGGCCCGGGAATATCCAGGGTGTTCGCCGTACACACGAACATGACGTCGGAGAGGTCGAAGTCCACTTCCAGATAGTGATCGTTGAAGGTGGCGTTCTGCTCGGGGTCGAGCACCTCGAGCAGTGCCGAGGCCGGATCGCCCCGAAAATCCATCGCCATCTTGTCGACTTCGTCGAGCAGGAACAGCGGATTGCGCTTGCCCACCTTGGTGAGCTTCTGGACGATCTTACCCGGCAGCGAGCCGATGTAGGTCCGCCGATGACCGCGGATTTCGGCCTCGTCACGGACACCGCCCAGCGACATACGCACAAAGCGGCGGTTGATCGAGCGCGCGATGGACTCGCCCAGCGAGGTCTTACCGACACCCGGTGGCCCCACCAGGCACAGGATGGGGCCTTTGAGTTTGCGCACCCGCTGCTGGACGGCCAGATACTCGAGAATCCGTTCCTTGACCTTCTCAAGCCCGTAGTGGTCCGCATCGAGAATCGCTTCGGCCCGGCCCAGGTCGTGGCGCACGCGGGTGCGCTTTTTCCAGGGCAGCGCCACCATCCACTCGAGGTAGCTGCGCACCACCGTCGCCTCGGCGGACATGGGCGACATCATCCTGAGCTTGTTGAGCTCCTGATCGGCTTTCTCGCGCGCCTCGCTGGACATGCCCGCGGCCTCGATCTTCTGCTCGAGATCCTCCACCTCGTTGGGGGCGTCGTCCATCTCGCCGAGCTCTTTCTGAATGGCCTTCATCTGCTCATTCAGGTAGTACTCGCGCTGCGACTTCTCCATCTGCTGCTTGACGCGGCCACGGATGCGCTTTTCGACCTGCAGCACGTCCAGCTCGCCCTCGATCAGCCCCATCAGGTGCTCAAGCCGTCGGGCCGGGTTCTCCATTTCGAGGATGGCCTGCTTTTCGTCGATCTTCAGGCTCATGTGCGCCGCGATGGTGTCGGCAAGCCGTCCCGGGGCTTCAATGCCCTGCAGCGAGGACAGCACCTCGGGCGGGACCTTCTTGTTGAGCTTGACGTACTGCTCGAACAGCGACATCAGCGAGCGGATCATGACCTCGACTTCGTCGTTGCCCTCCACCGACTCATCCGGCAGCGATACGGCGCTGGCGGCGAAATGGCCGTGCGCGTCGTCAAGATCGGCGACCTGGGCACGCTCGACCCCCTCCACCAGCACTTTGACGGTGCCATCGGGGAGCTTGAGCATCTGCAGGATATTGGCGATGGTGCCCACGGTGTAGAGATGACCCGCCGCCGGGTCGTCCACCTCGGCGCTGTGCTGGGCGACCAGCAGTATCCGCTTGTCCTCGGTCATCGCCCGCTCGAGGGCCTCGATGGACTTCTCCCGACCGACGAACAGCGGAATGACCATGTGCGGGTAGACGACGACATCGCGCAGCGGCAGCACCGCCATGGCGGTGCCGCTCGCCGGCGTCAGTTCCTGAGTCATAGGAATCCTCTTGGGGCCGGGCTGCCCGGCCGCGGGTCAGTCCGACGCCGCGGCAGGCTGCTGCTCCGAGCCATCATAGATGAGATAGGGGGCCGTCTCGCCGCGGATGACCGCGTCATCCACCACGACCTTGCTGACATTGTCGAGCGAGGGGAGCTCGTACATGGTATCCAGCAGGACATGCTCGACCAGCGTCCGCAGTCCCCGCGCCCCGGTGTTGCGGGCGATGGCCTTGCGTGCGACTTCGTAGAGCGCCTCGTCGCGGAACTCGAGTTCGACGTTTTCCATCTCGAAGAGGCGATGGAACTGCTTGACCAGCGCGTTCTTGGGCTCACGGAGGATCTGCACCAGCGCATCCTCATCGAGCTCGTTGAGCGTAGCCACCACGGGCAGCCGTCCCACGAACTCGGGGATCAGCCCGTAGCGCATCAGATCCTCGGGCTCGACATCCCGAAGCGTCTCGCCCACGGCCTTCTGCTGCGAGGCGTCCTTGATTTCGGCGGAGAAACCGATGCCGCCCTTCTCGGAGCGCTGCTCGATGACCTTCTCCAGGCCGGCGAACGCACCACCACAGATGAACAGGATATTGCTGGTGTCGACCTGCAGGAACTCCTGCTGCGGGTGCTTGCGCCCGCCCTGGGGCGGCACCGACGCGGTGGTGCCCTCGATGAGCTTGAGCAGCGCCTGCTGGACACCTTCGCCCGAGACATCACGGGTGATCGAGGGGTTGTCCGCCTTGCGCGAGACCTTGTCGATCTCGTCGATGTAGACAATCCCGCGCTGCGCCTTCTCAACGTCGTAATCACACCGCTGCAGGAGCTTCTGAATGATGTTCTCGACGTCCTCGCCGACATACCCCGCCTCGGTCAGCGTGGTGGCATCGGCAATGGTGAAGGGCACGTCCAGCAGACGGGCCAGCGTCTCGGCGAGCAGCGTCTTACCCGAACCGGTGGGGCCGATGAGCAGGATGTTGCTCTTGTTGAGCTCGACGTCATCGCGGCCCTGGGGGGCCTGCATGCGCTTGTAGTGATTGTAGACCGCCACTGACAGGACCTTTTTGGCGTGGTCCTGCCCGATGACGTGTCCGTCAAGCTCGGCGTTGATCTCATGGGGCTTGGGCAGGCTCGCGCTCTTCTCGGCGCTCGCCTCCTCCATTTCCTCGCGGATGATGTCGTTGCAGAGCTCGACACACTCATCGCAGACAAACACAGAGGGCCCCGCAATGAGCTTGCGTACCTCGTGCTGGCTCTTGCCGCAGAATGAGCAGTGGAGCGGCTTGCCGTTGTCGTCGCCGCGACCGCCATCATTTTTGTCAGTCATGGGCTACCTTTGTGCATGCCAGAAACAGTCAATTTCGACGATGCCCGCTTTTCCACGGGCACGCAAGGCGCCGCTACTCGAGCGGCAGCTTGCTGCGATCGGTCAGGACCTGGTCCACCAGGCCATAGTCGCGCGCCGCCTCGGGATCCATGAAGTTGTCACGCTCGGTATCCTGGGCGATCGTCTCGATGGGCTGACCGGTGTGATGGGCCAGAATGCCGTTGAGACGCTCGCGGGTGTTGAGGATCTCACGGGCATGGATGTCGATATCCGTTGCCTGACCCTGGAAGCCGCCCAGCGGCTGATGGATCATGACCCGCGAGTTGGGCAGCGCGAAGCGCTTGCCCGCCGCACCCGCCGCCAGCAGCAGCGAGCCCATGCTGGCCGCCTGACCAATGCACACGGTGCTGATGTCGGGCTTGATGAACTGCATGGTGTCGTAGATCGCGAGCCCCGCCGTGACCATGCCACCGGGGCTGTTGATGTAGAAGTGGATATCCTTATCGGGGTTTTCCGACTCCAGGAACAGCAGCTGGGCGATCAGCAGATTGGCCTGATGATCCTCCACCGGCCCCACCAGGAATATCACCCGCTCCTTGAGCAGCCGCGAATAGATATCAAATGCACGCTCGCCACGTGCCGTCTGCTCGACCACCATCGGCACGAGGCCGGTGGCCATCGGGCCGTTATCGGGGCGCTCTTCGCTCATGTTCACTCTGACTCCTGACCGTTTTTGGTCTCGGTGCTGTCTTCATCCTCGACGCCACTGGTAAGCGCGTCGAGACTCATCGGTTTTTCCACGACACTGGCCCGCTCGAGCACCCAGTCGACCACCTGATCCTCCATCACCTGGAGCTGCAGGCTCTGCATGGCCTCCTGGTTCTGCAGGTAGTGCTGCATGACCTGCTGCGGCTGTTCGTAGCCGGCGGCGATCCGCTGCAGCGCCGACTGCATACGCTCGGGATCGATCTCGATGCTGTTCGCCCGGACCACTTCGTTGACCAGCAGCCCCAGCTTGACCCGCCGCTGGGCCTCTTCTTCGAAACGATCCGCCGGCAGATCGGGATCGTCTCCCGCGGCGCCGGCCTGACGCATCTGCTCGAGCGTCTGCTCACGGACCTGCTCGATCTCCTGATCCACCAGCGTGCGTGGCAGCGTCACCTCGTGGCGTTCGACCAGCGCATTCATCACCTGGTTCTTGATCCGACTACGAACCGCCTGGTCGCGTTCCCGTTCGAGGCTCTCGGCGATGCGCGTGCGCAGTGCCTCGACGCCGCCTTCAATGCCCAGGGTCTCGGCAAAGGCCTCGTCCGCTTCCGGCAGCTCCGGGGCTTCGACCTTTTTCATGGTCACGGCGAACTCAGCCTCACGCCCGGCGATCGTGGTATCCGGAAAGCCATCGGGGAAGGTATAGCGGATGGTCTTCTGATCACCGGCCTGCATGCCGGTCAGCGCCTCTTCGAAGGGGCCGGGCATCTGCCCGTCGCCCAAGGTGACTTCAACGTCTTCGCCCTGGTTGCCCTCGAACTCCTCGCCATCGACCCGGCCGTCGAAATCGATGGTCACGCGATCACCCTCCGCGGCCGCGCGCTCGACCTCGGTGTACTCGGCGTGCTGACGCCGCAGCCGGTCGAGGATGCGATCCACGTCGGCGGCCTCGATATCCACCGCCGGGCGCTCAAGCTCAATGGACTCGATACCCTCGACCTCGATATCGGGGATCACCTCGAAGCGCGCTTCGTACTCCAGATCCTTACCGGGCTCCACCGTCAGCGGCTGGATATCGGGCGTGCCGGCGGGCCGGAGCGACTCCTGCTCGAGCGCCTCGGAATAAGTGGTCCGCACCACTTCGTCGAGCACCTCGCTGCGCACCTGCGGCCCATAGCGCTTTTCCACGACTTTCATGGGCACCTTGCCGGGCCGGAACCCCTGCAGGCGGACCTGGCCACGCATCTCGCGCAGCTTTTCATCGACCTTGCCGTCCACCTGTTCGGAGGGCACCTGGACCTTCAACGTACGCTGCAGGCCGTCGCCCGACTCCACCGATACTTGCATTACCTACCTCTGGATTTTTGGTGCGAAAGGCGAGACTCGAACTCGCACGGGGGGATGCCCCACTGGGACCTAAACCCAGCGCGTCTACCAGTTCCGCCACTTTCGCGCAGTAAAACGTCATCACGCAGTATACCGGCATGCCGCATCCGGCAAAAGCTAACCCCGATGGACGCGCCCGTCCTGCGCCGGGCGGCGCCGCTGCCAAGCCTTATGGCCCTCGACCACCGCCACCACCGGCAGACTGACGAGCACCGCGACCAGCCAGTCCCGCAGACCCAGCGCGCGGGTGTCGAACAGCAGCTGCAGGGGCGGCGCATAGGTGAACAGCAGCTGGGCGAGCACGATCACGGCGATGGCGCCCAGCACGTAGCGGTTTCCCAGCAGCCCACCGCGATTGAGGGTGCCGGCATGCAGGCGGCGGGCCGAGAACAGATACCAGACCTCGAACAGCACCAGGGTATTGATGGTCAGCGTGCGCACCTCGGCCAGATCGCGCCCCGCGGCCTGCTCACTGAGGAACACCGCCAGCGTTCCGCCCAGCATCACCAGAGCCACCAGCCCCAGCCGCATGCTCATGCCCGGGGGGATCAGCGCCGCATCGACGGGGCGTGGCGGTCGCTCCATGACGGCCTCTTCGGCGGGCTCGAAGGCCAGCGCCAGCGCCAGTGTCACCGCGGTGATCATGTTCACCCAGAGGATCTGGACCGGCGTCACCGGCAGGACCAGGCCCGCCATCACGGCCACCACCAACAGCAGGGCCTGGGCGGCATTGGTGGGCAGGATGAACAGGATCGACTTGACGATATTGTCGTAGACGACGCGCCCTTCGTGGACGGCCGCCTCGATGGTCGCGAAGTTGTCGTCGGCGAGAACGATCTCCGAGGACTCGCGGGCGGCATCGGTGCCCCCCCGCCCCATGGACACGCCGACATCCGCGCGCTTCAGCGCCGGGGCATCATTGACGCCGTCGCCGGTCATCGCCACCACCTGCCCATCGGCCTGCAGGGCCTCCACCAGGCGCAGTTTGTGAGCCGGTGACACCCGCGCGAACACCGAACGCCCGGCGGCGGTGCGCTGGAACTCATCGTCGTCCATGGCCTCGAGGGCGGCGCCGGTCACCCCGCGGGTTTCGTCTCCCAGCCCCAGCTGACGGCCGATCGCCGCGGCGGTCACCGCGTGGTCGCCGGTGATCATCTTAATGCGGATGCCCGCCCGCTGGGCCGCCGCCACCGCATCGATCGCCTCGCGCCGGGGCGGGTCGATGATGCCGACCAGGCCGATCAGTACAAGCGAACCGGGGCCCGCCTCCTGGTGCAGGTCCACCGCCGCGTCATCGCCGCGCTGCTCCGCCACCGCCAGCAGGCGCAGCCCGCGGCCGGCCAGCTCCTCGGCGCGACCATGCCACGCCGCTTCATCCAGTGCCGCGGTACCGGCGCCGGTGAGCACCCGGTCGCAGCGCGGCACGATGGCTTCCGGCGCGCCCTTGACCACCAGCCGCCGGGCCTCGCCCTCACCATGTTGCGTGGCCATGTAGCGATGCCCGGCATCAAACGGAATGCTGTCGACCCGCGGGTGCTGCGACCGCCAGGCCTCGACATCGACATCACTGGCCGCCGCCAGATGCAGCAGCGCAACCTCCATGGGATCGCCACTGACCTGCGTCTCGCCGGTGCTGTCCGGCGTAATGGTCGCATCGCTGCAGAGCGTGACCGCCTCGGCCAGCACCCGGGCGGTGTCGCCGTGTGGCGGGTCGTGCTGCGGATCGACGGTCTGCAGCCCATCGGCCAGCAGCAACGCCTGGACGGTCATTTCGTTGCGCGTGAGCGTGCCGGTCTTATCCGAGCAGATCACCGTGACCGCGCCCAGCGTTTCCACCGCCGGCAGACGTCGCACAATGGCATTGCGGCTCGCCAGCCGGCGCACCCCGAGAGCGAGGGTGATGGTGACGATCGCGGGCAGGCCCTCCGGGATCGCGGCCACCGCCAGGCCGACCGCCGCCATGAACATCGCCACCGGCGAGAACCCGTGCAGCAGCACCCCGGCCACGGCGGTCGCCGCCCCGGCCGCGACGATGATCACCGCCAGCTGGCGTCCCAGCTGATCGAGATGACGCAGCAGCGGCGTGGTCAGTGTCTCGACCCGCGAGAGCATTTCGGTGACCTGGCCGAGCTCGGTCCGGTCCCCGGTCTCCACCACGAGACCTTCGCCCTCGCCGGCGGTCACCAGCGTGCCGGCGAACGCCATCGAGCGCCGGTCCCCCAGACTGGCCCCGGCTTCGACCGGCTCGTGGGTCTTGTCCACGGGCACCGACTCGCCGGTCAGTGCCGACTCGTCGACGGCGAGGCCGCTCGTGCGGATCAGGCGCACATCGGCGCTGACCTTGGCGCCGGGTTCAAGGATCAGCACATCCCCCGGCACCACCCGGGCGGCATCCACCGTCTGGCGCCGGCCGTCGCGCCGCACCGTGGCTTCCGGGGCGAGCATTCCGCGGATGGCGGCCATGGCGCTCTCGGCCTTGCCCTCCTGGATGTAGCCGATCACCGCGTTGATCAGCACCACCGCCACGATGACCCCGGAGTCGATCCAATGTCCCAGCGCCGCGGTGATGACCGCGGCCGCCAGCAACAGATAGATCAGCAGGTTGCGGAACTGGCTGATCAGGCGCTGGAACGCGCTGCGGCGCGCCGGGGGACGTTGGCGGTTGGCACCGTAGCGCTCGAGCCGCTGGGCCACCTCGGATTCATCGAGCCCGCCGCGCTTGGTGTCGAGCTGGTCGACGGTGGTCTCGACGCTGCGTGCGTGCCAGTCCATCGGCGCTACCAGTGACCGGTGCCGGCCTCACCCTTCCACGGGCCAACCAGCTCATCGGTCACCCAGCCGCCGTAGTAGCGGCCCGACTGGGCCTTGACCGGCTCGTCGCCGACGTAACAGGTGAGTTGCTCCGGATACAGCGAGTACCAGCCGGCGATGGACTCCGCCCCCGGCAATGGGGCCGGATAGCGCCAGACGGCCGCCTCGGCCACCGCCGTGGGCGTGACCACGTCAAAGTACTCCGCCTCGCCCTTCCATTCGCAGAAGGTGCGCTGTGATGACGGCCGCAGCCAGCGGGACTCCACCGCCTCGGGCGGCAGGTAGAAGGCCGGCGGGCTGCCGGTCTCCTTGACGCGGATGGCGTGATCGCTGCGGGCCACCGGGTGACCGTCCAGGCTGACGCTGACCCCACGCGGGTCCGGTTCGTAGGCCGGCGGGCGGGGATAGTCCCAGACCGACTCCTGCCCGGGCCCGGGCTCAACCGCAAAATCCGGCCGATCACCCCCTTTGTAGCGCCAGGCCTCGCGGCGCGCGCTGATGTCCGTGGGATCCGTCATGGCGCCCTCCTCGTCCAAATCGCGTTTGGTGCATTGCAACACGGGACCGAAGATTGTGCCAGTCGCCGCGGGCGTGACGCGGATCCTGAAGGGCTCGATGCAGACAGGGGCTTCGCGTACCGTGGAGCATTGTTCATTCACCTATCAGGAGACACCCCGATGGTCGACCATCGCATCACCCGCCCCGTGCTGGGCAGTCTGATCCTTGCCGGGGCATGGCTGAGCGCCCCGGCCATGGCGGCGGACTATGTCATTGACACCGAAGGCGCCCATGCCTCCATCAACTTCCGCATCAGCCACCTCGGCTACAGCTGGCTGACGGGACGCTTCAACGACTTCAGTGGCCAGTTCAGCTACGACGCCGACAACCCCGAGGCGGCGAGCATCTCGGTGGATATTGATCCGGCCAGCGTTGATTCCAATCACGCCGAACGCGATGAGCATCTGCGCAGCGACGACTTTCTGGCGGTCGAGTCCCATCCGGAGGCCGGTTTCGTCAGCACCGACTACATCCCCCACGGCGACGGCACGGCCACGCTCGAGGGCGAGTTCACGCTGCGCGGTGTGACCCGACCGATCAGTATTGATGTGGAGAAGATCGGCGAAGGCGAGGATCCATGGGGCGGCTATCGCGCGGGCTTCACCGGCGAGACCTCGTTCCAGCTCGCCGACTATGGCATCGACTACAATCTGGGCCCGGCCAGCGAGACCGTCTACATCCAGCTTGAGGTCGAGGGCATCCGTCAGTAGGTCATCAGCATGTCGCCGGGGTCGATCCACCCCAGCGACAGGCCGACGGTATAGAAGCTGGTCACCGAAAACTCATGGACCGTGGAGTCGGTATGGGCGACGGTGATCGCCCCGCAGACCTGCCGACAGGCGGCCTTGGTGACCTCCTGGAGCAGGGCGAAATCGCGGAAATAGGCCTTCAGGGGCGGCTGCCCCTGCGCCCTGCGCCGGGCGTTCTTGGTGGCAATGGCCTCGTCCACCGCCGTTTCCAGGCGGGTGATGGCCCCGGGGCTGGCGGCTTCCAGACAGGCTTCAAGCTGCGAATAGCGGAACTCGGTGATCACCCCCTGCCGATCGGCATCGCGGGCGTGGTAGGGGGCAATCGCCTCATCCAGGCAGACCAGTCCACGATCCAGTGACAGCCGCTCTGCGACCCGTGGCGTGATCGCCGCGATGCCCCGCGCCTCGCGCGGATCGCCCTGGGTGATCAACAAGGGGGTCCGGGAATCGGGTCGGGACTGCCAGTGCACCTGCAGGCGCTCGCCAAGCCGCTCGGCCACGACGGCCGGGTCACGATCGTCGCGCCCGCCGGCGCCTTCAATCACGACCGGGTGATAGCGGCTGAGGCGGCTCAGCGGGTCGCCGGACAAGGCATTGCTCCGTGAATGAGGTTGCCGGGTGGTCGGGATCGGATGGTGGGCCGTGAAGGACTCGAACCTTCAACCAACTGATTAAGAGTCAGCTGCTCTACCAATTGAGCTAACGGCCCATCGAAAAAGGTGGGGTGAGCGATGGGACTTGAACCCACGACCACCGGAGCCACAATCCGGAGCTCTACCTAACTGAGCTACGCCCACCACCGATTGTTTTCCTGCGGTATGGCTGGTCGGGGTGGAGGGATTTGAACCCCCGACATCCTGCTCCCAAAGCAGGCGCGCTACCAGGCTGCGCTACACCCCGCTTCGTCCGCAGGATTCCCGCCGCATTCGTCAGGAATCCCGAAATAATACTGAGCCCCCTACTGGCGGTCAATGCGCGTATAGTGGTGCTGATCACAAGGAGTAACCATTCGATGACATTTGATGATTTCGGTCTCCAGACCGAACTGCTCGACGCCGTGAAGGCATCGGGCTACACCACCCCGACGTCCATTCAAGAGCAGGCCATCCCTCAGGTCCTTGACGGCAAAGACCTCCTCGGCGCCGCCCAGACCGGCACCGGCAAGACCGCCGCCTTCACTCTGCCGCTGCTCCAGCGGCTTGCCGCGGTCGAACCCCAGGGCAAGCGCCGCCCCGTGCGGCTGCTCATTATTGCCCCCACCCGCGAGCTGGCGGCCCAGATCCATGACAGTGTCAAGCAGTACGGCCGCAATCTGCCGCTGCGCTCGGCTGTCATATTCGGCGGCGTTGGCATGCAGCCCCAGATCGATCGTCTGCGCAAGGGGGTCGATATTGTCATCGCCACCCCGGGACGCCTGCTCGATCACCTCCAGCGCGACAACCTGCGCCTCGACCGCGTCGAGAGCGTGGTACTGGATGAAGCCGACCGCATGCTCGACATGGGCTTCATTCACGACATCCGCAAGGTCATGAAAAAGCTGCCCACCGAGCGGCAGACGCTGATGTTCTCGGCCACTTTCTCCCGCGAGATCCGCCAGCTTGCCGGGGGCATGCTGAAAAACCCTGTCGAAATCGACGTCGCCCCCAAGCACAGTGCCGCCGACACGGTGGAGCAGTCGGTCTATCGCCTGGACAAGGCTGAGAAGCGGCCGCTGCTAAGCCGCCTGATCCGCGAGGGCGACTGGCAGCAGGTGCTGGTGTTCACCCGCACCAAGCACGGCGCCAACAACCTGAGCAAACAGCTCGACAAGGATGGGCTGAGCACCGCCGCGATTCATGGCAACAAGAGCCAGACGGCGCGCACCAAGGCGCTGGATGGTTTTAAAAAGGGTCACGTGCGGGTTCTGGTGGCCACCGACATCGCCGCCCGCGGGCTCGACATCGACCAGCTGCCCCATGTGGTCAACTTTGACCTGCCGCATGTGGCCGAGGACTACGTCCATCGCATTGGTCGCACCGGTCGTGCCGGCAATTCCGGTGAGGCGATTTCGCTGGTGGCGCCGGATGAGGGCAAACTGCTGAAAGGCATCGAGCGCCTGCTCAAGCGCTCCCTGCGGCGCGCCGACGCCGCCGCCTGATAAAGACTGGCGCGCCCGGCAGGGCTTGAACCTGCAACCCTCGGCTTAGAAGGCCGATGCTCTATCCGATTGAGCTACGGGCGCACGGGGCGGGATTGTACAACCATTCCCGCCCCAGATCATGTCAATGGCTGGATCCGCCCGGGCTCGGGCGGTAAAGTCCGCGCAGCGTCGAATCCACACCGGTGAGGAGCCCGCCCATGGCCGCCCGAATCATCGACGGCAAGGCGATTGCCGCCGACATCCGTGATCAGATCCAGACCGCGGTCAGCGAGCGTCGCGAACACGGTCAATCCACACCCGGCCTGGCCGTTGTGCTGGTGGGTGACAATGCCGCCTCATCGGTCTATGTGCGCATGAAGCGCCGCGACTGCGAGCAGGTGGGCTTCGTCTCGCAGGATTACGACCTGCCCGCCACCACGACCCAGGCCGAGCTCATGGCGCTGATCGATGAGCTCAATGCCAATCCCGCCACCCATGGCATCCTCGTACAGCTGCCGCTGCCCGAATCCATTGATGCCCAGGCGGTCATCGAGCGCATCGATCCCGCCAAGGATGTGGATGGCTTTCACCCGCAGAACGTCGGTCGGCTGGTCCTGCGCCTCCCGGGGCTTCGCTCGTGCACGCCACACGGCGTCATGACCCTGCTGCAGCACACCGACGTCGACCCGGTCGGGGCCCACGCGGTGGTGGTCGGACAGTCGAATATCGTCGGACGGCCCATGGCGCTCGAGCTGCTGAACGCCCGCTGCACCGTCACGATCTGCCATAGCCGCACACGGGATCTACGCGATCAGGTGGCCCAGGCCGACATCCTGGTCGCCGCGGTGGGGCGGACGGGCTTTATCCCCGGCGAGTGGATCAAGCCCGGTGCCACGGTGATCGACGTGGGCATCAACCGCCAGCCAGACGGGCGTCTGTTGGGGGATGTGGCGCCGGAGACGGCCATGGCCCGCGCGGCATGGATGACACCGGTACCGGGCGGCGTGGGACCACTGACCCGCGCGACGCTGCTGGAGAATACCCTGGCGGCCACCCGCCAGCTTGACGGCTAATCCGCCTCGCGGATCCAGTCGAGGGCGGCATCGAGCCGCTCAACGCCGATGACCTCAAGCCCCTCGGGTGCCTCGCCCCGCGCCGGCGCGTTCTTGGCCGGCACCAGGGCGCGCCGGAAACCGTGCCGGGCCGCTTCCGCGAGACGGTCCGGGCCGTTCGGGACCGGCCGGATCTCGCCGGCCAGACCCACCTCACCAAATATCACCCAGTCCTGGGGGATCGGGCGATCACGCAGGCTTGAGATCACGGCCAGCAGCGCCGGCAGGTCGCTGGCCGTTTCGGCGATGCGCACCCCGCCGACGACATTGACGAAGACGTCCTCGCCGGCGGTGCTCACCCCGGCGTGACGCTGCAGCACCGCCAGCAGCATGCCCATGCGATTGCCGTCCATGCCCACGGCCAGCCGCCGCGGATTGGACAGCGGGCTTTCCGCCACCAGTGCCTGGAGTTCAAGCAGCAGGGGCCGGGTGCCCTCGCGGGTGACCAGAATGGCACTGCCGGGCACCGGCTGTTCGTGGCGTGACAGGAAGATCGCGGAGGGGTTTTTCACCTCCTTGAGGCCGGTCTCGAGCATGGCGAACACCCCCAGCTCGTTGGCCGCGCCGAAGCGGTTCTTGACCGCGCGCAGCAGTCGATAGCGACTGCCGGAGTCGCTCTCGAAGTAGAGCACCGTGTCGACCATGTGCTCCAGCACCCGCGGGCCGGCGAGCTGGCCTTCCTTAGTGACATGGCCGACCAGGAACAGCACCGTCCCGGTCTGCTTGGCAAACTGCACCAGCTGAGCGGCCGCCTCGCGCACCTGCGCAACGCCCCCCGGGGCCGAGCCTAGGGCATCGCTGTGAATGGTCTGAATGGAATCGACGACGAGCACCTCGGGGCGCTCGCGGGCAGCCAGCTCGATGATGGTCTCGACCCGGGTCTCGGCCAGCAGCTTGAGCCCGGCATCCCCCACGCCCAGCCGCTCGGCGCGCAGGCCGACCTGCTGGAGCGACTCCTCGCCGGTGACATACAGCGCCCCATGGCGGCTGGCAACTCGGGCCACCACCTCGAGCAGAAGGGTCGACTTGCCAATGCCCGGATCACCGCCCAGCAGGATGACGCCGCCGGCCACCAGACCGCCGCCCAGCACCCGATCAAACTCCCCGACCCCGGCCGAAAACCGTGTCTCGCGATCGCGCGGGACTTCGGCCAGTGTGCGGATGCCACTGTCGCCCGCATACTGCGCCCGCCCCTGGATGGATCCGCGGGTACCGGCGGCCGGCGTCGGCGCGCGCTGCTCTTCGAGGGTGTTCCACTCACCGCACTCCGGGCACTGGCCGGCCCACTGGGGGGATACCGCCGCGCAGGCGGTGCAGATGTAGCGGGTCTTGGTACTACCCTTGGCCATGCTCGTCTCCACGCCGGTACACCCGTTCAACACGCGGCGTCAGCCGGCAGAACAGCTCGTAACTGATGGTCCCGCAGGCCGTCGCCACCGTGGTGGCCAGCGGCGCCTCCCCCCACAGAACCACGCGGTCGCCCACCGCCGCCATCGGCGCATTGCGCAGATCCACCGCGATCATGTCCATGGAGACCTTGCCGATCAGCGGGCAGGGGCGGCCGGCCACCTGAACCGGGGTACCATCCGGCGCATGCCGCGGGTAACCGTCGCCATAGCCGATGGAGGCCACCCCCACCGGCATCGACTCGGGGCAGACAAACCGACTGCCGTACCCCACGCCATGCCCCGCCGGCAGCCATTTGACCGAGATCAGCGCGGCCTCGAGGCGCATGACCGGCTGCAGTGGCGGATGCCCATCGGCGTCGATCAGCGGCGATGCGCCATAGAGCATGATGCCGGGACGGATCCAGTCGGCGAACGGCTCGAGCCCGCGCAGGGTCGCCGCGGAATTGGGCAATGTCACCGGACGGGCGTCATTCACCACCTCGCCGAAACGCTGCATCTGCGTGGCCGTGCCCGCATGGTCGGGGGTGTCCGCGTGGGCCAGATGCGTCATCCAGCGCACTGATCCCACAGTGTCCAGTGCCAGGAGTTGCTCCAGCGCCGATGCGGCGTCTTCCGGCAGAAACCCGAGCCGCCCCATGCCGGTGTCCACCTTGAGCCAGCAGTCGATGGGCGTCGTAATATCCGCCTCGGCCAGTGCCTGGATCTGCCAGGGCTGGTGGATGACAGCGTCCAGCCGGCGCGCCGAGAGCACGGGGATCTCGCCGGCATCGAAAAATCCTTCCAGCAGGATGATGCGGTGCATCAGCCCGGCCGTGCGCAGCGGCAGCGCCTCCTCGAGGCAGCTTACCGCGTAGCCATCAGTGAGTGCCGCCAGCTCGTGGGCCACCGGCAGCAGACCATGACCATAAGCATCGGCCTTGAGCACCGCCATGACATTGGCGGTGGGTATCTGTGCGCGAGCCACACCCAGATTGTGTCGCAGGGCGTCGAGCCGAATCGTTGCCCGGGCCGTGCGGCTCACTGCCAGCCACCGCCTCCGTAGCCGGCATCGGCGATGAAGTTCTCAAAGCGCGTGTACTGTCCCAGAAACGTCAGTCGGACGTTGCCGATGGGCCCGTTGCGCTGCTTGCCGATGATGATCTCGGCCGTCCCCGCGTCGGGGCTTTCCTCGTTGTAGACCTCATCGCGGTAGATGAACACGATGACGTCGGCATCCTGCTCGATCGCTCCCGATTCGCGTAGATCCGACATGATCGGGCGCTTGTTGGGGCGCTGCTCGAGGCTGCGGTTGAGCTGCGAAAGCACCATGACCGGAACGCCCAGCTCCTTGGCCATGCCCTTGAGGGCCCGGGAGATCTGGGAGATTTCGGCGGCGCGGTTCTCCTTGAATCCCGGCAGCTGCATAAGCTGCAGATAGTCCACCAGCACCAGGCCCAGGCCGTGTTCCCGCTTCAGGCGCCGACAGCGGGCCCGCATTTCGGTGGGGGTCAGGCCCGGCGTGTCGTCAATGAACAGGTTCGCCTGCGAGAGCAGGTTCATGGTGCTGGTCAGTCGTGGCCAGTCATCGTCATTGAGCCGGCCGGATCGGATCTTCTGCAGCTCGACCCGCCCCAGGGACGAGAGCATGCGCATGGCGAGCGCGTCGGCGGGCATCTCCATGCTGAACACCGCCGTTGGCGGGCCGCTCTGCAGCGCCGCCGCCTCGGCGATGTTCATGGCAAAAGTAGTCTTGCCCATGGAGGGCCGCCCGGCGACGATCACCAGATCGCCGTCCTGCAGGCCCGAGGTCATGCGGTCGAGGTCGGTGAACCCGGTCGGCAGGCCGGTGACGTCACTGTCCTGGTGATAGAGCGTGTCGATGCGGTCGACGACATCCGGCAGCACATCGCGGACGCCGACAAAACCGCGCCGGTTGCGCCCGGACTGTTCGGCGATCTGAAAGATCTGCCGCTCGGCGTTGTCGAGCAGATCAGCGGAGTTCTGGCCCTCGGGGTTGAACCCGGCATTGGCCACTTCGGTGCCCGCTTCGATGAGCTGGCGCAGCACCGACTGCTCGCGCACGATGTCGGCATAGGCGCGGATGTTGGCGGCACTGGGCGTGTCCCGCGCCAGCAGGCCCAGATAACCAAGCCCGCCCGCGCTCTCGAGGAGGTCGTTGGACTTGAGCCACTCCGAGAGCGTGACGGCGTCCATGGGCTGGCCGGATTCCGCCAGACCGTCCAGGGCGCGGAAGATCAGGCGATGATCGCGACGGTAGAAGTCCGCCTCGCTGACGCGATCGGCGATCTGATCCCAGGCATTGTTATCGAGCATGAGTCCGCCAAGCACCGCCTGCTCCGCCTCGATGGAGTGCGGTGGCACCTTGAGTGCCTCGGCGCTGACGGCATTGCCGGACTCAACCATCCCGGGTGCGGGTCCTTCAGGCGTCGCCGCTGACGTTCACATAGGCCGTGGCATTGACGTCGGCATGCAGATGAACCTCGACGCTGTACTCACCCACGGCGCGGATCGGGCCATCGGGCATGCGCACTTCGTGGCGGCCGACCTCGACGCCGGCGGCGGTCAGGGCCTCGGCGATGTCCTGCGGGCCGATCGAGCCGAACAGCTTGCCCTCTTCGCCGACATTGGCGGCGATGGTGACGGGCTGGGCGTTGACCTGCTCGGCACGCTGGCGTGCCGCGGCCAGCTCTTCGGCGGCCTTGCGCTCAAGCTCGGCGCGCTGGGCCTCGAAATAGGCCACGTTCTCGGCCGTCGCAGGCCGGGCCTTGCCCTGCGGGATGAGATAGTTCCGACCATACCCGGCGCGGACGCGGACCGTGTCACCCAGCCCCCCCAGGTTGGCCACTTTTTCCATCAGAATGACTTCCATTTTTCGTACCCCGACTTCAAGTCTGTTCGTTTGTCAGCTCTCGGGCGCAAGCCGCGCCCGAAAATTCATGATTGGATCGGCCAGGCCGATCAGTACCGCCGGTCGCAGCAGCAGCGGCAGGACCAGGTAAAACCCGACCAGCCAACCGGTGTGCCAACCGCGGCGGGCGACAATCGCATGCGCCACCGCCACCGCCTGCAGGATGAACACCGCGCCCAGAATGGTGCCCAGGTCCGCCAGCAGCCCCGGCGCGTTGAACGCCCCGGCCAGTACCGCCGCCGCGGCCAGCGCGGCAAACCAGCGGCTCAGGTGCAGGTCATGAAACTCGCTGCGGAATCCTCCGGGATTGTACAGCATCGCCTGCCACCAACGACCCAGCAGCAGACACAGCAGCGCCACGCCGAGGACGTTCGTCACCCACAGACCGGTCAGTCGCGGCGCGAGCTGCTCCACCGTCCGATCCCAGCCCTCACCGGGCGGCGCGGCGAGCAGCTGTTGCGAGAGCACCTCGAGGACCTGGCGCCAGAACACCGACGGATCCCCGTAGAGCCCGTAAAACGCCACGACGGCACCCGCCGCCACCAGCGCACCGGCCTGGATGGCGGTCGCCAGCGATACCCGGACCCGCAGGACCTGGGCCATGCCCATGACCGGCAGCCAGATCAGCGCCAGCGGCTGGAGCACCGCCAGCGGTGTCCCCAGCATCACCGCGTAGATGGGCACCAGCGCCGCGGTGGCCCCCGCCAGGATGAGACCGCCCTCGGCCAGCCCCCGGCGCAGCGTAATCAATGCGAGCAGCCCGGCACTCAGCCAGAACAGCAGCGGCATCAGCGCGCCGAGCGCGACCATGCCCACCGCGGCAAGGCGGCTGCGCATGGCGAACTCGAGCAGGGCACGCATCAGCGGGGGCCGGGCGCGGTCACGCGCTCAGTGGCTGTCCGTGTACGGCAGCAGCGCCAGATAGCGGGCACGCTTGACCGCGGTGGACAGCTGGCGCTGATACTTGGCGCGGGTGCCGGTGATCCGGCTGGGCACGATCTTGCCAGTCTCGGTGATGTACTGGCGCAGCGTGTTCAGGTCCTTGTAGTCAATTTCCTTCACCCCTTCAGCGGTGAAGCGGCAATACTTACGGCGACGGAAAAAACGGGCCATGTCTGAATCCTCTATTCGGTCGGGGTCATCCGCTCGAGGCGGCTGACGCTGATGATGATCGGGTCGGTATCGGGCGTGCGCTGACGGGAGCGGCGCATGTAACCACTGACGCGGACCGGGCTGCCGGCGGGCAGCTCATTGAGCTGCTCCGCCAGCGGCGTGCCGGCGGCGCTGACCCCCACCCGGAATCGGATGGGGCGCGAGGCGCCGGCCTCGGTCTGCTGCGATTCATGCTCGATCAGCCCGCGGGCGATCGGGACGCCGGCCGGCGAATGACGAAGCCCCGCGGCCTCGACCAGCCAACCGGTCAGCTCGACGTGATTGCTCACGCGCCGGTGTCGGTGTCCGCCTCGTCGGCGGTATCACGCTCGCCGCCATCGGTGTCGGCGTCGGCGTCATCACGCTCGCGCCGCGGGGGCCGCTCACGCTCTTCCTCCTGTCCCTTGGCAAGGGGCGACGGGTCGGTCACCGCCTCGCTGCGCGCCAGAACCATGTTCCGGATGACGGCGTCGTTGAAGCGGAACATCGATTCCAGCTCTTCGATATCCGAGGGCTCGCACTCGATGTTCATCAGAACGTAGTGCGCCTTGATGAGCTTGTTGATCGGGTAGGCAAGCTGGCGCCGCCCCCAGTCTTCAAGCCGGTGGATACTGCCGCCGTTGCCCTCGATGAGCCCGCGATAGCGCTCGATCATGGCAGGGACCTGGTCACTCTGGTCGGGATGGACCAGAAAGACGATTTCATAGTGCCGCATTGTGGCTCCTTTCGGTTGATCCGGCCTGTGCCGGGAAAGCCGCCCGCCATAACGGGCAGCAAGGAGAAATCAGCGTCGGCTGATTAATCCATCAGTATAGTCGAGCGGGGTGTCAGGATAAAGCGCTGCGCTGCCGGACCGCCTCGAACAGCACGACGCCCGTGGCGACGGAGACATTCAGGCTCTCCACGCGGCCGGCCATCGGAATGGCCACGAGGGCATCACAATGCTCGCGGGTGAGCCGCCGCAGCCCGGTACCCTCGGCGCCCATGACCACCGCGACCGCCCCGCCCAGGTCACTGTCATGCAGGCCGATGGCCCCCGTATCGGCCAGACCGAACAGCCAGATCCCCCGATCACGCAGATCCCGCAGGCAGCGCACCAGGTTGGTGACCTGATACAGCGGCACCGCCTCCGCGGCCCCGGCAGCCACGCGGTGGACCACCGGCGTCAGGCCGGCGGCGCGGTCGCGGGGCGTAATCACCGCATCCACACCCGCCGCATCGGCGCTGCGCAGACAGGCGCCCAGATTATGGGGATCCTGCACCTGATCGAGGACCAGGATCAGCGGCTCGTGCGCGAGCCCGTCCAGATGCTGCGCCAGACCGCCCTCATCCAGCGGCGGCCGGCCCTGCCAGGCGACGATGACACCCTGGTGATTGAAATCCGGCAGCTTCTCATCAAGGGCGCGCGGGTGGCTGACATGCACCGGGCACTCCAGCGCCTCGAGCTGCCGGCGCAGCTTCTGGTGGCGGCCGTCACGACGGCGGCTGTCCAGCCATACCTCGCGCACCCGTGACGGGTCGTAGCGCAGGGCCGCCTGCACTGAGTGGAGGCCACCGATCAGCGTTGTCTGGCTCATCCGCGCCGGCGGCGGTTGCGCGACTCCGAGCGACGGCCGTTGCGGGACTTGCCCCCCGACTTACTCCGATCCTTGCCCTTGTCCCTGCCCTTGCCGTTGCCTTTCGACCGGCTGCCGGCGCTGTCACCCAGCGGCTCGCCATCCGGCCCCAGGGGATGGGCAATGGGGTCGAAGTCGATCTTGCCGTCGTCGACGTTCACCTGGGCCAGCCGGACCCGGATGCGGTCGGTGAGCCGGTACTCCTTGCCGGTGCGCTCGCCCACCAGGCGATGGCCGATGGCGTCGAAGTGGAAGAAGTCCTGCTCGAGGTTGGTGATATGAATGAGCCCGTCGACGTACAGGCCATCCAGTTCGACGAACAGCCCGAACGAGGTCACGCCGCTGATCACGCCGGTGAACTCCTCGCCAATGCGGCTCGCCATGAACCGGCACTTGAGGGTCATCAACGCCTCGCGGGTGGCTTCCTCGGCGCGGCGGTCGGTCATCGAGCAGTGCTCGCCCACGGTCACCAACTGGTCTTCGGTGTACTCGAACGCCTCGATCGGCTGCTTGGACAGCACATGCTTGATGCCGCGATGAACGATCAGGTCGGGATAGCGACGGATCGGCGAAGTGAAATGCGCGTAGGCATCCAGCGCCAGTCCGAAATGGCCGGCGTTGTCCGGGCGATACTCCGCCGCCATCATCGAGCGCAGCATGATCGACTCGATGAAGTGGCGGTCGGGGCGCTGCTTGACGGTTTCCATCAACGCCGAGAAGTCCTGGGCGGTGGGCTCGTCGCCACCCCCCAGGGTGAGACCGGTCTGGGCCAGGAACTCGCGCAGATTCTTCAGGCGCTGCTCCGCCGGCGGCTCATGCACCCGGTACAGCGACGGAATGCGATGCCGGCGCAGGAAGCGTGCGGTGGCGACATTCGCCTTGACCATGCACTCCTCGATCAGGCGATGGGCATTGGTCCGCTCCGCGGGATGAACGTCGGCGACCTGGCCCTGGTGATCAAACTCGATCACCGACTCGCTGGTATTGAAATCGATGGCGCCGCGCTTCTGGCGATCGATCCGCAGCGCATCGAACACCGCATAGAGATCGCCGATGTGCTTGAGCAGCGGCTCATGCTCGCGCAGCAGCGAAGGGTCGCGCTCGTTATGGATCGCGTCCACGTCCTCGTAGGTCAGGCGCGCCGCCGACTTCATCAGCCCCTCATAGAACCGCGAGCGCTTGAGCTGACCCTCGCGGTCGATCTGCATTTCGCAGACCATGCACAGCCGGTCGACGCCGGGATTGAGCGAACACAGTCCGTTGGAGAGATTCTCCGGCAGCATGGGCACGACATTGCGCGGGAAATAGCAGGAATTGCCACGTTCTGCCGCCTCCGTGTCCAGCGCTGAGCCGGGCGTGACGTAGGCGCCCACATCGGCGATCGCCACGATCAGTTTCCAGCCGCTGGCGGTGGGCTCGCAGTAGACCGCGTCGTCAAAGTCACGCGCATCGGCACCGTCGATGGTCACCAGCGGGAGCTGGCGCAGATCCTTGCGCCCCGCCTTGCTCGACTCGGGCACCTCGTCGCCAAAGCCGGCGGCTTCGGCCAGCACCTCGTCGGGCCATTCCACTGGTATGCCGTGGGTGCGCGCCGCCACCGCCACCTCGTCGCCCGGGGCGATGCGGGTACCGAACACCTCGATGATGCGGCCAATGGGCTGACGGCGCTGCGAGGGCTGACTGACCACTTCGGCGGTCACCAGCTCGCCGTTGGCAGCGCCATTGGCGTCCGCGCCGGGGATGATCAGATCCTGATGCAGGCGCTTGTTGTTGGGGACCACAAAGCCGATCCCGCTTTCCTCGTAATAACGCCCGGCGATTTCCTGATTGGCATGCTCGATGATCTCGACCAGTTCGCCGGTGGGCCGGCCATCGTCATCGTCGCCGGTCAGTCGCACCACCACCCGGTCGCGGTTGAGCAGCCGGTGCATCTCGCGGGGGGCGAGATAGACATTCGGCCCCGGACGGTCGGGATGGACGACCCCCGAGCCGTCCGGCGATGAGCGGATGCGCCCGCGGACCAGCTCCTGGTTATCGACCACCACATAGCCGTTGCGCCGGTTACGCACCAGCTGGCCGTCACGCTCCATGGCCTTGAGGCGCCGCCGCAGGCCCTCGAGCGCATCCTCGTCGGTCAGCCCGAACAGTTCGGCCAGGTCCTTGCGGGACAGGGGGCGGGCCTGGGCCTCGAGTTGCTGGGTGATGTATTCCCGGCTGGGAACCGGGGATTCGTACTTGCCTTTCTCGCGATCGAGATACGGATCGCGGGAGGGATCCGCGCTTTCGGTGTCTTTTTCTGTCATGGCCGACAGGATACGGCATGCGCGTCACGGTGCCTACGCGAATGCTCGATTTCGTTGACAGATTCGGGGCCCGTCGGTACCCTTCGCTGCGTTGTTGAGGACGGCCTCATCAATGCCGAGGTGGCGGAATTGGTAGACGCGCTAGCTTCAGGTGCTAGTGGGGGAGACCCCGTGGAGGTTCAAGTCCTCTCCTCGGCACCACATCTGACTTCGATTCGCATTTGAATCCCTCCCCTGCCTGATCAATACTTGCCCATTGAACGCTTGACGATTCAATGGAAAGGAATTGATTCCATGTCAGACCGTGCCGACCGCTCCGATGACGAGCTCTATGCTTCGCACACACTCGCCATGGGGCTCGAGAAATCGCGATTCCCTGAGGCCACCGCCGATCCCCGCGCCGTCAGCTCCGCGATCCGCGACGAGCTGCTGCTGGACGGCAACTCGAGACAGAACCTCGCCACCTTCTGCCAGACCTGGGAAGAACCCGAGGTCCACGCCCTCATGGACGTGTGCATCGACAAGAACATGGTCGACAAGGACGAATATCCCCAGACCGCGGAGATCGAGGCCCGCTGCGTGCGGATGCTCGCCGAACTCTGGCATGCCCCGGACGGGCCGGCCACCGGCTGTTCAACGACCGGCTCGAGTGAGGCCGCCATGCTCGGTGGCCTGGCGATGAAACGCCGCTGGGAAGCCGGGCGGAAGGCGAAGGGACTGAGTACCGAGCGGCCCAACCTCGTCACCGGTCCGGTGCAGGTGTGCTGGCACAAGTTCGCCCGCTACTGGGACATCGAGCTTCGCGAAGTCCCCATGGCGCCCGGCCGCCGGCTCCTCACCGCCGAGGAGGTGCGCCGGCACTGCGACGAAAACACCATCGGCGTGGTCCCGACGCTGGGGGTCACCTTCACCGGCGAGTTCGAACCGGTGAAGGCGATCAGCGATGCGCTCGACGCGCTCGAGCGCGACACCGGGCTGGATATTCCGATTCATGTCGATGGCGCCAGTGGCGGCTTCCTCGCCCCCTTCTGCGCGCCGGATCTGGTCTGGGACTTTTCCCTCCCGCGGGTGCGCTCGATCAATGCCTCGGGCCATAAATTCGGTCTCGCCCCCCTCGGCGTCGGCTGGGTACTGTGGCGCGAGCAGAGCGACCTGCCGGAGAACATGATCTTCTGGGTGAACTACCTGGGCGGCGACATGAAGGACATCGCGCTCAACTTCTCCCGCCCCGGCGGTCAGATCGTGTGTCAGTACTACAACTTCGTGCGCCTGGGCCGCGAGGGCTACGCGCGGGTGCATGGCGCCTGTTACGACACCGCGGCCTATCTCGCCGGCGAGATTGCGGCGATGGGCCCCTTCGAGATCATCTACGACGGCGATCGATCGCGCGGCATCCCGGCCGTTTCATGGAAACTCAGGGACGGGACGGATCCGGGGTTCACGCTGTTCGATCTGGCCGACCGGCTGCGGGCACGCGGCTGGCAGGTGCCGGCCTACACGCTGCCGCCGGCCTGCGATGATCAGGCGATCCAGCGTATTCTGGTGCGTAACGGCGTGAGCCGCGATCTCTGCGAGCTGCTGGTTGCCGACATGCAGTCCGCCCTCGCCCATCTGGAGGCGCATCCGGCTCAGGTGCCGCTCGGCGAGGCCGAGGCCTCGGGGTTTCACCACTAGGGGGTTCCCGTTGGCGCTGCGGTTCTGGCAATCGCCCGGCTACGACGCCGGGACCGCCGGCTTTTTTGCCGTCGGTTCGCTGCTGTTCATGCTGGGGGCGGCCCTCTCGCTGGTCACCAATCCGCTCACCGGCACGCAGATCGCCATCGTGTTTTTCCTCGGCTCGATCCCCTTCACGATCGGCGGCTTTCTGCAGAATTTCCAGGCCGCGAATGCATCCGATCCCTCGCCCGCCAGCGAACATCGCCCGGCCAGGCGGGTGCGGCTCGTCGGCTGGCGCCCCCGAAGCCTGACCTGGCTCAGCTCGGTGACCCAGTTCGCGGGCACCGTCGCCTTCAACGTCAATACGTTTGATGCCATCTACCCCGGCATCGGCTGGTACGACCGGGACGTCACGATCTGGGTGCCGGGGATGATCGGATCGGTGCTGTTCCTGATCTCGGGTTATACCGCCTTTGTGGCGACAAGCCACGGCGCCTGGTCATGGCGGCCGGCGTCTCGGGACTGGTGGAGCGTGGCGGTCAACCTGCTCGGCTGCATTTTTTTCATGACCGCCGCGGTCACCGCCTTCGTACCGCCCGAGCGGGCACCGGCCTGGATCGCGGCCGTGGCCAATATCCATCTCTGGCTGGGTGGCGCCTGCTTTCTGATCGCCGCGTTACTGACGATCGTGGGCAGTCTCAGTGATCGAAGGGGTGGCGCCGGATGATCGTATCGCGCCGGTCGGCCCCAGTGGAGATGATGTCCACGGGCACGCCACACAGCCGCTCGATGGTCTCGAGATAATCCCGCGCCGCCGCGGGCAGATCCGCGTAGCGCTGGATCCCCAGCGTGGAGGTCTTCCAGCCCGGCATTTCCACATACTCGGGCTCGCATTCCGCCAGCGCTTCGGCACCGGCCGGCAGGACATCGCTGCGCTGGGCGCCACAGCGGTAGCCGGTACAGATGCGCAGTGTGTCCAGCTCGTCGAGCACATCGAGCTTGGTCATGCATAGCCCCGACAGGCTGGAGATCTGCGCCGCCCGGCGCATCGCCACGGCATCAAACCAGCCGCAGCGGCGTGGGCGCCCGGTGGTGGAACCGAACTCGTGGCCGCGCTCCGCCAGGTGGCGTCCCAGCTGATCCGAGAGCTCGGTGGGAAATGGCCCTGCCCCCACCCGGGTGGTATAGGCCTTGGTGATCCCCAGCACATAATCGAGCTCGAGCGGCCCCACGCCGGTGCCGGTAGAGGCCGCGCCGGCGGTGGTGTTGGATGAGGTGACGTAGGGATAAGTCCCCTGATCAATGTCCAGCAGTGTGCCCTGCGCGCCCTCAAACAGCAGGCTGTCACCCGCCGCCCGGTAGCGGTGCAGACGATGGGAGATATCGGCCACCATCGGCTCGAGCTCCGCGGCCATCGCCAGGCACTCTTCCTGAATCGCCTGGAAGTCCTGCCCGGCCTCGCCGTAATAGTGCTTGAGCACGAAATTATGATAATCCAGCAGCTCGCCCAGCTTGGCGGCCAGGCACTCGCGCTGGAACAGATCGCCGATGCGGATGCCGCGCCGCGCCACCTTGTCCTCGTAGGCGGGGCCGATGCCCCGCCCCGTGGTGCCGATGGCGGCCTTGCCGCGGGCCCGCTCGCGGGCCTGATCGAGGGCGATGTGCGAGGGGAGGATCACCGGGCAGGCCGGGCTGATGCGCAGGCGCTCGCGCGCCGGGACACCCGAGGCCTCGAGGGCGGTGAGCTCGTCCATGAGCGCCGCCGGCGAGATCACGACGCCATTGCCGATCAGACACTCCACGCCGTCGCGCAGGATGCCGGAGGGGATCAGATGCAGGACGGTCTTGTGGCCGTCGATCACCAGGGTATGGCCCGCGTTATGCCCGCCCTGGAAGCGCGCCACCGCCGATACCCGATCGGTGAGCAGGTCCACGATCTTGCCCTTTCCCTCGTCCCCCCACTGGGAGCCGATCACCACCACACTTTTTGTCATTCGTTCTCCGCTGATTCGATGGTCTCGATCTGCCAGTCGCCGCCGGCGGCCTGTACGAGCTGGCGATTGCAGCCTTGACCGGCCGCTGCCCCGGGATGTCCCGGCAGCGCCCAGATCACCGTTTCGCCGGCCTCGCGCAGTGCCGCCACGCGCCGGCGCAGCGCCTCGTCCGCTGACCACGGCGCGGCAATGGCGCCGCCGCCCGGCAGATCGTCGGTGGTCATTGCGGCGGCCCGCCGCAACGCCTTGAGATCGGCGCTGAATCCGGTGGCCGGCCGCCCACGCCCGAAGACCGCCCCGATGTCGTCATAGCGCCCGCCGCGGGCCAGCTCGCCGGACACCCCGGGCGTGTAGGCCGCGAAGACGATTCCGGTGTGGTAGCGATAGCCGCGCAGTTCGCCCAGATCGAAGTGCAGCGTCATATCCGGTCGTGCCGCGGCAAGGGCCTCGGCGGTTCGGGTCAACGCCTCGAGCGCGGCGTCCACGGGTTCGCCGGCCCCGGCCAGAGCCTCCGCCGCCGCCGTGAGGACCTCCGCGCCGCCACTCAGGCCCGCCAGTGCCGAGAGCCGGCGATGATCGGCCGGAGCGACGTCGAATTCCCCCAGCAGTGCCTCGATATCAGCGGTGGATTTGCGCTGCAGGGCATCCCACAGACGCGCTTCGGCGTCGCCCTCGAGGCCGGCGGCACTGCAGAGTCCACGAAAGATACCCACGTGACCGAGGTCGACATGCAATGGCTCAATGCCGGCGGCACTGAGGATCTCGGCCATCAGACCGATGACCTCGACATCACTCTCGATACCGCCGTGACCGTACAGCTCGGCGCCCATCTGCAACGGGTTGCGCGACCCTTCGCCCCCCTCGGCGCGGGTGCGCAGCACCGTACCGCTGTAGCACAGCCGCACCGGCCCCTCGCGGCGCAGCTGGTGGGCATCGATACGCGCCGCCTGCGGCGTAATATCAGCACGCACCCCCATCATTCGCCCGCTCATCTGATCGGTGAGCTTGAAGGTCTGCAGGTCAAGATCGTGGGCGACACCCGAGAGCAGTGCCTCGAGGTACTCGATGACCGGCGGCATCACCAGTTCATAGCCCCAGCGCGCGCAGCGCTCCAGACTCGACTGGCGCAGGTGCTCCAGCGCGGCCGCCGCCGGCGGGAGCAGTTCTTCAACCGAGTCGGGCAGCAACCAGGGGCTGTGCGGGCCCGGCGATCTGTCAGTCATGAAATCGTCCTTCAGCGAACCAGATAAAGGAGCAGGATACCGGCCAGCATTGATGCCACGCCGGTCAGCCGAAGGCTTTTATCATTTTGCTGGACGATAGAGAAGAGCGCCCGCCGCAGATTGCGGGGGCTGAGAAAGGGCAGGATCCCCTCGAAAATCAGAAGCAGCGCCACTGCGGTGAGAAGATCCTGCATGGTCGGGCGCGTCGATCAGGGCGAGGTCGTTAACGAGTCGAGCTGATCAAAGTACCGGAAGAACTCCGAATCAGGCGACAGCACCAGCATGTCGGTGTCGTCGTTGAAGGTGTTCTCGTAGGCGCGGAGGCTGCGGTAGAAGCGGTAGAACTCCTCGTCGGCCTCATAGGCGTCGGCGTAGATCCGCGTCGCATCGGCGTCCGCGGCACCGCGCACCTCCTCGGCCTCACGCCGTGCCTCGGCGAGGATTTCCTCGCGGCGACGGTCGGCCGCCGAACGGATCCGCTCGGCCTCTTCCTGGCCCTCGGCCCGGAACTGGCGCGCGACCTGTTCACGGGCGGCGACCATGCGGTTGAACACCGACTCGCTCACGCCCTCGGGCAGGTCCACACGCTGCAGCCGGACGTCAAGAACGCTCACGCCCAGTGAATTACCGGCCTGACTGGCCGCGTCGGTGAGCAGATTCATGATCTCGGCCCGGTCCCCGGAGATGACCTCCTGGACCGTGCGCTTGCCGAATTCGGCCCGCAGCCCGTCACGGACGATTTCCGACAGCCGCAGGTTGGCCTCACGCGGGCTGGCCCGCACCGTGATGTAGTACTGCTCGACGTCTTCCACCCGCCATTTCACGAACGTATCCACGATCAGGTTCTTCTGCTCGCTGGTCAGAAAGCGCTGCGGGCTTTCGTCCAGCGTCTGGACGCGGGCATCCACCTTGCGGACGTTGTTCACGAACGGAATCTGGAAGTACAGGCCAGGCTCGAAGTCGGTCCGAACGACCTCACCCAGTCGAAACTTCAGTGCCCGCTCGGTTTCCTTGACGGTGAACGTCCCGAAGGTGATTCCAATGACCAGCAGCAGGACTACCGCCGCCACGATTGCACTCAGGCGATTCATTAGCGTGTCTCCCGCATCCGCAGCGAACCGCTCGATGCGCTGCTGCTCTGTGAGCCGCTCGAGCTGCTATTGCTCGAGACGGTGTTGTTCATGGACGAACCGGCGGTGTCGCCTGAATTGCTCGCTGAGGGACCACCGGAGCGCATCATCCGGTCGAGCGGCAGATACATCAGCTGCTGGCTCGACTCATTGTCGATCAGCACCTTGCCGGTGTTACCCAGCACCCGCTCCATGGTGTCGATGTACAGGCGATCACGGGTGACCCGCGGTGCCTGGGCATAGGCCTGCTGCTGCTGGCTGAAGCGGCTCGCGTCACCGCGGGCATTCTGGACGATCCGGGCCGTGTAACCCTGGGCTTCCTCCGTCAGGCGGGCCGCCTGACCCTGCGCCCGGGGAATGACCTCGTTGCGGTAGGCCTCGGCCTGATTGATCAGCCGCTCGCGGTCCTCACGCGCCTTGATGGCATCCTCGAAGGCGGGCTGGACCTGCTCCGGCGGCTGCGCATCCTGAATCACCACCTCGACCACGTTGATGCCGGTGTTATAGCCCTCCATGGTCTCGACCACCAGCTCACGGGTCTGCTGGGCCACCTCGGTCCGTCCTTCAGTGATGACGAAGTCCATGTTGCGCTTGCCGACGATCTCGCGCAGGGCGCTCTCGGTCACGCTCTTGAGCGTCGCCTCGGGCTGCACGAAATTGAAGATGAAGTCCGCCGCATCCGAGATGGTGTACTGAACCGCCAGCTGCACGTTCACGATATTCTCATCTTCGGTGAGCATCAGGGCTTCAGAGAGCACGGGCCGCGTCTGCTGCGCCGCCACGGCCTGATAGCCGATGGTCACCCGCCGGCGCTGCGAGACATCCACGGTCTGCACCGCGCTGATCGGGTACGGCCAATGCCAGTGCGGCCCCGGACCCGCCGTTTCCTGATAGGCCCCGAAACGGGTCACGACGCCGCGGGTTCCCTGATCGACGATGTAGATTCCGGACAGGAGCCAGACACCCACGAGGACGGCCACGATGATGCCGATGCCCTTGGCACTTGGCAGACCGGGGCCACCGCTACCGCGGCCGCCATCACTGCCGCCGGAACCACGGCCCCCGCCGGTCTTTTTACCGAACAGTCCCTCGAGGCGCTGCTTGGCTTTGCGGATTGCCTCGTCGAGGTCGGGCGGTCCCTGATTGCCGCCGCGATTGCCCCCGCCACTGCTCCAGGGATCGCGGTTGTTACCGCCGGGTTCGTTCCAGGCCATGAATGTTCTCCAGTAATGATCGGCCGGCGCTGTGCGTCGCACCAGACCGGGGATTCTAATGAGCCACTGCGCCCGCGGGCAAGTTGGCATCGGTGAGCGGGACGAGTTCCGCCGTCAGGCCCTCATGTCGGTGGAGCCGTGCCAGCGCCCGCGCCGGCAGTTCCACCACTAGTTCGATGGCCCCCTGCTCGGTGATGCGCTCATCGAGCACGTCACCGAGCGCATAGAAGCGCGCCCGCAGGCGACCTTCCGCGGGGCTGAGCCGGATCAGGCCGCGGGCCTGCTCGGCGCTGACCCGCTCGGCGATGGCGGCGTGGAAAAGGTCCAGCCCGGCGCCGGTGGCCGCCGACAGCCAGACCGCCACCGGCCGACCGTCGTCATCGCGATCAATGCGTGGCGCCACGCCCCGCGCATCGATCTTGTTGTAGACCCGCAGCTGAGGCACTTCATCGGCGCCCAGCGCCTCGAGCACCGACTCGACTTCGCGGGCGTTTTCCTCGCGGATGGGATCAGCGGCATCAATGATGTGCACCAGCAGCTCGGCCTCGACCACCTCCTCGAGCGTGGACCGGAACGCCGCGACGAGCTGCGGCGGCAGATCGCGGATGAACCCCACTGTATCGGCGATGACCGCCGCCTCGCCACCGGGCAGCTCAATGCGCCGGAGGGTGGTGTCCAGCGTCGCGAACAACTGATCCGCGGCGTAGACGCCGGACGCGGCGACGCGGTTGAACAGCGTCGATTTACCGGCGTTGGTGTAGCCCACCAGCGAAACCGCGGGCAGATCCTGCTGGCGGCGCGCCTTGCGGCCCTGGTCGCGCTGCTGACGAACGCGCGCCAGACGCTTTTCAAGCTGTCGGATGCGGGTCCCCAGCATCCGCCGGTCGAGTTCGAGCTGCGTCTCACCCGGGCCCCGCAGGCCGATGCCGCCCTTCTGGCGCTCGAGATGCGACCAGCCGCGCACCAGCCGGCTGGCCAGGTGCCGCAACTGGGCGAGCTCGACCTGCAGCTTGCCCTCATGCGAGCGGGCGCGCTGCGCGAAGATGTCCAGGATCAACCCAGTCCGGTCCAGCACCCGGCACTGCAGGGCATGCTCAAGGTTGCGCTCCTGCACCGGTGACAGGGCGTGATTGATCAATACCAGATCGGCGCCATGCGCCTGCATGGCCTCGCGCAGTTCATCAACCTTGCCGCCGCCCAGATAGGTGCGCGGGTCGGGCCTGCGGCGCCGCCCGGTCTGTCGGGCCACCACAACGGCACCGGCGGAAGCGGCCAGGGCCTCGAACTCGCGCAGCGCCTCGTCGGCGTCGACCACGCCGTCGTCCACCTGCACGAGGATGGCGTTCTCACCGCCGCCGGGGCGATCGAACAGCTGCGCCGGGGCGGTCTCCAGCGTGGGCGAGGCTTCACTCCGGGTCGGTTTCGGGATCTCGCTCCTCCTGCAGAAGCTCGCGGACGTTGCGCGATGGCACGATCGTGGAAATGGCGTGTTTGTAGACCAGCTGACTGATCGAGTTGCGAAGCAGGATCACGAACTGGTCGAACGAGTCCACCTGACCCTGGAGCTTGATGCCATTGACCAGATAGATCGACACCGGGACCTTTTCCTTGCGAAGCGCGTTGAGGAAGGGTTCCTGCAGTGATTGTCCTTTCGACATGGTGCCGTGACTCCTTGCTTGTCCGCGGCGATTATTATTGTCCGTCTCGATCCCTACGCTACCACGCGATTGATGAGATCACTAAGCCTGTCACAGGGCCTGTGCGCCAGCGGATCGAGCCATTCCAGACGATCCTCACGCCGCAGCCAGGTCACCTGGCGCCGGGCGAACTGACGCGTCGCCACCGTGCCCCGAAACGCCAGGTCATCACGGGCGATGCGCCCGTCGAGATACTCGACGATCTGGCGATACCCCACCGCCCGCATGGCAGGCAGATCGGCGTGGATATCGGGACGCGCCCAGAGCCCGGCCACCTCGTCGATCACCCCTTCGGCCAGCATCGCGTGAAAGCGCTGCTCGATGCGCGTATGCAGCATCGAACGTGATGCGGGCATTACACCCACTTTGACGACAGGACCGGGCAACGGTTCCGGTGCCGCCGTTGATTGCAGGTGACTCAATGACTGACCGGTCAGCTCGTAGACCTCGAGCGCCCGCTGGATGCGCTGTGCGTCATTGCGATGCAGCCGCTGCGCGGTGCGCGGATCGACGCCCGCCAGCCGCGCGTGCAGGGCCGCCCAGCCCCGCACCCGGGCCTCCGCCTCGAGACGGGCCCGTACCCCGGCGTCCGCCGCCGGCAGGCGCGATAGCCCGTGCAGCAGCGAACGGAAATAGAGCATGGTTCCCCCCACGAGCACCGGCAGACGCCCGGCCTGCCGAGCCGCCGCGATATGCGCCCGGGCATCGGCGACGAACTCGGCCGCGGAGTACGCCTCGGCCGGGTCGCGGATGTCGATCAAGGCATGCGGGGCCCGTGCCTGGACCGCCGGTGAGGGCTTGGCGGTGCCAATGTCCATGCCCCGATAGACCATCGCCGAATCGACACTGATCAGATCCACGCCACCGCGCGCATGCAGGGCGAGGGCCAGATCGGTCTTGCCGGCCGCTGTCGGCCCCATCAGACAGACCACCGGGAGCGTATCCGCTGCCATGGGGACTAGCGGCCGCGCAGAAAAAGCCGATCAAGGTCCGCCATGCCCAGGGACACCCAGGTGGGACGGCCATGATTGCACTGATCGATGTTGGGGGTGCGCTCCATTTCGCGCAGCAGATTCTCCTGCTCGGCCGGCGTCAACCGCCGGTTGGCGCGCACCGATCCATGACAGCCCATGGTCGCCAGCAGATGCTGCTGGCGGGCCTCGATCGCGACCGCTCCCCGATCAACGCGCAGATCCGCCAGCACATCGCGCAACAGCGCCTCGCCATCCGCCCGCGCCAGCAGCGCTGGCAGACCCCGGAGGCGGAGCTGCTCGGGACCGACCCGATCCACATCCAGGCCCACCGCCTCGAGCAGCGGCTGACTGTCCTCCACCAGGTCGGCCTCGGCCGGCGTCACATTGACCGCCACTGGCATCAGCAGCGGCTGGCGCGCCACACCCTCGTCCCGGTACTGGCGCTTGAGGCGCTCGTAGACGATGCGCTCATGGGCCGCATGCATGTCCACAAGGACCAGACCGCTGGCCGATTCGGCAAGCACATAGACACCATGAATCTGCGCCACCGCATGCCCGAGCCGCGGCACCGGGTCGGTGGACGCCGGCGCTTCGGGCGCGGGCGTGCCCGCGTCGAGGGTATCGCCGTAGACCGCCCGGGCCTCGGCCACGGGCAGTGCCAGGGCACCGGTCTGCGGCGCCGGGGCCGCGGGTGGCGGACCGGGCGACGCTCCGCCGGACTCGGACGGCGCGGTCGCGGCACTCGCACCGCCTTGGGCGAGGGCGCGTTCCACCTGACGGTGGAGGAAATCGAAGATCAGCCGGCTGTCGCGGAACCGCACCTCATGCTTGGTCGGATGGACATTGACATCGACCCGGGCGGGATCCATCTGCAGGTGCAGCAGATACGCCGGATAGCGATCCTTGAACAGGACATCGCTGTAGGCCCGCCGCAGGGCCTGCATGACCAGTCGGTCGCGGATCATGCGCCCGTTGAGGTAGACATACTGCAGATCCGGCTGACCCCGTGAGGCCGTTGGCAGGCCGAGCCAGCCCTGTAGGCGCAGCCCCGCGGCCTCGGCATCGATGCGCAGCGCTGCATCGACGAAGCTGCCGCCCATCAGTTCGCCCACACGGCGTTCCGCCGCCTCAGGCCCCAGCGCCGGCAGATCCAGCAGCCGCCGGCCGTTGTGCGTCAGCGCGAATCCCACCTCGGGGCGCCCCAGCGCGATCCGACGGACCAGCTCCTGGATGTGGCGCAGCTCCGTGCGCTCGGTGCGCAGGAACTTGCGCCGGGCCGGGACGGCATGAAAAAGGTCCCGCACCGACACTGTGGTGCCCGGCGGATGCGGCGCCGGTGCGGGCGTATCCGAATGATTCGGGGTCAGGCAGTAGCCATGCGCCTCGGTGGCCGCCCGCGAGGTGATCTCCAGCTCCGCCACCGAGGCGATGCTGGGCAGTGCCTCACCGCGAAAGCCGAGGGTGGCGATATGCTCGAGATCATCCAGCGCACCGATCTTGCTGGTGGCGTGGGACTCCACCGCGAGGGGCAGATCGGCCGCGGTCATGCCGCGGCCGTCGTCGCGGACGCGGATCAGGGTCAGCCCGCCGCCCTCGAGATCGACCTGAATGCTCTGCGCCCCGGCGTCGAGGGCATTCTCGAGCAGTTCCTTGAGCACCGAGGCCGGCCGCTCGATGATCTCGCCGGCGGCGATCTGATTGACAAGCTCGGCGGCGAGACGCTGGATCGCCATGCCGCTCAGGGGATCCGCAGCGTATGACCGGCGACGATGGTGCTGCCCGCCAGCTCGTTGGCGCGGCGCAGCTCGCTCACACTCACCGCATGGCGCTGGGCGATGTCGGATAGCGTGTCGCCCGGCCGCACCCGATATTCCTCGTCGCCGCCCGACAGCGCCAGCGCCGGACGCGTCTGCTCAACATAGGCGCGGACCCCCTCGGTCAGGCCGCGCGCCAGCTGATGCTGATAGCTCGACGACTTCAACCGGCGCTCCTCCTCGGGATTAGAGATGAACGCCAGCTCCACCAGCACGGAAGGCATATCGAGCGACTTCAGCACCGCGAAGCCCGCCTGCTCGACACCGGTGCCGTGAACATCGCCCAGCGTATCGAGCTTATTGAACAGCACATCGGCCACATCCAGGCTTTCTTCAACCGTGTGCGCGCGGGACAGATCCACCAGCACCGAGGCCACCTGCTCGTCCTTGTCGGCCAGCGACACGCCGCCGATGCGATCGGCGCGGTTCTCGCGCCGGGCCAGCATGCGCGCCATTTCACTGGTCGCGCCGTTGCGCGAGAGCACGAACACCGACGAGCCGCGCACCCGCCGGTCATGGAAGGCATCGGCATGCAGCGAGACAAACAGATCCGCCCCCGCCGCCTGCGCCTTGCGGGTCCGCTCGCGCAGGCCGATGTAGTAGTCACCGTCGCGGATCAACACCGACTCGAGCCCCTGGATGGCGTCGATCCGGTCGGCAAGCTTGCGCGCCACCGAAAGGACAATGCCTTTCTCGTAGGTGCCCGCGGCCCCGATCGCGCCCGGGTCCTTGCCGCCATGCCCGGCATCAATGGCGACCACGAAGGGCTCAGCGGCCTGGTCCGGGGCCCGGCGGACGGCCGTGTTGGGCTGAGGATCGCTGAGGTCCACCACCAGCCGATGCCCGCCGGTGTCGTTGGGCGTCATCGCAAACGACTCCGCGGCGACGGCCCGGTTTAGATCAAGGACAATGCGCACGCCCTGGTCGCGGCGGCCGCTGCGAACCCGCCGGATCGGCCCCTCGTCGCGGATGCCCTCGACCTGGTCGGCGCTGATGCGCCCGCCGTGCAGGTCAATGACGGCTCGGTGCGGATCGGTCAGCGTAAAAAGGCGGTGATCCGGTGCCCGACTCAGGTCAAAGACTACCCGCGTATGACTGGGCCCGTCCCAGGTGCGGACATCCTCGACCAGCGTCGCGCCCAGCGCGGCGCCGGCCAGCGGCAGCATCGCCAGGGCGATGGCGATCGAAATGATCCAGACAGGTAATCGCATGATGTTTGAGAGTACGCCACAGGCCGATGATGATTTCAAGAAATGCCTGCATTCATAACAGGATAGCGCCATGTCCTATTCAATCGCCTGAATCAGCTGCATCGCCGTCGGCCAGTCGCGGGAGTGACTCTCGACGGTGACGTCCCGACCCGGGCCCGCGGCGGCCAGTGACACACTCAGACCGGGCGGGGGCAGCACGCCGGCGCCCCGCGCCGGCCACTCCACCAGCAGCAGACCCGCGTCCACCCAATCACGCAGGCCGATGAACTCGAGCTCCTCGGCATCCACCAGCCGGTAGAGATCGAGGTGGAAGATCGGTGGATCGATCAGGGCATAGGGCTCGACCAGGGTGTAGGTGGGACTGCGTACCGCCCCGGCATGACCCGCCGCCCGCAGCCAGCCCCGCACCAGCGTGGTCTTGCCGGCGCCAAGGTCGCCGATCAGGTGCACACAGCCGCTGGCCGGCTGGTGACGGTGCAGGGCCGCCCCCAGGGCCTCGGTGGCCGCCTCGTCGACAAGGTGCCCCCGGGCGCGGGTCATGGGTTGATGACGCCACGCAATTGCGCGAGCACGTCACCGGCCAACAGCCCCCGCTCGCCGCCACCGGCCGCCCGGTCACCGGCTCGGGCATGCGCCTGCACGCCCAGGCAGGCGGCCTCGAAGGGCGGCCAGCCTTGGGCCCGCAGGCCCGCGATCACGCCGGTCAGCACATCGCCCATGCCCCCGCTGGCCATCCCCGGATTGCCCTCGCCCGCCACGCGCCGGCGGTGCCGGTCGGCAATCAGCGTGCCGGCGCCCTTGAGCACCACCACACCGCCATAGCGCTCGACCAGTGCGTCCGCCGTTGCCCAGCGATCGTCGAGCACCGCCTGGATGTCGATGCCCAGCAACCGCGCCGCCTCGCCGGGATGCGGCGTCAGTATCCAGTCGTCGCGGTGACGGGGCTGTCCCGCCAGCAGGTTGAGGGCATCGGCGTCGACCACCAGCGCCCCGGCGTGTTGCATGCCGCGGTCAAAGGCGCATCGCCCCCATTCCGCCTGGCCCAGGCCGGGGCCGAGGGCAACGGTGTCAGACTCGGCGATGACGGCCTCGGCGAACCCGGCGGCGGCCATGCCCGCGACCATCAGCTCCGGCCGTGCCGCGAGCACGGCGCCGACATGGGCCGACCGCGTCAGCACCGACACGCGGCCCGCCCCGCTGCGCGCGGCGGCTTCGCCGGCCATGCGCACCGCACCGCCCATGCCATGATCGCCACCCAGCACCCGCACATGACCGAATGCCCCCTTGTGGGCCGTCCGCGGCCGCCGTCCCAGGGCGTCTGCCAGCGCCGCGGCCGGCAGACGCCAGGCGGCCGGCGTCATCCCAGCATGGACCGCATCCGGGACGCCCAGATCGTCAAACAGGATCTCGCCGACATGGTCGGCGGCATCGCCGGTAAAAAGGCCCTGCTTGAGCCCGATGAATGTCGCCGTGACCGCCGCCCGCACCGCCGTTCCCAGCACCCGGCCGCTCGCCGCATGCAGCCCCGACGGCACATCCACACTCAGCACCGGACACTCCGCTGCATTGACGGCATCGATCAACGCCGCCAGGCGGCCGGTCACCGGCCGGTCGAGACCGGTGCCGAGCAGGGCATCGACCACCCCATCCGCGGCCGCCAGGGCCTGCTGCGGGTCGTCAATCGGCGTGAGAATCGCCAGCGCCGCCTCCGCGGCCCGCCGGGCATCGCCCTCCAGCCGGGATGGATCGGTCAGCGCCCACAGATCAACCGACCAGCCGGCCTCGGCCGCCCGCCGGGCGATCACATAGCCGTCGCCGCCGTTGTTGCCGCCGCCACACAGCACCAGCAGACGGCCCGGTTGCGGCCAGCGCTGTTGCAGCGCCTGCCAGGCCGAGCGGCCGGCGCGCGCCATCAGCACGCGACCGGGAATGCCTTCGTGCTCGATGGCACGACGGTCGAGCTCGCGGACCTGTGCCGGGGTGTAGAGGGCATGGGGCAGTGTTTGCATGAGAGGGATTATAACGTGCTCACACCCGCCTCGTCCGAGGCGTTAAACTGCATGGATGGCGCAGCCGCTTGACAGCTCCCGACTCCTGCCGACGATCCGCCAATGGGCGGGCGAACTCGGCTTCGACGACGTGGGCGTGGCGCGACCGGCGCTTGCCGAAGACGAGCGCCATCTGCTGCGCTGGCTGCAGGATGGCCGCCACGGCACCATGACCTGGATGGCCCGCCACGGCATCAAGCGGGCCCGCCCCGAACGGCTTGTGCCGGGCACGGTGCGCATCCTGAGCGTGCGCATGGATTACCGACCGCCGGATCTCGAGGCCGACGACGCGCTCCTTGCCGACAATCGCCGGGCGTTCATCGCCCGCTATGCGCTGGGCCGGGATTACCACAAGCTCATGCGCAAGCGCCTGCAGGCACTGGCCAACCAGATCGATACCGCGGTGGGGGGATTCGGCTATCGGGTATTCGTCGACAGCGCCCCCGTGCTGGAGAAGGCCCTGGCGCGCAACGCCGGGCTGGGCTGGATTGGCAAGAACACGCTGGTCCTCAACCGCCACGCCGGGTCGTACTTTTTTCTCGGCGAGATATTCACGGATCTGCCCCTGCCCGAGAGCGAACCGGTGGATGATCTGTGCGGCAGTTGCCGGGCCTGCATCGATGTCTGCCCCACCGGCGCCATCACCGGCCCGCAGCAGCTCGACGCCCGGCGCTGTATTTCGTACCTGACCATTGAGCATGAGGGCAGCATCCCCGAAGACCTGCGCCCTGCCATCGGCAATCGCGTGTTCGGCTGCGACGACTGCCAGGCGGTCTGCCCCTGGAATCGTTACGCCCAGCCAACGGATGAGGCGGATTTCCATCCCCGCCACGGGCTGGAGGATGCCTCGCTGGTGGCGCTGTTTCGCTGGGACGAGGCGACATTCCTGAAGCGCACCGAGGGCTCGGCCATCCGCCGACTGGGTCACGAGCGCTGGCTGCGCAACCTCGCGGTGGCGCTTGGCAACGGGCCCGCAGACGCCGACGCCATCGAGGCGCTGCGCGAGCGCCTCGAACATCCCTCGGCCATGGTGCGCGAGCACGTCGCCTGGGCGCTGGAGCGGCTCAGTCGTCCCGGCGCCGCTGCAGCGGCTCACCCGTAGTCGGGTCGATGTCGGTCTCGATCACCATGCCCTGGCCATCGATCATCATGACCTCGTAAGCCCCGTCATCGATCTCGATCTCATAGGGGGTATAACCCTGGGATTCGAGCTGCTCGGCCACCTCGAGGAGGCTCATCCAGCCATCACGCGGCATGTCGTCGTCCCGATCATGGCGATCATCGCCATCGGCCATGGCAATGCCGGCACTGACGAGCACGGCAACGGCGAGACCACCTGCGAGGCCCGGGATCACTCGATTGCGATTCATCATTGATACTCCTTATGAATTTTGCGAATGCAGCCCCTTGCTGCGGGACCCAATCTGCCACCCGGCGACTGACCGCAGCCTGACGGGGGCTGTCAGGGATCTGTCAGGCGGCGGCGCGCTACACTGGCGGCATGAGAAATGCGATACCGGCCCTGCTCGTGGTCGCGCTGCTCGCCGCCACTGCGGTCTATGCCGATGACGACCACACACGCGCCCGCAAAGCGCTTGAGCGCGGCGAAGTGCTGCCGTTGACCGCCATCCTGGCGCGCGTCCGCGAGCAGTACCCCGGCAATGTCCTCGAGACAGAGTTCGAGATGGAGGACGACGGGTATCGCTACGAACTGGAGCTACTCGACGAGGATGGCTATCTGCTGGAGATCGAGCTGGATGCCGCCACCGGGGAGATCCTCGAAGTCGAGCGCGAGGACGACTGATGCGCGTACTGGTGGTCGAAGACGATCCGCTCATCCGCACTGATCTCGGCGACGCCCTGACCGCCGCTGGCTTTCTCACCGAATCCTCCGGCGATGGGAACGAGGCCCTATTCCTCGGCGATACGGAAGGCTATGACCTGATCGTGCTTGATCTCGGCCTGCCATCACTGGATGGCCTCAGCATCCTGCGCCAGTGGCGCGACAACGGCCGTGACATGCCCGTGCTCGTACTGACCGCGCGCGGCACCTGGAGCGAGCGGGTGGCGGGTATCGAGGCCGGCGCCGATGACTATCTGCCCAAACCCTTCCACATGGAGGAGCTTGTGGCCCGGGCGCGCGCCCTGGTGCGTCGGGCCGCCGGCCATGGCAGCGCGATCCAGACGCTCGGCGACCTGCGCCTCGACACCAATCAGATGCGCGTCACACAACGGGGCACGCCAGTGAGTCTGACCGCCCTCGAATACCGGCTGGTGGCCTACCTTTTCCACCACCGGAATCGAACCGTCCCTGTGACAGAGTTGCTCGAACATCTCTATGGCGATGATGAATCCCGCGACGTCAATGCCATCGAGGCGGTCATCACCCGCCTCCGTCGGAAGATGGGCGCGGGGGTCATCGGCAACCGTCGCGGCTTTGGCTACTACCTGCGCGGGAGCGCCGGGTGACCCGCGGCTCGCTGCGCCTGCGCCTGGCGCTGGCGGGTGCGGTTGCCATCTGCCTCAGCCTTGCACTCGCCGGATGGGGTCTGACCCTGCTGTTCGCCGCCCATGTCGAGCGGCGCGCTGTCGGCGAGCTGGAAACCCACCTGAACCAGGTGCTTGGCGCACTGGAGCAGACCCCAAACGGCGCGCTGACCCTCAGCAGCCAACCCGCCGACCCACGCTTTCGGCAGCCCTATGGCGGGCTTTACTGGCAGATCGATTCCGCCGAGGGGACGCTCCGCTCGCGGTCACTCTGGGACTGGCAGCTCACACTCCCCGCCATCTCGCCCACGGATGGACTCGCAGTGTTACGCGACCTGCGGGCACCCGATGGCCGCCGCCTCCTTGGCGTGGAGCGCAGCGTCGTGCTCTCTCCCTCACTGGGTGGTGACACCGTGACCCTCCTGCTGGCGATGGACCGGAAGGCGCTGAGCGCGGCGACCCGCGACTTTGCCGGGGATCTGCTGCCCTATCTCGGCCTGCTTGCACTCGCACTGATCGCCGCCGGCTGGCTGCAGCTTCGCGTCGGCCTGCGCCCGCTCGGCGAGCTTGGCCGGCGCCTCTCGGCGATCCGCACGGGCGATGCCGAGCGCCTGGGCGAGGATCTCCCGAACGAGGTGAGCCCGCTCGCCTCGGATTTTGACGCATTGCTCGCCGCCCGTGAGGCGGAAATGCAGGCCGCCCGGCAGCGGGCCGGTGATCTCGCCCACGGACTGAAAACACCGCTCCAGGCGTTGCTCGGAGAAAGCCAGCGGCTACGCCAGGCAGGTCAGGAACACACCGCCGGGAGCATCGAGCAGATCGTCGGCCGGATGCATGAGCATGTCGATCGCGAGCTCACCCGCACCCGGGTCGCGGCCCGCGCCGGCCGCGCCAGCAGCGATGTCCCCGCGGTCATTGCCTCGGTAGCCGATGTCATTATGCGCACGCCGGCGGGTGCCCGCCTGGACTGGGACACATCGGCGACGACCGCCACGTCGATGCCGGTGGCACTGGATCCGGCGGATCTTGCCGAAGCGCTGGGCGCACTGCTGGAGAACGCCGCCCGCCATGCGAGCCGACGTGTGGTGGTCCGCACCCGGATCAGGGACACCCGGTCGATCGAGGTCAGCGTGCGGGATGATGGTCCCGGCCTGCCCGAGTCGGCCCTCGCCGAGCTACTCGATCGAGGGGCGCGGCTTGACGAGCGCAGCGGGGACACGGGCCTCGGCCTCGCCATCTGCCGCGAGATCGTCGAAGGCGCGGGAGGCCGTGTCAGGCTGGAGAATGCCCACCCGGGGCTGCGTGCACGCCTGACCCTGCCGACGGCGCGCCAGGCCCGGCGCCGAACCTAACCCCGCCAGTCGCGGTAGCGGGCGATGAGCCCCGCGGTGGAGCCATCCACCCCCTCAGCGGCCTGACCGCCGGCGATCAGGGGCTTGAGCTCGTCGGCCAGCACCTTCCCCAGCTCAACACCGAACTGATCGAACGCGTTGATCCCCCAGACGGCCGCCTCGACGAAGGTACGATGCTCATAGAGCGCGATGAGCGCGCCGAGGGTGGCCGGCGTCAGTGCCTTGAGCAGGATGGTGTTGCTCGGCCGGTTGCCGGGGCACCGCCGCGCCGGGGGCATATCGGCGTCGCCGCGGCCCTGCATCAGCGCCTGGCTCTGCGCGAACAGGTTCGCGGTGAGGGCAAGGGGATCACCCCGCTCGCCGGCCACCGGACGGGCCACACCCACAAAATCCACCGGCACGACGTCGGTCCCCTGATGCAGCGCCTGGAAGAAAGCATGCTGCCCCGGGGTCCCGGTCTGCCCCCAGATGGCCGCCGCCGTGGGGACACTGACCGGATGGCCCGCGCGGTCCACCGACTTGCCATTGCTCTCCATGACAAGCTGCTGGAGATAGGCGGACAATCGCCCGAGGCGCTCGGTATAGGGCACCACCGCCTGGCTACGCCGACCCAGCAGCGTGCCATTGAATATCGAAACCAGGCCGAGCAGCACCGGCATATTCGACTCAAGCGGCGCTTCAGCGAAATGCCGGTCCATGGCATGCGCGCCGGCCAACAGCTCGTCAAACGCCGTCGGACCAATCCCCAGCATGATCGCAAAGCCCACCGCCGACCACAGCGAGTAACGCCCGCCGACCCAGTCCCACATGGGCAGCGCCAGCTCGGGATCCAGACCCAGTTCGCGCACCCGGTCCAGGTTGGCCGTGATCGCCAGGACCTGGCGCTCAAGGACGATCTCAGACGGCACGCTGCGCCGCAGCCAGGCCATCGCCTCGTGGGCGTTGGCCATGGTCTCGACGGTGCCGAAACTCTTCGAGACCACCAGCACCAGGGTGCGCTCGGGATCACACTGGCCCATGGCCTGCTGCCACTCGACGCCATCGACGTTGGCGACGAAATGCACCGTCGGGCCATCCGCCAGCGGCGCCAGCGCCTCCAGCACCAGCCGCGGCCCCAGATCCGAGCCGCCGATGCCGATATTGATGACATGCTCGATGGGCTGGCCCGTCGCCCCGGTCCGGCGGCCGTCACGGATGGCCGCCGCCAGTTCGGCCATGCGCGAGCGCGTGCTGGCCACCTCGCGGGCGATCGCCGGCGCCGCCCAGCCAGTCCCGCCGTCCGGGACCCGCAGCGCGGTATGCAACACCGCCCGTCCCTCGCTCTCGTTGATCGGCTCGCCGGCGAGCATGGCGTCACGCTGACCGGCCACATCCCGCGCCCGCGCGACCTCTAGCAGACGCTCACGAGTCTGCCGGTCGATGGGCTGCTTGCTGTAGTCAAGCAGGATGCCGGCGGCGGTCAGCGAGAAATGCTCGAATCGCCCGGCATCCGCGTCAAAAAGGCCATTGATGGACTGCTCGGCAAGCCGGTCGCGCGACGCCCACAGGGCCTGCCAGGCATCGATTGCCTCCAATGTCTGCATCCTCTGCCCCCTTATCCGGAAGACGGGCGAGTCACCCGCACATTGTCGATCAACCGCGCACGACCCAGGTAAGCCGCCACCGGAATCACCCACTCGCGATCGTGCGGCCCGGCCGGCGCCAGGTCTTCCGCCCGCCGGATTTCGAGATAATCCACCGTCAGGCCCGCCTCATGAATCCGCGCGCGGCCCTCGGCCAGGAGTCGCTCGAAGTCGGTCTCGCCCGCCTGCAGCCGGTCAGCCAGGGCGCAGAGGGTGCGGTAGAGCACCGGCGCCCGCTGCCGCTCGGCGGGTTGCAGATAGGCATTACGGCTGCTCATGGCGAGGCCGTCCGACTCACGCGCCACCGCACCGCCGACGATCTCCACCGGCAGGCTGAGGTCATCCACCAGGCGGCAGATGACCCGATACTGCTGATAATCCTTGAGGCCGAACACGGCCAGATCGGGCTGGACAATGTTGAGCAGTTTCGTCACCACCGTGGCCACGCCGGTGAAGTGCCCCGGCCGCGATGCCCCGCAGAGGATGTCGTTGAGCTCCGGGACCTCCACCCGCGTGCGAAGGCCCGGCCCGTCCGGGTAGATCGTCCCGACGTCGGGTGCGAACAGCCAGTCGGTCTCGTGCGCCCGCAGCGTCTCACAGTCCGCCGTCCACGTCCGCGGATAGCTCTGGTAATCCTCACCGGGCGCGAACTGCGTTGGGTTGACGAAAATGCTCGCCACCACCCGATCGCTGCGCCGGCGCGCTTCATCGATCAGGGTCAGATGGCCGCCATGGAGATTGCCCATGGTGGGCACAAAACCGATTCGCTCGGCGTTGCGGCGCCACTCCGCCACCTGCGCGCGCAAAGCGGCCGCATCGGAACTGATCTGCATGGGCTACTCGAACGTGTGCTGGAGCTGGGGAAACTGCCGCGTCCGCACCGCCTCGACATAGGCCTCGAGCGCCGTCTGGATGCGGCCGGTATCGGCCAGAAAATCGTGACTGAAGCGCGGCGGCTGCCCGGGGGTGATCCCCAGCATGTCCTGGAGCACCAGGATCTGGCCGTCGCAATCGGCGCCGGCGCCAATGCCGATCAGCGGTCGGTGGGTCTGCTCACGCACCCGGGCGGCGACCGCTGCCGACAGGCATTCAACCAGCAGCACATCCGCGCCGGCGGCTTCCAGCGCCCGCGCATCGTCAAGCACCTGCTGCGCGCCGGCCTCGTCGCGGCCCTGCACCCGGTAACCCCCGAGCTGACCGACCCGCTGCGGTCGCAGGCCGAAATGGGCGCAGACCGGCACACCCGCCCGGGACAGCGCCTCGACCACCGGCGCCTGGGCGGCATGCGCCTCGACCTTGACCATGTCCGCGCCCCCTTCTTTCATCAGCCGGGCGGCGCTTTCGAGGGCGGCGCGGTCATCGGTGTCGCTGAGAAACGGCAGGTCCACCATCAGATAGGCGCGCTCGAGCCCTCGGGCCACGCAGCGCGTGTGATACACCATGTCGGCCAGGGTGACCGGCACGGTGCTGGCGTGGCCCTGCATGACCATTCCCAGCGAATCGCCCACCAGCACCACATCGACGCCGGCGGCGTCCACCTGGCGGGCGAAGCTGTAGTCATAGGCCGTGAGGGCGACGATGGGCGCCTGCTCGGCTTTCATCCGACGCAGGGTTGCAAGCGTGACGGTCCGGCTCATGCTGTCAGTCCTCCTCCACCGTCAGTTCGGCGCCATCCAGCGCGGCGGCCAGCTCGCTCACCCGGCCCAGCCCCGGAATCCGCCAGTCCGGCGCGATCTCCGCCCAGGGCACCAGTACGAACGCGCGCTGCGCAATCCCCGGGTGCGGCACCGTCAGCGCCGGGGCACTGATCTGGCGGTCATCATAGACCAACAGATCCAGGTCGAGCGGCCGCGGCCCCCAGCGCCGCCCCGAGCGGTCCCGCCCGGCGGCCGCCTCCAGCGCCTGCAGCCGGGTCAGCAGCGCCTGCGGATCGAGCCCGGTCTCCAGCGCTGCCACCGCATTGACGTAATCGGGTTGATCGGCGGGCCCCATGGGGGGATTGCGGTGACGCCGTGACGCCGCCACACAGCGCGTCCCGGCAATGCCGTCGAGGGCCTCAATGGCGGCCCGCACCTGCGCCCCGGGACCATCGAGGTTGCTGCCGATGCCGACGAACGCCCGGCTCATCCGTCCCCCGCATCCGGCGCGGGACCCCGCCGGCGGCCACCGCGCCGACGACGCCGGGCCGGTGTGGGTGGCGGCGCGTCTTCGCTGCTTTCGGTATACCGCTGCCAGGCATCCGCCAGCTCCGGGTCCACCAGCCCCGCATCCCGGCGCAGCAGCAGAAAGTCGTACGCCGCCCGGTAGCGCGGGTGCGCGAACAGTCGACGGGCCTTTTTATCGGATGCCGAGTGAAAGCGTGGCTGCAGAGCCCAGATTTCGCGCATCGGCAGGGCAAACCGCTTGGGAATGGCCACCTGCCGGAGCTGTCGCTCCAGCGCCTCGGTGACTGACTGCTCGAACAGCTCCGGGTCGATGCCCGGCTCAAGCCGAGCGGCCGGCAGCTGCCCGAGGATGGCCGGCCACAGCAGCGCGGCAAACAGGAATGCGGGCGTCACCGGGCGATCATTGTTGACGCGCGCGTCGGTGCTCTCCAGCGCCCGGGCCACAAAGGTGATGAGCTGGCCGTGATCATCATCATCCAGGGCGGTATCGCTGGCCGGGAACAGATACCGGAACAGGCCGTGGTGGCGCAGCGCCTCGAAGGTTTCCACCCCCTGGCCGGCCATGAACAGCTTGAGCACTTCGTCGAACAGCCGCGCCGGCGGAATGTCGTCGAGCAGATCGGCCATGCGCGGGATCGGCGCGGCGGTGGCCGAATCGATGGTAAAGCCCAGCTTGGCGGCGAACCGTACCGCGCGCAGCATGCGCACCGGGTCTTCGCGATAACGCACCGCCGGATCGCCGATCAGTCGCAGGCGGCCGGCCTGCAGATCGGCCATACCGCCGGCGTAGTCCACCACCGAAAAGTCAGCGATATTGTAGTAAAGGGCATTGATGGTGAAGTCGCGCCTCAGGGCGTCCTCCTCAATGGTCCCGTAGACGTTGTCGCGGAGGACGAGCCCGTCTTCGACCACATGGTCCTTATCCCCCGAGTCGGCGTCCGGGGTCATCGCCCGGAAGGTCGCCACCTCGATGATCTCGGGCCCCCAGTGCACGTGGGCCAGACGAAACCGTCGGCCGATCAGTCGGCAGTTGCGGAACAGCGCCTTCACCTCGTCAGGCGTGGCGTCAGTGGCCACATCAAAGTCCTTGGGCTCGCGGCCCAGCGACAGATCGCGCACGCCGCCGCCCACCAGGTAGGCGCCATAACCGGCATTTTTCAGCCGATAGAGCACGCTCAGCGCCTTGTCACTGATCTGTGCCCGCGAGATCACATGCTGATCGCGGGTGATGATGGTGGGGTCGACCCCCTGGGCTTGCGTGACGGTCACGGTCTGAACTCAGCCTCTTGTGCGTGAACAACGAGGCCGTATAATAACAGGCTGTGCTGAGGACGCCGATCACGGCCACAGCATGGGCTTGAAACGACATTGCTCCCATCGTCTAGCGGTAAGGACGCCGCCCTCTCAAGGCGGAAACCGGGGTTCAAATCCCCGTGGGAGCACCACTCAATCAAGTGCTCGTAGCCCCGTCGCCAGAATCTCTCTACAGAAACTCAAGATTCGCAGTTAACCGATACCCGTGACTGCGGACCGCCCCGAGGGCCTCGCCGCGCAGGCCGACCGCGCGAAGCTTGCCACGAAGCCGGGTGATGCGGACCTCAAGTGTATTCTGGGCATCATGGTCCAGGTCCATGCCGAGCAGTTCCATGACTTCCCATCGCTCGAGCCCATCGGTGCCGGCCAGGCTGAGCTGGTACAGGAGACGGCATTCGGCTTCGGACAACCGGACCTCCTCACTGTTGCGCATGAGGATTCGCGTGGACAGGTAGACAATGGCGGCATCAGGGCGCTCCGGTGAGTGCAGTGTCCGTTTTTCGAGTCGTTTCACGGCAGCCAGCAGCAGATCGGGGTCGATTGGTTTGGTCAGATAGACGTCTGCGCCGATCTCGTAGCCCCGGGTGATGTCCTCAGTGCGCTCGCGCGCCGAGGTCACGATGATCCCTACGTTTGGCGCCGTCTGGCGGATCCGCGCAATGAGCTCATAGCCGCTGATGGTCGGGAGATTCAAATCGATCAAATAGAAATCCGGGGTCTCAGAGAGTTCGGCGAGTTCCTCGGCGGTTGCGACTCCCGCAACCTGATAGCCGTGGTGGCCCAGAAAGCGGACGGTCATTTCCTGAAGTTCGGCGTTATCTTCAACCAGTGCGATGGTGGTCATGGCCTGCCTCGGGTTCCTCGGTTCTCTCGCTTGCCGGTGATGGCAAGGTCAGGATGACAGTGACACATCCGTTGCCTGAGATGAGCTCTACTTCAATACTCATGCGCTCGCTGAGCTGTCGGACGATATAAAGGCCGAGCCCCGTCCCGGATCGCCCGCTTACATTCTCCGCCCGGTAGTATTTCTCAAACACCCTGCTCGAGTCCGGTTCCGTTCCGGGTTCAACGCGATTGGAGAGGCGCAGGGTCACCACCTCGGCGCTCTGCTCGATCGACACGACTACTGGATGCGGCGGCAGTCCATACTTTCCGGCATTGCTTATGAGGTTCGAGAGCACAACGCGGAGCAGCTCAGGATCGGCCTGAACGACGGCGGGCGCACCTTGGTGCTTGAGATCAACGCCGCGCTCCTCGGCGAGCGCATCAATAAGCGTACCAAGCTCAAGCGGTTGCGGGCGCACCTGCAACCGCCCCCGCTCGAGTTCTTCGACCCGATCCGCCTGGCGCAGCGCATGATCGATCGCCTGCGTGGCGCGTCTCACGGTTGCGTTATCGAGGGCATCCATGTGGTGGGCGAAGCGCAGCGTTGCCAAGGGAGTGCGGACCTCATGGGAGAGCATCTCGAGGAGCTCCCCCATTTCCTTGCGCCGAAGGCTCTGCTCGTTTGAACGCGCCTGCAGTAGCCGGGCGCGTTCGGCGAGGGTATTTCGTTGCCGGATGATCATTTGCTGGCGGCGAAAAAGAATCCAGGCAATGTAGGCGCCCGGCAGAACGGCATAGTTAATGAAAGAGAACTCCAGGAGTCGGGCAAACCAGGCACTCCCGATGAGCGTGCCGGCGAACAGCAGCCCCAGGGGTAGTGCCTGGAGTAGGAAATAGAGCGACAACGTGGCGCGGTTGATGACATAGACCGCTGTGCCCGACGGCCGACAAAAGGGCATCAGCACCAGCGCGAGCAGCAACGTCGCCAGTGCTGAACTGTTATTGATCTGCAGCGCCAGCGAGACATCGCCAAGCCCGAAGGCAAGCAGTTTCGAGAGCGCACTCACTGCGATCACACCAGCAAAAAGCCGTGTCGCCCATCGCCCGCCGATCTCACGGAGCAGCATGAAATCAAAGATCTGGGCCACCGTGATATAAGCAAGCGCGGTGGCGTTATGGGTGAGGTCCTGCGTGAGGATTGCCCCTTCGCCAAACAAGGGCCGTGTGAGCCCGGTATGAATGAAAAGGGTCAGCAGATAGAGCGATAGCCGTGCAATGAACGCCGCCACCAGCGGTGTAGGCGAGGCGATCATCGAAGTAGCAGCCCAGAGGAGATAGAACAATGTGGCAGCGATCGCAACGCTGACGAGTGAATAAAACCCCGCTCCTACCTCTTGTAGCGCCTGCTGCGAACGCACTTTAAGGTAAGGCTGCATGAGATTGCGAGATTCGAAACGGATCAGCAGGCCTTCCTCGATGTCCGCACGCACCAGCGCCATCGCGTAGGTGTCTGGCACGATTCCTCCAGCCGTCGGCTGACGGTCACCGGCTACGAAGCGCCGCGTAGGACTGGCCCCGCCGCGATAGACCTCGATGTGATCGAGATAAACCGGCCGGATGAGCAGCCAGGGGTTATCCGGCATTGCTTCGGGCGGCGCAAACCGCAGCTTCATCCAGACAGAGCCCTCGACAAACCCGAGTGTCTGACCAATATGGTAGGGCCGCCACCTCGCCTGCTCCCCGGGTGTCGAGGGCGCTTCGGTGATGAGGTATTCCGCCTGCTCGATGGCTGGATTACCCTCGAGCGCCGCCGCCGGCGTCAGCATGATCGCGAGCACCAGCGCGACCTCGATAAGGACGCCGTTGAGGCGACGGAATGGCGCGATCACCCCCGCGCTAACGTCGTTTTTTCGGCTTTCGGCTGTCATGCCGTTTCACGCTATCCACCGCTCCTGGCGCCCTGGCCATGCGCGCAGGCGCCCAGTCCCTCTTTACACGGCATATCAGCCTACATCCTCTGCGACCGTAAGGGGTTGTAAGGTTTCAGCGGCATTGTCCCTGCATCCTGCAACCGAAATGGCGTAATAGCTGGGTAAAGAGTGCCTGCCCAAAGGTTTGAGGAAATCATGATGGAATGGACCAAAATGAAACAACGCCGCCTTATCATCGCAGGGAGTGCTGCTGCATTCGTACTGGCTTCATCCAATGCATGGGCGGATACGCCTAGAGCCGACTTGGATGTGAAAGCGACGCTCACGGCTGCAATGACCATCGAGTGCAATAGGGCGCTGAACTTTGGAGAATTGATTGTGCCGGTGGGAGACCGTGGGTCCGTTGATGTCGTTCAAATTGAGGCTGGCGAGGATGCGAAAGCCGAGACGGTGGATGGTAGTGAGAATGTATCCCTCGCCGGAGATTCGCAATCGGGTAAGTGCACAATAAGCGGTGGTGACGACGGACAAAAGATTAAGATCGCCCTACCTGACGAAGTCAAGTTAAAAGAAGGAGAAAGTCCGCTCTCCGTTGCACCAGAGGATAGCAAGGAGGGAGAAAAGTTTGAACTTGATGGTTCCGGTGAGGGGTCTGTGCATATTGGTGGGGAACTAGAGATATCTAATGATCTTAGTTCCGGCGACTTCCAAGATTATGAGACGTCCCTGACAGTTGAGGTGAACGACGATCCATGACATGTCCAATTGGTATTACGGTATAGGTTAAGAATAACGCGAAGCGTCGGGGCCACGGCGATAGCTCGACAAGAGGCCGGCGTCAGTGAGTAAGTGGTGCTTGATATCCCGGACGAGATAGTGAGTGCGCGAATTAATATCGACAGCTATCAGCCCAAATGTAAAAGCATTTCCGCCAGGGTTTCCTCTTTAGCTCGGCGTCTATCGTTCATAGGGCTTTTGGCGCCAATGATGGCGCATGCCATTTCGGTGTCGATTACCGACAGCGTCGTCGTTCTCGATGAACGCTCTCGGTCGGGTCAAGTTGAGCTGCTCAGCATGACCCCCTCGCCAGTGGAGTTCGAGGTAGTGCCGGATGATCTCTCCGACGAGGTCAATGACGGCCGGGACTACCTGCGCTGGGCACCCGAGCGCACCGTCGTGCCCGCAAACCGATCCCGGCCGCTGCGGATGGTCTTCCGGCCGCCGGCGGATTTGCCGGCCGGGGAATACATTGTCCAGCTTGCCGTTCAGTCGCGTGAGGTGGACTATGAACCGAATTTCGGTGACGGCGAGTCAGAGGAAGGCGACCAGGGGCTCTCGGTGGGTGTTGCCCTGCAGCCTGTGTTGCCGGTGACGGTCTACATTCGGCACAACGTGAATTCGCCCACGTTGAGTGTCGGCGCATTCGCGCCATCGCCGGATGATGCGGATACTCACGGCTATTTCACCGTCAGCAAACCGCCCGAGGCCATCAGTTACATCGGAACAGTGGCGCTGGTGGGCGCATCAAGCGGCGAGCGCTACACAAGCGGCCGGTTGCGCATGGGTAACACGGTCGACGAGCAGCGTATCCGGGTACCCAGACTTGAGAATGATGCCCGGCTTGAGGAGGCGGTCTGTCTGCAGCTCTGGCCCGAATTCCCCGCCCGTGGCGAACCGGAGCAGACGGTGTGTCAGTGAGCGCAGGCTCGTCCGGCGTGCGCCGTTATGATCGCATCGACTCAAGATCGGGAGTCTCCGCGCCATGGGCCGGGGCGCTGCCGCTGTAGCGCTATTGCTGGGAGTGGTGACCGCCATAGCGGCAAAGGCGAGTGAGGAGGCTGAGTCAGCGGTTCCACCGCGGACGTCTTTGCTGGTCGAAATGACGCTCAATGGGCGGTCGATCCCCGACTTTCATGATGTCTATGAATCGCCCACCGGGGCGCTTTGGCTGCCGGTTGAGCCGATCGTCCGAGCCGGTGAAGGGCAGGTCGGCTCCACACGCCCGGGGCGCTATGCATTATCGCTGGGAGCGAACCGACCGTCGGTCGAGATCGATGTCAACACCCGCCAATTGCGGGTTGAGGACGCCGGTAAGCCCTGGCCTGCCGGGGTGATCGTTGAGCGCGATAGCCGGCTCTACATTCAGTCACAGCGATTCAAGCGCTGGTTTGGCATCGATGCAAGTCTGGGCGAAAACGGCCTTTTCGTCCGTCTGCGAAGCCAGCGACCACTACCCGTGGATCTACGCGTGCTACGCGAGCAACGCTGGCGTGATTTTGACCGCCCGGATGTGGCAACACCGGATCGCTACAGGCAGCTCGATGCCCCCTACCGCGCTTGGGGCACGCCCCGCGGCACGCTGCAGATGCGCACAAGCGCTGATGAGTCCACCTCGCGACTGGCTTTTAGCGCGAGCGGTTCATTCAATGTCGAGGCAGGCTACGTCTCCAACCAAATCTTCTACAGCGGTAATGACCGCGGGGGGCTGCAAACACTGCGCTGGCGGGCTGGTCGTGAATCGCCGTCTGGCAGGGCATTCGGCATCCACGGGCTTTATCGTCTGCACTTTGGCGATGTCAGTGGCCTGCGAATGCCGCTCGCGGGGGGTGGAGCGCAGGGCCGCGGCCTGCGCTTTAGTACGGCACCGCGCTCACGGCCTGAACTGTTCGATGTCATCCGCATTGAAGGGGATGCCCTGCCGGGTTGGGACGCCGAGCTCTATCGCGGCTCGGCGCTGATCGACTTCCAGACAATCGACGCCGATGGGCGCTATGAATTCGAGGATGTGCCGCTCGGGTATGGCGCCAACCGTCTACGTGTTGTGCTCTACGGACCCTCCGGTGAAGTTGAGGAGCGCCAGGTTGAGCGCACGATCCCTGCCAGTCAGCTCAGGGCCGGCGAGCGTCATTTCCGCGGCAGCGTCACGCAGACCGGGCGCTCGACCATCGACCTTAATGATGGGAACAGTGTAACCGGTGATCATGTCCGCCTGCGCGGCGACTTCGGTATCACCAATGGACTGACCGCAAGCGCACTGATGAGCCTCGACAAGGATCCACGGTCGCGGTTCAGCCCACGCTACGACGATGCGCCCGTGACGCTGGACGGTGAACCAACCGGCGATGTCGAGCGGGCTACCGGCGGTTTTGCCCTGCAACCTGACCTCGGAGTGGTGCGCACGGAACTGGTGAGTCTCCATCAGCGCGACGGTGCCAGTGCCCAACAACTCGACTTAAGGTTTCCGCTGTTAGCCGGCTTTGGCGTGTCCGCGGGCTACCGTCACTACACCGATGGGTTCCTGACCACTGGGCGTGAGTCGCGCAGCCGCCTCATTGATGATCGGCTGCGGCTGCGACTAGGCGGCAATCTGGTTGGGATCGGCGACCTCGATTTTGGGTCGCTGCGCCTTGAACACACCCTCAGCCGATTCGACTCCGGTGGCGATTTGAAAGAGTACGAGCTCGACTGGCGCCACTCGATCGCCGCCCTGCGGCTCTCCCATACACTCTCACAAACAAGGGCATCGGATCGGCGTCGTACCCGCTATCGACTTCTCGCCGCCTATCGGCACGGCAAGCTCTCGGCGAGAACCCGATTGACGGCTAATGGCGGATCGGTAGGCGATCTCTCCAATACCAACGTCAGTGGATCGCTGGATTATGCGTTCATGGAAGCCCCACGTCTTGCCGCAAAGATCAGCCACGGCACCGGCGATCGCGACGCCTCTGCTGGGCTTAACTTTAGCCATGAACCTGGCCCGGCACGCCTCACAGCCTCAGGAGGCGTCGATCAGTCGGGTGACTGGTCGGTGGGCCTTCGTATGACCATTGGGCTCGGCATGGAGCCGGCGACGGGGCCGATGCTCATGCCACCGTCAGCGGCCCATACCGGGGCGGTAGCGGTATCCGCGCGCGCCGGCGACCGGCCGATGAAGGGGATCGGCTTTCGCGTCAATGGCCGACCCCACCCGGTGCGCACGGACGATACGGGCCGTGCCGTCATCACCGGTCTCCCGGCCCATCGCAAGGCGCGTATCACACTTGATCGCGACACGATGGTCGACCCGTTCCTCACCACGGCCAGTCCACGACTGGAACTGGTGCCACGCCGCGGCTACACCCACCAGATCACCATGCCGTTCGCCGATGCGGCCAGCGTCACCGGCTATGCGCGACGTGCCGATGGCTCAGCGATCCAGGGCGTCGAGGTGATCGCCGAGCGGGTCGACGGGCAGGACCAGACCGCGACCCGCTCGCTCTCGGATGGCTATTTTTCGTTTGATGTCCTCAGTCCGGGGCGCTGGCGGGTGCGCATCAGTGCGGACGCACTTCCTGACGACTGGCAGAATCCACCGGTCAATCTGGCGCTTGACGCGGGGCAACAACGCTTTGATGTCGCCGTGACAGCCACGCCGCCGGAGTCATGACGGATGATCATCCGGGGCGGTCTTCATCCATGGACTCTCCTGTGGGGCATCGCGCTTGGGCTTTTGCTATCAGTCACAAGCCCGCCCGGGCACACGACGGGATGCGAGGGCGTTGAGGTAGAAAAGAAAACCGACCTATCCCTCGGCACGCTGCGCACACGGCCCGGCGCGCATGGGTTCCTGGAGCTGCATCCCCGCAATGGCGTTGCGGCAACCGGGAGTGGTCTGGTGCATCAGGGGCCCAGTGGCGTAGCGGTTGTCCGTGTTGCAGGCGTCCCCGGCAGCCGGGTGACGCTCGCCATCGATGTGGCCGCCCGGACCGATCATGATAAGCATTATCTGCGGCTCGTTGAGCTCATTATCAGAACACGGGAGGGGCAAACCCGTTTTCCCGCCGATCACGCAACCATCACGTTGACGCTACCGGATACGAAGAGCCCGCAGGGCCTTGCCGCATCTGAATTTCGCATTGGTGCGGTGGTGCGCTACCGCCATGTTTCGGGGGGAACGGCGCTGCGTTATCGCTTACGGACGCGCTGCATGGAAATTGACTGAAAGTGGCGGAATGACGACGGTCCTTCATAGCCCCACCAGTGTCGCCCACACCCCGCAAAACCCGTATCCTTTCAAGCATGATCTCCCCGGAAAACCGTCCCAGCCTCCTGCGCCGCCTGGCCGCCGTTCTCTACGACGGTATGCTGCTGATCGCGCTGTGGATGGGTGCAGGCGCTCTGTGGATCGCGTTTCAGGGGGGTGAAGCGGCACCCGCCGGCGACGCGCTGTTCCGCGTGTACCTGTTGGCGGTGGCGTACGCGTTTTTCATCGGCTTCTGGGTCTGGGGCGGCAACACGCTGGGGATGAAGGCCTGGCGGCTGCGACTGGTGGATGCCGACGGCGCGAGGGTGACGACCCGCGCCGCCACGCACCGATTCTTTACGGCAATGCTCTCGTGGCTGCCGGCCGGGCTCGGTTTTTTGTGGGCGATGATCGACCGACAGGGCCTGACCTGGCACGACCGGCTCTCGCAGACCTATCTGATGCTCGAGCCCAAAAAGCGCTGAACCCGCCCCGACCGGTGATCAGCGCACGCGCCGCAGCGACACCAGCGCAATCAGCAGGAACAGTCCGGTGGGCGCCAGGGCACTTGCCGCCGGCGGCAGGCCGTAGACCAGCCCGGCGTTGCCGAGAAACCGATTGAGCAGGAAAAACGCCAGACCGATCAGTACCCCCAGGAACACCTGCTGCCCCACCCCGGTGCTGCGCTGCGAACCAAACACCAGCGGCACCGCCAGCAGCAGCATCACCACCGTGGCCAGCGGTGTCGCAAGCTTGACCCACAGGGCGAGCTGATATTGATCACTGCGCAGTTCGTTGGCCTGCAGATACTTGATATAGCGAAACAGCTCGCGGGCCGGCAGCGCCTGGGCATCCTGCACCACCACCTCGAGGGTGGCCGGGCGCAGCTGCCCGCCAAGGGTGATGCGCTCGCGGGTCTCGACGCGGATCGGGAAGTCGCCCAGCGCGGTCACCCGGGCGTCGCGCAGCTGCCACTGCCCGTTGACGAACCGCGCCCGCGGCGCCGTCACGATGCGCATGAGTTGATTGCCGTCGATTTCATAGGCGCGCACCCCGGCGAGCAGGTCGGCGCGCACCACACGGTCGGCGCGCAGGCGATAGTCGCCATCCCGTGCCCACAGACCGCCGCCGACGGTGCCTATGCGACCGCCCGCGGCCTCCGCGCGAATGGTCTGGGCCAGCTGATTGGCCGGCGGCGCGACAAACTCCCCCAACAGCCCGGCCAGCACGGCGAGGCCGATGCCGGCCACCACCACGGCGCGGGCGATCTGGCCCACGGAGCGGCCCACCGCCCGCATCACGATCAGTTCGCTGCGGGCGGCCAGCGCCCCCAGGCTGACCAGCGCACCAATGAGTGTGGCCATGGGAAAGGCCTCGTAGGCGCGCTGCACCATCGAGAGGGACACCACCGCCATGGCGCCCGCCAGGTCATAGTCGCCGCGGCCGATGTCATCGGCCTCGTCGATGAACTCGAACACAAAGCTCAGACTGACGATGACCACCAGGCCCATCAACGCGCCCACAAGCACGGTTGAGGCGATGTAACGGTCGAGCCGGTTCATGCCGCCCGCCGCCGTCGCCACTGCCATCCCAGCATCCCCCGCAGTGCGGCCAGTACGATCAACAGCGCCAGGCCATGGACCCAGGCCACGCCCAGCCAGCGCGGCATCACTCCGCTCGCCAGCCAGTCGCTGGCGGTGTAGAGCAAGTTGAAATAGATCATGAACAGCAGCACGGCGGTCACGACCCGGCCGTACCGGCCGCTGCGCGGGTCGCTGCGCGCCAGGGGCAGACTGCCCAGCGCCAGCACCAGCACCATGACCGGGAATGACAGGCGGCGCTGGAGTTCGGCCCGCGCGCCCGGCACCTCGCTTGCCCAGAGCGCGGCGAGGGACTCGGCATCGCGGCCAACGCCGGGGGCCACGGGCTCCGGCTCGGCGATGCGCACGCCGTGCTCGGCGTATTCCATGACCCGCCAGGCGGCCTGACCGGCCCGTCCGTCGTAACGCCAGCCATCCTCCAGGACCAGGAACTCGCCCGGTGCCACGCCGTTGATCTGACGCTGCCCGCGCTCGGCCACCCAGATCTGGCGGGTACCCTCGACCCGGCGCTCGGCGAACACGCCGCGCAGGGTGCCGTCATCATCGATGCGCTCGACATAGACCGTGACGTTGTCGCCGGGGCTCAGAAACCGCCCCGGCTGGACCCCGCCAAAGCGGGCCTGTTGCTGGGCATTGGCCAGCACCTGATCGGCCTGACGTTCGGCGGCCGGCCCCAGCGACAGCGACAGTCCGCCCACCAGCACGGCGAGCGGTACCGCAAAAGCGAAAATCCCGGTATAGACCCGGCCGGGACCAATGCCGCAGCCCGCCATGGCGGTCATCTCAGAGTCGCGGTAGAGCCGTCCCAGCGCCATGACACAGCCCAGAAAGAAGCTGCCCGGCAGCACCACCCCCAGGTTGGCGACGGCCTTGAGCCCCAGCAGGGTGAAGATCACCTCAGGCGGGATGTCGCCACTGGCCGCATCGGCCATGAACTGGATCAGCCGGTTGGTCAGCAGCACCACCACCAGCACCACGGTGACGCCCAGCCAGGCCAGCAGCACTTCGCGGCCCACATAGCGGGTCAGGCGCCTCACGACCACGACAGTGACCCTGTGCCTGCGGTAATCTGTAGCGGTTTATGCAATGTGGTTGTATCCATGCCAGATCGCCGTGACCGGCTCATGGTACAGCGCCGGAGCGAATGATGCCGCGCGTCGATTTCTACATCCTGGATCAGGCCGACCCGGCCCAGCGCACGCACTTCTGCTGCCGGCTGGCCGCGCGCGCCTGGCGCGAGGGGCTGCGGGTCTGGATCCGCACCGCCGATGCGGCCATGACCGAGCGACTCGACACGGCATTGTGGACCTTTGATGAGGCAAGCTTCATCCCCCATGGCACCACGGCGCTCGACGGCGACAACCCGATCGTGATCAATGAAGCCGACAGCCCCGGCGCCCTGCTGATCAACCTGGGCGACTCGCTGGCCGCCGACTGGCAGCAGCGCGACCGCATTGCCGAAATCATCACCGCTGACGAGGCGACCCGCCAGGCCGGCCGCGCACGATACCGCGACTACCAGCAGGCCGGCGCCGCCCTGCAGACCCACCGCATCGACCACTAGGAGCGCTCACCGCCCATGGAAAAGACCTACACCCCCGCCCGCATCGAGTCCCACTGGTATGCGCAATGGGAGCAGGCGGGCTATTTCCGGCCCGGCGAGTCGGGGGATCCCTACTGCATCATGATCCCGCCGCCCAACGTCACCGGAACGCTGCACATGGGCCATGCGTTCCAGGACACGCTGATGGATGTGCTGGTGCGCTATCACCGCATGGCGGGCTACAACACACTCTGGCAGCCCGGCACCGATCACGCCGGCATTGCCACGCAGATGGTGGTCGAGCGCCAGCTCAATGCCGAGGGCCATGATCGGCACGCCCTGGGACGCGCGGCATTCGTCGAGAAGATCTGGGAGTGGAAGGCGCAGTCCGGCGGCACCATCCAGAACCAGATGCGGCGCCTGGGTGCGTCGGTGGACTGGTCCCGCGAGCGCTTCACCATGGACGAGGGCCTGTCCGAGGCGGTCGAAGCGGTGTTCGTGCAGCTCTACCGCGAAGGCCTGATCTATCGCGGCGAGCGGCTCGTGAACTGGGACCCGGTGCTGCAGACCGCGGTCTCCGATCTGGAAGTCGAGTCGGCCGAGGAGCAGAGCTCGATCTGGCGGCTGCGCTATCCGATCGTCGACAGCGACGAGTGGCTGGTGGTGGCCACCACCCGGCCCGAGACCATGCTGGGCGACACCGCGGTCGCGGTGAACCCGGACGACGAACGCTACCAGTCACTGATCGGGCGCCGGGTGCGCCTGCCGCTGGTGGACCGCGAGATCCCCATCGTCGGGGACGACTACGTCGACCCGGCGTTTGGCACCGGCTGTCTCAAGATCACCCCCGCGCACGACTTCAACGACTACGAGGTCGGTCTGCGCCATGGCTGCACGCCGATCAACATCCTCACCGAGGATGCCCGCATCAACGCCAATGCGCCGGCGGCCTACCAGGGGCTCGACCGCTACGCGGCCCGCGAGCGCATCGTCGCCGACTTCGAGGCCGCCGGGCTGCTCGACGGCATCGACCCGCACCGCCTGATGGTGCCGCGCTGTGATCGCACCGGCGTGGTGGTCGAGCCATTCCTGACCCGGCAGTGGTTTGTCGATCTGACCCGCGAGACCCAGTCGGACGGGCGGCCGGGCGGCTGGCGCGAGATCACCCGACCGGCGCTGGACGCCGTGCGCAACGGCGACATCCGCTTCGTGCCCGAGAACTGGACCAAGACCTACTACAACTGGCTTGAGGACATCCAGGACTGGTGCATCAGCCGCCAGCTGTGGTGGGGCCATCGCATCCCGGCCTGGTACGACGCCGAGGGCGCGGTCTATGTCGGCCGCGACGAGGCGGAAATCCGCGCCCGGCACGACTTGGGCTCCGAGGTGTCGCTGCGCCAGGACGAGGATGTGCTCGACACCTGGTTTTCCTCGGCGCTGTGGCCTTTCTCGACACTGGGCTGGCCCGAGGAGACCGTCGAGCTCAATCGCTTCTACCCCACCAGCGTGCTGGTCACCGGCTTCGACATCATCTTTTTCTGGGTGGCCCGGATGATCATGATGGGCCTCAAGTTCCGCGGCGAGGTACCGTTCCGCGAGATCTACATCCACGGACTGGTGCGCGACAGCAGTGGCGCGAAAATGTCCAAGTCCAAGGGCAATGTGCTCGACCCCCTCGACATCATCGACGGCATCGACCTGGAGTCGCTGGTCAAAAAGCGCACCACCGGGCTCATGCAGCCTCAGCGCGCGCCGGCCATCGAGGCACAGACCCGGGAAGCCTTCCCCGAGGGCATTGCCGAGCACGGCACGGATGCGCTGCGCTTCACCTTCGCGAGCCTTGCCACCACCGGTCGCGATGTGGTCTTTGACATGGGCCGCGTGGATGGCTATCGCAACTTCTGCAACAAGCTCTGGAACGCCGCGCGCTACGTGCTGATGAACACCGAAGACCGGCTCGAGGGGATCGATGCGGGCGAGATGAGCTACGGCACCGCCGAGCGCTGGATCGTCACCCGCCTGCAGCGCACCGAGCAGACCGTCAACGAGGCCATCCAGAGCTATCGGCTGGATCTGGCCGCGCAGGCGATCTACGAGTTCACCTGGGACGAGTACTGCGACTGGTACCTGGAGCTCAGCAAGCCGGCCCTCCAGGGCGATGCCGACACGCCACAGGCCCGCGGCACGCGCTACACCCTGGTGCGGGTGCTCGAGGGACTGCTGCGCCTGCTCCACCCGATCATGCCGTTCATCACCGAGGCGATCTGGCAGCGCGTGGCCCCGGTGGCGGGCCTGAGCGGCGAGACCATCATGACCCAGGCGTTCCCGATCGCTGATCCGGAGCGCATCGACACCGCCGCCGAGGCCGAAATCGACTGGCTGCAGCGCTTTATCCTGGGGATACGGCGCATCCGCGGGGAGATGGACATCGCTCCAGGCAAGCGCCTGCCAGTCATCCTGCAGAACGGCAGCGACGCCGATCGCCAACGCGTCGAGCACCATCGCGCCGCGCTGGACTTTCTCGGTCGGCTGGCCTCGATCGATTGGCTGGGCCCTGATGAAGCGGCCCCGGAATCAGCCCTGGCGCTCGTGGACGACCTGGAGATCCGCGTGCCGATGGCCGGTCTGATCGATCGCGACGCCGAGCGGGCCCGACTGGAAAAGGCCCGCGCCCGCCTGGCCGAGGATCTGGCCCGCACCCGCGGCAAGCTCGACAATGCCGCGTTTGTGGAAAAGGCACCGGCCGAGGTTGTGCAGCGCGAGCGCGACAAGCAGGCCGAGACCGAGTCGGCACTGGCCCGCATTGACGAGCAGATCCGTCGCGTCGAGCGCCTCTAGCCGCGGGCCGGCGGCGGGCTGACGGCCAGGGCCCTAGCCACCCGGGGCCCAGGCCGGTGTCTGGCCGTGGATACGCAGACGGCCCTCATCCACGGCCAGTGCCAGGCGCCAGTCGCCATCGCGGCGGCGCAGGAAGCCGAAGGCCCGGCCCAGGTCCAGCCACGCCCGGACCTCGCCGGGCAGCACGGCGACCAGCGCCTGGTCGATGACCAGCTCGGTGTCAAGGCGCAGCGCCTCCCACAGGACCATTCCGCTGGCACCGGCGTGCAATCGTTCGGCCATCGCCGGGCGGATCCGCAGACTGGCCTCGCCGCTCAGTCCCTGCCCCTGCGGGGTCTCGAGCCGTAACGCGGCGAGCGACAGACGGGGTGACTCGCTGGCCAGTGCGGCCAGGGACGGCCGCCACTGATCCGCGCTGAGCGTCAGCAGCGCCGCGGCGTCGATCCGCTCGAACTCCACCACGGCCCGGCCCTGCAGCGGCGCCACGTCGGGCAGCTCGAGCGCGTCGATGACGAGCCGTGCGTCACCACGCCAGACGCCCGCCGCCCCGGGCCGACCCGCCACCGGGCGCAGATCGGTGCTTGCCCGCAGCCCACCCAGTTCGAACAGTTCCGGCGCCCCCGCCAGCTGCTGGACGCGGACTGCGATTGACTGGGTATCAAAGCCTAGATGCCCCCGTACCGAAATGCTCTCCGCGTCGCCGCCAAGCCGCTCAAACGCCGGCGCCAGCGCGCCGGTGGGCTGCAGATGACCGTCAAAGGCCACACCCCGCCAGCCGTGCCGCAGGGTCTGCTCCAGCACCCAATGCACCGGCTGCGGGGCACTCAGTCCAAGGGTAGCGCGCCATGCCGGCGGCATCGTCGACGCCGGCAGCACCAGCTCGGTCCGCACGGACGCGCGGTAGAGACCGCGCTGGTAGTCGACGACCCGCGCCGTCGCACCGGCACCGACCGTCTCGCTGAGCGCGCGCTGCCACTGCTCGACCCGGTGCTGCCAGGTCTGCTCGGCCTGCCAGCCATTGAACACCGGCAGGCCCGCCATCACGGCGGCCAGCGCCACGGCCGGTATCCCGACCCACCATCGCCAATGCCTGCCCATGGATCATCCCGCTGCTGCCTTGATGGTCGTTCAGCCTGCCCCATTTGCATTTGCACGGCCACCGGCCGGTCGGCATACTCAGGCCTTCCAACAATCTGAACCCACGTCGCCAGGGGAGTCTCCGGACTGAGAGTGCGCCATCGCGCAGACCCTGGAACCTGAACCGGATCACACCGGCGGAGGAAGCGCGACATGCCCATCATCCCGCTCGCAGCGGTCAGTGCCGCCCTGATCGTATTCGTCCTGCTCGGGCTTCGGGCCCGGCACAGCCGCAACCTCGACGATTACCTCACCGCCCGACGCAGCCAGACCGGCACGACCCTGGGGCTGTCGTTTCTGGCCTCGGGCATGGGGGCCTGGATTCTGTTCGCGCCCCCCGAAATCGGCGCGTTCGTCGGACCGGTGGCGGTGGCCGGTTATGCCATCGGCTCGGCGCTGCCGTTCATCATCCTGGGAGTGATCGGCCCGGCCATCCGCCGGCGGCTGCCCAGCGGGCGCAGCCTGACGGAGTTCAGCGCCGGGCGTTTCGGCAACGGCTTCCGCGCCTGGGTGGCGATCCTCTCGGTGCTTTATATGCTCTGCTTTCTCGCCGCTGAGCTGACCGCTGTGGGCGCCATCACTGCCCTGCTCTCGAATGCCGACGGCCGCTATGCGATCACCGCGGTGGCCGTCGCGACGGTGATCTACACCGCGGCCGGTGGTCTGCGCGCAAGCCTTGTCACCGACCGCTGGCAGGCCGGGCTGCTGGCGGCGCTGATCGTGATCGTGGCGGCGGCGGTGCTGGGCCTCGCGCCCGATCGCCCGGCCGGCACCGGCGGCAGCCTGCCCACGCCCGCCCTCGGCGATGCGCTGGGGGTGGCGCTGACGCTGATCATGGCGGTCACCGCCGCGAACCTCTTTCATCAAGGCTACTGGCAGCGGGTGTGGGCGGCCCGGGATGACCACGCGCTGCGGCGCGGCGCGGTGATCGGCGGGCTGTCCACCATTGTCGTGGTGGCCATGCTGGGGGCGGCGGGACTGCTGGCAGCCAGCCGCGGACTGCCCCTCGGCACACCGCCGATCCCGCTGTTCGCGCTCATCACCGATGCCCCGGCCTGGCTGACGCTGCCGGCGCTGGTGCTGGGCATCACCCTGGTGGCCTCATCCGTCGATACCCTGCAGAACGCCCTGGTGTCGCTGGGGGTGACGGAGACCGGTTGGCTGCAGCGGCGCGGCGCCCGCTGGCTGTCGGCGCTTTTAATGATCCCGGTGGTGCTGATCGCCTGGCAGCAGATCTCGGTCCTGCGATTGTTTCTGATCGCCGATCTGCTCTGCGCCACCGCCGTGATTCCGCTTTTGAGCGGCCTGTCGGACCGGGTGTCCCCGCGTGCCGCGGTCCTGGGCGCGGGGGCCGGGCTGGTCGGCGCGGTGCTGCCCGGTGCCCTTGCCACTGGCAGTCTGATGGGCGGACTGCAGGTGGCGAGCTTTCCCGACAGCATCCCCACGCTGGGGCCGTTCCTGGGCGCCCTGAGCGCCTCGGGCCTGGTGGTCGCGGCGCTGGCGCTGCGCGGCGGGCGGGCTAACCGGCCTGACTCAGCACCAGGTTGACGATCACCAGCAGCACGACGACAAAGACCACGGTAAAGATCAGCCCGGCGATGATGAAATGCGCCGGGTTGCCGTGGCTGAAGTCGCGCTGCCGGGCGGCTTCGGTCTGCACGCCGAAGGCCGCGGCGGCTGTGCTCTTAAGGGCCTGCCACAGCGAGACGCGGGCGGGCCGGTCGCCGGAGGGTTGCGGGTCGGTCATCGGGTCGGATCCTCCTTGGGGTCGATGCGCGTGAGTATAAGCGCGCCCGCCAGAAACAGCGCAATGAGCGCGAGCATCGAGTAGCGGGCGTCGCCCAGCCATACGCCCAGCGCACCAAAAAGCGGTGGGCCGATGAGCGCAGCGGACTTGCCCAGCACATTATAGAAGCCGAAGAACTCGCCCGCACGCGCCGTGGGAATCAGCCCGGCATAGAACGACCGGCTGAGCGCCTGCACCCCGCCCTGGGCCACACCCACCAGGGCGGCAATGGCATAGAACTCCCACGCCGCCTGGATGAATGCGCCCCACAGGGCAATCCCGATATACAGGGTGAGGCCCATGAGGATGCCGCGGCGCGGCCCCAGTCGCGCCCCCACGACACCCATCAGCAGGGCGGCGGGAAAGCCGACAAACTGGGTGATGAGCAGCGCCAGCATCAGGTCGGTCTGGGCAAAGCCGAGCGAGCGGCCATAGGCCACCGCCATGCGGATGGTGGTGCCCACCCCGTCGATGTAGAGGAAGTAGGCCAGCAGGAACAGCCACACCGGGCGATAGGCCCGCAGGTGGGCGAAGGTGGCGCGCAGCTGACGCAGTCCGCCCGCCAGGCCGGCGGCCCCGGCGCGTTCGCGGGCCGGCTCGGGCACCAGAAAGGCCAGTGGCAGCGAGAACAGCGCCCACCAGACGCCGGTGACGATGAATGCCGCCAGCGCGGCGTCCGTCGCCGAGCCGAACCCCAGCATGGCGGGCTGCATGATGGCGACAATGCACAGCAGATAGACCAGTCCGCCGCCCAGGTAGCCGACACCGAACCCGAGTCCCGAGATGGCGTGCCAGCGTGCCGGCGGGGCGATGCCCACCAGCAATGCATCGTAGAACAGGTTGGCCGCCATGAAGCCGATCACCGCCAGGGTGAACAGCGTGGCCGCCGGCAGGCTGGCGCCGGCGGGCACCCAGGCGAGCGCCGCAGTCAGTGCCGCGGCGGGCAGGGCGAACCCCAGCAGTGCCTGTTTGCGACGCCCCGCGCGGTCGGCCATGGCCCCGGCGAGCGGCGCGATCAGCACGATCACCGCGCTCGCCAGGCCATTCGCCCAGCCCAGGCGCAGGTTGGCCTGGGCGGGGCTCGCATCGGCACTCCAGTAGTCCTGGAACAAGATGGGGAAGATCCCCGCCATCACCACCGTTGCGAAGGCCGAATTGGCCCAGTCGTAAAGCGCCCAGGCCACCACCACCCGGCGGCGTTCACCGCCCGGCTTCATCGCCGCCCGACCGGTGCGACCTCCCGCAGGTCATAGCGCATGACCAGGGCGTCCTCCCGGCCGTCGTCAGTCCGGTAGTAGCCTGGGCGCCGGCCGACCCGGCGAAAGCCGGCGCTTTTGTACAGGCGCACGGCCGGGGCATTGCTCGGTCGCACCTCCAGGAACACCGACTCCGCGCCCAGCTGCTCGGCGCGCTCAAGGGCCTGTTCGAGCAGTGCCCGACCAAACCCCTGCCCGTGCCAGTCGGGATGCACCGCCAGGTTGAGGACATGCGCCTCGCCGGGGCCCATCGCCAGCACCACATGGCCGACGATGCGATCGGTGGCCAACTGCACCCAGCATTCATAGCCCATGCGCAGGCAGTCGCGGAAGATGTTCTGCGCCCAGGGAAAGCCATAGGCATTGGCCTCGACGCCGTGCACGCTGGGCACATCGCGGCGCCGCATGGGCCGGATCACCGGCAGGAAGTCCACCGGCGCGGCGGTCATGCCGACGCCCCGCGAAGCGCGCGGCGCACCGCCACCAGATCGGTCCAGGCCCGGGCCTTGGCATCGGGCCGGCGCAGCAGATAGGCCGGATGATAGGTCGCCCGCAGCGGAATCCCGGTGTCACCAAGCCGGTGCCACTGATCCCGCAGCCGGCCCATGGCCTGCCGACTACCGGTGAGCGACTGCGCCGCGATCTTGCCCACGGCCAGAATCACCCCGGGCTGGATCAGCGCCAGCTGGGCGTCCAGCCAGGGGCGGCAGGCGGCGATTTCGTCGGCGGTGGGATCGCGGTTTTCCGGCGGCCGGGACTTGACCACGTTGGTGATGAACACGTCCTGCTGCCGATCGAGACCCATGGCGGCCAGCATGGCGTCGAGCAGCTGACCGGCACGGCCGACGAACGGCTCGCCACGGCGGTCCTCCTCGGCCCCCGGGGCCTCGCCGATGATCATCAGCCGCGCGGCGGGGTCACCCACCCCCGGCACCGCGCGCTGGCGGGTGGAATGCAGCGGGCAGCGCTGGCACCCCTTGATCGAGGCGATCAGGCTGGACCAGTCACCGCCCGGCTCGGCCGGCGCCGTCTCACTGACCGGTTGACCCGCCCGGTCGCGTGACCGCCACACCGTCAGGCCCATCTCGTCGAGCATCCGCCGGCGCCGCTGGTCGATCATGCCGCCCCGCGCTCCGCCGCGCTCAGACGCCGTCGGTCTGGGGGTGGGTCCGCCCGCCGGTGGTGCGCAGGCGATTGAGGGCGTTCAGATACGCATTCGCCGAGGCGATGACAATGTCGGTGTCCGAGCCCTGGCCATTGACCACCCGGCCGCCCCACTCAAGGCGCACCGTCACTTCGCCCTGGGCATCCGTGCCCGAGGTGATGTTGTTCACCGAGTAGAGCAGCAGCTCCGCCCGCACGTCGAGCAGCCCATCGATCGCCTTGAACGCCGCGTCCACGGGCCCGTCGCCGGCGGCCTGGTTATGCCGCTCCTCGCCGTCGATCTCGAGGGTGACATCCGCCACCGGTGTCTCGCCGGTCTCCGAACAGCAGCGGAACGCCACCAGTGTCACGCTCTGGTCTTCTTCCATGGCCGCCACCGCTTCGGTGGCCACGGCCTGAAGGTCTTCATCGAAGATCTCGTGTTTCTTGTCCGCCAGGTCCTTGAAGCGCTGGAACGCCTCGTTGAGCTGCGCCGCGGTCTCGAACCGGATGCCCAGCTCATCGCAGCGGCTGCGGAATGCGTTACGTCCCGAATGCTTGCCAAGCACCATCCGGTTGGTGCCCCAGCCGACGTCCTCGGCCCGCATGATCTCGTAGGTCTCGCGGTGCTTGAGCACGCCGTCCTGATGGATCCCCGACTCGTGGGCGAAGGCGTTGATGCCCACGATCGCCTTGTTGGGCTGGACCTGAAAGCCGGTGATATTGGCCACCAGCTTGGAGGTGGGCACGATCTCGCGGGTCTCGATGCGGGTATCGCAGGGCAGATCGTCCTGGCGCGTGCGCACCGCCATGACGATCTCCTCGAGCGCGGCGTTGCCGGCCCGCTCACCCAGCCCGTTGATGGTGCACTCGATCTGCCGGGCGCCCTCACGGACCGCCGCCAGCGAGTTGGCTACCGCCACACCCAGATCGTTGTGGCAGTGCACCGACCAGACCGCGCGGTCGGAATTGGGGACGCGCTCGCGCAGGTCACGGATCAGCCCGGCGAACTGCCTCGGCAGGTTGTAACCCACGGTATCGGGGATATTGATGGTCGTGGCACCGGCGGCAATGGCGCGCTCGATGATGCGGCACAGGAACTCCGGGTCGGAGCGGCCGGCGTCCTCGGGCGAAAACTCGACGTCGTCGCACAGGTTGCGGGCACGGCCGACCGCCGTCACCGCCCGCTCAATGACCTCGTCGGGCTGGAGCTGGAGCTTTTTTTCCATGTGCACCGGCGAGGTGGCGATGAACGTGTGAATACGCCCCGCCGGCGCCGGCGCCACCGCGGCACCGGCGCGGTCAATGTCCTGCTCGTTGGCCCGGGCCAGCCCACAGACGCGCGCCTCGGTGATGGTCTCGGCCACTGCCCGCACCGACTCGAAATCGCCCTGGCTGGCGGCGGGGAAACCCGCCTCGATCACGTCCACACGCAGTCGCTGCAGCGCCCGGGCGATGCGCACCTTCTCTTCGCGGGTCATGGAAGCGCCCGGCGATTGCTCGCCGTCGCGCAGCGTCGTATCAAAGATGATCAGCCGGTCGGCTTCACTCATCATTCTTTCCTCACGTGTGATCGTCCTGCCAGTCTAACCCGCGTGCCGGCGTCTGCGCCGCCGGCGTCGCCGGATGACTGTCAGAATCGGCCCCGAGCTGAGATACGTCAATGCAAGCCCGAACAGCACCAGCGGCGGGTGCACCGACATCAACGCCACGCCCATCACGCCCAGCACAATGGCGACGAAGGGGACGCGGTAGCGGAAGTCGATTTCCTTGAAGCTGTCGTAGCGCACGTTGCTGACCATGAGCACGCCCGCCACCACGGTCAGCACCAGCGCCGGGATCCCGGCCGGCCAGCCGCCGAACTCGAGCCGGTCGCCCGACCAGACCATGCCGGCCAGCGCGGCGGCGGCGGCAGGGCTGGGCAGTCCCTGGAAGTAGCGCTTGTCGGCGACGCCCACCTGGGTGTTGAAGCGCGCCAGCCGCAGCCCGGCGCAGGCGGTGTAGATGAACGCCCCCACCCAGCCCAGCTTGTCCCACATCGAACCCAGCGCCCCCAGGTCATCCAGGGCCCAGGCAAACACCACGAGCGCCGGCGCCATCCCGAACGAGACCATGTCGGCGATGCTGTCGTACTGCACGCCGAATTCGGTCTGGGTGTTGGTCAGGCGCGCCACCCGTCCGTCGAGGCCATCCATGACCATCGCCAGCAGAATGGCGACCGCGGCGGCCTCATAAGCACCCGACTGGGCGGCCACAACGGCGTAGAAGCCGAACAGCAGCGCCAGCGTGGTGATCAGATTGGGCAGCAGATAGATGCCGCGGCCCGAACGGCGCGGCATCTCCCGGGGGTCGGTCATAACGACCTCGGCATCGCGCGGATCCGCGCCTAGTTGCGGTCCCGGTCCACCAGCTGATTGGCCTGGATCCACGGCATCATGCCGCGCAGCTTGCTGCCGACGGCCTCGATGGGATGCTCGGCCGCCCGCCGGCGCATGGCCTTGAGCCGCGGCTCGCCGGCCTTGCTCTCGAGCACGAACTCCTTGGCGAACTCGCCGTTCTGGATCTCCTCGAGCAGCTCGCGCATGGCCTGGCGGGACTGCTCATTGATCACCCGCGGCCCGCGGGTGAAGTCACCGTACTCGGCGGTGTTCGAGATCGAGTAGCGCATGTTGGCGATGCCACCCTGGTAGAGCAGATCGACGATCAGCTTGGTCTCGTGGAGGACTTCGAAGTAGGCCATTTCCGGGGCATAACCCGCCTCAGTGAGGGTCTCGAAGCCGGCCTCGATCAGCGAGGTGATGCCGCCACACAGCACGGCCTGCTCGCCGAACAGGTCCGTTTCGGTCTCTTCCTGGAAGCTAGTCTCGATCACCCCGGAGCGGCCGCCGCCGTTGGCCGATGCATAGGCCAGCGCGATCTCACGCGCCCGACCACTGGCATCCTGCTCGACCGCGATCAGGCTGGGCACGCCATTGCCCTCGACATAGGTCGAGCGCACCAGATGACCGGGTCCCTTGGGGGCGACCATGACCACGTCCATATCGCCCCGCGGCTCGATCTGCTGGTAGTGGATATTGAAGCCGTGAGCGAAGGCGATGGCACCGCCGGTGCGCAGGTTCGGCGCCACGATCTGCTCGTAGACCGCGGGCTGGTGCTCGTCCGGCAGGGTCATCATGACCAGGTCGGCCGACGCCACGGCATCCGCCATCTCGGCGGTCTCCAGACCGGCGGCCTCGGCCTTGGCCGCACTCGCCGAGCCGGCCCGCAGGCCCACAACGACCGGGACACCCGATTCCTTGAGGTTGTTGGCATGGGCGTGGCCCTGCGAGCCGTAGCCGAGAATGGCCACCTTCATGCCCTGGATGATGGAAAGATCGGCGTCCTTATCGTAATAGACCTTCATGGCTCCCCCGATGGATGGTTTCAGACACGCATTTGTTTGTCGCCGCGCGCGATCCCGATGACCCCCGAGCGCACCACCTCCATCGGCGTCTGGTCGCTGAGCAGCTCGAGGAACGCATCCAGTTTGCTGCCGCGGCCGATGACCTCGATGGTGTAGGTCTTGTCGGTGACATCGACGACGCAGGCGTCGAAGATATCCGCCAGTCGCTTGAACTCCTCGCGGGACTCGCTGGCCGTGGCCTGGACCTTGACCAGCATGAGCTCGCGCTCGATGTGGCGGGCCTCGGTGATGTCCAGCACCTTGACCACGTCGAGGAGCTTGTTGAGCTGTTTGCGGATCTGCTCGACGGTCTGCTCGTCCCCCTGGGTGACCAGGGTCATACGCGACAGGGTCGAGTCATCGGTGGGCGCGACCGTGAGCGAGTCGATGTTGTAGCCCCGGGCGGTGAACAGCCCGGCGATGCGCCCCAGCGCACCGAACTCGTTCTCGACCAGAATGGAGATGATGTGTCGCATACCCTGTCGACCAGCGCCGTGTGATCCGCAATTGACGTAATGTAAGCCGTGCAAGTTACGGCGCGCGCATGGGGGCGTCAAGGACAGGGGTGGGCGACCCGGCGGCGGTCGGCTAACCTGTGGGTTTTCGACCGATGACAGGACAGGCCAGCATGCGCACCAGCCGTTTTCCACTTTTCACCAGCAAGGAGACACCGGCCGATGCCGAGATCGTCAGCCACCAGCTGATGCTGCGGGCCGGCCTGATCAAGCGCCTGGGCGCCGGACTCTATACCTGGCAGCCGCTGGGCCTGCGTGTGATGCGGCGGGTCGAGCGCATCGTGCGCGAGGAGATGGACCGCATCAATGGGCTCGAGGTGCTGATGCCGGCGGTGCAGCCTGCCGAGCTGTGGCGCGAGTCGGGTCGCTGGTCGCTGTACGGCCCGGAACTGCTGCGCCTCGAGGATCGCCACGAACGCGACTACTGCATCGGCCCGACCCACGAAGAGGTGATCACCGATTATCTGCGCCAGGAGCTGCGCAGCTATCGCCAGCTGCCGGTGACCTACTATCAGATCCAGACCAAGTTCCGCGACGAGATCCGCCCGCGCTTCGGGGTGATGCGCGCCCGCGAGTTCGTGATGAAGGATGCCTATTCGTTCCATCTCGATCAGGACTCGCTCGAGACCACCTATCGGGACATGCACGCCGCCTACAGCGCCATATTCTCACGGCTCGGCCTGCGCTTCCGCTCGGTCGGCGCCGACAGTGGCGCCATCGGTGGCAGCGTCTCGGAGGAGTTCATGGTGCTCGCCGACTCCGGCGAGGACGAGATCGCGAGCTGCGATCAGTGTGATTACGCCGCCAACACCGAACTGGCACGCAGTCGCCCGGCAGCGCCGGCGGCCACCGATCCACTGCCCGCCGAGCGGCGTTCGACGCCGGGCATCGAGAGCGTGGCGGAACAATGCACGCTGCTGGGGCTCACCCCCGGACAGGTCATCAAAAGCGTGGTGGTCATGGCCGACGAGGCGCCGGCGGTGCTGTTCGTCGCCGGCGATGACGAACTCAACGAGGTCAAGGCCGCCCATGCCCTGGGCGCTGAGACGGTGCGCCTGGCCGAACCCGCCGAGGCGCTGGCCGCCACCGGGGTCCCGCGCGGGTTCATCGGCCCGCGCGACCTACCCGCCGGCCTGACCCAGCTTGTCGACCACCGCGCCGCCACCCGGGTCAACTTCTCGAGCGGTGCCAATCAGGCCGACGGCCACTGGATCAATCTCAACTGGGACCGGGACATGCCCCTGCCGCCGACGGCGGATCTGCGTACCGCGCTGGTCGGCGAAGGCTGTCCGCGCTGCGCGGACGGCCGGCTCGAGATCCACCGCGGCATCGAGGTGGGCCACATCTTTCAGCTCGGCACCAAATACAGCGAGGCCATGGACGCCCGGGTCCTCGACGAGGCGGGCGACGCCCGGCCACTGATCATGGGCTGTTACGGCATCGGTGTCTCACGGGTGGTCGCCGCGGCCATCGAGCAGAACCACGACGCGCATGGCATCCGCTGGCCTGCCCCGCTGGCGCCCTTTGATGTGGCGATCGTCAGCATCGGTGCCGAGCGCTCAGCGGCCGTAGCCGAGGCCGCCGAGCGCCTCTATGCCGATCTGCAGGCCGCCGGGCTTGATCCGCTCTGGGATGATCGCGACGCCCGTCCGGGGGTCAAGTTCGCCGACATGGAGCTGATCGGCATCCCCCATCGGGTGGTGATCGGTGAGCGCGGTCTCAATGCCGGCGAGCTGGAATACCGGGCGCGCGACGCGACGGCCAGCGAGGCCCTGCCGCTGGATGATGCGGCCAACCGACTGGTGGCCCGAATCCGGGACGGGGCCTGAGCGGTGGACGCGGCGAGGTCGCAGCAGCCGGCGCGGGTGCTGATCGCCGGCTGCGGGCGGATCGGCACCCGACTCGGCCAGGGGCTCGCCGACCAGGGCCACACCGTATTCGGCCTGCGCCGCCGGCCCGAGGGCCTGCCGGCACCGATCATCCCCTGCGCCGCCGACCTCAACGCGCCCGCCGGGCTGGCCGATCGCCTGCCCGGCGGGCTTGATCGCGTGGTGGTCATCCTGACGCCGCCGAGCTATGACGATGCCGGCTATCGACGCGGCTATGTGGAAGCCCTCAGCCACCTCTGCGCGGCACTGGCGGCCTCGGGCAACGCCGGGGCGCGACTGGTGTTCGTCTCGAGCACCGGTGTCTACGGCGAGAACGGCGGCGCCTGGGTGGATGAGTCGACACCGCCGGTGCCGTCACGATTCTCGGGACAGCGCCTGCTTGAGGCCGAGGCGGTGGCAGCCCGCCATCCGGGCGGCAGTGTGGTGGTGCGGTTTGCCGGCATCTACGGACCGGGGCGGGAATCCCTGCTGCGGCGGGTGGCATCGGGTGCCGGCTGCCAGGCCGAGCCGCCGCGTTATACCAACCGCATCCACGAGGACGACTGTGTGGCGATCCTCGACTGGCTGAGCGGCCACCCGGATCCGGCGCCGCTTTACCTCGGCGTCGACGATCGACCCTGTCCGCAGTGCGAGATCATGGACTGGCTGGCCGCCGAGCTGGGCCAGCCGACGCCGGCGCGCACCGCTGGCGAGGCGATGGGCCGGCGTTGCAGCAACCGGCGGTTGAAGGCGGCCGGCTATCGACTCCGGCACCCGGACTATCGCAGCGGCTATCCGTCGCTGTTGGCCGAGCGCCGCTCCAACGTCTGAATGGCGCTGTCCTGGGCGGCGTAGTAGGCCGCCAGATCGCGCATATCCTCTTCGCTGAGCGCGGCCGCCTGGCCGTTCATGATGGCGTTCTGCCGGTCCCCGCTTTTGTAGGCCTTGAGCGCATGCAGAAGGTAATCGGCATGCTGGCCGGCGAGCATCGGAAAGGCGGGGTTATCCGACGCGCCGTTGGCGCCGTGACAGGCCGCGCAGGTCTGGGACTTGGCCTTGCCGGCCTCAATGTCGCCGATGGACTGGGCCTGGGCGACTCCCGCGGCCAGGATCAGCAGCGCGCCCAGGCATCGAATGCAATGCATCATCACTGCCCCTCCGGTCCGCGCGATGCGAAGTACGCGGCGATGTCCTGAATGTCCTCATCACTCAGCGTCGATGCCAGCGCCTGCATGGTCGTGTGCTGACGCGCGCCGCTGCGATAGGCCTTGAGCGACGAGACGAGGTAGCCGGCGTGCTGGCCCCCCAGCTTGGGCACCCGATAAGAGGGGTACGCGTTGCGATAGCCCTCGACGGCATGGCAGCCCAGACAGGTGTAGGCCTTGGCGCGGCCCGCCTCGATATCGCCCTGGGCACTGCCGAGCCCAGGCATCAACAGCGCCGCACTCAGCGCTACTCCTCCAATCAATCGCCCGCAGATCATGGTTTCTCGTCTCGCCATTGATAACTGCACAAAGTATCGCGGGAAAGTTGATATCGGTCAATTTGCGCGGGACGCCCGGACGATGCGGTCAGACGATGGCAAAGCCCTCGCTGCCCGGATCGGCCACGGGCTCGGCCTCCACCGAATCGACCCGTGCCGCGGGCGGGCCGCTCCAGAGCCACTCGCGCAGCGTCTCGACCGCTGGCTCGGGGCCGCAGACCACCACCGAGACACTGCCGTCGGCGCGGTTTTCGACCCAGCCGCGCAGTCCCAGCGCGATCGCCTCATCGCGGGTGGCGGCCCGGTAGTACACCCCCTGCACATGACCGCGAACGCGGAACTGGTGGCAGGCTTCCTGTGTGTCGTCCATCGTCACCTCCTGGCTGCTTGCGTGTCGGTAATCTAACACCCAATATTGCCCCATGAGCTGCGAAATCCTGATCCTGTACTACAGCCGCCACGGCGCCACCGCGACCATGGCGCGCCGGATCGCCCACGGCGTCGAGGCCGTCAGTGGCGTGAGTGCGCGGGTCCGCGCCGTGCCACCGGTCTCGGAGGTGTCCGAGGCCACCGCGCCACCGGTGCCCGATGCCGGCCCACCCTACGCCGCGCTGGATGACCTGGCCGAGTGCGATGGACTGATCCTTGGCAGCCCGACGCGGTTTGGCAACATGGCGGCACCGCTCAAGCATTTCCTGGATCAGACCACCAGCCTGTGGCTGAGTGGTGCGCTCAACGGCAAGCCCGGCGCGGTGTTCACATCCACCGGCAGCCTCCACGGCGGTCAGGAGGCGACCCTGCTGTCGATGATGCTGCCGCTGCTGCATCACGGTCTATATCTGGTCGGCCTGCCCTACACCGAGGCCGGTCTGACCGCGACCACCACCGGCGGCACGCCCTATGGCCCCAGCCATCTGGCCGGGGCCGAGGCCGACCGGCCGGTGGATGACACCGAGGCGGCCCTCTGTCAGGCGCTGGGATCAAGGGTGGCGCAGGCGGCCCTGCGGCTGAGCGCCCCGGGCGACCCGCGCCCGGCATGAAGGCGGTCAAAGGCAAACCCCCGGCGGCGGCCGGCGAGACCGCGCGTGAAGTCGCCGCGTCGCGGCTCTACTGGATGGCCGCGGGCTGTTACGTCGCACTGACCGCGCTGCTGTTCGCCTGGCTGATCTGGCTGGCACCCCCGCCGGAATCACTGCGCAGCCCGGTACTGCTGATCTTCCTGCTGCCGCTGGTGCTGGGCCTGCGCGGCGTGCTGCATCGGCGACGCTACACCCTGCAGTGGACGGGCATGCTCATCCTGCTGTACTTCATCCACGGGCTGCTGGCGGCCACCGGTGCGGCGCCCCAGCGCTGGCTGGGCGCCGCGGAGATCCTGCTGACGCTCGGCTACTTCAGCGCCGTCATGCTCATCCTGCGGCGCGGCAAGCAGCGCCACAAAGCGGGTCAGTCCGCGGGCTGACCGCGTAGCACCGACTGGATGAAGGGCACGGTCAGCCGCCGGCCGGCCTGCAGCGAAGCACTGTCGAGCCGGTCCACCACTCCCAGCAGATGGTTCAGATCCCGGGCCTGGTGGCGCAGCAGATAATCAACGCCGGCGGCGGGCATGCGAAGTCCACGCCGGGCCAGCGCACCGGTCAGTATTTCCCGGCGGCGAGCGTCATCGGGGGGCGTGAGGCGCAGGCGCAGCATCGACTCAAGCCGTGAGACCAGATCCGGCAGGGCAATCCCCAGACCGGCCGGCGCGCCCGCGGCGGCCACCATCAGCAGCCCGCCGGCATCCCGCAGGCGATTGAACAGGTGGAAAAAGGCCTCCTGCCAGTCCCCGCGCCCGGCCAGCAATTCGAGATCATCCACCGTGACCAGCGACAGGGACTCAAGCCCGTCCAGCGGCGCGGTGGGGCCGTCTATATGCTGGCCGAGGGGGATGTACACCGCGGTCCCGCCGGCGGCACTCATGCGCCCGCAGGCGGCCTGCAGCAGGTGGCTGCGACCACTGCCCGCGGGCCCGGTCAGGTAGAGCGACTGGGCGAACCAGCCGGTCAGCCCCTCGACGGCGGCCACCGCCTGCTCGTTGCCGGTGGCCACGAACGCCTCGAGATCGGCGGCGTCGTTCCAGCGAAAATCCAGCGCCAGCTGCGCGCCGCGGCCCTGATCGATCATTGCCGCCAGCGGTAGCCATCACCCGTGGGTTGCAGGCGCGGATCGGCGGCCAGGGCCCGCTCGACGCGCCCGGCGTCGACGCCGATGGCCAGCCGCCAGCGCACCCGGTCCCCACCCACCTCGGCGGGGATCACGCGGGTGACACCCACCAGTTCGCCAAGCCGCGCCGCCACCGCCTGATGGGCGGCCAGCGAGTCGATGCCGTCGACGCTGACGGTGAGCTGGCGGCGCGAATCGGGATCGGCGACGTAAGCGAGGCTCTGGCGAAGGCGCTCGGCCAAACCGCGCGCGCCCGCGGCCATCACCGCCTCGAGGCTTGCGGCACGGGTCCGCCAGCGCTGCACCGGCTCGCCGTCGCCGGGCAGCAGTGTCCAGCGCACTTCATCCTCCCGGCCCGCACCCTGCTGCAGACGCCCCATCAGCACCGCGTCGGCGCCGTATCGCTCGGAGGCGGCGCGCACCGGCTCGACAAAGCCGCCGGCGATGTCGGCAAAGCCCAGGTTACGACGATCCTGCAGATCCATCAGCGGTGCGACGGGGCGGATCCCGAGGGGACGGGCCGCCGCCTCCAGCGCGTCGAGCAGCGCCTCGCCCCGGTCGCTGCCGGCAATGAACCGCTCGCCATCGCGCTGGGCGCCCAGCCAGACCAGCACCGTGGGCGGCGACGGCGGCCAGACGGCGACCCCGTCACGGGCCAGGGCGTTGCGGATGGCGGTCCGCGAGAAACGCACCCGAAGGCGGGTCTCGCGCTCCGCCTGATCGCCGTCATCCACCTCGACCGAGCGATACGAAAAGCCATTGACCGTGTCACTGACCCGCCCGCGAAGGCGCTCGGCCACCGCCGACCGGACAATATCGGGCTGGCCGGTGAGGCGCACCAGAAGCGCGTCAAGGGCCTCGACAAGCGCGTCGTCGCGGGCCGCGGCGCTGTTGTCGGCCACCGGCACCTCGACGGCGCCGAGGTTGTCCTGAGCCGGCACCACCGGGGCCATGACCAGCACGGTCATCCCCATGGCAAAAGCGAGACTGATGCGCAGCACGTTCAACATCCGAGTGAGTGGCGAGCCGTGACCCCAAGAGGTTTTAAGGTACCATGATGCCATCCAACGGCACGACCAGACCCAGACAGGAGCGAGATCTTGGACTCCCCGGATTCCCGACCCGGACTGACCTACCGCGACGCGGGCGTCGACATTGATGCCGGCGCCGATCTTGTCGAGCGCATCAAGGGCGATGTCGCCGCCACCCGGCGCCCGGGCATGGTCGGCAGCCTGGGCGGGTTCGGCGGACTGTTCGAACTGCCGGTGGAGCGCTACCGCCACCCGCTGCTGGTGGCAGGCACCGACGGCGTCGGTACCAAGCTGCGCCTTGCGCTCGAGACCGGCCAGCACGATGGCATCGGCATCGATCTGGTGGCGATGTGCGTCAACGATGTGATCGTCGGCGGTGCCGAGCCGCTGTTCTTTCTCGACTACTACGCCACCGGCCGGCTCGAGCCGGCCATCGCCGAGCGGGTCATCCGCGGCATCGCCACGGGCTGCCGCGAGGCGGGCGCCGGGCTGATCGGCGGCGAGACGGCCGAAATGCCCGGAATGTACCGCGATGGCGACTATGACCTGGCCGGCTTCTGCGTGGGCGTGGTCGAGCGCGATGCGCTGATCGACGGCTCGGGCATCCGCGCCGGCGACTGTCTGATCGCCCTGGCAAGCAGCGGGGTGCACGCCAATGGCTACTCGCTGGTCCGGCGCATCCTCGAGCGCGATCCCGACGCCCTCAGTCGATCGCTGGACGGCCGCCGCATTGATGAGTGGCTGCTGGCCCCCACGCGGATCTACGCACGCACCGTCCAGCAGCTGCAGCGCGAGGTGGCCATCCATGGCATCAGCCACATCACCGGTGGCGGGCTCACCGACAACCTCCCACGCATCATGCCCGAGGGCCTGAGCGCGCGCGTCGACACCGGCAGCTGGCAGTGGCCGGCGCTGTTCGACTGGCTGCAGACCACCGGCGGGGTGGACATCGCTGATATGCGCCGGACCTTCAATGGCGGCGTCGGTATGGTGGTGATCGTTCCTCCGGACCAGGCCGACCTGGCCCTCGATCAGCTGCGGGCAGCCGGCGAGACGGCCTGGCGCCTGGGCGACGTGGTGCCTGCCCGCGAATCCGCCAACGCGGTCATCTACCAGGAGGGGGTTTGAGCGATACCGGCGGTTTCCGCATCGCAGTGCTGATCTCCGGCAGCGGGACCAACCTGCAGGCCATCATTGATGCCGTCCAGACCGGGCGGATCGCCGCCCATGTGGACCGCGTGATCAGCAACCGTCCCGACGCCGGGGGGCTTGAGCGCGCCGCCGCGGCCGGGATCGCCACCGAGGTGATCGATCACCGCGACTTCGAGCGGCGCGAGGCCTACGATCAGGCCCTGGCTGATCGGCTTGAGGCCGCCCGGCCCGATCTGATCGTTCTGGCCGGGTTCATGCGCATTCTGGGGGCGGCGTTCGTCGCCCGGTTCACCGGCCGGCTGATCAATATCCACCCGTCACTGCTGCCCGCCTACCGCGGCCTGCATACCCACGAGCGGGCCATCGCCGCGGGGGAACGGCAGCATGGCTGCAGCGTGCACTACGTGATCCCCGAGCTGGACGCCGGCCCGGTGATCGCCCAGGCGGCGGTCCCCATCCACCCGGACGATGACGCCGCGCGACTCGCCCGGCGCGTGCAGGCCATGGAGCATGTCCTCTACCCCCAGGTGGTGGGCTGGATCGCCGACGGCCGGGTGCAGCTGGGTGACGGCGGCGTCCGCCACGATGGCCGGATCCCGCCGCATCCGCCCTGCCTAACGCCGACGGCGGCCACCCCGGGCTGATGCGCGGCGCCTGGCTCTGCGCCATGGCCCTGGGGCTGTTGCTGCTGGCGGCGAACGCGGCGACGCTGGCGTCACCTGTCGAGGCGCCACCGGCGTTCAGCGCGCGCTATGACGTCCGCAAGGCTGGATTGACCCTGGGCCACGCCGAGCTGCGCTTTCGCCGGCCGGCGCAGGACCGCTACCTCTACCGGCTGTCGGTCCAGCCCAATCGTCTGGCCGGGCTTTTCTACTCGAGCAGCGTGCGCGAGATGAGCATCGGCCACATCCAGGCCGACGGCTTCCGGCCCGACGTCTATCGCTACACCCGCAGCGGCGGTGACGACGACCGGCGCGCGGAACTGCGCTTCGACTGGGAGGCGATGCGGGTGGTCAACGATGTGGCCGACCGGCCCTGGCGCATGGCCATTACGCCGGACACCATCGACCGGGTGATCAGTCCGCTGCAGCTGATGCACGACCTGGCCGAGCGGGATGACGGCGATGACACCCTGGTCTATCGCATCGCCGACGGCGGCCAGCTCAAGACCTATGAGCTGCGCATCGGCGACACCACCCAGGTGGATACCCCCGCCGGCCGCTTCGAGGCACTGACCGTCCACCGCTCGGACCCGGACAGCGATCGGGTGACCACGCTGTGGGTGGCGCCGGCCCTGCGCTATCTGGCCGTGCAGGTGGAGCAGCGCGAGGCCGGTGATCGCAACTTCCGCATGGTCCTGAGCCGCCTGGACGGCCTTGACGGCCGCCGCTAGGGCCGCGGCAGCGTCACCCCACGCTGGCCCATGTACTTGCCCGAGCGATCCTTGTAAGACGCCTCGCAGACCTCGTCCGATTCCAGGAACAGCATCTGCGCCACGCCTTCGTTGGCGTAGATCTTCGCCGGCAGCGTCGTGGTGTTGGAAAACTCCAGGGTCACATGGCCCTCCCACTCGGGCTCGAGGGGCGTGACATTGACGATGATGCCGCAGCGCGCATAGGTCGATTTGCCCAGACAGATCGTGAGGATGTTGCGCGGAATACGGAAGTACTCAACGGTGCTTGCCAGTGCGAAGCTGTTGGGCGGGATGATGCAGACGTCCGACTGCAGATCGACGAAGCTCGATTCGTCGAAGTTCTTCGGATCGACCACCGCCGAGCTGATGTTGGTGAAGATCTTGAACTGATCGGCGCAGCGCACGTCGTAGCCGTAGCTCGACGTGCCGTAGGAGATCATCCGCTCGCCGTCGGCCTCCCCCCGTACCTGCCCGGGTTCGAACGGCTCGATCATGCCGTCCTCCGCCATGGACCGTATCCAGCGATCGGATTTGATGCTCACTGTGTCTGTTCCCCCTGCCCTAGTCGTCGTCGACGACGATATTCGGGAACCGGCTGGCGCCCGCCGGATCCTGTCGTGAAAGAAGTGCCGCGGTCCGCCGGGCCGCCTCGCGGAAGCGCTCCGCCGCCGCCGATGCCGGTGCCGCCGTGACGGTGGGCGCGCCCTGATCGGACTGCTCGCGGATGCCGATCTCCAGCGGCAGCGCGCCAAGCAGCGCCACCCCCTCGTCGTCGGCCAGCTGCTGGCCACCACCGGTGCCGAACAGTGCCTCCTCATGGCCGCAGTTCGAGCAGATGTGCAGGCTCATGTTCTCGAGGATGCCCAGCACCGGCACCTTGACCTTCTCAAACATCCGCACGCCCTTTCGGGCGTCCAGGGTGGCGATGTCCTGCGGCGTGGTGACCACCACCGCGCCGGCCACCGGCACCTTCTGCGACAGCGTCAGCTGGATGTCACCGGTGCCCGGCGGCAGGTCAATGATCAGGTAATCGAGCGCATCCCAGCGCGTGTCGTTGAGCAGCTGGGTCAGCGCCTGGGTCACCATTGGCCCGCGCCAGACCATCGGCGAATCCTCCTCAATCAGAAACCCGATGGACATGATCTGCACGCCGTGGTTTTCCAGCGGGAACATGGTCTTGCCCTCGGGGCTGTCGGGCTTCTGCCCGGCTACGCCCATCATCCGCGGCTGGCTGGGGCCGTAGATGTCGGCATCCAGGATGCCCACCCGGGCCCCCTCGTCGGCGAGGGCGAGGGCGAGATTGGCGGCGCAGGTGGACTTGCCGACACCGCCCTTGGCCGAGGCCACGGCAATGATGTTGCGGACGTTTTCCATCGGCTTGAGACTCGCCTGCACCTGACGGGCCCCCACCGACCAGTCCACGCTCACGCTCACCGACCGCGCGCCGGTCGCCTCGCGCACGGCGGCTTCCAGCGTGCCGCGCAGGGTGTCCTGATACCGCCCGGCGGGAAACCCCAGGCTCAGATCGATGGCCACCGCGTCACCATCCAGCCGGATATCGCTCACCGCCCCGGCAGTGATCAGATCCATCCCCAGCGCCGGCTCGGTCCACGCGCCCAGCGCCTGCTCCACCGATTCGCGGTTGAGTTCAGTCATTCATCCCCCGTCGTTACGACGCCCTTATAGATCAGACGCGAGTGTAAACAGCCCGCCCCCGGCATTAAACACGTCCGGGGCGGGGTTGGCACGCGGGTTGCCGCCGGCGTCGCGTTGCGGCAGATTCACGGCATGACCGACGACCGCCACAACCTGGTCCTCATCGGCATGCCGGGGGCCGGCAAGTCCACCCTGGGGCAGTCCGTGGCCACCGCCCTCGGGCTCGGGTTCACTGACACCGATGCCCTGATCGAGACCCGCGAGGGGGAAACCCTGCAGGCGATCGTCGATACCCGCGGCCACCGCGCCCTGCGCACCCTCGAGGCCGATACCCTCGCCGCACTCCAGTGCCGCGGCCATGTCATCGCCACCGGCGGCAGCGCCGTCTACAGCCCGGCGGCGATGGCCGCGCTGCAGGCCGACGGCATCCTCGTGCACCTGCATGCCGATCTGGCGGTGCTGCTCGAGCGGGTCACCGACGTCGACACCCGCGGCCTGGCCCGCGCCGCCGACCAGAGCCTCGAAGACCTCTACGCCGAGCGCGAGGCGCTGTACCGCCACTATGCCGAAATCAGTGTTGATGTCGGCAGGCACTCGCCGGCCGCCGCCACCCGCGCGATCATCGCCGCCCTCAACCGGCCGCAGGCTCCGCGACTGGCTTCGCCTCTGGCATAATGCGGGTTTCCTGACTGCCAACGCGGAGTGTGCATGGCGCGCAAGATCCTGGTCACCAGCGCCCTACCCTATGCCAATGGGCCGATCCATCTGGGCCATCTCGTCGAATACATCCAGACCGACATCTGGGTGCGCTTCCAGAAGCTGCAGGGTAACGAGTGCTGGTATGTCTGCGCCGACGACGCCCACGGCACGCCCATCATGCTCAAGGCCCGCGAGCAGGGGATCACACCCGAGACACTGATCGAGCGGGTCGGCGCCGAGCATCGGCGCGACTTCGCCAGCTTCGGGATCGCCTTCGACAACTACTACACCACCCACTCCGAGGAAAATCGCCACTACGCCGAGCTCATCTACACGCGGCTGCGTGATGGCGGCTGGATCGACCGCCGGACCATCACCCAGGCCTACGACGGGCACGAGGGCATGTTCCTGCCGGACCGCTACATCAAGGGCACCTGCCCGCGCTGCGGCGCCGATGACCAGTACGGCGACAACTGCGAGGCCTGCGGGGCGAGCTATTCCCCCGACGAGCTGCGCAACCCGGTGTCGGTGATTTCGGGCGAGGCCCCGGTCCAGCGCGAGTCCGAGCACTACTTCTTCCGCCTCCAGGACTTCGAGCCCATGCTGCGCGAATGGGCCTCGAGTGAGGGTCTGCAGGACGAGGTCTCGAACAAACTCCAGGAGTGGTTCGACGCCGGCCTGCGCGCCTGGGACATCTCCCGCGATGCGCCCTACTTCGGTTTCCGCATCCCGGATACCGATGACAAGTATTTCTACGTCTGGCTGGACGCCCCGATCGGCTACATGGCCAGTTTCCAGGACCTGTGCAACCGCCAGGGCCTGGATTTTGACGAATGGTGGAACGCCGATTCCGACACCGAGCTGTACCACTTCATCGGTAAGGACATCGTCTACTTCCACGCCCTGTTCTGGCCGGCGATGCTGCACGGCGCCGGCTTCCGGACGCCGACCCGGGTCTGCGCCCACGGCTTTCTCACCGTGGACGGGCAGAAGATGTCGAAGTCACGCGGCACCTTCATCATGGCGGAAACCTACCGGCGGCATCTGAATGCCGAGTACCTGCGCTACTACTTCGCCGCCAAACTGGGCGCCGGCGTGCATGATATCGATCTGAGCCTGGAGGATTTCACCCAGCGGGTGAATGCCGATCTGGTGGGCAAGCTGGTCAACATCGCCAGCCGCTGTGCGGGCTTCATCAACAAGCGCTCCGAAGGATGGCTGGGTCCGCGTCTGGACGCCCCGGAGCTGTTCCGGCGCATGAGCGCCCGGGCCGAGGTGATCGGCGGGCATTATGAGGACCGCGCCTATGCCCGGGTGGTGCGCGAGGTGATGGCCCTGGCCGACGAGGCCAACCAGTACATCGACGAGAAAAAGCCCTGGGTGCTGGCGAAGGATCCCGACCAGGCCGAGGCGGTGCAGGCCATCAACACCACCGGGCTCAACCTGTTCCGGGTGCTGATGCTCTACCTCAAACCGGTGCTGCCGGATACCGCCGCCGCGGCGGAGCGCTTCCTGCAGATACCGCCCATGGAGTGGGCCGATGCCGGCCAGCCGCTGCTGGATCACCGGATCGACACGTTCAAGCCGCTGATGACCCGGGTGGATCCGGCCGCCATCGAGGCGATGATCGAAGAATCACGGGATAACCTGAAACCGGCATGAGCGGCGGGGCCTCCGTGACCGAGCGCATCGACGCCCTGCTGCCCCAGACGCAGTGCGAGCAGTGCGGTTATCCCGGTTGCCGACCCTACGCCGAGGCCATCGCGCAGGGCGAGGCGGAGATCAACCAGTGCCCGCCCGGCGGTCAGGCCACCATCGATGCGCTGGCGCAGCTGCTGGACCGGCCGGCACCGCCCCTCAACCCCGAACATGGCGACTACCGGCCGCCGCGGGTGGCCTGGATCGACGAGTCGGTATGCATTGGCTGTACCAAATGCATCCAGGCCTGCCCGGTGGATGCCATCGTCGGCGCCCGTCAGCGCATGCACACGGTCATCCCCGAGGAGTGCACAGGCTGCGATCTGTGCCTGGCCCCCTGCCCGGTGGATTGCATTCATATGCTGCCCACCGAGCGCGAGGCCGAGCCCGTCGATCAGCAGCAACAGCGCCGGGATCGTGCCCGGCGGCGCTTTAACGCCCGCCAGCAACGCCTGCTGCAGCGCCAAGCCCGGCGTGAGGAAAAGCGCCGCCAGCGACGTGAGACCCAACGCGCCACGCCCACCACGCCGACGGCGCCGGCGCTGCCCGATCGCGAGGCCCGCCGCGAGACCGCGAAGGCGGCCCTGGCCCGGGTGCGGGCAAAGCGACGTCAACGGGGTCGCGGGTCGTGAACCGCGACAAGCGCCGGGCCATCTTCGAGCGGTTGCGCGAGGCCAACCCGCAGCCCACCACCGAGCTCAACTACTCGACGCCCTTCGAGCTGCTCATCGCGGTCATCCTGTCGGCCCAGGCCACCGACCGCGGCGTCAACAAGGCCACCGGGCCGCTCTTCCGCGATGCCAATACCCCGGGCGCGATCCTCGCCCTGGGCGAAGACGGCCTGCGGGACTACATCCGCACCATCGGGCTTTTCAATAGCAAGGCGAAGAACATCATCGCCACCTGCGAGGCCCTGGTGGCGTCTCACGATGGCGTGGTGCCCCACGACCGCAAGGCCCTCGAGGCGTTGCCCGGCGTCGGCCGCAAGACGGCGAATGTCGTGCTCAACACGGCCTTCGGCGAACCCACCATGGCCGTCGACACCCACATCTTCCGGGTCGCCAACCGCACGGGCATTGCGAAAGGCAAAACCGTCCGGGCCGTGGAAGACAGATTAATGCGCCAGGTACCGAAGGAATTTCTGCAGGACGCCCATCACTGGCTGATCCTGCACGGCCGCTATACCTGCCTTGCTCGCCGGCCGCGCTGCGGGGCCTGCCCCCTCTACGACCTCTGCGAGTTCCCCGACCGTCACCACTACGCCGACGGCGGATCGGAGTAGGCCGCTGACGCCGGCGCGGCGCGCCGTCCGCCACGCCAGCGCTGCCAGCCATAGGCGGCCAGCAGAAACGGCCCGTTGGCCAGCGCCATCGACCCGCCGATCGAGACATTCAGCGCGATCGCCAGCGCATAGCCGAGCGGCGCGCTCAGCGCGGCGATCAGCATGGCCAGGGCGATCATCGGCAGCAGGCGCCGGGTCAGCAGATAGGCCGTGGCCGGCGGCACCACCACAAAGGTAATGAACAGCACGACGCCGACGGCATCAAAGGCCGCCACCGCCGTGCCACTGACCAGCGCCAGATGGGCGTAGAAAATGATCCCCGGGGCCAGGCCCAGCGCCCGCGCCAGATCGGGGTCGAACGTGGCGAGCTTGAGCGCCTTGTAGAAGGCCAGCACGAATGCGGCATCCAGCAGCAGCATCACGCCGGTGGCCAGCATCGCCCGGGGCAGCTCGATACCGGCGATGGTCACCGTGTCCAGCCAGACAAAACCCACTTCCCCCAACAGCACGGTGTGCTCATCGAGATGCACATCCCGCGCGGTCACATTGATCAGCAGAACGCCGGCACTGAAAAGCGCCGGAAACACCAGACCGGTGGCGGCATCATCGCGCAGCCGCCGCGTGCGCGTCAGCGTCTCGATGAGAAACACCGCGAGCACACCACTGAGCGCGGCACCGGCGATCTGCACCGGCCCACTGGTCTGCCCCGACAGCAGCCAGGCCACGGCAATGCCGAACAGGATTGAATGGCTGATCGCATCGGCGAGCATGCTGTTGCCGCGCAGCACCAGGAAACTGCCCAGCAGTGCGGCACTGGTGCCCACCAGCATCCCGGTGACCAGGATCGCGACCAGGGGCTCGGCAAGCAGAGTCATGATCGCCTCCGGCGGCCGCCGCGCTGACGCCTTTCGCGGGCCGCGGCGTGATCGACCCCGGCCTCGGTCAACTGCCAGTGCGGCCCTTCGTCGGGGAGATGCTGAACCGGCGTGACCAGCCCACGCTCGGCCAGCGTGACCAGCTGCGGCTCGGTGACCATGCCGTGGTAGGCGTCCACGGCCCCCTGTTCAACCCGATACCGCCAGTCATCGTGCTCGCGGGCGAGCTCGTAGAGCGTTCCCAGAATGCGGTCGGTGGACGTCGAGCGGCGCCGCCGGCGCTGCCGCCACCACTGTGGGACGAGCCCCCGGTGCGGTGCCACCAGGAGCGAGACCAGGGCGATGAGCGTGGCGGTCAGGACAATCAGCGGCCCGGTGGAAAGCCCCGGCGCGAGGGCGCTGCCAAGTCCGCCCACGACCCCCGCCAGGGCGCCGAGCAGCGCCGAGAGCAGGACCATGCCCATCAGACTGCCGCACCACTGACGCGCCGCGGCACCCGGGGCGATCACCATGGCCGTCATCAGCACCACGCCCACCATCTGCAGCCCGGTGACCACCGCAAGGGCGATCATCGCGGTGAGCAGCGCCTCGAGCCGGTGCACCGGCAGGCCCACCACCGCCGCGAAGGTCGGGTCAAAGGTCATCACCTTGAGCGGCTTCCACAGGAGCACGACCCCCAGCAGACTGATGCCCACCAGCGCCATCATCGGGTAGAGGTCGGCCCGCGTGGTGGCGGCCGCCTGACCGAACAGGAAGCTGTCGAGACCGGCCTGCGCCGCCCCGCCATGGGACTGGATCCAGGTCAGCAGCACCACCCCCAGGGCAAAACCGAGGCTGAGCGTCGCGGCCAGTGCCGCGTCCATCTTGAGCCGGGTATGCCGGGTGATGGCCACGGTCATCAGCGCCGCCGCCACGGCCGTCACCAGCGCACCGCCCATGATGCTGCCAAGATCCCGGGCACCCGCCAGCATGAAGCCGATGCACACCCCGGGCAGCGCCGCGTGCGAGAGGGTGTCGCCCAGCAGGCTCTGGCGCCGCAGCACCGCGAACGAGCCGAGCACACCGCTGATCACCCCGATCAGCACCGCCCCGAGCAGGACGTTCTGCAGGGTGTAATCAGTCAGCAGCGTCGCCATCATCCCGCGTCCCGGTTGCCTGACCGCCCTCGTCCAGCAGCGCGACCTGACCGCCATAGGCCCGCCGCAGGTTGCGCGCCGTGTACACCGAGCCGATGGGGCCCGCCGCAATGACGCGCACGTTCAGAAAGACCAGCCAGTCGAAATAGCGCTCCACGGTCTGCAGGTCGTGATGCACGAGGATGATGGTGCGCCCCTCGTCACGCAGTCGCCCGAGGATCTCGATGATGCTGCGCTCGGTGGTCGCATCGACTCCGGCCATGGGCTCATCGAGCAGCAGGATGTCGGGCTGCTGGACCAGCGCCCGGGCAATGAACACGCGCTGCTGCTGACCGCCCGAGAGCTCGCTGATCTGGCGGTCGGCCAGCATTTCCATGCCCACCTCCTCCAGCGCCCGCAGGGCCCGGTCGCGCTCGCGGCGCCCCGGCCAGCGCAGCCAGCCAAGCTGGCCGTATAACCCCATGGTCACCACATCGACGGCGGTGGTGGGAAAGTCCCAGTCCACCGACGATCGCTGCGGTACATAGCCCACCTTCTGGCGCTGCTCGCGATAGCGGCGGCCGAACAGACGGACATGGCCCGCCGACAGCGGCACCAGACCCAGCACCGCCTTGAGCAGGGTGCTCTTGCCCGCGCCGTTGGGGCCGATGACGCCGGCGAGCACACCCGGCGGGATGTTCAGGTCGATGTCCCAGAGCGCCGGACGATCACCGTAGCTGACGGTCAGATCCTCGGTATGCAGGGCCCAGCGCGCCGACGGGCGTTCTCCGGCCGGCGGATCCATGGCGGCCATCACTCGCCTCCGTGGCGCGCGCGCAGCGGCGCCCGCCAGTCGCTCAGCGCCGCCGGCAACGGTGCGCGCTCACCACCCAGCTCGCGGGTGATGGCCGCGGTGTTGTGAATGAGCAGGCCCGGCAGGCTGTCAGCGAGCGTCCCGGACTCGCCCAGGGCATCGCCATAGAGGGTATCGCCAATGACCACCTCGGCCCCGCGCTCGCGGGCCGCCGCCACCACCGCGTCCACCGTGCGCGGGTTGATCGTACTCTCGACGAACAGGGCCGGCAGTCCCCGCTCGGCGATCAGGCGGGCGTTGGCCTGGATATCGGCCACGCTCGCCTCGGCGGTGGTGCTGATACCCTGGATGCCGCGCACCTCGATATCGTAAGCCCGACCGTAATAGCCAAAGGCATCATGCGCGGTCAGCAGCACGCGCTGACCCGCCGGAATACTGGCGATGCTGGCGCGCATCCACGCATCCAGCGCGCCGAGCTGTTCCCTCAGGGCGGAGGCCCGCTCACGCAGCCCGGCCGTGCAGTCCGGCACCACCTGACGAAGCGCCTCCACCGTGGGCGTGATCGCCTGCGACCAGAGCGCGGCATCCATCCAGACATGCGGATCGGGTGCGCTGTCGCCGTCCGTCTGAATCAGATCAACCGGCCCGGCCGCGGCCGCCGCCTCGGCCACCGCCAGCGTTGGCCGGCGCTCGCCGAACCGCCGCAGGACGCTATCGAGCTGACCTTCCAGCCCCAGGCCGTTGTAGGCGATCAGCGACGCCGACTGAAACGCCTGCACATCGGAGGCGGCGGCGCGATAGAGATGGGGGTCGATGCCCGGGCCCATCAGTGCCTCGGTCTCGATGCACTCGCCGCCGATGCGATCCACCAGATCCGCGACCATGCCGGTGGTGGCCAGCACGCTGGGGGCCGCCGGGGCGACCGAAGTCAGCGCAAGGCCGACGGCCATGACCGCCGCCCGCGCTATCCAGCCGTCGCGTCTGCGCTGCATCAGGACCCCCTGTCGATCAGAAATTGTAATAATTCCAATCTAAACCGCGACCCGTGGTGGGTCAACGTACCGGCCTATTCACCGCGCCGGGCAGCCACCCGAAGCCGCAGGGCATTGAGCTTGATGAAGCCTTCAGCGTCCTTCTGGTCGTAGGCGCCGGCATCGTCCTCGAAGGTGGCGATGCTGTCATCGAACAGGCTGTCGGTGGCCGAGCGCCGGCCCAGCACGATGACATTGCCCTTGTAGAGCTTGAGCCGGACCACGCCATTCACCCGGGTCTGGGTCTGGTTGATCAGCGCCTGCAGCGCCTCGCGCTCAGGACTCCACCAGTAGCCGTTGTAAATCAGCTCGGCGTAGCGCGGCATGAGCTCGTCTTTGAGATGCGCCGATTCGCGGTCGAGGGTGATCGATTCGATGGCGCGATGGGCCCGCAGCAGGATGGTGCCACCGGGGGTTTCGTAACAGCCGCGGGACTTCATGCCGACATAGCGGTTCTCGACAATGTCGATCCGCCCGATGCCGTTGTCATTGCCCAGCTGATTGAGTCGCGAGAGCATTTCGTGCGGCGCCAGCGACTCGCCGTTGATGGCCACCGGATCACCGCCCTCGAAGGTCAGCTCGATCTCGGTGGGCGTATCCGGCGCCGCCTCGGGCGCGACGCTCCAGCGCCACATATTCTCCTCGGCCGGGGTCCAGGTGTCCTCCAGCACGCCGCCCTCATAGGAGATATGCAACAGGTTGGCATCCATGGAATAGGGCGATCCGCCGCCCTCGGTCCTGCCCTCGATGGGGATGCCGCGATCCTCGGCGTAGGCGAGCAGACGCTCGCGGGAGTTGAGGTCCCACTCACGCCACGGCGCGATGACATGAATGCCGGGCTCGAGGCCGTAATAGCCGAGCTCGAAGCGCACCTGATCGTTGCCCTTGCCGGTGGCGCCATGGCAGACGGCGTCGGCGCCGGTCTCGCGGGCGATCTCGATCTGGCGCTTGGCGATCAGCGGCCGTGCGATGGAGGTGCCGAGCAGGTATTCACCCTCGTAGAGGGCGTTGGCGCGGAACATCGGAAAGACGAAATCGCGCACGAACTCCTCGCGCAGGTCATCGATATAGATCTCCTCGACGCCCAGATCCTTCGCCTTGGCGCGGGCGGGCTCGAGCTCCTCACCCTGTCCCAGGTCGGCGGTGAAGGTCACGACCTCGCACTGGTAGTGATCGCGCAGCCACTGCAGGATGACCGAGGTATCCAGGCCACCGGAGTAGGCCAGAACCACCTTTTTGATTGTGCTCATGGATTGCTCTCTCGAATTGCGGGATTGGGAGCGGGTTCGTGCCGCAATGATCGGCGCGCCGGCGCGGAGAATCAAGGCGCCGGCCGGTGGCCCTGATATACTCCCGCCATGGAAACGCTGACCATCACCCGACCCGACGACTGGCACCTGCACCTGCGCGACGGCGCTGCGCTGGCGGATGTCGTGCACTGGAGCGCGGCGCGCTTTGGCCGCGCCATCATCATGCCCAACCTGACACCGCCGCTGACCACCACCGACGCGGTCGCCGCCTATCGCGAGCGGATCCTTGCGGCCCGCCCCGCGGGAAGCCGGTTCGAGCCACTGATGACGCTGTATCTGACCGACAACACGCCGGCGCGCGAGATCGAGCGCGCGGCGGCCACCGGGTTCATCCACGCGGTCAAGCTCTACCCCGCTGGGGCGACCACCAACAGCGACTCGGGCGTGACCGATCTGCGCCGCTGCGACGAGGCGCTCGCCGCCATCGCCGAGCACGACCTCACGCTCTGCCTGCATGGCGAAGTCACCCATCCCGAAACGGATATCTTTGATCGTGAGGCGGTTTTCCTCGACGAGCGCCTTGCGCCCCTGCTCGACCGCCACCGCCACCTGCGCGTCGTGCTCGAGCATCTCACCACGGCGACCGCGGTGGATTTCGTGCGCCAGGGGCCCGAACGGCTCGGCGCCACCATCACCCCGCAGCACCTGCTGATGAACCGCAATGATCTGCTCGCCGGCGGGATCCGTCCCCACCACTACTGCCTGCCGATCCTCAAGCGCGAGAGGGATCGCGCCGCCCTGCTCGAGGCCGCCACCAGTGGGCATCCGCGATTCTTCCTCGGCACCGACAGCGCGCCCCATGCCCAGTCGGCCAAGGAAAACGCCTGCGGCTGCGCCGGCGTCTTCACCGCCCCGCTCGCCATCGAACTCTATGCCGAGGCCTTCGAGCAGGCCGGTGCGCTGGATCGGCTGGAGGGCTTTGCCAGCCATTTCGGCGCCGACTTCTACGGCCTGCCGCGTGCCACTGACACCCTGACACTGACTCGGCAGGCACGCCGCCTGCCGGATACCCTGCCCTATGGCGACGCACGCATCGTACCGCTGCGCGCCGGTGGCACCATTGACTGGTCGCTGGCCAGCGACCCGCAGACGGAGTCCGCATGAACGCCCGCCCCATCAACCAGCGATTCCGCGGCTTTCTGCCCGTGGTCGTCGACATCGAAACCGGCGGCGTCAATGCCGCCACAGACGCCATGCTGCAGATCGCCGCGGTGATCGTGAAAATGGACGACGCCGGCCGGCTTTATAACGGCGAGACCTTCACCACCCACGTCGAGGCCTTCGAAGGTGCCCACCTCGACCCGAAGTCGCTGGAATTCAACGGGATCGACCCCGACCACCCGCTGCGCATGGCGGTGCCCGAGGACGAGGCCCTACGCTATGTCTTTCAGCCCGTGCGTGAGGCGATCCGCGCCAACGACTGCAGCCGTGCCGTGCTGGTGGGACATAACGCCTGGTTTGATCTGGGGTTTCTGAACGCGGCGGTGAAGCGGTGCGGCATCAAGCGCAATCCGTTTCACCCATTCTCGTGCTTTGACACCGCCACGCTGTCCGGGCTTGCCTACGGCCAGACGGTACTGGCGCGGGGCATTGCGGCGGCGGGGATTCACTGGGACGCCCGTGAGGCCCACTCGGCGATCTACGATGCCGAGAAGACCGCCGAGCTGTTCTGCACCATCGTCAATCGCTGGGATGCCGCCCACGGGCATCCCCTCGACGCACCCGGCGCCTAAGCGTCGGGCGTGGCGGCCTTGACCGCCTCCTGCAGCTCGCCGGACTCGTGCATCTCCATGATGATGTCACAGCCACCGAGCAGCTCGCCGTTCACATACAGCTGCGGGATGGTCGGCCAGTTGCCGTATTCCTTGATGCCCTGACGGATGCCTTCGTCCTCGAGCACGTTGACATAGGCGAACTCCACACCGCAGCCCGCCAGGGCCTGGGCGGCGCGCATCGAGAACCCGCACTGCGGGAACTGCGGTGAGCCTTTCATGTAGAGAATCACCGGATTGCCTTCGACCTGCTCGCGGATGCTTTCCTGTACGTCGCTCATTTTGGCTCCTCATTGAATGCGTACCATTAGTGTACGGATTGCGGACGACATCGACGAGGGGCATAAAAGCGATCAATACGGTATCCTCGGCGGTCATGGAACAAAATCATCTCTCTGACACCGCTTTCGAGTCCCTCGGACTTCACGAATCCCTTCACACAGGCCTGCGCGAGGCCGGCTTCGAGCAGTGCATGCCGATCCAGGCCGCGGCCCTGCCCATCGCCCTCGAGGGCCGCGACGTGGCCGGCCAGGCCCAGACCGGCACCGGCAAGTCGGCGGCCTTTCTGCTGGCCACCATGCACTGGCTGATGTCGCGCCCGGTGGCCGCCGACAAGAAAGGCCCCTGGGCCATCATCCTGGCGCCCACCCGCGAGCTCGCCCTGCAGATTCACAAGGATGCCGAACGGCTCGGCTGGTTCACCGGCATGGACTTTGCCTGCATCTACGGCGGCACCGGCTACGAAAGCCAGCGCAAGGCCCTGGAGCGCGGCACCGACGTGCTGATCGGCACACCGGGGCGGATCATCGACTTTTTCAAGCAGGGGGTGTTCAGCCTCGACAATATCGAGGTCTGCGTGCTCGACGAGGCCGACCGCATGTTCGACATGGGCTTCATCGCCGACATCCGCTATCTGCTGCGGCGCATGCCGGCGCCGGACCAGCGCCTCAACATGCTGTTCTCGGCGACGCTGTCCGAGCGCGTCCGCGAGCTTGCCTACGAGCACATGAACGAGCCCGAGTCGGTGCAGATCGAGTCGGACACGATCACCGCCGACCGCGTCCGCCAGACCCTCTACCATGTCGAGAACAACCAGAAGATCGGCCTGCTCATCGGTGTACTGCGCCAGCAGGCGCCCACGCGCACCCTGCTGTTTGTCAACACCAAGCGCGACGCCGACCGGGTGGCCGCCTATCTGATCGGCAACGACATCAAGGCCGCCGTCATCTCCGGCGACATCCCGCAGAACAAGCGCGAGCAGCTGCTGGAGAAATTCCAGGGGGGCGACCTGCCGATCCTCGTCGCCACCGATGTGGCCGCGCGCGGGCTGCATATCCCCGAGGTCAGTCACGTCATCAACTACGACCTGCCCCAGGATGCCGAGGATTATGTGCACCGCATCGGGCGTACGGCCCGGGCCGGCGCCGCCGGTGATGCGATCAGCTTCGCCTGCGAGACCTACGTCTATTCGCTGCCCGACATCGAGCGCTACATCGATCAGAAGATCCCGGCGGAAATGGCGCCCGCCGAGCTGATCGTCGACGACCTCAAGCCCGCGGCGCGCATGAACAACCGCCGCAGTGGCAACAGCCGGCGCAGCGGCGGCAACCGCCGCCAGAGCGGGTCATCCGCGGGCGGCGGCGATCAGTCGTAGTCGAACGAATAGAATACGTCGAAGGCGCTTTCCGCACCGCTGACCGCCTCGAGGTAGAACTGGCGGGTCAGGTAGTAGCGCAGGCTGAGCGTGGTCGTGGGTTCGAACACCCCGACGCCATAGCGCACCATCAGATTGGGGGAGAGATAACCGCTGACCGCCACCTGGGCGTCCTCGCCCTGGCCGTCGGCGGCGATCTGGAAGTCCTCCACCCCCAGCTCGCTGGCCAGCGACTCGCCCAGCTGCCCGCCACCGAACACGCCCAGTGACAGCGCCGCCCGGCTCAGCAGTGCCTCTTCGCCGGGGCTCGCCTGCCCCGGCGGCCGACCGGTGAGCAGCACCGCGAGGATGTCCGCCTGCGCCATGGCCGGATCCGAGAACAGCCGCACCCGGGGCTGATCGGCCGGGCCGGTGATGCGCAGTCCCGCGGTAATCCCGGGGGTCTCGCGCACCGCCTCGATATCAAGCTGCGGCCGGGTCAGTGGACCGCTGAACACCAGGCGGCCGCGCTGGACCGTCAATGACTGGCCATACGCCTCGTAGCCGGCCTCCTCCAGGGTCAGCACCCCCTCGGCCTCGGCCCCCTCGCTGCCCACCTGACGCAGCCGCAGCCCGCCGGCCAGCCGACCGCTGGCGCCGCGGGCGGCGAACCGCACCGAGTCACCCAACCGCAGCCGCAGATCGCTTTCCAGCGTGCGCCCGGCCTCCGCCTCATCCGCGGGTGCCAGCGGCCGGCCCCGGGCATCGACGCGCACCGCATCCGGCGAGGGGCGGATCGCCCCCGCCGACCCGCCGGTGGGCTCGATCCGGGCGCGGGGCACATCGATGCGACCGGTCAGTTGCAGGGTCTCGGCGCCCACGCCCAGGCGGATATCCGGACTGACCGTGAGCCGCGCCAGATTACCGACCTGCACATCCAGCGCTTCGCCCACAAGGTTGACCGCGCCTTCAAGGGTGCCCCCGGCCCAGTCCAGCTGACCGTCCAGACTGGCCTCGCCGTCGCCAGCCGCGAACCCGCCACTGAGGCGCGCGGTTTCACCGGCCACCTCGGCGCTCAGATCAACCGCCGTCAATGGCTCGACCAGGGCCGAGGGCAGCAGCACCCCGTCCCGCAGGCGCAGCGTGCCGCGGAACCGCGGCGCGGCCAGAGTGCCCGCCAGTTCGCCGCGGGCACTGACGCGGCCCTCGGCGCGCCGCAGCTGCGGCAGCGCCCCGGCGAGGGGGGCGAGCCCCACCCCGTCGAGCCAGACCCGGCCGGTCAGCGGACGGCTGGCATCACCCGGATCGGTCTGCACGGCAAAACCGCCCTGTCCGATGTCAGGCGAGGCCAGTCCCAGCCGCAGCTGCGCCCGCGCCGGCGTCAGATCGGCGTCCACGACAATCCGATCGTAGTCGAGCACCAGCGGCTGCTCGCGATCAGGCTGGGGCAGTTCGATCCGGCTTGCGGGGCTGACCAGTGTCAGCCGCGCCGAGGCGCCGGTATCGGCCTGCCATTCAAGGCGGGCGGTGCCGTTGACCGAGCCGGGCAGGCTGACCCCTGCCGGCAACTGCAGCTGCAACAGCGCCAGCGGCACGGCGGACAGGCTGATCCGCCACTGCGCCGAGCGGGGTGTGGCCTGCAATGGCTGACTGCAGGCGCGGACCGACCGCCACGCCCAGCAGTGGCCGTCGAGGCGCAGTCGCTGGGGCCCGACCGTCAGTCCCGGTGTGCCCAGCAGGCGACCGGTCCGCCCGTCGACGGTCAGCGAAGCCTGCTGCAGCCGACCGGTCCACTCCCGCGCTCCCGCCGAGCGTCCGCCGATCAGTCGGGCCTCCAGCCCCACCGGCAGCGCCCCGGACTGGCCCTCGAACTGCAGGTCAATGCGGTGATCATCGGGTTGCCCGCTCAGCGTGAGCTGACCTGAGCCGCGCAGTGCCGTGCCCTGCCGCAGCCCGGTGACCTCGAGGCGGGCGCGCCCGCCCTCTGCGCCGTTCCAGTCGGCACTGAGCCGGGCGTTTTCAAGGGCCAGATCGCCCACGCGAAGGTCCGTGGCGGTCAGCGCCGCACTCAGGGACGGTTGCAGCAGCCGGCCGGTCACCCGGAAATCGCCCTGCAGCTGCCCCTCGAGCCCCGGCCAGAAAGGCGCGAGCGAGGGCGCCCGCAGATCCCCCTCCAGCTCAATCCGCTCATCCGCCCGGCCCCGGAGATTGAGGACGCCGTCGCCAGCGGCGATGCGGGCCTCCAGCCGTCGCGGGGCTTCAAGCGCTGCGACGCCGACGGAAAACTCCACGGTCCGTGCCCCCCTCACCGAGCCGGTGAGACGCAGATCGGCCAGGGACCCCTCACCCCGGCCCTGCAGCGTCAGCGACTCGCCGGCCGTCAGCGCGGCGGCCGGCTCAACACGCCAGTCGGCCTCGAGCGGCCAGTCGCCGCCCATGTCGACCCGGGCCTCCAGCCGGGCGCGGCCGGCCGTTCCCGCCACCGACAGCGCGGTGATGTCCAGCTGCCGGCCCGTCACGTGCGCGCTCAGTCGCAGCCCGTCGATGCCCGCCGCCAGCGCCCGGTCGGCGCGCTGCACACTCAGTCCGTCGATGCGCAGCTGCTCCAGACGCACCGGCACGGGGGATTCCAGGGTGGGCAGTGACAGGCGGCGCGGCAACGCCTCGAGCGGGTCGGTCGCCGGCGCTGACGACGCGGCGGCCGCCTCGCCGGCCGGCAGATCAAGCCGCAGACCGGTGACGCGCAGCGCATCGACGCAGACCTGCCCGCGCAACAGGCAGCGCGGCGACCAGTCGATCGCCACGGCCTCCGCCGCCAGGCCGCGGTCTCCATCGCGCCAGCGCAGATCCCTGGCCTGCAGGCCGTGCCAGAGACTGCCGTCCGTGATCTCGAGGGCGAGTGCCGGCTCGAACGCCTGGGCCCGGGCGGCCAGCCAGCGCGCGCCCTCGGTGGTGCTGATCAGCCAGGCACCGGCCAGCGGCACGGCCAGCATCAGAGTGATGAGAAGACTGCGCAGACCCGGCATCAGAACGGCGGCCCGATGGAGAAATGCAGGCGAAACGGCACGTCCTCGCGACTCACGCCCCAGGCCAGGTCGAGCCGCAGCGGCCCCACCGGCGACGTCCAGCGCACACCAAAACCGGTCCCCACCGCCGGGTCGAAGGCGCTGGGGTCGCGGTAGGCATTGCCGGCGTCCACAAAGGTGGCCAGCCGCCAGTCATCGGTCAGGCCATAGCTGTACTCACCACTGCCGGTTGTCAGGTAACGGCCGCCGATCACGTCACCATTGTCGTCTTTCGGCCCCAGGCTGCGATAGGCGAACCCGCGCACGCTCTGATCACCGCCGGCGAAAAACCGCAGCGAGGTGGGCGTCTGCTCGAAGTCGCTGGTCGCGACGCCGCCCAGATGGGCACTGAGCTTGAAGCGGTGGGCCTCGCCGACACTGCGCAGCCAGGTGTTGTCCAGGCGCAGGCGGGCGATGTCCACATCCGAGAGCAGTGCCTCGCTCGCCCCCTCAAGGGAGTAGCGCTGCTGATCACCCCAGTCGGGATCGAGCCCACCGCGCGACCGAGTGCGCGAGAAACTGATCCCGGGCAGCACCAATCGGCTGCGGCCGCTGTCGACGCCCACCGTGAAGCGCTCCTCAAGCCAGCGCAGCGACTGCGTGCGCGTCCAGCCCGAGGTGAATGTCTGCCGCCGGGCCAGCCGCACGCTGTAGCGCTCGCTGCGGGTGTCCTCAATGTCGGCGTTCTCCCAGGCGGTGCTCAGGGTGAGATGGTCGTTGATGGGGTCGGCCAGCGGAATCTCGTAGCGGGCATCGATGCTCTGGCGCACCGTCGAGACGCGCAGCTGACTGCTCAGCTGATGGCCGCGGTTATTGACGTAATGGCGCTGATAGCCCAGCTGCAGACGCGGCCCCTCGTCGGTGGAGTAGCCGGCGCCGGTGGTGACGGTGTTGCGTTCACGGGTCACCACATCGGCCTGCACCGGTATCCGGGCGGGCGGCCCGGCATCGCGCCGGGTCTCGACCTGGGCGTCGGTGAAGTAGCCACTGTCGAGCAGGCGCTGATTGAGATCCGCCACCGCCTCGGCGGTGTAGGGGGTGCCCGGCTCGAACGGGACCAGCCGGCTCAGGAAGCGCTGGCGGAACGGCGACGGCGAGAACATGACCTCCCCCAGGGCATAACGGGCCCCGGCGTCCATCACCAGTATGGCCTCCGCCCAGCCCCCGTCGACGTTCACCGCCAGTTCGGCGGTGGTGAAGCGGTAGTCGAAATAGCCCCGCTGCAGCGCCTCGTTGATCAGGGCGCGTTTACTGCGCTCGTAGTCGGCATGATTGAGGGGTTCACCGGCACGCAGTGGCAGCCGCTCACTCAGGGCCGCGAGGACGCGGTCATCGGCGCCATCGCCGGTGATGCGCACCTCGACGTTGCGCACCCGGACCCGCGGGCCCGGCGTGACGGCCACGTCCAGTCGCCAGTCCTCCGGCGAAGCGGTCAACGTGATGTCGAATCGCGCCTCGTAATAGCCCAATGCCTCGGCGCCATCGCGCAATGACTCGCGCACCTGATCGCGGTAGAAACGCCCGGCCAGATCCGACTCCAGTGAGACATCGGTGTCGACGTGGGCACGCAGATTATCCGCCAGCGCCCCATCGGCGCCGGTCAGTGTCAGATCCACGGCCGCCCGCCCGGGGGCACTGACCACCATCATCGCCAGCGCCACGCTGGCCATCAGACACCGCGCTAGAGACGTGGCGGCCGGCCTCCTGCCTGCTGCTCGCGGCGGGTCTCACAGTCAATGCAGCGTGCCGCCGACGGCAGGGCCTGCAGCCGCTCGAAGGGGATGGGCTCGCCGCAATCGACACAGCGCCCGTAACCCCCCTCATGCCAGGCCCGCAGGGCCGCCTCATTGGCTCGCAGCGCGGCGATGTGACGATCGATATCGGCATACTCGATGTCCGCGAGCAGATCCACCAGCGACTCGTCGCCGGCATCGCGCACGCGATCCGCCACCTCCTCGGAGCGATGCAGGTCGGCGGCCAGCACCTCCGCGCGGATCTCCTCGCGCAGCGCCGCCTGCTCGTTTTCAAGGGCCTCGCGAAGGGCCTGCCGCTGTTCGTGGGAAAGCTCGTCAGTCATCGCGCACTCCTTTTTCCGTGATGGGCAATGATATCCTTGGCGCATGAGTGAACAGGATACGACCACCGAAGAACACCACCTGCGGCTGCGTCATCTGCGGCCGTCGGATTATCCCGACATCAAGCACATCATGGACGCCGTCTACCCCGACCTGGGCGGCGCCTGGACGCGCAAGCAGTTCTCCGCGCAGATCAGCCGCTTCGCCGAAGGCCAGATCTGTATCGAGGATAACGGCCGTGTGGTGGCCGGCGCCATCTCCATGATCGTCGATTACGACCGCTATGGCGACCGCCACAAATACGACGACATCATCGGCAACGGCTACCTGACCAATCACGATCCCAACGGCGATGTGCTCTATGGCGTCGATATTTTCGTCGACCCCGAATACCGCGGCATCCGCCTGGGCCGGCGGCTTTATGATGCGCGCAAGGAGCTGTGCCGCAGCCTCAACCTGCGCGCCATCGTCGCCGGCGGACGCATGCCCGGCTATCGCGAACACGCCGAGGCCATGAAACCCGAGGAGTACATCGACCGGGTCCGGCGACGCGAACTCTACGATCCCATCCTGTCGTTCCAGTTCGCCAACGACTTCCATGTGCGTCGGGTGATCACCGCCTATCTGCCCGAGGATCAGGACTCGGGCGCGTTCGCCACGCTGCTGCAGTGGGACAACATTTTCTATGAAAACGAGCGCACCTCGCTGATCGGCGGGCGCAAGTCCACCGTGCGGGTGGGTACGGTCCAGTGGCAGATGCGCCGGGTGACCAACTTCGAGGACCTGATGTCGAACATCGAGTTCTTCGTCGACGCCATGGCCGGTTACAACTGCGACTTCATCCTCTTTCCGGAGCTGTTCAACGCCCCGCTGCTCGCGCAGTTCAACCAGGAAGACCCGGCTGAGGCGATGCGCGGGCTCGCCCAGTACACCACCGAGATCGCCGATGCCATGAGCCGCATGGCGGTGTCCTACAACATCAACATCATTGCCGGCTCGATGCCGGTGTACGAGGACAACGCCCTCTACAACGTCGCCTATCTGTGCCGCCGCGATGGCACCATGGACACCCATTTCAAGCTGCATGCCACCCCGGACGAGCGTTTCTACTGGGGTGTACAGGGCGGCGATGCGCTGAAGGCCTTCGACACCGACGTCGGTCGCATCGGTATCCTGGTCTGCTACGACGTCGAGTTCCCCGAGGCCTGCCGCCTGCTGGCCGACCAGGGCATGGAGATCCTGTTCGTGCCGTTCTGGACCGACACCAAGAACGCCTACCTGCGGGTGCGCCGCTGTGCCCAGGCGCGCGCCATCGAAAACGAGTGCTATGTGGCCATCACCGGCAGTGTCGGCAACCTGCCGCGGGTGGAGAACATCGAGATCCAGTACTCCCAGGCCGCGGTGTTCTCACCCTCGGACTTCGCCTTCCCCCACGACGGCATCGTCAGCGAATCGACGCCCAACACCGAAATGACCCTGGTGGTGGACCTCGATATGGACAAGCTCACCCAGCTCCGGGCCGAGGGCTCGGTCCAGAACGCCCGCGACCGGCGTCTGGACCTCTACCGCGTGCAGTGGCTCGACGACTGATCAGAAGTTCTGTCGGGCCAGCCACGGCTGCATGCGGGCGAACGCTTCCTCGATGTTCTCCATCGAGTTGGAAAAGCTGATCCGCACGGCGTTGCTGCAGGTATCACCAAAGGCATCGCCGGGGATCACGCACACGCCGGTCTCCTCGAGCATGCGCAGGGCCAGATCCGTGGCATCGGTGCGTGGCGGCAGCGACGGGAAGATGTAGAACGCCCCCTGGGGGACGTAGCCGGTCAGGTGCGGTGTCTCACTGACCAGCTCCACCACCCGGTCGCGGCGCCGGCGGTACTCGGCGTTCATGTCGTCGACGCAGGCCATGTCGCCCTTGAGCGCGGCCACCCCGGCCCACTGCGCCGGCGTGCTGGCCACGGTGGTGGTGAACATGTGATAGCGCCGCAGCTTTTTGATGGCGCCCTGGCTGGAGATCATCCAGCCGATCCGCATGCCGGCCATGCTGAAGGTCTTGGAGAAGCTCGAGACCGACATCACGTGATCGAGATCCGACGCGCAGTTGATCACACTGGGAAACTCCATCCCCTCATCCAACAGGATATGGTCATAGACCTCGTCGGCGAACACATAGACGCCGCGGTAGGCCGCCTCCTGGACAATGGCCTCGATGGTCTCGCGCGGGTAGACCGCCCCGCTGGGGTTACTCGGCGAGTTGAGCACGATCGCGAAGGTGCGCATGCCGATGGCGTCGATCACCTCCTGCGGGTCGACCTGGTGACCATGCTCGGGCCGCGTCGGGATGACCTTGACCTCGCCGCCGTTCATACGGATCAGCGGGGCGTAGAGCAGAAAGGTCGGGTCGGTGACGATGAACTGCCGACCGGGCGCCGCGGTGGCCGTCAGCGCCAGATACATGGCCTCGGTGGCGCCGGTGGTCACCAGGAAATTGTCCTCGGTCAGCTCGCGGTCATAGCGCTTCGAGTAGTAACGCGCCAGCTCGCTCAGCAGCTCCGGCAGACCGGCATCCATGGTGTAGCCCGTATACCCCTCGCGCAGGGCATCGATATGCGCCTCGACGATGTGCGGGGGCGTCGGGAAGTCGGGCTGGCCGATGGACAGATGGATCACATCCTCCATGCCCGCAGCGGTGTTGATCATCCGCCGGATACCCGGCATTGGAATCGCCTGCAGAGACGGACTGAAAAGCGGCGCCTCGGCCTGGTCGCCCTGCTCCATCTCGACCGGATTCACCATGGCCCAATCCTCTTTTGCTGCGGTGTGGAAAAACAGTGCCCAACACGGCGAAGCTAGACCTCGGCGGGAAGTCGGTCAAGCCCCTCGCGACGCGCTCTGCAGGCCAGTTGACCCACCCATGGCGGGTGTATACCGTCACTGCAGCATCAGGCGTTGAAAAGGGGTTTCACATGGCCGGCGCGCCGCCACGAATCGTTGTTCTGACCGCCCCCGGCGAAGGGCTTCCCCAGGGCATGGAGACCCTGCAGGATGACGCCGATCTGCGGGTGGCCGAAGACACCGCCGGTCTCGAGGCCGCGCTGCCCGGCGCGAGCGTGCTCTGCGTGACCGACTTTCGCACCGACGCGCTGGCCGAGGCCTGGCCGGCGGCGGATTCGCTGGAATGGATCCACGCCACCAGCGCCGGCGTCGACGCACTTATGATCCCCGCGGTGCGCGACAGCGACATCCCGGTCACCAACGCCCGGGGCATTTTCGATCAGTGCATCGCCGAATACGTACTGGGCCAGATCATCGCCTTCTGCAAGGACTTTGCCGGTAACTGGCAGCTCCAGCAGGCCCACGAGTGGCGGCACCGCGAGACCGAGCCGGTGGCCGGGCAGCGCCTGCTGGTGGTGGGCAGTGGCGCCATCGGCCGGCGCATCGCGCGCACCTGTAGCGCCATCGGCATCGAGTGCGATGGCGTGGGGCGCCGCGCGCGCGGCGGGGATGATGACTTCGGGGCGATCTATGCCCAGGCCGATCTGCTCTCGCTGTTGCCCGACTATGACTTCGTGGTCATCGCCGCACCGCTCACCGAGGCCACCCGCGGACTGTTCGGCGCCGCCGAGTTCAAGGCCATGGCCGAACATGCCCGGCTGATCAATATCGGCCGCGGGCCGATCGTGCAGACCGACGCCCTGGTGGCGGCCCTTGAGGACGGCGCCATCGACGGCGCGGCGCTGGATGTGTTCGAGCACGAGCCGCTGCCCGCCGATCATCCCCTCTGGGATCTACCCAATGTGCACCTCTCGGCGCATATGGCCGGCGATTTCATTGGCTGGAAGACCGCCCTGTCCGAGCAGTTCATCGACAACTTCCGGCGCTGGCAGCGCGGTGAGGCCCTCAACAACCCCGTGGACAAGGCCCAGGGTTTTGCCGCTTCGTCCTGATCACAACGCACGAACCCACAAGCGAGGCAGCTGATGATCGACTCTCCCCTTCTCCCGTCGCTGGGCGGTTACATCAATAACGAATGGCTGATGGCGGACAAGGGCCATACCCTGACCGTGACCAATCCCGTCGATAATGCCCCGCTGGCGGCAGTGGCGGCGATGGGCGCCGATGAAACCCGACGCGCGACGGCCGCCGCCGAGCAGGCCCTCGAGCGGCCCGCGACGCTCGAGCAGCGCCGCGAGTGGCTGAATGCCATCGCCGATGCGCTGTCGCGGCATCGCGAGGAGATCGGTCGCATCCTCTGCCTCGAGCATGGCAAGCCGCTGGCCGAAGCGCAGGGCGAAGCCGACTACGCCGCCGGGTTCTTCCGCTATGCCGCGACCCACATCGACGCACTCGCCCCACACACCCTGGACGAGCGGCCGCGCGACTGCGAATGGCATATCCACTACCGCCCGGCCGGCGTGGTGGGGCTGATCACCCCGTGGAACTTCCCCATCGGCATGATCGCGAAAAAGCTCTCCTCGGCGATCGCCGCCGACTGCGCGAGCGTGGTCAAGCCCTCGTCGAAGACGCCGCTGACCATGATCGCGCTGTTCACGCTGCTCGACCGCGAGGTCGGACTGCCGGCGGGCAAGGCCAATCTGGTGCTCGGCTCGGCCGGGCCGATCACCGATGCGCTGTTCGATACCCCCTCGGTGCGGGTGATCAGCTTCACCGGTTCCACCGAGGTGGGGCGCACGCTGATCGAGCAGTCAGCGCCGGGGATCAAGCGACTCACCCTGGAGCTCGGTGGCAATGCCCCCTACATCGTCTTCGCCGATGCCGATCTGGATCACGCCGCGGATCAGTTGATCGGCAACAAGTTTCGGGGGGGCGGGCAGACCTGTGTCTGCGCCAACCGGATCTTCGTCCAGCGTGACGTCGCCGCGGCGTTCGCCGAAAAGCTTGCCGTGCGCGTCAAGGCCCTGACCGTGGGCGACGGCATGGCGGCCGGCACCAAACTGGGCCCGCTGATTGATGAAAACGCCGTCGCCAAGGTCGAGCGGCATGTCAGCGACGCCCTCGACCGCGGTGCCCGGCAGATCTTCCAGGGCGATGCCAGCGGCCTGCCCGGCACATTCTATCCGCCGACGGTGTTGTTGGATGTGCCCAGCGACGCGGCCTGCTACCGCGAAGAGACCTTCGGCCCGCTGGTCCCGCTGATCAGCTTCGATGACGAGGACCAGGCCGTGGCCATGGCCAACGACACCGACTTCGGCCTGGCCGCCTATGTGTTCACCGCCGATCAGGCGCGGGGCCATCAGGTCATCGCCCGGCTGCGCTTCGGCCATGCCGCCCTCAACACCGGCAGTGGCCCGACCCCCGAGGCCCCGTTCGGCGGTATGAAGCAGTCCGGCTTTGGCCGTGAGGGCGGGCTCGAGGGCCTGTTCGAGTTCACCGAAGTACAGACCGTGCCGGTGGGTTAGCGGCCACAGCCACCGGCCGCACCAGCAGGATCGCGATGGATAGATAGGCCATCATGATCAGCGCAAGGGTTGGAACGTTCATACCGATATCCAGTAGAAAACCGATCAGCACGGGGCCAGCGGCGGTGCCAAGCACTATCGCCCCGTGCGCCATTGCGCGGATCCCGCCCAGATGCCGGAGGCCATAGAGCTCCGGCCACAGGGCGCCCATCAACGTCCCGGCCGTGCCGATGCACAACCCGGCGAGCCCCAGATACAGCGGTGCCGCCCAGCCACCGGGGACGAACCCCACCACCGCCAGGGCAAAAAGCAGCGGCAATAGATAAAAACCAAGCAAGCGCTGTGCACCGATTCGGTCGACCAACGGGCCACTCAGCAGCAGGGAGAGTACGTGCGTACTGGCGAATGCCGTAAACGCCGTTGAAACCAGCTCCAGGCTCCACCCCTTGGCCTCGGCGATCGGTACCTGATGGAAAAACAACGCCGTGATCAGGATAGGCGGTGCCAGCAGCGCGGGCAGAATACGATAGAAGCGGCTATCGCGCAGGACCTCCGCCCGAGTCCAGTCCCGCCGCCCTGGCGCCGCCCCGAAGGACTCCTCCTCACCGGCCAGCGCATCCGCGGATCCCCGATCGCGGGACGACTGGATCGAACGCCTCTCCATCCGGAGCAGCGTGAGCGCGAGGGGCAAGGCAACGATGACGAGAAACAACGCCAGCAGCAGCCAGCTCCCGCGCCAGCCGAAGGCAGCGATGAGCGCCACCACCACCATGGGCATCACTGCTTCAGCGGTCGGGAAACCAACCGTCACCATACTGATCGCCGTGCCCCGGCCCGTCTCGATACGGCGGCCCACCGTCGTCTGGGCGACATGCACCATCAGCCCCTGCCCGCATAGGCGGAGCAGCAGAAAAGCCGGCACCAGCAGCCAGGCCATCGGCGCCAGCGCAAGCAGCAGACCGCCCGCGGCTGCCCCCAGGATGACCCCAGCGGTAAACACCGGCAGCGGCAACCGGTCGACCCCCCGGCCAACACTGATCACCAGAAGCCCGCTCATGAGGGTAGCGAGCGAGTAGAGCCCGCCAAACTCGGCATTGCTGAGATCGAAGGTCGCGCGCAGTTCACCGCCGTAGAGCGAGATCAGAAACGTCTGACCCTGCCCCGAGAGGAAAACCATTAAAAAGCCGAACAACAGCAGGTATCGGTGGGCTCCAAGCCCCCGAACGGCCGAAATCATGCGCAGACTCCCAATAAAAAGGCCCGGGCAAAAGCCCGGGCCTGGGTTCGTGGGCCAGAATCAGCCCGGAGGTGTCTAGCCGGTGTTGCGGATCGCCGCCGGCTGCTCGCCGCCGCCGGTCTCCACCAGTGCCGCCTCGAACTGATCCACTGCCCAGTCGATCTCCTCGGCGGAGACGATCAGCGGCGGGATCCAGCGCACCACGTTGCCACCCCACGGGCCACAGCGGATCATCAGCAGGCCGCGGTGCTCGCAGGCCTTGAGCATCCTCGCGCCGCGGTCACCATCCGGTTTGCCGTGGGCATCGACGAGATGCGTGCCGATCATCAGCCCGCGGCCGGTGATGTTGCCGATCTCCGGATGCCGCGACTGCACGTCTTCCAGGCGTGCCCGCAGCTGCGCACCGCGGTCCGCCGCATTCTCGACCAGCTTTTCATCGCGGATCACGTCGAGCGTGGCCAGTCCGGCGGCGCAGGCCACGGCGTTGCCGCCGTAGGTGCCACCCTGCGAGCCCGGCAGGGCCCGGCTCATGAGCTCCGCCGGGGCGGCCATGAACGACAGCTGAAAGCCGCTGGCGACCCCCTTGGCCGAGACGACCACGTCAGGCTCGACCCCGAAGTGCTCGTAGCCCCACATCAGGCCGGTACGGCCATTGCCCGACTGGACCTCGTCCATGATCAGGAGGATGCCGTGCTTGTTGCAGCGTTCCTGCAGGCCCTGCATGAACCGGGTGTTGCCGGGGATGTAGCCCGCCTCACCCTGGATGGGCTCGATCAGCATGGCGGCGGTCTCCATGGGCACGCTCTGCACCTGGAGGATGTAGTCGAGCTCGCGCAGCGCGAAATCCGCCGCCTCGTCCTCGCTCATGTTGTACCAGTTCGTGTCCGGGAACGGCGCCGTCACGACCCCGCCCATCAGCGGCTGTACGCCCTGACGCACGGCGGCACTGGAACTGGTGGTGGCCAGCGACCCCATGGTGCGGCCATGGAAGCAGCCGCGGAAGGCGATGATGTTGGGCTTGCCGGTGGCCTGGCGGGCCAGTCGGATCGACGCCTCCACCGCTTCGGTCCCGGCATTGGAGAAGAACACGCTGTCGATGGCGTCAGGCATCAGCTCGACGATGCGATCCGAGAGATCCAGGATCGGCTGATGCTTCATGATCGCGTACTGGGCGTGCACGACCCGATCGATCTGATCCTTCGCCGCCTCGACCACCCGCGGGTGGCAGTGACCGGTGCTGAGCACACCGATGCCCGACGCAAAGTCCATGTACTTGCCGCCATCCTCGGAATAGACGTACATCCCTTGCGCGCTCTCGACCAGAATGTCGCTGGACTGGCGAAGCAGCGGGGAGAGATGGTGGACATTATCATTCATGACACAGCCTCCTGGCTTGTTGATTCATGGTTCACGATACGCGAACTGAAAAACGATTTCTCCCCGGGTCGGACAGCGGATCGCGCAGTGGTATCCTAATTTCCCACGACGGGCAATCAATCCGGGAGACGATGATGCAGAGTAACGAGCCGGTGATTTTCGAGCGCGACTGCGAGGCGGCCCTGATTCCGGCGGGCGATACCGGCATCATCCCCCAGGGGGCGGAGGGCATGATCACCCAGGCCCTGGGCGGCAGCTACACGGTCTACATCCAGGGCAACCTGTTCCGGGTGGATGGCAAGGATGCCGATGCCATCGGCAAGGATCCCGAGCCGGCGCCCGAGCTGCCCGAGAACGCCACGCCCGAGGAGGTCGAACAGCTGGTCTGGGATCAGATGCGGCGCTGCTTCGACCCGGAAATCCCCATCAACGTGGTTGAGCTGGGGCTGGTGTACCGCTGCGACGTCAGCCTGCGTTACAATGGCACGCGGTCGGTGGAAATCGATATGACGCTCACGGCACCGGGCTGTGGGATGGGCGACATCCTGGCCTATGACGTGCGCGAGAAGGTCAAGCAGATCCCCACCATCGAAGACGTCAGCGTGGAGATCGTTTTCGACCCGCCGTGGAGCTTCGAGATGATGTCCGAGGCGGCCAAGCTTCAGACCGGGATGATGTAACTCCCGGGGCGGCAGGCTCTGGCCGGGCGATGCTGGCGGTCTACTCCGCCAGCTCGGCGAGGGCTTCCACCGAGAGCAGCTCCACCTCGCGCCCTTCGGCGCGGATCCAGCCCTGATCCTGAAAGCGCCGGAACACGCGACTCATGGTCTCCGGCGCCAGTCCCAGATAATTCCCCAGATCGCTGCGTGCCATGGACAGGCGAAAGCGCGTGCCGGACAGGCCGCGTTGCCGGAAGCGCTCGGAGAAGCTCAGCAACAGGATGGCCAGCCGCTCGTCGGCGTTGCGCCGGGCCATGGTGAAGAGCATGTCCTGATCGTCGGCGATCTCCTGCGACATCAGCCGCAGCAGCTGGCGCTGCAGATCGGGGATGTCGGCGGCGAGATCCTCGAGCTTCTCAAAGGGCAGCTCGCAGACGCTGGTGGTCTCCAGCGCCACTGCCGATCCCGGATGCTCCCAGCGGTTAATGGCATTCAACGCCACCAGCTCGCCCGGCAGATGGAAACCGGTCACCTGCTGCTCGCCGCTCGCCGTGGTGGTGAAGGATTTCAGCGACCCGGCCCGCACGGCATACAGCGCCCGAAACCCGTCGCCCTCGTCGAACAGCGCCTCGCCCCGGCGCAGCGTCGGCTGATGCTCGATCAGCCGTCCCAGCGTGCCGATATCCGCCTCGTCCAGCGAAACCGGCAGACAGATCCGGCTCAGGCTGCAGCGGCTGCAGGTCTTTGTCTGACAGGATCCGGAAGGATCCACCCGATCACGCATTTGCATAAGCGAAATATTACACCGCGGCCCGGGGCCCCGCCACCGGGATCAGTCACTGAAATGGCGGTAGCCGGCGGCGTCGGCGGTCAACGCCTCGCCATCAAGCCACACGCCGGCACCCGCGCGCACCGCCCCGATGCAGCGGACCGGCGTACGACTGGCCCGTGCCGCCTGCAGGACGGCCGCATCGGCGGCCGCCGGGGCGGTGAAACACAGCTCGTAGTCGTCACCACCGGCAAGCAGGGTCTGGCGCGCGGCGGTATCGCCCAGCCAGTGACGCAGCCGTGCCGAGGGCCGGCAGGCCGCCGCATGCAGCGCAATGGCCACGCTGCTGCCGCGGGCGATGTGCCCGGCATCCGCCACCAGCCCGTCGGAGACATCAATCGCGGCGCTGACGATGCCGGCCAGCGCCTGACCCAGTGCGACGCGCGGCCGCGGGGCGATGAACGCCTGCTGCAGCCCCCGCCATTGGCGCCGATCACGCTGCGTCGGATCCTGCCAGACCGCCAGGCCGCCCATGGCATCGCCGGGCCGACCCGATACCCAGACCCGGTCGCCCACAGCGGCGCCCGCCCGACGCAGCACCGGCCCGTTGGCGTGGCCGGCGACCTGCACACTGATACTGAGCGGCCCGCGGGTCACGTCACCCCCCACCAGGGCCACCGCGTGGCGTCGGGCCAGCGCCTCAAGGCCATCAGCAAAAGCCCTGACCCAGGCCTCGTCGGCCTCGGGCAGGGTCAGCCCCAGCAGCGCCCAGCAGGGCTCGCCCCCCATGGCGGCGATGTCACTCAGGTTGACCGCCAGGGCCCGGTGGCCGACCCATCCGGCTGGCAGATCCGCGGGGAAATGCACCCCCTCGACCAGGGTGTCCAGGGCCATCAGCAGGGGCCGGTCGTCGCCGGCCAATATCGCGGCGTCGTCCCCGACACCCAGAACCACATCGCGGCGCCGGGCGCCGCGGTCCGCCAGATAGCGGCCGATCAGATCAAACTCCGAGGCCCTGGCCATCGCCGTGCCGCTCAGCGCCCGCGGCGCTTCCGCTCCTCGGCCCGCAGTGGCTGGTCGCGGGCCACGCGATCCAGCACGCCATTGATGTACTTGTGACTCTGCTCGGCGCCGAACGCCTTCGCCAGCTCCACCGCCTGATCGATGCACACCCGGTAGGGCACCTCGAGGCGTTCTTCGAGCTCGTAGCTGCCGAGCCGCAGCAGGGCGCGTTCCACCGGATCGAGGTTGACGGCGGGCCGGTCCAGATAGCGGTCATAGGCGGCATCCAGTGACTCGACGCGTTCGGTCACGCCGCGGAACACCTCGCTGAAGTAATCCAGATCCATGTGCCCCAGACGATGGTCGCTGAAGAACTGACGCTGGATGTCGCCGACGTCGCCGCCGGTCATCTGCCACTGATAGAGGGCCTGGAGGATGCGCCGACGGGCCCGGGCCCGCGAGCGATTGGCGCCCGCCGCACTCACAGTCGACGCAGCAGGCTGATCATCTCGAGCAGTGCCATGGCGGATTCGGCGCCCTTGTTGCCGGCCTTGGTCCCGGCCCGCTCGATGGCCTGCTCGATGGTATCGGTGGTGAGCACGCCAAACGACACCGGTACGTCGCGCTGCTGACTGACCTGCCCCAGGCCCTTGGCACATTCGCCGGCGACATACTCGAAATGCGGCGTTCCACCGCGGATGACACAGCCGAGGGCGAGAATGCCGTCGTAGTCGCCCGATCGCGCCAGCCGGTCGGTGACCAGCGGCAGCTCCCATGAGCCGGGCACCCGCACCAGCGTCAGCGAGGCGTCCTCTACCCCGTGGCGGACCAGCGTGTCGCGGGCCCCGCCGATGAGTGAGTCGACGATAAAATCATTGAATCGGGTGGCCACCAGCGCGATCCGCGCATTGGCGGCCATAAAATCACCTTCAAGGGTCTTCATGCTGCTACCGTTGTTGTTATCCATGTGGGCCGCAAGCGTATATCGCCGCGGGCTGCCTGCAAACCGCCTGTCTAGCCGCCAACGCCCCGGTCGTCACCGGTCTGGACGTAATCGACGACTTCCATGCCGAATCCCGACAGGCCGTACATGATCTTCGGCGACGAGAGGACGCGCATGCGCCGAATGCCCAGATCGGTGAGGATCTGCGCCCCCACGCCATAGGTGCGCAGCGACTCGCTCTGATCGGTGACCGGGCGCGGCTCGGGCTGAATCTCACCGCTCTGGGCCAGGGCCTGGAACTCGCGCATGCGGGTCAGCACCTCGGAGCGGTCATCGGCGGTGCGCAGCATCAGCAGACAGGCCGCCCCGGCATTGCTACCGGCGATCTCGTCCAGTGACTGTCGCAGCGACCAGGTCTGATCGGGGGCGATGGCGCCGAACAGATCCGACAGGGTGTTTTCGACCTGCACGCGCACCAGCGCCGGCTGCTCCGGCTCGGGCCGGCCGCGCAGCAGCGCGAAATGCAGGGCGCCGTCCACCACGTCCTGATAGGCATACAGGTGGAAGGGGCCATGCTCGGTGGGCAGCTCGCAGTCGGCGATCCGCTCGACGGTGCGCTCGTTGCGGACCCGATAGGCGATCAGATCCGCCACCGTGCCGATCTTGATGTCGTGCGCCCGGGCGAACGCCAGCAGATCATCCCGCCGGGCCATGGTGCCATCCTCGTTGAGCACCTCGACGATCACCGCCGCCGGTTCAAAGCCGGCCAAACGGGCCAGGTCGCAACCGGCCTCGGTGTGGCCGGCCCGGGTCAGCACGCCGCCCGGCTGCGCCATCAGCGGAAACACATGCCCGGGCTGGATGATGTCCTCGGGACGGGCCTGCGGGGCGACGGCGGCCTGGATGGTGCGGGCGCGGTCGGCCGCGGAGATCCCCGTGGTCACGCCCTGCGCCGCCTCGATGCTCAGGGTGAACTGGGTGCCCTGGTGATCACTCGAGCCGGAGACCATCAACGGCAGGCGCAGCTGCTCGCAGCGCTCGCGGCTCAAGGTCAGGCAGATCAGACCGCGGCCATAGCGGGCCATGAAATTGACGTCGTCCGGCCGCACCATGGAGGCCGCCATGAGCAGATCGCCCTCGTTTTCCCGGTCCTCGTCGTCGAGCATCAGCACCATGCGCCCGGCGCTGATGTCGTCGACGATCTCGTCGATGCTGTTGAACGCCATGATCAGTCCTTCAGAAAGCCGTTGCGCCGCAGCAGGGCCTCGCTCACCCCGCCCTTGGAGCCCGCCGTGTCACCCTGCAGGAGGCGCTCGAGATAGCGCGCGACCAGATCCACTTCCAGATTGACCGGATGCCCGGCCTGATAGCGACCCAGAGTGGTCACCGCCGAGGTATGCGGCACGATGTTGACCTCGAACTCACTGCCCTCGACGCGATTGACCGTGAGGCTGATGCCCTCGATGGCGATCGACCCCTTCTCGGCGATGTAATGCGCCAGCGCCTGCGGGGCGCGGAACCGCCAGCGCTCGGAGCGGCCCGCCGGCGTCCGCGCGACCACCTCGCCGACGCCGTCGATGTGGCCACTGACCAAATGCCCGCCAAGCGGCGTCGACAGGGTCAGGGCCGGCTCCAGGTTGACGCCGTCACCGGGCGTGAGCCGACCCAGCGTCGTGCGCTCGAGGGATTCCAGCGACACATCCGCGGCGAACCCGTCGGCATCGATTTCGACGGCGGTCAGACAGCAGCCATTGACCGCCATGCTGTCACCGATCTGCAGCCGCTCCGTGTCCAGCCCATCCACCGTAAAGCGCATGCGCCGGTCCGAGCCGGTCTCGCGGCTTTCCTGCAGCACGCCCATTGCCTGAATAATGCCCGTGAACATTCAACCGTCCTCCGCGTCATCCCGCATTGTCATCGTCAGCCGAAGATCGTCGCCCACGCGGCGAACGTCCTGCCAGCGCAGGGCAATCCGATCGCTCATCGCCTCGAGACCCGGCAGGGTCAGCAGGGGCTGACCGTCATGCCCCATCAGATGCGGCGCCAGATAGACGATCAGCTCATCGACCCAGCCCGCCTGCAGCCATGCCCCGGTCAGCCGCGAGCCGGCTTCCAGCCACACCTCGTTGATGCCCGCCGCGCCCAGGGCGTCGAGGGCCGCCAGTGGTGAGACATGGCCATCCTCGCCCGGCGCCACCTGCCAGAGCTCGGCGCCGGCGTGCACCCGCTCGGCCTCGCGGGCGGGCATGGTGCCGCCGTGGATCAGCACCACCCCGCGCTCGTCCGCCAGCAGCTCGGCGTCCGGCGGGGTGCGCAGGTCGGTGTCGATCACCACCCGCCGCGGCGCCAGCCAGTCGCCGTCCACATCGCGCACGGTCAGCGCCGGATCATCGGCGATGACGGTATCCACCCCGGTGACGATGGCGCTGCTCGCCGCCCGCCAGCGGTGCACATCGCGACGGGCCGCAGCACTGGTGATCCAGCGGCTCTCGCCGGCGGCCATGGCGGTACGCCCATCCACGCTCGCCGCGAGCTTGGCGCGCACATACGGCCGGCCGTCGCGCATGCGCCGGAAAAACCCCGGATTGAGGGCCTCGCTCTGCGCGGCCATCAGGCCTGCCGCCACCGCGACACCGGCGTCCCGCAGACGCTCGAGCCCCTGCCCCGCCACCCGCGGATTGGGGTCGCTAGCCGCGGCCACCACCCGCGCTACGCCGGCTTCGATCAGCGCATCGGCGCAGGGCGGCGTACGGCCGTAGTGACTGCAGGGCTCGAGGGTCAGGTAGGCCGTCGCGCCCGCGGCATCGCCGCCGGCGGCCCGCAGCGCGAGCACCTCGGCATGCGGCTCGCCGGCCCGTTCGTGCCATGCCTCGCCGATGCAGACCTCATCGCGCACCAGCACGCAGCCCACCCGCGGGTTGGGATCCACCGTCCAGCGGCCGCGCTCGGCGAGCTGCAGCGCGCGGGCCATCCAGGCATGGTCGGCGGTGCTGAAATCACTCAAGAGCGGGGTCCGTCATCCGTCGGCTGCCGATCGTGCTCCTCCAGGCCCTCGATGACTTCGCGGAACGCACTCACGTCCTGAAAGCTGCGATACACCGAGGCAAACCGCACATAGGCCACCTGATCAAGCTCACGCAGCTCCTCCATCACCCAGTCGCCCAGCGTGCTGGCATTCACCTCGCCGTCACCCAGCGCCTGCACCCGCTGGCGGATGCGGCTGAGTGCGGCCTCCACCGCCTCGGTGGCCACCGGGCGCTTCTCGAGGGCCCGCAGCATGCCGTTGCGCAGCCGCTGGTCATCGAACTGCACCCGTGTGCCATCGCGCTTGACCACCCGGGGCATCAGCAGTTCGGCCGACTCATAGGTGGTGAACCGCTCGTTGCAGCCGGCGCACTCGCGCCGGCGCCGGACCTGATCACCCTCGCTGGCGAGCCGCGAGTCGATGACCCGGGTGTCCTGCGTGTGGCAGAAGGGACAGCGCATGGGGCCCGATCAGCCCTGCAGGGCTTCGTAGACCGGAAAGCGGTTGCAGATGTCGGTCACCTGTTCGCGGACGCGCCGGCGCACCGACTCGTCATTGATGTGATCAAGGACATCGCAGATCCAGCCGGCCAGCTCGCGGCTCTCCGCCTCGCGGAAGCCCCGGGTGGTGATCGCCGGCGTGCCGATGCGCAGGCCCGAGGTCACGAACGGCGACTGCGGGTCGTTGGGGACCGTGTTCTTGTTGACGGTGATGTGCGCGTCTTCCAGGGCGGCATCCGCCTCCTTGCCGGTCAGCCCCTTGTTGACCAGGTCCATCAGCAGAAGGTGGTTGTCGGTACCGCCGGAGACCACATCGTAGCCACGCGCCATCACCGTCTCGGCCATGGCCCGGGCGTTGACGACCACCTGCTCCTGATAGTCGCGGAAGCCCGGATCCTGCGCCTCAAGAAAGGCCACCGCCTTGCCGGCAATGGCGTGCATCAGCGGCCCGCCCTGGGTGCCCGGGAAGATCAGCGACTGCAGCTTTTTGGTGACGTCGGGGTTCTCCCGCGCCAGGATCAGCCCGCCGCGCGGCCCGCGCAGGCTCTTGTGCGTGGTGGTGGTGACGACGTCGGCATGGGGCACCGGGCTGGGATAGACCCCGGTGGCCACCAGCCCGGCGATATGCGCCATATCGGCCACCAGCCAGGCGCCCACCGCGTCGGCGATCGCCCGGAAACGCGCCCAGTCAATGACCCGCGAGTAGGCCGAAAAGCCCGCCACGATGATCGTCGGGCGGTGCTCCCGGGCCAGCCGCTCGACCTGCTCGTAGTCGATCTCGCCGGTGTCCGAGGTCACGCCGTACTGCACCGGGTTGTAGATCTTGCCCGAGAAATTCGGCTTGGCGCCGTGGGTCAGGTGCCCGCCATGGTCGAGGCTCAGCCCCAGCAGGGTGTCGCCGGGCTTGGCCAGAGCCATGAACACCGCCAGGTTGGCGCTCGAGCCCGAGTGCGGCTGGACGTTGGCGTAGGCCGCCCCGAACAGCGTCTTGGCGCGCTCGATGGCCAGATTTTCGGCAATGTCCACGTACTGGCAGCCGCCGTAATAGCGCTTGCCCGGATAGCCCTCGGCGTACTTGTTGGTCAGCACGCTGCCCTGCATCTCGAGCACCCGCGGGCTGGCGTAGTTTTCCGAGGCGATCAGCTCGATGTGCGTCTCCTGACGGTCGCGCTCCTGATCGATCGCGGCGGCCAGCTCCGGGTCGAATCCGGCAACACTCATGTCGGTGGAATACATGCCTGTCCTCGTCGTGTGGGGGTAACCGGTGTGAGTCCGCCAGTCTAGCGAAATTCCCTTTCGCGTGCATTGACTGGGTGCTTCTCTCGGCGGCCGAGAGTTCGTAGACTAAGGGGATGGCACAATATATCTACACGATGAATCAGGTGGGCAAGGTCGTCCCGCCGAAAAAGCCCATCCTGCGCGACATCTCGCTGTCGTTTTTCCCCGGCGCCAAGATCGGCGTGCTCGGCCTGAACGGCTCGGGCAAATCGACGCTGCTGCGGATCATGGCCGGACTGGATACCGAGATCGAGGGCGAGGCCCGCGCCCAGGCCGGCACCCGCATCGGCTACCTGCCCCAGGAGCCTGAGCTGGACCCCGCCAAAGACGTGCGCGGCAACGTTGAAGACGGCGTCGCCGACACCAAGGCCCTGATCGACCGGTTCAACGCCGTCTCCGCCCAGTTCGCCGACCCGGATGCCGATTTCGAGGCGCTGATGGCGGAACAGGGCAAGCTCCAGGACCAGATCGACGCCGCCGATGCCTGGGATCTCGAGCGCAAGCTCGACCAGGCCGCCGAGGCCCTGCGCCTGCCGTCGTGGGAGGCCGCGGTCGACACCCTGTCGGGCGGCGAGCGCCGCCGCGTGGCGCTGTGTCGGCTGCTGCTGTCCAACCCCGACATGCTGCTGCTCGACGAGCCCACCAACCACCTCGACGCCGAGTCGGTGGCTTGGCTTGAGCGCTTTCTGGCCGAATTCGAGGGCACCGTGGTGGCGGTCACCCATGACCGCTACTTCCTCGACAATGTCGCCGGCTGGATCCTGGAGCTGGACCGCGGGCACGGCATCCCCTGGCAGGGCAACTACTCATCGTGGCTCGAGCAGAAGGAAAAGCGCCTCGCCCAGGAGGCCCGCGAACAGGCCGCGCACCGCAAGGCCATGCAGGCCGAGCTCGAGTGGGTCCGCTCCAACCCCAAGGGTCGGCAGTCCAAGAACAAGGCGCGGCTCAAGCAGTTCGACGAGCTCCAGTCAAAGGAATTCCAGGCCCGCAACGAGACCAACGAGATCTACATCCCGCCGGGGCCGCGTCTGGGCAACGTCGTGGTCGAGGCCGATGGCGTGCGCAAGGCGTTCGGCGATCAGCTGCTGGTCGACGACCTCTCGTTCACCCTGCCCGCGGGCGGGATCTGCGGGATCATCGGCCCCAACGGCGCGGGCAAGACCACGATGTTCCGCATGATCGTCGGCCAGGAAGCACCCGATGCCGGCCAGCTGCGCCTGGGCGACACCGTCGATCTGGCCTATGTCGATCAGAGCCGCGACCACCTCGACGACACGCGCACCGTCTGGGAGGAAATCTCCGACGGCCACGATCTGCTTCAGGTGGGTCACTACGAGGTCAATTCGCGCGCCTACGTCGGGCGTTTCAACTTCAAGGGCCAGGATCAGCAGAAGCGCATCGGCGAACTCTCCGGCGGCGAGCGCAACCGCGTGCATCTGGCCAAGCTGCTGCAGCGTGGCGGCAACCTGCTGCTGCTCGACGAGCCGACCAACGACCTCGACGTCGAGACACTGCGTGCCCTGGAAGAGGCCCTGCTGGTGTTCCCCGGCTCGGCCATGGTGATCTCCCATGACCGCTGGTTCCTCGACCGCATCGCCACCCACATCCTCGCCTTCGAGGGCGACAGCCAGGTCAACTTCTTCGAGGGCAATTACCAGGAATACGAGGCGGACCGGCGCCGGCGCCTCGGCGACGAGGCCATGAATCCGCACCGCATCAAGTACCGCAGGCTCGCCGGCTGATGGCCGAACGCCGGGCGCGTACCGCCACCCTGCTGATGCACTGCCCCGACCGCCCCGGGGTCGTCGCGGCGGTCACGCGGTTTCTGGCCACCCATGGCGCCAACATCGTCGACCTGGACCAGCATGTCGACCGCGCCGAGGGCGTCTTTTTCATGCGCGTGCGCTGGGAGCTCGAGGGATTCGCCCTGGACGCCGAGGCGTTCGAGGCGGCGTTCCGCAGCGGCATCGCCGATCACTTTGACGCCGTCTGGCAGCTCCATCACCAGGATCGGCCGCTGCGCCTGGCGCTGTTCGTCTCAAAGATGTCGCACTGCCTCTATGACCTGCTGTCGCGCTGGCAGTCCGGGGAGTGGCGGGTCGAGATCCCGCTGATCATCAGCAATCACGAAACCCTGCGCCCCGTCGCGCAGCAGTTCGGGATCCCGTTTCACTGCTTTGCGATCAGCACCGAAAACAAGGCCGAGCAGGAGGCCGCTGAAATCGAGCTGCTCGAGCGGCACGGCATCGACCTGGTGGTGCTGGCGCGCTACATGCAGATCGTCGGCCCGGCGCTGATCAACGCCTTCCCGCAGCGGATCATCAACATCCATCACTCGTTCCTGCCCGCCTTCGCCGGCGCCCGGCCCTACCACGCGGCGCACGCGCGGGGTGTGAAGATCATCGGCGCCACCAGTCACTACGTGACCGAAGACCTGGACGCCGGGCCGATCATCGACCAGGACGTCACCCGCATCACCCATCGCGATTCCATCAAGGCGCTGGTGCGCAAGGGTCAGGATCTTGAAAAGCTGGTGCTGGCGCGCGGCGTCTGGGCGCACCTGCAACGCCAGACCCTGGTCTACCGCAACCGCACCATCGTGTTCAGCTAGCGCAATCCGGCCGGCGGCCCGCCGCACGGGCCTGCTCGTAGCGGTAGATGGCGGTGGGCAGTTCGGCGCGCAGGTCAGCGATGCGCGTCTCGCCCGAGGGATGGGTGGAGAGGAACTCCGGTGGCGCCTCATCCCCGGCATCGGCCATGTTCCGCCACAGTGCGACACTGGCGCGCGGATCGAACCCGGCATCCGCCATCAGCCCGAGGCCGATTTCGTCCGCCTCCGACTCGTGGGTGCGGCTGAACGGCAGGATGATCCCCACCTGCGCGCCCACGCCCAGCACCGCCATCATACGCCGGCGCTGCGGATCGTCGCCCGCCGCCACCTGCAGCGCTCCCAGCCCCAGCGCGGTGGCCATCTCGGTGGACATCCGCTCATTGGCATGTTCCGCCATGACGTGCGCGATTTCGTGGGCGATCACCGCGGCCAGCTGATCGGAGTTTTCGGTGACCTCCAGCAGACCGGTGTAGACGCCGATCTTGCCGCCGGGCAGGGCAAAGGCGTTGACCTGATCGCTCTCGAACACCGTGACTTCCCAGCCATTGCCGGCGTACTCATCGGGCACCTGGGGGATGATGGCCTCGGCCACGCACTCGACCCGGGCCACGCGCGGCCCCGCCTCGAGGACGGGCTCGGCGTCCTGCATCTCGCGGTAGGCCTCGACCCCCATGCTGCGGATCTGTGCATCGGGCATGAACTGCAGCTGCGGCCGGCCGGTGGGCGATGTCGCGCAGGCGCTCAGCAACGCCACCAGCACGAGGGCCGCCAGCGCCCGTGAACCGCTAGCGATCATCGGCGTCGTCGTGGTCGCGGCGCGGGAAGTCCGCCGGCGGCTCGATGGGGGGCGGGCCCGCGCGGCGCTGGGCGAGGATCTGGCGGGTCAGCGTGGCCATGCCCACCGCCAGCGCCAGCACCCCGGCAATGCCGAGCGGCACGAACGCCACGAACGGCGTCATGAACAGCAGCCACAGCACCGCCCCCAGGCCCAGCCAGCGCCCGGCGAACGTCCCCGCATGATCCCGGCACCAGCGCGCCCGCTCATCGGCATCCGCATGGGCCAGCGGCGGCTGGCGCAGATGCCAGGTCAGCGACCAGAAGGCCAGCAGGCGTGCGATCCAGTGGTTCATGCCCGCATTATGCATCGCCACTGGCTGGGGTAAAGCGCCGGATGGCGTATACTGCCCGGTCAACCCCTCTATGCGGAGACGACTTGATGGCGGATCGCGTCCAGCGACTGCGGGAAGCGCTCAACCAGCGCATCCACCTGCTCGACTGTGCCATGGGCACCATGATCCAGGCCTGCGAACTGGCCGAACCCGACTTCAGGGGCGAACGGTTCGCCGACCATCCCCGGGACCTGAACGGCAATAACGATCTGCTCGTGCTGACCCGCCCGGATATCATCGAGCAGATCCACCGCGATAACCTGGCGGCCGGTTCGGATATCGTCGAGACCAACACCTTCTCGGCCACCACCATCGCCCAGGCCGACTACGGGCTCGAGCACCTCGCCCGCGAGATCAATGTCGAGGCGGCGCGGATCGCCCGCCGGGCCTGCGATGAAGCCGAGGCCCGAACCCCGGATCGACCGCGCCTGGTGGCCGGCGCCATCGGCCCGACCAACCGCACCGCCTCGATCTCGCCCGACGTCAACGACCCGGGCAAGCGCAACGTCACCTTCGACGAGCTCACCGTCGCCTACCGCGAGGCCGCGGAGGGCCTGATCGAGGGCGGCGCCGATCTGCTGCTCATCGAGACGATCTTCGACACCCTCAACGCCAAGGCCGTGATCTACGCCCTCGAGGCGCTGTTCGCCGAGCGGGGCGAGCGCTGGCCGGTGATGATCTCGGGCACCATCACCGACGCCTCCGGGCGCACCCTGTCGGGCCAGACCACCGAGGCATTCTGGAACTCGGTGCGCCACGCCCAGCCCTTCACGGTAGGGCTCAACTGCGCGCTGGGCGCCGATCTGATGCGCCCGTTCGTCCAGGAAATCAGCCGCGTCGCCGACACGTTCGTGACCATCTACCCGAACGCCGGGCTGCCCAACGAATTCGGCGAGTACGACCACTCCGCGGAGTTCATGGCCGGGATCATGAAGGAGTTCGCCGAGAGCGGCTTCGTCAACATCATCGGCGGCTGCTGCGGGACCACGCCCGAGCACATCCGCGCCCTGGCGCGGGCCGTCGACGGCATCCCGCCACGGCCCGTGCCCTCGCCCGAACCGGCCATGCGCCTGTCCGGGCTCGAACCCTGCAACATCGGCGACGACGCGCTGTTCGTGAACATCGGCGAGCGCACCAACGTGACCGGCTCGGCACGCTTCAAGCGCCTGATCATGGAAGGCGATTACGACACCGCGCTCGAGGTGGCACGCGACCAGGTCGACGGCGGCGCCCAGATCATCGACGTCAACATGGACGAGGGCATGCTCGACGCCACCGAGGCGATGGAGAGCTACCTCAAGCTGATCGCCACCGAGCCGGAGATCGCCCGGGTGCCGATCATGGTCGACTCCTCCAAATGGGACGCCATGATCGCCGGGCTCAAGTGGATCCAGGGCAAGTCCGTGGTCAACTCGATCTCGCTCAAGGAAGGCGAGGCCCCGTTCCTCGCCCAGGCCACCGATCTCAAACGCCATGGCGCTGCCGTGGTGGTGATGGCCTTCGACGAGCAGGGCCAGGCCGACACCTACGAGCGGCGCATCCAGATCTGCCAGCGCGCCTATGAACTGCTCACCGGGCGGATCGGTTTTCCGGCCGAAGACATCATCTTTGACCCGAATATCTTCCCGGTGGCCACGGGCATCGCCGAGCACGACCGCTACGCCGTGGACTTCATCGAGGCGACGCGCTGGATCAAGAACAACCTGCCCCACGCCAAGGTCAGCGGCGGGCTGTCGAACCTGTCGTTCTCATTCCGCGGCAACAACGCCGTGCGCGAGGCCATGCACTCGGTGTTCCTCTACCACTCGATCCGCGCCGGGCTGGACATGGCGATCGTCAACGCCGGCCAGCTCGAAGTCTACGACGACATCGACCCCGAGCTGCGCGACCATGTCGAAGACGTGGTGCTGGCGCGGCGTGACGATGCCACCGAGCGGCTGCTGGATCTGGCCGAGCGCTACAAGGGCCAGGGCGGCCGGAAAAAGGAAGAGGATCTGGCCTGGCGCGAGCAGCCCGTGGCCAAGCGCCTGGAGCACGCGCTGGTCAAGGGCATCGCCGATTACACCGATGACGACGTCGAGGAGGCGCGCCAGCAGTTCAACCGCCCCATCGAGGTCATCGAAGGCCCGCTGATGGACGGCATGAACGTGGTCGGCGACCTGTTCGGCGAGGGCAAGATGTTCCTGCCCCAGGTGGTGAAGTCGGCGCGGGTCATGAAAAAGGCCGTCGCCTATCTGCTGCCCTACATCGAAGAGGAAAAGGCCGCGAATGGTGGCGGCGACGACGAGCCCGCCGGGCGCATCCTGCTGGCCACGGTGAAGGGCGATGTCCACGACATCGGCAAGAACATCGTCGGCGTGGTCCTGCAGTGCAACAACTTCGAGGTCACCGACCTGGGCGTGATGGTGCCCGCCGAGCGGATCCTGGATGCCGCCGTCGAGCACAACGCCGATGTCATCGGCCTGTCCGGGCTGATCACGCCGTCGCTGGATGAGATGGTCAACGTCGCCAAGGAGATGCAGCGCCGGGGCATGTCCACTCCCCTGCTGATCGGCGGCGCCACCACCTCGCGGGTGCACACCGCGGTCAAGATCGACCCGCGGTATGACCAGGACGTCATCTACGTCAAGGACGCCTCGCGTGCCGTCGGAGTCGCCAGCAACCTGGTCAGCGAGACCCGCTACGAGGCCTTTGCCGCCGACCTGCGCGAGGAATACGAACGCGTGCGCAAACAGCACGAGGGCCGGCAGCGGCGCCATAAGTGGCTGGACATCGAGACCGCCCGCGCCAATCGCACGCCCATCGACTGGCAGGCCTATACCCCGGTGCAGCCCGTCGCGCCCGGCATCCACGAAATCGAGCCCGCCCTCGATGAACTGGTGGACTACATCGACTGGACGCCGTTTTTCCATGCCTGGGAACTGGCCGGCTCGTACCCGAAGATCCTCGACGACGAGATCGTCGGCGAGGAGGCGCGCAAGCTGCATGCCGACGCCGTCGCCATGCTCGAGCAGCTGGTGGCCGAAAAGTGGCTCACCGCCCGGGGCGTGTTCGGTCTGTTCCCCGCCAACGCCGTCGGCGATGACACCGAGCTCTACACCGGCGAGGACCGCACCGAGGTGCTGACCACGTTGCATCATCTGCGCCAGCAGAATGAAAAGCCCGACGGCCGACCCAACCAGTCACTGGCCGATTACGTCGCCCCGCGCGAGACCGGTCACGCCGACTGGATGGGGGCCTTTGCAGTGACCACGGGACTGGGCATCGACGCACCGGTGGCCCGGTTCGAGGCCGACCACGACGATTACAACTCGATCATGGTCAAGGCCCTCGCCGACCGGCTGGCCGAGGCCTTTACCGAGATGCTGCACCAGCGGGTACGCCGCGAGTTCTGGGGCTATCAGCCCGACGAAAGCCTCGACAACGCCGCGCTCATCGCCGAGAAGTATCGCGGCATCCGGCCCGCGCCGGGGTATCCCGCCTGCCCCGACCACACTGAAAAGGACCGGCTCTGGTCGCTGCTGGATGTTGAGAACCGGATCGGCCTGCGCCTGACCGAAAGCCGCGCCATGTTCCCCACCGCCGCGGTATCGGGCTGGTATTTCGGCCATCCGGACAGCCGCTACTTCGGCGTCGGGCGCATCTATCGCGACCAGGTCGAGGACTATGCCCGGCGCAAGGACATGCCGGTCACCGAGGTCGAGCGCTGGCTCGCCCCCAACCTCGGCTACGAGCCGGACGAGGGCTGATTTGCATGCACGCCCCAGTCCGGCAGACTGGGGGCACTCAAAGGCAATCGAGAGACATCATGAACCGAGTGACTGCCCGCGCGGCCCTGTTTGCCACCCTGTCCAGCCTGATGCTGCTGGTGCTTACCGCCGGCACCGCAGGGGCCCAGAGCGAGGGGACCGATTCCGCCCTCGAGCCACAGGCGGAGCGGCCCCAGGCCGAGGTCCGTGAGCGCAATCAGGACTGGATCGTGCGCTGCCAGCCGGCCCCGGAAGACGCCTTCGGCGCCGGCGAGTTCTGCGAGATGTACCAGCAGGTGAGCGAGCAGCAAAACGACCAGACCGTCCTCGAGGCGGTGATCGGCTTCCCGCCGGATTCCGACCGGCCGGTGGCCCTGTTCAACCTGCCCCTGGGCATGCTGCTGCCGCCGGGCGTCGCGCTGAGTATTGACGGCGGCGAGGCCGAGCGGTTTGCGGTGCAGATCTGCCTGCAGGCCGGCTGCCGCACGAGCATCGAACTCGGCGATGACCTGCTCAGCCGCATGCGCGCCGGCGAGCGCGCCACCCTGACCATCGCCGATCCGCAGAACCGCGAGGTCGAGATCCCGCTGTCGCTGCTTGGCTTCAGTGCGTCACTCGACACGCTGCGCGAGAACCGGCCCTGAGGCCGGCCTGTCATTCACGCACGAGGAGGGTCTGATTCCAATGGAACTGATCATCAACCCGGGCGACGGGGTGCATCTCTCGGATGCCCTCCGCGACCACGTCCAGCACAAGCTCGAGCCGGTTGAGCGCAAGCACGGCGAGCGCCTGACGCGCATCGAGGTGCACTTCAAGGACGACAACGCCGGCAAGGGCGGCGCCGATGATGTGCACTGCCTGCTCGAAGCCCACCCGCGTGGCCGCGACCCGCTGGTGGCCGAAGCCGTCGCCGAGGATGCCTACACCGCCGCCCACCAGGCCGCCGGCAAGCTGGACCGCAGTCTGGCGCACCACTTCGGCAAGGATGATCGCGTCCGGCGGCACTGAGTGATCCGCGTCATCACCGACTGGCTCGGGCTGATCGGGTCGGGCCTGATCCCCGTTCGCGACGGCGTGTTGCGCAACGGGCCGCGGCGCTGGGCGGTCACCCTGTTGCTGGGAGGAGGCCTGCCCTTCGCCCTCGCCTACTACGCCCTGGGCCTGGGCCTCGACGAAGTGCTCTTCCGACGCTACCGGCGCCAGCCCGTCCGGCGTCCGGTTTTCATTCTGGGGGTGCCACGCAGCGGCACCACGGCGCTGCATGAAGCGCTTGCCCACGATTCCCGCTTCACCACCCAGCAGACCTGGGAATGTCTGCTCGCCCCGGCCATCAGCCACCGCTACGCCTGGCACGGACTGGCACGCCTCGACCGATGTCTGGGGCGGCCGCTGCAACGCCTGGCCGGCACCCTCAACCGTCGCTTTCTGGCCCCGCTCACCGATGCCCACCCCATCACGGCCCGCGCGCCCGAGGAGGACTATCTCAGCCTGCTGCCGTGGCTGTCGGCGTTCATCCTGGTGGTGGCGTTTCCCGACAGCCGCCGACTGTGGCGCCTGGGCCGTGGCGACGCCGCACTCACCGAGGCCGAAAAACGCCGCCTGATGCGCCACTACCGGCGCAACATCCAGCGCCACCTGTTCTTTCATGGCGGCCAACGCACCTATCTGGCCAAGAACGCCAGCCACGCGACCCTGGTGGCGACGCTGCAGACCGCCTTCCCGGATGCACGCTTCATCGCCTGCCTGCGCGATCCCGCCGAGGTCGTCTCGTCGCAGCTCTCAAGCCTTGCCCCGGGGCTGGAGGCACTGCATGGCCGCATCCACCGCGGCGCCCTCGCCCGGCGCATGCTCCGGCAGCTGCATTTCGGCTATACCGAACTGCTCTCGGTGCTGCCCCGACGCGCCGCCGGTCGCGCCGTGCTGATCCCGCTGCCCGCCCAGCGCCAGGGCCTGGCCGCCACCCTGCGCGAGACCTATGCCGCCCTCGAGCTGCCCCTGGACCCGGCCTTTGCCGGGCATCTCGAGACCCTCGATGCACGGGCGCGCCAGCATCGCTCGGGGCACCGTCACGCCCTGGGCGACCATGACCTGGACGCCGACACCATCGCCGAGCGCTTCGCCGACATCCGTGCGGCCTTCGACTTTACCGCCACCCGACCGCTCAAGGCCGACGAGGCGACGCCGATGGATCCTCGCCCGCGGGTACTGGTGGTCTCGGACGCCGCGCCCCAGCGCAATGGCGTGGGCACTTACTACAGCGATCTCATCGAACATCTGCGCGACAGCGTCGGTGACATCGCCCTGATCGCCGCCGGCGACCCGGCGCATCCCCGCCGCCACTGGTTCGAGACCGGCCTGCCCGGCGATGCCACCCAGCGCATCGCAGTGCCGGCGCCACGCGCGTTCTGGCGCAGCCTCGAGGCCTGGCGGCCGGACACGCTGATCGTAGCCACGCCCGGGCCCTACGGCGTACTCGCCGCCCTGATGGCGCGACGCCTGGGCGCGCGGCTCATCTTTGGCCTGCACACCGACTACGAGGCGCTGGCCACCCTTTACTGGGGCCGACTGCGGGGCTGGCTGAACCGCGCGCTGATGGCGCGGGTCAACGCGGTGGTCTTCCGGCGCGCCGCGGTGGTGGTCAGCAACTCGGCGCACATGCACCAGCTGGCCCGCGACAAGGGCGCCCATCACGCGGTCCGCGTCCATACCCCGGTCCCCCGGGCGTTTCTCGACACACCCGTGGCAGCGCTCGAAACCCCGCCACGGCGGATACTGTTCGTCGGCCGGCTGGCGGCGGAAAAACGCGTCGAATCGGTGATTGACGCCGCCGCGGCCCACCCGGGATGCACGGTGCGCATCGCCGGCGACGGCCCGCAGCGCGGCACCGTCGAGGCGGCCGCTGCGCGGCTCGACAACCTCGAGTACCTGGGCTGGCTGGATCGCGGCGCCCTGCTCAGCGCACTGGACGCCAGCGACCTGCTGGTCCTGCCCTCTCAGGTCGAGGCGTTCGGCACGGTCGCCCTCGAAGCCATGGCCCGCGGGCGGGTGACGCTGGTCTCGCCGGGCTGCGGAATTGCCGACTGGCCGGAGTTTGCCCCGGGTCTGCGGGTGATGGCCGACGACGAGACGGTCGAACAGGCCCTGGAGCGGCTTTTCAGCGAACCCCCGGCGGCCCTTGCCGACTGTGCCGCGACGGCCCGGGCCCAGGCGGTCGCCATGACCCGGCGCTGTCTGGATGAATGGCAGGCGCTGATCCGGCCATGAACCACCCCGCCGTCTGCCTGAGCATTCACGATGTCATGCCCGACACCCTGACCCCGGTGACGGCCCTGATCGACCGCTGCCGGCGCCATGGCTGGCCGCCCCCCACGCTGCTGGTGGTGCCCGGACGCGACTGGGACCGCGCCGGTATCAGCCAGCTGCAGCGCTGGCAGGCCGACGGCCACCCGCTGGCCGGCCACGGCTGGCGCCACGCCATCGATGGTTTCGGTGGGATTGGGCACCGTGTCCACAGCGCGCTCATCTCGCGCCGGGTGGCCGAGCACCTGAGCCTGGACGCCGAAGGCATCCTCGCGCTGATGCGGCGCTGTCACGCCTGGTTTGGCCGGCATGACCTGACCCCCGACGGGCTTTATGTGCCGCCGGCCTGGGCGCTCGGCGCCCTGCCGCTGCGACGCCTCGACGAGCAGCCGTTCAGCCTGGTGGAGACATTGCGGGGGATTCATTCACGCGCCGACGGGCGCTGGCGCTATCGGGCGCTGCTTGGCTACGAGGCGGGCAACCGCCTGCAGAAGGCGGCGCTGCAGGTGAGCAACGCCGTCAACCGACGCCGCGCGCCGGCGGCGGGGCTGCGCATCGGGCTGCATCCCCATGATGCGCAGCTGCCGCTGGCGGGCGCCATGGACCGGGATCTGGCGCGGTTCAGCCCGCGTCCGCCAGCAGGCGGTTGACCTCGTCCCAGTTCACCACGTCCCAGAACGCCTCGACATAATCCGGGCGACGGTTCTGGTAGCGCAGGTAATAGGCGTGCTCCCAGACATCAATGCCCAGCACCGGGTGGCCCGGCTGCTCGGCGACGTCCATCAGCGGGTTGTCCTGATTGGGCGTCGAGGTGACCTTGAGGCCCTCCGGCGTGTGGATCAGCCACGCCCAGCCCGAGCCGAACCGGCCCAGTGCGGCGTTGGTGAACGTCTCGCGGAAGGTCTCGAACGAGCCGAACGCCGCGTTGATGGCATCGGCCACCGCGCCATTGGGCGCGCCGCCCCCGTTGGGCGAGAGCATCTTCCAGAACAGCGAATGGTTGTAGTGCCCGCCGCCGTTATTGCGCACCGCCGTCGGCAGGGCCGAGACACCGGTCAGCAGCGACTCGAGCGGCTTATCGGCGTGCTCGGTCCCCTCCACCGCGGCGTTGAGTTTGGTGACGTAGGTGTTGTGATGCTTGGTGTGATGGATCTCCATGGTGCGCGCATCGATGGAGCGGTCCAATGCATCATAGTCGTAGGGCAAATCCGGTAGCGTAAAGGCCATTTGGATCTCCTTTTGCGGTTTCAAGGACGGGGGCCGCTGCGGCCCGATCCCGAAATCGTACCCCCGCAGTCCCATTTTGGCCAGTATCGGGCTGGCCAAGTATCGGGCTGGCCAAGCCCCGCCCCCATCGGCAATACTCACGGGTTATAGATCCCGTTGTCATCGGAGTCCGATCATGGTTTTTCCCAAGTCCCTGCCCATTCTCGCGGCCTGCCTCGGCCTTGGCGCCTGCAGCATGCTGCCGGGCATCAGCGACGGCGATCCGGCGGATGCCGCCCGCGCCGAAGCCGAGGCCCCGTCGGCGGCCGACGGGTTCATCAGCCGCGTCAGCACGCCCGAGCTGACGGTCAGCACCGACGCGCCGGGCAACGAATTCCGTCAGGTGGATCAGTTCACCCGCTACGCGCGCGTCAACTGCAATATCGCCTCGCAGCGTGACGCCGGCCTCGAGACCATCGTGCGAAAACTCCGCGACGAGGCCGCCGCGGGCAATGCCGACTACCTGCGCATCGTCGGCGCCGGGCCGTTCTACAATCGCGGCATCTGCGACGAGTCCCAGCTGCAGCTGAGCGGCACCGCCTATCGGCGCGACACCGGCGGCACCAGCGGTCAGGTCGGCGGCAGCGCGGCGTCAGCCCCGGCCACCGATTCGCTGGCCGGCCGGCTTGAAGAGCTCGAGGCGCTGCGCGATCGGGGTCTGATCAATCAGAATGAATATGAACAGCTCCGTGAGCGGGTTCTCGACGAAGCCTACTGAAGGGTCCAGGGCACATGAGTGACAGCCTGCGCGATCAGCTGCTCAAGTCGGGTCTGGTCGACGAACAGTCGGTCAAGAAGACCCGCAGCAGCAAACGCAAAAAGCGCCGTCGCGGCGAAACCGATGCCGAACAGGCCGCCGCCAGCGACGCCGCCGCCCAGCGCGAGGCCGACCGTCGTGCCCGCGACCGCACCCTCAATGCCCGCCGCCAGGAAGAGCGGCGCCAGCACGAGGCCGAACAGGCGGCGCGGCAGAAGGTCCTCGACACGCAGATCCGCCACGACGGCGATGAGCGTTTTCAGTTCAGCCACAACGGGCGCATCCGCCCGATCCACGTCAGTGCCGCCCAGCGCCGCGATCTGGCGGCCGGACGGCTCGCCATCGCCCGCACCCGGGGGCGCTACCGGCTGATCCCGGCGGACATCGTCGAGTTCGTCCATGCCCGGGCGCCGTTTCTGATCGCCTGGACCGCCGAGCACAGTGGTGGCGACGATGAGGACGATGCCTACGCCGACTTCCCGGTCCCCGACGATATGATCTGGTAGCTCCACAGCAGAAAGGCGTAGCGGTAGGCGACCTCCTCGAGGTACTGGAAACGCCCGCCCGGCCCGCCGTGGCCGGCGCTCATGTGGGTGTGCAGCAGCACCGTCCCGGCGGGCCGGCCTTCGCTGCGCAGCCGGGCCACCCACTTGGCCGGCTCCCAGTAAGTCACCCGCGGATCCGACACCCCGGCGGTCACCAGCAGATCCGGGTAGGCCCGCGGCGCGATGTTGTCGTAGGGCGAATAGGCGGCGATATCGGCATAGGCGCGGGCACTGTCGATCGGGTTACCCCACTCCGGCCACTCCGGCGGTGTCAGCGGCAGGTCGGGATCGAGCATGGTATTGAGCACGTCGACGAACGGCACGTCCGCCACCGCCGCCTGGAACAGCTCGGGGCGCTGATTGAGCACCGCCCCCACCAGCATGCCGCCGGCACTCCCGCCATGGGCCGCGATCCGCCCGGTGCCGGTGTAGCCCGCCTCGATCAGTGCCTCGGCGCAGGCGATGTAATCGCTGAAGGTATTGGCCTTCTCGGACAGCCGCCCCTGGCGGTACCAGCGATAACCGCGCTCCTTGCCCCCGCGGACGTGGGCAATGGCATAGACGAAGCCGCGATCCACCAGTGACAGCCGATTGGGACTGAAGCCGGGCAGATCACTGATGCCATAGGCGCCATAGCCGTAGAGCAGCAGCGGCGTGTCGGCGTCGGGCTGCAGGTCGCGGCGGTGGAACAGCGAGATCGGCACCCGCTCGCCATCCGGTGCCGTCGCCATCAGCCGGCGTGAGACGTAGGCCGCCGGATCATGCCCCGAGGGCACTGCCTGGGTCTTGCGCAGCACGCGCTCGCCGCTGCGCATGTTGTAGTCGAACACCTGGGCGGGTCGGGCAAAGCCGCTCACCCCAAAGCGCAGCCAGTCAGTACGGTACTCAAGCCCGCCCATCAGGCCCACTTCAACGCAGGGGTCGGGCTGATCGAGCACCTGCTCCGCGCCAGTCGCGAGGGCCCGGATCACCAGCCGCGACTCGGCATCCTCCAGCTCCTGGCGCACCAGCCAGTCGGCATAGACGCGCATGCCCTCGATCAGCCGCCCGGGGCGGTGCGTGACCAGCGGCGTCCAGTCACCGCGGCCGGTGCTGGTGATCGGCGCACGGGCGATCATGAAGTCCTCGGCGCCGTCGGCGTTGGTGTGAATCAGCCACTCATCGCCATGATCGCTCACCGAATACTCCACGCCGCGCTCGCGCGGGGCGATCAGCTGCGGCTCGGCGGCCGGGCGGTCGGCCGGCAGCCAGCGCACCTCCGAGGTGGTGTGATCGTGACTGTCGATGATCAGGAAGCGGCCGCTTTCAGTGCGCTCTACGCCCAGGAAAAAGCCGGCATCGGTCTCGGTGTAGACCGCCTCGTCGGCATCCGCCGGAGTGCCCAGCACATGCCGATAAACCCAGCGCGGGCGATGCTCGTCGTCGATGACGGTGTAGAGAAACGTCTGCCCGTCACTGGCCCAGGCGATGTCGCCACGCGCCGGCTGGATGACCTCGGCCAGATCCTCGCCGGTCGCCAGATCCCGCACCCGCAGGCTGAACGATTCGGCGCCGGCGCGATCCTCGGCCCAGGCCAGGTAACGGTGATCGGGACTGTGCGCGGCGCCGCCCAACTGAAAGTAGTCGCTGCCCTCGGCCTCCGCGTCGCCGTCGAGCAGGATCTGCTCATCGCCGCCCTCCCGCGGGCGGCGGCACAGCAGCACATGCTGACCGCCCTCGCGGTAGCGCGAGTAGTAGGCCCATCGGCCATCAGGGGCCGGTACACTGGAATCATCCTCGCGGATGCGCCCGCGCAGCTCGGCGACCAGCTCGGTACGGATCGCCTCAAGCGGCGCCATCACCGAATCGGCATAGGCGTTTTCCGCGCTCAGGTAATCCCGGATCGCGGGGTCCAGGCGCTCGGGCTCGACCATCGCCTCGCGCCAGTTCGGATCGCGCAGCCAGGCATAGGGATCCTCGCGGGTGATGCCGTGGCGGGTGTCGGTTACCGGCTGGCGCGCAGCCACCGGCGCAGGGGTGCCAGGCGTCGTCGCCATCAGGTTTTCTCCTCTTTGAGGGCAAGCATGGCGTGCACCGCCACGGTCAACAGAATCACGGAGCCGCCCACGGCGGTCAGCGACGGCACCGCCTCACCGAGCACCCACCACACCCAGATCGGCGCCAGCACGGTCTCGACCAGCAGCGCCAGGCTGACCTCGGGCGAGGGCAGGTAACGGGTGGCCACGGCCAGCATCACGGTGGCAAGCGGCATCTGCACCACCCCCATCAGCGCGATCACCGCATAGCTCTCGGCACTCAGGGCCAGCGGGTTGGCGAAGGCGACGGCGGTGAGCGCGGCGAGTACGCCCGACAGGCAGATGAGCGGCAGCCGCGGCACCGCCGGAAACCGGCGCAGGATGGTCAGATGCGCCCCCACCGTCACCGCCAGGGTCATGGCAAAGAAGTCCCCCAGACCGGTGCCGCCGCGCATGCCGCCGCCAAACACCACGATCACCCCGGCCATGGCCGCTGCGATGGCCACCCAGGTGCGCAATGGCACCCGCTCGCGCAGGAACAGCGCCGAGAACAGGGCGGCGAAAAACGGCGACGCCGCCAGGATGACCACCGTATTGGCCGCCGCCGTATAGGTCACCGACAGCACGAACAGCGTGGTGTTGCCTGAGAGCATGACCACGCTCAGGCCGATCAGCCAGCGGTCGCGCCGCCGTGGCGGCAGGTGCAGGCGCTGGCCACTGACCAGCATCCAGGCGGCCAGGGTCAGGGCGATGAGCGTGCCGCGCCAGAACACCACATCCCAGTGCGGCGCATCGGCCAAGCGCACCAGCAGGGCATCAAAACTGATCAGCAGCACGGCACCGCCGGCCAGCATCAGGCCGCGGGCATGATCACTCGCCTGCGCAAGCGTTGCGCCGGGTGTGGGGACAGCCAAGGACTTACCTCCCGGGAGTTGTCGGACAGGGCGGAAAGGCTAGCGCCCCCATGCCGTAATGGCCAGCCGCCGAGGTTTGTCCGGTGATTGGCGGGCGTTTACACTAGCGCTTTAATTCAATAGATCCAGAGGATTCCATGCAGATCGAAAAGAACGCGGTGGTTGCCATCGACTATACCCTGCGCGACACCGAGGGCGAGGTGCTCGACGCCTCCCCCGAAGGCCAGCCACTGCAGTACCTGCATGGCGCCGGCAACATCATCCCCGGGCTCGAGAACGCCCTTGAGGGCAAGACCGCTGGCGAGGATGTCGACGTGAGCATTCCGCCGGAAGAGGCCTATGGCGAGCGTGATGACCGCCTCCAGCAGGACGTGCCCAAGAGCATGTTCGAGGGCGTCGACAACGTCGAGGCCGGGATGCGCTTTCAGGCCCAGACCCAGTCCGGCACCCAGGTGGTGACCGTGGCCGCGGTCAGCGGCGACAACGTCACGGTGGATGCCAACCATCCCCTCGCCGGCCAGACGCTCAACTTCAAGGTCAAGGTCTCGGATGTCCGCGAAGCCTCGGCCGAAGAGCTCGAGCATGGCCACGTCCACGACGGCGACCACGACGGCGAAGCGGCGGAATAACCCAGGGCCACCCCATGATCGAAATCGAGCGGATCTCCCGGGCATTCGGTGGCCTGCAGGCAGTGCGGTCGGTTTCGTTCACGGTCGCCGAGGGCAGTGTCACGGGGCTGATCGGCCCCAATGGCGCCGGCAAATCGACGCTTTTCAGCATCATTGCCGGCGCCCTGGCACCGGACAGTGGTGTCGTGCGCCTGCGCGGCGAGGACATCACCGGCCTGCCCACCCATCAGCTCTTCCATCAGGGGCTGGTGCGCACCTTCCAGATCCCCCATGAGTTCTCGCGCATGACCGTGCGCGAGAATCTGATGGTGGTGCCGGCCCGCCAGCAGGGCGAAAACCTCATCCACAGCTGGCTGCGCTGGCCGCGGGTCATCGAGCAGGACCGCGCCATCCTGCGCCAGGCCGACGAGGTGCTCGACTTTCTTGAGATCGGTCACCTGCGTAACGAGCTGGCCGGCAATCTCTCGGGGGGACAGAAAAAACTCCTCGATCTGGGCCGCACCATGATGACCGACGCCAAGGCGGTGCTACTCGACGAGCCGGGTGCCGGGGTCAACCGGACGCTGCTCGGCAAGCTGGCCGACGCCATCGAGCGGCTCAACCGCGAGCGCGGCTATACCTTCTGCGTGATTGAGCATGACATGGACCTGATCGCACGGCTCTGCGACCCGGTGATGGTGATGGCCAACGGCGAGCTGATCGCCGAGGGCGACATGGCGACGCTGCGCCGTAATCCCCAGGTCCGCGAGGCGTATCTCGGCACCGGCGTCAGCGGCAACGCCGGCGGGGTCGCGTCATGAGCCTGCTGAGTGCCGAGGCGCTATACGCCGGCTACGGCGGTGTCGACATCCTGCGCGACCTGCACCTGCGGGTGGAGGCCGACGAAATCGTGGTCATCATCGGACCCAACGGTGCCGGTAAGTCCACCGCCATGAAGGCGATGTTCGGGCTGGTGCCCATCCGCAGCGGTCAGGTGCGCTATCGCGGCGAGGCCATCACCAACCGCCCCGCCGAGCGCATGGTCAGCCGCGGCATCGCCTACGTCCCCCAGGAGGCCAACGTGTTCCCGTCCCTGAGCGTGGTGGAAAACCTCGAGCTGGGCGCCTATGTGCTGCGCGGCCCCAACGGCCCGCGCATGGAGCGGGTCTTCGAGATCTTCCCCCGGCTCAAGGAGCGCCGCCACCAGCAGGCGGGGGTCATGTCCGGTGGCGAGCGCCAGATGGTGGCCATGGGCCGGGCGCTGATGGTCGAGCCGACGCTGCTGATGCTCGATGAACCCACCGCCGGGCTGTCGCCGCGGCTGATCGACGAAACGTTCGAGCGCATCCGGGGCATCAACCAGCTGGGCATCGGCGTGCTCATGGTCGAGCAGAACGCCCGTCAGGCCCTGGCGGCCGCCGATCGCGGCTATGTGCTGGCCACCGGCGAGAACCGCTACGAGGACACCGGGCCCGCCCTGCTCGCCAACACCGAAGTCGCCGAAATGTTTCTGGGTGGATAGGCGCACATGATCGAGATCATCCAGCTGCTCATCAACGGCATCCTGCTCGGCAGCATTCTGGCACTGGGCGCGGTGGGGGCCACCATGATCTTCGGCGTGCTGCGCTTCGCGCATTTCGCCCACGGCGATTTCATGGCGATTGGCGCGTACTTCGCACTCACCGTGGTGACGGTGTTCAACCTGCCGGTGCTGGCGGCACTGCCCGTGGCGATGCTGCTGACCGGTGGGCTGGCGATCCTCATCGACCAGGTGGTCTATCGCCGCATCCGCCGGGTGCAGCCGGTGATCCTGCTGATCGCCTCGTTCGCCACCGCGCTGGTCCTGCGGTCCTTCATCCAGATGGTCTGGGGCGGCAGTAACCAGGTCTACGAGGCGGGCATCCAGCTGCCGCTGCGATTCGGTCCGCTCACCGTCAAGCCCGATCACCTGCTGATCTTCGCCGCGGCGGCGGGACTGGTGCTGATCGTACACCTGTTCCTCAGCCGCACCCGTATGGGTAAGGCCATGCGGGCGATGAGCGACAACATGGACCTGGCCCTGGTGACCGGTATCCCCGCCAACCGGGTGATCATGTGGACCTGGGGCATCGGCGGCGCGCTAGCCGCCGCGGCGGGCGTGTTCCTGGGCATGGACACGCGCCTGCATCCGGTCATGGGCTGGACACTGCTGCTGCCGATCTTTGCCGCCACCATCCTTGGCGGGATCGGCCGACCGTACGGGGCGATTCTGGGCGGCCTGGTGATCGGTTGTGCGATGGAGCTCTCGACACTGGTCATTCCCGGGGCCTATAAGCCGGCGGTGGCGTTCGCCATCATGGTGGCCACGCTGGTCTTCCGGCCCCAGGGCATTATTAAGGGGAATGCCTGATGGACATTGCGGGACTGAGCGCCTACGCGGTGTTTTTTCTGAGCCTGGTCGGCATCTACGCGATCATGGCGCTGGGCCTGAACATGCAGTGGGGCATGACCGGGCAGTTCAACATCGGCATCGCCGGCTTCTTTGCCGTGGGCGCCTATACCACGGCCATCCTGACCACCGCCCCGGCCGAGGGCCGCGTCGGTGGCTTTGATCTGCCGTTTGGGGTGGGACTGGTCGGGTCGGTGATCGCCTGTATCCCGGTGGCGTGGCTGGTGGCCCGCATCACCGCACGGCTGCGTACGGATTATCTGGCCATCGCCACCATCGGCATCGCCGAGATCATCCGCCTGTTCTTCGTCAACGAGGGTTGGCTGAGCAACGGCACACGCGGTATCCCTGGCATCGAGAAACCCTTCGGTCTGGGCAACAACGGATACCTGTTGATCATCGCCGCGTTCGTCGCGGTCACCTGGCTGCTGGTGGAAATCGCCCGGCGCTCGCCCTGGGGCCGGGTCCTGCGGGCCATCCGCGATAATGAACCGGCCACGGCCGCCGCGGGCAAGGACATCGCGCGATTCCGGCGGCAGGCATTCGTCACCGGTTCCTGCCTGATGGCGCTCGGCGGCGGGCTGTATGCCCACTTCGTCGGCTTCGTCAGCCCCGAGGCCTTCCGGCCGCTCTACGGCACCTTCCTCGTCTGGGTGATGCTCATCGCCGGCGGCAGTGGCAACAACCTGGGCGCCATGCTGGGGGCGCTGGTGGTGTGGCTGATCTGGTCGTCCACCGAGATGATCGCCGGGCTGGTGCCCACTGCGCTGATCGGCAGCGAAAGCGCCTTCCGCGTGTTCCTGATCGGCATCCTGCTGCAGATCATCTTGGTCAGCCGGCCGCAGGGTCTGCTGCCGGAGAAGCGCCCGCCGATGCCCGGCGAGAAACGCTGACGGCCATCACCCTATAACTCAGGGTTGTAAGCTGAGTCCGAATCCGTCTGCTCGATCCATTGTGGCTGAGCGACTGTCCGACTATCTTCCGGTTCTAACGAGACACTTTTCATAGTTCAAAAGTGCATATTGAACCGTCGACAATCGGAGCATTCATCGCCATGACCCAGACGACCAGATCCCTGATCACCGCGCTCGCGCTGGCCATTGCCGTTACGGCACCGGCCTCGGCGCAGACCCGCGAGCTGCTGAACTCCTCCTACGACATCGCCCGGGAGCTGTTCGCCGACTACAACACCCTGTTCAAGGCCCACTGGAAGGAGCAGACCGGCGAGACCGTCACCATCCGCCAGTCCCATGCCGGCTCGTCCAAGCAGGCCCGTGCGATCCTGCAGGGGCTCAAGGCGGATGTTGTGACCTACAACCAGGTCACCGACGTCAACATCCTCGCCGAGCGCGGCCGTCTGATCCCGACGGACTGGGCTGACCGGCTACCCAACAACAGCTCGCCTTACTACTCGACCATGGCCTTTCTGGTCCGCGAGGGTAACCCGAAGGATATCGACAACTGGGATGATCTGGTGCGCGAGGATGTTGACCTGATCATGCCCAACCCCAAGACCTCCGGGAACGCGCGCTACACCTTCCTCGCCGCCATGGGCTACGCCCAACAGCGCTTCGGCGACGATCCCGAGCGCATCGATGCCTTCCTGAGCGATCTGCTCGAGCGGGTGCAGGTATTCGACTCGGGCGGGCGTGGCTCAACCACCACGTTTGTCGAGCGTGGCCTGGGTGATGTGCTGCTTACCTTCGAGTCCGAGGTCAACAACATCGCCACTCTGCATCCCGACCAGCGCTTCGAGGTCGTAGTGCCCGAGGTCAGTTTCCGTGCCGAATTCCCCGTCACGATGATCGATGCGAACGTTGAAGCCAACGGCACTGAGGATCTGGCGCGGGCCTATCTCGAGCACCTCTACTCCACCGAGGCGCAGCGTCTGCTGGCCGGCTTCAATTACCGGGTCCACGACGATACCGTCCAGGCGGAAAACGCAGACCGGTTCCCTAACGTCGAACTGCTGAGCGTCGAGGAAATTGCGGGCAGCTGGGACAACGCGATGGAGATCTTTGCAAGCGGAGGCAGACTCGATCAGCTCCAGCGTCGCTAAGCGCGTCCTGCCGGGGTTTGGTCTGAGCCTCGGCGTCTCGCTGTTTTTTCTCGGCCTTGTCGTCCTCCTGCCCATCACCGGTCTGTTCATCCGAGCAGCCGGGATGGGCTGGGAGGCGTTCTGGTTCGTGATCAGCGACCCGCGGGTGGTGGCCGCCTTCCGGGTCACCGTCCTGACCGCGCTGGCAGCATCACTATTCAACTGCGTGTTCGGGGTCCTGATGGCCTGGGTACTGGTACGCTATTCATTTCCGGGGCGACGTCTGCTGGATGCCCTCATGGATCTGCCCTTCGCCCTGCCCACGGCGGTGGCCGGCATCACTCTGGCAGCGCTGTTCGCCGAGAACGGCTGGTACGGTCAGGCCCTGGCTCGGGTGGGCATCGAAGTGGCCTACACCCCGCTTGGCATCATAGTGGCCATGGCATTCACCAGTGTGCCGTTCGTCGTGCGGACTGTGCAGCCGGTACTCGAAGATCTGCCCGGTGAGGACGAGGAAGCGGCCATGAGCCTGGGCGCCTCGGACCTGACGGTGTTTCGGCGCATCCTGCTGCCCAGTCTGTGGCCGGCGATCGTCACCGGCGGTGGGCTGTCTTTCGCGCGTAGCCTGGGCGAGTACGGAGCGGTGATCTTCATCGCTGGCAACTCGCCGTATATCAGCGAGGTGATCAGCCTGATGATTCTTGTGAGACTCGAGGAATACGACTTCCCGGCAGCCAGTGCCATTGCGGCGGTGGTCCTGACCGCTTCGCTGGTACTGCTGCTGGTGATCAACATCTGGCAGGAGCGCAGTGTGAAGCGCCTGCGCGGGGGCTAGCCGATGCCGGCACGCATCGCTCGTCGGGTGGGAGACGGCGCCGCCGTGCGGCGAATACTGATCGGGCTCGCCACGCTGATCAGTGGGCTTTTCCTGTTCATGCCGCTGGTGGTGATTGTGACCGAGGCCTTCGCCAAGGGCTTGAGCGGGTACACCGGCACGCTGCTCGATCCCTACACCCTGGACGCCATCGGTCTGACACTGTTCGTCGCGCTGCTGACCGTGCCGCTCAATATGGTCTTCGGGGTGTTTCTGGCCTGGCTGGTCACCCGCTTCCGGTTTCCCGGGCGTCGGTTGCTGACCGCGTTGATCGACATCCCCTTTGCAGTCTCGCCCATCGTCGCCGGCCTGTTGTATCTGCTGCTCTACGGGCGCAACGGCGGGATCGGCGCATGGCTTGGCAGTCAGGACATCCAGCTGATGTTTGCCTGGCCCGGCATCGTGATGGTCACGATTTTCGTGACCTGCCCGTTCGTCGCCCGCGAGCTGATCCCGGTCATGCAGCAGCAGGGCAGCGACGAGGAAGAAGCCGGCGTCGTGCTGGGTGCCTCGGGCTGGCAACTGTTTTGGCGGGTGACCCTGCCCAATATCCGCTGGGCGCTGCTCTATGGGGTGATCCTGACCAACGCCCGGGCGGTGGGTGAGTTCGGTGCCGTCTCGGTGGTCTCGGGCAGCATCCGGGGGCAGACCAATACCCTGCCGTTGCAGGTGGAACTGCTCTATCAGGATGCCAACGTCGCCGGCGCCTTTGCCGCCGCCTCGTTGCTGGCCGCGATTGCGCTGGTCACGCTGGTCGCCAAATCCATCGTCGAGTGGCGGCAGGACCGTCCATGAGGATCATTGGATGAGTATCGAGATTGATGCGATAGAAAAGTCCTTCCGCGGCGTGAACGCCCTGGGCCGGATCGATCTGGAACTCCCGGCGGGACAGCTCACCGCCCTGCTTGGCCCGTCCGGGTCAGGCAAGACCACGCTGCTGCGCATCCTCGCCGGGCTCGAAGCCCCCGATCGGGGCCGCGTCCGGCTGGCTGGTCGCGATGTCACTGATGTGCCGGTGCGGGACCGGCGGGTGGGCTTCGTCTTTCAGCATTATGCGCTGTTCCGGCACATGAGTGTGGCCGAGAATGTCGCGTTTGGGCTCAGCGTACGGCCCCGCCGGACGCGCCCTGATTCGACACGCATTCGGCAGCGGGTGAATGAGTTGCTCGACATGGTGCAGCTCGGCCACCTCGCGGATCGCCATCCCGCCCAGCTATCAGGCGGCCAGAAACAGCGTATTGCTCTGGCCCGGGCGCTGGCGGTGGAACCTGACATTCTATTGCTCGATGAGCCGTTCGGTGCCCTTGATGCGCGGGTGCGTAAAGAGCTTCGCCGGTGGCTGCGGAATCTGCACGATCAATTGCATTTCACCAGCGTGTTCGTTACCCACGACCAGGAAGAGGCGCTGGAGCTGTCCGATCAGGTGGTGGTCATGAACCAGGGCCGTGTCGAGCAGATCGATGCCCCGCAGCGCCTGTACCAGCATCCGGCGAGTCGTTTCGTGTTCGACTTCCTGGGTCGCGTCAACGTGCTGTCAGGGTCGGTGCATGACAATGCCCTGACCCAGGGTGTGGCGTTCGTCCGACTGCCCGCTGCGTATGCCGGGGAGTCAGCGCAGCTCTACGTGCGCCCGCATGCCCTGCGACTGGTCGATCAGCCCACCGCCGATGCCTATCTGCCCCTGCGGGTCGAGGCGGTCAATCTGATCGGTGCGGAGGTACGTATCGAACTCCGCCCCGATGGCTGGGAAAGTGAGGATCTCTGGGAAGTGGGCATCTCGCACTCGGCATTCGATGCCCGCAGACCGCAGCGCGGTGAACGGTATTTTGCGATTCCCGAGCACGGCCACCTGTTCAGCGATTACGTCCAGGCGCCCCAGCCAATCGTCTGGCCCCGCACCGACCCGGCGGCCGGTGCGGGTTGAGGGCTCTTTTACATCGAGGGCTCGAACACCCGGACGGTCACATACTCGCCGTCCTCGATCTCCCAATGGGCGAAGGTGCCCGCCACATCGCCATTGTCGTCGTAGTTGACGCTGCCGGAAGCCCCCTCGTAGTTGACCGCCTGGCCATTGCCGAGCAGCTCGGCGGCCTCGGCGAAGTCACCCGGGCCCACCGGCTCGCCGTCCGGATCGTTCACCGCCCGCAGATGATCGCGGATGGCCACCGGATCGGTGCTGTCGGCCGCCACCGCGGCCAGGGCGATGGTGTAGACGGCATCATAAGCGGTGTCGATGTAGGGCACCGGCGGCAGCTCGCCAAAGCTGGCCTCGTAGGCCTCGGTGAAGTGCTGCGCGGCGTCCGTGTCATCGCGGGCCTGTGGCACGGTCCCGGCACTGCCGTTCAGGTACTGCGCGCCCAGGTTCTCCACGATCTGCGGCGACTTCATGCCATCGGTGAACAGGAAGTCGCGGAAATGACCGCCCTCGAGCGCCTGGCGCAGGATGGTCTGACCGTTTTCGGGATAGCCGATCAGCAGCAGCGGTGACTCGCCATCCGAGACCTGACTCAGCTCGCCGCGATAAGAAGCGAGGCCCGGTTCATAGGCGGAAGTGCCCACGACCTCTCCGCCGGCGGCCTCGAACGAGTCGGTGAAGGCATCGGCCAGGCCTTCGCCATAGTCATTGTTGATGTACATGATGGCGACGCTGTCCATGCCCTCATCGCCGGCCACTTCGGCCAGCGCCGTGCCCTGGAAGGCGTCCGAGGGCGTGGTGCGGAACAGGAAGTCGTTGTCATCGAGATCGGTCATCACCGGCGAGGTCGAGGCCCCGGAGATCTGCGGCACGCCTTCCACCGCCGAGACACTGCTGGCCACCGGAATGGTGACACCGCTCGACAGGGCACCGACGATCGCCGAAACCCCCTGCACCGAGACCAGCCGCTGGGCGGCATCGACGCCCGACTGCGGTTCGGTCTGGGTGTCGGCGATCTCGATGGTCATGGGCTCGCCCAGCACACCGCCCGCGGCGTTGATCTCTTCGGCGGCCAGGTTGATGCCGTTGCGCGAACTCTCGCCATAGGCCTGGAGATCGCCGGTCAGCGGCAACAGCGCCCCGACCTTGAGTTCGGCCTGGGCGCCGCCGGCGGCGACGGCCAGGGACAGGGCGCCCAGCGCCCCTGCTAGCTTGCCATTGATGCTCATGTCACAGACTCCGCTGAATGGTTGCAGAATGGTTACGACGTCGAGAATACGCAGGCCCGGCCGTCGAGGCAAAGTGGCACCCGATCAGGCCGTCTGATCGGCATCCGCGCCGTCCCGCGCGGCCTCCAGGGCTTCCTCGGCGGCCATCCACTCGGCCTCGGCCCGCGTCTTCTCGGCCTGTTCGCGACGCTGCTCGTCCAGCAGGGACTGGAGTCTCGCCTCGGCTCCCTCGGCGTAGAGCGCCGGGTCGGCGAGTTGGGCGTCAATGGCTTCCAGCCGTGCATCCACCGCCTCGAAGGCGGTCTCGGCGGCGCGCACGCGCTTTTCCAGCGGCCGCAGACGGGCCTCGTCGCGGGCCGGCTTTGCCGGGGCGGCGGCTGGCGCAGCGGTCGGAGCGCGGGCGGCACGGCGGCTGTCCCGCTCCTGCTGCGCCAGCCAGCGCCGATAATCGTTGAGATCGCCCTTGAAGTCGCGCACCGTGCCGTCCGCCACCAGCCAGTAGTCCGCCACGGTGCTCTCGAGCAGGCTGCGATCATGGGAGACCACCACCACCGCCCCTTCGAAGGCCTGCAGCGCCACATTGAGGGCATGGCGCATTTCCAGATCCAGATGGTTGGTGGGCTCGTCGAGCAGCAACAGATTGGGCGCCTGCCAGACCAGCATGGCCAGCACCAGCCGGGCCTTTTCGCCGCCCGAGAAAGGCGCCACCGGGTCAAGCGCCTGATCGCCGCGGAAGTCGAAACCGCCCAGAAAACTCCGCAGCTTCTGCGGATCGGCATTGGGTGAGAGTCGCTGGAGATGGACCACCGGGCTTGCCTCGGCATCCAGCTGCTCGAGCTGATGCTGGGCGAAATACCCCACCGCCAGATTGCGGGCCCGCTGAATGCGGCCGCCCAGCGGTTCCAGATCACCCGCCAGCGCGCGGATCAGGGTCGACTTGCCGGCGCCATTGCGGCCCAGCAGGCCGATGCGATCACCCGGCGCCAGGGTCTGGCGCAGGCCACTGAGAATCGGCGCGCCAGCGTATCCGAGGCTCAGATCCTCGAACCCGATCAGCGGATTACCGGCATCCGGAGCGGGCGGAAACTGAAAGTGGAAGGGTGAGTCGACATGCGCCGGGGCCACGGTTTCCATGCGCTCCAGCGCCTTGATGCGGCTCTGCGCGGCGCGTGCCTTGGTGGCCTTGGCCCGAAACCGGTCGATGAACTGCTCCATGTGCGCGATCTCGCGCTGCTGGCGCTCGTAGAGGGCCTGCTGCTGGGCGAGGCGCTCGGCGCGCTGACGCTCGAAGGCGCTGTAGCCCCCGGTGTACTGGTGCAGGCGGCGATGCTCGATCTGGACGATCCCCTCCGCCACGGCGTCCAGAAAGTCCCGGTCATGGGCGATCAGGATCAGTGTGCCGGTATAGCTCTGCAGCCACTGCTCGAGCCAGATCACGGTCTCGAGGTCGAGGTGGTTGGTGGGCTCGTCGAGCAGCAGCAGATCCGACGGCGCCATCAACGCCCGGGCCAGGTTGAGGCGCACCCGCCAGCCGCCGGAGAACTCGCTCACCGGCCGCTCCTGGACCGCCGGATCAAACCCCAGGCCGTGCAGCAGCATGCCCGCCCGGGCGCGGGCGTCATAACCCTCGGCGGCGCCGAAGTCGGCATGGGCATAGGCGATGCGCTCGCCATCGCCACTGGCCTCGGCGGCCTCGACCTCGGCCTCGGCGGCGCGCAGGGCCGAGTCACCATCCAGCACGTACTCGATGGCGGGCCGCGGCACGCCCGGGGTCTCCTGCGCCATCCAGGCCATCCGCCAGTCATTGGGGATGGACACCTCGCCGGCGTCCACTGACAGTTCGCCACGCAGCAGCGCGAACAGGGTCGACTTGCCGGTGCCGTTGGCCCCGACCAGCCCCAGTTTGCGGCCGGCGTGCACGGTCAGGCGGGCGTCCTCGAGCAAGGGGTCGGGCCCGAGTCGAAGGGTGATGTCGCGCAGCTGAATCATTCCGGGCGCCCTCCGCAGCGCCAGCATTCGGCGAACTGCCCCTCGATGACTTCGCCGCAGTCGGGGCATTGCCAGTCTTCACCCACGGGCGCGTCCGGCGGTCCGATCACTTCATCGATCAGACGCCGGGCGACGGCCTCGTCCTCGGCGGGCACCCAGACCTCCGGCCATGCCTCCAGCGGCGGCACCTCGCCCGCCGCCCCGGTCAGAAACCGGTTGCGCACAAAGCAGTGAATACCGCGCTCGCTGAGGATTGTTTCGATGTGGCCGGCGATCAGCGGGTCGGCGACGACGTAGACGCGCTTGAGATTGCCCGCTTCCTTTTCCATTGCGAGAGGCTAACATAGGGGCATGGATCGACTGGACTCATTGGCCGACCGAATCGATGCCCTGCTCGACCGGCTCGAGCCGCTGCTGCCCGCGCGGACCGCGGCCATCGACTGGTCCGATCAGGTCGCGGCGCGCTGGGTGGAGGGCCCGCGCGGCGGCGGGTTCGAGCCGGTGGCCCACCGTCACCCCATCCGCCTCGATGCGCTGCAGCATATCGAGCGTGCCCGCGACGCCGCCGAGCGCAACACCCGGCAGTTCCTCGCCGGGCTGCCGGCCAACAATGTCCTGCTCTCCGGCGCCCGGGGGACGGGCAAGTCGTCACTCATCAAGGCGCTGCTCAATGAGTACGCCGCGCAGGGCCTGCGTCTGGTCGAGGTGCAGCCCGCCGACCTGATCGCCCTGCCGCGGATCATCGCCGCCCTCGACGGCCGGCCCGAGCGCTTCATCCTGTTCTGCGACGATCTCTCATTCGAGGCCGACGATCCCAGCTACAAGGCGCTCAAGGCGGCGCTCGACGGTTCGGTGGCGGCACCGCCCGACAATCTGGTCATCTACGCCACCTCAAACCGGCGTCACCTGCTGCCCGAATACTTCTCCGAGAATGAACAGGCGCGGCCGGTGGACGGCGAGATCCATCCCGGCGAGGCCGTGGAAGAAAAGATTTCCCTGTCCGAGCGTTTCGGTCTGTGGCTGTCATTCCAGCCCTTTGACCAGAACCGCTATCTGGATATCTGCGCGCTGTGGGTCGGGCGCCTGCACCCGGCGCCGGCCCCCGAGCCCGAGGCCTGGCGGGCCGATGCGCTGCGCTTTGCGCGGGCCCGCGGCTCGCGCAGTGGTCGGGTGGCCTGGCAGTTCGCCCGCGACTGGGTGGGCGCCCGCGGGCTTGCGCCACCCGGCGGTTAGGCGTTCAGTCGAGCGCCCGCCGGGCGTTGCGGAACAGCCGCATCCAGGCGCCATCCTCACCCCAGGGCGCCGGACACCACGAATGCTGGATCGAGCGGAACACCCGCTCAGGATGCGGCATCATGATCGTCACCCGGCCATCGGCATTGCACAGCCCGGTGATCCCGTCCGGCGAGCCGTTGGGATTGGCGGGATAGCGCACGGCCGGTCCGCCCCGGGCATCCACATAGCGCAGCCCCACCAGACCCGCCGCCGCGGCAGCACCCCCGGCGTTGTCGAACACCGCCCGGCCCTCGCCATGGGCCACCACGATAGGCAGGGTCGAGCCGGCCATGTCGCCCAGCATGAGTGAGGGGGACGGCAACACCTCGACCTGCGCGAGGCGCGCCTCGTACTGGCGCGAGCGATTGCCGCGAAAATCCGGCCACTGCGCCGTGCCGGGGATGATCCCGCGCAATGCCGAGAGCATCTGGCAGCCGTTGCACACCCCCAGCGCCAGGGTGTCGGGGCGCGCGAAAAAGCCGGCAAAGGCATCCCGCAGCCGCTCGTTATAGAGGATCGTGCGCGCCCAGCCCTGGCCGGCACCCAGCACATCGCCGTAGGAGAAACCGCCACAGGCCACCAGTGCCTGGCAGTCGGCGAGCCGCTCGGGGTCGGCCATCAGATCGGTGGTGTGCAGATCGACCGGTTCAAAGCCGGCGCGCTCGAAGGCCGCCGCCATTTCGATGTGGCTGTTCACCCCCTGTTCGCGGAGCACCGCCACGCGCGGCGCGGCGCCGCGCTGCACCGCCGGGGCCACCGCCTCGGCCGGATCAAAGCTTAGCTGCGCGCGCAGCCCCGGATCATCGCGCTCGGCGATGGCCGCATGGGCCTCGTCGGCGCAGTCCGGGTCATCGCGCAGCGCCTGCAGATGGTGGCTGGTCTCGTGCCAGACCTGTTCAAGATCAGCCAGCGATTCGTCCAGCACCACCGCGCCATGATGGCGGATCAGCAGATGCCCGCCGGCGGCCGGGCGGCCGATGCGATGCACCCGCGCGCCCAGCCCCGCCGCCTCGAACGCCGCCTCCACCGCCGGGCGGTCGGCATCGAGCACCTGCAGCACCACGCCCGGTTCCTCGGCAAACACGGCGGCCATGGGGTCATCCCCCAGCATCGAGACATCCACCGCCAGGCCGGTGCGTGCGGCGAAGCCCATCTCGGCCAGCGTCACCAGCAGGCCGCCGTCCGAGACGTCATGCAGTGCCTGCAGCCGCCCGGCGCCCATCAGATCCTGGACGGTGTCGAAGCCGGCCGCGAGGGCATCCGGGTCATCCAGGTCGGCGGGTTGATCGCCGATCTGGCCGTAAACCTGCGCCAGCGCCGAGCCACCCAGCCGACGGCCGCCACCCAGATCCAGCAGATACAGGTGGCTGCCAGGATCGGTGGCGAGCTGCGGGGTCAGCGCCTGACGCGCATCCGCCACCGGCGCAAACGCCGACACCACCAGGGTGAGCGGCGAGGTCACCGACCGTTCGCCGCCCTCAGCGGGCCAGACGGTCTTCATGGACAACGAATCCTTGCCCACCGGAATGGCGATGCCGAGCTGCGGGCAGAGCTCGCGGCCCACCGCCGCCACGGTGTCGTAGAGGCGGGCCGCCTCGCCCGGGTGATCACAGGCCGCCATCCAGTTCGCCGACAGGTTGACCGCGCGCAGCCGCCCGACGCCGGCGCCCATCAGGTTGGTCAGCGCCTCGGCGATGGCCATCCGGCCCGACGCCGGCGCGTCCAGCAGCGCCACGGGGCTGCGCTCGCCCATCGCCATGGCCTCGCCGCGATAGCCCTGATAATCCCCCAGCGTCAGGCCGTAATCGGCCACCGGCACCTGCCAGGGCCCCACCATCTGATCGCGTGCGGTCAGTCCGGTCACGCTGCGATCGGCGATGGTGATCAGGAATTCCTTACTCGCCACCGTGGGCAGGCGCAGCACGCGGTGGGCGGCCTCGCGGATGCTCACCCCGTCCAGCTGCAACGCCCGGCGCACCGGGGCGCGGCGTTCCACCACGCGGCGCATCTTGGGCGGTTTGCCCAGCAGCAGATCCATGGGGATATCCACCGGGGTACTGTCAAACTCGGCGTCCCCCAGCACCAGCTGGCGCTCGTCGGTGGCCTCGCCCACCTGGGCGAACGGGGCCCGCTCGCGCTCGCAGATGGCCTGAAAGGTCTCGAGACGCGCGGCATCCAGCGCCAGCACATAGCGCTCCTGGGCCTCGTTGCACCAGATCTCCAGCGGCGACAGCCCGGCCTCGGCGCAGGGGATGGTGCGCAGCTCGAGCCGCCCGCCGCGGTCGGAGTCGTCCATCAACTCGGGCAGCGCGTTGGACAGGCCCCCGGCGCCGACGTCGTGCACGGCGATGATCGGGTTGGCTTCACCCAGCCGCCAGCAGGCATCGATCACCTCCTGGCAGCGCCGCTCCATTTCGGGGTTGCTGCGCTGCACCGAGGCAAAATCCAGTGCCTCGGCGCTCTCGCCGCTCGCCACCGACGACGCCGCGCCGCCCCCCAAGCCGATCAGCATGGCCGGGCCGCCCAGCACCACCAGCGGCGATCCCTCGGGGGCGATGCCCTTGTCCACCTGCTCGGGGGCGATGGCCCCCATGCCGCCGGCGATCATCACCGGCTTGTGATAGCCCCGGACCTCGTCGCCGTCCGGCCCGGGCTGGGCCTGCTCGTAGCTGCGGAAGTAGCCACACAGCTGCGGGCGGCCGAACTCGTTGCCGTAGCGCGCCGCACCGATGGGCCCGTCCAGCATGATTTCAAGCGCCGAGGCCAGACGCGCCGGCCGCCCATGGTCCACCTCCCAGGGCTGTTCCGCCCCCGGAATGCGCAGATTGGACACCGAAAACCCCGCCAGACCCGCCTTGGTGCGGGCGCCCCGGCCGGTGGCCGCCTCGTCGCGGATTTCGCCGCCCACCCCGGTGGCGGCGCCGGCGAACGGCGAGATGGCGGTGGGATGATTATGGGTCTCGACCTTCATGACCAGATGCGCCGAGGCGTGGTGATGCCGGTAATGGCCATCCGGCCCCGGGTAGAAGCGATCCACCGGCGCGCTTTCGATCACCGCGGCGTTGTCGCTGTAGGCCGACAGCACTCCCTCGGGGCGCATGGCGTGGGTGTGGCGGATCATCGCGAACAGCGATGCGTCCATGGCCACCCCGTCGATCACCCAGTCGGCATTGAAAATCTTGTGCCGGCAATGCTCGGAATTGGCCTGGGCGAACATCATCAGCTCGACGTCGGTGGGATTGCGCCCCAGGGCCTGATAGTTCTCGAGCAGGTAGTCACGCTCATCGGCGGACAGGGCCAGGCCCAGATCGCGGTCGGCGGCGGCCAGGGCGTCGGCGCCGCCGCCGCGCACATCGATCCACTCGAGCGCCCGGGCGGGATGGGTCGCGAACAGGCCCTCGGCGTCATCCAGGGTGGTCAGCACCGACTCGGTCATGCGGTCGTGCAGGGCGGCCTGCAGGGCGGGCCGGCGCCGCAGGTCCAGCGCCGAGCCGGCGGCATCGACGGCGCGATAGGCGAGGCCCCGCTCGAGCCGCACCACCGCATTCAGTCCGCAGTGCTCGGCGATATCGCCGGCCTTGCTCGCCCATGGCGAGAGGGTGCCCAGGCGCGGCACCACCAGCAGTTCCACCGGTTCGGCGCCCGCCTCGATCGGCTCGGCATCCAGCAGGGTGGCCAGCCGCTCGGCCTCGGCCGCGGTCAGGGCCCGTTCGGTGTCAACGAAATAGACCGCCAGCGCGTAGAGCTCGCGTATCACCGGCTCGGCGGCACGGGCCCGCTGGCACTGACGGGCATCGGTCACCGACGCCCAACCGGCTTGACTGACCAGGATCTGCATCAGGCTCAGGGCTTGAGCTGTTCGGCCAGCACGGCCAGGACCTGTCGGGCCGCGCCCGGGGCGGCCGGATTGCCGCTGTCGTCCTGCACCGTCACGCGGGCCCCCGTGCCGCGCTCGGTGACCACCACTTCATACGGCTGCAGCGAGCCTTCGGGCTTTTCACGCCAGAACGCCAGCGAGTCCAGCAGGCCCGCGTCGCCATCATTCTCCACTTCCGAGGCCACGGAGCCGTCGTAGCGGATGCGGTGGGTATGCCGGTCGCGATCGGAGCCCAGCAGCTCAAAACCCACCCGATCGATGGCACGACCGGTCACCGCCCAGGCCGCGTTCAACGGCAGGCCCAGATCCAGCACCGGCTGACCGTCCAGCGTTCGCACCGCACTGCGCTCAGGCGTCGCCGCCTCCCGGCCGTCGGCATCGGCCCGGGCATCCGCATCGGCCGACCCGTCACCGGCGGCCGGTCGCGCGTCGGCCAGCACGTCCGGAGGCTGACGCAGGGCCTCGGCGCGGCGTTCCGCCTCGTCCGGGGGGCCACTCATCAATCCGCAGCCGGTCAGCGCCAGCGCCAGCAGTCCCGCCATGATCCGCCTCATCGGGCATCCGCCAGTTTCAGGGCCTGGCGCACCGTCTCGTGATACGGCGCGGACAGCGGTGTCATCGGCAGTCGCATGCCGTCCTCGATGAGCCCCATTTCGTGCAGCGCCCATTTGACCGGGATGGGATTGGTCTCAAGGAAAAGCGCGTTATGCAACGCCGCCAGCCGCGCGTCCAGCGCCTCGGCCCGCGGCTGATCGCCGGCCAGCGCCGCCGCGCACATCTGATGCATCAGCGCCGGGGCGACATTCGCGGTCACCGACACGCAGCCCCGGGCGCCGGCATTCATCAGCGCCAGGTTGCGGGCATCCTCGCCGCAGTACAGGTCAATGCGATCGCCACAGCGCTCGATCACCTCCTCGGCACGCTCAAGGCTGCCGGAGGCCTCCTTGATGGCGACGATGTTGGGGATGTCGGCGAGCCGGTCGACGGTCTCGGGCAGCAGGTCGACCCCGGTGCGGCCCGGCACGTTGTAGAGGATCTGCGGGATCGGCACCCGGTCGGCGATGTGCCGGAAGTGCTGATAGAGCCCTTCCTGGGTGGGCTTGTTGTAGTAGGGGGTGACCAGCAGCGCGGCCGCGCAGCCCACCTCGAGGGCGCGGCGCGCCAGCGCTTCGGCCTCCCAGGTGCTGTTGGCGCCGCAGCCACCCATCACCGTGATCCGGCCGCGGGCGATCTCCACCGTGCGGCGCATGACATGATGATGCTCATCATGATCGAGGGTGGCCGACTCGCCGGTGGTGCCCACCGCGACGATGGCATCGGTGCCCCGATCGATATGAAACTCCACCAACCGCTCGAGGCCTGCCTCGTCCAGGGCCCCGTCAGTGTGCATGGGGGTTGCCATCGCAACCATGCTGCCCTGGAACATCGCCAAAATCCCCGCCGCTGCCACAATGCGAGGATGTTAGCCGCGCACTCCCGGACTGACAAGCCGCCGGGCGGCACTGACGTGGTACACTGCGGCGCTTCGATCACGGGGCTTCAAGCGGGCAGTATCGGGCAGCGGCATGCACAAAAACTACCTCGTCGTTTCCGCCCTGGGCGAAGACCGCCCCGGGCTGGTGGAGGCCGTCTCGGCCCTCATCCGCGATACCGGCTGCAGCATCGGCGACAGCCGCATGAGCGTGCTCGGCGGCGACTTCGCGATGATCCTGACGGTGGAAGGCCGCTGGAACGAGCTGGCCAAGCTCGAGTCATCGCTGCCCGCCGCCGGCCGCCGGCTGGACCTGGATGTGCAGGTGCGTCGCACCCGCCCACCCCAGCCCACCGCCAATGTCATGCCCTACAGCGTCGAGGTGGTCTGCGTGGATCATGCCGGCATCGTCCATCAGCTCGGGCATTTCTTCGCCAGTCGCGAGATCAATGTCCGCGACCTGACCACGACCACCTATGCCGCGGCCCATACCCGAACGCCCATGTTCCAGCTGCAGATGACCATCGACGTCGCCGCCTCGCTGCATATCGCGCGGCTGCGTGAGGAGTTTATGGACTTCTGCGACCAGCTCAACCTCGACGCCATCATCGAACCCCTGAGGCACTGACGCCATGACCGAGATCCTGCTCAATCAACCGGTTGCCGATTTCGAACGGCCCACCGACCGTGGTGACACCTGGCGGCTCGCCGACCAGCGCGGCGGCTGGGTGGTGCTGTACTTCTTCCCCAAGGCGAGCACGCCGGGCTGCACGGTGGAAAGCGAGGCCTTCCGCGACCTCGACCCGCGCTTCAACGCCCTCAACGCGCAGGTGGCCGGCATTTCCCGGGACGGCCCGCGGGCGCTTGCCAACTTCCGGGCCAAGTACGACTTCCCGTTCGTGCTGCTCAGCGACAAGGATGAAACCGTCTGCAACCAGTTCGCTGTCATGCGCGACAAGGTGATGTTCGGCAAGCCCGCCCGCGGGATCGAGCGCAGCACCTTTCTGATCGACCCCGAGGGCGTGCTGCGCGAGGAATGGCGCAAGGTGAGCGTCGAGGGTCACGCCGAGGCGGTCCTCGAGGCCCTGCGCGCCCACAGCGGCGGCTAGGCACACCGGCATATGCATCAAGCCTGCCTGCTCGACACCTCCGTGCTGCTCCACGACCCGGCGGCGCTGTTCCGTTTCGAGTCGCGCGATATCTATCTGCCGCTCGCCGTGCTGCACGGCCTGGATGCCGCGCGCCATGGCAACAGTGAGGAGGCGCGCAACGCCCTGCAGGCGGCCCGTTTCCTCGACGAGCGGCTCGCGGGTGTCGCCCCCCGGTCGCTGGCCGACGGGCTGCCACTGGGCGAGGGGCTGGGGCGGCTTTACTTTCTGACCGACACCGAGGCCGGTCAGGCCCCGCCGGTGCTCGCCGCCGCGCAGACCCTGGCACGCACCCACCCCGACATGCAGCTCACGGTGGTGGCCCGCGACATCAACCTGCGCATCCAGGCCAGTGTGCTGGGGCTCGAGGCCAGTGACCATGAGAGCGAGGCGCGCCTCGACGACCCGGACCTGCTGCCCGACGGCATGCACACCCTGCCGCCCGGCACCCCGGCCGCCACCGAGCCCCCCGCGACGGCCACGGCCAATGAGTTCCTGCTTGGCGACGAGCAGGCCTGGCGCCTTGTGCCCGGCGCCAGCGGCGCGCTCGAGCCAACGCCGGTGGTCGACTACCGCCCCGGGGGCGAGTCAGTGTGGGGCATTCATGCCCGCAATCGCCAGCAGGCACTGGCCCTCGACCTGCTGCTCGACCCCGAAGTCGATCTGGTGACGCTGCTGGGGCCGGCGGGCACCGGCAAGACCCTGCTCACCCTGGCGGCGGGCCTGACCCAGACCCTTGAGACCGACCGCTACGATGAAATCCTCATGACCCGCGCGACGGTGGCCATTGGTGAAGAGATCGGCTATCTGCCCGGCACCGAGGAAGAGAAGATGTCACCGTGGATGGGGGCGCTGATGGACAACCTCGAGGTGCTGAGCGCGCCGTCCCGGGGGGCCGGTGGCGGCAATCGCTGGGGCCAGGCCGCCACCCAGGACCTGCTCCATAGCCGTATCCGCATCCGCTCACTCAATTTCATGCGCGGGCGCACCCTGCTCAACCGGTTCATGGTGCTCGATGAGGCGCAGAACCTGACCCCGCAGCAGATGCGCACGCTGATCACCCGGGCCGGGCCCGGCACCAAGATCGTCTGCCTCGGCAACATCGGCCAGATCGACACGCCCTGGCTGACCCCCACCACCTCGGGACTGACCTATCTGGTGCGGCGCTTTCGGGACTGGCCCCACGGCGGTCATCTGACCCTGACCCGGGGCGAGCGCTCGCGCCTCGCCGCCTACGCCAGCGACGTCCTCTAGCCGGCGGCATCCGCCTCGCCCGCCCCGTCTTCGCCGTCCTCATCCTCGATGCTGACCCGCGGCCAGGCATTGATCACCGCCTGGATGAGATTGGCCAGCGGAATCGCGAAGAACACCCCCCAGAACCCCCAGATGCCGCCAAAGATCAGGATGGCGATGATGATGGCCACCGGGTGCAGGTTGACCGCCTCGGAGAACAGCAGCGGCACCAGCACATTGGCATCGATGGCCTGGATGATGGCGTAGGCGATGAGCACCCACATGAACTCGCTGCTGGCCCCGAACTGGAAATAGGCGACGATGGCGATGGGCAGCGTCACGACGATGGCACCCACATAGGGAATGATCACCGACAGCCCCACCATCAGCGCCAGCAGCATGGCGAAGTCGAGCCCCAGGGCGAGAAAGGTCAGGTAGCTGCCCACCCAGACGATGGCCACCTCGACGAACTTGCCACGCACATAGTTGCCGATCTGCAGATCCACCTCGTGCCACACCGAGGCCACCAGGCCGTAATGGCGCGGCAAAAAGCGCACCGTCCAGCCCAGGATCCGCGACTTGTCCCACAGGAAAAAGAAGATCAGCACCGGCAGCAGCACCGCGTAGACCATGATCGTGACCACCATCACCACCGAGGCCAGCGACAGCGACGAGGCCAGGCTGCGGGCGTAGCCAATGGCCTCGCGGCGGATGGTATCCAGCAGCGCCGCGACCTGGTCGGCCGAAAAGTAGGCGGGATAGCGCTCGGGCAGCTGCAGCAGGGCCTGCTGACCCTGCTCGAGCATGGCCGGGAGGTTTTCCACCAGCTGAATGACCTGGTTGACGATGGTCGGCAGCAGCGCCAGCAGCCCCGCCACCAGACACAGCAGAAAGAGCAGATAGACGATCAGCACGGCCGGCCCGCGCGGGACGTGATAGCGGGTCAGGGTGCGGACGATGCCCTCAAGCAGATAGGCCAGCACGATCGAGGCGAACACCGGCACCAGCATGCTGCCCAGAAACGTCACCACGGCGACGCCGATCAGCAGTATCACGGTCAGTCCCACCACCTGCGGATTGCTCAGGTGGCGGTTGAGCCATTGGCGGATGGGGTACATGGGCGTCGACAAGGCAACCTCCTGCAGCCGGGTTATACTGTCCCACAAACGGCGCGACGGTGGAACGTGCCGGTCAGGGCATCGGTCCATGGAGACATGATGAGAGACACACTGGCGGTGGGCATTCGGGTAACGCTGGGCGCGCTCGCGCTGGCGGCGGCGGTGGCGCTGGCGGGACCGGCGGCGAAGGCGCAGGCCGACAACCTCGACCTGTCGCTGCCCGATCTCGGCAACCCGTCCAGCCAGGCGCTGCCGGCGGGTGAAGCGGCGCGGATCGGCCAGGAGATGATGCGCGAGATCCGCCGGGAGGTGGACGGGCTCGACGACCCCGCGGTCAATGCCTACATCCGTGATCTGGGGGCGCGCATCACCACCGCCACCGACACCCCGGCGGCCGACTACCGGTTTTTCGTCATCAACGACCCGCGCATCAACGCCTTTGCCATGCCGGGCGGATTCATCGGCGTGCATACCGGCCTGATCAGCGCCGCGCGCAATGAAAGCGAACTGGGATCGGTGATCGCCCATGAGCTGGCCCATGTCACCCAGCGCCACATCGCCCGGCGCATCGCCGCGGCCGAGCAAACCAGTCTGCGCACGGCCGCCATGGTGCTCGCCGGGCTGGTGATCGGCTCGCAGAATCCGCAGGCGGGCGCGGCGGCGGTCACCACCGGAATGGCATCGGGCATCGACAGCCAGCTGGCCTACTCCCGCGATCACGAACGCGAGGCGGATCGCACCGGCATGCGCATCCTGACCCGGGCCAACCTCGAGCCCATGGGCATGGCCGACTTCTTTGAAGTGCTGCAGGCCGACAATCGCTATCGAAGCCGCGCACCGGCGTTTCTGAGCACCCATCCGCTGACCCGGGCCCGGATCGCCGAAGTGCGCTCGATGGCCCGTGATCTGCAGCCCGACTCGGTGTTCGAGAGCCCGGATTTTGGCTACATCCGCGCCCGGGTCGAGGTAGCCACCGCGGATCAGCCGGACGCGGCCCTTGAGGCCTTCCGCGCCCGCATCGAATCGGGGGATGACAGCCACCCGCAGCGCTATGGCCGGGCCGTGGCACTGATTGCCGACGGCCAGCCGGCGGCCGCCACCCGGCGGCTCGAGGCGCTGCTCGATGACGCCGGCGCCCATGACCTGCTGTACCTGGCGCTGGCCGAGGCCGCCCTCGAAGCCGATCGGACCGACGCCGCGCTGGGGCGCATCGATGACGGGCTGAGCCTGTTCCCGGACAGCGTCGGCCTGCGGGTGACCCGCATCGAGGCGCTGCTGCAGGCGGATCGGGCCCAGGACGCGCTGGCCGCCACCCGCCGCCTGACCCATGACCAGCCCGATGCCCCGGGGATCTGGGCGCTGCATGCCCGCGCCGCCAGCGCCGCCTCGGACCCCGATGAATCGGCACTGGCGATGGCCCACCACTATGCCGTGCAGGGTGATCTGCGCGCCGGGCTCTCGCAGCTGCGGCGGGTCAGCGACATCAGCGCCACCGCCGGGCAACGATCCCGCGCCGATGCGCTGCGCAGCCGCTGGGAGGCACAGCTCGACAGCGCCGGCTGAGCACCCCACGGGGCGCAGTGTTAGCATGCTCCCATCCAATCGGAGGGGGTCATGGTCAGCGACGGATCAAAGCGGCAGGACGGCACCGATCAGGGTGACTGGGCGGCGTGGCTGGGGGCGTTTTCCCCGCAGTCGGATCCGCTGGGCGTGCAGGCGCTGCTGATTCGCAGTGCCGACGCGCTGGGGCAGGCCCGTACACCGGCCGACGCGCTCCGCGCCCTCGGCGATGCCATTGCCGCCGAGCGCGAATACCGGCAGCGGCAGGGCGATCAGCTCGATACGCTGCTCGAGCAGTGGTCCACCACCCTGCAGGCCATCGCCCCGGCATTCCCCGACCATCGGCCCACGGACACCCCCAGTCTGGGCCCCTATCCCCGCCGTCAGGACCAGCTGCGGGCGCTGGGCGAACAGATCGATACCTATCAGGCGGCACTGGCCGATCATCTGGACGGCGTCACCGACCTGGCCGAGGCCTGTCTGAACGACCTGCGCGCCGAGCTCAACGCCGCCGACGCCCCGCCGCCGGACCCTGGCGCGCTGGCCGAGCGCTGGGCCGCCATTGCCGAGCCCCGCTACGAGGCCTGGCTCGCCCGGCCCGATACTGAGCGGCGCATCGCCGCACTGGTCAACGCCTGGAGCGCGCTCCAGACCACCCTGCGGGCCCTTGCCGACGATCTCCTCGAAGGCCTCGGCCTGCCCTCGGCCCGCGGCATGGATGACCTGGCGGCCGAGCTGCAGCGCCAGCGCCGGCGCCAGCGCCGCGAGACCGCAGCACTGCGGGCCGAGATCGCGGCGCTGCGGGCGCAGCTGCACGGCGACGGTGAATCGGCCCGCTAGCGCCGGGGCAGCGACCGCCATGGCCGAGACCGATCCCATCACCCCCAGCGCGGTCGTCACCGAGACGGACAACGCCACGCTGCACCGCTATGGCACGCCCGACGATCCGCCCCTGCTGATCATCTACTCGCTGGTCAACCGCCCGGCGATCCTTGATCTGAGCCCCGAGCGATCGGTGATCGCCCGGCTGCTCGCCGGCGGCTTCTGCGTGTACCTGCTGGCCTGGCACCCACCCGGCGCGGCGCGGCGCTATCTGGGGCTGGCCGACTATGTGCTCGGTGACATCACCGATGCCGTCGACTGGGTGGCCGATCGGCACGCCATGCCCCCGCATCTGCTGGGTGTGTGCCAGGGCGGGGTGCTGGCGCTCTGCCAGACGGCGCTGCGCCCGCGGCAGATCCGCAGCCTGACCACCCTGGCCACGCCCATTGCCACCGACAGCCCCGATGACGCACTGGCGCGGCTGGCGCGGGGCATCGACTTTGATGCTCTGGTCACGGCCACCGGCAATGTCACCGGCGAAGGGCTGGCCACGGTGTTCGCCAGCCTCAAGCCATTCGCCCTGGGCCCACGGCGCTACAACGGCCTGGCGGCCCTGGCGGATGCCGATGCGGCGGCACGCGATGCGTTCCTGCGCATGGAGCGCTGGATGTACGACGGGCCCGATCTGGCCGGCCGGGCGTTCGCCGAGTTCGCCCGCGAGATCTATCAGAACAACGCGCTGATCCGCGATACGCTCACCCTCGACGGCCAGCCGGTGCGCCTGGCGGCCATCGACACGCCGGTGTTCAACGCCTGGGCCGAGGATGACCATCTGGTCCCACCGGCCACCGCCCGCGCCCTCGCCGCGCACCTCGGTGGCGACTGCGCCGAGCACGGCCTGCCCGGCGGGCATCTCGGGCTTTTCATCGGGGGGCGCGCGCACAAGCAGCTCTACCCCGCCCTACTCGACTGGCTGAGGAGCCACTGACCATGTCCCGTGTCACCGTTCTGGGCCTTTTCTGCGCCGATCTGATCACCCGCACGACCCGTCTGCCGGTCTGGGGCGAAACCCTGCATGGCCGGGGCTTTCGCCTGATGGCCGGCGGCAAGGGCTCGAACCAGGCCGTCGCCGCCGCTCAGCAGGGCGCGGCGGTCACGTTCATCTCGCGTCTGGGGGATGACGCCTTCGCCCCCATCGCCCGCACCCTCTACGAATCCGTCGGCATCGACACACACCATGTCGGCACCGATGCCGAGCTCAACACCGGCACGGCCACCATCCTGGTGGATGATGACCGGGGCGATAACGCCATCGTCATCGACCCGGGTGCGTGCGCGAATCTGACCACCGGGCATGTCAGCGCGGCCGAATCGGCGATCGCCGGCTCGGCCGTGTTCGTCTGCCAGCTCGAACTGCCCCTGGCGGTCAGCGAGCACGGGATCCGTCTGGCGCAGCGCCACGGCGTGCCGGTCATCCTCAACCCGGCGCCGGCCTGCGCACTGCCGGCGGCGATCTACTCAGCCATCGACTACCTCACGCCCAACGAATCGGAGGCCGCCGAACTCGTGGGCCATCCGGTTGAAACCGATGCCCAGGTCGCCCGCGCCGCCGCCACGCTGCGGCAATGGGGCACGCGCAACGTGCTCATCACGCTGGGCGAGCGCGGCGTGTATATCGACAGTGATGCCTTTCAGGGGATGATTCCGGCGATCAATGCGGGGCCGGTGGTGGACACCATCGGCGCCGGCGATGCCTTTAACGGCGCCCTGGCCGCCGCACTGGCGGAGGGCCGCGATCTGCCCGCCGCCGCGCGCCGGGCCTGTGCCACTGCGGGCCTGTCGGTGACCCGGGCCGGCGCCGCCGCGTCACTGCCGGGCCGGGCTGCCGTGGATGCGCAGCTTGCCGGTGCGGCCGAATGAAGCGATCGCAGTCGTGCGGCGCAACAACGAAAGTGCTTGCGTTGCGCCAGACGGCCCATTAACGTCGTGAATCACAACGATAAAGCGCCAAGAGGAGGAGCCGGCGGACTCCACCGATGATCAAGCATCAGAAAAGGTGGAGGGGCCACGGATAAAGCACCCCGTCATGAGGGTGCATTTTCCTCGGGAGACATCGTCTCCCCTTTTTTCGGCGCCGCGTGCTGCAGCGCAACACGCCCCCTCGATTAAAAGCTACAGAACAGCGCGCCGTTCACCGGCAGGTTCGCGCCATTGATGTAGCCCGCCTCATCCGCCGTCAGAAAGCCCACCGCACGGGCGATATCCTCGGGCTGGCCCATGTCGCCGGCGGGGATCTGGGCGACGATGGCGTCGCGCACCTTATCGGGCATGGCATCGGTCATGCTGGTCTTCACATACCCGGGCGAAACCGTATTGGCCGTCACGCCCTTGGCCGCGCCCTCCTTGGCCAGGGCCATGGTAAAGCCGTGCATGCCCGCCTTGGCGGCGGAATAGTTGGTCTGGCCGAACTGACCGGTCTGGCCATTGACCGACGAGATGTTCACCACGCGGCCAAAGCCCTGGTCGCGCATGCCGGCGACGAACTGATGGGTGACGTTGAAAACGCCGCTCAGGTTGATGTCGATGACCTTGTCCCAGGCATCGGCGCTCATCTTGTGCAGGAAGCCGTCACTGGTGATGCCGGCGACGTTGACCAGGATGTCGACGCCCCCGAAGCGCTCGCGCACCTCGTCGGCCATGGCCACACAGGCGGCATGGTCACTGACATCGCACTTGACCCAGTCCGCCTCGATGCCTTCACCGCGCATCATCTCGATCCAGGCTTCGATGCCCTCGGCCTCGGGATCCACACAGGTGGTGACGATGCGCCGGCCATCCGCGGCCAGCTGCCGACAGATGGCCGTGCCGATTCCGCCGGCGCCCCCGGTTACCAGTGCCAATCGCTGCGTCATGATGATGCTCCTTGTCAGTTGTGCGTCGCACAAAAAATGTTGCGGAGCATCATAGAAACGAAGCGATCAGACTGTCAACGCTCGTCCTCGCGGTCGTCCCCGGCGGACTCGTCATCGCTGGATGACGGCGGCGCCTGATCGCGACGATACCGGTCCATCGCCTGCTGCCACATCGACAGGTTCTGCTCGGTGATCTGCGAGAGCATGCTCACCGGGTTGCTGGCATCCATGAACGTCCGGGCCCGCTCGCGCAGGGCACTCTGCTGATCGGCCCACAGGGCCATGCTCTTTTCGAGATAGCTGGTGAGCAGGCTCTGCATGTTGCCGCCATAGGCACGGATGATCTGCGCGAGCAGATCGCTGGAGAAGATCGGCTCGCCGCCCTCCTCCTCCTCGCTGATGATCTGCAGCAGGATGGTGCGGGTCAGATCAGCCCCCGATTTGGCATCGGTGACCTCGAAGTCCACCCCATCGAGCACCAGCCCCTTGACGTCCTCCAGCGTGACGTAGCTGCTGATGGCGGTGTCGTAGAGCCGCCGATTGGGGTATTTCTTGATCAGGCGCTTGTCCGTCATCGGTCTCACCCTCCCGGGTTAACGTTCCACCGCCAGCGCAACGCCCTGGCCACCGCCAATGCACAGCGTCGCGAGGCCGCGGTTGACATCCCGACGACGCATCTCATGGAGCAGCGTGACGAGGATTCGGGCGCCGGAGGCACCGATCGGATGACCGATGGCAATCGCGCCGCCGTTGACATTGATCTTCTCCGGATCCCATCCGAGCGCCTTGTTGACCGCCAGTGCCTGCGCGGCGAAGGCCTCGTTCGACTCGATCAGCTCAAGGTCGTCGATGGACCAGCCGGCCCGCTCGAGGCAGCGCTGCGTGGCCGGGATCGGGCCGCTGCCCATCAGACTCGGCGCGACACCGGCGTTGGCATAGGCCTTGATGCGGGCAATCGGCTCGAGCCCCAGCGCCCGGGCGCGGCTCTCGCCCATCATCAGCACCACGGCGGCGCCGTCGTTGATGCCCGAGGCGTTACCGGCGGTGACCGTCCCGTCCTTGGCGAACGCCGGGCGCATCTTCGCCAGGCCTTCGGCGGTGGTGCCGTGGCGCGGGAACTCGTCGGTGTCGAACACCACCGGGTCGCCCTTGCGCTGGGGGATCTCGACGGGAACGATCTCATCGTCGAAGCTTCCGGCCTTCTGCGCCGCCTCGGCAAGCTGCTGCGAGCGCGCCGCGAAGGCATCCTGCTCCTCGCGGCTGATGCCGTACTCGGTGGCGAGATTCTCGGCGGTCACACCCATGTGATAGTTGTTGAACACATCGGTGAGGCCATCCTTGAGCATGGTGTCCTCAAGCTTCCACGGGCCCATGCGCTGGCCATTGCGTGAGTTGGGCAGGGCATGCGGCGCCTGGCTCATCGACTCCTGACCGCCGGCGAGGACCACGCCGGCATCCTCCAGCGCGATGGCCTGGGCGGCCATGTGCGTCGCCTTCAGGCCGCTGCCGCAGACCTTGTTGATGGTCATCGCCGGAGTGGTCTCGGGCAGCCCGGCATTCAGCGCGGACTGGCGCGCCGGGTTCATGCCAACGGCCGCGGTCAGGACCTGACCCAGCACCACCTCGTCAATCACCGCGGGGTCGATATCCGCCCGCGAGAGCACGCCACGGATCACCTGCGTGCCGATATCCGCCGCACCCAGCGGGGCCAGCGTGCCGCCGAAGGACCCCACCGCACTGCGGCCCGCGGCCACGATCACCACATCTTCCATCGTTCCTGCCTCCTGTTCGACCGACTCGTTTGATTGCCTTCGTGGTCACCCTACCACCGCCAGCAGCCGGCGAAAGGCCGCCGCCTTGGATTCAGTCTCATCAAATTCGGCGCCGCACTCCGAATCCACGACCAGTCCGCCGCCGGCGCGATAGTCGAGCACCCCGTCGCGGGCGGTCATCGTGCGGATCGCGATGCTGGTGTCCATCGCCCCGTCGGCGCCGAGATAGCCGATGGATCCGCAGTAGATGCCGCGCGGCTCTCCCTCGAGCTCATCGATGATCTCCATGGCGCGGAATTTGGGCGCACCGGTGATCGATCCGCCCGGCAGGCAGTCGCGCAGCAGATCCGTGGCCACCCGGTCGGCGCGCAGCCGCCCCACCACGGTGCTCACCATATGGTGCACCGTGACAAACGACTCCAGCGCGAACAACCGCGGCACGCTCACCGACCCGGTGCGACAGGCCCGACCCAGGTCGTTGCGCAGCAGATCGACGATCATCAGGTTTTCGGCGCGGTCCTTGGCACTGCTGAGCAGCTCGTCGCGGCGTGCCGCATCGGCGCGCGGGTCCACCGCCCGGGCCCGCGTGCCCTTGATGGGCGCGGTCTTGACCCAGCCGTCGCGCAGTTCCAGAAACCGCTCGGGCGAGCCGCTGAGGATCGGCCCACCGGCGAGCTCAAGGTAGGCGGCGAAGGGGCCGCCGGCCGCCTCGCGGAAATCGCGGTAGACCCCGAGCGGGTCACCGTCGAAGGGCGCCTGCAGCCGCCGCGCCAGATTGACCTGATAGCAGTCACCGGCGTGCAGATAGTCACGGACCCGGCGGAAGGCCCGGTCATAGGCCGCGCGGTCCGGGGTGGCGGCGGGCTCGCCGGTGGGCCACCAGGCGCCGGGGGCCTGCGCGGGCCCGGTCGCCAGCCAGTCGGCGACATCCGCCGGGGGATCGCCGGCCAGCCACGCGCAGTGCTGCTGATGGTCCAGCACCAGCGCCCAGTCATACAGCCCCACCGCCATTTCCGGCATGCCCGCATCGCGCGTTGTCTGGCCCTGCAGGCGCCGGCCCAGCTCGTAGCTGAAATAACCGATGGCCCCGCCGGCGAACGGCCCACTCGCCGCCACCCTCGGTCCCAGCGACTCGTGCAGCAGCGCCAGCGGATCCGCTGTCCCCAGATCGTCCCCGTCACCCCCTTCGCCGGGCAGCCAGCGCGTGTGCCCGTGGCGGCTGACCAACTGGCCGCGCGGGGCGGCGCTCATCACGCTGTAGCGCCCGCCGGCGGCGCCATCCAGCCATACCGGTGCCGGCAGGCGCGCGCGCAGCGCCGCGAAGGTCATGAGTGCCGAGCTCGGAAACGCAAGGGGGATCTGGGTCACAGGTTGTCAGCCAGCCATCGGTGCCGGGTTTGCGGACATGGTAATGTGAACGCCTCTTGAACACGATCATTCGCCCGAATCGAGGGGGATCATGGCAGGTCACAGCAAGTGGGCGAACATCCAGCACCGCAAAAAGGCGCAGGACGCCAAGCGCGGCAAGATCTTCACCAAGATGATCCGTGAGATCACGGTGGCGGCGCGTCAGGGCGGCGACGACCCCGATGCCAACCCGCGCCTGCGCCTCGCCGTGGACCGGGCCCTTGGCGTGAACATGCCCAAGGACAAGATCGACAAGGCCGCCGCCCGGGGTGCCGGCAATGATGAGGGCACCGCCTACGAGGAGGCCCGGTTCGAGGGCTATGGCCCCGGTGGCATCGCCATCATGGCCGACTGCATGACCGACAACCGCAACCGCACGGTCGGCGAGATCCGCCACGCCTTCAACAAGCACAACGGCAACATGGGGACCGATGGCTGTGTCGCGTTCATGTTCCAGCAGCGCGGCGTGATGCTGTTTCCGCCGGACACCGACGAGGACACCCTGATGGAGGCCGCGCTCGAGGCCGGCGCCGAGGATGTCATCGCCAACGACGACGGTTCATTCGAGGTCCTGACCGCGCCCGAGGACTTTCCCACTGTGCGCGATGCCCTGACGGACAATGGCCTGACCCCGGCGGACGCCGAGGTGACCATGCGCCCCGAGAACACCACCGAGCTCGATGATGATGACGCCCGCAAGGCGGTCAAACTGATCGAGCGGCTCGAGGACCTGGACGACGTCCAGCACGTCTACACCAACGCCGAGCTCCAGGCCGCCGCCTACGAGGACGCCTGACCGGCATGGCGGCGGCGGGCGGTGAGCGACGCATACTGGGCATTGATCCGGGATCGGTGCGCACCGGCTTCGGCATTATCGCCGTGGACGGGGCGCGCAGCCGGTATATCGCCAGCGGCGTGATCCAGGCCGGCAGCGGCGCGTTCGCCGAGCGACTGCACACCATCTTCACCGGGCTCACTGAGGTGATCGCCGAGCATGCCGCCACGGAAAGCGCCATCGAGGAAGTCTTCGTCAACCGCAACATCCAGTCCGCGCTCAAGCTGGGCCAGGCCCGCGGGGCGGCGATCTGCGCCTGTGCCGGCGCCGGCCTGAGCGTGGCGGAGTACAGCGCCCGCGCCATCAAGCAGGCCCTGGTGGGCCGCGGAGGGGCCGAGAAGACCCAGGTGGGTTATATGGTGCGGACCGTGCTGGGGCTCCAGGGCGAGCTGCGCGAGGACGCCGCCGACGCCCTGGCCGTGGCCCTCAGCCACGCCCAGCATGACCGGTTCCGTCGCCAGATGGCGCGTTCGTCACCCGGGGGCGCGGCATGATCGGGCGGCTGCGCGGCACGCTGATCGACAAGCAACCGCCCTGGGTGGTGGTGGACGTGAGCGGCGTGGGCTACGAGATCGAACTGCCCATGTCGAGCATCTACCAGCTGCCGGCAAGCGGCGAGACCGTGGTCCTGCGCGTCCACCAGGGCCTGCGCGACGAGGTGCCGGTGCTCTATGGCTTTTACACCGAGGGCGAGCGCGGCCTGTTCCGTGCCCTGATCCGGGTCAATGGCGTCGGCCCCAAAATGGCCCTGGCGATCCTCTCCGGCATCAGCGCCGAGGAATTCCGCCGCTCCGTCGAGCAGAAAGACACCGCCACCCTCACCCGCCTGCCCGGCATCGGTAAGAAGATCGCCGAGCGCCTGACCCTGGAGATGCAGGACCGGCTGGATGGACTGGGCAGCGCGGCAGGCGGCCTGCCCGGTGCCATCGCCGGAGCCGGCAGCGCGCCGAGTGCCGACGACCCGCGCGCCGAGGCCAGCGCCGCGCTGGTGGCGCTGGGCTACAAACCCGCGGAGGCCCAGCGGCTGCTGCAAGGGATCGAGGCCGAGGACAGCGAGCAACTCATCCGCGCCGCCCTCAAAAAGGCGGTACGCTAGCGCCAGGCAGCGACCCGGGACGCCATGATCGACAACGACCGCATTATCGCCAGCAACGCCGCGCCCGATGACGAGGCCGTGGATCGCGCCATCCGCCCGCGGCGGCTTGCCGACTACATCGGCCAGCAGGGCGTTCGCGAGCAGCTCGAGATCTTCATCGGCGCCGCCCGCGGTCGGGCCGAGGCGCTCGACCATGTGCTGGTGTTTGGTCCGCCCGGGCTCGGCAAGACCACCCTGGCGCACATCATCGCCCAGGAGCTGGGCGTCAACCTGCGCCAGACCTCGGGCCCGGTCATCGACCGCCCCGGCGACCTGGCCGCGCTGCTCACCAACCTCGAGCCTGGAGATGTCCTGTTCGTCGACGAGATCCATCGCCTCTCGGCGGTGGTTGAAGAGGTCCTCTACCCCGCCATGGAGGACCAGCAGATCGACATCGTTGTCGGCGAGGGGCCGGCGGCGCGCTCCATCAAACTCGACCTGCCGGCCTTCACCCTGGTCGGGGCGACCACCCGCGCGGGGCTGCTGACCTCGCCCCTGCGCGACCGCTTCGGCATCGTCCAGCGGCTTGAGTACTACTCGGTCGACGAGCTCACCACCATCGTCAACCGCTCCGCCGGGCTGCTCAACCTGAGCATGGCCGCCGACGGCGCCACCGAGATCGCGCGCCGGGCGCGGGGCACCCCGCGCATCGCCAACCGCCTGCTGCGCCGGGTGCGCGATTACGCCGAGGTGCGTGCCGACGGCCGCATCAGCCGCGCCGTGGCCGCCGACGCCATGGACATGCTCAAGGTCGATGACAGCGGCTTCGACATCCAGGACCGACGCCTGCTGCACGCGATCATCGACAAGTTCGACGGAGGCCCCGTCGGCGTCGAGAGCCTCGCCGCCGCCATCGGTGAAGAACGCGGCACCATCGAAGACGTCATCGAGCCCTACCTGATCCAGCAGGGCTTCGTGCATCGCACGCCGCGCGGCCGCATGGCGACGCGCAACGCCTATGCCCACCTGGACATCCCGGCGCCACCGCGCATCGATGACCCCAACGGCGAGCTGTTCCGCCGCTCATGAGCCGGGCCGCTTGCGCCGTCCCCCGCCGGTCGTTAGTGTTTTCAGGCATTCTGCCAGGGGATGCCCATGACCGTTGATCTGTCCATTACCCAACTCATCGCCGAGGCCAGCCTGGTCGTCCAGCTCGTCATGCTGGTGCTGCTGCTCGCCTCGATCAGCTCGTGGGCGATCATCATCCGCAAGGCCCGGGAGCTGCGCCGCGCCCGCGGCGGCGCGGAGGCGTTCGAGGACAGCTTCTGGTCCGGCGGCAACCTGACCGAGATCTATCAGAACAGCGAGCAGCCCGACATCGACTCGGGCGGTATGGAGCGGATCTTTCGTGCCGGGTTCCGCGAGTTCAGCCGCATGCGCCGCCAGAGTCCCGCGCCCGAGCCCGTCATCGAGGCCGCCCAGCGCGCCATGCGGGTGGCGCTCAACCGCGAGATGGACCGTGTCGAGCAGTCAGTGCCGTTTCTTGCCACGGTCGGCTCAACGAGTCCGTATATCGGCCTGTTCGGGACGGTCTGGGGCATCATGAACGCCTTCCTCGCCCTGGGCGCCATGCAGCAGGCAACGCTCGCCACGGTCGCCCCCGGCATTGCCGAGGCCCTGATCGCAACGGCGCTGGGCCTGTTCGCGGCGATCCCGGCGGTGATCGCCTACAACCGCTTCGCCAACCAGTCCGAGCAGATGACCAACCGCTACGAGATGTTCATCGACGAGTTCACCGGCATTCTCCAGCGCCACCTGCAGGCCGGCGCATCGTGAATCCCCAACCCGCGCGACGGCGGCGCAGTCGCCGCAAGCCCATGGCCGAGATCAATGTCGTCCCGTACATCGACGTCATGCTGGTCCTGCTGGTGATCTTTATGGTGACCGCGCCGCTGCTCTACCAGGGCGTGGAAATCGACCTGCCGCAGTCCAGCGCCGAACCGATGCCTCCGCAGGAGCAGGAGCCGGTGATCGTCGAGGTGGACCAGCAGGGGCGCTACTACCTGAGCGTGGGCGAGCAGGATGACGATCAACCGGTCAGTGCCGAGGACGTGGTGCTGAACGTGACCGCCGTCATGCGCGCCCGTCCCGACACGCCGGTATTCGTGCGCGGCGACGGCGATGTTGCCTATGCCCGCGTGATCGATGTCATGACCGCCCTGCAGCGTGCCGGGGTGCCGCAGGTGGGGCTGATGACGCAACCGTCGGGGGATACCCCGGCCAACAACGGCTAGGCCCGCGGGCGCATGGGCAGGGTTGGGGACATCGGCCTGTCGGTGCTGGCGCACGCCGCGCTGTTCGGCCTGTTCGCAGTGAGTTTTCAGATGACCGGGATCACCGATCAGGCCAACCCCGGCACTGAGCAGAGCGTGCAGGCGGTGGCCGTGGAAGAGGCCGAGGTCCAGCAGGCCATCGAGGCACTGGAGGCAGAAGAGGCCGCCGAGCAGCGCCGCCGCGAAGAGGAACTGGCCGAGCTGGAAGCCGAGCGCGAGCGTGAGGCGGAACGCCTGGCGGCCGAGCGCGAGGCCGCCGAAGCCGCCGAGCAGGCCCGCCGCGAGGCGGAGGCCGAGGCCGAACGCCAGCGCGAAGCGGCCGAGCAGGCCCTCCGCGAGGCGGAGGCCGAAGCTGAAGCTGAGGCTGAGCGCCAGCGCGAGGCCGCCGAGCAGGCCCGTCGCGAAGCGGAGGCTGAAGCTGAGGCTGAGGCTGAGCGCCAGCGTGAGGCCGCCGAGCAGGCCCGTCGCGAGGCAGAGGCCGAAGCGCAGCGCCGCGCCGAGCGCGAAGCCGAAGCCCAACGCCAGGCCGAGCGCGAAGCCGAAGCCCGGCGCCAGGCCGATGCCGAGGCCCTGCGTGAGGCCCGTGGCACCTACGACGCCGCCATTCGCCAGCGCGTCGAGGGCACATGGACCCGCCCCGCCGGTATCCCCGACGGGCTGAGCGCCCTGGTCGCGGTGCGCCTCGGCCCGGGTGGCATCGTCCTGTCGGTGGAAGTCGCGCGCTCCAGCGGCAACGCCGCCTTCGACCGCTCGGCGGTGACCGCCGTGCGGCGCGCCGACCCGCTGCCCATGCCCGATGACCCCGATCTGGCCCAGCCCTACCGCGAGGGCATCGAAATGGTCTTTGCCCCCGATGCCTGAAATACGCCGCACATCCTCCATCCATTAGGATAGGATCGACACAGGCCCCCATGGACAGGCAGAATATCGCCCAATGAAATCACTGATCGCCGCCCTCCTACTGGCAATGCTCGCCCTACCCGCCGCCGCGCAGGTCCGCATCGAGATCAGCGGCGGCGAGGCGGCCGCGCTGCCCATTGCCGTCGTGCCCTTCCAGATGCAGGACGCGGCCGAGGGCGATGGCCCCGATGTCGACCTGGCCGGGATCATCCGCGACAACCTGTTCCGCAGCGGGCTGTTCGCGCCGCTCGACCCGGACAACCACCTCAGTCAACCGAGTCGGCTCGAGCAGGTGCGCTTTCAGAACTGGCGCGCACTGGGTGCCGATACCGTACTCATCGGCCGCATCACTCCGCTCGACGGCGACGCCTATCGCGTGCGCTATGAACTGCTGGATGTCTACGCCGGCGAGCGCATCGCCGGTCAGCGCTTTCGCGTGACATCGGCGGGGCTGCGCAACCTCGCCCACACCATCAGCGACCAGGTGTTCGAGACGCTGATCGGCCGGCCGGGTGGGTTCAATACCCGCATCGCCTATGTCGAGGAGACGGGCACGGGGGATGAGCGCTCGCACCGGCTGATGGTGGCCGAGGCCGACGGCCACCGACCGCAGACCATCCTCACCTCGAGCGAACCCATCCTCTCGCCCGACTGGTCGCCGGACGGCGAGCGCATCGCCTATGTCTCGCTGGAGTCGGGGCGGCAGTCGCAGATCTACGTGCAGAACGTCGCCACCGGCGAGCGCACCGCCCTGCCGTCGTTTGACGGCATCAACAGCGCCCCGGCCTGGTCACCGGACGGCGAGCGCCTGGCGGTGACGCTGTCCCGCGACGGCAATCCCGATGTGTTCATCCTCGACCCCGATGGCGACGCTGACCCGCGCCCCATCACCCGGCACTTCGGCATCGACACCGAGCCGGCCTGGTCGCCGGATGGCGAGACCCTCTATTTCACCTCCAACCGCGGCGGCAGCCCGCAGATATACCGCCAGCCGGTGAGCGGCGGCGATGCCGAGCGGGTCACCTTCGATGGCAACTACAATGCCAGCCCCAGCGTCTCGCCCAACGGCCGCTTCCTCACCTTCGCCCATCAGCGCGACGAAGGCTTTCAGATTGCCGTGCTCGATCTCGAAGACGACATCATGCGGGTGCTCACCGATGGTCCGCTCGACGAGTCGCCGAGCTTTTCGGCCAGCAGCAGCATGATCGCCTATACCCGCGATACCGGCGACGCGACCGAACTGGCCACGGTGTCGGTGTTCGGCCGGGTCCAGGGTGGACTGACCGAGTTTGACAACACCGTGCGTGAACCCGACTGGGGTCCGCTGCCGTCCGCAGACTGAACCCCTGCCCTTTTCTGACTGAATGGAGATCCTCTCATGCGCTCACTCCGACAATGGCTGACCCTGCTGGCCCTGACCGCCGTACTGGCCGGCTGTGCCACCACCGACGATTCCATCGATGATGCCGAAATGGCCGAGATCGATCAGGCCGCCGCCACCGAGGCCGAGATCGACGCCGAAGAAAGCGCGGCCGCCGCAAGCGGCGCCACCGCCAGCGGCAGTGTCTCAGGCGAGCCCCTCGACGACCCGGACAGCGCCCTGGCCGACCGGGTGGTCTACTTCGAGTACGACAGCGCCACGCTGAGTGACGAGGCCATGACCCTGATCGAGGCGCACGGCGAGTACCTGGCCCGCAACAGCGACCGTCAACTGCTGGTGGAAGGCCACACCGACGAGCGCGGCGCCCGTGAATACAACCTCGCGCTGGGCGAACGGCGTGCCGAGTCGGTCAAGCAGGCCCTGCTGATCGCCGGTGCCGACGACGCTCAGGTCGATGTGGTGAGCTATGGCGAGGAAAGCCCGGCGGTGAGCGGCAGCAATGAATCCGCCTGGGCCGAGAACCGCCGCGCCGCCCTTGTCTACGAGCGCTGATCCGATCCCGCAGGAGGTACGCCTCATGACCGGCACCCAAGGCCGCCGCCCGATCCTGGCCATCGCCGTGGCCCTTTCGATGGGCACCGCGCTGATCGTCCACTCCCCCGGCAGCGGGGCGCAGACCCTCGAGCGCCGGGTTGATCGGCTCGAAGACCGCGTCTCGGGCCAGGCCATGATGCGGATGATGAACCAGAGCGAGCAGCTGCAGCGCGAGGTCACCACGCTGCGCGGCGAGATCGAACGGCTGCAGCGCCAGATCGACGACATCCGCAGTCAGCAGCGGGAGCTGTATCTGGACCTGGATGGGCGGCTGCAGGCACTGGAATCAGCCGGCGACGAGGAGGCGACCCCTGACGGACCTGCGGCAGGTGAGCCCGCCCCGGCTGATGCCCGCGAAGACCCAGGGGGCGAAGCACAGGCCGATACCGGCGCGAGTGACGGCGGCGACGCCGAAACCGACAGCGCTGACGCCGCGGCCCGTGAGGCCTATGACGCCGCCTTCAGCGAGCTGCAGGCCGGTCGCTATGATACGGCTGCCGACGCGTTCAGTGCTTTTCTCGACAACCACCCCGAGGCCGACCTCGCCGCCAACGCCCGCTACTGGCTGGGTGAGTCGCATTACGTCGTGCGCGACTTTGACACCGCCCTGGAATCATTCGAGCAGGTCGTCGACAACCATGCCGGCAGTCGCAAGCACCCTGATGCACTGCTCAAGATCGGCTATGTGCACCTCGAGCAGGGCCGTGACGAGCAGGGACGAGCGGCATTGCGCGAGGTGATCGAAGCGTTCCCGGACAGCACCGCCGCCAGCCTCGCCCAGCAGCGGCTCGACGAGCGCTGAACTCAGTGACGGCGTGTATTGCCCGGTGGCAACGGGCGCCGTATCATACGCCCGCGTCGGGTCGTTAGCTCAGTTGGTAGAGCATCGGACTTTTAATCCGCTGGTCGCAGGTTCGAATCCTGCACGACCCACCACTTCTGAACTCGATCAAGCTTCCGACATGAGCGCGGCGACCTAGCGTCCCGCCGCCGCCAGCGCCTGATCGACATCGGCGAGGATGTCGTCGATGTGCTCGATGCCTACCGAGATCCGCACCATGTCACGGCTGACCCCGGCGCTCGCCAGCTCCTCGTCGTTCAACTGGCGGTGCGTGGTGGTGGCCGGATGGCAGGCCAGCGACTTGGCGTCGCCGATGTTGACCAGACGCACGATGAGCTGCAGCGCATCGATGAACTTCGCCCCCGCTTCTTCGCCGCCCTTGATCCCAAAACTGAGGATGCCGCCGGCGTTGTTGCCGCCCATGTATTTCTGCACCAGCGGATAGTAGGGACTGTCAGGCAGGCCGGCGTACTTCACCCAGATCACGCCCGGATGCGCTTTCAGATGCTCGGCCAGCGCAATGGCGTTTTCGCCGTGACGGGCCATGCGCAGGGGCACGGTCTCAATGCCCTGCATCAGCAAAAAAGCGTTCATCGGCGAGAGTGCCGCGCCCATGTTGCGAAGCGGTGCGACCCGGCAGCGCCCGATATACGCCGCCGCGCCCAGCGCCTCGGTGTAGACCACGCCGTGGTAGGACGGATCAGGCTCGGTGAGCATGGGGAATTTCTTGGCGTAGTCCGCCCAGGGGAAGTTGCCTGAGTCGACGATTACGCCGCCCACGGTGGTGCCGTGCCCACCCATCGCCTTGGTCAGCGAGTGGATGACGATGTCGGCGCCCTGCTCGATGGGCCGCCAGAGTACCGGCGTCGGCACCGTGTTATCGACGATCAGCGGCACACCATGGCGATGGGCGATGGTGGCGAAGGCTTCGATGTCCACCACGTTGCCGTTGGGGTTGCCGACGGTCTCGGCATACACCGCCTTGGTGTTGTCATCGATCAGTGCCTCGATGGCGGCCGGATCATCACCGCTCGCAAACCGCACCTCAATGCCCATGTTGGGCAGGGCGTGGGCGAACAGATTGTAGGTGCCGCCGTAGAGCTGACTGGTGGTGACGATGTTATCGCCGACACGGGTGATGCACTGAATGGCATAGGTGATGGCCGCCATCCCCGAAGCCACGGCCAGTCCGGCGATGCCGCCTTCCATCTCCGCCACGCGCTGCTCAAGCGCACCGTTGGTCGGGTTCATGATGCGGCTGTAGATGTTGCCCTCGACCTTCAGGTCAAACAGGTCCGCCCCATGCTGGGTGTCGTCAAAGGCGTACGAGGTGGTCTGGTAGATCGGCACCGCCACCGCCTTGGTCGTCGGATCCGGGGAATAGCCGCTGTGGATGGCCTGAGTCTCGAGTTTCATGGAGGGATCTCGCTGTTGGTCTGTAATCAGATCGCTTTATACCCCAAAACTCTAACGCGTTTGAGCGCAGGCGTCTGGAATATGTGGTGATAAGGAAAGCGTGGGATGGAATAAAGGCCGGCCATCGGGTGGCGGGGACCGTCTGGCGTCGCGGGCGGTGATACCGAAGGAGCGCGTTGTTAACTGTCTTCCGCGGCCCGCGCACACGCTGAATACACACGCCCGATACACATGCCCCATACACACTAACCAGGCAGACGACGACATGGTTCTCGGTACTCGAACGCCCCGCATGCCGCTTCAGAAAAGGCGCATCAATGTAAGCATCGATCCCGATCTCCTCGACGAGGCCCGGGCGCTGGAGATGAACCTCTCGGGATTCTTTGAGGATCATCTGCGTGAATCACTGCATGCACTACGCTGCCGTACCTGGCTCAAGCGCAATCGCCGCGCCCTGATTGAGAATCGCGTTGACCCCCCGAGCGCCCGGGACAATCGGCCGTCCAGGCCAATACCCTTCATCAATATCGACGATATCGACGACGCTAACGGCACCGATGGCGCAGATGGTCATAACGGTCATGACGACTTTCTGACCGACGAGTGGGTCCGGGCGATGATCGATCGTGTGCCGATTCTCAAGGAATCGGTGGATCGACGGCTGAGCGGCCAGCTCGCCTCGACGACCTACCCGGTATACCGGGCCGACAAGTTCCGCATTGACTCGCGGGCGCCGTTTCTCGTCAGCCTGCAGAACTCGCTGCTCCAACCCCTCGGTCGGGCGATTGTCGCGCCGCTCGTGCCCACGGCCCATTTCGAACGCCCGCTGCAGGAAGCCCACCCGATCGTTGCGCTCGAGTGCTCGCCCGGCAGCCATTTCGTCGTGGTGGTCGATCGGCTCATGACGGTATCGGATAACGCGCTCGGCAAACCGGCGGGATCCCTCACCGGCGAGACGCAGCAGATCATGCGCGCCATCGACTTTGTGTTCGGCGGCATTTAGGCGCGCCGCTGCCGCGTGTGTATGCCGCACCCACATCCTCGCGATGTGGATGAGGCGTGTGGATGAGGCGTGTGGATAGCCGGTGTGTTGCGCGCGTGTTCACGCAGCAAGAAAGGGGATGACAACGCGCCTTTCACAAAAAAAACGGCCGGAGGCAGACGCATCCACCCCCGGCCGCGACGGCGAGCAACGCCGTATCCGCTATCCAGACCGCACCATCACTCCAGCATGCTGCGCAGCATCCACGCCGTCTTCTCATGAAGCTGCATGCGCTCGGTCAGTAGATCGGCGGTCGGCTCGTCATGCGCCTCATCCGCCGTCGCAAACACCTCGCGCGCCGTGCGGGCGACGATCTCATGACCCGTGACCAACTGACGGATCATCTCTTGGGCATCCGGCGTGCTGCTCTCCTCGGGGATGGAGGTCAGCTTTGCATACTCACTGTAGCTACCCGGCGCGCGGGCCCCCAGTGCGCGGATGCGCTCAGCGATGTCATCCACCGCCGTGGCAAGCTCGGTGTACTGCTCCTCGAACATGTTGTGCAAGGAGTTGAACATCGGCCCGGTCACGTTCCAGTGGAAGTTATGGGTTTTCAGGTACAGCGAATAGCTGTCAGCCAGCACACGACTGACCCCCTCCGCGATCTCGACGCGGGCGCTTTCCTCGATCCCGATATTGATTGCCGGTGTGGCCATGATGACCTCCTTTTTGCGTCGTCCTGACGCGCTGTTTGAAACCATTTCAATTTAACATCGCGGCGACCCAAGCCCAAATCCAAGCCCAAGCCCAAGCTCAAACCCAAACCATCGATGTCCTGTCCCTGAGATATCCCACCTCAACCGGCCAGATTCAACCCCACCAGCCCCAGAATGATCAGCAGCAGGCTGCCGGCCTTGACCCAGCTCATCGCCTCACCAAAAAAGAAAACCCCCACCAGGGCCACCAGCGCGGTGCCAAGCCCGGCCCACACCGCATAGGCCACGCTCACCTCCATGCGCTTGAGCACCAGCCCCAGCGCAATGAACGCAAGCCCATAGCCCGCCACCACGATGAGGCTCGGCCAAAGGCGTGAAAAACCGTCGGATAACTTGAGCGCCGTGGTGCCGATCACCTCCATGGTGACCGCGCCCACCAGTAACAGCCATGCGGGCATGACCCCTCCTTGCAACCAACCAGCCGCCGACGCTACGCCGATCCATCGCCCCCGGCCACCCACAACCCCGGTCCCAGCCGCAGCCACACCGACGTTACCGATCTTCACCCCGCGACGCCGGCGCCGGGAATCGGTTAGCCTGCTACCCATGAAACGATGGATTGCACGGATTATTGCGGGGCTGGCACTGGCCGGCGCGATCCTGCTGGGTGATGCCTGGCTGTTCGGCGGGACGGCCGAATCCGCCGATGCCGGCACCGCGCCAGATCCCACTGCCCTGCCCGCCGCCTGGCAGTCCATGACCACGGGCGAGGTCGTGATCACCCCGCCGGCAGCCGATGACGCTGAAAAGACCCATTCATCGCCCCGCCGCCTCGCCGTGCGCATTGCCGATGAGCCCGACGAGCGCGCCCAGGGCATGCAGGATCTGCCCGCCGCAGTGATCGCCGATCAGCCGATCTGGTTCGCCTTCACACAGCCGCGCCGGGTGGGCTGGCACATGCAGAACGTCCGGCGCGCCCTCGACATTGCCTATATCAACGCCGACGGCGTCGTGATTGACGTCGAGCGGATGACCCCCGGTGGCACCGGCTATGGGATCGATGCACCGATTGCCGCCGCCCTTGAGCTCGCGGCCGGTGCCGCCGGGCGCCACGGCATCCGACCCGGCACCCGGCTGACGCTTACCGACTAGCCCTTCTGCGGCCGGCGCACGCGGATGTGCAGGTCATCCAGCGCCTGGGTATCCACCCCCGCCGGCGCATCGGTGAGCAGGCAGGTGCCGGTCTGCGTCTTGGGAAAGGCCATGACGTCGCGGATCGAGCCTGCCCCGGCAATCAGCATGACCAGCCGGTCAAGCCCGAAGGCGATCCCCCCATGCGGCGGCGCGCCGTACTCGAGCGCCTCGAGCAGGAAGCCGAACTTCTCGCGCGCCTCATCCGCCTCGATGCCCAGGCGCTCGAACACCGCCCACTGCATCTCGGGGCGATGGATACGGATCGACCCGCCGCCCAGCTCGGTGCCGTTGAGCACCAGATCATAGGCCCGGGAAATGAGCGCCTCGGGATCGGCGGCCTGGAACGCCTCCACCGAATCCGTGCGCGGCGCGGTGAAGGGGTGATGCAGCGCGTAGTAACGCCCATCATCCTCGTCGTACTCGAACATCGGAAAGTCGACCACCCACAGCGGCCGCCATTCGCCCTCGAGCAGCCCCAGATCGTGGCCCAACCGCACCCGCAGCGCGGCCAACGACTCGTTGACCACATTGGCCCGATCCGCCCCAAAAAAGATCAGATCACCGGCACCGGCGCCGGTGCGTGCGAGCAGGTCGGTGACCACCGATTTGGGCAAAAACTTGAGGATGGGGCTCTGCAGCCCGTCAACGCCTTCCGCCGGGTCATTGACCTTGATGTACGCGAGGCCTTTGGCGCCATAGCGCCCCACGAACTCGGTGTACTCGTCGATCTGCCTGCGGGTGAGCGATGCCCCGCCCGGCACGCGCAGGGCGGCAACACGCCCCCGCGGGTCTGCGGCCGGCCCGGCGAACACTTTGAAATCCACCCCGGTCAGCAGATCACTGACCGTGACCAGCTCCATGGGGATACGCAGGTCGGGCCGGTCAATGCCGTAGCGCTCGATGGCCTCGGCGTAGGTCATCCGCGGGAAGGTCGCAGGGAGATCGACGCCCGCCACATCGTGCATGAGCTCGCGGACCATGCGCTCCATCAGCTCAGTGATCTCGCCCTCGTCCATGAACGAGGCCTCGACATCAAGCTGGGTGAACTCGGGCTGGCGGTCGGCCCGCAGGTCCTCGTCCCGAAAGCAGCGCACGATCTGGTAGTAGCGATCGAGGCCCGACATCATCAGAAGCTGCTTGAACAGCTGCGGCGACTGCGGCAGCGCGTAGAAACTGCCCGCATGCAGGCGGCTTGGCACCAGAAAGTCCCGGGCGCCCTCGGGCGTCGCCCGGGTTAGCATCGGCGTTTCGATATCGAGAAAACCGTAGCCGTCGAGGAAGCGGTGCATGAAGCTGGTCACCCGAGCGCGGATGATCAGGTGCTGCTGCATCGCCGGGCGGCGCAGATCCATGTAGCGATGACGCAGGCGCACATCCTCGCCAACGTCGTCCTCGTCGAGCTGGAACGGCGGCGTCTTGGCCGTATTGAGCACTTCTATGTCATGGGCGAGCACCTCGACCTGGCCCGAGCCGAGGTTCTCGTTGGCGGTCCCCTCCGGCCGGCGACGCACCCGGCCACTGATTCGCAGCACCCACTCGGGCCGGGCACGGTCGGCGGTGGCGAAGGCCTCCTCGCGATCCGGGTCGAACACCACCTGCAGGCGACCCTCGCGGTCGCGCAGATCAATGAAGATGACACCCCCGTGGTCCCGCCGCCGGTGCACCCAGCCGCAGATTTCTACATCCTGATCGAGCAGGGCCTCGGTGACATCGCCGCAGTAGTGGGTGCGCATAGGGATCAAACCGCCATTAATGAATCATTTAAACCGGCGAATGTTAAGCGGTGGGGGAAGGGCAGGCAAGCCGTCCCAACCGGGTTGCAGGGTGCGAAACTACTCTTTGGCGCTGCCCCCAGATGCTTTACCTGAGCCCTTGCCCGCGCCGTTGTCTTTGCCCGCAGCGGCCGACTTGCCGCCATCCTTGCGTCCTCCTTCGGCCGATTTCCCCTCGGACTTGGCGCTCGCGGCCTGATCCCCGGCCAGGTTGCGCTGGTTGTCCTTTTTAAAATCGGTTTCATACCAGCCACTGCCCTTCAGGCGGAAGGCGGCGGCGGAAATCTTGCGCCGCAGCGCGGCATGGCCACACTCGGGGCATTCAGTGAGCACGGCGTCGTTCATGCCCTGCAGTGCCTCGAGCTCGTGGCGGCAGTCATCGCAAACGTATTCATAGATCGGCATGCTGTGGGTCCCTGTCACCTGTCCAATGGTTATTGAGTCGGGGCGCGACTGCCCCAATGCAAGCCATGATAGCCGGTTTTGGATCATCAGGAGTCCGTCAGTGCCGCTTCAGATCATCGCTGCCATCTTTCTCGCCGCCACGCTGTTCGTGTTCATCCAGATCGGCGTCGTGACCGTCGCCTTTGACAAGCTCGGACTGTCGCAGGGCTCCGCCATGCTGCTGCTGATCACCTCGCTGCTCGGCAGCAGCATCAACCTGCCGCTATTCACGGTCGATGCCACCCGCGAGCCCGATCCGCGCTGGGCCGAGCGGCTGCGCTGGATGACCGCCATGGCCCGTCGGCTCAACCCGAACAAAGTGCTTATCGCAGTCAATGTCGGCGGCGGCATCATCCCCGTGGCGTTCACGGTCTATCTGCTCAACCACAACCCGCTGTCACCGGGGATCGTGCTGGCAGCAGTCGCCATCCAGACCGGCATCTGCTACGCGTTCAGCCGGCCTGTCAGTGGGGTCGGGATCGGGATGCCGATCTTCATCGCGCCGATCAGCGCGGCGGTGACCGCCGTCACGCTGGCGCCTGAGAGCAGCGCCCCGCTGGCCTACATCGGCGGTACCCTGGGCGTGCTGCTGGGCGCCGACGCCCTGCGCCTGCGCGACGTGCGCGGCCTCGGCTCGCCCCTGGCCTCGATTGGCGGGGCGGGGACGTTTGACGGCGTGTTCATCACCGGGCTGGTGGCGGTGCTGCTGGCGTAGATGCGGCTCGGCAAACCATTGCAGTCCATGCGCTGAATACTGGCAACTCTCTGTTCTTAGGGGATAAGATCATTGCATTAATGATTGCATAACGGCGGTTTGAATGGCGCGTCCATCACGCATCCAGTGGTCTCAAGTCGCGCAGACATTGCAGGCGCAGGGGCCGGTGAGCGGCCCTCGTCTGGCCCGCGATCTGGGCGTCAGCCTCGCCACCCTGCACCGCTACCTCAAGGCCCACTCCGGGGGCTGGCTACAGAGCGGACAGGCGTCGCGCCGCCGCTACGCCCTGCGCAGGCAGGTCGCTGGCATCGAGGAGACGTCGCTCCCGGTCATGAGTATCGATACTGAGGGCCGGGCCCATGACGCCGGGCTGCTTACACCGATCGCGCCCGAGGGCTGTCATTTCGACCTGCAGGCCCTGGGCTGGCCGATGGACGAGGCGCAGCGCGATGGCTGGTGGGAGAGCCTGCCCTATCCGATCCTCGATATGCGCCCGCAGGGCTACATCGGGCGTCGTTATGCCCGGGCACTTGAGGGCAGGCTGCCGGTCCCCGCCGAACCGGCCTTGTGGAGTGACGACGACATCCTGCGGGTCATCGGCCGGCACGGCGCCGATCTGCCCGGAGACCTGGTGGTGGGGCAGGCATCCATCGAGTGCTGGTACCGGGAGCGTGCCGAGGGCAAGTCGGCCATATCCGTGTCGAATCGACAGACAGATTTCCCGGCGCTCGCCAGGCGGGCGATTGCGGAGATCTTGCCCGCGTCCAGTGCCGGTGGCGAATTTCCCAAGTTCACGGCCTTGTGCATGAATTCCGAGACCGGTGCGTCAACCCCGGTCATCGTCAAGTTCTCCGCGCCGGACGATGGATCAGCCGTGGTGCAGCGCTGGCGGGATCTGCTCTACTGCGAGCATCTCGCAGCACGAGCGCTGGCCGGGATAGCGGGCGTCAAGGCGTCGCAAACGAGGGTCATTGATGCCGAGTCGCGGCGTTTCCTGGAGATCGAGCGCTTCGATCGACAGGGCGCCTTCGGACGCCGTCCGGTCTCGACCCTCGCAGCGATCGATCCGTCGCTGGTGGGTGTGTTCAGTCACGACTGGCGTGTGCAGATTGCGGCATTGCATCGCCATGGCTGGCTGGATGCGGCGGGATGCGTGGCAGTGAGCCGGCAGTGGTGGTTCGGACAGATGATCGCCAATTCCGACATGCACCCGGGGAACGTGGCCTTTCGACCCGTCGCGGCTGACGGACAACGGTCAGGCCGTCCCCGCTTTGAGCCCACGCCGGCCTACGACATGCTGCCGATGGCCTATGCGCCAATAACGAGTGGCGAGATGCGGGAGCCGGCCTTCGACCCACCGATGCCACAACCCGCCGAATTCGCCGACTGGCACGCCGCAGCCGAGGCGGCGATTGTTTTCTGGACGACCGTCGCCGAGACGCCGCATATTGAGACCGCGTTGAGACGGGCCGGCGAGGCGAACGCCCGTACCCTGGAGCGCAGGGCCGCACAGATCGGGTAATCCGCCGGGCAATCCAGGGGATGTGTAAAGACAATATGGACTCGATCAATATTCACGAGGCAAAGACGCACCTCTCTCGGTATGTCGAAGAGGCGTCTGCAGGCAAAGAGATCGTGATCGCTCGCGGAGGCAGGCCCGTTGCGAGGCTAGTCGCACTGGAAACTCGCACCACCGAACCGCGACGCCTTGGACTCGGCAAGGGTAAATTTCAGGTGCCGGCTGATTTTGACGATCAGAATCGGTCAGCCATTGAAGCAATGTTTTACGGCAGTGAATAACGCGAGATGACATGGAGAGTCGCAGCTTTGTACTCGACACCAACATCCTCCTGCACGCACTGCTAGAACCCAAGCGACTGCCTCAAGCCACGCAGGCCGATCTCAGCAACCCTGACAATCGGGTGATCTGCAGTGTCGCGAGCCTCTGGGAAATCGCGATCCATTCGACCGCTTGCTGGTTGCCCAAACGCTCAGATTGCCTGCTTACTTGCTCACCACCGACCGCCGACTGCCGCCTTACTCATCGTTAATCCGACTGATCGCCATTTAGGCGCTGGAGCGCAAGGCCGTACATATCCGGTATGCGGGACAGGCCAAAGATCCCGAGAAGCGGATGCCTCTTCCGGAGGGCTTGCACACCCACAATGTGTATCCATCAGTGTGTATTGGGGATGTGTATCGGGGATGTGTATAAACGATGTGGGTGACGAGTGTGCAAGGGATCGGGAACAGGGATGACCGCCTCGTTCTGGACGAACATCGCGGGAAGTCCCACATTGTGTAATCCGCCAGCCAGAGGAAGCCATCCATGGATTTCAATCGCTATCGCGAAGTGCTCGCCGAGCGCGTCGGTTCGCTGACTCGGCCATTCGATGATGCCGAGTACGATCGGCGCCGCCTGACCGTCACGCAGCGAATGGCGGCGGCCGGCCTGGACGGGTTGCTGGTCACCGACGCGGCGGATATCGGCTATCTCACCGGCTACAACACCTTCGAGGTCTCGGTGCATACCGCACTACTGCTCACGGCCGGGGGCAACCCACCCGGGCAAGCGGTGCTGCAGGTCCCCTCCATCGAGACCGGCCCGGCCGTGACCACTGCCCGGGTGGACGCAGTCTTTGGCTATCGCTGGGAAGGCGCGGACGGCGCTGCGGAGCAGATGGCCGGCATCATCGCCGACCTGAGGCTTTCCGGGCCCATCGGCACGGACAACTGGGGACCCGCACTGCGCACCGGTTTCAGGGACGGACTCGCGGACGCGCTCCCGGATCGGCCCCTCATCGATGCCTCGGGACTGGTCGATGCCGTCAAGATCGTCAAAAGCGACGCCGAAATCGCCCTGCTGCGGGAGAGCGCCCGGATCACCGAGGCCGGCATCGCCGCCGCCGAGCAGCTGATCGCCCCGGGCGTGACGGACCAGCAGCTCGCCGCCGCTGGATCGGCGGCCATGATCAACGCCGGCAGCGAGTTCATGAGCCTGCAGCCGATCGTCACGGCCGGTTGGCGATCAAGCGTCATCCACTGCAACCACCAGCGTCACACGGTGGCGGACGGTGACCCGGTGTTCATCGAGTTCGGGTCGGCGTATCAGCGCTATACCGCACCAATGATGCGCACACGCGTCGCGGGGTCCGTAACCGATGACATGCGTCGGGTGGCGGATGGCATCCGGGATATCCACACAACGCTGATCGAGCACATGCGCCCGGGTGTGTCGATGGATAACGCGGCGGCCGCGGCCGAGGCGGCCCTCGCCCCACTCGCCGATCGGGCGTTCTTCTCGGGTGTGTTCGGTTACACCGTCGGGCTCCAGTTCCCGCCTTCATGGGTGGAGGGCTCCGGGTTCATAGCCCGCGGCGTCGAGCGCGAGTTCCAGACCAACATGGTCTTTCATCTGCCGTTGATGCTGCGTATCCCCGGCCAATGGGGCATCGGGATGAGCAACACGGTGCGGGTGACCGAAGTCGGCGGCGAGCCGCTGACCCACAACGACCTGCGACTGACCGGAACGGACCATGTCTGAGACCCCGCAACGCGCAGAGACAAAGCCAGTCATCCTGATCACCGGTTGCTCCACCGGCATCGGCCGGCACTGCGCGTTCGCCATGCAACGCCACGGCTGGCGTGTCTTTGCCACGGCACGCCAGCCGCAGGACGTCGAGGCCCTGCAGCATGATGGCCTGGACGATGCGCTGCGCCTGGATGTGGATGATGACGCGAGCATTCAGCGCGCGGTGGATACCCTGCTCGGTCGCACTAACGGCCGCATTGATGCCGTTTTCAACAACGCCGGGTTCGGCCAGCCGGGGGCGGTCGAGGATCTGCCCCGCGAAGCCCTGCGCGCGCAGTTCGAAACCAATGTCCTCGGCGCTCAGGCGGTGATTCGCACGGTGCTGCCGGCGATGCGGGCTCAAGGCCATGGCCGCATCGTCCAGCACAGCTCAGTGCTCGGCTTTATCGGCCTGCCGTGGCGGGGCGCCTACAACGCCTCGAAGTACGCCCTCGAAGGCCTGACCGACACCCTGCGTCAGGAACTGGGCGGCAGCGGCATCGAGGCGGTACTGATCCAGACCGGGCCGGTCACGAGCCGCTTCCGGGCCACCGGAAGGGAAAAGTTCGAGCGCTGGATCGATCCCAGCGCAAGCGTCCACCAGCAAAGCTATCAGGCCGTGATCAAACGCCTCGAAGGCGCCGGTGATCCGCCATTCACGCTGGGGGCCGAGGCGGTGGCGCGCAAGCTGCGCCTGGCGGTCGAGTCCGTTCACCCCAAGCCCCGCTACCACGTCACCCTCCCCACCCATGTCTTTAAGGCGCTACGCCGGCTGCTGCCGACGCGCGCCCTCGACACGATAATCCGCCGCGTGAACGGCTAGGCCGGCACGGGCTCGCTGACCCGCTCGAGGGTCAAGCCGCCACTGCCCTCGCCGTCCGTCGACGCCTCGGCATCCACCCGGATGCGATCGCCGGCCTGGAATTCGCCGGCAAGGATCCGCTGCGCCAGAGCATTCTCGACCCGCTGCTGGAGCACCCGCTTCAGCGGCCGGGCGCCATACATCGGGTCGAAGCCCGCTTCGCCGATCACATCCAGTGCCGCATCGGTGAGCTCCAGCGCCATGTCCCGCTCGCGCAGCCGCTCGGAGAGGTCGCGCACCTGGATCTCGGTGATCCGGCGGATCTGCTCGCGCTCGAGGGGGTGGAACACCACCACGTCATCGACCCGGTTGATGAACTCCGGCGGGAAGTGCTGGCCGACCACGCCCATCACCTCGCGCTTCATCTCGTCATACTGCGCCTCGCCGGCATGCGACTGGATGAGGTGCGAGCCGAGGTTGGAGGTCATCACGATCACGGTATTGCGGAAATCCACCGTGCGGCCGTGGCTGTCGGTGAGCCGCCCGTCATCGAGCACCTGCAGCAGGATGTTGAAGACATCCGCGTGGGCCTTTTCCACCTCATCGAGCAGCAGCACCGAGTAGGGCTTGCGGCGCACGGCCTCGGTCAGATAGCCGCCCTCTTCATAGCCGACGTAGCCCGGCGGCGCACCGATGAGCCGTGCTACGGAGTGCTTTTCCATGAACTCGGACATATCAATGCGCACCATCGCCTCCTCGGTATCAAAGAGGAAGCTCGCCAGCGCCTTGCACAGCTCGGTCTTGCCGACGCCCGTGGGGCCCAGGAACAGGAACGAGCCATTCGGCCGGTGCGGATCGGACAGCCCCGCCCGTGACCGGCGGATGGCATCCGAGACGGCCTGCACGGCCTCGGACTGGCCAATCACCCGCTCGCCCAGACCTTCTTCCATGCGCAGCAGCTTGTCGCGCTCACCCTCGAGCATCTTCGCCACGGGGATGCCGGTCCACTTCGAGACCACCTCGGCGACTTCCTCATCGGTGACGGCGTTGCGCAGCAGCTGCATGGCCGGTTGATCCTCGGCCTGCGTGGCCGCCTCAAGCTGCTGCTCGAGCTCGGGGATCCGGCCGTACTGGAGCTCGGACATGCGCGTCAGATCACTCGCCCGGCGGGCTGTCTCCAGCTCCTGACGGGCCTGCTCCAGGGCCTCCTTGAGCCCGGTGGTGCCCTCCACGGCGGCCTTTTCGCGATTCCAGACGGCTTCCATTTCGCTGTATTCATGCTCAATCTCGGCGATCTCGTCCTCAAGGGTGGCGAGGCGCTTTTTCGAGGCCTCGTCGGCTTCCTTATTGAGGGCCTCGCGCTCGATCTTGAGCTGAATCAGCCGCCGCTCGAGTCGATCCATGGCCTCGGGCTTGGAATCGATCTCGATGCGGATGCGGCTCGCCGCCTCATCGATCAGGTCGATGGCCTTGTCCGGGAGCTTGCGATCGGTGATGTAGCGCTGCGAGAGCGTGGCCGCGCTGACGATCGCCGGGTCGGTGATCTCGACGCCGTGGTGCACCTCATAGCGCTCCTTCAAACCGCGCAGGATCGCCACGGTGTCCTCCACCGATGGCTCGTCCACCAGCACCTTCTGGAAGCGCCGCTCCAGCGCGGCATCCTTTTCAATGTTGGTGCGATACTCATCCAGCGTTGTCGCGCCAATGCAGTGCAGCTCACCCCGCGCCAGGGCCGGCTTGAGCATATTGCCCGCGTCCATCGAACCCTCGGCCTTACCGGCGCCGACGATGGTGTGAATCTCATCGATGAACAGGATGATCTCGCCTTCCTGCTTGGCCAGGTCCTTGAGCACGCCCTTCATGCGCTCCTCAAACTCGCCCCGGTACTTCGCGCCGGCCACCATCGCCCCCATGTCGAGCGAGAGCACGCGCTTTTCCTTGAGCGCCTCGGGCACCTCGTGGTTGACGATGCGCAGCGCCAGCCCCTCGACGATGGCCGTCTTGCCCACGCCCGGCTCGCCGATCAGCACCGGGTTGTTCTTGGTGCGCCGCTGCAGGACCTGGATCGTCCGGCGGATCTCCTCGTCACGGCCGATCACCGGATCGAGCTTGCCCTGCTCAGCCCGCTCGGTGACGTCGATGGTGTACTTCTCAAGCGCCTGGCGCTGGTCCTCGGCATTGGGATCATCGACGCTCTCACCGCCACGGGTGGTGTCGATGGCCTTCTCCAGCGCCTCTTTATTGGCGCCGGCGTGTTTCAGCGCCTCGCCCACCCGGGTCTTGCCATCATCCACGGCCGCCAGCAGAAACAGCTCACTCGAGATATAGCTGTCGCCGCGCTTCTGCGCCCGCTTGTCGGTCTGATTGAGCAGTCGGTTGAGGTCATTGCTGACATGCACCTCACCGCCATCGCCGCTCACCGTCGGCAGCCGATCAACGGCCTCGCCGAGCTGCGAGCGCAGCAGATTGACGTTGACGCCCGCCTGCTGCAGCAGGTGACGCACGCCGCCACCCTCCTGATCGAGCATGGCGAGCGTCAGATGCTCCGGCTCGATCATCGAGTTGTCACGCCCCACGGCCAGCGATTGCGCATCCGCCAGGGCCATCTGGAATTTCGTGGTCAGTTTGTCCGTACGCATGGTGCAGACTCCTTCAGTAGTCGTTCGCTTTGACTATTGATATGGGGTGTGCATCAGGCCTTTGCAAGTCGCGCCACGAACCCGGCAAGACGGCCCGTGGCACCCTCACGCCGATAGGAATAACTGGTGCTCGACGCCGTGTGGGTGCAGCGCCCCACCCCGGTGATCGCGCCAATGCCCCCGTCCGCGAGAATCCCGCGGGCGGTGGCCGCCAGATCAAGTTGAAAGCGCCCGCTGGGGGTGTCACCCGCTGGGGGGCCCTGTCCCGCGTTGTCGGTGACGGTTGCCGACCGATATCGGGCAGCCACCCCTTCGCTTGCCATCGCCTCGAGCACCTCACCGCCCACCGCATAGGCCTCCGCCCCGATACACGGGCCGATACAGGCCATGAGCTCAGACGCCGGGACGGGCAGTGCCGCCAGGGTCTGCGGGATCACCCCTGCTGCCAGACCACGCCAGCCCGCATGGACCGCGGCCACACAACTGCCGTCCCGTGCGGCCAGCAGGATCGGCACACAATCGGCCACCAGCACCGCACAGACCTGGCCGGGCTGATCCGTCCACACCGCGTCGGCCTCGGTGACGTCGCGCTCGACGGCGCTTGCATGCACCACACGGGTGCCGTGCACCTGGGAGAGCCAGCGGGGCGCCTCGGGCAGGGCGGCCTGCTCAACCAGACGCCGACGATTTTCCCGCACCGCGGCAGGGTCATCACCCACATGCATCGCCAGGTTGAGGGCGTCATACGGCGGCTCGCTGACTCCACCGTGCCGGGTCGTAAAGCCGGCGTTCACCGGCGCTGGCCAGTCCGGGCGCAGGATCGACAGGCCCGTCCCGGCGGTCATGGCCGCCACCGTCCGTCATCCTCGGCGGCCGACGCCATCTGAGCCTGATGCGCACGCAGGGCGGCCAGCAGCGCGGCAAAATCGTCCGGCGGCGGCACCGACCAGGAAAGGGTCTCGCCGCTTGTCGGGTGCACCAGCGTGAGGGTCTCGGCATGCAGGGCCTGCCGGCGGAAGCGGCGCAGCACATCGGCCAGCGTGTGGACGTCGCGTGTGGATGACGAGTGTTCACTCGGCGCCAAAGCAACCCCACTATTCCCCTCGGCCGGGATTGCCGACTCGGCCCCTGACGGCAGCGCCAGCCGCCCGCCATACAGCGCGTCACCGACAATCGGATGCTGGATATGCGCCATGTGCACACGGATCTGATGCGTCCGCCCCGTCTCCAGCCGGCAGCGCAGCAGCGTATGGGCCGGGAAACGCGCCTCGATACGGTAATGGGTGACCGCCGGCTTGACCCCCGCTCCGATGGGATCGCCGTTATTGTCCACGCCCTGGCGCACCGCCATCCGCAACCGGTCCCGCGGGTGCCGGCCAATGGCCGCATCCACGCTGCCGCCCGCGGTAAAGGTGCCGCCCACCACCGCCAGATACTCGCGGCCCACAGTGCGGGCCTGGAGCTGCTCAACCAGATGGGTATGCGCCTCGAGGGTCTTCGCCACTACCATCAACCCCGTGGTGTCGCGATCGAGCCGATGCACGATCCCCCCGCGCGGCAGCCCGCCAAGGTGCGCATCATGATGCAGCAGCGCATTCTGCAGCGTGCCGTCCGCATTGCCCGCGCCGGGGTGCACCACCAGACCGGCCGGTTTATTGATCACCAGGATAGCCGCGTCCTCATGAACGATGGACAGCGGAATGGGCTCCGCCGCGACCACCCCCTCCTCCGAGGCGGTGGCGGCCAGCCGGATGCGCTCACCGCCCTTGACCGCCACGCGCCCCCGCGGCGATCCACCATCGACGGTCAGATCCCCATCGCGCAGCCAACGCTGCAGCCGCGAGCGCGAGAACTCCGGGAGCAGCTCCGCGAGCACGGCATCCAGCCGCCGCCCCGCGGCGGCCTCGGGGATCGTCGCGTCGCGCTCGATCCGGGTCACTGACGAGTCATTCATGCTGGGCGATGCTCCCCGTTTTCTCTAGACTGGGTGAATCAGACACACGGTGGATACAGGTGCCATGACGCGCTTTCTCGCAATTCTACTGCTTATCGGCCTGCTCGCGGGCTGCGCCGGCAACACGCAGACCTCCAACCGGCTCGACAACACCGAGGCGGCGGCCCTCTACGAAGCCGCCAGCGAGGCGGCCGGGCGCAACGACTGGCAGACCGCCATCAGCGAGCTCGAGTCGCTGCAGGCGCAGTACCCGTTCGGGCTCTACGCCACCCAGGCCCAGCTCGACATCATCCACGCCTACTACCAGGCCGGCGAAGTAGCCTCCACCGTGGCCGCCGCCGAACGCTTCCGGCGCATCAACCCGCGCCACCGCGCCGTGCCCTACAGCTGGTATATGCAGGGCCTCGCGCTTGAGGAGAAAAACCGCGGGCCGGTCAAGGACTGGGTGGGCATCAACGACGTCCTGCGCGACCCGGTCCCGAGGCGCCAGGCCTTCGCCGCCTACACCACACTGATCGAGGACTATCCCGACAGCGAGTACACCGACATGGCGCGCGGAAGACTGGATGTGCTGTACGCCGAAGGCGCGGAGTTCCAGTTGAGCGTGGCGCGCTTTTATGCCGATCGCGATGCCTGGGTGGCCGCCGCCCGGCGGGCCATCACCGTGATCGAGGCCTTTGAGGGCACCGCCGCGGTCAAGCCAGCCACCGACCTGCTTGGCACCGCCTACCAGCGCCTCGGTCTGGATGCCCTGGCTGATGGCGTGCGCACGGCCCAGCGCGAGACCGACCGCGATGCTGGGGACCGCATCCCCGACACGCCGACACTCTACGAGGAAGAGACGATGGAAGTGCCACCCGCCCCCACGTCCGAAGGCCCCTCAGGCGGCTCAGGCGGAATGGGTGGCCCGATGGGCGGCGGCCTCTAGCCGCCTCCAGCGGCTTCTAACCGCCGCGGACGGCGTTCGCGATCAGAGCGCCTGTTCGCCGGAATCGCTGGTACGGATCCGCACGGCCTGCTCCACCGGCGTGACGAATACCTTGCCGTCACCGATCTTGCCGGTATTGGCCGCCGCCACGATGGCCTCGACCACGCGCTCGACCTGGTCGTCGGCCACCACCACCTCGACGCGCATCTTGGGCAGGAAGTCCACGACGTACTCCGCCCCGCGATAAAGCTCGGTGTGGCCCTTCTGCCGGCCAAACCCCTTCACCTCGGTCACCGTCATGCCGGTGATGCCCACTTCGGCGATGGCCTCGCGCACGTCATCGAGCTTGAACGGCTTGATGATGGCCTCGATTTTCTTCATTCCAATGCTCCGCTGTTGGCTGGAGGCGTGAGTGTATCAGGCGCCCGGTCCGCCCGGCTGACGACCGAACCCGGAGGTGATCGGATAGCGCCGGTCGCGGCCGAATGCCTTGGTGGTCACCTTGACCCCCGGCGCCGCCTGACGGCGCTTGTACTCGTTGCGGTGCAGCAGCTTGACCACCTTGGCCACCGTCTCGCGGTCATGCCCCTGACCCACCAGATCCTCGACGCTGGCATCGTCCTCGACATAGGCGGCGAGGATGGTGTCGAGCTCGGCGTAATCCGGCAGGCTGTCGCTGTCCTTCTGATCGGGGGCAAGCTCGGCGCTCGGTGCGCGGGTCAGGATCCGCTCGGGGATGACCGGGGCGTCGGCGTTGCGATAGGCGGCCAGGCGGTACACCTCGGTCTTGAAGATGTCCTTGAGCGGCGAGAACCCGCCCACCATGTCGCCATAGAGCGTGGAGTAGCCCACCGCCATTTCGCTTTTATTGCCCGGCGCCAGCACCAGACCGCCCAGCTTGTTGGACACCGCCATCAGCATCGTCCCGCGGATCCGCGACTGCAGATTCTCCTCGGTGACATCCACGGGCCGGTCACCAAACACCGGCGCCAGCGTGGCGCAGAAGCCATCGAACACCGACTCGATGGCCAGCGTGTCGTAGCGAACGCCCAGCGCGTCGGCCAGCCCGGCGGCATCGGTCTGACTCATATCGGCGGTGTAGCGGGTGGGCATCATCAGGCAGTGCACCCGGTCCGGGCCCAGCGCGTCGGCGGCGATGCAGGTCACCAGCGCCGAGTCGACGCCGCCGGACAGACCGATCACCACGCTCGGGAAGCCGTTTTTCTCGACATAGTCGCGCACCCCCCAGACCAGGGCCTCATAGACCACCGCCTCGGGCGAGAGCGATGGCTCGATGGCCCCCTCCAGCGGTGTCCAGCGGCCATGGATGCACTCGACATCCACCGGATGCAGGCCCGTGTCGAAGTGTGGCGCGCGCACCATCAGATCGCCGTTGCCGTCGAACGCGCAGGAGCCGCCGTCATAGACGACCTCGTCCTGACCACCGGCCATGTTGCAGTAGAGGATGGGCAAACCGGTCTCGGCGACGCGGTCGCGCAGCACCGACTCACGGGCGGCGCTTTTATAGTGATCGAACGGTGAGGCGTTCAGGTTGACCACCACATCCGCGCCGGCCCCCGCCGCCTGGTTGACCGGCCCGCGGTGCCAGGCGTCCTCACAGATGGTCACGCCCACCCGGCAGCCGTCGACGTCGATCACACAGGGCGACGTCCCCGGTGTGAAATAGCGCAGATCGTCGAATACGCCATAGGTGGGCAGCTCCTGCTTGGCGTAGCAGGCCTGCACCGCGCCGTCGCGGATCACGCAGGCGGCGTTGTAGAGATGGCCATCGGCAAGCTGCGGGGCGCCCACGATCACAGTGATGCCCCGGGCTGCCTCGGCGATGCGGCCCAGGCCGTGATCGACGGCGGCGATGAAGTCGGGCCGCAGCAGCAGATCATCCGGCGGATAGCCGGTCAGCGTCAGCTCCGGAAAGCACACCAACCGCGCACCCAGGTCGTCCCGCGCCCGGGTGGCGGCTGCGATGACCGCATCGGTGTTGCCTGCGACATCGCCGACCAGCAGGTTGAGCTGGGCCATGACCAGCCGCAGGTGCTGATTCATCCGGTAAAGGCGTCGCTCACGCGCTGACCGATCTCCGCCGGCGAGCGAACCGTGGCCACGCCGGCGCGCTCGAGGGCGCCGAACTTATCCGCCGCGGTGCCCTTGCCACCACTGATGATCGCACCGGCATGACCCATGCGCTTGCCGGGCGGCGCCGTGACACCGGCGATATAGGCGATCACCGGCTTGCGCACGTTGGCCTGGATATACTCCGCGGCCTCTTCCTCGGCGGTGCCGCCGATCTCGCCCACCATGACGATGCCCTTGGTGTGGCGGTCGGCCTCGAAGCGCGAGATCACATCGATGAAGCTCATGCCCTGGATCGGATCGCCGCCGATGCCCACACAGGTGCTCTGGCCCATGCCGATGTCGGTGGTCTGCTTGACCGCCTCGTAAGTCAGCGTGCCCGAGCGCGAGACGATGCCGATGGACCCCGCCTTGTGGATATGGCCCGGCATGATGCCGATCTTGCACTGATCCGGGGTGATGATGCCGGGGCAGTTGGGACCGATCAGCGTGGCGTCGTAGAAGTCCAGCGCCGCTTTCACCTTGAGCATGTCCAGCACGGGAATGCCCTCGGTGATGCAGGCGATGACCTTGATGCCCGCCTCGGCGGCCTCGAGGATCGCGTCGGCGGCGAACGCGGCCGGCACATAGATCATCGAGGCGTCGGCCCCGGTGCCGTCCACTGCATCGCGCACGGTGTTGAACACCGGCCGGTCAAGATGCGTCTCGCCGCCACGGCCCGGCGTGGTGCCACCGACGATGTTGGTGCCGTAGGCAATGCACTGCTCGGCGTGAAAGGTGCCCTGCTTCCCGGTGAAGCCCTGGACGATGACCTTGGTGTGCTTGTCCACCAGAATGCTCATGTGTATTCCTCGTCGTTAGTCCGGGTTGCGGGATCAGGCGCTGACCGCGCCGACCACCTTGTCTGCGCCGTCGGTCAGGTCATCGGCGGGGATGATATCGAGACCGCTTTCAGCGAGCAGCTGTTTGCCCTGCTCGACATTGGTGCCCTCGAGCCGCACCACCACCGGGACGTTGACCCCCACTTCCTTAACCGCGGCGATCACGCCCTCGGCGATCATGTCGCAGCGCACGATGCCCCCGAAGATATTCACCAGAATGCCCTGCACATCGGGGCTGGCGGAGATGATCTTGAACGCCTCGGTGACGCGCTCCTTATTGGTGCCGCCGCCCACGTCCAGAAAGTTGGCCGGCTCGCCGCCGTGCAGCTTGATGACATCCATGGTGGCCATGGCGAGCCCCGCGCCGTTGACCATGCAGCCGATGTTGCCGTCGAGGGTGATGTAGTTGAGGCCGTGCTCGGCGGCCTGCACCTCGGTCTCGTCCTCCTGGCTCAGATCGCGCATGTCGGCGATCTCGGGCTGGCGGTTGACCTCGATGGCGTTGTCATCGACGTTGATCTTAGCGTCCAGCGCCAGCAGTGAATCATCCGCGGTGACGATCAGCGGATTGATCTCGATGAGGCTGAGGTCGCGGTCCTCGAAGCAGCGGTACAGGCCCTTCATGATCTGCGTCAGCTGCTTGATCTGGGCGGGCGTCAGGCCCAGCGCAAAGCCCATCTGGCGGCACTGATAGGGCTGCAGACCGGCGACGGGATTGACCCGAACGGTCACGATCTTCTCCGGCTCGGTGGCGGCCACCTCCTCGATGTCCATGCCGCCGGCGGCGGAGCCCATGAACACGACTCGCTTGCTGGCCCGGTCGACCAGGGCGCCGAGATAAATCTCGCGGGCGATGTCCAGGCCTTCTTCGACCATCACCGCGTTGATCGGCATGCCCTGCTCATCGGTCTGATGGGTGACCAGCCGGGTGCCGAGCATGGCCTCGGTGTACTCGCCCACCTCGTCAATGCTCTTGGCCAGCTTGACGCCACCGGCCTTGCCGCGGCCGCCGGCGTGGACCTGCGCCTTGACCACCTGCACCGAACCGCCCAGCTCCTGCGCAGCGGAGCGGGCCTCGGCCGCGGAGCGGGCCACGAAGCCCCGGGGGATGGGAATACCGAACTGGCTGAAGATGTGCTTCGCCTGAAATTCGTGAAGGTTCATGGACGCTCCGCCTCCTCCAATAAAAGTGCCGACATTCTCCACGATTAAACGCACCGATTCAAAAGATCAGCTACCCCGTGATGACCGCCATTCGTCCGGCGCATCCGCCGGGCGGCTCGGTTGTGTGACCCGGCGCGCAGATCGGCACCGGCACCTGGGGCTGAATGGACCGGCAGGCCGCAGTCTGGCCTGAGCATGACAATGGAGGTTTCCCATGCGAATGCGACAGAAGGGCTTCACCCTGATCGAGCTGATGATCGTGGTCGCGATCATCGGCATCCTGGCGGCGGTGGCCGTACCGGCCTACTCGGACTACACGGTGCGGGCGAAGGTCACCGAGGCCCTCACCGCCGCCGGCGCCGCCAAGACGAGTGTGGCGGATTACTACTATGCGAATGGCGAGTTGCCGACCAGTAATGCGGAGGCGGGCCTAGCGACGGGGACCGATTATGCAACAGACGTGATCAAGGATCTTTCTATTCACGGGGATGCGGTGCCGGGACAAACTCAGGGGACTATTGAGATCGAATTTGGCGATATCGGAGACTCTGCTGCGATAGATACCCTGCTGAACTTCGTACCGGACACCTCGAACAACGCCCTCGCCTGGAACTGCGAGATCCCCGACACCAATGGCCTCCCCGCTCAATACGCCCCGGCCAGCTGCCGTTCCACCTCCACCACTCAATAGCGACCCATCCGTCATAACCCGGCCCTGAGCATGCGCCGACGCGCAGGCCGGTCCACCGCAAGCGGCAGCGGGCGCATCACCGGCAGCATCATGCTGGAAACGGTGATCGCCCTGCCGGTTGTACTGGTGCTGGGCCTGTCGATCACCCAGTGGGCGCTCATCCATCAGGCCCGGGCCGTGGTCGATCACGCCACCCTGATGGCGACGCGGACCGGGGCCCTCGCCAATGCCGAGACGGGCCCCATGCGCAATGCCTTTGCCCGCGCCATCGTCCCGCTGCATCTCAAAGACGCCACGGCCACCGGGTTCGAGACGGCCTTTTTCACCCGGGCCATGCCCGATGCCCGGCTCAACCTCGCGCTGCACATTCTTAACCCGACCCGCGAGGCGTTTGCCGACCACGGCCAGCGGGACGCCAACGGCAAGGTCTATCTGCCGTTCCGCCACCTCGATCGTGCGCCCAGCGGCATCGGCCGGCGCAGCGGCATCAGCCTCCAGGACGCCACCCTGCTACGGGTCCGGGCCACCTACGGCTACGCCCTTGAAGTGCCCTATGCCGGTGCATTCATTCTCCAGGCCCTGCGCACCGCCACGCGCTGGACTTCGGCGTACGGCGCGCGGGAGCGTGCCATGCTGGCCACCGGGCGGCTGCCACTGGTGACCACGGCCACGGTGCGGATGCAGACCCGGGCCTACCGCGGCGGGCGCTTTCCGCGTCGCAGCGAACTGCCGGAGGTGCCGCGACGGGCGCCGGATAACGGTAATAACGCGCCATGATCGTGCATGATTCGCGCCATTTTAAAGCATATGCCACTGACTTGACCCCCGCGAACAGCGCGGGATAGCTTTAACGGGTCTGTCACATCAGTGACGGCTGGTAATCGGCAAGTGCGCGGCATTCTGCCGTCACCCGAAACAGCAACAAGGAGACTCATTCATGAAGTCATCCGCGCTTTTCACGCGTACCGCCGCCGGTGCGCTCGCCCTCGGCCTGTCCACGGCCGCCTTCGCCGACACCTGGCGCTATGCGCACGAGGAGTATGAAGGCGACGTGCAGGACGTCTACGCCGTGGCCTTCAAGGACTACATCGAGGCCAACTCCGATCACACCCTCGAGATCTACCGCTTTGGCGAGCTGGGCGAGTCCGACGACATCATGGAGCAGGCCCAGTCCGGCATCCTCGAGTTCGTCAACCAGTCGCCGGGCTTCAGTGGCGCCTGGCTGCCACCGGCACAGATCTTCTTCGTGCCCTACCTGCTGCCCACCGACGAGCAGACCGTGCTCGAGTTCTTCAACGAGAGCGAGGCCATCAACGAGATGTTCCCCGAGCTCTATGCCGAGCATGACCTCGAGCTGCTGAAGATGTACCCCGAGGGCGAAATGGTGGTCACCGCCGACGAGCCGATCACCAGCCCGGAGGATCTCAACAACAAGAAGATCCGGGTCATGACCAACCCGCTGCTCTCCGAGACCTACGACGCCTTCGGCGCCAGCCCGACGCCCCTGCCCTGGGGTGAGGTCTATGGTGGCCTGCAGACCGGCGTGATCGACGGTCAGGAGAACCCGATCTTCTGGATCGAGTCGGGCGGCCTCTACGAGGTCTCGCCGCATCTGACGTTCACCGGTCACGGCTGGTTCGTGACGGCGTCGATGGCCAACCAGGACTTCTTCGAAGGCCTGTCGGACAGCGATCAGCAGATGATCCGCGAGGCGGCCAATGTGGCTTATGACCACACCATGGAGCACATCCAGGGTCTGGCCGACGAGTCGCTTGAGAAGATCCGCGAGGACTCCGACGAGGTCACCGTGACACGTCTCACCGACGAGCAGATCGAGGCCTTCAAGGCCCAGGCGCCGCAGGTCGAGCAGGCGTATCTCGAGATGACCGGCGAGGATGGCGAAGCGCTGCTCGAGCAGTTCAAGGCCGATCTCGAAGAAGTCCAGTCCAACTGAGACCCTGACTGACTGATCGCCAGTCAGCCCCGGGGCGGCCCGCGTGGCGGGTCGCCCCCTTTATTAACCAGTGATCGAGGAGGCGGAGCGGGCATGAACGCCGAAGACGAAGCAGCGGAACGGGCCTATCGCTCGGACCTGCCGGGCCCACTTGGCCTGCTCGACACCTTTCTCGCACGACTGGAGGCCGTCATCCTGGCCTCGGGCGTGCTGCTCATGGCCACCAACACCATCGCCAACGTGGTGGGGCGCTTCGCGCTGGGTCAGAGCATTTCCTTTTCCGGCGAAATCAACCGGATCCTGATCATCCTGATCACGTTCGCGGGCATCGGCTACGCGGCGCGCCACGGCCGCCACATCCGCATGTCGGCCATCTACGACGCATTCCCCGTCGGCGGGCGCAAGGTCGCGATGATCATCATCGCCCTGGTCACCTCGGCGACGATGTTCTTCCTGCTCTACTTCTCGGTGTGGTACATCATCGACGTCCGCGACAGCGGTCGGGTACTGCCGGCACTCGGCTTCCCCATCTGGACGGTCTACGTCTGGGTGCCGCTGGGGCTGGGGATCACCGCCATCCAGTACCTGCTCACCGCCATCAAGAACATCCGCGAGAAGGACGTCTACCTGTCCACCGCCGTCATCGACGGCTACCGCGACACCGAGACCGAGGTCTAGGCCATGAGCATCATCATGTTCAGCGCCATGGTGATCCTGCTGCTGCTGGGATTCCCCATGATGGTGCCGCTGATCGCCGGGGCGGTGATCGGCTTCACCATGATGTTCGGCGGCTTCGGGCAGATGGAGACCCTCATCCAGCAGATGCTCGCGGGGATCCGGCCGGCGTCGCTGATCGCGGTGCCGATGTTCATCCTCGCCGCCGACATCATGACCCGGGGGCATTCCGCCGAGCGCCTGATCAACATGGTCATGAGCTTCATCGGCCATATCAAGGGCGGCCTGGCGGTCAGCACCGCCGCCTCCTGCACGCTGTTCGGCGCGGTCTCGGGCTCCACCCAGGCAACGGTGGTGGCCATCGGCTCACCGCTGCGGCCGCGGATGCTCAAGGCCGGCTACAAGGACCCGTTCACGCTCGCGCTGATCATCAACGCCAGTGACATCGCGTTCCTGATCCCGCCGAGCATCGGCATGATCGTCTACGGCGTGATCTCCGAGACCTCCATCGGCGAGCTGTTCATCGCGGGCATCGGCCCGGGGCTGATGATCCTCACGATGTTCTCGGTCTACTGCATCATCTATGCCCACATCAAGGACGTCCCCACCGAGGACAAGGCCAGCTGGGGCGAGCGCCTGGCAGCGGTGCGCCATGCACTCTGGCCGCTCGGCTTTCCGGTGATCATCGTCGGCGGCATCTACGGCGGCGTGTTCAGCCCCACCGAGGCCGCCGCGGTCTGCGTGCTCTACGCACTGATCCTTGAGTTCGTGATCTTCCGCTCGCTCAAGGCCAGCGAGATCTGGGCCATCGCCAAGTCCACGGGCCTGATCACCGCGGTGGTGTTCATCCTGGTGGGCGCGGGCAACGGATTTTCCTGGATCATCTCGTTCGCCCAGATCCCCGAGGCAGTGCTCGGCGCCGTCGGCATCAACGAAGCCGGACCCGTGGGCGTACTGATCGCGATCTGCGTGGCGTTTTTCATCGCCTGTATGTTCGTCGACCCCATCGTGGTCATCCTGGTGCTGACCCCGATCTTCATGCCAGCCATCGAGGCCACCGGGCTCGACCCGGTGCTGGTGGGCATCCTGATCACGCTGCAGGTGGCGATCGGATCGGCGACACCGCCGTTCGGCTGCGATATCTTCACGGCCATCGCGATCTTCAAGCGACCCTATATGGAGGTCATTCGGGGGACACCGCCGTTTGTCCTTATGCTGGTGTTCTCGGCGGCCCTTTTGATCATGTTCCCGCAGATCGCCCTGGGACTGCGCGACCTGATGTTCAACTAGAGGCGGCGTATGGCGTTATTCAACCGAATCCTGGTGCCCGTGGATGGTTCGAGCGGCGCGATGTCGGCGCTGCATACGGTGATCGGCCTGCAGCGACTGACCGACGCCGAGGTGTTCGTGCTGTGTGTGTTCAAGCACCACAGCCTGCGCGAGGCCTCGCTGTCCATGGTCCGGCCAAAGCGCATGACCATGCCCGACGACGCGCTCAAGGAATACGCCACCGACATCGCCATGTCGGCCAAGCAGTCGATCATCGACCACCACGTCCCCCGCGATCGGGTGCGGGCGTTCGTCAAGGGCGGGCGGCCGGCGAGCACCATCGTCCAGTTCGCCCGCCAGCGCGAGTGTGACCTGATCGTGATCGGCGCCCAGGGCACCACCGACGAGACCAGTATGCTGCTGGGCAGCGTTGCCCACCGTGTGGCGGGCGGGGCGCACTGCCCGGTCATGGTCGTCTAGCGATCGTTCCAGCGGGGGCCCGGCGGCTCAGCCGATGATCAGCAGCACGCCCGCCGCCACCAGGGCCAGCCACACATAAACCGTCCGCCGCAGCAGCGCATAGGCATCGTCCACAGCGTCGGCGGTCAGATCGCGGGGGGCGTTGGCCAGCGGCACACCCAGAGCCGCCATGCCGGTTTCCGCCAGGCGCCGCGGTGCGCCCGCCGCCGCCTCAGATTCCCAGACCGTCCAGGCCGCACTGAAGTGGCCCGCCAGCGCCAGTGTCAGCGCCATCAGCCGGTCGGGCAGCCAGTCCAGTCCCGCCACCAGGCGCGTTGCACGCCCGCAGTAGCCGGGACCGGCATTGTCCTGGCAGTCGCCGAACGCCCGCGCCAGCACCGCCAGTCGATAGCCGAACGCGCCCACCGGGCCCAGCAGCACAAACCAGAACACCGGCGCAAACAAGCGCGTCCGGGCGCGCAGCATCAGATGCCCCGCCGCCGCCTCGGGCATGGCCTCGAAGGCCATCGGCTCGTCCCGCCCCCCGGCCAGCGCCTTCAAGGCGGTCTCGGCGGCGGCGATGTCCCCGCGCCGCCAGGCCGCGGTGAACGCCGCCACCTCGGCCTCGAGGGGCTCGCCCCCGCCAAACGCAAAGCACAGTGCGGCCACGCTCAGCACCAGCCCCACGCCGCCGAACAGCGCGCCACCCAGGCTCCACTGCAGGATCGCCACCGGCAGTAGCGGCGGCAGCAGCACCAGCGCCACGCCCAGGCCATGGTCCCAGGCGCGCAGGCGCATCAGCCGCGGCTGCAGCCAGGCACTGTAGCGAAAGAACCCCCGCGCACTGCGCCAGCCCCCGGGTGGCAGGCGGCTGTTGATGAGCAGTGCGGCAATCAGGGCAAGCAGCTTCACAGGGTGAGCGCCCGGCGCTGGGTGATCGGGCAGCGGATCTCGAGGTTGCGGGCCAGGCGCTGCCAGTCAAATCCGGGACCGGGATCGCTCTTGCGCCCGGGGGCGATATGGCAGTGCCCCACCACGCGGTCCGCGCCGATGGCCGGATAGGTCGCCCGCAGCCCGCGGATCAGCGCCTCAAGCCGGTCATACTGAATCGGCCGGTAGGGCTGGGTGTCCGTGCCCTCCAGCTCGATGCCAATGGAGAAATCATTGCAGTCGCGCCGCCCCTCGAACACCGACTCGCCGGCATGCCAGGCGCGCCGGTCAAACGCGACATACTGGGTCAGCCCGCCGTCCCGGGCGATCAGCACATGGGCGGATACCCGCACGCCGGCCAGGTAATCGAAGCGCGCGTCACCGCGGGTGTTGAGCCGATTGGTGAACAGCTCGGTAATATGACCGCCGCCGAACTGGCCGGCGGGCAGGCTGATGCCATGCACCACAATCAGCTCCGGCGCCTGACCGGGCGGTCGCTCGCCCTGATTGGGCGATGCCACAAAGGCCGCCTCGGCAACCCGTCCGGTTGCCCCATCGATCCGCATGAGTGCCCGTTCCTGTGCGTCGAGACCCGTTGATGGCGAGGATGATAGCATCCAGCCCGCGTTATCACTGTCTGTCGGGATCATGCCATGGCCGAATCACCCCTCACCAGCAATCGACTGGGCGCGGCGAGCAGCCCCTACCTGCGCCAGCACGCCGACAACCCGGTGCACTGGCAGCCGTGGGACGACACCGCGCTGGCCGCCGCCCGCGATCAGGACCGGCCGATCCTGCTGTCCATCGGCTATTCGGCCTGTCACTGGTGCCATGTCATGGCGCATGAGTGCTTCGAGGATCCGGCCATCGCCGATCAGATGAATCACGGGTTCATCAACATCAAGGTCGACCGCGAGGAGCGCCCCGATCTTGACCACATCTACCAGACCGCCCATCAGCTGTTGGTGGGCCGCGGCGGTGGCTGGCCGCTGACCGTCTTCCTGACCCCCGATCAGATGCCGTTTTTTGCCGGGACCTACTTCCCCGCCAAGGCCAGCCAGGGCATGCCCGGCTTTGGCGATGTCATGGATCGCATCACCCGGGTGTGGCGCGACCACCGCGACGAGATCCACGAGCAGAACGCCGATCTCAAGCGCGTGCTGGATCGGCTGGGCACGGTCACGCCGCGCACTGCCCTGCCCGATGCCGGCGTGCTCGACACCGCCCGCCAGCAGCTGGGCGAGCGCTTCGACCCGGCCCACGGCGGGTTCGGCCCGGCGCCCAAGTTCCCGCAGCCCATGACCCTCGAGCGGCTGCTGCGCACCTATGCCCGCGGCCAGCAGCGCGGTGAGCCCGACCGCGGCGCCCTGCACATGGCCTGCCACAGCCTGCGGCGGATGGCGCTGGGCGGCATCTATGACCAGATCGGCGGTGGCTTTGCGCGCTACAGCGTGGATGCCGAATGGCGGATCCCGCATTTTGAGAAAATGCTCAGCGACAACGCCCTGCTGATCGGTGTCGCCAGCGACGCCTTCCAGGCCACCGGCGATCGGTTCTTCCGCCGCATTGCCCGGGAGACCGCCGAGTGGGCGCTGCGCGAAATGGAACAGCCGGGCGGCGGCTTCGCCACCTCGCTGGACGCCGACAGCGCCGGGGGCGAAGGCGCGTTCTATCTATGGACGCCCGAGCAGATGCGGGCGGTGCTCAGTGCCGACGAGGCGGAGCTGGTGATCCGGCGACTGGGCCTGGATGAAAAACCCAACTTTGACGGGCGCTGGCACCCGCAGGTGCATATGGCCTTCTCAGAACTGGCCAAGGCCCTGCACACCCCGCGCGACGTCCTGGTGGCCCGTTGGAAGTCGGCGCAGCAGAAACTCCGTGATGCCCGCGACCAGCGCCCGCGGCCGGGCCGCGACGACAAGGTGCTGACCGCCTGGAATGCGCTGATGATCCGTTCCCTGGCGCGGGCCGGGCGCTTCCTCGACCTGCCGCACCTCATCGATGCCGCCGAGCGCACCGAGGCGGCACTGCAGGCGCGCGGCGCGTTGACCTTCCTCGACGATCACGCCTTCCTGCTGGATGCCCTCATCGAGCTCCAGCAGGCGCGCTGGTCCGATGCCCGCACGGCGTGGTCGCGCTCACTGGCCGATGCCCTGCTTGAGGGCTTCGAGGATGCGGCCGTCGGCGGCTTCTATCTGACCGCCCGCGACCATGCCCCCCTCATCCAGCGGCCCCGGCGCTGGACCGACGATGCCCTGCCCGCCGGCAATGGCATTGCGGCGCTGGCGCTCAACCGACTGGGGCACTGGCTGGGCGAGCCGCGCTACCTGGATGCCGCCGAGCGCACGCTGATGGCGGCTGCCGAGAGCATCGAGCAGGCACCGGCGGCGCACTGCACCCTGCTGGATGCCCTGGATGAGCAGCTCGTCCCCCCGGCGCTGGTGGTGATCCGCGGGGACACGCCAACGCGCCAGGCCCTGCGCGACGTCGCCGAGGGCGGCTTCGCCCCGGGCCGGCTGGTGCTGACCCCCGGGGACGGCCAGCGTGCCGGCGCCGCGCCGGTCGAGGGCAGCGGCGCGTGGGTGTGCCGCGCCCGGGCCTGCCTGCCGAAGGCGGCCACCGCCGCCGAGCTCAAGGACCGCCTCAGCGAGTCGCTGTGAACGCCCTGTTGCGTCTTCACCACGGCTGTCATCCAAATGCCATCGTCCTGTCATTGAACCGCCACTGATCTGTCACTGAATCCTCATCGCCTCGTCACATTGCCCCGGCATTGTCATCGCCAGTCGGGGCAGCGGCGGACGCCGCGGCTGTCGCGTCAACGCAACGCCACAATCAAACGAGGATTCAAGTGATGAAGCACGCACCCAAACTGGCCCTTCTGGTCGCGGCCGGCATGGCCTCCGCCGGCGCCCAGGCCGCCGATTTCGAAGTCTCCGAGAACACCACACTGACCCTGGGCGGCGAAGTGGTCCTCAACTACCTGTACGAGAAGAAAACAAACGGCGAAAACGACACGGACTTCAAAGATGACGGGTCGAAAGTCGTCATCGGCGGTACCCGGGATCTGGGCAATGGCATCACGGCGTTTGCCGAGGCGGAGTTTGAGTACAACACGCTCGGAAATAGCGACACTGTAAGCCGCGACGGCAGCATCCTCGGGTTTGTCGGCGACTTTGGTGAAGTGGCGATCGGTGCCAGCGATAACGTCTTCGAGGACCTCATCTCTGACGCGGTGGATCCGTTTGAGAATGCTTCGCTGGACGGCGCCAGCCTGACCGAGGAAGACAGCATGCTCACCTATTACAGCCCCGACATGGATGGGTTCTCATTCCGGCTGCAGGGTCGTCACAACAATCGTGACGGTGGTGAGAGTGCAGAAATCAGCCTGATCGCGGCGGCCGAGTATGACTTCGGCCCGGTCGCCATCGCAGCTGCTTACGACAGCCGCGGCTCAGAGGATTCCACTGAAAGCGATGACTTCAAGTCGCAGGACCACGTGGTCGGCATCGCTGCAGTGGCCCAGCTGAGTGACCGTCTCGAGGCGAGTGCTCGTTTTGCCCAGGAGAACGATCAGGCTGGTAATGACACCGATTACACGGCTATCGCGCTTTCCTACAACTACGGCGGCGGTGACCTCTACGGGGCGGCCCAGAGCGTTGATCCCAGCAACGGTGACTCGAACACGCAGACGGCAGCTGGTATCAACTACGAAATCGCCAGCGATGTAGTGATCTTTGCCGAGTACGGCGACCTTGATCGCAAGGCCACTGACGGCAAAACGTTCGCCGAAAGCGACACCGACAAGCTGGGCGTCGCGGGTCTGATCTACGAGTTCTGATCCCACTCCCAGGGTTTCCCCCACACAACCGCTGACCGGCGTCGCTACCCGGTCGGCGGTTTTTTTGTTCCAGGGACTAGAGATCCAGCGTGCCCTGCCCCGGCGGCGGGCGGCGCCGGCCGGAGCGCGGCCGCTCGGGGGCGGGGCTGCGGCTGGCGTGCTGGCGGCGCACTCGGGCCGATTCCCGGGCCAGATCCCGCTGCTCGCGGTGGGCCTTGATGCGCGCCCGGGCGTCCCGCGCGGCCTGCTCGTGATCCACCACCGGCCAGGGGTAATCCCGCCCCAGACGCACACCGTAGCGCCGCTGCAGCCCGCCGGGCATCCGCCAGGGCTCGTGAATCCACTCGCCGGGCACGGCGGCCAGCGCCGGCAGCCAGTGGCGGATATAGGCGCCGTCCGGATCCTGATCGCGGGACTGCTTGACCGGGTTGTAGATGCGCAGGGTGTTGATCCCCGTGGTGCCGGACTGCATCTGGAACTGGCAGTAGTGGATGCCCGGCTCGTAGTCGGTAAAAAGCCGCGCCAGCGCCTGTGCCGGTTCACGCCAGTGCATCCACAGGTGATAGCTCGATACGGCGACGAGCATGGCGCGCATCCGGAAGTTGATCCAGCCCTCGGCCCGCAGCTGGCGCATGCAGGCATCGACGAAGGGCAGACCGGTGCGGCCCTCGATCCAGGCGGCGAGGCGCTCGGGATCGGTCTGCGACTCGTCCCGCAGCCCGTCGTAGCCGCGGTGCATGTTGCGCCACTCAAGCGCCGGCTCGTCCTCGAGTTTCTGGATGAAATGGCAGTGCCAGTGCAGGCGCGACTCGAACGACTTGAGCGACCGCGCCCAGTGCGAGCGCGGCGCCTCGGCCTTCAGTGCCATCCAGCGGCGGCGATGGGTCTGCACGATCTCGCGCAGCGAAAGCGTCCCGTAGGCGATATGCGGCGAGAGCCGCGAGCAGACCTCGCCGGCGGACACCGGGCTTGCCATGCCCTGGCGGTAGGTCTCGCCGCGGGTGGCCAGAAAGCTGGCCAGCAGGGACTCGCCAGCGGCCCGACCGCCCGGCTGACGGCCCGGGCAGTCAATCCGCCCCCAGCCGCGCTCGGCCGGCAGCCGATCGATGGGGATGGCGGCGGCGTGCACCGCCGCGCCCGGGTCAAGCGCCCGGGCGGTCGCCGGCGGGCACACGGGCGGGGCCTTCATCCGCCGCTCCCAGTGTCCGGCCCATTCATCGCGGCTCGCCAGCGGGCGGACGACGCCGAACTGCGGCACCTCATGCAGGGCGATACCGGCCTCGCGGCAGCCGCGTCGCACCGCCCGGTCACGCTGATGGGTCCAGGCGTTGCCCGTCTCCTCGTGGGCGTGGAGGGTGATCCCGCCCAGCGCGGCATTCAGCCACCGAAAGATCACCATGGCCTCGCCCTCGAACACCCACAGGCGCAGGCCCCGCTCGGCGAGGGCCGCATCCAGTTCGATCAGGCTCTCGCGGATGAACGCCCAGTGGCGCTGAGCGGTGTCCGGCTGGCGCCAGTAGTCGGGCTCAATGACATACACCGGCAGCACCGGCCCTTCGGCCATGGCGCGTGCCAGCGGCGCATGGTCGGCGGTGCGCAGATCGCGCTTGTACCAGACAAGCTGCGCGCTCATCGACTGCGCCGACAGCGTTCCGAGCAATAGCGCACGTTCTCCCAGTCACGCGCCCACTTGCGTCGCCAGTTGAACGGCCGGCCGCAGACCGGGCAGATCTTGCTGGGCAGCGGCTTTTTCGCCATCAGCCCACCGCCCGGCGGGGTGACAGGGACTGGATGATCGCGGCAAGCCCGCTCGCGCAGTCCGCGGTCACCCGACCGCTGGCCTCGGCGTCGCCGCGGGTGATGCCAAGCCCCAGCACATACACCGGCTTGCCGGCCGCCGCCGCGGCGCGCACGAACCGGTAGCCCGACCAGACCATCAGGGAGGAGCCCACCACCCACAGCGCGCCGGCCGACTCAAGGGCGGCGAAGGCGGCGGCGACCCGGGCCTTGGGGACCGTCTCACCAAAAAACACCACTGCGGGCTTGAGCATGCCACCGCAGGCCTCGCACGCCGGCACCACGAAATCGTCGTAGTCGACATCGCCCAGCTCGGCATCACCATCCGGGGTCATCTGCGGGGACCGGGCCGCGGCCGCCCAGCCGGGGTTGGCCGCCTCCAGCTGGCTCTGGTGATGGGCGCGGGGGATAACCCGGCCGCAGTCCAGGCACTCGACGCGATCGAGCCGGCCGTGGAGGTCGTGAACCGCCGGGCTGCCGGCGGCTTGGTGCAGGCCATCGACATTCTGGGTGATCACCGGGCCCACCACGCCACGGGCGCCGAGTTCGGCCAGCCGCCGATGGGCGGCATTGGGTCGGGCCTGCTCGACGGTGCGCCAGCCCACCAGGCTGCGCGCCCAGTAGCGCCGGCGACCCGACTCGTGACCGGTGAACTCGGCCAGCTGCATGGGCGAGCCGCGCTTCCAGACGCCGTGATGGTCGCGATAATCCGGAATGCCCGAGCCGGTGGACACCCCGGCGCCGGTGATCACCAGCGCCGGGGCGTGCGCCTCGAGGGCCTGCGCCATGCGCTCGACGGGCCATTCATCGGCGGGTTCGGGAAGGGGTCGTGAACGTGCCACGCGAAGGAACTCCTCGGCCTGACTGGCCTCCACTACGCTACGGTATACTGACAGATGCAAGCGGCCGGAATTCGCTTGCTCTTTGGCGCCAGGAGGCCCTCACCCTTGTTCGGACCCATCAAGCCCGCCCGCCCCGACGGCGTGGCGATGATCATCATTCTGGGCGTGATCACCGCGTTCGCCCCGCTGTCCATCGACCTGTACCTGCCAAGCCTGCCGCTGATCGAGGCGGACCTGGGGGTCAGTGCCGGGCAGACACAGCTCAGCCTGGCGCTGTTCTTTGTGGGACTGGCACTGGGGCAGTTCTTCTATGGCCCCCTTGCCGATCGCTACGGCCGGCGCCGGCCGCTGCTGGCCAGTATTTTACTGTATGGCGCGGCGACGCTGATATGCGGTCTTGCGACCGGCATCGAGGCCCTGCTGGTCGGCCGGCTGATCCAGGGCTTCGGGGCGGCGGCCGGGCCGGTGATCGCCCGCGCCGTGGTGCGCGATCTGTACTCGGGCCGACGGGCGGCGCGCATGATGTCGTTCGTGATCCTGGTCATGACCATGGCGCCGCTCATCGCCCCGGTGCTGGGCGGCTGGATCAGCTCGCAGCTCGGCTGGCGTGCGGTGTTCGCAGTGCTCGCCCTGTTCGCGGTGATCTGCACCGCCATGCTGCTCATCGCGCTATACGAAACCCACCCTGCGGAGCGGCGCCCGGATGCCCGGCTGGGGCAGCTGTTCATGGCCTATGGCCCCATCCTGCGGGATCCGGTCAGCCTCGCCTATCTGGGCGCCGGCGGCATGGCCTTCGCCGCGCTGTTCGCCTATGTCGCCGGCAGCCCGTTCGTCTACACCGAGGTGTTCGGCGTCTCGCAGGCGCAGTTCGGCTACTACTTCGCCCTCAACGTGGTGGGGCTTTTGATTGGCAACCTCACCAACGGCCAGCTGGTCATGCGCTACGGCCACCGGCGCATGCTGAGTGCCGGAGTGCTGATCATGGCGAGCGCCACGGCCGCCCTGGTCGCGCTGGTGGCGGGCGGGGTGACCGCGCAGTGGCTGATCACCCCGCCCCTGTTCGTGGCGTTGGGCACGGTGGGCATCATCGCCGCCAACACCGTGGCCGGACTGCTCGATCGCTACCCGGCCCACGCCGGGGCGGCCTCGGCGCTGTTCGGCGTCGCCCAGTTCAGTCTGGGGGCGGTCAGTGCGGCGCTGGTGGGGCTCATCACGGCCGGGCCGCTGATCACCATGGTCGGTGTCATGGCGGTCACCGCGGCGCTCGCCCTGGCGGCGGTCTCCGCACTCTGGCACCAGCAGCGCCGGCCGGCATCCGTCGCCTGAGCCATGGCCCGCGAAGACGACCGCATCGACAACCGCATCGCGTGCCTGCGCACCGATCGACTGCCCGCCACGCTGGTCTCCGACGCGGGTTATCACTGCGAGGTCTGGCGCAGCAGCGGCAGCGTCCGCCGGGACGGCGAGCGCCAGCCGGTGGACCGGATCATCAAGATCCCACGGACGGCCACGCCGGCCCGCGAGGTGGCCGTCCTCAACCGCGACCACCAGCGCCTGCGCGCCGCCCTGGGTGACATCGTCCCGCCCACGGTGTTCGTGCGCACCCACATTGACGGCGAGGCGAGCGTGATCGCCATGGCACCCAACATCCGCCGCTGGTTTGACGTGGCCAACCCCGGCAATGAGGCCGAGCTCGCGCCCATGATCGCCCGCGACCCCCGCCTGCGCGACGCCCTGGCGCATTTCATCGGCAGCGCCGAGCGCTGGTACCGCGAGGACGACCGGGTGCTCGACCTCTACGGCATCGACAATCTGGTCCTCGACCGCAATCATCACCTGCACTACATCGACAGTTTCGGCGTATTCTTTCATGCCGATCTGCTCGAGATCCTGCCCGACCCCGACCCGGGGCTGGCGACACGGATCCGTACCTCTCGGCTGCGGCTGGAGTACCTCAATCATCTGCTGGAGCGCGCCCATGACAAGATCTAGCCCCCTCGCCCGGACCCTGCTGGCCCTGATCGCCGCGCTGCTGATCCCCGCCACCGGGGTGCAGGCAAGCGCCACCACCCCCGACGAGGGGCCGCCCGAGGCGCCCAAGGCGGTGGTCAACTACGTGGTCACCGAAGCCCTCAATCGCATTGTCGACGAGCGCGAGACGCTGGCCAACGATCGCGCGGCGGCGGTCGAGCTGTTCAACAGCCGGGTGCGTCCCTGGGTAGATACCCAGCTGATGGCCCGGTTTGCCATGGGCCCGGCGGCGCGCACCGCTGAGCCGGCGGAGATCGAGCGGCTCGCCACGGCGCTTGCCGATCGGGTGGCCAACCTCTACGCCGGGGCGCTGCAGCGCTATGCTCAGGAGGCCGTGGATTTTGCCGAAAAGGGTGAGGTCGACCTGCGCCTGGTCACCCAAGAGGACGACCGCGCCATCGTCAACGCCATTGCCCAGGGCCCGGACATCGACACGCTCGAGCTGCGCATCCAGCTCTACAAGCGCGATGATCGCTGGCGGGTCTTCGACATCGAAACCCGCGGCGTGAGCATGCTGCTGGTGTTCCGCGACGCGCTGCAGGCCGAGGCCGGCCGTGACGGCGGCGTGGACGCGATGATCGCCGCCCTCGAGGAAGGCACGGTGGATGTCGAGGGCACCTGGGAGGAGGAGACCGGCGACGCCGGTCAGTAGCCGGTCATCTCCAGATAGCCCACGCCGCTGGCGCTGCCGGTCACCGCGACGCTGCCCTCCCAGTAGCGCACGGTGGTGGGCATCGCCTGGTCATCCAGACGGGCATTGACCCGCAGGTCGATGCCCTCATCCGGCAGCTGAATGCGCCAGGCCACCGGATAGCGCGACCCGGTGCGCGGGTTCTGCCACTCCCGCGTCGGCGTCAGACGGAAGTCCTCGGCGCTCAGGCGCCGGCTCTGCCCGGCGGGCCCCACCAGGATCCCGGCGGAGCGGGGGTCTGTGCTGCCATCCTGCCGGCGCAGGCGATAGACCATCAGATCGCGGCCGTCGTCGAGCTGCAGCGCAAACCAGTCCCAACCCGCCTGATCGGCATCCAGCGCGCTGGTGGACCACTCACGATCCAGCCAGGCACTGCCGGTAACGGCATGGGTTTGATCGGCAAAGCGTACCTCGCCATCGGCGGCGAGACGCGTGTACGAGTAATAGCGCGAGGCATTGCCCGGTTCCTCACCCTTGCGGCTGTAGCCGCGATCCCCCTGCAGCACCCGCGGTTTCTGCGCGGCAATGGCCAGATCGATGCCAATCCCGCGCGACGGGGCGCTGGCGGTGACCCGCAGCGGGAACAGCGCCTCGCTGCCCTCGCTGCGGATCTGCCAGTCATCCAGCCACACCCGCACCGGTCGGGTGGTGGCGCCGGCCAACCCCAGGGCCCCGCGCTGGTAGCGCTCCACCGCCCGATGCGTGCCGGCCGTCACATCGGTGACCGCGAAATGCCCCATCCAGACCTGCCGGGTCGCCCAGTCCGAGGGCCGATCGCCCGCCTCCGGCGCCAGGGCGGTGCGGAACAGCGTCAGCTGAAAGCCGTAGTCGCGGCCCGCCGGACTGGTGAGGTTGCCGGTGAAATACCACCACTCGGTGCGGTGGTCGGGATGCGCGCCATGATCGGCGGGAAAGTCGAGCGGCCGTGGGCCGGTGACCCGGGCGAAGGCATCGGCGTTGGCGCTCGGGCCCATGGCGGCGGCGAGACTCTGGGCGCCGTCGCTGGCGGGCTCACCCGCCGGTGTGCCCCCAAAGCGCACCGCCCCGATCACAATGGCCGCCACCAGCAGTCCGGCCAGTCCCAGCAGCCCCGCATCCAGTCGATTGCGCATCACTCCCCCTTCAACGCCGCGGCAATCCGCAGCCGTGTGGCCCGCCAGGCCGGATAGACCGTGGCGAGTAGCGCCGCGACCACCGCCAAGGCAACGCCCTCGACCACCGGCCCGGCCTGCAGCTCAAAGCCCATGGTCCAGCCATAGGCCCGGCGGTTGATGACAAACACCAGCAGCCCCGCCAGCGTCACGCCCAGCGGCACCGCCCAGAGCCCGGCGATCAGCCCCAGCAATGCGCTCTGCCCGCTGATCAGCCCGGCCAGCCCGGCGCGGCCCAGCCCCACGGCCCGCAGCACCGCAAACTCGCGCAACCGGTCGAGCTGCAGGGCCATCAGCGCCGAGATCACGCCGACGAAGGCCACCAGCCCGGCCAGCCAGCGCAGCACCTCGGTGATCGCGAAGGTGCGATCGAAGATGCGCAGCGACTGCTCGAACACCGCGGCATTGTCGGTGACCCGCGCCCCGGGCACCCCGGCCAGAGCCGATTCAAGGCGGCCGATCAGCGCCTGCCGGTCCGCGCCGTCACGGGCATGCACGCCGATCCCGGCCAGCCCGGCATCGTCGTAGAGATCGCGATACAGATCACGCCGCATGAGCACCGCGCCGGTGGGCGAGGCGTAATCGCGATAAACGCCCGCTACGGTCAATGCCTGGCGCGACTCGCCCACCGGCAGCCGCAGGGTGTCGCCGGGCGCCAGGTCGCGCCGGACGGCAAACGGCTCGCTGATCAGCACCGCCGTCTGCCCGCGATAGGCCGCCAGCGCCGCGGCACGCTCGGGCCGGCGGATGTCCACCGAGGGTTGGCGCCCCTCGGGCAGGCCCAGCGCCCAGATCGTAACCGGCCCGTCCGCGGTGGCCAGGTCGTACCACTGCGAGCGGCTGACAAAGGCCACCTCATCCAGCGCCGCCAGGCGGTCGGCCCGGGAGTCGCTGAGATCCGCCGGGGACGAAACATAGAAATCCGCGGCCAGCGAGCCTTCCAGCCAGTCCACCACACTGGCGCGGAAGCTCGCGATCATCACGGCCACCCCGATCACCGCCGCCACCGCCACCGACAGCGCGGCGACCGCCACCCCGGTGCGACTGAGTGAAGCCACCGCCCCTTCGACGATGAGCCCGCCCACCGGCCGGCCGCGCATCAGCGGTCGCAACAGCGCGCCGACGCTCAGGATGATGGCCGGGGCCATGAACGCGGCCCCCAGGATGACCGCGAACAGCCCGACAAAGGCGGCGACCAGGCCGTCGCTCGCCGCAATCACCAGCGCCCCCAGCAGCAGGGCACTGCCACCGATCCAGCCGGCACGGCCCGCCAGGCGCCGGGCGCGCTGCTCCAGATCAGCCCGCGACAGCGCCGCCCGCGGGGGCGTGGCGGCGGCGTCCCGGGCCGGCGCGGCCGCCGCCAGCACCGATCCGCCCAGGCCCACCAGCAGGCCCGCCGCCAGACTCCAGGGCGAGAGCACCAGATCACCCGCGGCGCGGGCGAAATAGACATCATTGACGGTCTGCAGGACCAGTCCCACCAGCCCATGCGCCAGCGCATAGCCAAGGGCGAGCCCGGCCAGCGTGCCGATCAACCCGATCAGCAGGGCGTCACCGATCATCTGCCCGATGATCTCGCGCCGCTGCACCCCCATGGCGCGCAGGATGCCGATGGCCGCCCGGCGCCGGACGCCCAGAAAACTCAGGGTGTTGAACACCAGGAACGCGCCCACCACGACGGCGAGCAGCGAGAGCGCGGTCAGGTTGATCTGAAAGGCGAGGCTCATCTGCAGCACCGACTGGGCGCTGGCCGCCGCGGGCACGATGCGCACCCCCGCGCCCAGGGTCTCGGCCAGTGCCGCGGCCCGGGCCTCATCCACCATCAGGTCAATGCGATCCAGCCGGCCGTGTTGATCCAGCAATGTCTGGGCGGCGGCGATATCCGCGAGCACCAGCCCGCGGGCCTGATCGTCGGGATCGTCCACCACCGCCACCACGGTGACGGTGTGGCGCGCGCCATCAATGAGCAGATCGAGGGGGTCGCCGGCGGTCACGCCCAGGCGCTTGGCCTCGCCCTGGCCGACCACCACGGCATCATCGCGCAGCATCAGGTCGTTGAAGGCGTCCCCCAGGTTGTTGGTGGCGCCCAGCGGGCGCTGGAACGGGCCCTCGGCAAAGGCATCCACCCCCAGCAGGGTCAGGGCACGACCACTGCCGTCGGCGCGCACCACACCGCCCTGGATGACCGGTGCCGCGCGGCGCAGGCCCATCTCGGTGCGCAGTCGGGTGTAGAGCCGTTCGTCGACGCCCGCCGGGCCGCCGACGACCTGGTGGGTGGCACTGCCGGTGACCGATTCCAGCGACACGCGCATGGCCTCGCGCGCCGAGTGGTTGGCCAAGTCCACGGCCACCACCACCGCCACGGCGATCGCCACGCCCAGCATGGCGAGCCCGGTCTGCAGGGGATGCCGCGCGAGGTCCGCGCGGCCGATGCGCCCGATCAGTCGAGTCATTCGGCGTCGACCAGCCGGCCTTCACGGATGGTGAGCAGCTGATCGGCCAGCCCCACCACCTCCTGGGCGTGGGTGACCATGACCAGCGTGCGCCCCTCGGCGCGGCACAGCCGGTCGAGCAGCGCGACAATGCGCTCGGCGTTGTCCAGATCAAGGTTGCCGGTGGGCTCGTCGGCCAGAATGATATCCGGGGCGTGGATCAGCGCCCGGGCAATGGCCACGCGCTGCTGCTCGCCGCCCGAGAGGCGATCCGGCCAGTCGCCGCCCCGCCCGGCCAGGCCGACCCGCTCGAGCCACTGCTCGACCCGACCGTCTTCCGGCAGGCGGTTGAGGCTGAGCGGCAGGCGCAGGTTATCGGCCACGGACAGTGTCGGGATCAGGTTGTAGGCCTGGAACACAAAGCCCATGCGCCGCCGGCGCAGGGCGGTGAGCGCCCGATCATCAAGGCGGGCGATGTCGGTGCCATCGATGCGCACCACCCCGTCGCTGGGCGACTCCAGCCCACCGAGCAGGTTGAGCAGCGTCGACTTGCCCGAGCCGCTACGCCCCACCACCACCGCGAATTCGCCCGCCTGGATGGTGCCCGAGACCTGATCGAGAACAGTGCGTCGCGGGGTCTCGCCGTACCAGCGGCTCAGCGACTCAAAGGCAATATCGGCCATGCAGGCCCTCCCATCATGTTGGTGCGGCGGCTCTGTTATTCTCAGTGACCGACAACCGCGCAAGAGATTCCATTATGAGCGACTCCGAGCAGCCGACGGTCGGGCCCCGGCATTACCAGATCCCCGAGGGCGATGATCGTGAACGGCTCACCTGTCCCGACTGCGGTTTCATCGCCTACGAAAACCCCCGCATCGTGGTCGGCGTCGTGGCCCGCGCCGAGGATGAGCGCATCCTGCTGTGCCGCCGGGCCATCCCGCCGCGGATCGGCTACTGGACCCTGCCCGCGGGCTACATGGAGCTGGGCGAGACCGCCGAGACCGGCGCCCGGCGCGAGGCCTGGGAAGAGGCGCGGGCCCAGCTCAAACTCACTGGCCTGCTCGCGGTCTACAGTCTGGCACGCATTCATCAGGTCCAGCTGATCTATCGCGCCGTGCTCACCGACCCGCATGTCGAGGCGGGCCCGGAATCGCAGAGCGTGGGGCTGTTCCACTACTCGGAACTGCCCTGGGACGAACTGGCGTTTCCCACGGTGCGCTGGGCGCTCGAGCAGGACCATCAGGCCCACATGCAGGGCCACGGCGAGGCCTTTGCCAATCCAACCGCGGAGGAAGACTGAATGGCGACAGCAACACTGGGCGGCGGATGCTTCTGGTGCATCGAAGCGGTATTCCAGCGCCTCGACGGCGTTCATTCGGTGACATCCGGCTATGCCGGCGGCGATACCCCCAACCCGGACTACCGCAGCGTGTGCACCGGCCGCACCGGGCATGCCGAGGTGGTGCAGGTGGACTACGACCCGGCGGTCATCGACTTTGACACCCTGCTTGCGGTGTTCTTTGCCATCCATGATCCGACCACCCCCAACCGCCAGGGTGCGGATGTGGGGCCGCAATACCGGTCCATCGTGCTCTATGCCGATGACGCGCAGCGCCGGACCGCCGAGGCGCACATCCAGCGCCTGACCGACGAGGGGGCATTCCGGGCGCCCATCGTCACCGAGGTCAAACCGCTGACGGCGTTCTACCCGGCCGAGGGCGATCATCAGGACTACTACCTGCGCAACGCGCCCATGCCCTACTGCCAGATGGTCATTGACCCCAAGCTGGACAAGGCCCGGTCACTGTTCGCCGATCGCATGCGCGATCAGGCCCCCACCGCCGGCTCCTGAACCAGCACCCACGGGGCGGCCACCACCGCCCACAGGTCAGGATCGCGCTGGTGCCAGTCCTGGGCCTCATCAGTACTGGCCCGGGCGACCTGCCCGGCGGTCATCCAGCTCATCACTGTCGGCTCGTCATCGCGCACGAACGCCGCCGCCACCGCCACCAGATCCAGCGCCGGGTCCACCCGCACCACCACCCCGCGGGCGAAATGGCGTTCAAGCTCGGCCCAGCGAATGGGCCCGGTTTCGGTGTTCAGCTGGGTCTCAAGCGGGATCTCGGTATCGGTCATGGCCGGCTCCTGGTGATGCGTGGGGCGTTGCGCGCAAACAACGAGTCGCAGAAGCCACTCATGGTTATCGCCCAAGCCCCTGAAAAATTATGCCCTTGTTGATGACAAAGGGGTTTGCATGGGGGCGGAAACTAGGCTACCTTCCAACTCGTGCGCAACAGTTGCATGGCATTTGTGGCAAAAACACAACGCCGGCACTGACCAGCACACAATACGAACAGTCGGGGTAGCTACCCGACACGATTGTTCAAAACCTATCCCATATGGGGGAAACCATGATGAAGAAGACAACTAGCGCCCTGGCCATCGCGGCCCTGCTGGGCACCGGCGCGGCCTCCGCCGCCACTTTCCAGATCAATGACACGACCACGGTCGGCATTGGTGGTGCGTTCTATCCGTTCTACACGAACACCAAGGATGCAAACGGCGATAGCACCGACGGCTACGGCGACGCCAGCCGCCTGATCTTCACCGCCGAGAAGGCCGCCGTGAACGGCATGACCGCCTCGCTGTACTACCAGCTGCGTCCGCAGAATGGTCTGGGTGATTTCGCCGACAGCAATGCCGTTGTTCAAACTCAGGGCGGAGACACCACTGAGAACGACGCCGGCGTCCGCACCCACGTGGCTCATGCCACGCTTAGCGGCGACTTCGGCTCCGTCACCTACGGCAAGAACGACAACCTGATGTACCGTTACATCGACGTCGTCCGTGACTACAACGACGCGCTGGTGTTCACGTTCTCGAACGCCATCACGCGGACTCGCATCCTCAACTACGCTTCCCCGGACTTCGACGGCTTCGGCTTCGAGATTGAGTCTGAGCTGGCCGGTGACGATGAACAGGCCAAGACGGATACTGGCAACTCCAGCAGTGTCAACGTGGCGGCCTACGCCGACCTCGATCCGGTGCGTGTGCATGCTGCGTACACTGCCGGTAACCTGCAGGACAAGAACTCCGACGGTGCCTACGGTCTGGCGGCGGTCACCAGCATCGATGTTGTCGACCTGAGTGCAACCTACGTCAACAGCCAGATCGAAGACGGCCAGGATGAGAAGATTGCCGGTGTGTATGCCAGCACTTCTTACAACTTCGGCTCGCTGCAGCTGGGTGCTCAGAGCGTAGATGTTGATGGCCAGTCGAACCGCACCGAGGTGATCGGTCGCGCGACTTACGACATCGCCGACAACGTCTACACCTCGCTCGAGTACCGTTCCGCCGACAAGGCGAATGATGCGGGCAACGGCTACGCCGTGTCCCTCTGGTACGGCTTCTAAAACTGCCCAGCAGTTAGAGCCTTCAAAGGCGGCCTTCGGGCCGCCTTTTTTTGTGCGTTTGCGCTGGACGCGGCGGGGTTGGCGGCCTAGGCTTGCCCGCCATGAACACCCGCGACTGGCTACTCCTGATCATCCTCTCCACTGTCTGGGGCGGATCCTTCTTTTTCTTTGAGCTGGCGCTGCAGACCCTGCCGCCGTTCACGGTGGTGCTGGGGCGAGTCAGTCTGGCGGCGATGACGCTGCTGGTGATCGCCCGGCTGCGCGGTGTTCCCCTGCCCTTCAACGCCTCGCTGGTCCGCCGCTATCTGCTGCTGGGCCTGATCAGCAACGCCATGCCGTTTTCCTTCATTGTCTGGGGGCAAACCCAGATCCCCAGTGGCCTCGCCTCGATCATCAATGCGATGACGCCGATCTGGGCGATGCTGGTGGGATTGCTGATCGGCAGTGATGAGCGGCTCACCCCGGCCCGTGCCCTGGGCATTCTGCTGGGGTTCTCCGGGGTGGCGGTGCTCATGGGCCCGGATCTGCTGCGCAGGATCGATCCCTATAGCCTGGGCCAGCTCTCGGTGCTGGGGGCGACGATCTGCTACGGCTTCGCGGTGCACTACGGCCGGCGATTCAAGGACACCCCCTCGCTGGTGAATGCGGCTTATATGCTGACCGCCGCCACCGTCTGGCTCACGCCCGTGGCGCTGGTGGTCGATCAGCCGTGGACACTCTCGCCGGGGCTGTCGGGCTGGGGCGCGCTGCTGGGGCTCTCGCTGCTATGCACCGCCGTGGCCTATCTCCTCTACTTCCGCCTGCTGGCCTCGGCCGGCGCCAACAATATGTCGCTGGTGACGTTTCTGGTGCCGGTCTCCGCCATCACCCTGGGGGCGGTGTTCCTTGACGAGCGACTGGGGTCCACCGCGTTTGCGGGCATGGGGATCCTGTTCGTGGGTCTGGCGGTCATCGACGGGCGCCTCTGGCGGCGGCTGCGGGCGGGCTGAGGCTGCGTCCTGTGCCCGCTCAGTCCTGGGCCGGGTCCTCGCCGCCCAGGGGCTGGAACAGGGTCTCAAGGGTGGAGGCATCAAGGGCACTCACCGCCGAGGCATCCTGATCACCCAGCAGGCGCTCGCCCAGATCGGCCTTGTCCCGCTGCATCGCCATAATGCGGTCTTCCACCGTATCCCGGGTCAGCAGGTGGTAGACGAACACCGGCTGATCCTGGCCGATGCGATGCGCGCGGTCCGTCGCCTGGCGGGTGACGGCCGGGTTCCACCAGGGGTCGTAGTGGATGACGCTGTCCGCCGTGGTCAGGTTAAGCCCCGTCCCGCCGGCCTTGAGGCTGATCAGGAAGATCGGCACCTCGCCCGACTGAAAACGCTGGACGGCGCCCTCGCGATCGCGGGTCTCGCCGGTCAACCGGGCATAGGTCATGCCGCGGGCGGTGAGCGCCGCACCGATCAGGTCGAGCATGCGCGTGAACTGCGAGAACACCAGGATGCGGCGGTCGTACTGGCGCAGGTCGTCGATCAGCGTGAGCAGCCGCTCGAGCTTGGCCGAACGATGGGCGGTCTGCGGTGCATCGCGCACCAATCGGGGGTCACAGCAGACTTCGCGCAGCTTGAGCAGGGCGTCGAGGATCTGGATCCGGTTCTGGGGCTGATCGGGGCGCGCCAGGGCTTCCCGAATGCGCGGCTCCTGCCCCAGGCGTAGCTGCTCGTAGAGGGCGCGCTGATCGCCACTGAGCTCGGCGTAGACCGGGATCTCGGTCTTCGCCGGCAGTTCTTCAGCGATCGCGGCCTTGGTCCGGCGCAGCAGAAACGGCGCCACCCGCGCGCGCAGCGCCGCCAGCCGGCTGTCGTCGCCGTCATCTTCGATGGGCCGGCGATAGACCCGCTTGAACGCGGCCGCATGTCCCAGTAGCCCCGGGAGGACGAAGTCGAACTGCGACCAGAGCTCGCCCAGGTGATTCTCCAGCGGTGTGCCGGTCAGGCTCAGGCGCTGCCCGGCGCTCAGCGTGCGCACTGCCCGGGCGGCCTGGGCGCGGGGGTTCTTGACCGCCTGCGCCTCGTCCAGCACCAGCAGGTGCCAGGCCTGTGCCTGCAACCGCTCGATGTCGCGCACCACCAGACTGTAGGTGGTGAGCACCAGATCCTGCTCACCCAGACGGGCATAGTCGGCGTGGCGCTGCGGCCCATGCAGCCGCAGCACGCGCAGTGTCGGGGCAAACTGCTCGGCTTCGCGCTGCCAGTTGAACAGCAGGCTGGTGGGCACGACGATCAGGCTGGGCGCCTGGGTGCGGCCGGCAGCCTTTTCCATGAGCAGATGACTGAGCACCTGAAGGGTCTTGCCAAGCCCCATGTCATCGGCCAGCACCCCGCCCAGGCCCAGCCGCGAGAGGTGCTGCAACCAGCCGACGCCCTCGCGCTGATAGGGCCGCAGTTCGCCACGCAGACCCGGCGGCGTCACCGGTACGTCGGTCTCCGCCGGCGGATGCCTCAGGGCCTGCCCCAGACCCCGCACCTGCGCCTCGTCCCGCCAGCGCAGGGCATGGCCCTCGGCCCGCTCAAGATCATCCAGCACCGCCGCGCGGGCGGTGGGCAGGACGAGCTGGCCGTCACGCAACTGCGTGGTCGGGTCATAGAGTTCGGTCAGCCCCTTGAGCAGGGGCACCAGCCGGCGCGCGGGAACCGGCGCGAGGCGCCCATCACCCAGGTCCACCAGCAGGCTGCTGTCGGGATCGATGGTGTCCAGATGGCGGGTGGCCATGGCCTCGGGGTGTTCGCGGATGAGCGCCAGCAGAAGGGGCATCAGCGGGTGGTGCTCGCCCTCCACCTCAAGGGTCATGCCAAAGCTGAACCAGCCGGGCTGACTGGACCGGGTCTCGGCCTGCCATTGATCGGGGCTGACCACCCGCCAGGGAAAGCCGCGCTCCACACTCACCCGCCAGCCCTCGGCCTCCAGCTCGGGCAGGGTTTCGACAACGATCTTGCGCCAGTCGCGGGTGTGATCCGGCACGCGGCGGCCCTCGGCCATGGTGCCGGTGGCGTGCAGGCCTGCCTGGGTAAGGCGCTGCAGGGCGCGGGTCTCGGCACGGGTGTCCCGCGGGTAATCAAGGATCTCGCCGCCCTCGAACACCGACAGCCAGTCGCCCCCGGTCTCGGCATCGATACGATGCTGATCGTAATCGAAGTGCAGTTCCGCGACGGCCTCGCCCCGCTCGTCGCGGGCCGGCCGGCGGGTGTCGCCAAGTCGCGTCAGGCGCAGGACGGGGACCGGCTGCACGCCCTCCACACGGCGCCGTTGCGGGGCTTCGGGCACCGGAATGGGCAGACGCCCGTCAGACAGCTTGGCGGCCACCGCCGGGACCTCCTCGGGGGCGACCACCGGGCCGGCCTGGAGTTCGGCTACCAGCGCCGGCGCCAGACCCGTGTCGATGACACCAAAGGTGCCGCTTGCCGGCGCCAGCCACAGCGGCGGCTGCGCGGCCAGGGCCAGACGCCCGGCGCCGGCGTCCACGGTCAGGCGCTGACTGCCATCGGCGAGGGTCTGCCACGCGAAGGCCCCCTCAATCGCCGGTGCGGCCTGAATGGCGGCGGCGTCGGGCTGCTGCCAGTGGGCGTGCCCGGTGGCGGCCAGCGCCTGCAGCAGAAAGTACGCATCGTCCGGATTCACGGGACAGCCGGTCTCGGGCAGCAGGCGCAGCAATCGTCGGTCGGCGGCCGTCAGCAGGCCTTCGGGCGCCCGGCGCATCCCGGCAAACGGCAACAGCCGCCCGTAGCCGCCGTGCCGGCGCAATCGGGCGCGTTGGGGGGTCACGGTCAGGCGACCACTGGCGTCGCGGTCAAGCAGATAGATCAGCGCTTCGCCGCGTGGCGTCGCCGATGAATGCGACTCGGCGGCAAGCCGGCGGGCGCGATCCAGCCACTGGGTGACGGCCGGGTTGGCGCGGGTCAGCCCGGCCGGTGCCGTGCGGCCCAGGTAGTGCAGGATCGCGGCGACGGCATGCCCGCAGGCGCCGCCCTCAGGGCAGCTGCAGAGCGGGGTCAGGGGCCGGTGCGAGGGCAGTGGATGGACCCGGATGTCCACCGAGTGGATGTGGCGGCGATCGGCCTGGACGCGGGCGAAAAACCCCTGCCCCCCGGGGCTGCAGTCGAGCACGGCCCGTGACTGGATCAGGCGCTCACCGGCCTCCAGTGCCTCGCGCGGGAAGTCCGCCCAGAGGACGGCCTCACCGTGGGTCGAGATCCATTCGGCAAGAGGATCGGTCAAGGCGGCTACTCCCGGGCGTCTGCATGCACAACCTCACAGCATACATCAGCCGCCGCTCACCGGCGGCAATAACACCAGGGTTTCGTCGCCCTGCAGGATGTCCTGGCGGGTTCGCATCTCGTCGCCCACCGCACACGCCACACGCGGCAGAGTGTCGGCCAGCGCCGGATACTGGCGGACCAGCGCGGTCAATGCCTCGGCAATGGTGCAGGGTGTGTCGACGGACAGCTCCACGGTCTGAGTGCTGGCGACTTCGCGGAGCCGGCCATAGAGTTCGATTTTCATAATCGCATTGCCCGCGGTCGACTTTGAACCTGGTACTCAATTATCCATAAAAAAGCCCCCTGACGGGGGCCTTTTCATGGATGGCTGGGGGACCAGGATTCGAACCTGGGTTGACGGATTCAGAGTCCGTAGTCCTACCGCTAGACGATCCCCCAATAAACCCTTTAGCGCTTGGAGAACTGCGTGGCGCGGCGCGCTTTGTGCAGGCCGATCTTCTTACGCTCGACCATCCGGGCGTCGCGGGTCACGTAGCCGGCCTTGCGCAGGCCGCCCTTGAGCGCTTCGTCGTAGTCGATGAGCGCGCGGGTGATGCCGTGCCGGATGGCGCCGGCCTGACCACTCGAGCCACCACCGAAGACGCTCACCTTGATGTCGAGCTTTTCCGTCGTGTCGGTCAGCTCGAGGGGCTGACGCACCACCATGCGCGCGGTCTCGCGGCCGAAGTACTCGTCAAGGGGCTTGCCGTTGACGGTGATCTGGCCGTTGCCGGGCCGCATGTTCACACGGGCCGAGGACTTCTTGCGCCGGCCGGTGCCGTAATACTGTTGGACTGCCATCGGTTATCGTCGCTCCGATTCAGATTTCCAGCGCCTGAGGCTGCTGGGCATGGTGCTGATGTTCGCCACCGCTGTAAACCTTGAGCTTGCCGAGCATCTGCCGGCCGAGAGGGCCCTTGGGCAGCATGCCCTTGACCGCGAACTCGATGGCCCGCTCCGGGTGCTCCTGGATCAGCGTCGCGAAGTTCGTCGACTTCATGTTGCCGACATATCCCGTGAAACGGTGATACATCTTCTGCTCCGCCTTGCGGCCGGTGATATCGACCTGCTCGGCATTCACCACAACGATATAGTCGCCCGTATCAACGTGCGGCGTGAATTCCGGTTTATGCTTGCCCCGAAGCCGATAGGCGATTTCAGAGGCGAGTCGTCCGAGGGTCTTGCCGGTGGCGTCGACGACATACCAGTCACGCTGGACCGTCTCGGCTCTGGCGCTAAACGTTTTCATGGGTGCTGTTTCTCCGAAGTCAACGCGCCCGAATTAAGATCGTGGAGTGTACAGAAACCGATTTACGGCGACAAGCCATCCCCGGTGCCCGGAGCCGCGACCACCTCATGGCTGTGGGTGACCGTGCAGGCCTTGGCCAGCATGATCGACGCCGAGCAGTATTTCTCGGCGGACAGCTTCACGGCCCGCTCCACCGCGGCGTCCTTGAGCGCGTGCCCGCTGATCCGGAAATGCAGATGGATCGCGGTGAACACCTTGGGGGGTGTCTCCGCGCGACTTGCCTCGATATCCACCTCGCAGCCCGTCACCGCGTGGCGACCGCGCTCGAGGATATACACCACATCCACCGCCGAGCAGGTCCCCAGGCCCTGGAGCATGAGCTCCATTGGCCGCGGGCCCCTGCCCTGGCCGCCCAGATCCGGTGGGCCATCCACCGTTAGTCGGTGGCCACTGCCGGATTCCGACTCGAATGCCATCCCATCAAGCCAGCGTACATGCGCTTTCACGGTTCACCCCCCATTCTGGACCCCTCCATATGGGTCATATCCGATTACCGCCGGTGAGTATAACGTCCAAGAACCGATTGACCGATGCGATTCCAGGAAACAGGGAGGTTCCCATGTCACCGGCCAGCTACCGCTTTTTCCAGCGCCCATCGATCATCGAGCTGCTGCGCCACTGCGGCCGCAGCCGCTATCGACCCCATTCCACGCTGATCCATCAGGGCTCGAGCAGCGACCGGCTGTTCCTGCTGCTGAGCGGATCGGTGAGCGTGCTCGAGGAAGAGCCCGACGGGCGGGAGCTGATTCTGGCCTATCTCAACCCGGGAGATTTCATCGGCGAGATGGGGCTTTTCCTGGAGGCGCCGCAGCGCAGCGCCTGGATCCGTACCCGCACCACCTGTGAGTTCGCCGAGATCAGCTATGCCGGTTTTGCGCGGGTGCAGGCCGAGCATGCCATTGTGCTGCAGCCGCTGATCGAGCAGATCTCGAGCCGGCTGCGCGACACCAACCGCCGGTTCCGCTCACTGGCCTTCGAGGACGTCCGCGGCCGGGTGCTCGCCACGCTCCACGACCTCGCCCGCCAGCCCGATGCCATGACCCACCCGGCGGGCATGCAGCTGAAGATCACCCGCATCGAGCTCGGCCGGCTGGTGGGCTGCTCGCGGGAGATGGTCGGCCGGGTGCTGCGCGACATGGAGGCCGATGATCTGATCTCGGCCCGCGGCAGGACCATCGTGGTGCACGAGGCGCGCTGATCAGCCGAACAGCGCGGCCAGCTGATCACCGGGGGAATCGGCCCGCATGAAGGCCTCCCCCACCAGGAAGGCGTCGATGCCCCGCGCACGCATGGCGCTGACATCGTCGCGGTGATGAATGCCGCTCTCGGTCACCAGCCGCACGTGGTCGGGGACGGCGGGCGCCAGTCGGGCGGTGGTCTCCAGGGTGGTCTCGAAGGTGCGCAGGTCGCGGTTGTTGATGCCGATCAGGTCCGTGTCCAGCGCCAGCGCCCGATCCAGCTCGGCGGCATCATGCACCTCCACCAGCACATCCATGCCCAGCGCCCGGGCCTGGTCGTGGAGCCCGCGCAGTCGCGCGTCATCCAGCGCGGCCACGATCAGCAGGATGCAGTCCGCACCCAGGACCCGGGCCTCGAGCACCTGGTAGTCATCGAACAGGAAATCCTTGCGGATCACCGGGCAGCGGCAGGCGGCGCGGGCCTGCTCGAGATGCGCGTCCGCGCCCTGGAAGAACGCCGATTCGGTGAGTACCGACAGGCAGGCCGCACCGCCGTGCTCGTAGCTGCGGGCGATGGCGGCGGGGTCGAAGGCCTCGCGCAGCACCCCCTTGCTGGGCGAGGCCTTCTTGACCTCGGCGATCACCCCCGCATGGCCGGCGCCGATGCGCGCCTCGAGGGCCGCGCGAAAACCCCGCACCGGCGGTGCCTCGCCCAGCCGGGCCTCAAGCGCCGTGGCACTGACCTGGCGCTGGCGCTCGGTCACCGACTCGGCCTTGCGGGCCATGATCCGGCGCAGGATATCGGGGGTATCCGGGCCAGCGCTCATGGCGTTGCCCCCAGTCGCTGGCTGGTGGCGATGAACCGGTCGAAACGGGTCCGCACTTCGCCACTCGCAAGCAGCCCGCGGGCATGGGCCACGGCGTCGCCAAGGTGGTCGGCAAGGCCCGCCACATGGATGGCCGCACCGGCATTCAGCGCGAGTAGATCCGCCGCCGGACCGGGCAGGCCGTCAAAGATCGCCTTGATCACCTCGAGGCTGCGCTCCGCGGAATCCACCCGCAGCGACTCGAGCGAAGCCGACTCCAGGCCGAAGTCCTCGGGACGGATCGTGTATTCACGTACCTCGCCGTTGCGCAGTTCCGCCACCCGGGTGGGGGCGGCGATGCTGATCTCATCAAGACCGTCTTCCGAATGCACCACCATCACCCGCTCGCTGCCCAGGGTGCGCAGCACTTCGGCGATGGGCCGCACCCAGGCGGCGTCATAGACGCCCAGCAGTTGATTGGGAGCGCCCGCGGGGTTGGTGAGGGGTCCCAGCAGGTTGAACAGGGTGCGCACGCCCATCTCGCGGCGCGGGCCGATGGCATGGCGCATGGCCTGGTGGTGCTGCGGGGCGAAGATGAACCCCACGCCCTCGGTGTCGATGCACTCGGCCACGGCCGCGGGCTCCAGATCGAGACGCGCCCCGGCGATCTGCAGCAGATCGGCACTGCCCGAGGCGCTCGAGACCGAGCGGTTGCCGTGCTTGGCCACCCGACCGCCGGCCGCCGCCACCACAAACGCGGTAGCCGTGGAGATATTGAACGTGCCGCGGGCGTCGCCGCCGGTGCCGCAGGTGTCCACCAGATGGGTGCGATCCACTTCGACCCGCATGGCCAGCTCGCGCATCACCGCCGCCGCCGCGGCGATCTCGGTGACCGTCTCGCCCTTCATCCCCAGACCGATCAGAAACCCGCCGATCTGTGCCCCCGTGGCCTCGCCGGTCATGATCCGCTGCATGACCGCGGTCATTTCGGCGTGGTCAAGATCAGCGCGGGCCATCACCCGTCGGATCGCCGCCTGCATCTCCATGCTGACTCCTTAGAAAGTTGCGCAATAGATCGTGCCCGGTGCGGGTGAGGATGGACTCGGGATGGAACTGCACCCCTTCGACATCCAGCTCGCGGTGGCGCACGCCCATGATCTCCTCGCGATCGCCGTTGGCATGTTCGGTCCATGCCGTCACCTCGAGGCAGGCCGGCAGGGTCGCCGCCTCAAGCACCAGCGAGTGATAGCGGGTGGCCTCGAGCGGGTTGGGCAGCCCGGCGAACACCCCCTGATCGCGGTGATGCACCCACGAGGTCTTGCCATGCATCACGGTCTGGGCGCGGATCACCGCCCCGCCAAACGCCTGGCCGATGGCCTGATGGCCCAGACAGACCCCCAGGATCGGCAGCCGCCCGGCAAAGCGCTCGACCACCGCCATGGAGACGCCCGCTTCGTCAGGCGTGCAGGGCCCCGGCGACAGGACGATGCGCTCGGGCTGCAGGCGCTCGATGGTCGCCAGATCGATGGCGTCGTTGCGATAGACCTCGACATCCGCGCCCAGCTCGCCCAGATACTGGACCAGGTTGTAGGTGAACGAGTCGTAGTTGTCGATCATCAAGAGCATGGCGTTCGCTCACATGGCTGGCACTGACTGACACCCGACAGGATAACCCGGATGGGCCCCGGCGCGAGTCCCAGGGCGGCGGGAATATGGATATTCCAGTTCGTTATTTAACGCGGAGTGCTCAGACTGAGTAAGCTTTGGGGTTTGATCAGCGATGGAACCCGTATGTCTGCCCACCAGCGCTTGAACCGTTCGACCCGCAACCCACTGATCGCCCTCGCCCTGGGGGCGGTGCTGGCACTGACGGCGGCCGCCCCCCGGGCCGAGTCGCCGGTGACCCTCGAGGTGGGCTACATGCCGATCCTGCCGGTGGCGCAGCTGTTCGTGCTCGAGGAAGCGGGCTGGGCGGACGAGGCGGGGCTGGATCTGTCCCTGACCCGTTTTGGGAGTGGACCGGCCATGGTCCAGGCCCTCGCCTCGGGCGAGCTCGATGTCATGGTGTTCGGCATTGGCCCGGCCATGGTCAGCCGCAGCCGCGATATCCCCATCCAAGTGCTGGCCGCGAGCATTCAGGAGCAGATCGGGCTGATGGCCACCGGGGAACTGGCCGAGGCCTTCGCCGATGAACCCGATGATGCCGCGGCGGCGTTCGAGCTGTTCGAGGAACGCACCGGCAGCCGCCCGCGCATCGCCACCTTTCCCCAGGGCTCGGTCCCGGACACGGTCCTGCGCCACTGGCTGATCGAGGAACTGGACGTGGGCGTTGATGCCGTCGAGATCCTGCCCATGGGCGCCGACCGGGTTCAGCAGGCGCTGCTCGCCGGCGCCGTGGACGGGGCGTCGACGCTTGAGCCGATCCTGACCACGGTGCGCGAGCGGGTGGATGGCGCGCGGGTGGTGGCCACCGCCGGCGACATGCTGCCCGGCCAGCCCGGCGCGGTGCTGGCGGCGCGGGAGTCGGTGATCGCCAACGAGCGCGAGGCCCTGATCCGCCTGCTGGCCCTGCATGAGCGCGCCACACGGCAGCTCAACGACCAGCCCACCGAGGTCGCGCCCTACGTGCGCGAGTTCGTGGGCAAGCGCCTGATCCCGCTGGCCACCGTTGAGCGCGCCCTGCAGTCGCCGGCGTCCAACTACGTCGCCGATCCGGCCGCCATCCGCGAGGGCACCCGCCGGATGCATGACTTCCAGATCCGCCAGGGCAGCCTGGTCAAGCCGGTCGATCTTTCGGCGCTTTTCAACGACACGCTCTACGAGGCGGCGACCGACGGTGATTGACGCCGGACCCCGTGGCAGGCGGCTGGTCGCGAGCGCGGCGGGACTCGCCGGGTTCCTGCTGCTGTGGGAGGGCATCCTGCGGCTGGGACTGCTCCCGAATACTCTGGTGCCGCTGCCCTCAGCGATCCCCGGCGTGCTCGCCCAGGAGATCCGTGACGGCATCTGGCAGACCATGGTGGTCTCGAGCCTGCAGCACTACGGGATTGGTCTGCTGCTGGGCTCGAGCCTGGGCATTGCGGTGGGCATGAGTGCGGCGATGTTCCCCGCCTTTGATGCGGTGCATGCCTGGCTGGCGCGGCTGCTGCGCCCGATCCCGCCACTCGCCTGGATCCCGTTCGCCATCATCTGGTTTGGCATCACCCCGACCGCGGCGGCGTTTATCATCAGCATCGGTGTGTTCTGGATCAACTACTTCGCCAGTTACAGCGCGGTGGATGCCATTGACCCGGGTTATCAGGAGCTTGCCGCGGCTTTCGGGCAGAACCAGCCGCTGGTGCGGCTGCGCAAGATCACCCTGCCCGCCGCGGCGCCCGGCATCCTCGGCGGGCTGCGTGCCGGCCTGGGCCAGGGCTGGATGACGGTGGTGGCCGCGGAGCTGTTCGGCATCACCGGCATCGGTCAGCGCATGATGGAAGCCTCGAGCCTGCTCGCCACCGACATCGTGGTGGTCTACATGCTGACCATCGCCGGTCTCTATGCCCTGGTGGACGCGGTGTTCGTCATGCTGCAGCGACGGATCCTGCAATGGCAGTACTGAGCGCCGAGCAGCTGGCCGTGGGCTTCGGCGACGCCCCGGTCCTCGAGGGGGTCGATCTGACGCTTCAGGCCCAGGGGCTGATCGCCATCGTCGGGCCCTCGGGGGTAGGCAAATCGACGCTGCTGCGCGCCCTCGCCGGCCTGCTGCCGCCACTGGCCGGCCGCATCGAGCGGCCCCGTCACGCGCCGCGCAAGGCCCGCGACAGCGCCATGGTGTTCCAGTCGCCGCGCCTGCTGCCGTGGCGGCGTGTCCTCGGCAACGTCGAGCTGGGGCTGGAGAACCTCGGCGTGCCACGCGCCGAGCGCCAGTCACGCGCCCGTCACCACCTCGAGCAGGTCGGCCTGGGCGAGTTCCTCCATCGCTGGCCCCACCATCTGTCGGGCGGTCAGCAGCAGCGCGTCGGCCTGGCCCGGGCGCTGGCGGTCCAGCCGCGGGTGCTGTTCATGGACGAGCCCTTCTCGGCCCTTGATGCGATGACCCGCGGGCGGCTGCAGCAGGCGCTGATCGCCCTGCGCCGCCAGACCACGGCCGCCATCGTGTTCGTCACCCACGACATCGAGGAGGCCACCCTGCTGAGCGACCGCATCATGGTGCTTGGCCACGCCGGCTCCCGTCAGCCGGCGCGGGTCCGGGCGCTGCTTGAGGTGGATCTGCCGCTGGATGAGCGCCGCGATGATCCCGGCTTCCGCCGGACCGTCCACGAGGTCGAGCGCCTGATCGGCGAAGGGGCCGCGCCATGACCGACCGGGTGATCTTTCATGCGCCGACCGCCGGGTCGCTGGCCCGGGCGCGCCGCAATCTGCTCAATTTCAGGGCCATGGCGCCGGCGGCGGAGCTGCGCATCATCGCCAACGCGGCGGCGGTGGCAGCGGCGCTGGAACACCCCGACCCCGACACCGACGCGCAGCTGGTGCTCTGCCGCACGAGCCTGACCCGTCAGGGCCTGAACAATGACGCCGGCGTGGCCGAGACCGATTCAGCGGTGGTGGCGATCGCCCGTCTGCAGCAGGCGGGCTGGCAGTACATCCGCGCCTAGCCGGGGACGTTCAGCGCGGCTCGAGCCCCGCCTCGGCCATGGCCACCGCCCGGAACAGCGCCCGGCCCTTGTTCACCGTCTCCTCCCACTCGGCCTGGGGGTCGGAGTCGTGGACGACGCCGCCACCGGCCTGCACATGCACGCGTCCATCCTTGATCACCGCGGTGCGGATGGCGATGGCCGTGTCCATGTTGCCCGACCACGACAGATACCCCACCGCGCCGCCATAGACCCCGCGCTTGACCGGCTCGACCTCGTCGATGATCTCCATCGCGCGGATCTTGGGCGCACCGCTGAGGGTGCCCGCCGGGTGGGTCGCGCGCAGCAGATCCATGGGCCCCAGGCCCTCGCGCAGCCGCCCGGTGACGTTCGAGACGATGTGCATGACATGGCTGTAGCGCTCGATGGTCATGCGGTCGGTCAGCCGCACGCTGCCCAGTTCGCTGACCCGGCCGATGTCGTTGCGGCCCAGATCGATCAGCATCAGGTGTTCGGCGCGCTCCTTGGGATCGGCCAGCAGTTCGGTCTCGAGGGCGCGGTCCTCTTCAGCGGTGGCGCCGCGCCGGCGGGTGCCGGCGATGGGGCGCACCGTCGCCTCGCCGTCCTCGAGCCGGGCGAGGATTTCCGGCGACGAGCCCACCACCTGGAAGTCGCCAAAGTCCAGAAAGAACAGATACGGCGACGGGTTGGTGCCGCGCAGCGCACGGTACAGATCCAGCGGCCGGCCATGGTAGTCGGCGCTCATGCGCCGTGACGGCACCACCTGCATGCAGTCGCCGTCGATGATGTACTGCCGGATGCGCTCGACGATGGCCTCGTAGTCGTCGCGGCCAATGGACGAGTCGAAATCCTCCTCGGCGACCACCCGCGGCGTCGCCGGGGCGGCGTCCTGCAGGGTCCGGGTGCGCAGCTGCGTGGCCAGCCCGTCGAGCCGCGCCTCGCCGCGGGCCAGGCCGTCGGCCTCGGCGGGATCGATGTTGACCACCACATAGAGCCGGCCGGCGAGGTTGTCGAACACCAGCACCTCCTCGGACTCCATGAGCAGGATGTCGGGCACGCCCAGCGGATCCGGGTTGGGACACTCGGCGAGCCGCGGCTCGATATAGCGGATCGTGTCGTAGCCGAAGTAGCCCACCAGCCCACCGATGAAACGCGGCAGTCCCGGCAGGCCCTCGGGCGGTGCGGCGCGCACGGCGCGGTGCCGGTGCTCGACCCACTCCAGGGGATCATCGACGGTCTGGGTGGCGGTGCACTCGCCGTTCTCCCAGGTCTCGATGCGGTGACCGTGGATGCGGTACTGGCGCTGGCAGGGCAGCCCGATGATCGAATAGCGCCCCCACTTCTCGCCGCCCTGGACCGATTCGAACAGATAGCTGCCGGCATCGGCGGCCAGCTTGAGATAGGTGGAAAGCGGCGTCTCGAGGTCGGCGAGCAGCTCGCGCACCAGCGGCACGCGGTTGAAACCGTGCTGGCGGTGCTCGGCGATGGTGTCCTGGTTCATGATGCGTTCGTGAGCCCTGTTGCGAGCTGGTCGATGGTCAGCGTCATCGCCGCTGGGTGATCGGCGAAGATAGCATCGTCGCCGGGATAACCGTAAGGCACCCGCACCAGCGGCATGCCCGCCGCCGCGGCGGCCCCCTGGTCAGCAGCGGAATCACCCACATACAGGCAGTCGCCGACGGCCACCCCAAGCTGATCGGCGGCATGGATCAGGGGCGCGGGGTCGGGCTTTTTGACCCCCAGCGTGTCGCCGCTGACCGTCGCCGCGAAATACCCGGCGATGCCCAGCGCCTCGAGCAGCGGCCCGGTGAACGCCGCCGGCTTGTTGGTGACCACCGCCATCGGGCGGCCCAGCGCCCGGAGGCGATCAAGCCCGTCGCGGACTCCGGGGTACAGCTGACTGCGATCGCACAGACAGTCGTGGTAGTGGACGAAAAACCGCGCCAGCGCGGCCTCGGTTTCCGGCGGCTCGGCATCAATGTCGCGTCGACCCGCGATCGCCCGGGCCACCAGCCGGCGGGCGCCATCACCAATCCACTGCCGCACCCGGGTCTCGCTCAGCGCGGCATGGCCCAGATCGGCGAGGCTGTGGTTGACCGCGGTGGCCAGATCCGGGGCGCTGTCCACCAGCGTGCCGTCAAGGTCGAACAGCAGGCCGCCGGCTTGCAGCGGCTTCATGACGCCGCCCGGGCGGCCCGCTGGCGCAGGGTGTCGATCACCGCGGCATAGTCCGGCTGGCCGAAGATCGCCGAGCCGGCGACCACGGTATCGGCACCTGCGGCGACCACCGCTTCGATGTTATCCGGGCCGACACCGCCGTCCACCTCCAGGCGAATCGGGCGCGATTGCGCATCAATCAGCGCCCGGGCCTCGCGCAGCTTCTCGAGGGTGACCGGCAGGAACTGCTGGCCGCCGAACCCGGGGTTCACCGACATCAGCAGGATCAGGTCGACCTTGTCGATGACATAGCGCAGGGCATCCAGCGGGGTCGCGGGGTTGAACACCAGCCCGGTCTGGCAGCCCTGGTCGCGGATCAGCTGCAGGCTGCGGTCGACATGCGCCGAGGCCTCGGGGTGAAAGCTGATCAGGTCGGCGCCGGCGGCGGCGAAGTCGGGGATGATGCGATCCACCGGACTGACCATCAGGTGGACATCGATGGGCGCCTTGATGCCATGCCGGCGCAGGGCCTGGCAGACCACCGGCCCAAAGCTCAGGTTGGGCACGTAGTGGTTGTCCATGACATCAAAGTGGACCCAGTCGGCACCGGCGCGGATCACCTGGTCCACCTCGTCGCCCAGACGGGCGAGGTCGGCGGCGAGGATCGAGGGGGCGATAATCAGATCATTCATGGCCGGGAATGCTAGCAGAAGCCGGGCCTAGACGCTGCTGCCCGCGAGGTTGGCCAGCAGCGCCCGGCGGACGGCCGCAAAGTCGCCACGACCGTGCAGCCGGGCCAGCTGCAGACCGCCCTGGGCGGCCGCCATCACCACCCGGGCCTGATCGCGGGCCGAGCCCGGAAACTCCAGCGTGCCGGCCCTGCGCCCGGCGTCCAGGGTGGCCGCCAGCCATTCGAGCAGATCGTCGCGCAGGCCCTCGGCCTCGGCGCAGGCACCGGCGGGCAGGCTGGCGTACTCCACCGCCGCCACCCCCAGCGGGCAGACGCGCTGGTCATCGAGGTGGCGGGCCTCCAGGTCCAGAAACCGCTCGATCTGCTCGCTGGCCTCCAGCGGGCTCGCGCTCATCTGCTGGCACCACCTGACGAGGTCCTCGCGATACTGGCGAAATAGCGCGGTGGCGAGATCCGCCTTGGCCGGAAAGTGATAGTGAATGGCGCTGCTGCCCACCTCCAGCGCCTCGGCCAGCTGGCCAAAGCTGAAGCCGTGATAGCCGCGGGTCTGCAGCCATTCACCGGCGAGACGCAGAATCCGCCGCCGCATTTCGCCACGCGGGCGGGCCTGGGGCGGCGTCCCGCTCACAGTCCCAGCGCCAGTTCCGCCAGGTTGCAGGGGCGGTGGGTAACATCGAGCTGCTCGCTGAGCAGTCCCGACCAGCCATCCCGGCAGGCGCCGGTCGAGCCCGGCAGCGCCACCACCAGGGTGCGGTTGGCGATACCGGCCAGCGCCCGCGACTGCAGCGTCGAGCTGCCGACGCTGGCGTGGGAGAGCTGTCGAAACCGCTCGCCAAAGCCGGGGATGGTGCGATCGAACAGCACCTCGATGGCCTCCGGGGTCACGTCCCGCTGCGAAAACCCGGTCCCGCCGGTGCAGATCACCGCGTGAACGCCGGGATCGGCGATCCACGCCGAGACCACGGCACGAATGGCGTAGCGGTCGTCGGTGACGATCCGGTGGTCGGCGATTCGATGGCCATCGGCCGCCGCCAGCTCGCGCAGGGTCTGCCCGGATCGGTCGTCCGCCACGGTGCGCGTGTCGGAGACCGTCAGCACCGCCACACTGAGCGGGGTGAATTCACGGGGTTCGGTCACGGTCTACTCCGGTGTCTTCCGGCCAAAGGCTGTAGAATATAGCGCTTCAGACAACAGTGAGTCATTGCATGCAATCTCGGAGAATCGCGGTGGTGGGGAGCGGCGTTGCGGGCATCAGCGCCGCCTGGATGCTCTCGCAACGCTATGAGGTGACGCTTTTCGAGGCCTCGGACCGGCTCGGCGGCCACAGCCATACGGTGGACTGCGACCTGCCGGAGGGCCGGGTGCCGGTGGATACCGGCTTCATCGTCTATAACGAGCCCAACTACCCGCAGCTGAAGGCGCTGTTCGAGCATCTCGCGGTGGCGACCCTTGACTCGAACATGTCGTTCGCCTTCGCCGCCCGCGATATCGACCTGGAATATGCCGGCAGCGGGCTCGGCACCCTGTTCGCCCAGCGCCGCAATCTGATCCGCCCGCGTTTTCTGGGCATGGTGCGCGACATCCTGCGCTTTAACAAAGCCGCCCACGAGCGCCTGACGGACGGTACCCGCGGCGATGACATCAGCCTGGGCGCGCTGCTCGACGAGCTGGGCATGGGCGAGGCGTTCCGGCGCTACTATCTGCTGCCCATGAGTGCCGCGATCTGGTCCTGCCCGCAGGACGTGATGCTGGCCTTTCCGGCGCGCTCGTTTCTGCAGTTTTTCTACAACCACGGCCTGATCCAGCTCAAGGACCGGCCGCAGTGGCGGACCGTAGCGGGTGGCAGCCGCGAATACCTCGAGCGCCTGCGTCCGGCCATCGCGCATATCCACACCGGGACCCCCGTGGGCTCGGTCCAGCGCACGGACGCGGGGGTGCGCCTGGCAGGCCCCGGTGGCGACCTGGGTACCTTCGATGAGGTGGTGCTGGCCGCGCACGGCGACCAGAGCCTGGCCATGCTCGATGCCCCGCGCGATGACGAGGCGCGGCTGCTAAGTGCGTTCCGCTACCAGATGAACGAGGCGTTTCTGCATACCGATGCGCAGCTGATGCCCCGACGCCGCGCCGTCTGGTCATCGTGGAACCATCTGACCACTGAAAGCGTCGACGGGACACGACCCGTTTCCGTGACCTACTGGATGAACCGACTGCAATCCCTGCCCACTGACACCGATGTCTTCGTGACGCTGAACCCGCTCGAGACCCCGCGGCCGGCGAGCGTCATCCAGCAACAGACCTACGACCATCCGGTGTTCGACCGCGATGCCATCGCCGCACAGGCCGGACTGGGCAACCTCCAGGGCAATGATCGGCTCTGGTACTGCGGCAGCTACCATGGCTATGGTTTCCACGAAGACGCCCTCGCCAGCGCGGTGCGGGTGGCCGAGCGCCTCGGCGCCCCCGCGCCCTGGCAGCGAGACGCGGTGGCATGAGCGCCGACGACGCGCTCACCCTGTATGCCGGCCGGCTCTTCCACGAGCGCCGCATCGCCCCGTTGTACCGGTTCCGCTATCGGGTGTTCAGCCTGTTGCTGGATATCGACCGGCTGGATGAGGCGGACCGGCGCCATCGGCTGTTCTCGTATAACCGCTTCAACCTGATCGGGTTCCGCGACCGCGATCACGGGCCCAAGGATGGCTCGCCGCTGCGGCCCTGGATTGACGCGCGGCTGGCCGAGGCGGGCATCGACCTCGCGGGCGGGCGCGTGCAGCTGCTGTGCTACCCGCGGGTCCTGGGGTATGTCTTCAATCCCCTGTCACTGTGGTACTGCCGGCACGCCGACGGCAGCCTGCGCGCGGTGCTGGCCGAGGTGCGGAACACCTTCGGTGAATGGCATGGCTACCTCATCCACGACCAGGGCGCGGCGCTGTCCGAGCGCCTGCACGACCGCGCCCACAAGGTTTTCCATGTCTCGCCGTTCCTGCCGCGGAACGGTCACTACCGCTTCCGCCTTCAGGCGCCGGGCGAGCGCTATGGCGCCACCGTGAACTGGCACAGCGCCGAGCAGCCCGAGACACCGGCGCTGATCGCGGTACAGACCGGTGAGCGCCGGCGGGGCGGCGATCTGGGCTTGCTCCGCATCGCCGTGACGGTACCCTTGATGACCCTGAAAGTGATCACTGCCATTCACTGGCAGGCCCTGAAAATCTGGCTCCGGGGCGGACGTTTCCACCGCAGACCGGCGCCGCCGGATTCGGAGATCAGTCAATGACGAGTCAGCAGCAATCGATGATCGATCTGCCGTCGCCGCTGCCGCTTGCCGGCCGCATCCTGCTGGGGTGGTTCGCGCGCCTGCGCCGCGGCCGCATGGAAGGCCGGATGCCCAACGGCGACGCCTTCGTCATCCAGGGCGGCGAGGCGGGGCCCACGGGCACGCTGCGGCTGCACCGCCCGGCGCGGATGGTGGCCCGCATCGCCACCCGCGGCTCGGTGGGCTTTGCCGAAAGCTACATGGCCGGCGAGTGGTCCAGCCCCGACACCGCGCATCTGCTCGAGCTCATGCTGGTCAACGAGGACGCCTTCCAGCAGCGCATGGAACCGTCCTGGCTGCACCGTCTGCGTCTGTCGCTGCACCACCGCGGGCGGCGCAACACCCAGCGCGGGAGCCGGCGCAACATCGCCGCGCACTATGACCTGGGCAACGAGTTCTACCGCCACTGGCTTGACGAGACCATGACCTATTCCGCGGCGATCTTCGATCACCCGGGGCAGTCCCTCGCCGAGGCCCAGCGCAACAAATACGACCAGCTCCTCGACACCCTGGGCGCGCAGCCCGGCGAGCATATCCTCGAGATCGGCTGCGGCTGGGGCGGGTTCGCGATGGCGGCGGCGCGGCGTGGCATCAAGGTCACCGGCCTGACGCTGTCCACCGAACAGCTCGCCTGGGCGCGGCGCCAGATCGCCGAGGCGGGCCTCGCGGAATGGGTCGACCTGCGGCTCGAGGACTATCGCGACACCCGCGGGCGGTTTGATCACGCGGTCTCCATCGAGATGCTCGAGGCGGTGGGCGAAGACTACTGGCCGGCCTATTTCCGCATGCTCCACGACCGGGTCCGGCCCGGGGGGCGGATCGGCCTGCACGGCATCACCATCGCCGAGGATCGGTTCGAGGACTATCGCCGGCGGCCGGACTTCATCCAGCGGTACATCTTTCCCGGCGGCATGCTGCCCACCCCGCAGCGGCTGGCCGAGGAGAGCAACCGCGGCGGACTGGCGGTGGTCGAGTCCACCGGCCTCGGCCAGCACTATGCCACCACCCTGCTGCAGTGGGACGCGCGCTTCGTCCAGGCCCTCCCGCAGATCCGGCAGCTGGGCTTTGATGATCACTTCATCAACATGTGGCGTTACTACCTGGCCTACTGCTACGCGGGGTTCCGCACCGGCAGCATCGACGTCAAGCGCCTGCTGCTGCGCCGGCCGTGAGCCTGAGCCGCGGCCAGATCCTGACCTACGGGCTGCCGGCCGTGCCGCTGGCGGTCATGGGCGTTCCCATGTACGTCTTCCTGCCGGGCTTCTACGGCGAAACCCTGGGTCTGGCGGCGGTGGGCGCCGCGCTGTTGCTGGCGCGCCTGTGGGATGTGGTTACCGACCCGCTCATCGGCAGTCTGGGCGATCGTCTGCAGACGCGCTGGGGGCGGCGTCGGCCGCTGATCGCCGCGGGCCTGCCGATCCTGCTGGTCAGCGCCTGGGCGCTGTTCCGCCCGCCCGAGGCCGTGGGCCTGGGTTACCTGCTGGGCTGGGGGTTGGCCGCCTATCTGGGCTGGACGCTGATGTCGCTGCCCTACACCGCCTGGGGCGCAGAGCTGTCCGAGGACTATGACCAGCGCGCCAGCCTGACCGCCAGCCGCGAGGGCTTCATGCTGGCCGGCACGCTGCTGGCCATCGCCTGGCCGACCCTGGTGGGGGCCGGCCGCGCCGATGCCGAAACCCTCTCCGGGCTTGCCTGGCTGCTGGTCCTGCTGCTGCCGCCGGTGGTGGCACTGGCCCTCTGGCGGGTGCCGGAGTATCGGCTGACCGCCCACTCGGTCGGCTGGCGCGAGGGCTGGCAGCTGCTGCGCCACAACCGCCCGTTCCTGCGGCTGCTGGCCGCCTATGTCATGAATGGCCTGGCCAACGGGCTGCCCGCATCGCTGTTCACGCTGTTTGTCATCCATGTCCTGCGCGCCGAGGCCTGGACCGGACCGCTGCTGCTGGTCTACTTCGTGGTCGGGATCGCGGCGCTGCCGGGCTGGCTGTGGCTGTCGCGGCGCATTGGCAAGCACCGCGCCTGGGCGCTGTCGATGCTCTGGACGTCACTGATCTTTGCGGCGGTGCCGTTTCTGGGGCCGGGGGATACCACCGCGTTTCTGATCATCTGCCTGCTCTCGGGCGTGGGCGTGGCGGTGGATATGGCCCTGCCGGCGGCCATCCAGGCCGATCTGGTGGACATCGATACCGCCGCCGGCGGCGGCCGGCGCACGGGGCTGTATTTTGGGATCTGGAACATGGCCACCAAGCTGGCCCTGGCGCTGGCGGTGGGCATCGCCTTCCCGCTGCTGGAGTGGTTCGGGTTTGATGCAACCCGGGTCGAAGATCGCGACGGCACCTTCGCCCTGGCGCTTTTCTATGGCGCCGTGCCCATCGGCTTCAAGCTGGCGGCGACGGCGCTGATGTGGCGTTTTCCCCACGACCGGCGTGCCCAGGTGGCGACGCGGGCGCGGATGCACGATACCCAACAGGCCTATGCGTCCACCGACAGCCGGGCACGCAGCCAGCGCATCAGCCCACCCAGCACCGGGAACTGATCATAGAGCTCGCCGGCGGCGTCCCAGTAATCAATGTGCTCGCGCACCCGGCCATCTTCGGCCAGCACCACCCGCGAGACGCCATCGATGGGGCGGCGGTCGTGACGGTCACGCTTGAGGCGAAAATGAAAGCGCCAGCGCAGATAGCCCGTCGCCCCCTCACCCACGGTTTCCAGCACCTCGAAGCGGGCGGCCGCGCAGTTGGCATACATATGCTCGAACACCGCCCGGATCCCCGCCAGGCCCTCGACTTCATTGAAGGGATCACGAAACCGCGCGTTCTCGACGAACACCGCGTCCAGCCGATCCAGATCCGCCGGCTGCATCGCGGCAAAGAACGCGCCATAGCGCTCGAGGGCCGTCACGACTGCACCATGCGCCGGGTCAGCGCAAAGTAGAGCTTGTAGGGCAGCAGCCGCAGCAGCTTGAGGGTGTAGCCGAAGCGCTTGGGAAAGACGATCTCGAAGCCGGCGTCATCGATCTCGTCGTGGATATACTCCGCGGCGCGCTCGGCGGAAATCAGCTGCGGCATATGGAAGCGGTTTTTCTCGGTCAGGCGGGTTTTGACGAACCCCGCGTTGATCACCCGCAGGGTCACGCCGGTACCCTCGAGCGCCGGGCGCAGGGACTCGGCCATGTTGAGCACCGCCGCCTTGCTGGCACCGTAGGGCGCCGCCTGCGGCAGCCCGCGATAGGCGGACAGGCTGGCGGTCACCAGAATCTGGCCGCGGCCGCGCGGCCGCATCCGCGCCAGCGCCGCCCCCACGCCATTGACGGTGCCTAGGTAATTAACCTCGGCCAGGCGCCGGAAAACCGCCGGGTCAAAGTCGTCGAGGGGCATCGGGTCGTAGTCACCGGCGTTGAGGATCAGCGTATCGATCTCGCCCACCTCGGCTTCCACGGCGTCGAACACCTGCTCGCAGGCCGCCGGATCGGTGACATCCAGCGGATAGGGATGCAGTCGCCCGGCGATATCGGGGTGCGCCTCGCCAATCGCCCGCAGGGCGGCCTCGCGGCGGGCGCTGACCACCACCTGCCAGCCATCCCGCGCCAGTCTGATGGCGAGCGCCTCGCCAATGCCGGCACTCGCGCCGGTGATGAGGGCGACGCGGCCCCCCTCGGTTGTTGCTGCGGTCATGCTTTTCCTGTGCCCCCGGTTGGACGGTTGAGTACAATTATGGGCTCAGACAGCCACGGCTGGCCAACGACTCCACCCAACCAGAGGATGCCGCGCCATGCACCCTGCCCTGTACTGGATCCGCCGGGACCTGCGCCTTGCCGATAACCCGGCCCTGCACGCCGCCGCCCGGTCGGGTCGACCGGTGGTCCCGGTGTATGTGCATGCCCCGGACGAGGCCGGTGCCTGGGCGCCGGGCGGTGCCAGCCAGTGGTGGCTGCATCACAGCCTGCAGGCACTGGCTGAAGCGCTTGCCGGTCACGGCCTGACGCTGATCATCCGCCACGGCGACAGCCTTGCGGCACTGACCGAGCTGATCGCCGAGACCGGCGCGACGGCGGTGCACTGGAACCGGCTCTATGAACCGGCCCGGGTACAGAGTGATATCCGTGTCAAGCAGGCCCTCAAGGCGAACGGGATCGAGGCGCACAGCCATAACGCCGCCCTGCTGCACGAACCCTGGACCATCCAGACCGGCAGCGGCGGCGATTACAAGGCCTTCACGCCCTTCTGGCGGGCCTGCCGGCGCCAGCAGCCTGAACCACCAGCACCGCTGCCGATCCCGGCGGCGCTCACGGCGCCGGCCGGCGCCGACGCCCTGCCCGGCGCGGTGGACCCGGGTCGCGGCCGCACCGCCGCCCTCGACGCACTGGGCCTGCTGCCCCGGGTGGACTGGGCGGAGGGCCTGCGCGCCACCTGGCAGCCCGGCGAGGCGGGCGCCGGGCAACGCCTGAGCGCCTTCCTGGATCAGGCCCTCGCCGGGTATCACGACGGCCGCGAGCAACCCGCCGTGGCCGGCACCTCGCGACTCTCGCCACACCTGCATCACGGTGAAATCGGCCCGCGCCAGGTCTGGCAGGCGGTTCAGATCCGGCTCGCGGAGCACGGCAGCGCAGACGGCCGCGGCGAGAGCGCCGAGACGTTTCTCTCGGAGATCGGCTGGCGCGAGTTCGCCCAGCATGTGCTCTATCATCACCCGGCCTTTCCCGATGAGCCGCTCAACCCGCAGTTCGCGGCATTCCCTTGGCAGGATGACCCCGGCGATCAGCTACTGGGCGCGTGGCAGCGCGGCGAGACCGGCATCCCGCTGGTGGATGCCGGCATGCGCGAGCTCTATGCCACCGGCTGGATGCACAATCGTGTCCGCATGGTGGTGGGCTCGTTCCTGGTCAAGAACCTGCGCCTGCCCTGGCAGGCCGGCGAGGCCTGGTTCTGGGACACGCTGGTGGATGCGGATCTGGCCAGCAACAGCCTGGGCTGGCAGTGGGTGGCGGGCAGCGGCGCCGATGCCGCGCCGTTTTTCCGGGTGTTCAACCCGATCCGTCAGGGCGAGCGCTTCGACGCCGAGGGCGCCTATGTGGCCCGGTGGCTGCCGGCCCTCGCCGGGCTGCCGGCCAAACACCGTCACGCCCCGTGGCAGGCCCCGGCAGCGGCGCTGGCGGCGGCCGGGGTTACGCTGGGGATCGATTACCCACATCCGCTGGTCGACCTGAAGGAAAGCCGTCAGGCCGCCCTCGCCGCGTTCGAGCAGATCAAGAAAGGAGCCTGAAGTGCCCCCCGAGCGCCTCTATCAAAGTGAACTCAAAAGCCTTGAGCTGCTGCAGCGGGGCAAGGTCCGTGACGTCTATGCGGTGGACGACCGCACCCTGCTGGTAGTGACCACCGATCGCCTGTCGGCGTTTGATGTGGTGCTGCCCGACCCGATCCCTGGCAAGGGCGCGGTACTCAACCGCCTGTCGGCCTTCTGGTTCGAGCGGCTGGCTGGCCGCCTGCCGGATCAGCGCCTGGATCTGCCCCTCGAGGCGGTGCTGAGCGACCCGGCGGAGCGCGAGGCCGTGGCCGGCCGGGCGAGTCTGGTCAGGCGCGTCCAGCCGCTATCCTTCGAGGCCATTGCCCGCGGCTATCTGATCGGCTCTGGCTGGAAGGACTATCAGGCCACCGGCCAGCTCTGCGGCCTACGCCTGCCGGCCGGCCTGCGCCAGGCTGATCGTCTGCCCGAGCCGCTGTTCACCCCCTCGACCAAGGCCGAGGTGGGCGATCACGACGAGAACGTGGGCTTTGAGGCGGTGGTCGAGGCCCTGGGCCGGGATCTGGCCGAGCGGCTGCGGCGGATCACCCTGGCGCTCTACACCGAGGCGGCCGAGCACGCCCGCCGGCAGGGGCTGATCATCGCCGACACCAAGTTCGAGTTCGGCCTCGACAGCGCCGGCGATCTGGTCTGGATTGATGAGGCCCTGACCCCCGACTCAAGCCGCTTCTGGCCGGCCAGCGAGTACCGCCCGGGCAGCTCGCCGCCGAGCTTTGACAAGCAGTACATCCGCGATTACCTGGAGACCCTGGACTGGGACAAGACCGCGCCGGCCCCCACCCTGCCGGCCACCGTCATCGAGCGCACGGCGGCCAAGTACCAGGAGGCGGAGGCCCGGCTCAGCGGACGATCTCGCTGACCTTGACCACCTTCATGGCGTTGGTGCCGCCCTGCTCACCGGCCAGATCGCCCTTGGTGATCACCACCAGATCGTCATCGCCGACCGCGCCCAGGCCCTTGAGCTCGGCCACCGCCTCGCGGTTGACCGCATCATGCTCGCGCTGGGTGGGATCGAAGCGGATCGGATTTACGCCGCGGTAAAGGGTCACCTTGCGCCGCGTGCGGGGCTGCTCCGAGAGGGCGTAGATCGGGATGTCGGTGCCGATGCGCGACATCCACATCGCCGTGGCGCCGGACTCGGTCAGGGCCGCGATGGCCTTCGCGCCCAGGCTGTTGGCGGTGGTGATGGCGGTCTTGGCGATCGCCTCGTCGATGCGGTCGAAGTGCACGCCGGGTTTCAGTCCACCCGACGGCCGCGTCTCGTCGGCATAGGTCTCGGCCCCGATGCAGACCCGGGACATGGCGCCGACCGTCTCGGCCGGGTACTGCCCCATGGCGGTTTCCTCGGACAGCATCACCGCGTCGGTCCCGTCGAGCACCGCATTGGCCACGTCCAGCACCTCGGCCCGGGTGGGCATGGGGCTGTCGACCATGGACTGCATCATCTGGGTGGCGGTGATCACCACACAGTCCCGCTCGCGGGCCATGCGCATGATGCGCTTCTGCACGCCGGGCAGTTCGGCATCACCGATCTCCACGGCCAGATCACCGCGGGCGATCATCACCGCATCGGCGGCCTCCATGATCTCATCGAGGGCCTCGACCGCCTCGTGGCGCTCGATCTTGGCGACGATGCCCCCGTGGCCTCCGGCCTCGCGCAGCAGTGCCCGCGCCTCGTCGATGTCCGCGCCGTCGCGGGGGAAGGACACGGCCATGTAGTCGGCCTCGAGCTCGGCGGCCAGCTTGATGTCGACCCGGTCCTTGTCGGTGAGCGCACGCACTGACAGCCCCCCGCCCAGGCGGTTGATGCCCTTGCGGTCGCCGAGCGTGCCGCCCACCGTCACCCGGGTGTGGATGCGGGTGCCCTCGATGCGCTCGACCTCGAGCCGGATCAGGCCATCGGCCAGCAGCAGGATGTCGCCCGGGGCCACGTCGGTGGGCAGCCCGGCGTAGGCCACGCCCACCCCCTCGGCAGTGCCGGCATCGCCATCAAGCTGCGGGTCCAGGAAAAACGCCGCGCCTTCATCAAGCTCGACCGATCCGCCGGCAAAACGCTCCACCCGGATCTTGGGGCCCTGCAGGTCGCAGAGCATGCCCACCACCCGGCCGGCATCGCGGGCGGTCCGCCGCAGTGTCTGCTCGCGCGCCCGGTGCTCGTCATGATCGCCATGCGAGAGGTTCATGCGCACGACATCGACGCCGGCGTCGACGATCCCCCGCAGCGCCTCCTCGTCGGTGGTCGCCGGTCCCAGCGTTGCCACGATTTTGGTTTGACGGCTCATCGTCGATTGTCTCCCTATCGATCCAGCACGGCCACGGCAGGCAGCTCACGACCCTCGAGAAACTCGAGGAAGGCGCCACCGCCGGTGGAAATATATGAAATGCGATCCTCGACGCCGTATCGGGCCACGGCGGCCAGCGTGTCGCCGCCGCCGGCGATGGAAAACGCCCGCGAGTCGGCGATCGCCTCGGCGAGCGCCCGGGTACCGGCACTGAACGCGTCGATCTCGAACACCCCCACGGGCCCGTTCCAGACCACCGTGCCCGCCTGGCGCAGGCGATCGGCATAGGCGGCCGCCGTCTTCGGCCCCACATCCAGGATCATTTCGTGATCCTCGACGGCGTCCACCGCACGCACCCGCGCTTCGGCGCTGTCACTGACCTCGTCGGCGACGATCACGTCCTCGGGGATGGGGATCTCGCCGCCGGCGGCGCGGGCACGGGCCATCAGCGTACGGGCGGTGTCGACGAAGTCCGCTTCGATCAGTGACTTGCCCACCGGGTGGCCGGCGGCGGCGATGAAGGTATTGGCGATGCCGCCGCCCACGATCAGCTGATCGACCCGCTCGCTGAGCTGATCCAGCACGGTCACCTTGCTCGAGACCTTCGAGCCGCCGATGATCGCCACCAGCGGCCGGTCCGGTGACTTCAGCGCCTTGCCCAGCGCCTCGAGCTCGGCGGCCAGCAGCGGCCCGGCCACGGCATCGGGCGCGAAGCGCGCGACGCCATGGGTCGAGGCCTGAGCGCGATGGGCGGTGCCGAAGGCGTCCATGACGAACAGGTCACAGAGCGCGGCCATCCGCCGCGACAGGGCCTCGTCGTTGTCGGTCTCGCCGGCGTTGAAGCGCACGTTCTCGCAGAGCACGATCCCGCCCGGCGCCGGCACGGTGTCGCCCTCCAGCCAGTCCCGCACCACCGGCACGGGGCAGTCCAGCAGCTCGCCCAGCCGCGCGGCCACCGGCGCCATCGAGGCCTCGGGGTCAAAGGCCCCGGCCTTGGGACGGCCAAGATGGCTCATCACCATGACCCGGGCGCCGGCGTCCATCAGCCGCCGCAGGGTGGGCAGCGCGGCCCGCAGCCGGGCCTCATCGCCGATCCGCCCGTCCTTGATCGGCACGTTCAGATCCTCGCGGACCAGCACCCGCTGGCCGTCGAGGGTGACATCATCGAGGGTGCGGACCGCCATTATTTGGCCTTCATCATGGCCAGTGCGGTATCGAGCATCCGGTTGGAGAAGCCCCACTCGTTGTCATACCAGGCACAGGCCTTGACCAGCCGGCCGCTGACCTTGGTCAGGGTGGCGTCAAAGGTCGAGGAATGCGCGTCGTGGTTGAAGTCCACCGACACATAGGGCCCGTCGCTGTACGCCAGCACGCCCTTGAGCGCCCCCTCGCTGGCCTCGCGGACCACGCGGTTGACCTCGTCGACATCGGTATCCCGCGAGGCGATGAACGACAGATCCACGCTCGAGACGTTGATGGTCGGCACGCGCATGGCGTAGCCATCCAGCCGGCCGTCGAGCTCAGGCAGCACCAGGCCGACCATGGCCGCGGCACCGGTCTTGGTGGGGATCTGCGACATGGTCGCGCTGCGCGCCCGGCGCAGATCCTTGTGGTAGACGTCGGTGAGGACCTGATCGTTGGTGTAGGCGTGAATGGTGGTCATCAGCCCCTGCTCGATACCGATGGCATCATTCAGCGGCTTGACCAGCGGCGCCAGGCAGTTGGTGGTGCACGAAGCATTGGAGACCACCTGATGGTCGGCGCGCAGCACGTCGTGGTTGACGCCGAACACCACCGAGGCGTCGACGTCGCTACCGCCGGGCGCGGAGATCAGCACCTTGCGCGCACCCGCCTGCAGATGCGCCGAGGCCTTCTCCTTGCTGGCGAACAGCCCGGTGCACTCCATGACCACATCGACCCCCAGTTCGCCCCAGGGCAGCTGGGCCGGATCGCGCTCGGCCATCACCCGGATCTCGTCACCGTTGACGACCAGGTTGCCGTTGCTGACCTCGACCGTGCCCGGGAAGCGGCCGTGGGCCGTATCAACGCGGGTCAGGTGGGCGTTGGTCTCGGCATCGCCCAGGTCGTTGATGGCCACGACGCGGATCTCATCGCTGCGGCCGTTTTCGTAGAGTGCCCGCAGCACGTTACGGCCGATGCGGCCATAACCGTTGATTCCTACCTTGATCGCCATGCTTCGAACTCCTGTTATTGCTCTAATTGCTGCTCAAGCGCGCTGACCACGGCATCGGTGGTCAGCCCCATGTGTTCATAGACCCTATCACCCGGCGCCGATGCGCCGAACTGACGCAGTCCGACCAGTCCCACGTCGTGGCGCACCAGCGCCCGCCAGCTGTCGGGCTGTGCCGCTTCCACCGCCGCCCGGGCCTGGATGGCCGCCGGCAGGACCGATTCGCGATAGGCGGCGGGCTGCGCCAGAAACCGCTCGAGGCACGGCACCGAGACCACGCGGATGGCATGTCCCCGGGCCTCGAGGGCGTCGGCCGCGTCCATGGCCATGCCCACCTCCGAGCCACTGGCCATGATGATGCCCTGGGGCTCGACCGCCGGCTCGCGCAGTATATACCCGCCCCGGCGGATGCCTTCGATCTCATCGTTCTGACGCGACTGGTGGGGCAGTTTCTGTCGCGACAGCGCCATCGCGCTGGGCCCATCGCTGCGGGTCAGCGCCATCTGCCAGGCCACGGCGGTTTCGGTGAGATCGCAGGGCCGCCAGACATCCAGATTGGGGATCAGGCGCAGGGCGGGGAGCTGCTCGATGGGCTGATGGGTGGGCCCGTCCTCGCCCAGACCGATGGAGTCGTGGGTGTAGACCAGGATGCTGCGCACCCCCATCAGCGCCGCCATGCGCACCGCGTTGCGGGCATAATCGGAGAACACCAGGAACGTCCCGGCGTAGGGGATGAGCCCGCCATGCAGCGCCATGCCATTCATGATCGCGGTCATGCCGAACTCGCGCACCCCGTAGAACAGGTAATTGCCGCCCGGGTCCTCGGCGCTCACCGCCGAGCAGTCCTTCCACCAGGTGTTGTTTGAGCCGGTGAGATCGGCGGAGCCACCGGTGAGCTCGGGCAGATGCGGGCCAAAGCCGTTGAGCACCGCCTGCGAGTGCTTGCGGCTGGCATCGTCGCCGCCCTCGGCCTGGGCCTTCTCGATGAAGGCCTGGGCATGCGCGGCGAAGGTCGAGGGCAGCTCGCCGGCCATCCGGCGCTCGAAATCGGCGGCCAGTTCGGGATGCGCTTCGCGGTAGGCGGCCAGCGTCTGGCGCCACTGCGCCTCGGCGGCGTTGCCGCGGGCACGGGCGTCCCAGCGATCGTAGATGCTGTCGGGGATCTCGAAGGGTGGGTGATCCCAGCCCAGGAACTCCCGACTGGCCTGGATCTCGTCATCGCCCAGGGGCGCACCGTGCACGCCATGGGTGCCACAGACATTGGGAGCACCGAAGCCGATGGTGGTCTTGGCACAGATCAGCGACGGCCGGTCGGTGACCGTGCGGGCGGTCTCGATGGCGGCGCGCACCGCCTCGGCATCATGGCCGTCCACCGCTTCGACCACATGCCAGCCGTAGGCACGGAACCGCGCCGGGGTGTCGTCGGTAAACCACTGCCGCACCTTGCCGTCGATGGAGATGCCGTTGTCGTCGTACACCGCCACCAGCTTGCCCAGCCCCAGCGTGCCGGCCAGCGAGCAGGCCTCGTGGGAGATCCCCTCCATCAGGCAGCCGTCGCCGAGGAAGCAGTAGGTGAAGTGGTCCACCAGCGGATGACCGGGCCGATTGAACTGCCCTGCAAGGATGTGTTCGGCAAGCGCCATGCCCACCGCGTTGGCCAGCCCCTGACCCAGCGGGCCGGTGGTGGTCTCAACGCCCGGGGTGTCGCCCACCTCGGGATGGCCGGGGGTACCCGAGTCGAGCTGGCGGAACTGCCGCAGCGCCTCCATGGGGACGTCATAGCCGGTCAGGTGCAGCAGCGAGTAGACCAGCATCGAACCGTGGCCGTTGGACATCACGAACCGGTCGCGGTTGGGCCAGTGCGGGTTGGCGGGGTTGTGCCGCAGGAAATCGTTCCATAGCACTTCGGCGATGTCGGCCATGCCCATCGGGGCGCCGGGATGCCCCGACTGGGCGGCCTGGACGGCGTCCATAGACAGGGCGCGGATGGCGTTCGCGAGCTCGCGGCGGGTGGTCATGGGGCGGAGTCTCCGGCGCAGGGGCGGTGGATGAAAGGCGTCAATTCTCCAGAACTTCCCGCACGCAGGCAACCGACGGTACACTCTGGCGCTAATACGCGTGTCATCGTCACAAGGAGCCAACGGCCAAGCATGGGCAGTCAGTACCTCTTCACGTCGGAATCGGTCTCGGAAGGCCATCCCGACAAGGTCGCCGATCAGATCTCCGACGCCATTCTCGACGCCATCCTCGCGGATGACCCCTCGGCGCGCGTCGCCTGCGAGACTCTGGTCAAGACCGGGATGGTCATCGTCGCCGGCGAGATCACCACGTCGGCCTGGATCGATCTCGAGGATCTGGTCCGCCAGCGCATCACCGAAATCGGCTACAACAACGCCGATGTCGGGTTCGATGGCGTCACCTGCGCGGTGCTCAACGCCATCGGCAAGCAGAGCCCCGACATCAACCAGGGCGTCGACCGCGCCTCGCCCGAGGAACAGGGCGCCGGCGACCAGGGCATGATGTTCGGCTATGCCTGCCGCGAGACCGATGTCCTCATGCCCGCCCCGATCACCTACGCCCACCGGCTGGTCAAGCGCCACAGCGACATCCGCCGTAACGGCGTGCTGCCGTGGCTGCGGCCCGATGCCAAGTCCCAGGTGAGCTTTGTCTATGAGCAGGGCCGGCCCGTGGCGGTGGACACCATCGTGCTGTCGAGCCAGCACGATGAGACGGTCTCGGCGGCGGACCTGCGCGAGGCGATCATGGAAGAGATCATCCGCCCGGTGATCCCGGCGGAGTGGATCAGTGACCGGACGCGGTTTTTCATCAACCCCACCGGCCAGTTCGTGATCGGCGGGCCGGTCGGCGACTGCGGCCTCACCGGGCGCAAGATCATCGTCGACACCTATGGCGGCATGGCCCGGCACGGCGGCGGGGCCTTCTCGGGCAAGGACCCGTCCAAGGTGGACCGCTCGGCGGCCTACGCCTGCCGCTACGTGGCCAAGAACATCGTCGCCGCCGGCCTGGCCGAAAAGTGCGAGATCCAGGTGGCCTACGCCATTGGCGTCGCCGAGCCGATGTCGATTTTCATCGACACCTTCGGCACCGGGCGGATCGCCGAAGACCGGCTGGTGGAACTCGTGCGGGCGCACTTCGATCTACGCCCCTATGGCATCCTGCGGATGCTTGATCTGGTGCGGCCGATCTATCAGCCCACCGCCAGCTTCGGCCACTTCGGCCGCGAAGAGGATACATTCACCTGGGAGCGGACCGACCGGGCCGAGGGCCTGCGCGAAGCGGCCGGGCTGTAACAACCGATTTCACGACCCGGGCATCGAGGAGCGCTGCACCGCACCGTCTGACGGCGCGGGAGGCTCGATGCCGGCGGTCCAATACCAACGGCGCTCAACCGCAACCCATGGAGTCAAGCCATGAACGCTGTCGTTGAGACGAAGCTTTCCGGATCGATCATCAAGGACCCGTCACTGGCCCCCTTCGGCCGTCGGGAAATGGATATCGCCGAAACCGAAATGCCCGGCCTGATCGCCCTGCGCGAGAAGTATGCCGGCGAACAGCCCCTCAAGGGTGCCCGCGTGGCGGGATCCATCCACATGACCATCCAGACCGCGGTGCTCATCGAGACCCTCGAGGCCCTCGGTGCCGAGTGTCGCTGGGCGAGCTGCAACATCTACTCCACCCAGGATCATGCCGCCGCCGCCATCGCCGAGAGCGGCACCCCGGTGTTCGCCTACAAGGGCGAGTCGCTGGAGGAGTACTGGGAGTTCACCCATCGGATCCTCGAGTGGCCCAATGCCGAGCCCAACATGATCCTCGATGACGGTGGCGATGCCACGCTGGCCGTCACGCTGGGGGCGCGGGCCGAACAGGACCCGTCGCTGCTCGATCACCCGGACAGTGACGAGGAGCGCGCCCTGTTCGCGGCGATCCGCCGGCGGCTGAAGGACAACCCCGGCTTCTATGCGCGCACTCAGGCGGCCATCCGCGGTGTCACCGAGGAGACCACCACCGGTGCCAAGCGCCTCTACGAGATGCAGCAGACCGGCGAGCTGCCCTTCCCGGCCATGAACGTCAACGACTCGGTCACCAAGACCAAGTTCGACAACCTCTATGGCTGCCGCGAGTCGCTGGTGGACGGCCTCAAGCGCGCCACCGACGTCATGATCGCCGGCAAGATCGCGGTCGTGGCGGGTTACGGCGATGTCGGCAAGGGCTGCGCGCAGAGCCTCAAGGCCCTGGGCGCCAGTGTCTGGGTCACCGAGATCGATCCGATCTGCGCCCTGCAGGCGGCCATGGAAGGCTATCGCGTGGTGACCATGGAAGAGGCCGCCGACAAGGCCGATATCTTCTGCAGCGCCACCGGCAACTACAACGTGATCAACCATGACCACATGAAGGTCATGAAAAACGAGGCCATCGTCTGCAACATCGGCCATTTCGACAACGAAATCGATGTGGCCGGGCTGCGCCAGTACGAGTGGGAGAACATCAAGCCGCAGGTGGATCACGTGATATTCCCCGACGGCAAGAAGATCATCCTGCTGGCCGAAGGGCGCCTCATGAACCTGGGCTGCGCCACCGGGCATCCGAGCTTTGTGATGTCGGCGAGCTTCACCAACCAGGTGCTCGCGCAGATGGCGCTGTTCAACAACGACGGCAGCTACGAGAAAAAGGTCTACGTCCTGCCGAAGGACCTGGACGAGGAAGTCGCCCGTCTGCATCTGGATAAGATCGGCGCTCAGCTGAGCACGCTGCGCGAGGATCAGGCCCAGTACATCGGGGTCACCGTCGATGGGCCGTTCAAGCCCGAGCACTATCGCTACTGATCCCGCGACCCGCCTGCATGTGACAGGCATCCCGCCGGTCGGAGAGGTCATCGACCTCCCCGACGCGGCGGTCCGACATATACAGGCCCGTCGACTGCGAAGCGGTGACGGGCTTGTGCTTTTTGATGGCAGCGGCGGCGAATACACCGCCCGCATCGAAGCCCTGGAAAAGCGCCGGGCGCAGGCACGGATCGAGGCCTTCTCGGCCCGCGAGGCCGAGGCACCGGTGGGCGTCACCCTCCTGCAGGGCATCAGCAAGGGCGAGCGCATGGATTACTCCATGCAGAAGGCCGCCGAGCTGGGCGCGGCGCGCATCATCCCGGTCATCAGCGCGCGCTGCGTGGTCCGGCTTGACGCTGAGCGCTGGGCGAAAAAACAGCGCCACTGGCAGGCCGTGGTGGTGGCGGCCTGCGAGCAGTGCGGCCGCAATCGCATTCCAGCGGTAGAAAAGCCCTGCGCGCTGGACGAGGCTCTGGCCACCGTGGCTGGCCTGCCCGGCGTCATCTTTGACACCGAGGGTGACCGCGCCGCGCAGGACCTCGAACCCACCGCCGAGCTGGCGACCCTGATCGGCCCCGAAGGCGGGCTGGCGCCGGACGAAATCCAGCGCGTCGCCGACCTCGGCTGGCAACGCATCCGCCTGGGCCCGCGCATCCTGCGCAGCGATACCGCCCCGGTCGCCGCGCTCGCGGTCATCCAGACGGTCATCGGCGATCTGGGGTAGCGCCCCTTCATGGTGCTGACCGACCCGTTGCTGAACCAATGCAGTGCAAACCCACCGCCCGCGCGCGCGTCGCTCGACATGCTCCATCGGTGCCCGGGCTGCCCGCAAGGCAGCGGCAGGAAACTGGCAGGGATATTGCAGGGCAATAATCGGGTACACGGGACCCTCGGCGGATTCGCCTCGGGCGATCAGCCGCTACAATCAGGTCACCAATAGGACGCTAGGGTTCCGATCCGCTCTGCGGGTGTCTGGTCCGAGAGCATCCGACCTCTCCGGAAGGGGTTACACGGCGGGATAAAAGCCCGGGAGATTCGTTGAGAGGCTCCCGTGTGACATCCCGACCAACCTCATAGGAGACGGTCATGAAACGTCCAAACCGCACCCGTTCCACCGCCCGGCGCGTTGCCGGCGCCGGCCTGCTTGCCGCCATGCTCGCCCTGCCCGGGCTCGCCAGCGCTCAGGAGAAGGACAGCTTCCGCATTGCCTGGAGCATCTACGTGGGCTGGATGCCCTGGAGCTATGGCGACAGCGCCGGCATTGTCGACAAGTGGGCCGATCGCTACGACATCGAAATCGACGTCGTCCAGATCAACGACTACATCGAGTCCATCAACCTCTACACCGCCGGCGAGTTTGACGGCGTCACCATCACCAACATGGATGCCCTCGCCATACCGGCGGCAAGCGGCGTTGACACCACCCTGCCAATCATCGGCGACTTCTCGAACGGTAACGACGGTGTCGTGCTCAAGGACACCGATGAGCTGACCGACATCGAGGGCCAGCGCGTCAATCTGGTGGAGCTGTCGGTCTCGCACTATCTGCTGGCCCGTGCCCTCGAATCAGTCGGCATGAGCGAGCGGGACGTGACCGTCGTCAACACCTCGGATGCGGACATCGTCGGTACCTTCTCGACGCCCGACGTCACCGCCGCGGTGACCTGGAACCCCCAGCTGAGTGAACTGCGGGCCATGCCCGAGGCCAACGTGGTGTTCGACTCCTCGGACATCCCCGGCGAGATCATCGACACGCTGGCACTCAACACCGAGGTGCTCGAAGCCAACCCCGAGCTGGGCAAGGCCCTGACCGGTGCCTGGTACGAGATCATGGCGCGGATGTCCGGCGACGATGAGACCGGCGTCGATGCCCGCACCCGCATGGCCGAGGCCGCAGGCACCGACCTGGCGGGCTACGAGGCACAGCTGGCCAGCACCCAGATGTTCTACGACGCCGCCGACGCGGTGGAATTCGTGACCAGCGACCAGCCCGAGGCAACCATGGACAACGTCCGTCAGTTCGCCTACGACCGGGGTCTGCTGGGTGCGACAGCCACCAGCCCTGACTTCGTCGGCATCGAGTTCACGGACGGATCGGTGCTGGGCTCAGAGGACAACGTCAAGCTGCGCTTTACCAGCGAGTACATGGAGATGGCTGCCGAGGACACCCTGTAACGCGTCCCGCCCCGTCCGGGGGTGTCATGGGCACCCCCGGGGCTTTCCGCCCGCGCAGGTCATACCGATGAAGCGACTGATCAACCAACGTCCGGGCCGAGCCATGGGCGGTCTGCTGATGCTACTGCCGTTCGTGCTGGTGGTTGTCGCCTATATGGCGGCCTCAATGGCCCGCCTGGCCGATAATCCGGACGACAAACTACTGCCCTCCCTGATGACGATGGCCGACTCGTTCGCGCGGCTGGCCACCGAGCCGTCGCGGCGTACCGGCGAGATCCTGCTGTGGGCGGACACGGCCGCCAGCCTCAAACGACTGCTGGCAGGGGTGGCGATCAGCATGGTGGCGGCGATCATCATCGGCACCACCACCGGTCTGATCCCTTACCTGCGACGCACCCTCTCACCGTTCATCGCCGCGCTCGCGATGATCCCGCCACTGACCATCCTGCCGATCCTGTTCATCGCGTTCGGCGTGGGGGAGCTCTCGAAGATCATGCTGATCGTGTTCGGGATCCTGCCGTTCATGATGCGTGACATCCAGCAGCGGGTGGAGGAAATCCCCGACGAGCAGCTGGTCAAGGCGCAGACACTGGGGGGCTCGACCTGGCAGATACTGCTGCGGGTCACCATCCCGCAGACGCTACCCCGCCTGTTCGATGCCACGCGGCTTGCGCTCGGCGCCGCCTGGCTGTTTCTGATCGCCTCCGAGGCAATCGCCGCCGAACAGGGGCTCGGCTATCGGATCTTTCTGGTCCGGCGCTACCTCGATATGCAGACCATCATCCCTTATGTGGCCTGGATCACGCTGCTTGCGTTCTCGCTCGACTGGTCGCTGCGCCGGCTCACGGCGTGGCTGTTTCCCTGGTACGTCGCGGGGCGGTCGGCATGAGCACGATCGAAGCCAGAGCCCTGTGGAAAACCTACGGTCAGGATGTCGTGCTGGAGGATATCCACCTGCGGGTTGAGACCGGCGAGTTCGTGACCGTGGTCGGCGCCTCGGGCTGCGGCAAGAGCACGTTCCTGCGCATGCTGCTCGGCGCCGAGTCGCCCAGCCGCGGCCAGTTGCTGCTGGATGGCGCGCCCATGGCCGCCGAGCCCGGTCCCGACCGCGGCGTGGTGTTTCAGAAGTATTCGGTGTTCCCGCACCTCACGGCGATCGCCAATGTGCTGATCGCCGAAGAGATGGAAAAGGCTCCGGCGCTGGGGCGGCTGTTTGGCCGCGCCCGGCACGAGGCCGTGGCGCGGGCCCGTGACATGCTGGGGCGCGTGGGGCTCGCGGACGCCGCCGATAAATACGCCAGCGAACTGTCAGGCGGTATGCAGCAGCGCCTCGCCATTGCCCAGGCGTTGATGAAAAACCCGCGCATCCTGCTGCTCGACGAGCCCTTCGGCGCCCTCGATCCGGGCATCCGCAAGGACATGCACGCGCTCATCCTTGATTTGTGGGCCCGCAGCGGCATCACCGTGTTCATGGTCACCCACGACCTCAAGGAGGGCTTCGATCTGGGCACGCGGCTGCTGGTGTTCGACAAAGTGCGCCACGATCCGCAGGCCCCCGAGGCGTTCGGCGCCAGCATTACCTACGACCTGCCCCTGCAGCACGGCGAGGCGCGTGACGCCGCGCTGGCACCCGAGCTGCGTGAGCAGCTTTCCTCCCCCAACCGCAAGGAGAACGACTGATGCCTGCGACTCCGATCGCCGAATCGCGCATCGTCCATCACGAGCGCGTCCCCGGCGGGCGTTACTGGTCGATGGTGGTGCGCCGCGGCTTCACGCTGCGCCTGGTGGATACCGACGGCACCGCGAATGCCGCGCTGCTGGCGTATAACCCGTCCAACCCGCTCGAGCGCTACAACATGGCCGACACCCTGAAGGGTCAGCACGTCAGCCGACTCAGCCGGGGCAACATGCTGTTCTCGGACATGGGTCGGGCGATGCTCTCCATCGTCGAGGACACCGTGGGCTGGCACGACCCCATTGGCGGTATCAGCGATGCCGAGTCCATTCAGCGGCGTTTTGGCGAGGCGCGCTTCCAGGAGCACTGGAACGACTTTTACCGCAACGGCCGCGAACTGTTCCTCATCGAGCTGGCCAAGTGGGGGCTGGGACCGCGCGATCTGGTCAGCCCGGTCAATTTCTTCCAGAAAGTCAGCGTCAACGACGACGGCGATCTGCATTATGCCGCCGAGCACAGCCACCCCGGGGCCAGCGTCGACCTGCGCGCTGACAGCGATACGCTGGTGGTACTGACCACCGCGCCCCACCCCATGGCACCGGGGCCGATCTATCAGCCCGGGCCGGTGGACGTCTCCATCTACCGCTCCGCGCCGGTGCGCGATGACGATGCGTGCATCCATCACCGCCCCGAAAACGCCCGGGCCTACGCCAACACGCTAATCGCCAACTGCCAGGAGGGCTGACCGTGCCTGCGATGAACCTCAAAACCAGCGAGCTTGATCCCACCACCGCGCTTCAGCGCACCGTCGTCCCCGCCGGTGACTGGTGGATGGCGGAAATCCGTCGCGGTCAGCATCTGCGCATTGTCGATGTGGAAGGCAACGAGGCCGCCGATACCCTGTTCTACAGCCTGAGCGACCCACGTCACGAGCACTACAGCGCCGTCGACACCACCACCCGCCAGGGCAATGTCTATCTGACCACCGGTACGCAGCTCTACTCCAATCAGGGACAGGTCATGCTGACCATCACCGCCGACACCTGCGGCCGTCACGACACCCTGGGCGGCGCCTGCTCGGCCGAGGCCAACCAGATGCGCTACGCGCTGGAGAAAAAGCCCATGCATTCGTGCCGGGACAATTTCCTGCATGCCATCCAGGAGAGCGGCTATGGGCTGACCAAGCGGGATGTGCCCAGCAACATCAATTTCTTCATGAATGTGCCGCTGACCGGAGAGGGCGGCCTGAGCTTTCAGGACGGGATCTCGGGGCCCGGCAAGTACGTCGAGATGCGCGCCGAGATGGACGTGATCGCCCTGATCTCGAACTGCCCGCAGCTCAACAACCCCTGCAGCGGCTTCAATCCGACGCCGCTCGAGATGATCATTTGGGATTGAGCATGTTCTCGAAAGTACTGATTGCCAACCGCGGCGCGATTGCCTGTCGCATTGAGCGAACCCTGCACCAGCTGGGGATCACCGCCGTGGCGGTATACTCCGAGGCCGACCGGGCCTCGGCCCATGTCCGCAACGCCGATGAGGCCATCCCGATCGGCGGGGCGCGGGCCAGCGATTCGTACCTGGATGCCGGGCGCATCCTTGCCGTCGCCCGCGAGCAGGGCGTCGACGCCATCCATCCCGGCTACGGCTTTCTCTCGGAGAATGCCGAATTCGCCGAGGCCTGCGAGCAGGCGGGGATCGCCTTCATCGGCCCCACCCCGGACCAGATCCGGCGTTTCGGGCTCAAGCACACCGCCCGCGAGCTGGCCGCCGCCAATCAGGTGCCCCTGCTCCCCGGCAGCGACCTGATCAGCGATGTCGAGGCGGCCGCCAGCGAGGCCGCCACCATCGGCTATCCGGTCATGGTCAAGAGCACCGCCGGCGGCGGCGGCATTGGCATGGCGATCTGCGACGATGAGGCCGCCCTGCGCGCCGCCCATGCCTCGGTGGAGCGCGTGTCACAGAACAACTTCGCCAACGCGGGCCTGTTTGTGGAGCGCTTCATCCGCCGCGCCCGCCACATCGAGGTGCAGATCTTCGGCGATGGCGCGGGTACCGTGATTGCCCTGGGCGAGCGCGACTGCTCGCTGCAGCGCCGCAACCAGAAAGTCGTCGAGGAAACACCCGCGCCGGGCATCGATGCCGAGACCCGTGCCGCGCTGATGGAGGCCGCCGAGCGCCTGGGTCGCAGCGTGGCCTACCGCTCGGCCGGGACCGTGGAATTCATTGTCGACGCCGACACCGGGGCGTTCTTTTTTCTGGAGATGAACACCCGCTTGCAGGTCGAGCATGGCGTGACCGAGGCGGTCACCGGCGTGGATCTGGTGGCGTGGATGGTGCAGGCGGCCGCCGGCGAACTCGATGACCTGGCCGCCCGACGACCCGGGCCCGCCAACGGTCACGCCATTCAGGCGCGGGTTTACGCCGAAGACCCGGGCAAGGACTTTCAGCCGGCGACCGGTCTGATCACCGAGGTCATCTGGCCCGAGGCAATGCGTGTCGACACCTGGGTGGAGGCGGGCACCGAGGTCACCCCCCACTACGACCCCCTGCTCGCCAAGATCATCAGCCACGGGAGCGATCGCGAAGACGCCCGCCGGGCGATGGGCGAGGCCCTGGCGGCAACGCGCATCGACGGGCTCATGACCAACCTCGCCTATCTGCGCGCGATCATGACCGACCCGGTGTTCATCGAGGGCCGCGCCACCACCACCCGACTCACCGACTTCCGGCCCGCCGAGCCGCGCATCGACGTGATAAGCGCCGGCACGCTCACCACCGTGCAGGACTGGCCGGGACGGACCGGCTACTGGGACATCGGTGTCCCGCCCTCGGGCCCGATGGACGAACTCTCGTTTCGGTTGGGCAACCGGCTGCTGGGCAACCCGGACAGCGCCGCCGGACTGGAGATCACCGCCCAGGGGCCGACCCTGCGCTTCGCCGAGGCCACCCATGTGGTCGTTACCGGCGCCACGGTCTCCCTTGACTGCGATGGCCAGCCGCTGCCGGCCGGCGAAGTGGTACGTCTGCCCGCCGGCGCCACCCTGACCATGGGCAGTGCCCGCGGCGTGGGCATCCGCAGCTATCTGCTCATCGAGGGTGGCATCGATGTGCCGTTGCACATGGGCAGTCGCGCCACCTTTACCCTGGGGCAGCTGGGCGGGCATGGCGGCCGCGCCCTGCGGGCCGGCGATGTCCTGCACCCGGTCGCACCGGCCACCGACCGCCCCTCACCCGGCGGGCGGCGGCTGCCCGCCGGGCTGCAGGCCGAGGCGTTGATGCCCGGCGCCGATGAGCCCTGGACACTGCGCGCCATGTCCGGCCCCCACGGCGCGCCGGATTACTTTACCCGCGAGTTCATCGAGACCTTCTTCGGGACCGACTGGACGATCCACTACAACTCGAGCCGCACCGGCGTGCGGCTCATCGGACCGGCCCCGGCGTGGGCCCGCGAAGACGGCGGCGAAGCGGGACTGCACCCCTCCAACATCCATGACAACGCCTACGCCATCGGCACGGTCGACTTTACCGGCGACATGCCTGTCATTCTGGGTCCGGACGGCCCCAGTCTCGGGGGCTTTGTGTGTCCGGCCACGATCATCGAGGCCGATCGCTGGAAGATCGGTCAGCTGCGCCCGGGCGACCGCATCCGCTTCTGCGCGGTGGATCGCAGTGAAGCGGCCATGGCCGAGGCCGAGCGCACCGCGATGATCACCACCCTGCAGCCGCCCGCGCCACGGACCACCGCCGCACTGGCGCCGCCCGATCCGGTCGCCCTGCATCGGCCCGACCGCCCGCATGCACCGCAGGTCACCTACCGGGTCGCCGGCGATCGCTATCTGCTGGTTGAATACGGACCGATGATGCTCGATCTGGGCCTGCGGTTCCGCGTCCAGGCGCTGCTGGACTGGCTGAGTGCGCGGCCCATCCCCGGCGTCATCGAAATGACTCCCGGCGTGCGCAGCCTGCAGATCCACTTCGAGCCCCGGCAGCTGCCCGCCGAGCGGTTGATGGAAATCCTCGAGCAGGCCGAGCGCCACATCGAGGCCATGGCCGACAGCGCGCTGCCATCGCGGATCATCCATCTGCCGCTCGCCTGGGACGACAGCCAGACCCGGCTGGCCACCCGCAAGTACATGCAGTCAGTCCGCGAGGATGCTCCCTGGTGCCCGGATAACATCGAATTCATCCGCCGGATCAACGGCCTCGAACACCGGGAGGACGTCAAACGCATCGTCTTTGACGCCTCTTACCTGGTCATGGGCCTGGGGGATGTCTACCTGTCCGCGCCGCTCGCCACGCCGGTGGATCCGCGGCACCGTCTGGTCACCACCAAGTACAACCCGGCCCGCACCTGGACGCCCGAGAACGCCGTGGGCATCGGTGGCTCGTACATGTGCATCTATGGCATGGAAGGCCCCGGCGGGTATCAGTTCGTTGGCCGGACATTGCAGATCTGGAACCGCTATCGCACCACGCCCGAGTTCCAGCAGCCCTGGCTGCTGCGGTTTTTTGATCAGGTGCGCTTCTACGAGGTCTCGGAAGACGAGCTCATGGAAATGCGTGCCGCCTTCCCGGCGGGTGGCCTGCGTCTGGACATCGAGGAGACCCGCTTCTCGCTGGCCGAACACGAGGCCTTTGTCGCTGCCAACGCCGGGTCCATCGACCGCTTCAAACGTCACCAGCAGGGCGCCTTCGAGGCCGAGCGCCAGCGCTGGATCGACAGCGGCCAGGGCGATTTTGCCGCGAGTGTGCAGGCGACCCCCGATGTCGATGCCGAGGCCATCGAGCTGGCCGACGACGAATCCGCCGTCGAGGCTGGCGTCCAGGGCAGTGTCTGGGCCATTGAGGCGCGGGTCGGCGAGCGTGTCGAGGCCGACGCGACCCTGCTGGTGGTGGAGTCCATGAAAATGGAAATCCCGCTGCCGGCGCCCTGTCCAGGCACGGTCAGTCGCGTCCTGTGCAAGCCCGGCACCGCGGTGGCGCCGGGTCAGACCCTCGTCATCATCCGCCGGGAGTCCACCTGATGGAAACCATCGCCGCCCGTCTCAGTGCCTATCGCGACGCCGGGGACTCGGTGCGCGATCACCTGCTCGAACGCCGGGACGCCATCGTCGGCGCTGATCCGCACAATGCCTGGATCAGCGTCATCGACACGGCCACCCTGAGCGGCATGATCGACTGGCTCGAGCAGCAGTCCCCATCACTGCCGCTCTACGGCGTGCCATTCGCAGTCAAGGACAACATCGATGTGGCCGGCCTGGCCACCACGGCCGGCTGCCCGGCCTATTGCTACTGGCCCGACGCCCATGCAGCGGTGGTCGAGCGACTCATGCGCGCCGGTGCGATCCCGCTGGGCAAGACCAATCTCGATCAGTTCGCCACCGGCCTGGTGGGCAGCCGGTCACCCTACGGCGCCTGCCGCAATGCCTTTGACCGCCGCCGCGTCTCGGGCGGTTCGAGCGCCGGCTCGGCGGTGGCGGTGGCGCTGGGTCAGGTGGTCTTCGCCCTGGGCACGGATACCGCCGGCTCGGGTCGGGTACCGGCGGCGTTCAACAACCTCATGAGCCTCAAACCGACCCGCGGCCGGCTGAGCACCCGCGGGGTGGTGCCGGCGTGCCGCAGTCTCGACTGCGTCAATATCTTTGGCCTGTGCGGCGACGACCTGCGCCGGGTCTTCGAGGTGGTGGACGGCTTCGATCCCCTCGATCCGCAGTCCCGTCCTCCGCAGCCCCCGGCGCCCCTGCGGGCGGCCATCCCGCCGGGGCGCTTTGCGTTGGGTGTCCCCCGTGATGAGGATCTGGAGTTTTTCGGCGACGAACAGACCGCGACGGCGTTCCACCGCGGCATCGAGGCCCTCGAGGCCCTGGGGGGCGAGGTCCGCCGGATCGATCTGACGCCCTTTCTCGAAGCCGCTCGCCTGCTCTACGAAGGCCCCTGGGTGGCCGAGCGCTACAGCGCCATCCGTGGATTCATCGAGTCCCAGCCCGACGCCCTGCTGCCGGTCACCCGCCAGATCATCGGTGCCGGCGCCGAGCCGCTGGCCTGTGACCTGTTCACCGCCCAGCACCGGCTGGCCGAACTGCGCCGGGCCACCGAATCGGTCTGGGCCGGGATCGACTGCCTGGTCACCCCGACCGCCGGCCACCTGCCGACCCTGGAGGCGGTGGAGGCCGATCCGGTGGGCGTCAACAGTCAGCTTGGCTACTACACGAATTTCATGAACCTGCTCGACCTCAGCGCCGTCGCCGCGCCCGGCGGGTTTACCCCCGACGGCCTGCCGTTTGGCCTGACTTTATCGGCCCCGGCGTTCATGGATCGGGCGTTGATCGATCTGGCCGAGCGGCTGCAGCGTCACTGCCAGCTGCCACTCGGCACCGGTCGGCAGACCGCGCCCGCGGCGGAGGCCCTCGACGCCGGGCATGGCGAGCATCGCCAGGCGATCGCCGTCTGCGGGGCCCATATGAGTGGTCTACCCCTGAACGAAACACTGATCGAGCGCGGCGGGCGCCATCTGCAGACCACCCGCACCGCCGCGCTGTACCGACTCTATGCCCTGCCCGGCGGACCGCCGGCGCGACCCGGGCTGGTGCGGGTCGACGCCGACGGCCATGCCGTGGAGGTCGAGGTCTGGACCCTGCCACGGCATCGCGTCGGCGATTTCCTCGACACCATCCCGGCGCCGCTGGGCCTGGGTCACATCACACTGGAGGATGGCCGCGAGGTGACCGGCTTTATCTGCGAGGCCTGGGCCACCGCATCGGCCGAGGATATTTCGGCGCTGGGATCGTGGCGGCGGTATCTGACGCGTCCGGCGTGACGCGCAGCGCGATCATTTAAATGGGAGCGTCCACCCAGGGATCGATCACTTCGATACCGCAGTCTGCAAAATCCCGCGTGTTGCGGGTCGCCAACTGCGCACCGCGCGAGGCGGCTGCCGCTGCGATCATGGCATCGAACTGACTGATGGGGCGGCCGATGCGACGGCGGTGCGCGGCAATCTGCGAAAATGCCTCTGCGCATTCACGGTCGAACGGGATGACACGCGCGCGAAAGTCTTCAAGAAAAATCCCATCCAGCGCTGCCTGCAGCTGGTCCCGACGCTCACCTGCATCGAGAATGCCAACGCCGTAACGCAGCTCGGCCTCGACAACAGCAGTCGTGAAAAATGTCGATCGAGGCGGACAGGCAAGCCAATCAACCACTGCCTTCGCGGGCGATGGCTTGAGCACTTCCGAGAGCACATTGGTATCGAGGATAATCATTCAGATAGATCCGGCGGCTCGCGCATCGACTCGCGCTGCGGAACATCCAGCTCCACGCCACCCAACGGTTCGATACGACGACGGATTGCCTCATAGAGCGATCCCGTCTCGGCATCTTCGCTGGTCAGGGCAACCCGCAGGATGTCCCGGGCTTCATCCTCCATGGAACGCCCATGCACAGCCGCCTGAATGCGCAAGCGGCGCTTCAGTGCTTCATCCAGATGACGAATTGTCATTGCGGCCATGACAGACTCCATTTTGCAATCAATGAGTGCAAATTATCCGTTGATAAGAAACTTGGCAAGGCGCTGGCGACGCACTCGCGGTGATGGCTTATACTGCGCGCCTGCCAAAGGAGTGCCCGCTATGCCCTACCGCCTCGGCGTTGTCATGGATCCCATCGAGGGGATCACCCCGTACAAGGACACCACCCTTGCCATGCTGCTCGAAGCGCAGCGGCGCGGCTGGATAATCCAGTACTACACCCTGGCCGACCTGGCCCTGCGCGACGGGGTTGCCTACGGGGACGGGGCCGAACTGACGGTGCGCGATGACAATCACGACTGGTTCAGCCTGGGCGAGCGCCGCGAAGCCCCGCTCGACGAGCTCGATGCCCTGCTCATGCGCAAGGACCCGCCGGTGGACAGCGCCTTTGTCTATGCCACGCAGATCCTCGAAGTGGCCGAGCGCGCCGGCGTCCAGGTCGTGAATCGACCGGCCGGGCTGCGCAATGTCCAGGAAAAGCTCGCCATCGCGATGTTCCCGCAGTGCTGCACGCCCACCGTTGTCGAAATGAAGGCCGCCCCGCTGCGGGCATTCATCGACGCCCAGGGGCAGGCGGTGCTCAAGCCGCTGCATGGCATGGGCGGCGAGGCCATCTTCGTGGTGCAGGCCGGCGATCCGAATACCAGCGTCATCATCGAGCAGCTCTCCGAACGGGGCACGCGCTACGTCATGGCGCAGCGCTACCTGCCGGAGATCAGTGACGGCGACCGCCGCATCCTGGTGATCGATGGTCAGCCCGTGGATTATGCCCTGGCGCGCCTGCCCGCCGCCGGCGAGAGCCGCGGCAACCTGGCCGCCGGCGGTCGCGGCGTTGCCCGCCCCCTGACCGATCGCGAGCGCTGGATCGTCGATCAGGTGCGACCGCTGCTCATCGAGCAGGGGATCCTGTTTGCCGGGCTGGATGTGATTGGCGGCTATCTCACCGAAATCAACGTCACCAGTCCCACCTGCGTGCGCGAGATCGACGCCCAGCAGGAGACCTGCATCGCCGGCGAGCTGTTTGCGGCCATCGAGCGCGCGCTGCCCGCCGCATCCTGATCGATAATGGAGGATGCCGCCCGGGTCCGCGATCGGCTGATCATGGCGATACTGATTTCGGCGGTGATCCACCTGATCGTGATCATGGGCCCGCTCGGACCCATGCCACCGACACCCGCGACGCGGACCGCCGAGCGCCCCCTGGCGCTCAACGTGCAGCCCGCCAGCCCGGCCGACCGGCCGGTGTTGCGGCTGATGGCCGGGGACGGACCCGCGAGCGAATCCGCCCGATCGTCCGCCGATCCCGCGCCGCGTGCCATCGACGGCACCCAGGATGACGACGCCCGGGCGCGGTATCTGCGCGACTGGATCGTGCACACCGAAACCCGCGGCAACCGCGCCTATCCGGCCGAACTGATCAACGCCGGCATCCGTGGCCGGGTGGTGATGGCCATCACCCTCAACGCCGCCGGCGAGGTGCGCGGGGCGCGTATCATCGGCGGCAGCGATAACCCGGTGCTGCGCCGGGCCGCGCGATCCCTGGTGCAGGCCGCCGCGCCCTACCCCCCGGTGCCCGAGACCATCCTCGAGGACCGGGACACGCTGGTCATCACCCGCAGCTGGTCATTCGGCGGGGACTGACGGATACTGGCGGGCGATGAGCGCGACCGGCACCTATCTGGGCTTTGACGCGGGCGAAAAACGCCTGGGCGTCGCCGTTGGCGAGACCGTCACCGGGCATGCCCGTGCGCTGGCGGTGATCACCTGCCGTCAGGGGACGCCCGACTGGTCACGCCTTCAGGGGCTGATCGACGACTGGAGCCCGGAGGGCCTGATCGTGGGCATTCCGCGACATGCCGATGGCCGCGACTCGCACAGCACCCGGCTTGCGGAGCGGTTTGCCGGCGAGCTCGCCCGGCGCAGCGGCGGCAGCGTCCATCGCATCGACGAGCATCTGTCCAGTCACGCGGCCCGGGACGCCGTGCGCGGCCGGGGCCAGCGCCCCGAGGTGATCGATGCCGAGGCGGCGCGTATCATCCTCGAGACCTGGTTAAGCGAGCATTTCCCGTGAGCACCGATCTGCCTGATATCGAACCGCTGCTCGAGCAGCTGACCACCCGCGTCGCCGCGCTCATCGATGCCGAGGGCCGCGAGCGCTGCACCCTGGTGGGCATCCATCAGGGCGGTGCCTGGCTGGCCCGGGCCCTGCAGCAGCGCCTGGGACTGGACACGGCCCCGGGCACCCTCGACATCGCCTTCTACCGCGACGACCTGAGCCGCGCCGGTCTGCCCGGCGATATCCAGCCAAGCCGCATGCCGCTGGATATTGACGACCGGGTGATCATCCTGGTCGACGATATCCTCTACACCGGGCGCACCATCCGCGCGGCCCTCAACGAGATCTTCGACTATGGCCGCCCGGCCGCGGTGCGCGTGGTGGTGCTGTTGGAGCGCTCCGGCCGTCAGCTGCCCATCGCGGCGGACATCGCCGCCGCGCCCATCGACCTGGCTCCGCGCCAGCGCGTCAAGCTGCGCGGTCCCGACCCCCTGCATCTGGTGATCGAGGAGGCGAGCCCATGAGCGTGCAGATCGACACCCAGGGCAACCTGCGGCATTTCCTGACCACTGAAGGCGTCGATCCGCGCCTGCTCGGGCGCATCCTCGACACCGCCGAATCGTTTGCCGGCGTGCTGGGCAAATCGGTGAAGACCGTCCCGTTGCTGCGCGGCCGCACCGTGGTCAATCTATTCTTTGAGTCGAGCACCCGCACCCGCACCACCTTCGAGCTGGCCGCCAAACGGCTCTCGGCCGATGTACTCAACATCGCCGTCGACACCACGACCACCAAGGGCGAGAGCCTGCTCGACATGCTGCGCAACCTGCAGGCCATGCAGGCCGACATGTTCGTGGTGCGCCACCACCAGAGCGGCGCCGCGGAGTATTTCGCCCGGCATGTCGACCCGGGCGTCGCGGTGCTGAATGCCGGCGACGGCTGGCACGCCCATCCAACCCAGGCCATGCTCGATGCCTTCACCATCCGCCGCCACAAGGGCGCCTTCGAGCCCCTGCGCATCGCCATCGTCGGGGACATCCGCCATTCGCGGGTGGCGCGCTCGCAGATCCATGCCTTCAACGCGCTGGGCGCCGGCGAGGTGCGGGTCATCGCCCCCGACACCCTGCTGCCCGCCGACATCGACAGCCTGGGCGCGCAGGTCTACAACGACCTTAATGCCGGTCTGCGGGATGCCGATGTGGTCATCGCCCTGCGCCTGCAGCGCGAACGCATGCAGGGCGCGCTGCTGCCGGGCGAGTCGGAGTACTTCCGCCACTACGGACTCACCGAATCGCGCCTGCGCGGTGCGCACCCCGAGGCGATCGTCATGCACCCCGGGCCCATCAACCGGGGCGTCGAGATCGACTCGGCGCTGGCCGACGGGCCGCGCTCGGTGATCCTCGATCAGGTCACCAACGGCATCGCGGTCCGCATGGCGGTCATGACCATGGTCCTGGGCGTCCAGCCCGACACCCCGCGGGAGGCATCATGACGCGCATACTCATCCGTCAGGGGCGGCTGATCGATCCCGAGAGCGGACTCGACGAGGTGGGCGATCTGGCCGTCGCCGATGGCCGCATCGTCCAGCTCGGCGGCACGGTCGACGACTTCACCCCCGACCAGACCATCGACGCGGCGGGCCAGTGGGTGATGCCGGGGCTGATCGATCTGAGCGCCCGGCTGCGCGAACCGGGCCTGACGCGCAAGGCCGACATCGCCAGCGAGAGCCGCGCCGCGGCCGCCGCCGGGATCACCACCCTGGTCATGCCACCGGACACGACGCCGGTCATGGACAGCCCGGCGGTGGTCGAGCAGGTCACGCACCGCGCCGAGCAGGCCGCCGGCGCCCGGGTCGTCCCGCTGGGTGCCCTGACCCTGGGGCTGGCCGGCGAACAGCTATCGGCCATGGCGGGGCTGGCCGCGGCCGGCTGTCCGGCCGTCTCCGACGGTGGCCGGCCGGTGCAGGACTCGCGGGTGCTGCGCAATGCCCTGGACTACGCCTGCACCTTCTCGCTGCCGGCGCTGCTCACGCCGGTGGATCCGTTCCTGGCCACGGGCTGCCTCAACGAAGGTCCCACCGCCACCCGGCTGGGCCTGCCCGGCGTGCCGGCCGCCGCCGAAACTGCCGGTCTCGGGCGCCAGCTGGCGGTGGCCGGCGCCACCCGGGCCCGCGTGCATGTCGGCCGGCTGTCCAGCGCCGAGGGCGCCCGCCTGCTGACCGATGAACAGGGCCGCCAGCGCCGGCTGAGCGCCGATGTCGCGATCCATCAGCTGTTCCTGACCGATCAGGACGCCATGGAGTACGACACCCGTTTTCATCTGGATCCGCCCCTGCGCGATATCGTCGACCGCCAGGCGCTGCGCCAGGCCGTGGCGGATCGGGTCGTGCGCATCATCTGCTCCGACCATCAGCCCCACGACGGCGACGCCAAGGATGGCCCCTTCGCCAGTACCGAGCCGGGCGCCAGCGGCATCGACACCCTCCTGCCCCTGGTGCTGCGGCTGGTGGAAGACGAAGTCCTCCCCCTGCACCGCGCCCTGGCGACGGTGACCGTTGAGCCGGCGCGCCTGCTGGGGCTCGAGGGAGGGCGCCTGGGCCTGGGCGGTGTTGCCGACCTGGTCGTCGTCGACCCGGTGGCCCCGTGGTTCTGCACCCGCGGGACGCTCGCCAGCCGCGGCCACAATTCGCCGTTTCTGGGCTGGGAGTTCAGCGCCCGCGCTACGCATACGCTGGTGGGCGGGCGCCTGATCCGCGCCGCCGACCGGGCATGACACCGGGCCGGCTCATCGATGCCATGCCGGTCATCGATGACTGGTGGCTGCTCCGGCTCGAGTGGCGTGCCGGCCGCCCCGCACCCGGTCAGTGGCTGTGGCTTGACCTCAATGGCCAGCGCCTCTGCCTGCCGATCCGTGACGCCGATACCGGCGAGGGTTGGGTGGCCGGCATCCTGCCCGGCGCCTGCCTCCCCGACGGGCTGCGACCGGGGCTGACCGTCTCGGTATCGGCGCTGCAGGGTCAGGCCGTGCGCCCGGATCCCGACGATACGCTGCTGATCATCGGCGAGAACCTGGGGGTGGGCCCGGCCATCGCGCTGGCCGAACGGCATGCCGATCAGACCCGGCTCGCCCTGCTCGGCGGCCGGCATGGCATCCCGGGCCGGCTGGTGCCGTCGCGGTTTTTCGTGCCGGCGCTGAGCGAGGTGGCCATCGCCGGGCTGACGGCGCTGGAGCAGGCCGGTGTCCCGGCCCGGGTGGCGCTCGACGAGGAGCGCCCCGGTGTCCATGAGGGCAGCGTCATCGAGCTGACCAGCCGCTATCTGGGCGACACGCCGGCGGACCAGCGCGATGGGCTGCGTGTCATCGCCTTCGGTCCGTGGCAGAGCCTGCACCCGTTCCGCCAGGGTGCCGCCGCCAATGTCGGCGAGGCCGAATGGGTGGAGCTGCCGAGTCGCTAGGCAACCGCCGGGATCGGCCCGCGGCCTGCAGCATTCGACGCCATCACACCTCCCGCCGTATCATTCGGTCATGACGACAACCCCGGCTCACGACATCGCCCGACGCCTGGCGGCGGTCCGCCAGCGGATCCGCACCGCCGAGGCCAGCTATGGCCGTCAACCCGGCAGTGTAGCGCTGCTGGCGGTCAGCAAGCGCCAGCCCGTCGAAGCCCTGCGGGCGGCACTGGCCGAGGGTCAGCAGGCGTTTGGCGAGAACTATCTGCAGGAGGGGGCGGAGAAGCGCGAGACGCTGGCCGACACCCCCATCGAATGGCATTTCGTCGGGGCCATCCAGTCCAATAAGACCCGCGCGGTTGCCGAGGGCTTTGACTGGGTGCACACCGTCGACCGGCTCAAGATCGCCCGGCGGCTGTCCGAGCAGCGCCCCGCAGACCGTCCGCCGCTGCAGTGCTGTCTGCAGGTCAATGTCAGCGGCGAAGCCAGCAAATCCGGCGCCGGGCCGGAGCAGGTGCACGAGCTGGCCCACGCCATTGCCGAACTGCCCCACCTGACCCTGCGCGGGCTGATGACCCTGCCCGAGGCGGTGACCGACTTCGACGCCCAGCGCGCCGCATTCCGGCAGCTGCGTGAGCTGCAGGCCGGTCTTGTCGACGGGGGCCTGAGACTCGATACCCTGTCCATGGGCATGTCCAACGATCTGGAGGCCGCGGTGGCCGAGGGCGCCACGATGGTCCGCCTGGGCACCGCCGTTTTCGGACCCCGACCGGAGAAAACGCCTTGAATGAAAAGACCATTGCCTTCATCGGTGGCGGCAACATGGCACGCAGCCTGATTGGTGGGCTCATCGCCGATCGCCATCCGGCCGCCGGACTGCGCGTCGCCGAACCGGACGCCGAGCGCCGCGAGGCCCTGATCGCGGACTTCGAGGTGCAGGCGTTTCAGGAAAACGCCACGGCCGTGCGCGGCGCCGACGTGGTCATACTGGCGGTCAAGCCCAACCGCGTCGCCGATGTGGTGCGCGAGCTGGCGCCGCAGATTCAGGCCCAGGGCAGCCTGGTGATCTCGGTGGCGGCCGGCGTGCGCTGCGCCGACATCGACAGCTGGCTGGGCGGCGACCGGCCGGTGGTGCGGGCCATGCCCAACACGCCGGCCCTGGTGCAGACCGGCGCGACGGCACTGTTCGCCAACGCGGCGGTCAGCAGCGAGCAACGGGATCTGGCCGAGACCATCCTGCGCGCGGTGGGGCTGATCGTGTGGCTCGAGGACGAACGCGACATGAACGCCGTCACGGCGATCTCCGGCAGCGGCCCGGCGTATTTCTTCGCGACCATGGAGGCGATGCAGTCCGCCGGCGAGTCGCTGGGGCTGGATGCGCGGACGGCGCACCTGCTGACCCTCGAGACCGCCCTGGGCGCCGCGCGCATGGCGCTTGAGAGCGCCGAGGATGTGGATGAACTCAAACGCCGGGTCACCTCGCCGGGCGGCACCACCGCCGCGGCCATCGACGAGCTCGAGGCCGGGGATCTGGCCGGGGCCTACCACCGCGCGCTGCACGCCGCCGCCCGACGCGCCGAGGAACTGGGCCAAGAGCTGGGAGATCAGTAGCCATGGGCCCGGGCTATCTCACCAATCCGCTGGCGTTTCTGGTCGACACGCTGTTCAGCCTCTACATCATGGCGGTCATGCTGCGGTTTCTGCTGCAGTGGTCGCGGGCGGATTTCTATAATCCGCTGGTGCAGTTTCTGGTGCGCGTCACCCAACCGGCGCTGCAGCCCCTGCGCCGCCTGATCCCGTCATGGGGCGGCGTGGACATCGCCGCCATCGTGCTGATGGTGATCCTGCAGATGATCGCGATCAGCCTGCTCATGAGCATCGCCGGCGTCACGCCACGCATCGACTACCTGCTGCTGCGCACGCCCGCGGAACTGATCAGCCTGCTGCTGAATGTCTACCTCATCGCCATTGTGGTGCGGGCGATCCTCTCGTGGGTCAGCCCGACCGACTACAACCCCGCCACCACGGTGCTGCTGAGCCTGACCGAGCCGGTGATCCGCCCGTTTCGGGCCATCCTGCCGGACATGGGCGGGATTGATCTGTCGCCGCTGGCGGCGATCCTTGCCCTGCAGGTGGTGAAGATGCTCGTGCTGCCGCCGCTTGATCGCATCGCCCCCGGCCTGATGATGTAGCCATGGCCGCGCCTGCCGAGGAGACATCGGTCGGGGTGATCGTCCCGCAGACCGTGCATTTCGATGAACCCCTGGCGCTGGACTCGGGCCGGGTGCTGCCGGGCTATACTCTGGCCTACGAGACCTACGGCACGCTCAATGCCGACGCCAGCAACGCCATCCTGGTGTGCCATGCCCTGTCCGGCAACCACCATGCCGCGGGCTATCACCACGCCGGCGAGCGTAAGCCGGGCTGGTGGGAGGCCTGCATCGGCCCGGGCAAACCGCTCGACACCAACCGCTTCTTCGTGGTCTGCAGCAACAACCTGGGCGGCTGCCACGGTTCCACCGGCCCCACCTCGATCGACCCCGAGACCGGCGAGCTCTATGGCGCCGACTTCCCGCTGGTCACCGTGCGCGACTGGGTGCGCAGCCAGGCACGGCTCGCCGACCACCTGGGGGTGGCGCGCTGGGCGGCCGTGGCCGGCGGCAGCCTGGGCGGCATGCAGGCCATGCAGTGGGCCATCGATCAGCCGGAGCGCCTGCGCCACGCGGTGGTCATCGCCGCCGCACCCCGCCTGTCGGCACAGAACATCGCCTTCAACGAGGTCGCCCGTCAGGCGATCCGCTCCGACCCGGATTTCCAGGACGGCCGCTACGCCGCCACCGGCGATCGGCCGCGGACCGGACTGATGCTCGCGCGCATGCTCGGCCACATCACCTATCTCTCGGAGGCGGCCATGGGCGAAAAATTCGGGCGCGAGCGGCGCGACACGCGGGGCGGCTATCACTACAACTACGATGTCGAATTCGAGGTGGAAAGCTACCTGCGCTACCAGGGCGAGTCATTCGTCGACCGGTTTGACGCCAACACCTACCTGCTCATGACCCGGGCGCTGGACTACTTTGACCCCGCGGCCGCCACCGATGGTGATCTGTCGGTGGCACTGAGCGGCGTGACGGCGCCGTTTTTCGTCGCCTCGTTCACCAGCGACTGGCGCTTTCCGCCGGCCGCCAGTCATGAAATCGTCCGGGCGCTGCTGGATACCGACAAACGCGTGAGCTATGCCGAAATCCGCGCCAACCACGGCCACGACGCCTTTCTGATGCCGGTGCCGCGCTACCGCGAGGTCTTCTCGACCTATATGCAACGCATCGCCGAGGAGGTCGGGGTATGAGCCCACTGCGTGCGGATCTCGAAATCGTCGCCAACTGGGTGGGCCGCGGTGACCGGGTACTTGACCTGGGCTGCGGCGATGGCCGGCTGCTGCGCTATCTGTTCGATCGCCGCCAGGCCACCGGCTATGGGCTGGAGATCGATCCCGACGGCATCACCCGGAGCCTTGCCAACGGCATCAACGTCATCGAGAGCGATATCGACGAGGGCCTGTCCGATTTTGACACCAATGCCTTCGATCAGGTCATCCTCACCCAGACACTGCAGGCCGTGCAGCGGCCCGACCAGCTGCTCTGGGAAATGCTGCGGGTGGGGCGCACCGGCATCGTGACCTTCCCCAACTTCGCCTATTACCGGCTGCGCTGGCACCTGGCGGTCAAGGGCCGCATGCCGATGAGTCATGCCCTGTCCTATGCCTGGTACGAGACGCCCAACATCCATTTCTGCACCATCGATGATTTTGAAGCACTCTGCGAGCAGCTGAGTATTCACATTATTGAGCGCCGCGTGTTATCTCATGACTACAAGAGTCCGCGACTGGCGCGCTGGATGCCCAACCTGTTCGGAGAAGTGGCGCTGTACCGGATCTGTCGGGCGTAAAGGAGAATGACATGAAGCATCCCGGACATCGGCTGGCCCGCTGGGCGGCCGCCCTGCTGGTCGCCCTTCCCCTGCTGGCATCGGCCCAGCAGTCGGAGCGCTTCGGTGACTATGAGATCCACTACAGCGCCATCCCCACCGGCATGCTCAATGCCGACGTGGCCCGCGAATACGGACTGGTGCGCAGCCGCACCCGCGGCATGGTGATGGTGACGATCCTGCGCAATGGCGAGGCCGTGTCCGGCGCCGTCGACATCGTCGCCCGCGATGACAATGACGAGCTCACCGAAATCCCCGCCGAGCGGGTCCGCGAGGACGGCTGGGTCTCCTATGTCGGGACGTTCCCCATCGAGCCCGGCGATGCGCGTATCTTCGAAATCGACGTCAACCCCCATGCCGGTGGCGAGGTCTACTCGGTGGCCTTTCGGCAGACCTTCCACCCGGGGGAATAGGCTTGTGTCGACCTGGCTGATCACCCACGAGGCCTGCCTGCAGCATGACACCGGCAGTGGCCATCCCGAGCGCATCGAGCGGCTTGAGGCCATCCTCGCCGCCCTCGACACCCCGGCGTTTGCCGACCTGCAGCGCCATACCGCGCAGTCGGCGTCGCGGGCGGTGCTCGAGCGCGCCCATAGCCCCGGGTATATTGATGAGGTGATGGCGGCCGTGCCGGCCACCGGGCGGACGCAGCTCAACGCCGATACCACCCTGTCGGCCGGTTCGGGAGAGGCCGCACTGCGCGCCGCCGGTGCGGCGACCCAGGCGGTGGACGCCATCCAGACCGGCGAGGCGCGGCGGGTGTTCTGTGCCGTGCGCCCGCCCGGGCATCATGCCGAGACCGGTGAGTCCATGGGGTTCTGCCTGTTCAGCAATGCCGCCATCGCCGCCCTCCACGCGCAGGCGGTACACGGTGTCCAGCGCGTCGCCATCGTCGATTTCGATGTCCACCACGGCAACGGGACCCAGGCGGTGGTGGCCGAGCGCGAGGGGCTGTTCTACCTGTCCACACACCAGTATCCGCTGTTCCCCGGCACCGGCAGCCGCAAGGAAAACCGCCCCGGGCATATCCTGAATATCCCCATGCCCGAGGGCACCGGCTCGGCGGACTACCGCGAGCAGTTCCACCGCGAGGCGATTTCAGCGCTGATCGACTTTGACCCCGAGCTGATGATCATCTCGGCGGGATTTGATGCCGCCGTCGAGGACCCGCTGGCCGGCATGGCGCTGACCACGGAGGACTTTGCCTGGATCACCGACGAGCTGGTGGCCGTGGCCAACTACTGCTGCGGGGGGCATATCTGCTCGGTGCTCGAAGGCGGCTACGACCTCGATGCCCTTGCCCGGGGTGCGGCCGCGCACGTCGCCGGGCTGATGAAATAGGGCTTGACAGCGGCGGTTGTGCACATCCAGCGCGGCGCCGGACGGTCACGACGCCGCTAACTCCCTGATACCGCCGGATAAACCGTAAGTACCTGTTTTTAAAGCTTATTTAAAACTGGTTAAGAATTCGCCAGTCTGAGAAAAGCCGCATCACGCGGGCCTGTCCGGCATTCATCCCCGGGTTCCTCCACAGACTTGTCCACAGGGTCTGGGGAAAACCCTAGGGCCGGTGGGGCAGGGCCAGATACTCCCGGGACTGCATCTCGCGCAGACGCGAAATGATGCGCCGAAACTCAAAATGCAGGTGCCGGCCGCGGTACAGCCATTCAGGCTCGGCGGTGGCGGAGATGATCAGCTTGACGCCGCGATCATAGAACTCGTCGACCATCGCCGCGAAGCGCCGCGCCGCGTCTTCGCGGTCGCGATCCATAATCGGCACGTCCGAGATCAGCACGGTGTGAAAGCGACGGGCGATCTCGACATAGTCATCGGCGCTGCGCGGCCCCTCGCACAAGGCACCGAAGCGCACCCAGAGCACGCCGTCGCCAAGGGCCAGCACCGGGATGTCGCGCTGGTTGATGGCCAGTCCATCGGTTTCATGATCACGCTCGGGGCTGAGGCGCTCGAAGGTCTCGGCAAGGGCGGTGCGGGCATGCGCGTCCGCGGGCACATGATAGACCGGTGCGCGGCTGAGCAGCCGCAGGCGATAGTCGGTGCCACCATCCACGTTCATCACCTGCAGATGGCGCTCCAGCAGATCGATGGCGGGCAGGAAGCGATCACGCTGGAGACCGCCCGGATAGAGCCCGTCCGGCGGCAGGTTCGAGGTGGCCACCAGCGTCACGCCCTCGTCGATCAACCCATGCAGCAGTCCCGAGAGGATCATCGCGTCGGCGATGTCGCTGACGAAGAACTCGTCAAAGCAGAGCACCCGCGCCTCGCCGGCCCATTCAGCGGCCAGGGTGCGCAGCGGATCCGGCTGTTCACGCAGCCAGCGCAGACGGTAATGGGCGGACTGCATGAAGCGGTGGAAATGCACCCGGCGCCGGGGGATGGAGGCGGGCAGGCATTCATAGAAGGTGTCCATCAGATAGGTCTTGCCGCGGCCCACCCCGCCCCACAGATAGAGCCCCGACACCGCGGCGGGGGCAGCGCCGCGGCGACGCTGCCACCAGCCGCGCAGGCCGGTGGCCGGCGGCGGCTGGTCCTGCAGCGCCGCCTGAAGGGCATCCAGCGCCTCCACCGCGGCGCGCTGCGCCGGATCGTCGACGAAATCACCGCCGGCCAGATCGGCCTCGTAACGGATACTCGGCGTTGTCACCGCCCCTTGCCTGCCCTGTCGCTTTCCTCAATTGCAGAGTATGCCATTGCAGGGCGTGGCGACGATTGCCACCCGCCCCGGAGTTTCGTATTTTGTCGGTTGACCGATCACTACCCATCATCAAGGAATCACCATGGCCGACAACCGCCGCAGCCGCGCCGTTACCGAAGGACGTGCCCGCACCCCCAACCGCGCGATGATGCGGGCCGCCGGCTTTACCGACGAGGACTTCGCAAAGCCCATCGTCGGCGTGGGCAATGCCCATAGCACCATCACGCCCTGCAACATGGGCATCGGCGCCCAGGCCGAGCGCGCCAGCGACGCGCTGCGTGCCGCCGGTGCGATGCCGGTTAGCTTTGGCACCATCACCATCTCCGATGGCATTTCCATGGGCACCGAGGGCATGAAGTACTCGCTGGTCTCGCGGGAAGTGATCGCCGATTCCATCGAAACCGTCTGCAACGGCCAGAGCCTTGACGGCATTCTCGCCACCGGCGGCTGCGACAAGAACATGCCCGGGGCGATGATCGGCATCGCCCGGCTGAACATCCCCGCGATCTTCGTCTATGGCGGCACCATCAAGCCGGGCCACTACAAAGGCCAGGACCTGACCATCGTCAGCGCCTTCGAGGCGGTGGGCCAGTCCGCCGCCGGCAACCTCTCGGATGAGGACCTCAAGGGCGTGGAAATGAACGCCTGCCCGGGCGCCGGCTCGTGTGGCGGCATGTTCACCGCCAACACCATGTCGAGCGCCTTCGAGGCAATGGGCATGAGCCTGATGGGCTCGAGCACGGTCTCGGCCGAGGACGACGAGGCGCGGGACGTGGCGGCACGCGCCGCCGAGGTGCTGGTGGATGCCATCCACCACCAGCGCCTGCCCCGCGACCTGATGACCCGCAAGGCCTTCGAGAACGCCGCCAGCGTGGTTATGGCACTGGGCGGTTCGACCAATGCCGTGCTCCACCTGCTGGGTATCGCCAGCGCCTGCGAGGTGGAATTCTCCATCGACGATATCGAGCGGATCCGCCAGCGCGTGCCGGTGCTCTGCGATCTGAAGCCCTCGGGGCGCTATGTCACCAGCGAATTCCACGCCGTTGGCGGCACCCCCCAGGTCATGAAAATGCTGCTGGCGAATGGGCTGCTGCATGGAGACTGCATGACCATCACCGGACAGACCATCGAGCAGCTGCTGGAGTCGGTCCCCGCCACGCCGTCGCCGGATCAGGACATCATCCGCGACTTCGACAACCCGGTGTATGCCGAGGGCCATCTCGCGATCCTGCGCGGCAACCTGGCCAACGAGGGCGCCGTCGCCAAGGTCAGTGGCATTAAAAAGCGCCGCATCGAAGGCCCCGCTCGGGTGTTCGATTCCGAGGAGCTGGCCATGGATGCGATCCTCGCCGACCGGATCCAGGCCGGCGATGTCCTCATCATCCGCTACGAGGGCCCGCGTGGCGGCCCCGGCATGCGCGAAATGCTGGCGCCGACCTCGGCGATCATCGGCCGCGGGCTGGGTGACGCCGTGGGCCTGATCACCGACGGGCGGTTCTCCGGTGGCACCTACGGCATGGTCGTCGGCCATGTCGCCCCCGAGGCGGCGGCCGGCGGCAACATCGCCCTGGTCGAGGAAGGCGATACGGTGATCATCGATGCCGACCAGAACCTGCTCGAGGTGCAGATCGACGAGGCCACACTCGCTGAGCGCCGCGCCCGGTGGAGCCCCCGGCCGCCGAACTACCGCCGCGGCGTGCTGGGCAAGTTCGCCCGGCTGGTCAGCTCGGCGTCCTACGGCGCGGTCACCGACAAGGACCTGTTCGAGGACTGAGCGCGCCGAGCTGACCCCGGGCTAACCCCGGGCGATGCGCCGCAGATCCGCGGCCATTCCCGTCACACTGTCGCTCGGGCGGAACAGCGCCCGGGCGTGACCCTCGGCATCAAACACGTACATCGCGCTCGAGTGCGAGACGTTGTAGTCGCCGAACTCATTGGGCTCGCCGTAGCCGAAGGTGGCGCGGTAGCGCTTGGTGAGCTCGCGGAGTCGCTCCACCGGTGCCGTGGCGCCGGTGACGCGGTCACTGAAAAAGTCCGTGTAGTCGGCAAGCCGCTGGGGCGTATCCCGGCCGGGATCCACCGAGACGAACAGCACCTGCAGATCGCCGTCGAGGCTCTCGCCGGCCGCCTCCGTGGCCGCCGCAATCCGCGCCATGGCCGTGGGACAGACATCGGGGCAATGGGTGAAGCCGAAGAACACCACCGTGGGCGCGCCCCGCAGATCGGCGGCGGTCAGCGTTTCGCCAGTCTCACTGGTCAGGCGGAAGGCGAGATCCGGCAGCAGCCCCTCGATGCCCTTGGTCTGATAGCCACTGCCGCCGCAGGCGCTCAGCAGCGCAGCCATCATCACAACCAGCGCGGGGCCCGGCCAGCGACGTTTTCTGGGGTGCTCAGGCATCCGATTCCCTCCCGTGCAGACGGAATGCGAGGACGATGATGGCAGCCATCACGCTCATCATTGCCGCCGGTATCCATGTAATCAGGCCGCCGATCTGCTGATCAAGCAGCGGATCGATGGGAAACGCGCGGCCGCAGACATCGTAGATTTCGAACAGATTCTGGCCGCTGAATGTGATGTACGCCCCCAAGGCGATCTGCGGCGGCATGATCAGCGCCAGCAGCAGAATGCGCCGACCGGGGCTCAGGCGGGGTGTGACGGCCTGATCACTGCGCTCGAAAATGAGCCACCAGAACAGCAGCCCGTCGAGCAGCATCGTCCAGTTCATGAACCAGTACAGGTCGATGCTCAGCATGGCGTCAAAGTGAATCTCGGGCGTCAGCCAGAAGTAGATCACCCCGACGAACAGCACACCGGCGATGAACGGCTGCTGGAGCACGCGATACACCCGGCGCAGGGCACCGAAAAGCGGTGCCGCCGGCCCCCGCGGCCAGGCCCGGACCCGCGCCGGCAGGGCAGTCGCCAGCACGCCCGCCGGCATTGCCAGTGCGATCAGGAACGGCCCCAGGTGATGCAGCACCAGATGCTGCAGCCGGTGCGCCGAGAACAGATACTGCGAGTAGTAATCATAATGGGTCTGGGTGACGGCATAGATCAGCGCCACACCGGCGAAATACGACAGCGCCGGCCAGAACCCGGGCGAGGCCCCCCGGATCAGACCGATGGCGTACAGGCCGACGGCCAGCGCGCAAGCCAGAAAGACCGGCAGCGAGGGCTCCCACGGCTGCAGCCAGGTGACCAGGGTATTCATCGGCCGTCAGACCCCGGCATGACCGGTAGCCGCGAGCAGGCCGCGCGGGACAGCAGAATGGCCACGTGGCTGCTCGGGTAGAGTCTGCCGTCGGCGCGCAGGCGCTCGATCAGCGCCGCGGCGGCGGCATCGGACGGGGCATCGATGGGCTCGACAAAAAAATCCCGCTCCTCGACCAGTCCGGCCTGACAGCGCTTGAAGGCGCGAAAGGCGGTGCCCTTGGGCGCCGCCGCCCATTGATCGAGCTGGCGAAGCGTCGCCACATCGACGCCGCGATGGCGGTAGAGTGCGGTGCCAGGTGGGTTCATGCCCCTCCCCTGCGGCGGGTGGCTTCTTTCATCGGTTGGCTCGCGTAGACTTGCAGTCCAGTCGTATTCGGCATTCATGAAAGGATAACGCGATGGAATTCCTGCAGGATTATGCCCTTTTCCTGGCCCGTGTGCTCACCCTGGTGGCGGCGTTCGCGGTGGTGCTGGGCATGATCGGCGGCATGACCAGCCGGCGGCGCGGTCGTCACCGCGAACAGCTCGAGGTCGAGCCCCTCAACCGCCGCTACGAGGCCATGAGCCGGCGCATCCAGCGCGGTCCCGACGCCCGTCGGTCCAACCTGCTCCAGCGCCTACGGGAGCGCCGCCAGAAGCGCCGCGGACAGGATGGCGAAGGTCGCCTGCCGCGGTTGTTCGTGCTCGACTTCGACGGCGACATCCGCGCCACTGCGGTCGACTCGCTGCGCGAAGAGGTGAGCGCCATCATCGCCAGCGCCCGACGCGATGACGAGGTGCTGCTGCGCCTTGAAAGCCCCGGCGGCATGGTGCCCGGCTACGGCCTTGCGGCCAGCCAGCTGGCACGGCTGCGCGAGGCCAATATCCGCCTGACCATCGCGGTGGACCGGGTCGCGGCCAGCGGCGGCTATCTGATGGCCTGCGTGGCCGACCGCATCGTCGCCGCCCCGTTCTCGATCATCGGCTCGATCGGCGTGGTCGGCCAGCTGCCCAACTTCCACGGCCTGCTCAAGCGCCACGACATCGAGTTTGAGCTGCACACCGCCGGCGCGCACAAGCGCGATCTGACCGTGTTTGGCGAGAACACCGACGAGGGCCGCGAGCATTTCCGCGAGTCCCTGCAGGCGGTGCATGACCTGTTCCGCCACCACATCGGCCGCTACCGGCCACGCATGGACGTCGACCGCGTCGCAACCGGCGAGCACTGGATGGGCGAGCGCGCCCTTGAGCTGGGGCTGGTGGATGATCTGGGCACCAGCGACGACCTGCTGCTCGAGCGGCGCGAGCGCATGGAGCTGATCAGCCTGTCCTGGCATCAGGCGCCGTCGTTCAGCCGACGGCTGTCCGTGGTGGCCGAGTCCCTGCTGGCGCGCCTCAGGGGCCCTTCTCAAGCCAGAATGTGAGGACATCGCCGGACTCGGTCTCATGCAACAGCTGATGCCCAGTGGTGTCACACAAGGCACGGAAGTCGATCACCGCATGCGGGTCGGTGACCTGCACAGCGATGCATTCGCCCACCGCCATGTCCCGCAGCGCCTGTTTGGTGCGCAGGATGGGCAGGGGGCAGTTCAGTCCCCGCAGGTCCAGTTCACGATGGGCATGAGGGTATGAGGCAGCGGCCATGGAGGCGGTCCGGTTTCAAACGTATACTGGATTTTACATGACACAGTCAGGATGCGGAGGGTGCCGTCATGAGTGATGAACGGCCAGACAAGCAGGATAAAGACGATACCGAGGGATATGATCCGCGGCCGGTCAGCGATGGCCGTCTGCGCGAGGAAATGACCCGTGAGGAGGTTGAAGCCTACCGGGAGGACGCCGATCGGGCGCACGCCAACTGGTTTTCGGTGATGAACAACCCCTACGGCAAGGACTGAACGAGGCAAGGAGTCGGACATGCCCGAACTCAAAGGCATCCCCGTTGTGGTCAGCGGCCAGAAGGTCGACAAGGACAACGGTATCCGCGCGATCAAAAATGGCGTCAAAGCCCAGCGCGACACCGCGCCGGTGGGGCGCGGCGACAAGCCGGACTGGCTGCGCGTCAAGGTCCCCACCGGTGAGACCTATCAGAAGGTCCGCAACACGGTGCGCGAGCACAAGCTTGCCACCGTCTGCGAAGAGTCCATGTGCCCCAACATGGGCGAGTGCTGGAGCGCCGGGACAGCGACCATCATGCTCATGGGCGATGTCTGCACCCGCGCCTGCAGGTTCTGCGCGGTGGACACCGGCAACCCCAAGGGCTGGCTTGACGACAACGAGCCCAATGGCGCCGCCACCACTGTTGAACTGATGGGCCTTAAGTATGTGGTGCTGACCTCGGTGGACCGCGATGATCTGGCCGACGGTGGGGCCCAGCACTACGCGGACTGCATCCGCGAGATCAAGCGCCGCAACCCCAACACCGCGGTCGAGGCACTGACCCCCGACTTCAACGGCCGCCACGAAGCGATCGACACCGTGGTCGACACGGGGCTCGAGGTGTTTGCCCAGAACGTTGAGACGGTCAAACGCCTCACCCACCCGGTCCGTGACCCGCGGGCGGGCTATCAGCAGACGCTGGACGTACTGGCGTATGCCAAAAAGCGCCGGCCGGGCGTGCTCACCAAGACCAGCCTGATGCTGGGCCTGGGCGAGACCGATGAGGAGATCATCGAGACCATGGACGATCTGCGCGCCATCGGCGTCGATATCGTCACGTTCGGCCAGTACCTGCGCCCCACGGTCAATCATCTGCCGGTGGACCGCTACGTCACGCCCGAACAGTTCGAGCGCTACCGCGAGATCGGGCTTGGCAAGGGTTTTCTCGAAGTGGTCTCGGGCCCGCTGGTGCGCTCGAGCTATCGCGCCGACCGCGTCCTCGAGAAAAACAACGTCGGCCTGGACAGGGCGGCGGGCGAAGGCTGAACGCCCCTCAGTCACCCGCGTCGCCGCGATCCTCCGGGGTAATCGGGGGAATGGGCGTGCGCTGGGTTGGCGGGGCGCCGCTGATCAGATCCACTGCCCGATCGGCGGCGTCCTGAAAAGGCTCCATGACCGTGTCCGCGCCGCGGGCGAGCAGTTCGTCCGTCTCACGGGCGTTATGCGAGGCCACCGCCACTTGGCCACGGAATGGGGTTGAGCGAACGATCTGCATCAGCGTGTGGCGACTGTCCTCGTGGCTCAGGCCCGTCGGGTGCCGCGGCACCGTGCTGACCACCCACTGGGCCTGTTCGAGGGGCAGCGAGGCGATGAACTCCGGGTCGGTCGCATCGCCGTATTCAGCCCGCAGCCCCAGACTGGTGGCGCGTGCGATGGCACGCGGATCAAAATCCACGCCGATCACTCCAAACCCCCGGCGCTGGAGCCGCAGCGCCATGGCGGTGCCAAACCGCCCCATACCAAAGATGAGGACGTCGGCGGCCGCCTGACTCGCCCCCGCGTTGCCCTTCGGTTCACGCGGCGTCCCGGCGCGCTCGAATATCGATAGATGACGCCCGACGTGTTCGTAGAGCCAGTGCGAGTAGGTAATCATATAGACCGAAACCGCGATCGTGATCAGCCCCACCAGCGTCACCAGGCCGAGGGCCTGCTCACCGACATGACCCAACGCCAGTCCCATGCTGATGAAAATCAGCGAGAACTCCGAGATCTGCGCCACCGTCAGGCCCGCCAGAAATCCGGTTCGCCGACGGTAGCCCATCGCCCCCATGATGGCGAGCACGATCAGCGGATTACCGATCAGGACGAAGGCCGAGAACACCAGCGCCTCGCGCAGACTGTCCCCCAGCAAGGCAAGATCCAGTGTCGAGCCCAGCGAGATGAAGAAGAACAGCAACAGGAAGTCGCGCAGCGGAGCGAGCCGCGCCGAGATGGTCTCGCGGTAGGGCGTTGACGCCAGTGAGACCCCGGCCAGCAGGCCGCCCAGCTCCTTACCGAGGCCGATGACGTCGGCCACAGTGGCAAAAACGGTCGCCTGGGCAATGGCGAAGATCACCAGCAGCTCCGGGGCATGGGCCAGCCGGGCACTGAGCGGGTTGGCCACATAGCGGACGAAGAGGATCACCAGGCCGACCAGCGCCACGCCGGCCAGCAACACCATGGCGATTTCAGCAACGCCGCCGCCATCGGCGCGACCACCGATCCCCACCGTGGACAGGACGATCATCGCCAGGACCACCACCAGATCCTGGACGATCAGAAACCCCAGCGCGATCTGGCCGTGAAGCGAATCGATCTCGCGCTTGTCCGAGAGCAGCTTGACGATGATGATGGTACTGGAGAAAGTAAGCGCGACGGCGACGTACAGCGAGGTGACCGCCTCAAGCCCCATGGCGAGCCCAAGCAGAAAGCCGATCCCGGCGGTGAAAGCCACCTGACCGAGCCCCGTGACCAGCGCCACGGCGCCGAGAGACCGAATGAGCTTGATATCCAGTTTGATGCCGACCAGAAACAGCAGCACGGCAATGCCGAGTTCGGAAAGCAGGTCAATCTGCGCCTCGGCATGCACCACATCGAGCATGGAGGGGCCGGCCATGATGCCAACGGCGATAAAGCTCACGATCAGTGGCTGGCGCAGGAGGATGCCGGCAAAGCCGACCACCGCCGCCAGCATGAGCAGGGTGGCGACCTCCGCGAAGGCGGAATGCAGCATCAAGTCCATGATCAAACTCCTCCCCGCCGGCCGTTTGCGTCATCGGCAGGACGCGGAACCCCGCTGATGCGCCGGATTGTCTTGGCGACCGACTTCAGTGACCGTGCCGAGCGCGCGCAACGCATGGCGCTGCTACTGGCCCGTGAGCATCGCTACGGCCTCAAGCTCGTCTACGCCATCGATACCGACCAGCCGACGGCCATGATCGATGCGCAGCGCGACACCGCCAACTTTATGCTACAGCGTCTCGCCACCACGATCGAGACGGTGGATGGTGTGGCCTGTTCCGTCGCGGTCGTGAGCGGCCGGGGGCCCGATGAGGCCATCCGATCCGCCGTCGACGACACGACACCGCTGATCGTGTTGGGCAGCCACCGCAAACGCCAGCTGCGTGACCTGTTCCTGGGCGGCACCTCGGAGCGCATCATCGCCCATACCGACTGCCCGGTACTGGTCGTTCGGGCGGCTCCGGTCGAGCGCTACCGCCGGCTGCTCCTTGCCACAGATCTCTCGGAAGGCTCCATGGCCAGGGCGCGCGCTCTGGGCGCGACTCCCGTCAGCGCCGGCACCTCCACGACGGTGGTGCATCTGGTCGGCACTCAGGAGCAGTCCGCCGTGCCGACCGGCCGAATGACGGATGACGCGCGCGATCGACTGCTCGCCCACGATCAGGCGGTGGCCCGGGAGCGGTTGGAAGGATTCGTCCGCAATGCGGACCTGGGGGCTGTCGGTATCCGGGTCGAGGCGGATACCCGCCCCACTGCCACTGCCCTGATGGACATCGCGGCGCATGAGGGGGCGGATCTGATCGTGCTGACCCCGCGTCAGGGCGAAGGCCTGGATCACTCTCTGCGCTATCGCACCACCACCCGGCTGCTGAATGCCTCGCCGGTGGATCTGCTGATTCTGTGATTCAGCCCAGCAGGGGCGCCAGGATCACCGGCAGATAGGCGTCCAGCAGCAGCACCGCGAACAGCGCCATCAGATAGACAATGCTGAAGCCGAACGACTTCATCGGTAGTGACCGGTCGTCGGGGCGGGCGAGCAGTGCGTAGCCAAACCACAGATAACGCGCTCCCAGTCCCACAGCGCCCACCAGATACACCCAGCCACTCATCCCGGTGGCAAACGGCATAAGCGTCACGCCCACAAGCAGCACGGTGTAGAAAAGGATCTGCCAGCGCGTGAATCGATCGCCGTGGGTGACCGGCAGCATCGGGATGTTTACACTCGCGTATTCCTCGCGCCGATGAATGGCCAGGGCCCAGAAATGCGGTGGCGTCCAGGTGAAGATGATCAGGAACAGCAGCAGGGCATGAGGATCGATGCTGCCGGTGACCGCGACCCAGCCCAGCACCGGCGGTGCGGCCCCCGCCGCGCCACCGATGACGATGTTCTGCGGCGTCGCACGCTTGAGAAAGAGGGTGTAGATGAACGCATAGCCAATCAGCGAGCCGAAGGTCAGCCAAGCGGTAAGCGGGTTGACCAGAAAGTACAGCATCGACAGGCCCGCCAGCCCCAGCACCCCGGCAAACAGGCTGGCGTCGCGGGTGCGCAGCCCGCCGGTGGGCAGCGGGCGCCCTTCGGTACGCTTCATGCGGGCATCGATGCGCCGATCGACCAGATGGTTGATCGGCGCCGCCGAGCCGGCCGCCAGCGCAATCCCCAGGTTACCCAGCGTGAGTGCTGTCCAGGGAATGGCACCGGGGCTCGCCAGCAGCTCGCCCACCAGCGCGGTGAACACCATCAGCGCCACCACCCCGGGCTTGGTCAGCTCGTAGTAATCCCGCCAGTGCTGGACGGCATGCTGCAGGACGGCCGTAGCGCCCGTGGCAGGGTTGGAAGTGGCGTCGATATATCGGCTCATGATCGCGCTATGGGTCGCCGGACGTGAATGGCGGTGACCAGCACCAGCATCAGCAGCGCTGCGCCTGCATTGTGCGCGACGGCCAGTGTCAGCGGCAAGCTGTAGATGACATTACCAATGCCGATCAACACCTGCAGACCCAGCGCCCCGGCAACCGCGACGCCCATGACGCGGCCCAGCCCGCCCGCACGCCACAGCCAGAACGCCAGGCCACCGAGCACCAGCGTGACGGCGATGGCGCCGATGCGGTGGACCAGATGAATGGCCATGCGCGCTGGATGGTCCAGCACGCCGAACTCGTAGTTCACACCCAGGCCGCGCCACAGCACAAAGCCCTCGCTAAAGTCGGCATTATCCGGCCAGTACTCGCCGAGGCTGCAGGTCGGAAACTCATTACAGGCAAGCGCCGCGTAGTTGGTGCTTGTCCAGCCGCCCAGCGTGATCTGGCCGACCGCCGCCAGCACCCCGACGGCAAGGAACACCCCCAGCCCCGGGACCTGCGAGAGCCGTCCGGCCCCCAGACGATTGCTGCGCAGCGTCACCCACCAGAGCAGTGACAGCGTTGTCAGGCCGCCCAGCAGATGCGCCGTGACCACCGCGGGCTTGAGCTGCCAGGTCACCGTCCATGCGCCCAGCAGACCCTGAAAGCAGACCAGCGCGACCAACAGCAACGGCACCCGCCACGGCTGGCCGGGGCGATGCCGCTGGCGCCAGGCGAACACCCCCATCCCCACGATCAGCAGGCCCAGGCCGCTGGCGAGATAACGGTGCACCATCTCGCGCCATCCCTTGCCCACATGCACCGGCGTATCGGGGAATGCCTCATTGGCCGCGGCGATCGCCTCGGGCGTGTTGGGGACATCCCACTGCCCATAGCAGCCGGGCCAGTCCGGGCAACCCAGTCCGGCATCCGTCAGCCGCACCCAGGCACCCAGCACCACGACGCAGAGCGCCGTCGCAGTCGCCAACAGACTCAGGCGGTAAAACCAGGGATGGGGATTCATTCGTTGACAGCCTCCTCAAGGGCGCGGCGCTCGGCCTCCTCTTTGGCCAGACTGAGGAGGTTTTCCAGATCATCCAGCAGGCCGGATGCATCCAGCGGCCGGGGGTAGCGCATGACGTGATAACCGCGATAATCGACAATATGCGCGGCCATCGGTTCACCGTTGTGGACAGCCAGTCGATCCACCACGGCATCGGCCGCCGACAGATTGAGGATGCCGGGAACGGGTTCGAACACCGGATCCTCGAGGCTTTCGGGCTGCAGCACCACCAGGCGCACCCGCTCAATGTCGCGGTCCAGTGCGATCTGCACCCGGTTGAGGCGATCGACCCGCTCGCGGCAGGCCTCGCCACAGGACTCGCGCTGCGGCGTCACGATCAGCCAGTCGCCGGCGAGGATCGGCGCTGCCTCGACCACGCCCTGCCACTGCCCGGGATTGATCTGCTCAGCGGGCTGCACCAGCTCGCCATTGTTGGTGAATGATTCAGGTCGCCAGTCGCTGAAGACCATGATCATGGCCGCGGCGGTGGGCAGGATGAAGACCGCCAGCAGCGCGAACGGCTGCCAACGGCCCTTGAGTCGATCGATCAACTGCTCTCTCCTCGTGTTGGCCGGCGCGTATTGACCACCAGCCAGATCACCGTCAGCGCCGCGGCCAGTGAGAACCACTGCACCGCATAGCCCTGGTGACGCTCGGGCCCGAAGCGCCAGGCATCCCGATCGCTGCGCCGGGCGACCGCGTCGGTGGAAAGCGATCCCTCGACCAGTACGTAGTCGCTGAGCGGATAGTCGAGCATCGCGTTCATGGCCTCAAAATCAATGTATTGCAGGCGCCGCGGCCAATCCCCGCTGCCATCCGCCGCCTCGCCCAGACGCATGCCCACGGACGGCCCCGACCCGATCCGGCCACTGACCCGCGCGGGCGAGTCCGCCGGCGGCAGCTCGGGCAGCGTCTGGCGGCTGCCGGCGATCGGCACGAATCCCCGCTGAACCAGCACCGCGGCGTCCCGGCCCGTCAGTCGCAACGGCGTCAGCACCCGGTAACCGATACGCCCGTCCTGGACCTGGTTGTCCAGCAGGAACTGGTGGTCCGTGTCATAGCGCCCCTCGGCGGTGGCCCGCCGGTATTCGTGGCGGGCCAGGCTCGCCGGGCGGTCATTGAGCGCCATCACCGGAGCATCCGTGGCGTCGGCCCTGGCAGCCAGTGCCGAGCGCTTCTCCGCCGCCCGGTCGAGCTGCCACTGACCCAGCCCGATCAGCAACCCCAGCAGCACCGCATAAACCAGCGTCGGCAGGGGGCCGGGTGCGAACACCCAGCCGCCGACGCGGATCCCCCGGCGGGCGGTGATCAAGCCAGCTGCCGCCCGTATCTTCCTTTACAATGCGCGCAAAGCGACAGGGAATAGCTCATGGATTTCGCAATTCGCATCACGATTCTGCTCACATTGTTCGTCATCGTCGCGAGCCTCGGCTCGGGTCTGTTCTATCTCATCCGCGACCGGGGCGAATCGCGCCGCACGCTGAACGCCCTGACGGTGCGCATCACGCTGTCGATCATCCTGTTCGTGCTGATCCTGGTGGGCTTTCTGACCGGGGCCATCGCCCCGAACGGCAGCCCGTTGTAGCCGCGCTAGAGGATGTAGACGAAGATAAAAAGGCCCAGCCAGACGACGTCGACGAAGTGCCAGTACCAGGCCGCTCCCTCGAAACCGAAGTGTGACTTGGGATCGAAGTGGCCTTTCATGCACCGCAGCGTGATCACCAGCAGCATCAGTGTACCGATCACCACATGCATGCCGTGGAAGCCGGTCAGCATGAAGAACGTCGACCCGTAGATGCCGGTGTCCATGCGCAGATTCAGGTGGACGTAGGCTTCGTAGTACTCATAGGCCTGCAGGCCGACGAACAGTGTGCCCAACAGCACCGTGGCCCACATGAAACCGATCAGCTTGGTGCGGTTGTCGTCCTTGAGGGCGTGATGCGCGATGGTCAGCGTCATCCCCGAGGTGAGCAGGATCAGGGTGTTGATGGTGGGCAGCGGCCAGGGGCCCATCGGCCGCCACTCCATGGCCGCATTGGCCGGCCCGGCGGTGGGCCAGTTGAGCGCCATTGAGTCCCACAGCAGGCGGCTGGTGGCCGGGTCTTCGCCGGACAGCCACGGTACCGACAGCATCCGGGCGTAGAACAGCGCGCCGAAGAACGCGGCGAAGAACATGATCTCGGAGAAGATGAACCAAATCATCCCCCAGCGCAGTGAGCGGTCGACCTGATCGCTGTAGAGGCCCCTGACGCCCTCACTGACCACGTCACTGAACCAGCCGAACACGAACCAGGCAGTGATCAGGCCGCCACCGCCCATCACCCACGTCCCCAGTGCCATGCCTTCGAGGTACATCGCGATCCCGACCACCAGGGCGGTGACGCCGATGGTGCCAATGATCGGCCAGTAGCTTTGATGCGGGACGTAATACCCGCCCTGTGCCTGTGCCATTGTCTGCTCTCCCTCTCCCCCGGTCGGATCGCTAGAGACGATCGAGGAAAACCCCCAGATAGATGCCCAGAACGAGCAGCACGAGCAGGACCACCGTCCAGCGGATCCTGCGTCGTGTGCGTCGATCGACTTCGCGGTTGATCATTCCCTAGCGGACGACCGGTGGCGTCTCGAAGGTGTGGTGCGGCGCCGGTGAGGGCACATCCCACTCAAGACCGTCAGCGCCTTCCCAGGCCTTGGCCTCGGCCTGCTGGCCACCACGGATGCACTTGTAGAGCAGGTAGACGAACAGCAGCTGGGCGAACCCGAAGCCGAACCCGCCGATGCTCGAGACCATATTCCAGTCGGCGAACTGCACCGAGTAGTCCGGGATGCGGCGCGGCATGCCGGCGAGCCCGAGGAAATGCTGCGGGAAGAACAGCACGTTCACGAACACCACCGACAGCCAGAAGTGCCACTGCCCCAGCCGCTCGCTGTACATGTGCCCGGTCCACTTGGGCATCCAGTAGTAGGCCGCCGCAAGGATGGCGAATACCGCCCCGGTGACCAGCACATAATGGAAATGCGCGACCACGAAGTAGGTGTCGTGGTACTGGAAGTCGGCCGGCGCGATCGCGAGCATCAGCCCGGAAAAGCCGCCGATGGTGAACAGGAACACGAACGCCAGCGCGAACAGCATGGGCGTTTCAAACGTCATCGCCCCGCGCCACATGGTCGAGACCCAGTTGAACACCTTCACCCCCGTGGGCACCGCGATGAGCATCGTCGAGTACATGAAGAACAGCTCGCCGGCGAGCGGCATGCCGACGGTGAACATGTGATGCGCCCAGACAATGAACGACAGGAACGCGATGGACGCCGTGGCGTAGACCATCGAGCTGTAGCCGAACAGCGGCTTGCGCGCGAAGGTGGGGATGATCGTCGAGATGATGCCGAATGCCGGCAGGATCAGGATATAGACCTCGGGATGACCGAAGAACCAGAAGATGTGCTGATAGAGCACCGGATCGCCGCCACCCGCGGCGCTGAAGAACGTGGTCCCGAAGTACTGATCCGTCAGCAGCATGGTCACGGCGCCGGCCAGCACCGGCATGACCGCGATCATCAGATAGGCGGTGATGAGCCACGTCCACACGAACAGCGGCATCTTCATCAGGCTCATGCCCGGCGCGCGCATGTTCAGGATGGTGGCGATGACGTTGATCGAGCCCATGATCGAGCTGATCCCCAGCACGTGGATCGCGAAGATCACGAACGGGAAGGCGGTGCCGGTCTGGAGCATGAGCGGCGGGTACATGGTCCAGCCACCTGCCGGTCCGCCGCCGGGCATGAACAGCGTCGACAGCAGCACGGCAAAGCCGAACGGCAGAAGCCAGAAGCTCCAGTTGTTCATTCGCGGCAGCGCCATGTCCGGCGCGCCCACCATCAACGGGATCATCCAGTTGGCCAGCCCGGTGAACGCCGGCATGACGGCCCCGAAGATCATCACCAGCGCATGCATGGTGGTCATCTGGTTGAAGAAGTACGGATCCACAAGCTGAAGGCCGGGCTGGAACAGCTCGGCGCGGATCACGAGGGCCATGGCGCCGCCCACCAGGAACATGGCCAGCGAGAACAACAGGTACATGGACCCGATGTCCTTGTGGTTGGTGGTCACCAGCCAGCGTGTGATGCCGGTCGGCTCTCCCTCGTGCGATGCGTCGTTGTAGGTCGTTGCCGTCATCTCAACCATCTCCCCTGTCTGATTCTGTTTACCGGGCGGCCAGTTCGGCGTCGGTGTCCGGCGTCGCGTCGGCGTCGGCGTCGGCCGTCATGCCCTCGCCACTGGCCTGGCGGTTGGCGAGCCAGGTCTCGAACTCCGCCTTGGGCAGCGCCTCGACCACGATGGGCATGAAGCCGTGATCACGTCCGCACAGCTCGGCGCAGCGGCCGCGATACACGCCCGGCTCTTCGATCTCGGTCCACATCTCGTTGACATAGCCCGGGATCGCGTCCTTTTTCCAGCCCAGGTCCGGCATCCACCACGAATGGATGACGTCCGCGCCGGTGATCTGAAAGCGGATGCGGGTGTCGACCGGCAGCACCAGGCGCTGGTCGACGTTCTGCAGGTAGTTATCCACCGAGGCCGGCTTGATCCCTGAGTCGAGCCGCCGTGCCCGGTCGCTGTCCGTCGACAGGCGACTGAGGAACTGGACATCCTCGCCGCGGTACTCGTAGCCCCAGAACCACTGGTAGCCGGTCACCTTGACCGTCATCTCCGAACCACTGGTGTCATCGAGGTCGATCAGTACCTGAGTGGCGGGCACCGCCATGGCCACGAGAATGCCCAGCGGAATCACCGTCCAGACGATTTCCATGGTGGTGCTGTGATGGAACTTCGAGGGTGTTACGCCGCGCGACTTCCGGTGCCGGAAAATCGAGTAGAACATCGCCCCGAAAACGCCCACACCGATCACCACGGTGATCATGAAAATGGTCATGTGCAGGCCATAGATCTCGCGGCTCGACTCGGTGACCCCCTGGGTCATGTTGAGCAGGCCAAAGTCGGCGCTGGCCGGTACGGCGGCGAGTGCGCCCGCCAGGGCGGTCAGTTGGGCCACACGCTTCATCGCGGTTGCTGCAGTCATCCCGATTTTTCTCCAACGTTGGCGGTGAGCCCCGGCGTCCAGGACCTCTCCGGCGCATTCGATTCAGTGGCCGTCACCGGGCGCGCGTCACCCCACCGGGCCATCGGCCCGATGCAGGCCCTGAGCGCCCGCTCGAGGCTGCGTCGCTCGTCGGCGTCAAGAAACGCGCCGATCACCAGTGACCGGTCCCGCGAGCGCAGCAGCAGCTGGGTTTCATCCCAGCGCCGGGACCGCCGGCGGAGCTGCACGTCGGTCCACGTGCGGTCCATTTCGAAGCGCTCCTCGACCCGGCCGCAGCCTTTTTCCACGACCACGGCGTTGTCCACTACGTGGATGACCTCGCGGTCGAGCGAGCGCCGCGCCGACTTGTAGAGCGCCCAACCCAGGGCCGTCACCTCAATGCCCGCGAAGGGCAGGATCGGCCACAGCCCGAACCACGCGCAGACCACGCCGATCCCCAGACACACTGTACTGATGCCGGCGAAGATCAGCATGGTCTGCCGCCAGTCGGGCGCGATATTGGGCGCCAGAACAAAGCGGCGGCCGTGATTCGGCTCGCTTTCCGTCCGGGTACTCATGGGCCCGCCCCGCTCGGGTTGAAACTGATATTCGTCAAGTTTAGTGAATTCCGCGCGCGGAGGAAAGCAATAGCGCGGGTAGCGATCGCCTCAGCGCTGCCGGTGAGGCATGGACAGGGTATCCAGCGGTACCCGCACGGCGCCGTCGTCACCGGTGATCTGCCGCTGGGCATCGGTGCCCCAGGCATGCCCATAGGCGATTTCCCAGGTTGCCGGCAGCCGACCCTCGGCGTCGGCCAGGGCCTGATAGGCGGTTTCCATCGCCTGCCAGCGCTGCCGCGACGTGAGCCCCGGCTGACGGGCCATCAGCGCGTTGCGCAGCCCCAGTGCATCGAGGTCGCGGATCAGCGCGGGCACGTCCGCATAGGTCAGCGTGAAATGCTCCATGTCCATCACCGGATCCGCCAGACGGGCGTTGACCAGGGCATCGCCAATATCATGCATGTCGACAAAGCCGTGCACATGGGGCGTCTCATCGGCCGCCTGCCAGGCCGTCCGCAGCTCGTCCAGCGTATCCGGCCCGAAGGTCGCGAACAGCAGCACCCCATCGGGGCGCAGCACGCGTTGCAGCTCGCGGGCAGTGGGCGCCAGGTCGGGCACGCGGTGCAGTGCCAGGCTCGAGACCACCAGATCAAAGCTGTCATTGCGGAACGGCAGCTGATCGAGCCCGGCGCAGACACCCGGCGGCCGGCGCCAACGGCCGGCGCGCCGCCGCGTCTGGGCCACCAGCGGGGCGACCAGATCCATGGCGTAGTAATCCGCCCGGGGATAGCGCTTGCGCAGCGCCTGGGTGTTCAGCCCGCTGGCACAGCCAAGATCGAGCATTGCCGTCGGTTGCAGGCGGATGTAATCGAGTCGCTCCACCAGTCGCCGACTGACTTCGCGGTGGAGTACCGCGGCGTCGTCAAAACGCGGGGCGGCACGCTCCAGCCGGCGCCGAAGGACGCGGGGGTCAAGCTGCAGGGGATCGTTGGCGGGCTCTGACATACGCTCATCCTGACATAATCCACCGCCGGTCGGCAGCGCCCGGCGGCGCACTGGCCGCAACGCGGCCGCCGCGGCAGTCTGCCCGCATGACCCTGCCCGTCCCGCCACCTCAGGCGCGCACGCCCTGGCGCCCGCCCGGCCGCGGCGCCGCTTTTCTGCACAACCTGCTCAGCGGCCGCTGCCGGTTCTGCCAGGCCCGCAGCCTTGAGTGCCCCCTGTGCCCCGGCTGCCGCGAGGACCTGCCCTGGATCAGCGCCGCCTGCGAGCGCTGCAGCCTGCCACTGGCCTCGGGCGAGCCGCTCTGCGCCGGCTGTCGCACCGCGCCGCCGCCATTTGACCGGACCCGCGCGATCTGGACCTACGGCGAGGGTGTCGACGACCTGATCCGCGCCTTCAAGCTGCACGAGGATCTGGCCGCCGGCCGTCTGCTGGCCGAACTGGCCGCCACGGCACTGCATCAACGCGGCACCCCCTGCCATGGCCCGCTGGTGCCGATGCCGCTGCATGCGGCCCGCTATCGCCGGCGCGGGTTCAACCAATCGGCGCTGCTCGCCCGCTGGCTGGGACCACCGGTGGCCCCGTCACTGATCCAGCGCCACCGCCATACCGCCCCCCAGCGCGGTCAGACAGCCGCCGACCGGCGCGCCAATCTGCACGGCGCTTTCCGGCTGCAGCGCCCACCACCGGCCGCGGTCACTCTGGTGGATGATGTCGTGACCACGGGGGCCAGCCTGGCGGCGGTGGCGGACTGCCTGCGCCGCGGCGGGGTCAGGCGGATCGAGGTCATCGCCCTAGCCCGGGCGATTTAGGCGCCGGTCAGATAGGCCAGCGCGATCCCCGCAAAGACCACACCGCCGTACAGATTGTTATTGAGAAACGCCCGAAAACTGCCATCACGACTGCGGTCGCGGATCAGCCACTGCTGGCGCAGGAACAGTCCCGTGGCCAGCGCCAGCGCCAGGTAATAGACCGGCCCCAGTCCGGCACGCCAGCCGATCACCGCCAGCAGCAGGGTCAGCAGCCCCTGCAGCAGCCCGATCATGGCGCGGTCGTAGCGCCCGAACAGCACCGCCGTGGACTTGATGCCCACCTTCAGGTCGTCATCGCGATCGACCATGGCGTACTCGGTGTCATAGATGGTCGCCCATACCACCGATGCGGCGAACACCAGCCAGGCAAGCACCGGCACACCGCCGGTCTGGGCGGCGAAGGCCATGGGGGCCGCCCAGCCGAACGCGGCCCCCAGGTGGACCTGGGGCAGATGGGTATGGCGTTTCATGAACGGATAGGTGGCGGCGAGGATGACACCGCCCAGCGAGAGCAGGATCGTGAGCCGGTTCATGAGCAGGACCAGCGCGAAGGCGATCAGACACAGGCCAGCAAACAGCAGCAGCGCCTCGCGCTCGCTGACCTCGCCGGTGGTCAGCGGCCGCGTGCGGGTGCGTTTGACGTGACGGTCAAAGTCGCGATCGGCGTAGTCATTGATCACGCAGCCCGCCGCACGCATCACCACCACGCCCAGCACGAACACCACGAGGACATCGAGGCGCGGCTCGCCAGTGCCCGCCAGCCACAGCGCCCAGAGCGTGGGCCAGAGCAGCAGGAAGTTGCCGATGGGCCGGTTCAGGCGCGCCAGCCGGGCATACAGCGTCAGCCGATGCGGCCAGCCGGTGGCGGATGCCGTCATGGGTGGAGCTCCTCGATCAGGGGTTGCAGGAAAACTTCGGTCACCAGCAGCGGGCGGCCGGCGATTGAGAACACCGAGCGCCGTGCCCAGCACGGCTCGGCTCCCGGCGCCCGGGCCCGGGCGCCGAGGCGCGAGCTGGCGTCGAGCGGCGCCACCTCGATGGGCCCGCGGGCCACCGGGTAGCGACCGAACAGCAACGCCCCCAGCGGCTGCCGCCCCAGGGTGCGCAGACGGCGCAGCGGGCCTTCGAGGCTATGGCGCGGGATGACGCTGCGGGCATGGATCCAGGGCTGGTCACCGGTGCCCAGCCTGACCTCGCGGATCCACAGCCAGGCCGGCGCGCGCGCGCCCAGCCGCCGGCGCTCATCCGGCCAGGGCCGCCCCCAGTACTCGCGCAGCACCTGCACCCGGAAGGCGCCACCGGCCTGTGCCCGCAGCCGCCGGGTCAGTGAACCGGGCTCGTCCAGCCAGTCACGGACGGGCCCCGGCCGCGGGCGGGCGCCGGGCACACCCCGCGGTCGCCAGTGACGCAGTCCCGGCTCAGCCATGCTGGAATCCCCTCATACCTGTGCGTAACGCTCGCCCTCGCCCACCCAGCGGCGGATCAGCTCGGACACCGCCACCGGATCCTCGTCGAGCAGCGTGCGCGCCGCCGCCTGGACCGCGTCCAGCAGATCGGCGTCACGGGTCAGATCGGCAATGCGATAGGTCAGCGCGCCGGTCTGGCGCGTGCCCAGCACCTCGCCGGGACCGCGGATTTCGAGGTCGCGCCGGGCGATGCGAAAGCCGTCGTTGCTCTCACGCAGCACGCCCAGCCGCGCCCGGGCGGTGTCGCCCAGTGGGCCATGGTACAGCAGCACGCAGCTGCTTCGGGCATGACCGCGCCCCACCCGGCCGCGCAGCTGATGCAACTGCGACAGGCCCAGCCGCTCGGCGTTCTCGATGATCATCAGCGAGGCGTTGGGCACATTGACTCCGACTTCGATCACCGTGGTCGCCACCAGCAGATCGATCGCGCCCGCCTCGAACTGCGCCATGACGGCCTCCTTGGCCGCTGCCGGGAGACGCCCGTGCACCAGCCCGATGGTCAGCTCCGGCAGCTGTTCGCGGAGTCGATCGGCAGTGGCTTCGGCCGCTTCGGCTTCGAGCCAGTCCGAGTCCTCCACCAGCGTGCAGACCCAGTAGGCCTGCCGGCCCTGCGCCCCCACCGCCCGAATGCGCTCGATGACGGCGTCGCGGCGGGTGTCGGGCAGGGCGACGGTCTGCACCGGCAGGCGCCCCGGCGGCAGTTCGTCGATCACCGAGGTATCCAGATCGGCGTAGGCGGTCATCGCCAGCGTGCGCGGGATCGGCGTGGCGGTCATCACCAGCTGATGGGGCTGGTGATGATCGCTGCCCTTATCCCGCAGCGCCAGGCGCTGATGGACGCCGAAGCGGTGCTGCTCGTCAATCACCACCAGTCCCAGCGCGCGGAACACCACATCAGCCTGGAAGAGCGCATGGGTGCCCACCACCACCTGGATGTCGCCGGCAGCGAGCCCGGTCAGCGTCGCCCGCCGCTGGGCGGCGCCGGCTCGGCCACTGAGCCAGCCCACCCGCAGGCCAAGCGGCTCGAGCCAGTCCCGGAAGCTGCGCTCGTGCTGCTCGGCGAGCAGTTCGGTGGGCGCCATGATCGCCACCTGCCAGCCGGCCGCCACCGCATGCAGTGCCGCCAGCACGGCGACGACGGTCTTGCCCGAGCCGACATCGCCCTGCACCAGGCGCAGCATGGGCAATGGCTGGCCCAGATCGGCCACCACCTCGGCGTGCACACGCTGCTGGGCGCCGGTCAGCGCGAATCCCAGTCCATCCAGAAAACGCGCGACTCCCCGGGTGTCCTCGCCGATCACCGGCGCGGGCATGACCTGCTGCTGGGCGGCGCGCAGGCGCAGCAGGCTGAGGCGGTGGGCCAGCAGTTCCTCGAAGGCCAGGCGCCGCACGCTCGGATGGCGCCCGTCCAGCAGGGCGTCGACGTCGCTATCCGCCCCCGGCGCATGAACCTCGGCCAGGGCCGTGTCCAGTGGCACCAGATCGAGCGATGCGCGCAGCGGGGCCGGCAACCACTCGGTGACCGCGCCGGGCTTTGCCAGCGCCGCCGCGATGGCGCGCCGCAGGGCCGCCTGGGTGATCCCCTCGGTGGCGGGATAGACCGGTTTGAATTCGCCCTGGGCCGGTGGGGCACCCGCCTCGACGCGCTGCCAGTCGGGGTGGACCATCTGCATGACCACCGGCCCGGCACGGGCCTCGCCAAACACCCGCAGCGACACACCGCGCGCCATCTGACGCTGCTGACTGGCGTAGAAATGAAAGAACATCAGCTCGAGACTGCCGGTGCCATCGCTGATGCGGCAGATCAGCCGGCGGCGTTGCCCGCCGACGACCTCCACGGCGGTCACCGTGCCATCCACCAGCGCCGCGACGCCGGGCACCAGCTCGCCGATGGCCCGCACCCGGGTGCGGTCCTCGTAGCGGTTCGGCAGGTGAAACGGCATGTCCTCGACGCGCTCGAGCCCCAGCCGTGCGAGTTTCTCGGCGAGCCGTGGGCCGATCCCCGGCAGGCGGGCCACCGGCGTGCCCGACGCGGCGGCGCCCTCAGCCATGGCTCAGGCGTCTTCGGCCAGGCTCAGGATCGCCTCGACCTCGACCATCGCCCCCTTGGGCAGCTCGCGCACGCCCACCGCGGCTCGCGCCGGGTAGGGCTCGGCGAAGGTCTCGGCCATGATGTCGTTGACCGTCGCGAAATGGCCGAGGTCGGTCAGAAAGATCGTCAGCTTGCAGATCGAGGCCAGATCGCCCCCGGTGGCAACGCAGACGTGGCGCAGGTTATCGAATACCTGGCGGGTCTGGACGCTGATGTCGCCCTCGACCAGGGTCATGCTGGCCGGGTCGAGGGGGATCTGACCCGAGATGAAGGCCAGATCGCCCACCTGCACCGCCTGCGAGTAGGGCCCGATGGCCGCCGGTGCCTGGTCGGTCTGAATGATACGGCGTGTCATGGCTTGCTCCGTTGTGGGATGACTGGAGGCGCTCAGCCGCGCCGCCGGGTGATGCGCTGCACCGCTGACAGGCCCCGCAGCCGCCGCATGATACGCGCCAGATGGGCGCGGTCACGCACCCCCACCACCAGCCGCAGGGTAGCGATCATGTCGGCCTTTTCGTCGATCTCGACGGCATCGATGCTGGAGTCGAGATCGGAGATGACCGCCGCCACGCTGGCCAGCACGCCGCGGTTGTTCATTACGTCCATATCCACGGCCACCGGATAATCGCCCTCGGCAATGGCGCCCCAGCGCACGTCCACCCACTTCTCCGGGTGCTTGCGGTACTCGCGGATGTTGTTGCAGGCCTCGTGGTGCACCACCACGCCCCGCCCGGCGCTGGCAAAACCGACAATGGGGTCACCCGGGATCGGCCGGCAGCAGCGCGCAAACGCCACCACCGCCCCTTCCGTGCCCTGCAGGGTCAGCGCGCCACCGGCGCCGGCGGTATCGGGCCGATCCGCGCCATCGTCGCCCCCGGCCAGATAGCGGGCCACGAACCAGGGCAGCCGCCGCCCGAGACCGACTTCCTCGAACACCTCGTCGACGCGCTCGACGCCGAACGACTCGAGGGCCGTCGCGATCTGCTCGTCGCTGAGATCGCCCAGGCTCAGATCCATGGCATTGAGCCCCCGCTCCACCAGACGCCGGCCCAGATCGGTGGCCTCGGCCCCCTGCAGCCGCTTGAGGCTCTGACGGATGGCCGAGCGCGCCTTCGCGGTCACCACGAAGTCCAGCCAGGCGGGATTGGGACGGGCGACGGGGGCAGAGATGATCTCGACGGTCTCGCCGGTCTTGAGCGGCGTGCGAAGCGGGGCCAGGCGGTTGTCGATGTTGGCGGCGATACAGGCATCACCGATCTCGGAGTGGACCGCGTAGGCGAAGTCCACCACCGTCGCGCCCTTGGGCAGCTCCATGATGTCGCCGCCGGGGGTGAACACATAGACCTCGTCGGGGAGCAGATCGATCTTGACGTTCTCGATGAACTCCAGCGAGTTGCCCACGTTTTCCTGGATCTCGAGCAGGCCGTGGACCCACTCGCGGGCCCGGGTCTGGGCGACATTGCTGGGCTGGCCCGGGTCCTTGTACAGCCAGTGGGCGGCGATCCCGGCCTCGGCCACCCGGTCCATCTCGGCGGTGCGGATCTGCACCTCGAGCTGAACCCGGCGCGGCCCCAGCAGAGTGGTGTGCAGGCTCTGGTAGCCGTTCACCTTGGGAATCGCGATGTAGTCCTTGATGCGCCCCGGCAGGGGTTTGTAGCGCCCATGGCAATGGCCGAGCACGCGATAGCAGGTATCCACGTCCGCCACCACCACGCGGAAGCCATAGACGTCGAAGATGTCCTCGAAGCCGGCCTGCTTGCTGCGCATCTTCTGATAGATGCTCCACAGGTGTTTCTGCCGGGCGCTGATCTGCGCATCGATGCCCGCTTCGGCAAGGCTCGCCTGGATCTCGTCGCGGACGTTGTCGAGCAGCTCGCGGCGCGATCCGCGCTGCTGGCGCACCCGCTCCTTGAGGACCCGATAGCGCATCGGATGCAGGGCGGCGAAGCCCAGGTCCTCGAGCTCCACCCGAATGCTGTTGATGCCCAGTCGCTGGGCGATCGGCGCGTAGATCTCGAGGGTTTCGCGGGCGATGCGGGCCCGCTTGCTGGGCGGCATCACGAAGATGGTCCGCATGTTGTGGAGCCGGTCGGCCAGCTTGATCAGAATGACCCGGATGTCCTTCGACATCGCCAGGATCATCTTGCGGAAGTTCTCGGCCTGGGCCTCGGCCTTGCTGCGGAAGTTGATCTGGGTGAGCTTGGAGACGCCATCCACCAGCTGGGCCACTTCCGGGCCGAACGCCTCGGCGATCTCGACCTTGGCGGTGGGCGTATCCTCGATCACGTCGTGGAGGATGGCGGCGCAGAGGCTCTCGGCATCCAGGCCCATCTCTCCCAGCGTGCGCGCCACCGCCAGCGGATGGGTGATGTACGGCTCGCCGGAAAGTCGGCGCTGGCCCTGATGGGCCTGGGCGCCAAACTGATAGGCCCGATAGACCTTCTGGACGTTGTGCGGGTCGAGGTAATTCTCGAGCAGCGAGCACAGGTCGGCCGCCCGGGCCGCGGAGTCGTATCCCGATGTGTCGGGGGTGACTACTGCCTCGCTGCTGGCCATGGCTCCCCGGTCAGTCGCCGGTCTCCGCCCCGTCATCCGCCGGCGGCGTCGCCGGGGTGTCGGCCGCTTCCGGCTCGGCCTCGCGGCTGGCGTCATCCAGCGCGCCCAGCGCCTCGGCCGCCTCCGCCTCGACATTCAGGATGTCGGCGGTGACATAGCCCTCGGCAATCTCGCGCAGCGCGACCACGGTGGGCTTGTCATTTTCCCAGTCCACCAGCGGCTGGGCACCATGGGCCACCTGGCGGGCGCGCCGGGTGCCGGCCAGCACCAGTTCGAAGCGGTTATCGATGTTGTCGAGGCAGTCCTCGACCGTGACTCGTGCCATGGCGGCGTTCTCCAGAATGAATGCGCTGTGGAATGACGACCAGTCTAGCCTGAAAGCCGGGTTGCAATAAAGGCTTGATTGTGCGGCCAGAAACGCCCGCCCGCGCGGAATCAGCCCGCCGCGTCACCGCCGGTGAGCTGCGCCAGCGCCGCCGCGTGGGCGCGCGCCTGCTGATCGGTGGCCAGACGCCGCGCCCGGATGACGGCCTCGAGGTCGGCCAGCGCCACCGCAAAGTCGTCATTCCAGACCAGGTAATCGTACTCGCGGCAATGACTCATCTCGCTGACCGCTTCGGCCATCCGCGCCGCGATCACCGCGTCGCTGTCCTGCCCCCGACCGCGCAGCCGTGACTCGAGCACATCCCGCGACGGCGGGAGGACGAAAACGGACACACAGTCCGGCAGACGCTCGCGGATCTGGCGCGCCCCCTGCCAGTCGATCTCCACCAGCACGTCGCGACCGGCGGCCAGATCGTCGTCCACCGCCGCCCACGACGTCCCGTAGCGGCGATCGAAGACGTGCGCATGCTCGAGAAAGGCATCGGCGTCGATCAGGCGCCGAAACCCCTGCTCATCGACAAAGTGATAGTCGCGGCCGTCGCGCTCGCCGGGTCGCGGCTGGCGCGTGGTGTGCGACACCGAGAAGCACAGCCGCGGGTCGCGCTCCATGAGCGCGCGCAGCAGCGAGGTTTTGCCGGCGCCCGACGCCGCCGAGACGATATACAGAGTGCCCGTTGTGCCCGATTGCATGCCCGCGATGTTACCCTGCGCGCTGTTTTTTCGCATCTTGCCAACCACCCGGGAGATCCGCATGCGCCCCAGCGGCCGAAGCCCTGACCAACTCCGCACCGTTCGCCTGACCCGCGACTTCACCCGACACGCCGAAGGCTCGGTGCTGGTGGAGTTCGGTGACACCCGGGTGCTCTGCACCGCCTCGGTCGAAGAGCGCGTGCCGCCGTGGCTGCGCAACAAGGGCCGCGGCTGGGTGACCGCCGAGTACGGCATGCTGCCGCGCGCCACCGGCAGCCGGACGGATCGCGAAGCGGCCCGGGGCCGTCAGCAGGGCCGCACCATCGAGATCCAGCGGCTGATCGGCCGCAGCCTGCGCGCCGTGGTTGATCTGGAGGCGCTGGGCGAGCGCCGCGTGGTGGTGGACTGTGACGTCCTGCAGGCCGACGGCGGGACGCGTACGGCGGCCATCACCGGCGGCTATGTCGCCCTCGCCGACGCGGTGCAGACGCTGGTGCGCGCCCGCAAGCTGCGCCGTAACCCGCTGCATGGCCACGTCGCCGCGATTTCGGTGGGCATCCATCAGGGCACGCCGGTGCTTGATCTCGACTACGCCGAAGACTCCGAGGCCGAGACCGACATGAACGTCATCATGAATGACGCCGGGCACTTCATCGAAGTCCAGGGCACCGCCGAGGGCCACGCCTTCCGCCGTCCCGAGCTCGATGCCATGCTGGATCTCGCCGGCGCCGGCATCGCCGAACTGATCGCCGCGCAGCGCACCTCGCTGGAGGCCTGATATGGCGCTCATCGAACGACTGGTACTGGCAAGCGGCAATGAGGGCAAACTGGCCGAGCTCACCGCCCTGCTGCGCGGCCCCGTCGATGAGATCGTCCCGCAGTCCTATTACTACGTCCCCGAAGCGGCGGAGACCGGGACCACATTCGTCGAAAACGCCCTGATCAAAGCGCGCAACGCCGCCGCCCACACCCGGCTGCCGGCCATCGCCGATGACTCGGGGCTCGAGATCCCGGCGCTGGACGGGGCTCCCGGGGTGCGCTCCGCCCGCTGGGCCGGCGATGACGCCGGCGATGCCGAGAACAACGCCCGGTTGCGCGATGCACTGATCGATCTTGGCGAGGATGAGCGCGGCGCCGCCTACCGCTGTGTGCTGGTGGCACTGCGCCACGCCGATGACCCCGCGCCGCTGATCGCGGAAGGGGTATGGACCGGGCGGCTGATCGAAACGCCCCAGGGCAGCGGCGGATTCGGCTACGACCCGCATTTCTATCTGGTCGAGTCCGGCTGCACGGCCGCCGAACTGCCCGCCGATACCAAGAACATGCTGAGCCACCGCGGCCAGGCGCTGAGTGCCCTGCGCCGGCGGCTGGAGCAGGAATGGCAGCCACGCTGATCCCGCCACCGCTGGGGCTGTACGTCCACCTGCCGTGGTGCGTGCAGAAATGCCCCTACTGCGATTTCAACTCCCACGCCCTGCGCGGCGAGCTGCCCGAGGCGGACTACACCGCCGCCCTGCTGCGGGATGCCGGGCGCGAGGCCGCCGACGCCGGCGGCCGGCGCATCGACAGCGTGTTCATCGGCGGCGGCACGCCGAGCCTTTTCAGTGCCGGGGCCATTGGCGGGCTACTGGACGGCCTGCGAGAGCGGCTCAACCTGTCCCCGACTGCCGAGATCACCCTTGAGGCCAACCCCGGCACCGGCGAGGCCGGCCGCTTCGAAGGGTTTCTGGCCGCCGGCGTCAATCGCCTGTCCATCGGGGTGCAGAGCTTCCAGGGCCATCACCTCGAGCGCCTCGGTCGCATCCATGGCGGTGATGAAGCGGCGGACGCGGTCAGGACGGCCCAGCGCGCAGGGTTTGAGCGCATCAACGTCGACCTGATGCACGGTCTACCCGGGCAGACGGCCGCCGAGGCGCTGGATGATGTCGAGCAAGCGCTGGCACTGGGTGTTGAACACCTCTCGCACTACCAGCTGACCCTCGAGCCCGGCACCGCCTTTTTCGCCCGCCCGCCGACACTGCCGGACGACGACCAGCTCGCCGACATCGAGGCGGCCTGCGCCGAGCGGATCGAAGGCGCCGGACTGCAGCGCTATGAGGTCTCCGCCTGGGCGGTGCCCGGCGAGGAATGCCACCACAATCTGAACTACTGGCGCTTCGGGGATTACCTGGCGATCGGTGCCGGTGGCCATGCCAAGCTGAGCCGGCCGGAGGGCGGCATCCGCCGCACCCACAAGCAGCGGCTGCCGCGGCTCTATCAGGAACTGGCGGGCACTGATGCGGCCACCGCGGGGGAACGCGACATCACCCCTGACGAGCGGCCGCTGGAGTATCTGATGAATGCCCTGCGCCTGACCGGAGGCACATCCATGGCCGACGCCCGGGCCCGCACGGGCCTGTCGGCAGCGGCCTTCGAGCCGGGGCTGAGCGAGGCCCGACGCCGCGGGTTAATGGTGACCGACCCCGCGCGACTGCAGGCGACGGCGCTGGGGCAGCGTTTCCTCAACGACCTTCTGGGGCTTTTCCAATGATGATCGAGACGCTCACCATCGACTGTCCTTACTGTGGCGAGACATTCTCCACCGTGGTCGACTGCTCCGCCGGCGATCAGGCCTATATCGAGGATTGCGTGGTGTGCTGCCGGCCCATCGAGTGCCGGCTGACCGTCACGCCCGATGGCCCGGTCCTGACGGTGCAGCGCGACGACGACTGATCAGATCGGCAGCGGGGTCTTGTACAGCGCCACCATGACGATATAACCGTAGACCACCAGCGCGGCCACGAAGGCCGTGACGCGGATGGTGGCGGTGCGCCCGCGCTTGAGTGCGATGATGCCGAGCACGATATAGACCACCAGCGCAACCACTTTGGCCGTAATCCAGTCATGCGGCACCACCGGGTAGCGCCAGCCGATCCAGGCCACCGCGAAGGCGGTGATCAGCAGTGTCGTGTCGATCACATGCGGCAGGATCTTCACCCATTTGCGCTGCAGCATCGCCGAGCCGGCGACCATCCAGCCCCCCCGCAGGATGAACAGCAGGACCGTCAGCGTGGCGACGGTGGTGTGCAGATGCTTGAGCCCGATGTAGAGCATGAACGCGATTCCTGTTCGACGGCCGAGTTGACCGCGTCATCCTACCGGCGCGACATGGGCCGGTCGAGCGCGTCTCTTGTACCGCCGGCAGCGACCGCCTAACATACGCGCATCTTTTAACCAGTGTTTCGAGAGACGGAATGAAGAAAGACATCCATCCCGAGTACCGCCAGGTGGTGTTCCAGGACATCTCCGCGGATTACTCGTTCCTGACCCGCTCGACGGTGAAAACCGACGAGACCATCCAGTGGGAAGACGGCAACGAGTACCCGTTGGTCAAAGTCGAGATCTCCAGCGCCAGCCACCCCTTCTACACCGGCAAGCAGCGCGTGCTGTCGAGCGGTGGCCGGGTTGATCAGTTCCGTCGCCGTTATGGCGGGATGGCGAAAGGCACCAAGAGCTGAGACCGGACAGCGCCGAACGAACAGGAGGCGTCTCGATGGCCGACAAGACCGTTACCATCACCGACAACGAGACCGGCCGGCGGGCGGATATGCCGGTACGCCAGGGCACCCACGGCTCTGACGTCATCGACATCCGCTCACTGCAGAGCGATCTCGGCTACTTCACCTACGATCCGGGCTACGGCACCAGCGGCAGCTGCCAGAGTGACATCACCTTCATCGATGGTGAGCGCGGCATCCTGCTGTATCGCGGTTATCCCATCGAGCAGCTGGCCGAGCACGGTTCGTTCCTCGAGGTCGCGCGGCTGCTGATCCACGGTGATCTGCCGAATAAGCGCGAGCTCGAAGAGTTCGACGAGGCCATCACCCGGCACACGATGGTCAACGAAAGCCTGCGGATCTTTTTCAACGGTTTTCACTACGACGCCCACCCAATGGCCATGCTGACCGGCGTGGTCGGATCGCTGTCGGCGTTCTACCACGACGCCATGGACATCACCGACCCCGAGAGCCGCCTGCTGTCGGCGCACCGCATCATCGCGAAGATGCCCACCATCGCCGGCGCCTCGTTCAAGCATATGGTCGGCGAGCCGTTCGTCCACCCGCTCAACCGTCTGTCCTACACCGGCAACCTGCTGAACATGCTGTTCGCGCGACCCAGTGAGGACTACGCGATCAACCCGGTGGCCGAGCGTGCCCTCGATCAGCTGCTGATCCTGCATGCCGATCACGAGCAGAACGCCAGCACCTCCACGGTGCGGCTGGCCGGCAGCACCGGGACCAACCCGTTCGCCGCCATCTCGGCCGGCTGCGCCGCCCTCTGGGGCCCCGCCCACGGCGGTGCCAACGAGGCGGTGCTCAACATGCTGAGCGAGATCGGCAGTGTCGAGCAGGTGCCGAAGTACATCGAAAAGGCCAAGGACAAGAACGACCCGTTCCGGCTGATGGGCTTTGGTCACCGGGTCTACAAAAACTACGACCCGCGGGCGACGATCATCCGCAAGACCTGCCACGAGCTGCTCGATGAGCTTGGCGTCGGCAACGACCCGCAGCTCGAACTGGCCATCCGGCTTGAGGAGATCGCCCTCGCCGATGATTACTTCGTCGAGCGCAAGCTCTACCCCAACGTCGACTTCTACTCGGGCATCATCTACCGCGCCCTGGGGATCCCCAAGGAGTTCTTCACGGTGCTGTTCGCCATCGGCCGCACGCCGGGCTGGATCGCCCAGTGGATGGAGATGCTCTCCGACCCCGAGCAGCGCATCGGTCGGCCGCGCCAGCTCTACACCGGCCCGGCCCGCCGCGACTATATCCCGCTGCACCGCCGCGGCTGAACCCTAGTCGACGGCGCTGGCGTCCTCGGCGATCAGCGCCTCGACGTCGCGACGGCTCGCCCGCTGCATGGGCCGGCCGTCGATCGGGCTTTTCGGCGGCTGATGATTGCCGCGCCCCGCGAACACCGCCACCGTGATCGGCGTATCGCCGGCGACGAAGTGGTGCACGGGAATCGTCTCGTAGTCATCCTCGAACCGAAACCGCTTTTCCTGGGTATCGAAAGGGATGTCGTGATCCATGAGAAAGAACACGACGTCCTCAGGGGTTTCGGCGAAGCAGTGCAGGTCCACGGCGCTCTGATCACCGGCGGTGCCATCCAGCACCGAGCCCGTCAGCCGCGGCCGGAACGCCGCGAAAAACGTCATCGCCTCGAGGGCCGCCTCGCGCAGCGACTGCAGGGCCGTTAGCTGGCGCTCGCCGCCGAACAGCCGCTGATAATCCTGCAGGGCGGCCTGGATCTCGCGGTTCTGCGGCAGATTGGTGGTCCGCGGGGCGTTCAGCTGCAGCGCCGCCTTGCGCTTCGCGATTGAAAAGTCCCGGATCCCTTCCACCGCCATGATGCGGGCCGACTCCTGAACCAGGCGCTCGCGCATGCGGGCATCACGGTTGGCTTTTCCTCGGGCCATGGGGGTGTACTCCCAGATCAGAACAGGGGGGTGTCCGCTTCCCCGCCGCTGCCCGACGAACCCTCGTCGCTGGGCGCCGGTGGCGGCGGGAGATTCTCGGTACGGAACGTCTCGTAAATGGCGTCGGGGGCGTCACCGCTGACCCGCTCACCGGTCTCGGGATCGATCTTCACCGTCACCAGACCATTAGGCCGCGACCACTCGGATGCCGGCCGCCCCGCCAGCGCCTCACCCATGAAGTCCATCCAGATGGGCAGGGCCGCCCGGCCGCCGGTTTCATAGCGGCCCAGGCTCTGGCGCTCGTCAAAGCCCACCCAGACCGTCGCGACCAGGTCAGCGTTGAACCCCGAGAACCAGGCATCGTTCTGGTCATTGGTGGTGCCGGTCTTGCCGGCGATGTCCGAGCGGCCCAATTCCCTGGCCCGCCGGGCGGTGCCCTCCTCGACCACATTGCGCAGCATCGAGCGCATCAGCCAGGCGTTGCCGGCGCTGATCGCCCGGCGCCGCTCGGCGGATTCGGTCTTCGGGGCTTCATGCACGGTCTCGCCGTCGTTATCGACGATGCGCTCGATGACATGCGGCTCGACGGCATAGCCGCCGTTGGCGAACACCGCATAGGCCCGCGCCAGCTCAAGCGGCGTGACCTCGGCCGCCCCCAGCGCCAGCGACAGGTTGCGCGGCAACCGCCCGCGAGGCAGGCCAAAGCGCTCGAGGTGAGCCAGTGTGGGGCTGATGCCGATCTGGCGCAGCACCCGGATCGAGACCAGGTTGCGGGAGCGGGTCAGGGCCTCGCGCAGGCGGGTCGGCCCGAACACGCGGCCGCTGTAGTTCTCGGGACGCCAGACGTCCTCCAGCGCGGCATCCGTGAACACCACCGGGGCATCGTTGATCAGCGTCGCCGGTGTCAGGCCGTTGGCGAGCGCCGCCGAGTAGATCAGCGGCTTGAAGGCCGAACCGGGCTGGCGGGCGGCCTGGGTCACGCGGTTGAACTTACTGAATGAAAAGTCATAGCCGCCCACCAGCGCACGGATGCCGCCGGTATCGGGATCCAGCGCCACAAGACCGCTCTGGGGCTCAGGCGGCTGGGCCAGGCGCCAGCCGTCATCCGTCTCGCGGGCGTGCACCACATCCCCCACCGAGAGCACCAACTGCGGTCGCGCCCACTGCATGCCCGCCTCGGGCAGCGCGATCCGTTCGTCCGCGGCGGTCAGCAGCGTCGCGCCCTCATCATCGACCCCGGTCACTACGCCCACGCGAAGCGCCCCCGGGCGCGGAAACCCGGACAGCCGATCCAGCAGGGCCTCGCGCGGCCCGTCGATGAGCGCCGGTTCAAGCTGCGCGAGTGGGCCCCGGTAGCCGTGGCGCTCGTCATAGGCATGCAGCCCCGAGCGCAGTGCCCGACGGGCCTCGGCCTGGCGATCGGCGGCGACGGTGGTATAGACCGAATAGCCCTCGGTGTAGGCGGCGGTGCGACCAAAGCGCTCGACCACCCGGGCGCGCGCCATCTCGGCGACATAGGGCGCATCCACGCGGCTCTGGCGGCGATGCTGATCCGCGGTGATGGGCGCCGCCATGGCCATGTCGTAGCGGTCCTGGTCGATCACGCCGGTGGCGAGCATGCGCCCCAGCACATAGGCCCGGCGACTCAGGGCCTCGTCCGGATCGGCGAGCGGATTGGAGGCCGACGGCGCCTTGGGCAGCCCGGCGATCATCGCCTGTTCGGGCAGCGTCAATTCCGCCAGTGGGCGGCCGTAGTAGGCCTCGGCCGCCGCCGCCACCCCATAGGCACGCTGACCCAGGTAGATCTTGTTCAGATACAGCTCGAGGATCTTGCGTTTGTCGAGCTCCTGCTCGATGCGCAGCGCCAGAAAAATCTCGCGGAGCTTGCGAAGATAGGTCTGTTCCGAGCTGAGGAACAGGTTGCGGGCGAGCTGCATGGTGATGGTGCTGCCGCCCGGTCCTTTCTCGCCGGTGCGAACCAGGTACCAGACCGCCCGGGCGATGCCTTCATAATCAACGCCGGGATGTTGATAGAAGCGCTGATCCTCGGCGGCGATGAAGGCCTCCACCATGCTCGGCGGGATGGCTCCAAGGCCGACGGGCGTCCGCCGCACTTCGCCGAACTCGTCGATGAGCTCGCCCTCGGCGGTGTAGACGCGCAGCGGCACCTGCAACTCGACATTGCGCACCGACTCAACGCTGGGCAGCCCGGGCGCCAGCACGATGTAGGCGGCAATCATGCCGCCGGCCGCCAGGAGCCCCAGCGAGGCCAGCCCCGCCAGCATTTGCAGTGAGCGCCGAATGATGACCGACATGAACCTTCTTGCATGCACTGACCCGTCGAGAGCCGAGTATATCACCGCCGGCGGCGGCGACGGGGCGCCGGGGCCCACCGCATCATGATGCCAGTGCGACGCCGGCGCTCCCGAGGCCCCGCCGTCATCGGCATCGACTGCGGCACCACGGCGGTCAAGGCCGTTGCGCTGCGCCGGGCCGGCGGGCAGATGATCCTCGCCGGCCATGCCATCGAACCCTATCCGGTCGACGACCCGTCACCCGCCTCGGTGGCCGCGACCATCGCCACGGCCGCCCGGCGCGCCGCCCCCGACGCGCGACTGGCTGCCACTGCGCTGGCCGACGAACAGGCCATCACCCGAGTGATCAAGGTCCCGGCGGGTCTCCATGAGGCGGCCCTCGAGACCCGGGTCCAGCTCGATATCGAGGCGACCCTCAAACAGTCCCGCCAGGCACTGGCGTTTGACTTTCGGCGACTCGCCGCCGAGCCCGACGGGGATCAGCAGGCCGTTCTTGTGGTGGCCGCCCGGGACAGGGCCATTGCCGAGCGGCGGCGTCAACTCAAGGCGGCCGGACTGCGCTGCCAGCTGATCGACCTCGACGCCCATGCCAGCGTCCGCGCCGCGTTGCGGGACGATCGCCTGCCGCTCGGCCCCACCAGCGCCCCGGTCGCACTGCTTGATATAGGGGCGCGCTTGCGGCTGGGCATCTTCGATCGCCAGCGTCTGCACTACTGCCAGACCCACGAGCTGAGCGATACGCCGGGCGACAGCGACTGCCTGCGCCGCATTGAACAGGCCCTCGCCATGCACCACGGCAGTGCCTCAACCCGCGTCCCCGATGCCATGGCCCTCATCGGCGGCGGCGCCAGCCAGACGCTGGCGGCGGCCATTGCCAGCCGGCTGGGCAGCGACTGCTACCTGCCGGACCCGCTGCGCGGCCTGGAACTGGCCGACGCCAGCGATGCCGATGCATTCGCCGCCGACCAGTCACGGCTTGTCACGGCCATCGGGCTGGCCCTTCATGCCGGAGACCGTTATGCCCATTGGCGTTAACCTGCTGCCCTGGCGCGCCCGACAAGCCCGCCGGCGGCGTTGGCGGCTGGCGCTGATCGGCCTTGGCGGGGGCCTGGCGGGGCTGATGGCCCTCGCCATCATCGCCACCCGCGTCGATCAGCAGAATGCCGCGGACCGGGCGCATCAGGCCGAGCTCGAGGCGCAGCTCGCCGAGCTTGCCCCGGCGATCGAAGCCCAAGGTCGCCTCGAGCGCACCCGCGAGCGCCTCGATGCCCGCCATGCAGTGACTGAGACACTGGGCGAGCAACGCCGCCGCGCGCCGGATGCACTGACCCAGACGCTGGCCGCGCGCCCGCCGACGATCGCCCTGACCCGGTTGCGGATCCACGCCGAAGAACGCGTCATCGAGGGCCACAGCCGACAGCCCGATGCCCTGCCGCGGCTCATCGACGCGCTGCGTGCCGCGCCGGCGTTCGCGGGGTTTCACCCGCAGCGGCTGACCCACCTGGCCGCCGAGGGCGGGGAACGCCGCGGGTTCCGGCTGACCCTGACGCGCCCGTCAACGCCGACGGTGGACGATGACCGTTAAAGCGCTCAAGACCGCGGGCGTGGGGCTGTTGCTGGGGCTGATCGCCGGCTGGCTGATTGCCCTGCGACCGGCGCTGGCCGAGCGCGACCGGCTGGCCGAAAGCCGCGCCCCCCTTGCCCAGCGTCTGGATGCCGAGCAACGCCGCCTCGCCGACCGCAAGGCAGTCACAGCGGCGATCGAGCGGCGGCGCAGCGCCCTCCGCCATCACCCCATGCGCCTGCCGGCAGCAGCGGACGAGTCCCGGCTGGTGAGTCATCTGGCGGGACTGGCTGCCGACAACGGCGCACGTCTGGTCGACATCGACCCCGGCACCACCCGAGCGACGCCCGCCTACCATCAACGCCGCCTGGTGGTGCGCCTAAACGGCGGGTGGACGCCCCTGATGCGGTTTCTGGCCGGCGTCGAGCAGACCACCCGCGGGATCGCCATGACCGGCCTCGAATTCAACGATGGCGATGCCGATGCGCAACCGGGCGGAATCGTCCTGACGCTGAACCTGGACGTCTACTGGCAGCCGTCGGTGGCGGGGGCGTCCCAGCCCGCGGAGACCAGCTTGGGCTGGATCGCCGAAACCCCGCGACCGGACGCCGTGCCCCCGGGGAGACCGCCGGCCAACCCCTTCGCCAGCGCCAGCCCCTCCATGCCCATCGCCGACACCGATATCCGCTACATCGGCCGGATCATCCGCGGCGATCGGCAGTGGGCACTGATCCGCCGGGCCGACGGTCCGCTGCAGCGACACCAGCGCGGCGACCCGATCGCCGGGCTGGGGCAGCTGGCGCGCATTCAATCCGGTGCGATCAGCGTGGCGCCCGGCCCCAGCAACCCCGACGCCCCCATGCGGATCATTCCCCGACAGCCGGGACCGCCATCGGCAGGAGAATAGCGGATGCCCCTTCCCCTCATCCGGCCGCTACCCGCGGCGCTCATCGCCCTGATCACGCTGCATGGCGTGGCCCTGCCCGCGGTCGCCCAGCCGGTTCAGCTGGACGTCGACTCGGTGACCCTGCCGGAGGTGCGCGAGCACGTCGAAGCCATCACCGCCGAGCCGGGGCCCGCCACCGACGCGCCGGCCACCACGCCGGCACGGACGGTGTTCATGCCGATCCGTTATGCCAATGCCGGCGAGCTCGCCAGTCTGCTCGACGATGCGCGGGTCAGTGTCGATGGGCGCACCAACACCCTCATCATCCGCGGGTCGGATCGCGCCATCCAGCAGGCCCGGACGCTGGTCGAGCGTCTTGACGTGCCGGTGAGGCAGGTGCTTATCGAGGCGCGGATCGTGATCGCAAGTGACGATTTCAGTAACGAGATCGGCGTGCGCTTCAATGCCGCGCGTCGCAATCAGACCGGCGACACCCGCATCACCAGCGGCGGCACGCTGGATGCCGACGGCCTGATGGTGGATCTGCCCGCCAGCAATGCCGCCGGCGGCGCCGGGGTGGCCATCGGCAAGATCGGCAGCTACCTGCTCGAGCTCGAGCTCTCGGCCATGGAGAGCGAGAACAAGGGCGAGATCATCTCAAGCCCACGCGTGGTCACTGCCAGCAACCGGCAGGCCGAAATCAAGCAGGGCGTGCAGATCCCCTTCGAGCAGGCCACCTCCAGCGGCGCCACCAGCATCGCCTTCCGGGAAGCGGTTCTGGGGCTGGTGGCGACACCCCAGATCACCCCGGATGACCAGGTGCAGCTGACCCTGGCGATCAACCAGGACAGCCGCGGCGAGGAGACCCCGGAGGGCCCGGCCATCAACACCCAAGCGGTGCGCACCCACGTGCTGGTCGCCGACGGCGAGACCGTGGTCCTCGGCGGCGTGTTCGAACAGACGCGCCGCGATGGCGTGCGCCGCGTCCCCGGACTGTCGGATCTGCCACTGGTGGGACAGCTCTTTCAGCGCCGCACCGCCGTCAACGACCGCAGCGAATTGCTGATCTTTGTCACACCCCGCATCCTCGAGGCTCCGGGCACACCCACAAACGCGATAGAATCAGAACCATGAGCAGGATTGACCGGGTATTCCTCGTCGGCCCCATGGGCGCGGGCAAGAGCACCATCGGCCGCCGCCTGGCGGCGCGGCTGGCGCTGTCGTTCGTCGATCTGGACGCCGCCATCGAGGCGCGGACCGGCGTCGACATCCCACGCATTTTCGACATCGAGGGCGAGGCGGGCTTCCGACGCCGCGAGTCGGAGCTGCTTGAGACACTGACCCGGCAGCCGCGTACCCTGCTCGCCACCGGCGGCGGCGCCGTGCTCGACCCGGCCAATCAGCGCTGTCTGCGCGAGCGCGGCCAGGTGGTCTATCTGCGCGCCGATGTGGCCACGCAGATCGCACGCACCCGGCATAGCGATCGCCCGCTACTGCGCGGCGACGACCCGGCCGGACGGCTGGCGGCGATCCTCGAGGCACGAGCGCCGATCTACGAAGCCATCGCGGATATCAGCATCGATACCCGGGATGGATCACCGGAGCGGATCGCCGAGCAACTGGCCCGGCGCCTGCAGCAGACGGAGCCCTCGCATGACGGATAAACCCCGCCGCGTCGACGTCGCCCTGGGCGAGCGCAGCTACCCCATCCTGATCGGCCGCGGCCTGCTCGATGATCCCCGCTGCCTGCGCGATTCCATCGACGCCCGCGAAGTCATGGTGATCAGCAACGAGACCGTCGCGCCGTTGTACCTCGACCGACTGCGTGCGGCATTCGCGGACCGTCGCCTGGCCAGCGCCTGCCTGCCGGACGGCGAACAGGAAAAACGGCTCGAATCGATGCTGCCGGTATTCGACACCCTGCTGGTCAACGGCTTCAGCCGCGACTGCCAGGTGGTGGCCCTGGGCGGCGGCGTCATCGGCGATCTGGCGGGGTTCGTCGCCGCCACCTACCAACGCGGGGTGGGCTTTGTTCAGGTGCCCACCACGCTACTGGCCATGGTCGACTCGTCCGTGGGGGGCAAGACCGGCGTCAACCATCCCCGCGGCAAGAACATGATCGGCGCCTTCCACCAGCCCCGCGCGGTCATCGCCGATCCGGCCGTGCTGGACAGCCTGCCGCAACGGGAACTGCGCGCCGGCATGGCCGAGGTCATCAAGTACGCCCTGCTGGGCGACGCCGATTTCCTTACCTGGCTCGAAGCCCACCTCGACGCGGCGATGGCGCGCGATCCCGCCACGCTGGCCCATATCGTCGAGCGCTGCTGCCGTAACAAGGCCGCCATCGTCGCCGCCGACGAGCGCGAGGCCGGCCAGCGTGCCCTGCTCAATCTGGGGCATACCTTCGGCCATGCCATCGAAGCTGCCCGTGGCTATGGCGATTGGCTGCATGGCGAGGCGATTGCCGCCGGCATGTGTATGGCGGCGCGCCTGTCCGCGCGGCTCGGCTGGATCAATGCCCGCGACCGCGACCGGGCCATCGCCCTTATCGAGCGCGCCGGGCTGCCGGTGCATGCGCCCGCCGACATGGGCGCCGGGCGCTTCCGCGAATTCATGGCCCGCGACAAGAAAAACCGCGACGGCGCGTTGCGCCTGGTGCTCTTGCGGGCCCTGGGGGACGCCACGGTCACCGCCGATTATGACCCCGATGCCCTCACCGCAACACTGGAGGCGGAAGGCCATGACTGAGCCGGCCAGTGACCCCCTCGGCCTGGCGGCGTTTGCCTGCCGCCCGTCCACCAGCCGCGGCCGGCGTCATGCGGACAGCCGCCCCGACCTGCGCAACGCCTTTCAGCGCGACCGCGACCGGATCATTCACAGCGCGGCATTCCGGCGCCTTGAGTACAAGACCCAGGTATTCGTCAATCACGAGGGCGACCTGTTCCGGACGCGCCTCACCCACAGCCTCGAGGTGGCGCAGATCGCGCGCACCATCGCCCGGGCACTGGGCCTTAACGAGGATCTGACCGAGGCGATCGCACTGGCCCACGACCTGGGCCACACGCCCTTCGGGCATGCCGGGCAGACCGCGCTCAACGACTGCATGGCCGAGTACGGCGGGTTCGAGCACAACCTCCAGTCGCTGCGCGTGGTGGATCAGCTCGAGACCCGCTATCCCGAGCACGATGGGCTCAACCTGACCTTCGAGACCCGCGAAGGACTGGTCAAACGCTGCCCGCTCGCCCATGCCGAGCGGCTGGGCGATGTCGGCCAGCGCTTCATCGACGGGACCCAGCCATCCCTCGAGGCGCAGCTCACCAACGTCGCCGACGAAATCGCCTACAACAGTCACGACGTCGATGACGGCCTGCGGGCCGGACTGCTGGATATCGATGCGCTGCGCGAGGTGGAGTGGATCGACGCGCTCGACCGCCATGTCGAAGCCGAATATCCCGCCCTCGGCGGCCGGCGGCGGGTCTATCGCATCGTCCGCGAGCTGATCGCCGGGCAGGTGAACGACCTGCTGACCACCAGCCGCGAGCGGATCACCCGGGCCAACCCCCTCGGACCCGACGATGTGCGCGCGAGCGCGCAGCCACTCATCGCCTTCAGCCCCGGCATGCAGGCGCGTCACCGGGCGCTCAAGGATCACCTGATGGCCAACCTCTACCGGCACTACCGGGTGCACCGCATGACCACCAAGGCGGACCATGTGGTCCACAGCCTGTTCGAGCGCTTCATGGCCGACCTCCAACTGCTGCCCCCGGAGTTCGCCGAGAGCGCCCGCGAGCGGGCCGGGCGCAACGGCCGACGCGGTCAGGCACGGGTGATTGCGGACTATATCGCGGGCATGACCGACCGCTTTGCACTGGAGGAATACGAGCGCCTGACCGATCCCGCCAAGCTCACCTGACATTGCCGCAAAACGCCGCCCGCGCTATATTGTCCAACCATTTGCCCGCTGACATGGAAGTCGCGCATTGATTGAGGACGTCAACTGCTGGCGCCGCCGGAGGCGTCGTCCGCACCGGGCCCCGATGCGGCCCGAACGCCGGGCGACGCCCAACCCCAGCCAATAACAGAGAGGCAGTTAGCGTGGAGCAACTACCCTTCAACGGTCCGACGCTCTATCAGCCGGAATTCGAGCGAGACAACTGCGGCTTTGGCCTGATCGCCCACATGGACGGCCAACCCAGCCACTGGCTGCTGGAAACGGCGATTTCCGCCCTGGCGCGGCTCACGCATCGCGGTGCGGTCGCCGCCGACGGCAAGAGCGGCGACGGCTGCGGTCTGCTGATCAAGCCGCCGGTGGCGTTCATGCGCCAGGCGGGCGCCGCGGCCGGCATCGATCTGGCCGAGCGCTTTGCCACCGGCTGCGTGTTCCTGTCCCGCGATGCGGAGGCGGGCCGCCATGCCCGCAGCGTGCTCGAGCATGCACTGGCCCACTACGAGGTGCCGGCGGCGGGCTGGCGCGAAGTCCCGGTCGACACCAGCGCCTGCGGCGAACAGGCCCTGGCGACGCTGCCGGACATCGCCCAGGTGTTCGTCAACACGCCCGATGACATGGAAGAGTCCGAGTTCGAGCGGCGCCTGTTCATGGCGCGCCGGCGTGCCGAGAAGGCGCTGGAGGGCGTCGATCCGGTCTTCTATATCCCGAGCCTGTCGGCGCGGGTGCTCTCTTATAAGGGCCTGGTCATGCCGGAGAACCTGCCGGTGTTCTACAAGGACCTGCAGGATCCCTCCCTCGAGACCTCGCTGGCGGTCTTCCACCAGCGCTTTTCCACCAACACGCTGCCGCAGTGGCGGCTGGCCCAGCCGTTCCGCTATCTCGCGCACAACGGCGAGATCAACACCATCCAGGGCAACCGCAACTGGGCCATCGCCCGGGCGTACCGGTTCAGCACCCCGCTGCTGCCCGACATCGAGGCGATCCAGCCGCTGGTCAACCTGACCGGCTCGGATTCCTCGAGCCTCGACAATATGCTCGACGTGCTGATCACCGGCGGCATGGATATCTTCCGGGCCCTGCGTCTGCTGATGCCGCCGGCCTGGCAGAATGTCGAGACCATGGACGCCGACCTGCGCGCGTTCTACGAATTCCACTCCCAGCATATCGAGCCCTGGGACGGGCCCGCCGGCATTGTCCTCACCGACGGCCGGCATGCCGCCTGCGCCCTCGACCGCAACGGCCTGCGACCGGCGCGCTGGGTGATCACCAAGGACCGCCATATCACGCTGGCCTCCGAAGTGGGCGTGTGGGATTACGATCCCGATCAGGTGGTCGAAAAGGGCCGTCTCAAGCCCGGCGAGATGCTCGCGGCGGACACCGAGACCGGCAACCTGATCCTGCCCGAGGACGTCGACGAGCGGCTCAAGAACCGCGCGCCCTACAAGCGCTGGCTGGCCGAGCACTCCCGCGATGTGCCCTCGGTGGGCGACACCGGCGAGTCGCGTATCAGCCACTCGCTCGACACCTATCAGAAGCAGTTCGGCGTGACCTTCGAGGAGCGTGACATCGTCACCCGCGCACTGGCCCAGGGCGGCCAGGAAGCGGTCGGCTCCATGGGTGATGACACGCCGATGCCGGTGCTCTCGCGCCAGGTGCGGCCGCTCTACGACAACTTCCGCCAGCAGTTCGCCCAGGTGACCAACCCGGCCATCGATCCGCTGCGCGAGCAGATCGTGATGTCGCTGGAGACCGTGTTCGGCCCGGAGAAGAACCTCTTCGAGGAGGTCGAGGATCATGCCCGGCGCCTGGTGCTCGACTCGCCGATCCTCTCCGACGGCAAGTTCAGCGGCCTGATCGAGGCCCACCGCGAAGGCGAGCGCGTCCACCACATCGACCTCAGCTTTGCCGCGGACGGTTCGCTGGAGGCGGCCATCCATGCCATCCGCGACGAGGCGGCCGAGGCCGTCCGCGGCGGCGCCACATTGCTGGTGCTCACCGACCGAGAGCTGGCCCGCGATCGCATCCCGGTGCATGCCCTGCTCGCCACCGGCGCCGTTCACCATCACCTGGTGCGCACCGGTCTGCGCTGCGACACCAACCTGGTGGTGGAGACCGGCACGGCCCTCAACAGCCACGAGTGCGCGGTGCTGATCGGTTACGGCGCCACCGCGGTGTACCCGTATCTGGCCTTCGAGGTGGTGCAGGATCAGCTGCGCACCGGCGAGATCAAGGGCGCGGAGCTCTCCGACCTGCTGCGCAACTATCGCAAGGGGCTGAACAAGGGGCTCTACAAGATCCTCTCGAAGATGGGCATCTCGACGATCACCAGCTATCGCGGCGCTCAGCTCTTCGAGATTGTCGGCCTCGGCGACAGCGTGGTGGACCTGTGCTTCACCGGCACCACTTCACGCATCCAGGGCGCGGATTTCGCGGACCTCGAGGAGGACCAGCGCAGTCTCCACGAACAGGCCTGGCGGGCCAGCGTGCCCCTCGCCCAGGGTGGGCTGCTCAAGTACGTCCACGGCGGTGAGTATCACGCCTACAACCCCGATGTGGTGGCCGCCCTGCAGGAGGCCGCCTACACCGGCGATTACGCCCGTTATCAGGCGTACGCCGAAACGGTGAACACCCGCCCGGTGGCCGCCATGCGCGATCTGTTCCAGGTCACCGACCGGACACCGATCCCGCTCGACGAGGTCGAGCCGCTCGAGAACATCATCCGCCGCTTCGACTCGGCCGGGATGTCACTGGGCGCGATCTCGCCCGAGGCCCATGAGGCCCTGTCGATCGCCATGAACCGCCTCGGCGGGCGCTCCAACTCCGGCGAGGGGGGCGAGGATGCCCACCGCTTCGGCAACGAGCGGATGTCCAAGATCAAGCAGGTGGCCTCGGGCCGCTTCGGCGTCACGCCGCATTACCTGCGTAACGCCGAGGTGCTGCAGATCAAGGTCGCCCAGGGTGCCAAGCCCGGCGAGGGCGGACAGCTGCCCGGGCATAAGGTCAACGAGATGATCGCCCGGCTGCGTTACTCGAAGCCCGGGGTGGCGCTGATTTCGCCACCGCCGCATCATGACATCTACTCCATCGAGGACCTCGCCCAGCTGATCTACGACCTCAAGCAGGTCAATCCGCAGGCGCTGGTCTCGGTCAAGCTGGTGGCGGCGCCCGGTGTGGGCACCGTCGCCGCCGGCGTGGCCAAGGCATATGCCGACCTGATCACTATTGCCGGCCATGATGGCGGCACCGGCGCCAGCCCGCTGACCTCGGTCAAGTACGCCGGGACGCCCTGGGAGCTGGGCCTCACTGAGACCCATCAGACGCTGCGCGCCAACGACCTGCGTGGCAAGATCCGGCTGCAGACCGACGGCGGGCTCAAGACCGGGCTCGACGTCATCAAGGCAGCCATCATGGGGGCCGAGAGTTTCGGCTTTGGCACGGCACCGATGATCGCCATGGGCTGCAAGTACCTGCGCGTCTGCCATCTCAACAACTGCCCGACGGGCGTGGCGACGCAGGAGAAGGTCCTGCGGACCAAGCACTTCATCGGTACCCCCGAGCGGGTCGCCAACTACTTCACCTTCGTGGCCATGGAAACGCGGGAGTGGATGGCGCGGCTGGGAATCCGCTCGCTCGAGGAGCTGATCGGCCGGGTGGATCTGCTCGAGCAGCGCACCCCCGAGACGGCCCGGCAGGCCAAGCTCGATCTCTCGCCGATCCTCTCCGACGGCGGGCTCGATCCGGCCAAGCCCACCCACTGCGTCACACCCAGCAACGTGCCGTTCGACCGCGGCGAGCTCGCCGAGCGCATGGTCGCCGACGCCCTGCCGGCCATCGAGTCGGCCTCGGGCGGGGTGTTCGAGTACGCGGTGCGCAACGACGACCGCTCCATCGGTGCGCGGCTGTCCGGCGAGATCGCCGTCCGCCACGGCAACCTGGGCATGAGCGGCTCGCCCATCCGTCTTAACCTCTCCGGCAGCGCCGGTCAGAGCTTTGGCGTGTGGAATGCCGGTGGGCTCAACATGGTGCTCGACGGTGATGCCAACGACTACGTCGGCAAGGGCATGGCCGGTGGCAAACTGGTCATCCGCCCGCCGGCAGGCAGCGGCTTCGCCAGTCAGGACACCACCATCATCGGCAACACCTGCCTCTACGGGGCCACCGGCGGCAAGCTGTTTGCCGCGGGCCTGGCCGGTGAGCGGTTCGCGGTGCGCAACTCCGGCGCCCATGCGGTGGTGGAAGGCGTCGGCGATCATGGCTGCGAGTACATGACCGACGGCGTGGTCTGCGTGCTCGGGCCGACGGGGCTCAACTTCGGCGCCGGGATGACCGGTGGGATCGCCTTCGTACTGGACATGGACAACCAGTTCGTCGATCGCTACAACCACGAGCTCATCGACATCCGCCGCGTCCAGACCGAGCCCATGACTGCGCATCGGGAGTTCCTGCGCGATACCATCGCCGAGTACATCGACGAGACGGGCTCGCCCTGGGGGCAGGAGATCCTCGACAATTTCCGCGATTACGTCGGCTGTTTCTGGCTGGTCAAGCCGCGGGCTGCTGACATCAACGAGGTACTGAGCACGCTGCGGCAGGCAGCCTGAGAACGCTATGGGTAACTACTTCCAGTTTATCGACGTCCCGCGTCAGGACACCGAGAAAGAGCCGGCGCGTGCCCGGGTGCAGAAGTTCACCGAAATCTACGGTGACTTCAGCACCGAGCATGCCGCCGCCCAGGCCGACCGCTGCGTGGAGTGCGGCAATCCGTACTGCGAGTGGAAATGCCCGGTCCACAACTACATCCCCAACTGGCTCAAGCTGATCGCCGAGGGCAACCTGTTCGAGGCCGCCGAGCTCTCGCACAAGACCAACACCCTGCCCGAGGTCTGCGGCCGGGTGTGTCCGCAGGACCGGCTGTGTGAAGGCGCCTGTACGCTCAACGACGGTTTCGGCGCCGTGACCATCGGCTCGGTCGAGAAGTACATCACCGACGAGGCCTTCAAGCAGGGCTGGCGGCCGGACATGACCGGTGTAGTGCCCACCGGCCGGCGGGTGGCGGTCATCGGTGCCGGCCCGGCCGGCCTGGGTGCCGCCGACATCCTCGTGCGCAATGGCGTCGAGGCGGTGGTCTTTGACCGCTACCCCGAGATCGGCGGGCTGCTGACCTTCGGGATTCCGCCGTTCAAGCTCGAAAAGGAAGTCATCGCCAAGCGCCGCGAGATCATGGAGTACATGGGCGTCGAGTTCCGTCTGGGCGTGGACGTCGGCACCGACGTCACCTACGCCGAGCTCGAGCGCGAGTACGACGCGGTCTTCCTTGGCATGGGCACCTACACCTACATGCGGGGCGGTTTTCCCGGGGAGGACATGCCTGGCGTCTACGAGGCGCTCCCCTATCTGGTCTCCAACATCAACCGGCTCATGGGCTTCGAGAAAAGCCCGGAAGAGTTCGTCGACATGGCCGATCAGCGCGTGGTGGTGCTGGGCGGCGGCGACACGGCCATGGACTGCAACCGCACCGCCCTGCGTCAGGGCGCGAGCAGCGTGACCTGCGCCTATCGACGCGACGAGCAGAACATGCCCGGATCGCGGCGCGAGGTCTACAACGCCCGCGAGGAAGGCGTCGACTTCCGCTTCAACCGTCAGCCTGTCGAGATCGTCGGTGATGGCCAGGTGGAGGGCGTCAAGGTGGTCGAGACCCGCCTCGGCGCCCCCGACGAGCGCGGTCGCCGGCGCCCCGAGACCGTGCCGGGCAGCGAGGAGATCATCCCCGCGGACCGGGTCATCATGGCCTTCGGCTTTCGCCCCGATCCGCCGGAGTGGTTCGACGAGCACGGCATCGGCGTCGACGAGCGCGAGCGGGTCCGCGTCAAAAAAGGCGGCCGGCACCCCTTCCAGACCGACAACCCCAACGTGTTCGCCGGCGGCGACATGGTGCGCGGCTCGGACCTGGTGGTCACCGCCGTCTATGAAGGCCGCGAGGCCGCCAAGGGCATCCTCGCCTACATGGGCGTCTAGGCCGGCCCGTGGTCATGAGCGAACTGCACAACGACCGTCTCCTGCGGGCCCTCGCCCGCGAGCCCGTCGACCGCACCCCGGTCTGGATCATGCGCCAGGCCGGGCGCTATCTGCCCGAGTACCGCGAAATCCGCGCCCAGGCGGGCAGTTTCATGAACCTGTGCCGCAATCCCGAGCTTGCCTGCGAGGTGACCCTGCAGCCGCTGCGGCGCTTCGACCTGGATGCCGCCATCCTGTTCTCGGACATCCTCACCGTGCCCGACGCCATGGGCCTGGGGCTCTATTTTGAGCCCGGCGAGGGTCCGCGCTTTGAGCATACGGTGCGTGATGCCGCCAGCGTCGACCGCCTGCCGGTGCCGGATGTGGACGCCGAACTGCGCTACGTCACCGATGCCGTGAGCCGGGTCCGACAGGCGCTGGAAGGCAGCGTCCCGCTGATCGGCTTCGCCGGCAGCCCCTGGACGCTGGCGACCTATATGGTCGAGGGCGGCAGCAGCAAGGACTTCCGCCATATCAAGGCGCTCGCCTACGACGAGCCCCAGGTCATGGCCCGCCTGCTCGAGAAAACCGCGCGCGCCGTCACCGCCTATCTCAACGCGCAGATCGAGGCGGGTGCCCAGGCGGTGATGATCTTTGACACCTGGGGCGGCGCGCTGGCCCACGATGTCTATCCGCGGCTGTCACTGCAGTACGCCCAGCAGATCATCGACGGGCTGATCCGCAGCCGCGAAGGCCGGCGCGTGCCAGTGACCTTCTTCACCAAAGGCGGCGGCATCTGGCTCGAGACCATCGCCGACAGCGGTGCCGACGCGCTGGGCATCGACTGGACGCTGTCAATGGACGAAGCGCGGCGCCGGGTGGGCGATCGCGTGGCCCTGCAGGGCAATCTCGACCCGAGCATCCTCTACGCGCGCCCCGAAGTCATCCGTCGCGAGGTCGAACGCGTGCTGCGGGAGTTCGGCCCCGGCAGCGGTCATGTCTTCAACCTCGGTCACGGCGTACACCCCCAGATCCCCCCGGAACATGTCGAGGCCATGGTCGATGCCGTCCGCTCTCTGAGCCCGGCCTGGCATGACTAGACAGAACCCACGCATCCTGTCCGCCGGCGTGGTTCTGGTGCGCGCGGAACACCGCCGCTGGCGGTTTCTGCTGCTGCGCGCCTACCAGTACTGGGACTTCCCCAAGGGCCGGACCGAAACCGGCGAGACGCCCCTTGAGGCCGCCCGGCGCGAAGTGGCCGAGGAGACCGGCATCACCGACATGTGGTTCAACTGGGGCGAGGACTACACCGAGACCGGTCCCTACGCCCGCGGCAAGGTGGCGCGCTATTACCTGGCGGAAACCCCCATCCGAGAAGTGACGCTAGGTATTGCCCCTGAGCTTGGCACCCCCGAACATCACGAATGGCGCTGGGTGGACCAGCCCACGGCCTATCGCATCACCGCGCCCCGGGTGCGGCGGGTGCTGGACTGGGCGGTGGCCCGCCTGCCCGAACAACCGAGCGGAGGATTCAAAGGTGACGCATGAATCAGCCCACGGGCCGGGATTTCCCGCCAGCCGTCCGCGGCGGCTGCGGCGCGACGACGCCACCCGGCGACTGGTGCGCGAGAACGGCCTGTCGGTCAACGATCTGATCCAACCGGTCTTTGTCATCGAGGGTCACGATCACAGCGAACCGGTGCCATCCATGCCCGGCGTCGAGCGCCTGACCCTGGATCGCCTGCAGGCGGAAGCCGCCGAGCTGGAGCGGCTGGGGGTGCCGGCCATCGCCCTGTTTCCGGTCACGCCGGCGGCCGCCAAGAGCAATGATGCCGCCGAGGCCTGGAATCCGGAGGGGCTCGCACAGCGCGCAGTCCGCGCCATCAAGGCCCGGACGCCGGAGATTGCCGTGATCACCGACGTCGCCCTTGATCCGTTCACCGTCCACGGCCAAGACGGGCTGCTGGATGCCAATGGCTATGTCGCCAATGACATCACCCTGGAGGCACTGGTCCGCCAGGCGCTGTCGCATGCGGCGGCCGGGGCGGACATCGTTGCCCCATCGGATATGATGGATGGACGGGTCGGCGCCATCCGCCGGGCACTTGAGGCCGATGGCCACCCCGAAACGCGCATCCTTGCCTATGCCGCCAAATACGCATCGGCCTTCTACGGGCCATTCCGCGACGCGGTCGGCTCGGCCGGCAATCTGGGCGGCGGCGACAAGCGGACCTACCAGATGGACCCCGGCAATGGCGCCGAGGCGCTCCGCGAGGTGGGGCTCGATCTGGCGGAAGGCGCCGACATGGTCATGATCAAGCCGGGCATGCCGTATCTGGATATCATCCGGCGGGTGCGTGAGCGCTTCGACGTGCCGACCTTCGCCTACCAGGTCAGTGGTGAGTACGCCATGCTGAACGCCGCTTTCGACAACGGCTGGCTCAGCCGCGAGGCCTGCGTGATGGAGTCGCTGCTCGGTTTCAAGCGGGCCGGCGCGGATGCCATCCTGACTTATTTCGCGAGGGACGTTGCCGGCTGGCTGGCCGAGCACTGAACGCCCCGACCTATCGGAGGTCCCCATGGATTCCTATGCCGTTTTCGGCCACCCCATCGATCACTCACTGTCACCGCGCATCCACGCGCTGTTCGCCGAAGAGACCGCCCAGCAGATCGAGTACACCCGGCGCGAACCACCACTCGATGGACTCGCCGAGGCAATCGCGGCCTTTCGCGCCGAGGGGGCGCATGGCGCCAACATCACGGTGCCGTTCAAGGAACAGGCCTGGGCGCTGGCCGACCAGCGCAGTGATCGGGCCGAGCGCGCCGGTGCGGTCAACACCCTGATCTTTGGCGAGAGTGTCTATGCCGATAACACCGACGGCGAGGGACTCATCAACGACCTGCGCAACAACCTGGGCGTCGGCCTTGCCGGCAAGCGCATCCTGCTGATCGGTGCCGGCGGCGCCGCGGGCGGCGTGCTGATGCCGCTGCTCGACGAGAACCCGGCCACTCTGGTGATCGCCAATCGCACCCCCGAGCGGGCACAGACCCTCGCCCGGGCCTTCGCCGACGCCGGCAGCATCGAGGGCTGCGGACTCGATGACCTGAGCGGCGAGCGCTTCGAAGTGGTCATCAACGCCACCTCGAGCGGGCTCGAAGGCGACGTGCCCGACCTCCCGGCCAGCATCGTCGGCGACGGGGCCACTGCCTTCGACATGCTCTATGGCGCCGAGCCCACGCCGTTCCTGCGCTGGGCCGAAGCCAATGGCGCCTATCGCACCCGTGACGGACTGGGCATGCTCGTCGAGCAGGCCGCCGGGGCCTTCGAGCTCTGGCGCCGCATCCGGCCCAGCACCGCTCCGGTGATCGAAACCCTGCGCAACGACACCCGTCCCTGACCCGCGTGGATGATCCAGGCCAGCGCCACACCTGACTCGCTACTGGTGCTGCTGGTGGGCGGCGTCACGCTGCTCGCCATCGTGCTGAAACACCTCTGCGAGCGCTTGAGGATCCCGGCCCTGGTGGGCTATATCCTCATCGGCCTGGGCCTGCGGCTGCTCCACGACGTCGTGCCGCTGCTGAGCCCGGCGGTGCAGGGGGCCTTCGACCTGCTTGCCGCCCTGGGGCTGGTCGCCCTGCTGTTTCGGGTGGGACTGGGCAGCAACCCCCGACGACTCCTCGACAAACTCCCCGGCGCCAGCCTGATCTGGCTGATCAGCGTGCTGGTCTCAGGGGCGGTGGGCTACTACGCGGCGCGCTGGGCGGGTTTTGATAACGTGCCGGCGCTGGTCGCCGGCGTGGCCCTGACCGCCACCAGCATCGGCGTCGCCCTGCCGCCGTGGCAGGCCGCCGGTGCGCTCCGCAGCGAGCAGGGTGCGCTGGTGCTGGACGTGGCCGAGCTCGACGACATCTCCGGTGTGGTGCTGATGGCACTGCTGCTGGCGATCATCCCGACCCTGACCGGTGGCAACGGCGTCGACTGGATAGCGGCGAGCACCACCGGCGCCGGCCTGCTGGCAAGCCTCGCCGCCTTCACCGCAGGCTGCTATGCCTTCGCACACTGGGTCGAGCCTCCCATGACCCGGGCGCTCATCCGCCGCGAGCGCTCGCCAACGCGCATGCTGATCGTCGTGGCGGTGGGCAGCCTGATCGCCGCGCTGGCGGGCATGCTCGGATTTTCGCTGGCGGTGGGGGCGCTGTTCGCGGGACTGGTCTTCAGCAAGGCACCGCGAAAGATCCGGCAGGATCGGGGTTATCGCGTGCTCTACGACTTTCTCACGCCGTTCTTTTTCATCGGCATTGGCCTCAAGCTCGAGCCCGAGGCCCTGACCGGCGCGCTCAGTGCGGGTGCCATCCTGCTGCTGGCGGCGGTCCTCGGCAAGCTGGTCGGCACTGCCCTGCCGGCGCGGTTCATGGCCCCGCGGTCGAGCGCGCTGGTCATCGCCATGAGCATGGTGCCCCGGGCCGAGATCGCGATGGTGATCGTCGACCAGGCCGGCCGCTACGGGCCCGGCGTTGTGCCGCCGGCGCTCTACGGCGCGATGACCGTGGTCACCCTCGCCACCTGCGCGATCACCCCCAGCATTGTCCAGCGCCAGTTGGCCGCCAACCCGATCACGCCCCCCAACCTGACCGGGCCCGATCAGCCGCCGTCGCGGTGACGCCCCATCAGTGACTCGTAATGGCGGGCGGAGTAGGCCAGCTGTTCGCGCTCGCGATCATCGAGCGCACGCACCGCCCGCGCCGGGCTGCCCAGGTACAGATAGCCACCCTCGAGCTGCTTGCCCGGGGGCACCAGCGCCCCCGCACCAAGGATCGCCTCGTCCCCGACATGGGCGCCGTCCAGCACCGTCGCGCCCATGCCCACCAGCACACGATCACCGATGTGGCAGGCATGAATGATGGCCCGGTGCCCCACGGTGACGGCCGCACCGATGATCGCCGGATGACCGGATTGATAAGGCCCCTCATGGGCTACATGGACGATCGCGCCATCCTGGATATTGGTCTGCGCGCCCACGTCGATGTGGTGCACATCCCCCCGCAGCACGGCCGTCGGCCAGACCGACACCGACGCCGCGAGCCGCACATCACCGATCACCACCGCGCTGTCATGGATCCAGGCCGAGGCCGCCACCTGCGGGGTAATGCCCTGATAGGTCTCAATCATCGCGACACCACCTGTCTCAGGTCAGGGTGACCAGCTCTTCGGCGCTGGTCGGATGGATGGCGACGGTTTCATCCAGGTCGTGCTTGGTGGCGCCCATGCGCACCGCCACGGCAAAGCCCTGCAGCATTTCGTCGCTGCCGACTCCGAACAGGTGCACGCCCACGACCCGCTCGTCATCGCCCACGCAGACCAGCTTCATGGTGCTGCGCTGCTTGGCCTCGGCGGGCGCCAGAGCAAAGTCCATGGGCACAAACCGCGTTTCATAGACGCGCACCGCATCGCCATGGGCCGCGCGGGCATCGGCCTCGGTCAACCCGACGCTGCCGATGGGCGGATGCGTGAACACCACAGTGGGAACGTCCCGATACTCCAGCCGGCGCTCATGCTGACCGCCCCACACCCGATCGGCCAGGCGCCGGCCGGCGGCAATCGCCACCGGCGTCAGCGGGTAGGGATTATCGGTGACATCGCCCAGCGCAAATATATGCGGCTGATTGCTCGACTGCCATTCATCCACCGGGATGGTGCCGGCGGCATCCATACGGACACCCGCCGCGTCCAGGCCCAGCTCGTCGGTATTGGGCAGCCGCCCCACCGCCCAGATCACCTGATCGAGACCTTCCAGCGTGCGGCCGTCGGCTCCATGCAGCGTATAGCCGCCCCAGGCGGCCTCCAGCCCCGCCGGTGTGAAATGATTGACCAGCGTGGGGCCATGCGCCGCGATGGATTCGACGAAGGCATCCTGAATGGCGGCATCAAAACCGCGCAGCGGCTTTTCCCGTCGCACCACCAGCTGCACGTCGCTGCCCAGTTGATGAAGGACGCCCGCCAGCTCCACGGCGATATAGCCCGCGCCGACCACGGCCACCTTCTCGGGCCGATCGGTCATCTCAAAAAACCCATCCGAATCAATGCCCAGATCGCCACCCGGGATACCGGGCCGTCCCGGCGTGCCACCGGTGGCGATCACGAAGCGCTCGGCCCGATAGGACTGACCGTCCACCTCAACGGTATGCGGATCGGTGAAGCGCGCCTGACCGCGGATAAGGTCCACGCCGGAGTTATCCAGGTTGCGGTCGTAGATGCCGTTCAGGCGCTCGATATAGGCCTCGCGGGCACTGACCAGGGCGCCCCAGTCAAGGCTTGGCGCGACGCCGCTGAAGCCGTAATCCGCGGCCCTGGCCATGACCTCGCGGCTGTGTGCGGCCTGCCACATGACCTTCTTGGGCACACAGCCAACGTTCACGCAGGTGCCCCCCAGCCGCGACGCCTCGATCACGGCGCAGCGTGCGCCATGGGCGGCCGCACGCCGCGCGGTGGCGATCCCGCCACTGCCGCCGCCGATGCAGATCAGGTCATAGTCGTATTGCTCGCCGCTCATTGCCGGCTCCTGCTGTCGATGAATGTCTCGACCGCCATTTTGACATAGTCATGGCTCAGGACCGCGAGTCGGGATCAGACAGGGGTTCGGAGTCCTCCCTCTGCCGGCTTTCTTGCTGGGCCCGTTCCGAGGTCAGACCGGGGGAAGGCCAACTGTCCCGGACCGTATAAATGACGCTGGCGGGAACCGCGAAACGGGTACCGGAAGCCTCGACGATTCGCTTGATGTGGAAGTTCACGTCCTCGCGAATGGCGTGATACTCGTTCCAGTCGCGGGTGAGTGCATAAATGCGCACGCTGACATCGAGCGAGGATTCGCCATAGCCCGCAAAGCGGACACGGATCGTGGATTCCTCGATCCGAGGGTGGCCGTGCAGCATTTCGCGAATGCCGATGAGGACGTGGCGAAGCTGATCGGCCGAGGTCTCGCAACGCAGCCTGAGGGTCTGTTCGATCAGCATGGTGTCGCATCGCGCCCAGTTGACGATTTCCATATCAACGAACTTCGCATTGGGCACCGAGATCAGCGCCCGGTTGAGGGCGCGGATCTGGGTCGACCGGATGCCGACCCCTTCGACCGTGCCACTCATGTCCCCGAAGGTGCAGAAGTCGCCAACACGCACCGGCTTGTCGCTGAACAGGATCAGCCCACCGATGAGGTTTTCCAGCGTCGGCCGGGCCGCTAGCGCCACGGCCAGACCGCCCACCCCCAGACCGGCCAGCAACGGCACCACATCCACACCCAGCCGCCCCAATCCAAAGGAGGCGACGCCAATGCTTGCGGCCACGCCGAGGAGCCCGGACAGCAGCCGGACCAGGCTGGCATCGAAACCGCGATTCGACAGGGCCGACGACGCCAGTATTGTCGTGGCGAACGCGCTGGACAGACGCCAGACCGCCCAGACAAGAAAGCCCAGCACAGCCAGCCCCGATGCGAACAGCAGATATTCGAGCATCGTGCCGCTGAAATTCAGGTCGTAATCGATGAAAAGGGTCGCGCGGTGGGTCAGGAATGCGGCGAGCAGCGGGGCGGCAATCGCCATCCAGGCGGCGATCCCGCTGTCCGGGTGGTGCCGGGCAGGCTGGTCGATGACGCGAAACGCAAGCCAGATGGTAAGGACCAGGACCGCCAGCGTCACCACGGATCCGCCCCACTGCCAGACGGTTTGATCCATGATCACCCGCTCGGACCAGTCGGGCAGTCGGTCGACGATGGCGCCCAGCGGATGGGCGCCGGGCACCAGATAACCCGGACCCGTTATGTAGAAATCATAGAATCCCGGCGTGATCCCGGCCGCGGGAAAGGCCGCGAGGGCAAGGGCCGTCGGATCACGGTACTCAAGGTCACGCAGCGCCGCGTAGCTGTCCCGCAGAATGCTGACCGTATTGGCATCGAACAGGAAGCTTCCGGCGTGGGGGCCCGACTGCATGCGCTCGATCCGAATCTGCGTGCCCGGTATTCGCCAGTCGTAATCCGCCCCGGCGGGCAGCCCGGCCAGATCGATTGCGTCGGGTATCGTCTCCGGCCGTGGTAGCGGGATCCGGTCGATGATCTCCTTGAGGAGCAGCGCGGCCTCGATCCCGGTATCCCGTCGCAGCGCTTCAGGCACTTCCGACAGATCAAAGACCGATACCGCCTGCTGGAGCTGGTCGGTGGCGATGGCCTGCTGGCGTCGCGCCGCCTCGATGGATATCTGCGGCGGATCGCTGCCGAGCTGGCGGGCCGCGGTCCGCGCCACCCGGTAAGCGTCGGTCATGTTGCCGAGAAAGCTCTCCATGGTGTCGCGCGGGCTGGTGGTGCCAACGACATGCAGGCGGCTGGCGATCAATGCCTGACTCAGCCCCATCGCGCCCGCACCGGCGTCGACGTCGGCGATGTAGCGCTGATAGGCATCGGGCGCGCCGTCGAGCCTGGGCCTGTCGCTGATCCGACGATACAGATCATCGATTTCCGCGATGGTGGCGGCATCAAACCTGAATGCCCCCTCGTGGCGGGTACCGGTCATGCGCCGCATGCGCAGCTGGGTCCCGGGAACGGTCCAGCTGCGCAGATCCGTCTCCGTCACCCGGGCTCGGTCGGGGATCGTATCCAGCGGCGGCATGGGCAGACGCGCGATGATCTCGCGGGCCATCAGGATCCGGCGGATCTGCTCGGCGGTCGATGAGGCGTGGGGCGTCGCGTCAAAATCGAAACTGCCGGCCGCTGCACGAAGACGGGGGACCTGCTCGCTCACCGGCGCCCCGTCGGCGCGGAGGCCGATCAACGCGTCGGTGTTGCGGATGAAACGGTCGAACGAGGCACGGGGACTGAAATAATCGACCGAGAGCAGCGACGGGGAGTCCGAGGCGTCCGCGCGAGCGGTGCCGGGCAGCAACAGGACCAGTGAGGCCAGCGCGAGTCCGGCAGCAAACGTGGCCGCGCGGAGGCGTTTCGTGCTGATCATTGAGTGTTCATTATTATGGCATGCCCCGGGTTCAGACCACTCAGACGGTATTGCAAGGCACTGACACAAAGCAACGGCTGGCCGGAACCATCGAACTTCCGAGCGAGGATTCGGTTCGAACAGGCCAAGCCGAATCGACTACCCTGATGATCTGTCCGCAACGGGGAATCTTCCCCACTGACCTACGGAGCACAACGGCATCACCATGACCAACCCATTGCTCGCTGAATCCGGCCTGCCCCGTTTCTCGGAGATCCGTCCCGAACATGTCCAGCCCGCGGTCGACCAGGTGCTGGCCGACAACCGCGCCGCCATCGACGCGATCACCCGCGATGGCGGGCCTTACACCTGGCACAACCTGGTTGCCCCGCTGGAGCGGCTTGAAGACCGGCTCGAGCAGATCTGGGCGCCCGTGTCGCACCTGAACGCCGTCATGAACAGCGAGGCGCTGCGCGAGGCCTACAACGCCTGCCTGCCGGCGCTATCCGCCTACCATACCGAGATGGGGCAGAACACGGCGCTCTACAGCGCCTTCCGGACGCTGCGCGACAGTGATGAATACGCGCATCTCGATCAGGATCAGCGCCAGAGTGTGGACAATGCCCTGCGTGACTTCGAGCTGGCCGGCGTTGCGCTGGAAGACAGTGCCAAGCAGCGCTATGCCGCCATCGCCGCCCGCCTTGCCGAGCTGTCATCGCGGTTCCAGGAGCACCTCATGGATGCCACCGATGCCTGGTACCGCGATACGGGCGATGCCGACGAGCTGGCCGGCCTGCCCGACAGCGCGCTGGGGGTCATGAAGCAGAATGCGGAGCAGGCGGGGGTCGAGGGCTGGCGCATCAGCCTGGACATGCCAGTCGTGCAGGCCGTCCTGGCGCATGCCCATGATCGCGGGCTGCGCCGCGAGGTCTACGAGGCGTTTACCACCCGGGCATCGGATACCGGCCCGCAGGCCGGCCAGCGGGACAATCACCCGATCATGGCCGAGATCCTCGACCTGCGGCAGGAGCAGGCGGAGCTGCTGGGCTATCGCGACTATGCCAGCCTGTCACTGGCGCCCAAGATGGCCGACTCGGCCGCCGAAGTGATCGCCTTTCTGGAAGACCTTGCCGAGCGCGCCAGGCCCGTCGCGGAGCAGGAGTATGCCGGGCTCCAGGCCTTCGCCCGCGAGCGGGATGGGCTGGCGTCGCTGGAGGCCTGGGATGTCGGCTATTACAGCGAGCGGCTGCGCGAGGCGCGCTTTGACCTGTCGCCCGAGGATCTGCGCCCCTGGTTTCAGGCCGACCGGGTGATGGCCGGGCTGTTCGCGGTGGTGGAACGGTTGTTCGGTGTGCGCATCGCCGAGCGCGAGGGTGTCGACACCTGGCACCCGGATGTCCGCTTCTATGAAATCCGCGACGCGGATGGGGCACTGCGCGGGCAGTTCTACACCGACCTCTACGCCCGTTCGCACAAGCGTGGCGGGGCGTGGATGGCCCCGGCCCGGGGTCGCATGAATCACAGCGGCCAGACCCGGACACCGGTGGCGTTCCTGACCTGCAACTTCACCCCGCCGGTGGGGGATCGCCCGGCGCTGATCACCCATGGCGAGGTCGAGACGCTGTTCCATGAGTTCGGCCACGGCCTCCACCACATGCTGACCCGGGTGAATGCCGCCAGCGTGGCCGGCATCAACGGCGTCGCCTGGGATGCCGTGGAGCTGCCCAGCCAGTTCCTCGAGAACTGGTGCTGGGAGCGCGAGGCGCTGGATCTGTTCGCCCGCCATCACGAAACCGGCGAGCCGATCCCCGATGCCCTGTTCCAGCGCATGACCGCGGCGCGCAACTTTCACGCCGCCATGCAGATGGTCCGCCAGCTCGAGTTCTCGCTGTTTGACCTGCGCCTGCACGTCGAGCATGACCGCCAGCGGGGCGAGCGGATCTTTGCCCTGCTCAACGAAGTCCGCGAGCAGGTGGCCGTCGTCCAGCCACCGGCCTTCAATCGCTTTCCCAACAGCTTCGCGCACATCTTTGCCGGTGGTTACGCCGCCGGCTACTACAGCTATAAGTGGGCCGAGGTGCTGTCGGCGGACGCCTTCGCGCGGTTTACCGAGGAAGGCATCTTCAATCCAGTCACCGGCCGGGCGTTTCTCGAAGCCATCCTCGAGCGCGGTGGCTCGGTGGATGCCGCGACGCTGTTCAGGGACTTCCGCGGCCGGGCGCCGAGCATCGAACCGCTGCTGAAGGCCAGCGGCCTGGCCGCCTGAGCGGCGCAGGGGCGCAGGCGGGCATGACCGCGCGGCATCTGCTGCTGGTGGGCGGCGGCCACAGCCATGTCGAGGTGGTGCGCCGCCTCGGCCGGCGGCCACTGCCCGGCGTCCGCGTCACCCTGCTCTCGCGGGACCGGTTCACCCCCTATTCGGGCATGCTGCCCGGCTATATCGCCGGGCATTATCGCTATCGCGACGTGCACATCGACCTGCAGGCACTGGCGGCGAGGGCCGGCATCGAGTTCATCCCCGCCAGTGCGACCGGGCTGGACCGCACGGCGCGCACCCTTATCACCGCATCGGGCGCAGCCTATCCCTACGATGCCGTGTCGCTGGACATCGGCTCGACACCCGATCCCGGTCAGACCGGGGCCGATCGGCATGCGGTGGCGGCCAAACCCATTGACGGCTTCGATGCGCGCTGGCGGGCCCTGCTTGAGCGGGTGTGCGCCGATCCGCGACCGCGGCGGATTGCCGTGGTCGGCGGTGGCGCCGGCGGTGTCGAGCTGGTGCTCGCCATGCAGCACCGCCTGACAGCCGAGCTCCAGGCCCGGGGTACTGACCCGTCAGTGCTGCGCTTTGCCCTCTACACCCGTGGCGCCAGCGTGCTGCCCACCCACAACCCGCGCGTGCGGCGACGCTTCCAGCGGCTGTTGGCCCGGCGTCATATCGGCCTGCACTGCGGCGAGGCGGTCACCGCCGTCGATGCCCACGGTCTGACCACCGCCGATGGCCGACATCACGATGCCGAGGAAGTGATCTGGGTGACCCGCGCCCGGGGCGCCGACTGGCTGACCACCACCGGACTCGCCCTCGATGCGCAGGGCTTCATCCGGGTCGGCGACACCCTGCAGAGCGTGACTGACGCCCGCGTGTTCGCGGCCGGCGACATCGCCAGCATGGACAATCAGCCGCGCGCCAAGGCGGGTGTGATCGCGGTCCGCCAGGGGCCGCCGCTGGCGCACAACCTGCGCCGGTTTCTGCGCGATCAACCGCTACGGCCCTATCACCCCCAGCGCCGCTGGCTGGCGCTTGTCACCACGGGTGATCGTCATGCCGTTGCCTCGCGCGGGGCCTTCAGCATCGGCGGGCGCCTAGTCTGGCACCTCAAGGACTGGATCGACCGGCGGTTCATGCGTCGCTACCGTAGCGCCCGCGGTGCGACGTCCAGCGTCTGACCGATGATCATCCCGACACTGCACGGACGACGGCCTCAGCGTATACTGCACGTCTGCCAACACGCTGCCCGGAGTCCTCGGTGAAGATCGCGTCCTGGAACGTCAATTCGCTCAACGTCCGCCTGCCCCATGTCCTCGACTGGCTCGAGACCGCCGGCCCCGACATTCTGGGGCTGCAGGAGACCAAGCTGCCCGACGAGCGATTCCCGGTGGAGGCGATACGCGAGGCCGGCTACGAGGTGGCCTACTCGGGCCAGAAAACCTACAACGGCGTGGCGGTGCTCGCACGCGCGCCGCTTGAGGCGGTCAGCCTCGACATCCCCGGTTTCGAGGACCCGCAGCGCCGGGTGCTGGCCGCCACGGTCGATGGCGTGCGCTTCATCAACCTGTATGTGCCCAACGGCAAGGCGGTGGGCGACGACAAATACCAGTACAAGCTGGAGTGGCTCGCGCATCTGCGCGGCTGGCTGCAGGACGAGCTGAGCCGCCACGACCAGGTGGCGGTGGTGGGCGATTTCAATATCGCGCCGGCGGATGCCGATGTCCACGATCCCGAGGAGTGGGCGGGGAAGATCCTCTGCTCCGATGCCGAGCGCGATGCCCTGTCGGCCATCACCGCACTGGGCTTCAGCGACAGCTTCCGACGCTTCGAGCAGCCGGCTGACCGCTTTTCGTGGTTCGACTACCGGGTCAACAACTTCAAGCGCAATCGCGGTCTGCGCATCGACCTGATCCTGACCAGCCCCGCCCTCACCCGGCGCCTGACCGCCAGCGCGGTGGACCTCGACCCCCGGCGCTGGGAAAGGCCCTCGGACCATGCCCCTGTGCTGGCGGAGTTCACGCCGGCGTGAACGTGACCGGCACCGTCAATGTCTGTCCTGCCACAAGCCACGACCCGCTGACTGAGGGAGACAACCGATGAGCTACCAGGTCCGCATCGCCGACAGCGATCACGCCTTTGACGTGGATGATGGCGAGAGTGTCATCGATGCCGCCCTGCGCGCCGGGCTCATGCTGCCCTACAGCTGCCGCGGCGGCACCTGCGGGACCTGCATGGGCGATGTGGTCGAAGGACGGATCGCCTATCCCGACGGGCTGCCCCCGGCCATCGACGCCGACCAGGATGAGTCGGGCAAGGCGCTGTTCTGTCAGGCCCGACCGGCCAGCGATCTGGTGATACGGGTGAAGGAAGTCCGCGAGGCCGGCGATATCCGCCCCCAGCGCCTGCCGGCCCGGGTGGAGGCCATCGAGGAATGCGCGCCGGACGTGCGCCGGCTGTTTCTCAAGTTGCCGCGGGACAAGCGCCTGGCATTCCTGCCCGGGCAGTACATCGACTTTCTGCTGCGGGGCGGCCAGCGGCGCAGCTTTTCGCTGGCCAACACCCCCTACGACGACGATCTGCTCGAGCTGCATATCCGCCACCTGCCGGGGGGCGTATTCTCGGGGCATGTATTCAATGACCTCAAGGAAGGGGCGCTGCTTCGTTTTGAAGGCCCGCTGGGCAATTTCTTTCTCCGCGACGACAGCGATCGCCCCATGATCCTGATGGGTGGCGGCACCGGCTTTGCCCCGGTCAAGGGCATCATGGAACAGGCCCTGCACCTGGGCCTCAAGCGGCCCATGCATATCTATTGGGGGGCCCGCCGGCCGGCCGATCTCTATCTCGATTCGCTGCCGCGCCAGTGGGCCGGGCAGGCTGCGAACATCGCCTACACCCCGGTGCTCTCCGATCCGGAACCCGCCGATGAGTGGCGCGGCGCCACCGGCTTTGTCCATGAGCAGGTGGTGCGCGATCACCCGGATCTGAGCGGCTTCGATGTCTATATGAGCGGACCGCCGCCGATGATCAACGCCGCCCGCGAGGCCTTTGCGGCGGCGGGGCTGCCCTCGGACCGGCTGTTCTACGACTCCTTTGAAGCGGCACCGGAGTAATTCAGTGACCCGGCAGCATCATCCGAACCACCCGCCCGCCGGCATCCTCCGGCTGGTCGCCCTGCTTCTGATCACCCTGGTGGTGAGCGGCTGCGCCAGCACCGGCAGCAACTCGGCCAATGACCCCATTGAGGGGTTCAACCGGGGTGTCTACGACTTCAACGAGGGCGTCGACACCTACGCCCTCGAGCCCGCCAGTGAGGGCTGGACGCGCATCACCAGTGAGGGCGTGCGGGACAGCGTTGACAACTTTTTCACCAACCTCGAGGCGCCGGGCTACATCCTCAATGACCTGCTTCAGGGCAAGGCGGGGGATGCCGGTCGCGAGAGTGTCCGGTTTGTGGTGAACACCACAGTGGGGCTGCTGGGACTGTTCGACCCGGCGCAGGCCTGGCTGGGCATCGAGGGCCGCGCCGAGGACTTTGGCCAGACCCTGGGCGTCTGGGGCGTCGATGCCGGCCCCTATCTGGTGCTGCCGCTGTTCGGTCCCTCTGACACCCGCGACGTCACCCAGTACCCGGTGGCCTATTACACCAACGTGATCACCTACGTGACCCTGGATACGGTGACCTTCGGCGCACTGACCGCCCTCGAGATCGTCAACACCCGCGCCCGGATGGCGGGGGCGGCCCGCTTCCGCGATGACGCCGCGGTTGACCCGTACGTCTTCACACGCTCGGCCTATCGCCAGTACCGACGCTCGCAGGTCGTTGACGGCGACGTGTCCCTGGAGGACGACGCCTACTCCGACTTTTTCGAGGAAATGGGCCGCCTGCCCGGCGAGTAACGGCTAGCTGGGGCTTGCGGCCAACCGCTCGCGCAGCGGACTGCGACGCGGGAAGTGCGCACGCAGGAAGGCCATCTGATCGGCCAGAATGCGTCGCCCCTGCAGATAGACATACTCGGCATGGGTGGGGGCGAACGGCACCGCCAGCAGCTGCATGCCGGCCTGCTCCGGCGTGCGGTTGCCCTTGAGGTTGTTACAGCGCTTGCAGGCCGTAACCACATTGGTCCAGGTGTCGATGCCCCCGCGACTGATCGGCTTGATGTGATCGCGGGAGAGCTCGCGGACCGGCCGGCGCTCGCCGCAGTACAGGCACAGATGATCGTCCCGGCGGAACAGCGTGGCGTTATTCAGGGGCGGTCGATAGGCGGCGTGATCCTTGAGGCTCGCCTGCATCGCCCCTGCGGTCGCGATGATCGAGTTGACGTCGACCACGCTGCGTAGACCGGTCCGGGCGCTGTAGCCGCCGTGGACCCGGTAGAGGGTGTGGCCGCAGGTATAGGCCACCTGGTCGAGGTGGTAGAGGCGGACCGCCGCCTGGTAGGTCATCCACTCCAGTGGCATGCCGGAGACATCGGTCCGGAGGATGGGCTGCTGCAAGCTGATCACGCCAGGGTCCCCTTGTCACGCGCGTCACCGCACCTGAATGACTGACTTCGATCATCCGATGCTTGACGTTACTGTGCAAGTATGACTGCTTGATTACCGTGGCGGTTCCGGGATACCCCGATGGGCGTGGGGGTGTTTAGCCGCAAAGATGTTGTAGAATCGCGGGTTCGACGGTTCAAGTGGACCGCCAAAGGACAGGAGTTAACTCGATGAGCATCACCATCGCCGTCCCCAAGGAAACGGCCAACGGAGAAAAACGCGTCGCCGTCGTGCCCAGTGTTCTCAAGCAGTTCACCAAGCTTGGCGTCGAGGTGCGGATTCAGCGGGGCGCCGGCGAGTCGGCCGGTTTTCCCGACGAGCTCTACGAAGGGGTCAGCTGGGCCGACGATCAGGCAGCACTCTACAAGGATGCCGATGTGGTCCTTCGGGTCGAGCCACCCAGCGCCGATGAAGCCGGCAAGCTCCCCGAGAAAAGCCTGCTGCTCGGGTTTCTTACGCCCCACGAGGGCGACACCCGCATCCGCAACCTCAACAAGCGCCGCGTGACCAGCTTCGCGCTGGAGCTCGTGCCGCGCATCACCCGCGCCCAGGGCATTGATGCCCTGTCGTCGCAGGCGAACATCGCCGGCTACAAGTGCGCGCTGCTGGCCTCGCACCTCTCGCCCAAGCTGTTCCCGATGCTGACCACCGCCGCCGGCACGGTGCGCCCGGCCAGGGTGGTGGTTGTCGGCGCCGGCGTGGCGGGTCTGCAGGCCATCGCCACCGCCAAGCGCCTGGGTGCGATTGTCGAGGCGTACGACGTGCGCTCCGCCACCCGCGAGCAGGTCGAATCGCTGGGCGGCAAGTTCATCGACACCGGCGTCAGCGCGGAGGGCGAAGGGGGCTATGCCCGCGAGCTCACCGACGAGGAAAAGGCCCAGCAGGCCGAGGTCCTCGCCCGCCACATCGCCCAGGCCGACGCGGTGGTGACCACCGCATCGATCCCGGGGCGGCCGGCGCCGACCATCATCGACCGGGCCACCGTCGAGCGGATGAAGGCCGGTGCGGTGATCGTCGACATGGCCGCCGAGACCGGCGGCAACTGCGAGCTGACCGAGGCCGGCAAGGAAATCACCCACCAGGGCGTCATCATTGCCGGGCCCAGGCACATTCCCAGCATGGCCGCGACCCATGCCAGCGAGATGTACGCCCGCAATCTGGTCAACCTGCTCGGGCTGATCATCAAGGACGGCGAGATCCACCTCGACTGGGACGACCAGGTCCTGGCCGACAGCTGCCTGACCCACGACGGCGAGACCCGGCATGCGCCGACCCGCGAGCGCATGGAAGGAGATAAATAATGGCGATCGAAGGATTTGTCGCAATCTACATATTCATGCTGGCGGCGTTCGCCGGCTTCGAGGTCATCAGCCGTGTGCCGGTCATCCTGCATACGCCGCTGATGTCCGGCTCCAACTTTGTCCACGGCATCGTGGTGGTGGGCGCCATGGTGGTGCTCGGCCATGCCGGGACGGTGACCGAGCAGATCATCGGCTTCATCGCGGTGCTGCTCGCCGCGGGTAACGCCGTGGGCGGCTATGTCGTCACCGAGCGCATGCTCGAGATGTTCAAGAGCAAGGATGAGCAGAAGAAGGGGGCCGAGGAATGAACTTTGTTGTCCAGCTGAGTTACCTCCTCGCGGCGGTCCTCTTCATTCTTGGCCTCAAGGCCATGAGCTCCCCGCGGACCGCCCGCAAGGGCATCATGTGGGCCGGCGCCGGCATGGTGCTGGCCACCCTGGTCACCTTCCTGCACCCGGCGGTGCATGGGCTGACCAATTATGTCCTGATCGTGATCGCGATCGCCGCCGCCGGTGGGCTCGCGTGGTGGTCGGGGCGTCGTGTGGGCATGACCGAGATGCCCCAGATGGTCGCGCTCTACAACGGCATGGGTGGTGGCGCCGCCGCCGCCATCGCCGCGGTCGAGATGCTGCGCGCCCTGCGCACCCTGCCCAATGACCTCCAGGTACGGGCCGAGGCGCTGGCCGCCGATGCCGACATCAGCGTTCAGGCGGCCACCGCCGCCCTGCGCGCGGAAGGCGCCGGCAGCGTCGGCATCGCCGGTGCCCTCGGGGCCGACGTCGCCATCCTGGCGATTCTGGGTGCGTTCATCGGCACGGTGGCGTTCTCAGGATCGCTGATCGCCTGGGCCAAGCTTGACGGCCGCATGAAGCGCAGCCAGCTGGTCCCCGGCCAGCAGATCGTCAACATTGTGGTGTTCGCCCTGGCGGTGCTGTTCGGCATTCTGACCTTCTTCACCGACAGCGCGCTGGTGGTGGCGGTGTTCTTTGCCCTCGGCCTGCTGTTCGGCGTGTTCGTCGCGGTACCGATCGGCGGCGCCGACATGCCGGTGATCATCTCACTGTTCAACGCCCTGACCGGTCTGGCCGTGGGCTTTGAGGGCTATGCCATCGGCAACCCGGCCATGATCATCGCCGGTACGGTGGTGGGTGCCGCCGGTACGCTGCTCACGCAGCTCATGGCCAAGGCCATGAACCGTCCGCTCACCAACGTCCTGTTCGCCGGCTGGGGCAGCAGCGAAGGGGCGAGCAGCGAAGGCCCCGCGGGCGAGATGAAGGACATCTCGGCCGAGGACGCCGGCATCATGATGGCCTACGCCGAGCGCGTGATCATCGTGCCCGGTTATGGCATGGCGGTGGCCCAGGCGCAGCACAAGATCTGGGAGTTCGTCGAGCTGCTGCAGGACCGGGGGGTTGAGGTCAAGTTCGCCATCCACCCCGTGGCCGGACGTATGCCGGGTCACATGAACGTTCTGCTCGCTGAGGCCGGTGTGCCCTATGACATGATCTTCGACATGGAAGACATCAACGAAGAGTTCGCCATGACCGATGTCGCCGTGGTGATCGGCGCCAACGACGTCGTCAACCCGGCGGCGCGGGACGATCCGTCGAGCCCGATTTACGGCATGCCGATCCTCAACGTCGACGAGGCCGAAAACGTGATGGTCATCAAGCGCGGCGGTGGCGCCGGCTTCTCGGGCGTCGAGAACCATCTGTTCTACGGCGAGAACACACGCATGGTGTTCGGCGACGGTCAGAAGGTCGCCGGTGGCATGGTTCAGGCCGTCAAGGGCCTGTAACGGCAAAAGGAGTCAACATGACGGATGCCGAAAACGCGGACACCCTGGACCAGCTCACGCTGAATGCGGACGGGCTGTACCAGGAAGAAAACTTCACCGATCGTCAGGTCGGCAGCATCCAGCGGCTGAGTCCGGTCACCCGCGACGGGAAGCCGGACGACAGCCGGCCGGTGCTCTACCTGGGCAGCACCCAGGTCATGACACCGGCCGGTGCCCTGCCGCTCAACTTTGAGCTCGAGGCCAACAGCCTCGAGGAGGCCATGAATGCTTTCCCGCCCGCCGCCCAGGCAGCGCTGGAGCAGACCATGGAGCAGCTCAAGGAGATGCAGCGTGAGCAGGCGTCACGCATCATGACGCCCGATCAGATGGGCGGCGGGGGTGCCCCGGGTGCCGGTGGCGGCATGCCGGGCGGCGGCATCCAGATGCGCTAGCGCCCCGTGGCCGTCGGGGCTGCCGGCCCCGGCGGTCCGACGACGTCCGCCCCGCCCATGACCGATATCATCCGAGTCGCGGTGGCGGGGCCCTTCACTGAGGCCCTCGACTACCTACCCCCCGCCAACGGTCCCGCGCCGGCCGTGGGCGCCCGTGTCCGGGTTCCGCTGGGGCGCCGCGAGCGGGTGGGGATCGTCACCGCCGGCCCCACCGCCAGCGATCTGGCCGCCGACCGGCTGCGACCGATCATCGATGTCATCGACCCGACGCCGCTGCTCGATCCCGCCACCATGGCCCTGATCGAATGGGCCGCCCGCTATTATCACCACCCGCCGGGCGAGGCCTATCTCACCGCCCTGCCGACACGGCTGCGCCGTGGCGATCCGGCGACGCCCGGCCAGTCCACCGCCTGGCACCTGACCGACGCGGGTCGTGCGGCTCAGCCCGACGCCCGGGCGCGACGGGCACCCCGCCAGCGCCAGCTGCTCGAGGCCCTGCAGCGCAGCGGCACGCTGACCCCCGTGCAGCTCGCGGGCATCGGTGGCGACGCCCGCAGCGTGCTCAGGCGTCTGGTCGAGCAGGGACTGGCGGCCACCGATACCGCCCCCGACTACGGCCTGTTGCCGGGACGCGCCGATCAACCCGGCGCCGCCCTCAATGACGAGCAGCAGGCCTGCGCCGCCGCCATCCGCCCGACGGCCGGGCATGCCGCCATCCTGATCGACGGCGTGACCGGCAGTGGCAAGACCGAGGTCTATCTGGACGCCATCGCCCGCACCCTCGAATGCGGGCGGCAGGTCCTGGTCATCGTCCCCGAAATCGGCCTGACCCCTCAGCTCGTGCAGCGCTTTCAAAGCCGTCTCAGCGGGCGGATCGCCATCCTCCATTCGGGGCAGGCCGATGGCGAGCGCCTCAATGCCTGGCTGGCGGCGCGGGCAGGCGTGGCGGACGTGGTCATCGGCACGCGATCGGCGGTATTCGTGCCGCTGGCCCGGCCCGGATTGATCGTCATCGATGAAGAGCACGACGCCTCGCTCAAGCAACAGGAGGGGTTTCGCTACTCGGCGCGGGATCTGGCGGTGCTGCGCGCCTACCGCAGCGACGTCCCCGTTGTCCTCGGCTCGGCGACGCCGTCGCTGGAAAGCCTCGCGAATGCCGCGCAGGGGCGCTATCAACACCATGCGTTGACCCAGCGGGCCGGTCATGCCCGGCCGCCCTCAATGCAGCTGCTGGACATGCGCGGTCAGCCCACCCGGGAAGGCCTCTCGCAGCCGCTCATCGACCGGGTACAGAGCCATCTGGATGCCGGCGGTCAGGCCCTGCTATTTCTCAACCGACGCGGCTTTGCCCCGACACTGATCTGCCATGAATGCGGCTGGCTCGCCGAGTGCGATCGCTGCGACGCCCGCTATACCTATCACCGCGGGCGTGGCCGCCTGCACTGCCATCACTGCAATCGCGAGCAGCGCCTGCCACACCACTGCCCGAGCTGCGGCAGCGTCGATCTGCGCGCACTGGGATTGGGTACCGAGCGGATCGAGGCGGCGTTGACCGAGGCCTTCCCGCATACCCCCCCGGTGCGCATCGACCGCGACAGCACCCGCCGCCGCGGCAGCTTCGAGCAGGCCATGCAGCGGGCGCAGACCGGCGAGACGCGGCTGATCCTGGGCACCCAGATGCTCGCCAAGGGCCATCATCTGCCGGCGGTGACGCTGGTCGCCATCGTTGACGCCGACCAGGGCCTGTTCGGTGCCGATTTTCGGGCGCCTGAGCGGCTCGCCCAGCAGGTCATTCAGGTCGCCGGGCGGGCCGGCCGGGCCGAGCGGCCCGGCGAGGTGGTCATCCAGACCCATCACCCGGAGCACCCGCTGCTCCAGCAGCTGCTGCACGGTGGCTACCCGGCGTTCGCCCGGACGGCACTGGCCGAGCGTGAGGCCGCCGGACTGCCGCCCATGCGGGCGATGGCACTGATCCGCGCCGAGGCCACCGACCGTCACGCGCCACTGGCCTTTCTACGCGCCGCCGTGCCACTGGCCCCCGCCGACGACGCGGTGGAGCGGCTCGGTCCGTTTCCCGCACCCATGGAGCGACGCGCCGGTCGCCATCGCGCCCAGCTGATGCTTCTGGCCGACAGCCGTAGCAATCTGCAGGCCGTGCTCAGCGGCTGGCTGCCGGCACTGGGGCGGCTGCCCGAGGCGCGGCAGGTGCGCTGGTCGGTGGATGTCGATCCGGCCGAGTCGCTGTAGCGCTTGAAGACTGCGACCGAGGCCGGATAATGGTCGCTCGTTTGCCAACCGGATATTGAACACCCCGATGAAAGAAGAACTCGTCGATCTGCTGAGTCAGGCCCTGCAATCCCTGGCCGCCGCCGAATCCCTCAGCCTTCCCGACCGGATCGACATCCAGCTCGAGCGCGGCCGCGGCAGCGGCCACGGCGACTACGCCAGCAACCTCGCCATGCGTCTGGCCCCGGTACTGCGCCAGAACCCCCGCGAGCTGGCGACCCGGCTGGTGGCCCATCTGCCGGTGCATGCCCACATCGATCAGGTCGAGGTGGCCGGCCCCGGGTTCATCAACTTCTTTCTCACCCGCGATGCGGCCAACGCCGTCATCGCCCGGATCCACCGCGAGGGCCGTGAATTCGGCCGCAGCCACTATGGCCGGGGCCAGCAGGTGATCGTCGAGTTCGTCTCGGCCAACCCCACCGGCCCGCTGCATGTCGGCCATGGCCGCGGCGCCGCCTTTGGGGCGGCGCTGGCCGACGTGCTCGAGGCGACCGGCCACGCCGTCCATCGCGAGTATTACATCAACGACGCCGGGCGGCAGATGCATATCCTCGCCGTCAGCGTGCTGATCCGCTATCTGGAACATCGTGGCGAGTCCATGGCCTTTCCCGCCAACGGCTATCGCGGCGACTACATCCACGGCATTGCCCGCGATCTGGAGGCCGAGGCCGGCGAGCGCTACCGCATCACCGCCGCCGAGCTGACCGCTGGTCTGCCCGCCGATGCCCACGCCGGCGGCGACAAGGAGGCGTATATCGACGCCCTCATCGCGCGCGCCCGGGGCCTGCTGGGAGAAGGCCGCTACGAGGAGATCCTCGAAGCGGCGGTCACCGCCATCACCGGGGATATCGCCGAGGACCTGGCCGCCTTCGGTGTCCGCTACGACCGCTGGTTCAGCGAGCGCGCACTGGTGCGCACCGGCGCGGTGGAGCATGCCCTCGAGCAGCTCCAGGCCGCCGGCGCGCTCTACGACGCCGAGGGTGCCCGCTGGTTCCGCTCCACCGACTATGGCGATGACAAGGACCGGGTGGTGCGCCGGGCGGATGGGCAGACCACCTACTTCGCCTCGGACATCGCCTATCACCTGAACAAGTTCGAGCGTGGCTTCGAACAGGCCATCGATGTCTTCGGCGCCGATCATCACGGCTACATGGCCCGCGTGCGGGCGAGCCTCGAGGCGTTTGGCCATGCCACCGACGCGCTCACCTTCCGGCTGGTGCAGTTCGCCATCCTCTACCGCGGCTCCGAGCGCCTGCCCATGTCGACCCGTGCCGGCGAGTTCGTCACCCTGCGCGCCCTCCGCGACGAGGTGGGCAACGACGCCGCCCGCTTTTTCTATGTCATGCGTCGGCCCGAACAGCACCTCGACTTCGACCTCGAGCTGGCCAAGTCGCAGTCCAACGACAACCCGGTCTACTACATTCAGTACGCCCACGCCCGGGTCTGCAGCGTACGCCGGCAGAGGCACGAGCGCGGGATCGAGCATGACCACGACAACGGGCTGAGCCATGTCGACCGGCTCGACGCCGATCATGAGCAGGCCCTCATTCAGGCCCTCGGCCGCTACCCCGAGGCGCTCGAGTCGGCGGCGGCCAATCACGAGCCGCACCTGCTGGCCGCCTACCTGCGCGAGCTGGCCGGCGCGTTTCACACCTACTACAACGCCCATACGTTCCTGGTCGACGACCGCGACCTGCGCGATGCCCGCCTGACGCTGATCGAGGCCGTGCGCCAGGTGGTGCGCAATGGCCTCGATCTGCTGGGCGTCTCGGCACCGGAACGCATGTAGACATGGCAGCGAAGGGCAGCACCCGCCGCAAGCCGGCCCGCAAGAGCAATGGGCAGGCGAGCCGTCCGACCCGCGCCCGGGCGGCGTCGGGCCGTCGGCCGGGTGCCATTGTCTGGGGGGCGACGGGGCTGGCCGTCGGCCTGCTGGTGGCCCTGGTGGTGCACCTCGAGCATCGCCGGCCCGATGCACCCCGCGCCGACGCAACCGCAGACAGTGAAGCGGCCCCCTCGCCGGCGACGCAGGACGATCAGCCGCGGTTCGAGTTCTATCGCCTGCTCAACGAGCAGGAGGTGGAAGTGGGCGAGCGGGATGACGGCGGGGAGCCGCCCGCACCGGCCGTGCCCGAGGCCGATCCCGCCGCTGATCCACCGGCCGCCCCCGAATCGGACGGCACCCGCTATCTGCTGCAGGCCGGCTCGTTCCGTCAGGCGGAGGATGCCGATTCACTGAAAGCCAGCCTGGCGCTGCTGGGCATCCAGGCCCGCGTCCAGGTGGTCGAGCTGCCCGGCGGCGAGACCTGGCACCGGGTTCGCGTGGGGCCGTTCGCCGATCTCGAGCAGGTCAATGGAGTCAGGGCGCGGATGGCCGATCAGCAGATCGAATCCATCCTCCTCCAGGCCGGCGGCTGACCCGCCCGGCCTAGAGACTCTTGCGGTTGCCCGATTCGAACAGCTCGCGCTTGAGGCGGAACAGCGCCGAGGTGTCCTCGTCGCCGTAGCCCTGATCCAGCAGGCGCTCATAGTGCTTGATGGTCATCTCCACCAGCGGCAGATTGACGTCGAGCTTCTGCAGCAGGTCGCGGCACAGGTTGAGATCCTTGTGATGCAGCGACACCCGGAAGCCGGGCTCAAAATCGCCGGCCAGTATCCGGCTGCCACGGCGCTCGAGCAGACGGCTTCCCGCCGCGCCACCGGTGAGAACCGGCAGCAGGCGCTCGGTGTCGAGGCCACTCGCCTCAGCGAATGACAGTGACTCGCTGATCGCTTGGACGATGCCGGCAACCATCACCTGATTGACCGCCTTGGCCCGCTGGCCACTGCCCACCGGCCCGAAGTGCGTCGCGTCGCTGCCGATGGCCTGCAGGGCCGGGCGCACCCGCTCGAGCACCGCCGGGTCGCCGCCCACCATGATCTGCAGGGTGCCGGCCTCGGCGCCCTCGGGGCCACCGGTGACCGGCGCATCCAGGAACGTCGCGCCCTTCGCCTCCAGCATCGCGGCGGCCTCGCCGGCCGCGTCCACGCCAATGGTCGAGGTATCGATCACCACATCACGCGGGCTGACACCCGCCGCCAGCGCCGCAACCACTTCCAGCACATCGGCATCCGCGCGGACGCAGGTGATGACCACATCGCAGGCGTCGGCAAGCGCCGTCGCATCGTCGGCCACCGGTACGTCCAGCTCATTGCCGAGGGCATCGGCCGTGGCCCGCGTGCGGTTCCACACCCCCGCGAGCAGTCCATCGGCGGACAGGTTCCGCGCCATCGCCCGGCCCATCACGCCCAGTCCGGCAACACCCACTTTCATGCTTGTCTCCCTATCGTGCGTCAGCCCATCTGAGGCCCGGCAGTCTAACGCAGGTGCTCATCCTGCCCCAGAAAAAAAACGGGCGCCCGAAGGCGCCCGTGGGTCCGTGGTTCAGCCGGTCCGCGTTAGCGCGGGTTGCTGAACTCCGGATAGGCCTCGACACCGCATTCGACAATGTCGAGCCCGGTCTCTTCATCCTCCTCGGAGACACGCAGTCCGATCACCGCCTTGAGGATGGTCATGAGGATGTAGCTGACGCCAAAGGTCCAGACGAAGATCGTCACCAGACCGATGATCTGCGGCCCGAAGCTGGCGCCTTCATTCCACAGCGGCACCGCCAGGACACCCCAGATGCCGGCCGTGCCGTGCGCGGAGATGGCACCCACCGGGTCGTCGAGCTTGAGCTTGTCGAGTCCGACGATGGAGAACACCACCAGCACGCCGCCGACAACGCCGATCAGGGTCGCGCCCAGCAGACTCGGCACGTTGGGACCCGCGGTGATCGACACCAGACCGGCGATACCGCCGTTGAGGGCCATGGTCAGGTCGGCCTTGCCGAACATCAGGCGCGCGGTGACCAGCGCGGCGACGACACCACCGGCAGCGGCCAGGTTGGTGTTGGCGAACACCAGGGCGACCGCGTTGGCTGAGCCGGCGTCGGAGAGCTTGAGCTCGGAGCCGCCGTTAAAGCCGAACCAGCCGAACCACAGGATGAACACACCCAGCGTCGCCAGCGGCATGTTGGCACCCGGAATCGGCTTGACCTCGCCATTGGGGCCGAACTTGCCCTTGCGCGGGCCCAGCACCATCACCGCCGCCAGCGCCGCGGCCGCACCGAACATGTGGACGATGCCCGAGCCGGCGTAATCGGAGTAACCGACCTCGGCCAGGAAGCCACCACCCCAGCTCCAGAAGCCCTGGATGGGATAGACCAGGCCGGTGACGATCACCGTGAACAGGAGGAACGTCCAGAGCTTCATCCGCTCGGCCACGGCACCCGAGACGATCGACATCGCGGTTGCCACGAACACCACCTGGAAAAAGAAGTCGGAGATGTTCGAGTAGTAGGCATCGCTGCCCGCGGCGATGTCCGCCGGCACGTTATCCGATGCGCCGAGAATGCCGCCGATGGACGGAATGACGCTGCTGATGCCGCCGCCATACATGATGTTGTAGCCGATCAGCATGTACATGATGCAGGCGATCGCGTAGAGCGAAACGTTCTTGGTGAGGATCTCGGTGGTGTTCTTCGAGCGCACCAGGCCCGATTCGAGCATGGTGAACCCGGCGGCCATCCACATGACCAGCGCCCCGGAGATCAGGAAGTAAAAAGTATCCAGCGCGTAGGCCAGTTCGTTGAATTCTGCAGACATGTTTCAGACTCCCAGTGATTCCTTAGAGTGCGTCTTTGTCGGTTTCACCCGTACGAATGCGGATGGCCTGTTCGACGGGCGAGACAAAGATCTTGCCGTCGCCGATCTTGCCGGTGTTGGCCGCCTTGCTGATGGCCTCCATGGCGCGTTCGACAAGATCATCGTCGAGCACGACCTCGACCTTCATCTTGGGCAGGAAATCGACGACGTACTCAGCCCCCCGATAGAGCTCGGTGTGGCCTTTCTGACGGCCAAATCCCTTGACCTCGGTGACGGTGACGCCCTGCACGCCGATCTCCGAGAGTGACTCCCGGACATCGTCGAGCTTGAAAGGCTTGATAATCGCAGTGATCAGCTTCATGCCTGAACTCCCCTGTCGGGACCGGATCCCCCGGTGCCCATGAACGATATAAATGCACCAGAGTTTATGCACGGACCGTGCCAACGAGCGGGCGCTCAGCGATCGGCGACCTGATCCTGTGCATCGCGGGCAATATGCACTTTCTCGGTGCAAACTCCGTTCATCGGACGCACCAAAATGAGTCGCCCCGTGGATTGGGAATTGCCCGCGAACGCCTTAAACTGGCCCGACAGTCAACGGAGGCCGAACAATGCTCGATCCGAAACAGCTTGACGACATGGCGAAGCGCTTTTCCGAAAACCTGCCCAGCGGGCTGCGCGACTTTCAGGCGGAAGTCGAGAAGAACGCCCGGGTGGCGCTGCAGAGCACTTTCAGCCGGATGGAGCTCGTCACCCGCGAGGAATTCGACGCCCAGGCCAAGGTGCTTGCCCGCACCCGCGAGCGCCTCGAGGCGATGGAAGCCCGGGTCGCGGCGCTCGAGGGGACGCCAACAACCGGCGAAGCGGCACAGCCGGACGACGCCGCCGACTGATTCCCGCCCGCCATACGCGGGGTCCTCAGCTTCGCACAGGGAGGTGCGTCGCCATGGCACTGGCACAGATTCAGGCCCGCGCGGCGGTGGGCATCGACGCCCCGCGCGTGGGCGTCGAGGTTCATCTGGGCGGCGGTCTGCCGTCGCTGTCCATCGTGGGATTGCCCAATACGGCGGTGCGCGAGGCCCGCGACCGGGTCCGCGGGGCACTGACCACCAGCGGTTTTGAATTCCCGCGTCGCCGCATCACCGTCAATCTCGCCCCCGCCGATCTGCCCAAGGATGGCGCCCGCTTCGACCTGGCGATTGCGCTGGGCATCCTCGTGGCCTCCGGCCAGATTCCCGGACAGCATTGCGGGACCACCGTGTTCTGCGCCGAGCTGGCGCTGTCCGGCCGCCTGCGTCCGGTCAACGGCACCCTGCCCGTGGCACTGCGCTGTACCGCCGCCTCGGAAACCCTCGTCGTTGCCGCCGACAATGCCGCCGAGGCCGCGCTGGCGGGTGGCCCCGTGCATGGCGCCGATCATCTGCTCGATGTGACCCGGCATCTCGGCGGCAAGCGTCCCCTGCCACCGGCGCAGCCCAGCGGGCGCGGCCATGCCCCGGCAGGCCCCGATCTGCGCGATGTCATCGCCCAGGCGCCGGCGCGGCGGGCCCTTGAAATCGCCGCGGCCGGCGGCCATAGCCTGCTGTTCTGCGGCCCGCCCGGCAGTGGCAAAAGCCTGATGGCGGCGCGCCTGCCAGGCCTGCTGCCCGCCATGACCGATGCCGAGGCAATGGAGTCGGCATCGCTGCACTCCATCGCCGAGGGTTGCTTTGACCCCGCTCACTGGGCCCGACGCCCCTTCCGCAGCCCCCATCACAGCACATCGTCGCGGGCACTGACCGGCGGTGGCATGCGCCCGCGGCCCGGCGAGATCTCGCTCGCCCACCACGGGGTGCTGTTCCTCGACGAGCTGCCCGAATTCCCCCGTGAAGCCCTCGAGGCCCTGCGCGAGCCACTCGAGACCGGCGAAATCAGCGTCTCGCGGGTCAACGCGCGGCTGCGCTTTCCCGCCCGCTTCCAGCTGATTGCGGCCATGAACCCCTGCCCCTGCGGCTACGAGGGTGACAGCGACCATGACTGCCGCTGCACGCCGGCGCAGATCCGTCGCTACGGCAACCGCATCAGCGGTCCGTTGCTGGATCGCATCGATCTGCAGGTGCGGGTCCCCCGGCTGACCGCCGCCCAGCTCGACACCTGCACTGAGGGCGAGTCCAGCGACGCGGTGGCCCGCCGCGTCCAGATCGCCCGCGAGCGCCAGCTGGACCGTGACGGGATCCCGGCCAGTCATCTGTCGGTGAGCGCGATGCGCCGCGTCGGCCAACTCGATGCCGCCGGCCGGCAAATCATGCGCCAGGCCACCCAACGCTTTGGTCTGTCGGCACGCGGCTGGCACCGCTGCTGGCGGATCGCGCGCAGCATCGCCGATCTCGACGGCGCTGCCGACATACGGGAACACCACATCGCCGAAGCACTGTCCTATCGTGAGCGGGTTCAGCGTTAAACTGAACGCAATACGTCAGGGGAGGTTCAGTGAATATCATCGTGATGGGCGGCGGCCTGGTCGGCGTGGCCACGGCATGGTATCTACTCGAGGGCGGTCATTCGGTGACGCTGCTCGACCGGGCACCGGAACTGGCCTCGGAGGCGAGCCATGCCAATGGAGCCATGCTCCACGCCAGCCACACTGAGCCCTGGAATACCCCCCAGGCCCTGGGCCAGCTGCTGCGCTGGATGGGGCGCGAGGACTCACCACTGCTGCTGCGGCCCGCGCAACTGCCGCGCCTGATGGGCTGGGGACTGGGATTCCTGCGCTACAGCCGCCCCCATCACCACGCCCGCAACACGGCCGTCAACGCGCGTCTGGCCACTTACAGCCTGCAGCGCATGCGCGAGCTCGAGGCGGAAACCGCCATCGACTATACCCAGGCGCACAACGGCATCCTCAAAATCTTCCGGCATCCCGAGGAAATGGAGACCGCCCGCGCCAGCAGCCGCCTGATGGCGGACTCGGGGGTGCGCCACGAGACGCTGAGCCCCGCCGGGATCAGCCAGCGCGAGCCGGCACTCGCCGATATCCAGGCGGAACTCGCCGGCGGGTTCTTCTACCCCGACGACGCCAGCGGTGATGCCCGCCTTTTCTGTCAGCGGCTGGGCGAGAAGGCCGTCGAGCGCGGACTGACCCTGCGACTGGGCGAATCGGTACAACGCCTGCACGTCAAAGCCGGCCGGCTGCGGGCCATCGACACCGACCAGACCACCCTCGAGGCCGACGCATTCGTGCTGGCCACCGGCGCCGAGGCACCGTACCTGGCCCGTCAGGCAGGCCTTCGCCTGCCCATCAAGCCAGTGAAGGGTTACTCCGCCACGCTGCCCGTGGACGGGCTCGAGGCGGCACCGCGGTTGCCGATCATCGACGATGGCCGCAAGATCGTCATCACGCGACTGGGCGATCAACTGCGCATGGCCGGTACCGCCGAGTTCACCGGTTATGACCGGCGGATACGGCCGCAGCGGGTCGAGCATGTGCTCGAACAGGGGCTGGCGAACTTTCCCGCCCTGGCGCGCCAGGTCGACACCCGCGAGGCCGATCAATGGGCCTGCCTGCGCCCGATGACCATTGATGGTCCGCCGATCCTGGGGCCTAGCGGCATCGACGGGCTCTACCTCAACACCGGCGCCGGCCACCTCGGCTGGACCTTCGCCGCCGGGACCGGGCGCGTCGTCGCTGATATGATCGACCAACGTACGCCGGATATTGATGTCTCCGGCCTGACCCTCGAGCGCTACCAATAGGCGAGGACGCCACCCCGAGCATGGACAGCCTGCAAAGCATCATCCTCCTGCTGACCACCTCCGTGGTGGCGGTCTCGGTGTTCCGCCGGCTGACCCTGCCGCCGATCATCGCCTACCTGGTGGTGGGCATGGCCCTGGGCCCCTCGGCACTGGGTCTTATCCCCGAAAACGAAACCACCCATCTGCTCGCCGAGTTCGGAGTGGTCTTTCTGCTGTTCACCATCGGTCTGGAGTTTTCGTTTCCGCAGCTGCACGCCATGCGCTGGGCCGTGGGCGTACTGGGTGGCAGCCAGGTCACCCTGTGTCTGGCGCTGTTCGGTGGCATCGCCTGGTGGCTGACCGGCTCCATCGAGGTGGGCGTGGTGCTGGGCGGCGCGCTGGCACTGTCGTCCACCGCCATCGTCACCAAGCAGCTCACCGAGCAGGTCGAGGTGCACACCCGACATGGGCGGCGGGCAGTGGGCGTGCTGCTGTTTCAGGATCTGGCGGTCGTCCCGCTGCTGATCGCCATTCCGATCCTGGCCGGCAACAGCGACAACTCACTGACCACCGAGCTGGGGCTGGCGCTGATCAAGGGTGTGGTGGTGTTCGGCATCATGGTCTGGGTGGGGCGCAAGGCACTGCGACCGATCTTCCACGAAGTGGCCCAGGCCCGATCCAACGAGCTGTTCACGCTGACGGTGCTGCTGATCGCGGTCGCCGCAGCCTGGCTGACCCATCTGGCGGGCCTGTCGCTGGCGCTGGGGGCGTTCCTTGCCGGCATCATGCTGGGCGAGACTGAATACCGCTATCAGATCGATGCCGACATCCGACCGTTCCGGGATGTGCTGCTCGGGTTTTTCTTCATCACCGTCGGCATGGTGATCAACCTGCCGGTGCTGATCATGGAGCTGCACTGGGTGCTCCTCATCGCCGCCGGCATGGTGGCCGTCAAGCTGCTGCTGGTGTACGCCATCGCCCGCCGGGTGGACGGCCCACAGGACTCGGGCCGGACCGCGATCATCCTCGCCAACGGCGGTGAGTTCGGCTTTGCCCTGATCGCCCTGGCGATCAGCGCCGGGCTGATGACATCGGCCACCAGCCAGCTGGTGCTGGCCGCCATCGTCCTGAGCATGCTGGCCGCGCCGATCCTCATCCGCCACAACCAGGCGCTCGCCCAGCGCGTGCTCAGTGCCCCGACGGAGGGCGCCAATGCCGTCGACGCCAGGACCGAGGTCTCGCGTATCGCCGAGCCCCTCGCCAACCACGTCATCCTCTGCGGCTATGGCCGGACGGGTCAGAACATCGGCCGCTTCCTGGATCAGGAAGCGCTGCCGTACCTCGCCCTCGACCTCGACCCCCAGCGCGTCCAGGAGGCCCGCAACGCCGGCGACCCGGTCACCTATGGCGATTCCGAGCGACGCGAAGTGCTGCAGGCCGCCGGGCTCGAGCGGGCGCGGATGATCGTGCTCAGCTTTGACAACCCGGCCGGTAGCCTCAAGGTGCTCGAGCATACCCGCGCCGAGCGTCCGGACATTCCGATCATCGTGCGCACCCGCGACGACCGCTGGATCGAGCGCTTTGAAGCGGCCGGCGCCACCGTGGTGGTCCCGGAAATCCTTGAGGCAAGCCTGATGCTGTCCTCCCATGTGCTGGCGCTGCTGGGGGTGCCCATGGCGAAGGTGTTCCGCAGCGTGCGCGAAGTCCGTGGGGATCGTTACCGGCTGCTCAAGGGGTATTTCCACGGCGCCGAGCGCGTGGATATGGAGAAGGTCGGGCGCTTCCAGGAACAGCTCCACGCCATCACGCTCAGTGGAAACGCCCCGGCGATCGGTCAGCGGCTGAGCGACATTGACCCCGACTCCATTGGGGTCACCATCAACGCCGTGCGGCGGGGTGGCATCCGCGGGCCGCAGCCATCACCGGACACCGTACTGCGGGACGGGGATGTACTGGTGGTGTATGGCACGCCCGAGGCCCTCGAGCATGCCGAACACGTCCTGCTCGGCGGCGAGCCGGCGGGCTGATCAGGACTCGGGGACTTCCAGCCCGGTTTCGGATTCGACCATCCACTCGATGGCCGCGCGGATCTCTTCCTCGGAGGCGGCGCCACCCTGCGCGGGCATGTTGCCGTAGCCATTGGCGACGTTCTGGGTGAGCGTTTCCCAGCCCTTGCCAATGCGCTCATTCCAGGCCGCCTTGTCGCCGACCCCGGGAGCATTGAGGAAGTTGCCCTGATGACAGGCGATGCAGACCGCCTGGGTGACCTGCTCGCCGCTGCGCACCTCCATGGCGCCGCCCTCATCCGCGCCGGAGTCCGCCGAGGCGATGGCGGGCGCCGGCTCGCCACTGAGGCGGACGGCGAAATCCGGCGACAGGTTCTGCTCGGCGCGCTCCTCGGCAAGCGCCTGCCGTTCAGAATCCTCGTCACCGAACACCGAATTCGCGATCACGATGAGCAGAACGGTCACGCCCACCAGCGTGGCAATGACCAGTGCGAAGTTACGGACGAAGACACTATCCTGCTCGGCGCTCACTTGATAATCCTCAATTTTCGGGCTGTCACAAAGTATAGCGGCATTGCCCGACACGGCAAACCGGGGGCTATGCCCGGACCGCGGCAGACGCTACAATCTGCGACATGCGCCTGTAGCTCAGCTGGATAGAGCGTCGGCCTCCGAAGCCGAAGGTCGCAGGTTCGAATCCTGCCGGGCGCACCACTCCACATCTCCCAGGGAATAGCCTCCGTGAAAGCCTATTTCGATCACCGTCAGGACCTTCATTACCCCCGGACCTATTTCACCCGTGGCCAGATGCGGGCGCCACAGGAGATCCCCGAGCGGACCGGGCACATCCTCGAGGGCCTCGAACGGGCCGGCGCCCGGCTTGAGACGGTCAGCGATCACGGCATCCAGCCCATCAGCCGGGTGCATGATCTGGGCTATCTGCGGTTTCTGGAATCGTGCCACCGGCGCTGGACGAGCATGCCCGAGGACTGGGGCGACGAGGTGCTCTCGAACGTGTTCGTGCGCGAGCCCAACCCATTGCGGGGCATCCTGGCCGAGGCGGCGCGTTATCTGGCCGATGGCAGCTGCCCGGTGGGCGAGCATACCTGGGAGTCGGCCTACTGGTCGGTGCAGGCCGCGCTGTGCGCCGCCGACGATGTCGTCGCCGGCGATCCGATGGCGTTCGCCCTATGCCGGCCGCCGGGTCACCACGCGCGGGTCGATGCCGCCGGTGGCTTCTGCTACCTGAACAATGCGGCGATCGCCGCCGAAGCGCTGCGTCCGCACTACCCCCGGGTGGCGGTGCTCGACACCGATGTGCATCACGGCCAAGGCATCCAGGAGATCTTCTACGACCGCGCCGATGTCCTTTATGTCTCCATCCACGGCGATCCCACCAATTTCTATCCGGTGGTCACCGGGTTCGAGGATGAGCGCGGCCGCGGCGAGGGCTATGGGACCACCATCAACCTGCCGCTCCCCCACGGCTCCGATGCCGGGGCGTTCTTCGGCAGGCTGGACGAGGCGCTCACCGCCATCCGCCTGTTCGCCCCCGATGCACTGGTGTTCTCCAACGGCTTCGATATCTACCACGAAGACCCGCAGGCGAAGATCGGGGTGAACACGGACGATATCCGCACCCTGGGCGAGCGCGTGGCCGGACTGGGGCTTCCCACGGTGGTCATCCAGGAGGGGGGGTATCACTACGCCAGTCTGGCGACCAACACCGAATCGTTGATGGCGGGGCTCAACACGCCGCGGTGACAACGCGGCGTCGCGGCGGTTCCCGGGCATTTGTGCCCTGCAAGCATAGGCGATCATCCGCCATGGCTATTCCGGCAGCATGCGACAAGGACTAGGATAAGAGTCGTTGTCAGGGGCGATCCCCTGAACCGACTCTCCTCCTCTTGGCCGACGTCATCGTCGGCTTTTTTTTGTCCGGATGACGCCGCTGATGATCCCCGTCAGTCAAACCAGGCCATCAACCGCGGCAGAAACCGACCCAGCTCCTCGGCCATGATCACAAAGTCGGCATCGAACCGCTCCTGCGGCGACTCGGCATCGCGGTCATCGACATCACTCTGTACGCCATCGGTGAACTTCAGTCGCTTGATGGACAGATCCGAGTCGAGCACTGCGTTGACCCGATCATCCCAGGTCATCGCCAGCCGACGGACGCGCTTACCGGCCTTGATATGGCCACGGATTTCGGCGCTGCGCAGGTCCTGGCGTTTGCAGCGCACCTCGGCGCCCTCGCTGCGGGGATCCTCGAACACCGCCTCCTCGCCCGGCTCCAGGTCGGAAGGGAAGCGGTCATGGGCGAGCCACTCGGTCATGACCTGATGCGGCGCGCTCTCGGTCTGCAGCGGCCGGATGGGCAGGCTGCCCAGCAGCGCCCGCAGATCATCCGTGAGCAGCTCGGCCTCACGCCAGGTGGCGGCATCCACAACCAGCCAGCGTCCGCTCAGATCCAGATAGGCGTAGGCGCGTTTGCTGCGCGTGAAGGCCCGTGGCAGCAGATCGATGGTCACCTCTTCTTTGATGCGGGCCTTCTCGCGCCGCCCCAAAGGTCGGGCCATGGCATCCTCGCGCTCGGCCACGCGGGCATCGACGTTTTCCCGCACCACCGCCGGCGGCAGCACCCGGGTTTCGGTCTGCAGGCAGATCATGAAACGGTCACCGGCCGCATGCACCAGCGTCTCACCCCCCTTCTCGAGCGGTGGAACCCAGCCGCGGGTTTCCGGATCATGCGGGCCGACGGGCTGGAACTGGCCGGCACTGAGCCGGTCCTCCAGCGCCTCGGCATCGATGGTGAAGGCATCGGCGATTTGATAGACGCAGAGATTGCGAAACCACATGGTTGATTGATTGTTCCGTGCTGAAAGGGGTCAGGGATTGGGGGGGCGGACCAGGGCGGCCCGGGCCGCCTGGACGCGGCGGACCGCTTCGTCCCGATCCGGGGCCGAGGCGGTCAGATGCCCCATCTTGCGGCCGGGTCTGGGCTCGGCCTTACCGTAGAGGTGCAGGTTGACGCTCGGCGCGGATAGCGCCGCGGCCCAGTCGGGCTCGCCATGCGCCCAGAGATCGCCCAGCAGGTTGGCCATGGCGGTGGGCCGCTGGCGCTGGGTATCCCCCAGTGGCAGGCCACAGACCGCCCGCAGCTGCTGATCGAACTGACTGCTGGGGCAGGCCTCGATGGTCAGATGGCCGGAGTTATGCGGCCGCGGCGCCAGCTCATTGACCAGCAGCTCGCCGTTCTGGTCCAGAAAGAGCTCCACGCAGAGCACACCCACCACGTCGAACGCTTCCATCACGGTCGCGGCGATCTCCCGGGCCCGCGTGATCTGGGCGTCGGTGAGCGGGGCGTCGGCAATGGACACATCCAGGATGTGATCGACGTGCCGGTTCTCGATGACGCCAAAGTCCACCTGATCCCCCGCCGCGCCGCGGGCGGCCACCACCGACAGCTCGGCGGCGAAGTCGACCACGCCCTCGAGAATCGCCGGACCCCGGCCGATGGCCGCCCAGGCCGCCGCCGCATCATCCGCGGTGTCGATCCGGGCCTGGCCCTTGCCGTCATAGCCAAAGCCGGCGGTTTTCAGGATGCAGGGCGTCCCCAGCCGGGCAATGGCGGCCGACAGCGCCTCGAGTGACTCCACCGCTTCGTAGGGGGCGGTGGGCAGCCCGGCGTCGGTCAGGGCATGCTTTTCGCGCCAGCGGTTCTGGCACAGGTGCAGCACCTCGCCGCGCGGTCGCACCGGGCCATGCCGGGCAGCGACATCGGCCGCCGCCGAGGATATGTTCTCGAACTCGAACGTGACCGCATCGACATCGCGGGCGAAGCGCTCGATGGCATCAAGGTCTTCGTAGGCGGCGACGGTCTCGCGGTCGGCGATCTGTCCGGTCGGCGAATCCGTGGCCGGCGAGAGAGTGTGAACGCGATACCCCATGCGCCGCGCGGACTGCGCCAGCATACGGCCCAGCTGCCCACTGCCAAGGATGCCGAGGGTGGCGCCGGGCAGGACCGGGTCAGTCAAGGCAGCTCATCCTCGATCACCTTCTGCGCCTGGGCCTCACGGAAGGCGTCGAGACGCTCGGCAAGGGCCGGGTCATCCGCCGCCAGCATCGCCACGGCGAACAGCGCGGCATTGCGTGCCCCGGATTCGCCGATGGCGAACGTGGCCACCGGCACGCCACCCGGCATCTGCGCGATGGACAGCAGCGAGTCGAGCCCCTTGAGGGCGCGGCTCTGGACCGGCACGCCCAGCACCGGCACCGGCGTCTGGGCCGCCACCATGCCGGGCAGATGGGCGGCTCCACCCGCACCGGCAATGATGGCCCGCAGACCACGCTCCCGCGCCGTCGCCGCGTAGTCGTTCATGCGCGCCGGCGTGCGGTGCGCCGAGACGATCCGGCACTCGTGGCGCACGCCGAGCTCCTTTAGCACACTGTCGGCATGGGCCATGGTCTCCCAGTCGGAGCGACTACCCATGATGATGCCGACCCGCGGGGCGTCATCGACCATCGCTCGGCTCCTTCACGTACCGGCCCGGCGCATCCTCGATGGGGGTCAGCTTGCCATCACCGGGGGTCCGTGCCGGCACCTCGCCACCGCGCTTCGGCGACAGCCACTTGGCCCAGTCGAGCCACCAGGAGCCCTCATGGTGCTTGGCGCCGTTGAACCAGGTATCCGGGTTCTTGGGGTTGCGCCCGTTCAGCCAGTAGCCGTACTTCTGCTTTTCAGGCGGGTTGACGACGCCGGCGATATGCCCCGAGCCACCCAGCACGAAACGCGTCGACCCGCTCAACAGCTGCGAGCCGCGGTAGCAGGCATGCCAGGGCGCGATATGGTCTTCCTTGGCCGAGACGAAATACGACGGCACCTCGACCTTGCCGAGGTCGATGGGAATACCGTCCAGCGTGATGCCGCCCGGCTCGCGCAGCTTGTTCTCGAGGTACATCTTGCGCAGATAGAAGGCATGCATGCGCGCCGGCATGTTGGTGGAGTCCTGGTTCCAGTAGAGCAGATCGAACGGGAACGGATCCTGGCCCTTGAGGTAGTTGTTGACGAAAAACGACCAGACCAGATCGTTGGAGCGCAGACTCGACATGGTCGACGCCATCTGATTGCCGGCCAGGTAGCCACGCTCGTTCATCTGCTTTTCGAGATTGGTGAGCTGCTCCTCGTCAATGAACACCTCGAGCTCGCCGGGGCTGTCAAAGTCCAGCAGCGTGGTCAGGAAGGTGGCGCTGTTCACGCCGCCCTCGCCCCGACTGGCCATCCAGGCGAGGGTTGAGGCCAGCAGCGTGCCGCCCAGACAGTAGCCGATGATGTTGACGTCGCGCTCGCCGACCGCCTGCTCGACGGCATCCAGCGCCGCCAGCGGACCCAGCTTCATGTAGTCCTCGAACTCCTTGTCGGCGAGTTCGGCATCCGGGTTGCGCCATGAAATGACGAACACCGTAAAGCCCTGGTCCACCAGCCATTTGACCAGCGAATTCTTGGGCCGGAGATCGAGAATGTAGTACTTGTTGATCCACGGCGGCACGAACAGCAGCGGCCGGCGCGCCACCTGCTCCGTGGCGGGCGCATACTGGATCAGCTGCATCAGCTCGTTCTCGTACACCACCTTGCCGGGCGTCACCGCCAGATCCTCGCCCACTTCAAAGGCGTTCGGATGCGTCTGGCGGATCTTGAGCTTGCCGTTGCCGCGTTCCAGGTCCTCGAGGAGGTTATTGAGGCCGTCCACCAGGTTCTGGCCGCCGGTCTCGACGGTCCGCTCAAGCACCTCGGGGTTGGTGGCGAGGAAATTGCTGGGCGAAGCGGCGCTGATGAACTGCCGCGTATGGAAGTCGATCTTGCGCTGGGTCTTCTCGTCGAGCCCCTCAACGGTGTTCACCGAGTGATTGAGGTAATCGGCGGTCAACAGATAGGTCTGCTTGACGAAATCGAAGAACGGATTGTCGTCCCAGGCATCGTGCTGGAAGCGCTTGTCGCTCTTCGGCGCGGCGCGCACCGGCTCGCTCTCGACGCCCATCATGCGCAGCGTCTGATTCTGGACAATCGACAGGTAGTCCTGCCAGAAGGCCATCTGCGACTCCATCAACTGCACGGGGTCGGCCATCAGGCGGGTGTAGAGGTCCTGGAAGAGCTTGCTCATGTGCAGCGCATCGTCCACCGAAATCTGCTGGCCGAACTGCTGACGCGTCAGAAAGTCCTTGACCAGATGCTGACTGCGGCCGGCGACCTCGGCCAGCGAGCGTGACAGCTCGTTGGGGTCGACCTGACCGGTTCCGGTATCCTGCTTGTCAGTCATAGCGAGCCTCCGCTCACGAAACAAATGGTGATTGGGATCATACGGCACTGCGACAAACCGCCACAAACCCCTTCACCGCCACCCGTGGTGGCCGCCGATGAGACGTCGATGGCGGCCGCCGGAACGCTGTCCGAGCGGCTTGGCAGCCCCCGGTGGACCCATCCTCCCGCGCGCGGCCTGTACCTGTGGCTGGCACCGGACGGTCTCAGTCTCTGCCAGGCCGCCGGCCCGGCCATGTGCATGCGCGCGGAGTTCGTAAGCGGCGTGCAGGGCTATCGCAGTGCCCGACAGCGCCACCAGCACGAGGCCGTCGTCCGCGCCTGCGGGATCACCCACCAACACTGCCCGTGGGTGGTCGACGCCACCGCGGGGCTGGGGCGCGATGCCTTCGTACTTGCCAGCGCCGGCGCCCGCGTCACCCTCCTCGAGCGCTCGCCCGTGGTGCATGCGCTCCTCACCGATGGACTGCAGCGGGCCACGGCGGCCGGCGCCGGCGAGCGCACGGGCCGCATGCACGCCCACGCCGTCGACGCGGTGGACTGGCTGACCGGCGCGGCCGGCGACGTCAGCCCGGCGGTGGTCTATCTTGATCCGATGTATTCCGGCCGGCGCCGCGGTGCCGCCGGCAAGGAACTGGCCCTGCTGCAGGCGCTTCTGACCGACACAACGGACGAGCGCGCACTGCTTGCCCGGGCACGGGCCGTGGCCACCGAGCGCGTGGTGGTCAAGCGCCACCGCCATGCCGCACCGCTGGCCGATCAGCCCCCGGATTATCACCTGCCGGGCCGCAGCACCCGGTTTGATGTCTATCGCACCAGAAATGCCTGATCCGGCTCGGCCCGCGACAGACTGACCGATGCCTCGAGCGCCAGCATGCAGGCCCAGGGATCGTCCGCCGCAGCGGGCGCGACCAGATCGGACTGCGCCACCAGGCGCAGCCGCAGATCACTGAAGCCGTTTCGGGCCAGGCGGGTCACGGCGGCCGCCTGCGCGGAGGCATCGGCTGACCCCGCCACCAGGGCGATCAGCGTGCCGCCGCGGCGTGCATGGGGGTTGAACTCCGCCACCCGCAGGCTGCGCAGTCCCTCGCCCAGTGCCTCGTCGAGGACCGGCCACACCGCCTGCAGACGCTGGCGATGCGCGGGCTCCAGTGTCGGCACCGGCGGCATGGCCAGACGCAGCGCCTGTTCGATGAGGACTTCCGACGGTGGCCCGGCGGCCATGTAAGCCGCTGGCGTGCGGTTGCCCAGGCCCGGCTGAGGCGTATCCCACCAGTGGCGCGCGGCGGACTCGCCCTGCGGATGGCCGTGGAGCAGGCGTTCGATGAAATGATGATTGCAGCTGACGGCGAACCGTCCGGCCACTTCGCGGCGGGCGCCCGGGTAGCCGCAGGCCTCGCAGGTTACCGCCGCGCGGTCGCGGGCCTCGACCACCCGCGGCGAGACCGGGTCGCGGAGGCCGTCAAACGCCACCTCCAGCATCCCCTGGCGGGCGCACAGCCGACGCCAGCGAAAACCGTGGCGCTCGGCCACGGGCATGCCGGCTTCGACCTGCTCGAAGAGTCGCTCGAGCACGCCATACCAGCCCGGCGGGACATCCACCTGAACGCCCTCGGCGTCCTCGGGGCCCCCGGGGCAGCGGAACTGCCAGGGATAACGGAGCTGCGCGGCAGCGAGAAAAGCGCGATAGCGACGCTCGGCGGTGGTCGAGTCCATGGCTCATTGTGACCTGAGCGGATGGCGGCGGTCATCCCGCTGGATCAGCGATCGCCCATAAAAAAGGGCCCGATGCCGCACGCGGCATCGGGCCCTGGCAGTCAAGTCCTGCGGTTACCAGGAACGGCGCGGGCCGCCTCCACCGCCGGGCTTACGTTCCTGCGCCTCATTGATGCGCAGCGTGCGTCCGCCCATTTCCGTGCCATTGAGTGCCTCGATGGCGGCGTCCGCCTCGGCAGGGTCCATGCGCACGAAGCCGAAGCCACGAGGACGACCGGTTTCCCGATCGGAGATCATCCGCACCTCTTTGACCTCGCCGTGGTTGGCGAAAAGGTCACGGACTTCATCCTCGGAGGCGGAGAAGGGCAGATTGCCCACGTAAATCGATTTCATCTATCTGTCTCATCAAGGTCTGCCGGGTCTATCAAACCGACAGGTCAAACATCGCAGAAGGCGTCTGCCTTCCTTTAGACCGCCCGAACGTCGGGCTGCCGGGTGCTGACCACAGCATGATCATGCACTTGGTTTGGACAATACGGCAGGGCTGGACGCCGCGCAATCAAAAATTTTCCGCGTAGCGACCCGCCAGCGCTTCCTGCACGCTGGGATGCACGAAACGGCTGACGTCACCGCCCAGGGCCGCGACCTCGCGCACCAGACTGGAAGAAATGTACGCGTACTGCTCGGCGGGGGTGAGAAAGACCGTCTCGACGTTGGGCACCAGCTGACGGTTCATGCTCGCGAGCTGGAACTCGTGCTCAAAATCGGAAACCGCCCGCAGACCGCGCAGGATCACGCGCGCGCCCTGGGCCTCGACAAAGTCCACCAGCAGCGAGTCAAAGGGCATGACTTCGACCCGGCGATAGGGCCGCAGCACATGGCGCGCCAGCTCGACGCGCTGCTCAAGGCTGAAGGCGGGATGCTTGCTGGGGCTGGGGCTGCCGGCAACCGCCACGATCAGATGATCAAAAAACCGCGAGGCGCGCTCGACCAGATCACTGTGACCGTTGGTCAGCGGATCGAACGTGCCGGGGTAGACCGCAACGACTGACATAACGCCTCCTCCCTCGAGGCGATGCATCGTATTGCCTGTCGAACCAACATGCCAGCCCCCGACCGGTGACTGCGCCTCACTCCGCCCGCTGCAGCAGCCCGAACCAGACATCCCCGGCGGTTTTCTGGCGCTGACAGGCCCACGCTCCGGGATCGAGGGTCGGGGCATGGCCGGCGCGCGTCTCGACGTACACCTGCGCCGTGTCGGCAAGCCATCCGCCCTCCGCCAGCCCGGTCAGGACGGCATCAAGCCAGTCGCTCGCAAAGGGCGGATCGAGAAACACCAGATCAAAAGCCACGGGATCGGATCGCAGAAACCGCCGCGCATCCATCGTCACCACCCGGGCGCGCGATGTGGCCTCGAGACGCTCGACAAGCGCCTGGAGCGCCGCCGCCACCGGGCGCGAGCGCTCCACGAAGGTGGCGCAGGACGCGCCCCGGGACAGGGCCTCGAGCCCCAGCGCGCCGGTGCCGGCGAACAGATCGAGCACGCGGGCGCCACGCAGCGTCGGCTGCAACCAGTTGAACAGGGTTTCACGGTTGCGATCGGCGGTGGGGCGGAGCCCGGCGGCCGTGCTCACCGGAAACCGCCGTCCGCCCCAGTCACCACCGATGATGCGCATTATTCAGCGGCGTCGATCGTGGCCTCCGGGCCGACCAGCACGGTGACATTGCGCGCCGGGTCGATGTGCTCGTGCATGGCCGCGCGGACCGCCTCGCCATCCAGCCCATCGATGCGCTCGACGAACGCCTCGAGATAATCCCGCGACAGGTCGTAAAAACCGATGGTGGCAATGTAGCCCAGCAGATCCCGGTTGCTGTCGAGCTGCAACGGGAAGCTGCCGGTGATGTTGCGCTTCGAGTCACTCAGCCGCTGCGCCGCCGGCTCGTCGACCCGCATCTCCTCAAGGCTGTCCCGCATCACCGACAGCGCCTCGGGCAGCGAATCATTGCGCACCTGGGTGGTCATCTGGAACCGCCCGCGGCGGGCAGCGGACGTCAGGGACGAGGCACTGCTGTAGGACAGGCCACGCTCCTCGCGCATGCGCTCGGCAAGGATAGAGGTCAGTCCCCCGCCGCCGAGGATGTGGTTGCCCAGATACAGCGGATAATAGGCTTCACTGCCCTTGCGCACCGACGGCTGGCCCATCATGACGTGGGTCTGCTCGGCTTCCAGCGGCACGCGGATGGTCTGCGCCGAGCTCGGGAGCTCCACCGGCGGCAGCGCCGCCAGCGCCTCACCGGCCGGCAGCGCGCCGCTCAGGGCGTTGGCGATCGCTTCGGCGCGCTCGGCACTGAGATCGCCGACAATGGCGATGGTTGCGTTGCGGGCGGTGTAGTGGCGGCGATGAAAGTCGACCACCGCCGCGCGGGTCAGCGCTTCCACCGACTCCAGGGTGCCCCCGGGCGGTGTGGCGTAGGGATGCTCGCCGTAGATGCCACGCATGAAGGCCTTCTCGGCGAGCGCCGAGGCCGACGACTGCGCCTGCTGCAGCCCAAGGCTCATCTGCCGGCGGACGCGCTCGACGGCATCGGCGGGAAAATCGGCCTTGGCGATGACGTCGGCCAGGCTGTCGATCACCGGGTCAAGGCGCGCTGGCTCACTCAGCGCGCGAACGCTGACCTGGGCGGTGTCACGGCCACTGCCGGTGCTGACCCGGGCGCCGTAGCGCTCGAATCCGCGGGCGATGGTCCCCGCCGAGCGCTCGGGCGTTCCCTCCAGCAGCAGATTGCTGGTCATCCGCGCCAGGCCGGGCGTATCGCCATCGCGGGCGCTGCCGGCATCAAAGGTCACGCGGACGTCGACGATCGGCAGCTCGTGGCGCTCGACGAACAGCACCTCAGTGCCGGCACGGGTGGTCCACTCCTGGATATCGGCCTGCATTGCGCCCCCTGTGTGACTGAAAAGGATCAGGGCCGCCGCGACGATGAGACGCTTCATCCGGTCTCCTCCTGATCGGCGGCTTGCATGATGCCGACGGACAGCATCTCGGGGCGGAGATATTCACGGGCGGCGGCCCGCAGATCCTCCGCGGTCAGGGCGCGCACGTTTTCCTCGAACTCATTGAGGGTCTGCCACCCGGCACCGGTGGTCTCGAGCATGCCGAGCTGCATGGCCTGATAGAACACCGAGTCCATTTCGAACAGGTGATCGGCCAGCATCTGGCTGCGGGCCCGCTCCAGCGTCTCGTCCGATACCAGGGTTTCCTGCAGACGGCGGATCTGCTCGCGCAGTGCCGTTTCCACCGCGTCGACATCACCGTCGGCCGGCACGCCAAACAGCGAGAACTCGGCATCCAGCCTGACCATGGGGTTGTAGCCCGCGCCGGCCGCAGCGGCCACGCCCGAGCCGCGCACCAGGTCCTCGGCCAGCCGGGCGCCGTCACCGCCATCGAGGATGGTGGCGAGCATCTGCAGTGCGTAGGGGTCACGGCCTGACTCGGCCGTGGCGAAGGACGGCACTTCGTAACCCATACGCAGCTGCGTCACCCGCGCCTGGGGATCGCGATGGATGACGCGCCGCTCGCCGGGTGGCTGGAGGTTGTCGGGATCGTGCACCGCCGGCACATCCCGGCCTTCAATGCCGCCGAAGTATTCCTGCGCCATTGAATGAACCGCCTCGGGCTCGACGTCACCGGCCACCACCAGGGTGGCGTTGGTGGGCGTGTACCACTGGTCGTACCAGTCACGCAGATCCGCGACCTCGAACGCGGCCACATCGTCGGCCCAGCCGATGATGGGATGCGCATAACCCGTGCCGGGGTGGGCGATGGCGGCATAACGCTCGGCAAAGCGGCCCTCCGGCCGGTCATCGGTGCGCAGCCGGCGCTCTTCAAGCACCACCTCGCGCTCGGTGGACAGCGCCTCGGCGTTGATCTGCAGATTGGCCATGCGATCGGCCTCAAGCTCGAGCGCCACCGGCAGCCGGTCGGCGGCCATGATCTCGAAGTAGGCACTGAAATCCCGCCCGGTAAAGGCGTTCAGCCGCCCACCCTCGCGGGAGATGATTTCGGAGAACTCGCCCTCGGCATGACGCTCGGTGCCCTTGAACATCATGTGTTCAAACAGATGCGAGAGGCCGGTCTCGCCGCGGGTCTCGTAGGATGAGCCCACGCGGTACCAGACCTGCGAGACCACCACCGGGGCGCGGTGGTCCTCGCGCACCAGGATCTGCATGCCATTGTCGAGGGTGAACTCGGTGACGCCCGCGCCGGACTGCGCGGCGACCGGCGTCGCCATCAGGGCGGGGATCAGGGCGAAGAGCGCGTTTCGCATCGTCAATGAAGCCTCTGGTTTGACACATCGAACCATCGATGCGGTGTTAGCATACTGGATCATTCGTTCACGCCCGAGCCCCGAGAGTTCCATGCTGCCGTTCCGTCGCAAGAAAAAGGCCCCACCCGCCGAGTCCGACGACACGCCCGCCACCGCGGCGCCATCGCGCCCCGGGCTGCTGGCCCGTCTGCGCAGTGGGCTCAGCCGCACGGGCAGCGGTCTCGGTCAGCTGTTTCTGGGTCGCAAGCGCATCGATGCCGACCTGCTCGAAGAGCTTGAAACCCATCTGCTGATGGCCGACGTGGGCATGGAGGCGACCACCCGCATCATCACCGATCTGACCGACCGGCTGAAGCGCAACGAACTCGACGACACCGACGCGCTGCAGCGCGCCCTGCGCGAGGACATGCTCGAGATCCTCGAGCCGGTGGCCCAGCCCCTGGAGATCAGCGCCCACGACAAGCCCATGGTCATCCTGACGGTGGGCATCAACGGCGCCGGCAAGACCACCACCATCGGCAAGCTCGCCGAACAGTACCGCCAGCAGGGACGGCGGGTGATCCTCGCCGCCGGGGACACCTTTCGGGCCGCCGCGGTGGAACAGCTCCAGACCTGGGGCGAGCGCACCGGCACGCCGGTCATCAGCCAGCCCACCGGCGCCGACTCCGCCTCGGTGGTGTACGACGCCCATCAAGCGGCCATCGCCCGCGGTGCCGACGTGCTCATCGCCGATACCGCCGGTCGTCTGCATACCCAGGGCAACCTGATGGAAGAGCTGCGCAAGATCCGGCGAGTGCTTGGCAAACAGGACGACAACGCGCCCCACGAGGTGCTCCTGGTGCTGGATGCGGGCACCGGACAGAACGCCCTGGCACAGGCCGAGCAGTTCGGCGCGGCGGTCAATGTCACCGGGCTTGCCCTGACCAAGCTCGACGGCACCGCGAAAGGCGGCGTCATCTTTGCCATGGCGCAGCGTTTTGGCATTCCAGTGCGCTTTATCGGGATCGGCGAGGGCGTCGATGACCTGCGGCCATTCGATGCCGAGGCCTTCGTCGACGCCCTGCTCGACGCGGCGGTCGCGGGAACCGATGACACATGATCCGCCTGGAGGGGGTGGGCAAGCGCTACCCGGGCGGTAACGAGCCGCTGCGCGGGCTCGACCTGCACGTCGAGCGCGGCGAGCTGGTTTTCATCACCGGCGCCAGCGGCGCGGGCAAGAGCACACTGCTGCGACTGATCCCCCGCCTTGAGCGCCCCTCCCGCGGTCAGGTGCTTATCGACGGCGCCAACCTAGCCCGGCTGCCGCGCCGCCGAATCCCCTACCTGCGCCGGCGCATCGGCATGACCTTCCAGGACCATCGCCTCCTCCATGACCGCACCCTGTTCGACAATGTCGCACTGCCGCTGGTCATCGAGGGCCGCCCCCACGCCGATATCCGCCGCCGGGTGCAGGCGGCGCTGGACAAGGTCGGACTGCTGGCGCAGAGCCGCGCCTATCCGGTCACCCTGTCCGGCGGCGAACAGCAGCGCGTGGGCATCGCCCGCGCCATTGTCAGCCGACCGCCGATCCTGCTGGCCGACGAGCCCACCGGCAACCTCGACCCGGCGCTCTCACTGGAGATCATGCAGCTGTTCGGGCAGTTCAATCAGGTGGGTGTCACCACCGTCATCGCCAGTCATGACCAGCCGCTGATCGACGCGCTGGGGCACCGCCAGATCCATCTCAGCGAGGGCCGCGCAACATGAGGATCGGCGCCATGCCCGGGCGCTGGGCCAAGCTCCACGCCCATGCCGCGATCAGCTCGCTGGGACGCCTGCGGCGGCAGTGGCTCGGCAGCGTCATGACCGCCGCGGCCATCGGCATCGCCCTGGCCCTGCCCGCCGCGTTCGTGGTGGCCATGGACAACCTGGAATCGGCCATGGACGGCTGGCAGGGCGCGCCACGGGCATCGGTGTTTCTGGACACGGAGACCGCGGCGGATCAGTACGCCGCGATCGCCACGCGGATTGACGGGCTGGACGGCATCCGCGGGGTACGCCTGATCACGCCCGACGAGGCGCTCACCGAATACCGGCAGAGCAGCGGTGTCAGCGACCCGCTGGCAATGCTCGACGCCAACCCACTGCCGGCGGTGGTGGTGGCGGAACTGGCCGCGCGCCTCGGGCCGGAGTCGGTCGACCGGCTCGTCGATCGCCTGCGGGCGTTGCCGGCGGTGGCCGATCTGCGCGTTGACCGCGACTGGATGGCGCGCCTTGCCGCCATCATCGATCTGGGCAACCGCATCACCGCACTGGTCGCGCTGCTGCTGGGGCTGACCGTCATCCTGGTGCTGTTCAACACGCTGCGCCTGGACATCGAAAACCATCGCCGCGAGATCGAGATCACGCGCCTGATCGGCGGCACCAATGCATTCATCCGCCGCCCGTTCCTCTATACCGGCGTCTGGTACGGGATGGCCGGCGGGTTGATCGCAGGCCTGCTGCTGGCCATTGCGGTTACATCGGTCGCCGACCCCGTCCAGCGGCTCGCGAGCCTCTACGGCAGCGGCTTCCGGCCCAGCGGTCCGGGTCTGACCGGGACCCTGACACTCGTCGGCGCCGGCGCGCTGCTCGGCCTGAGCGGTGCCTGGCTGGCCGTGGGCCGTCATCTGTCGGCCATCGAACCGCCATGACGGAACTTGCCGGCTGCCCCGCCCTTCAAATATTGGTATTATAATTGCATCATCGAAACGACTCGGGAGGGTTGTTATGGACACAGGCGCGGCACTGGTCAGCACCGACTACAACAAACTGCCACTCCGTGCGGGCAGCGAGAACCATTACATCCAGGCGGTCAACGCGATTCCCGCTCTGGGGGCCGAGGAAGAGCGCTCGCTCGCCGGCCGCTACCGCGACCACGAAGATCTGGAAGCCGCGCGCTGGCTGGTGCTGTCGAACCTGCGCTTTGTCGTTCATATCGCCCGCGGCTACACCGGCTACGGCCTGCCACTGGCGGACATCATCCAGGAAGGCAACATCGGCCTGATGAAGGCGGTCAAGCGCTTCGACCCCGAGGTCGGGGTGCGGCTGGTGTCATTCGCCGTGCACTGGATCCGGGCCGAGATCCACGAATACATCCTGCGCAACTGGCGGATGGTCAAAGTGGCCACCACCAAGGCCCAGCGCAAGCTGTTCTTCAATCTGCGCGGCTCCAAGAAACGTCTGGGATGGTTCAATCGACAGGAGGTCAATGCCGTGGCCGAGGATCTGGGCGTCAAGCCCGAAACGGTCCTCGAGATGGAGTCACGGCTGTCCGGTCAGGATGTCGGATTTGACCCGGCGCCTGAGAGTGACGACGAGGACAGCGTCGCCCGCGCGCCGGCGGCGTATCTGACCGATCAGTCCATGGATCCGGCACAGACGGTCGAAAGCGAAGACTGGGCCGACTGGCAGGATCATGCCCTGGGTGACGCGCTGGCGGCGCTCGATGCCCGCAGCCGCGACATCCTGCGGCGGCGCTGGCTGAGCGAACACAAGGACACCCTGCACACGCTGGCCGATGAGTACGGGGTTTCCGCCGAGCGGATCCGCCAGCTCGAGAAGAACGCCCTGCGCAAGCTGCGCGAGGGGCTGGGCCCCCAGGTGCTCGAGGCCTGAGCGGCCATTTCAGATCAGGCCGCGTTCAGCAAAGCTGACCGGCCGCCCCTCCCCCACGACAAAGTGATCCAGGACGCGGATGTCCACCGTGGCCAGGGCCTCGCGCAGCCGGTCGGTCATGCGCTCGTCCGCCAGACTGGGCTCGGTGACGCCGGAGGGATGGTTGTGGGCGAGGATCACTGCGGCGGCGTTCAGGCGCAGCGCCCGGCTGACCACCTCGCGCGGATAGACGCTCGCCGCGTCGATGGTGCCGCGGAACAGCTCCTCGAAGCCGATCACCTGATGCCGGTTGTCGAGGAACAGACAGGCGAAGATCTCATGAGGCAGATGCCGCAGCCGGGCGACCAGATACTGCCGGGTGTCCTCCGGACCGGTCATGGGTTCGCCGCGCTCGAGGCGGGCCTGCAGGTGGCGCCGTCCCATTTCCAGCACGGCCTGCAGCTGCACGTACTTGGCCGGACCCAGGCCATGATGGCCGGCGAATGTCGCGGCATCGGCCTCCAGCAGCGGTCGCAGCCCGCCAAACGCCGCCAGCAGGTGTCGGGCCAGATCCACCGCCGTGTGCCCGCGCACGCCAGTGCGCAGGAAGATCGCCAGCAGCTCGGCATCCGAGAGTGCCGATGCGCCACGATCGAGGAGCTTCTCGCGGGGCCGTTCCGCCGCCGGCCAGTCGGAAATCGCCATACTCACCTCATGCCTGGCGTTTTCATGCAACGGGCAACAGTGTAGTTTCCTGTGATCCACTCAAGCTGCGAACACGTTCCGCCATGAGCCTTTCCGGTCAAAACATCCTGCTGGGGGTGACCGGCGGCATCGCCGCCTACAAGGCGCCCGACCTGGTCCGGCGACTGCGCCAGGCCGGCGCCGCCGTGCGGGTCGTCCTCACCACCGGGGCCCAGGCGTTCGTAACGCCGCTGACCTTTCAGGCGGTTTCCCATCAGCCGGTACACACCGATCTGCTCGACCCCGAGGCCGAGGCCGGCATGGGCCATCTGGAGCTGGCGCGCTGGGCCGACCGGGTGATCATCGCGCCGGCCAGCGCCGACGCCATGGCCCGCCTGGCGCACGGACTGGCAGGGGATCTGCTGACCACGCTGTGTCTGGCAACCCGTGCCCCCCTGTGCATCTGCCCGGCGATGAATCACGTGATGTGGCAGTCCGCCGCTACCCGGGCCAACGCCGAGACATTGCAGCAGCGCGGCATGCAGCTGCTCGGGCCGGTGGAAGGCCCGCTCGCCGAGGGCGAATCAGGCCCCGGCCGACTCATGGAACCGGCGGACATCGTCGCCGCCCTTGATACGCCCGGGTCCCTGCAGGGCCGCTCGGTGCTGGTCACCGCCGGTCCCACCCGCGAGCCCATCGATGCCGTTCGCTTCATCGCCAACCGCAGCAGTGGACGCATGGGGTTTGCGGTGGCTGGCGCGGCGGCCGCGGCGGGTGCCACGGTCACCCTGATCGCCGGGCCGAGCGAGCAGCCGACTCCCCCCGGCGTCGAGCGCATCGATGTCGAGACCGCCACCGAAATGCACGCCGCCACGCTCGAGCGGGCGGGTGATGTCGAGCTTTTCATTGCCGCCGCCGCCGTCGCGGATTACCGCGTGGCACAGCCCGCCGATCACAAGGTGCGCAAATCCGATGCGCCACCGACCCTCAGCCTGGTGCGCAATCCGGATATCGTCGGTGACGTGGCGGCCCTGCCGACGGCGCCATTCACGGTCGGCTTTGCCGCGGAAACCCACGACGTGATCGATCATGCCCGCGCCAAACTCACCGCCAAGGGGCTCGACATGATCGCCGCCAACCGGGTCGGCGAGGGCCTGGGGTTCGAGGTCAGCGACAACGCCCTCGACGTGCTCTGGGCCGGGGGCCATCAGCGCCTGGGCCCCATGGCCAAGGATCGGCTGGCGGCGGCGCTGATTGAACTCATTGGAGCCCATTGCCATGCAGAGCGTTGAACTGCGCATCCTCGACCCGCGCCTCGGCAGCGAATTCCCGCTGCCCGACTACGCCACCCAGGGCGCCGCCGGCATCGACCTGCGGGCCTGCGTCGAGACCACCCGGGTCCTCGCCCCCGGCGACACCCAGCTGATCCCCTCGGGCATCGCCGTGCACATCGCCGATGCCGGTCACGCCGCCGTGGTGCTGCCCCGCTCTGGCCTTGGCCACAAGCACGGCATCATCCTCGGCAATGCCGTGGGGCTGATCGACTCCGACTACCAGGGCGAGATCTTCATCTCGTGCTGGAACCGCAGCCAAGCCGCGTTCACCATCGAGCCCGGTCACCGCATCGCGCAGCTGGTCTTTCTGCCGGTCAGCCGGCCGCGCTTTACCCCCGTCGAGGCGTTCACCGACAGCGAGCGCGGCACGGGCGGTTTCGGACATACCGGCCAGCAATAGACAAGGGAGCCTGTCGCATGCCCATTGATGCCTCCATTCTGCGCGCCTACGACATCCGTGGCCGCGTCGACCGCGAGCTGACCGAGACCACGGTGGAGTGGCTGGGTCAGGCCATCGGCTCGGCGGCCGCCGACGCCGGCCAGTCAGGCATCGTGGTGGGTTATGACGGCCGCGAGTCGAGCCCGCGCCTGGCCGCAGCGCTGCGCCGGGGGCTGATGGCGGCCGGGCGTCGGGTGATCGATATCGGTCAGGTGCCCACCCCGGTGATGTACTTCGCCACTCACTGGCTGGACACCCAGGCCGGCGTGGTGGTGACCGGCAGCCACAATCCCGCCGAGTACAACGGCCTGAAGACCATCATCAACGGCCGGCCGCTGTGGGGCGAGGGCATCACCGCACTGGGCGAGCGCATCCGCCGGGGCGATCTGGTGACCGGCACCGGTGAGACCCGCTCGGTGGAGGTGATCGACGCCTATCAGCAGCGCATCACCCGCGAGATCCGGCTCCCGCGCCCCATCAAGGCGGTGATCGACTGCGGCAACGGCGTCCCCGGCGCAGTGGCTCCGTCCGTGCTCGCGGCCATTGGCGCCGAAGTGGTGCCGCTTTTCTGCGAGGTGGACGGGCAGTTCCCCCATCACCACCCCGACCCCACCGTCCCGGAAAACCTGACCGATCTGATCCAGGCCGTGGCCGATCATCAGGCCGATGTGGGGCTGGCGTTTGATGGCGACGGCGATCGTCTGGGCGTCGTGGATGAGACCGGCCACATCATCTGGGCCGATCGCCAGATGATGTGCTACGCCCAGTCGGTGCTCGCCGAGCATCCCGGTGGCGGCATCATCTTTGATGTTAAATGCAGCGCGGCCCTGGCCACGGTGGTCGAGGCCGCCGGCGGCCAGCCCATCATGTGGAAGACCGGCCATTCCCTGATCAAGGAAAAACTCCGCGAGACCAATGCGCCCCTCGCCGGGGAGATGAGCGGGCATCTGTTTTTCAACGACCGCTGGTACGGATTTGACGACGGGATCTACGCCGCTGCCCGGCTGCTGGAGATTCTCGCCGCCGATGACCGCCGGGTCAGCGAGGTATTCGCCGCGCTCCCCGAACCGGTGGCGACGCCCGAGATCCGTCTGGATCTGCAGGAAGGCGAACCGCACCGCCTGATCACCGCCCTGATGGACCGTGCCGAGGGCTTCGATGCCGCCCGCGTGACCACCATCGACGGCCTGCGCGTGGACTTTGCCGATGGCTGGGGACTGGTCCGTGCCTCCAACACCCAGCCCTGCCTGGTCATGCGTTTCGAGGGCAGCGACGCGGCGGCGCTGGCGCGCATTCGCGAGCGCTTTGAGGGCCTGATCCAGCGCGCGGGGGAGGCGGTCGGCATCAGCGTTTGATCCGGATCAAGTATCGCGCAGGTTCAGCTATTCAATGCCCGCAGGGCGGCCTACGCTTGGCTCCAACAGTTCGAGTCAAGGAGCAAAGTCATGAAGGCCGTCCATTCCATCCCCGTCGCCGTTGCGCTCGGGCTCGCCAGCAGCGCCACGCTGGCCAACGATGCGCTTCTGGAACGCGCCCAGATGCTGTTCGAGCCGATCCCGGACAGTGCGGCCGGTCACATCGCCGAGCGCAACGAGATGACCCCCGAGAAGGTCGAGCTCGGCAAGCTCCTGTTCTTTGACCCGCGCCTGTCGGCCAGCCAGACGATCAGCTGCAACACCTGCCATAACGTGGGCATGGGTGGCGATGACAACATCCCCAGCTCGGTCGGCCATAACTGGCAGCGCGGGCCGCGCAACTCGCCGACCATCTTCAACGCGGTGTTCAACGTCGCGCAGTTCTGGGATGGCCGCGCCGAGGATATGACCGAGCAGGCCAAAGGCCCGATCCAGGCCGGCGTCGAGATGAACAACACGCCCGCCAACCTCGAGGCGACGCTGCAGAGCATCGATGCCTACGTGGACGCCTTCGAGAACGCCTTCCCCGAGTCGGAAAAGGCGGTGAGCTTTGACAACACGGCGAAGGCTCTCGAGGTCTACCAGGCCACGCTGATCACGCCGGATGCGCCGTTTGATCAGTACCTCAAGGGGGACAAGGACGCGCTGACCGACCAGCAGATCGCCGGCCTCGACGCGTTCATGAACAAGGGCTGCGTCGCCTGCCACAACGGCGTCAATGTGGGCGGTCAGGGGTACTATCCCTTCGGCGTGATCAACCGCCCCGGCGCCGATGTCATGCCTGAGGGTGACACGGGCCGCGCCCAGGTCACGGAGACGGCCGCTGACAAGTATGTGTTCCGCTCCCCGTCACTGCGCAACGTCGAGCTGACGGCGCCCTACTTCCACTCGGGCAACGTCTGGAGCCTGCAGGAGGCGGTGTCGATCATGAACGACGCGCAGCTCAACAGCCTGCTCACGGAAGAAGATGTGGTGAACGTCACGGCCTTCCTGCGCTCGCTGACGGGTGACCAGCCGAGGGTGGTCTACCCCGAGCTGCCGCTCAGCTCGGACGACACGCCGATGCCCGATATCCCGGACTACCCGCGGGCGACGAGCGCCGAGGGCTGAGCCGCCCCCACGCTTGCGTCCCGCCCCCCGGGGGGCGACCATTGGACCGCACCACAGGGTGCGGTCTTTTTGTGTGAACCGGAAAAACATCGCCCATGAATACTGATGCCACGCCGCCCAGTCAGGTCGCCCACGTCCTCACCGAGGCCCTGCCCTACATCCGGCGGTTCCATGGCCGCACCGTGGTGGTCAAATACGGCGGCAACGCCATGGTCGACGATGACCTGAAAAAGAGCTTCGCCCGGGACGTGGTGCTCATGAAGCTGGTGGGCATCAATCCGGTCATCGTCCATGGCGGCGGCCCGCAGATCGGCAATGTCCTCTCGCAGATCGGCAAGCAGACCGAATTTGTCCAGGGCATGCGCGTCACCGATGCCGAGACCATGGACGTGGTTGAAATGGTCCTCGGCGGACTGGTCAACAAAGACATCGTCAACCTGATCAATACCCATGGCGGCCGCGCGGTGGGGCTGAGCGGCAAGGACGGCGGGCTCATCCGGGCGCGGCGGCTCACCCTCACCGGCACCGGGCCGGCGGAACAGGCCCCGGAGATCATCGATATCGGCCACGTCGGCGAGGTCACCGGCATCGACCCCGCCCTGATGACACTGCTCGATGGGGCCGACTTCATCCCGGTGATCGCGCCGATCGGTGTCGACGACCAGGGCACCTCGTACAACATCAACGCCGATCTGGTCGCCGGTCACCTGGCGCGTACCCTCAAGGCGGAAAAGCTCATCCTCATGACCAACACCGCCGGCATCCTCGACGGCGACGGGTGCCTGCTGACCGGTCTGAACGCCGCCCGGGTGCAGCAGTTGATCAACGACGGGACCATCCAGGGCGGCATGCTGCCCAAGGTCGACTGCGCGCTGGAAGCCGTGCACGACGGCGTCGGCGCCGCCACCATCATTGATGGGCGGGTTGAGCATGCCGTGCTGCTGGAGCTGCTGACCGACAGCGGCGTCGGCACACTGATCCACGGCGCGGACGCCGCATGAGCCCGAGCCCGAGCCCGCGCATCGGCAGCATCGACACGGCGCGGTTTCTGGCCATCGCGCTGGTGTTCTACGGTCATCTGGTCGAGCAGGTCATGTACCTGGACAGCGCCGCGGCGGCCGCCCAGTACAAGTGGGTCTACAGCTTTCACATGCCGCTTTTCTATGTGCTCTCGGGGATCGTCCACAACGAGCGCCGGCTGACGCAGGGTTGGGGGGCGCTGCTCAAGCGCATTGCCCGCGGGCGTCTGGTGCCCTACGCGGTGTTTGCCCTGCTGCCGGCCGGCGTGGCGCTGGCGGGCGTGCCGGGCTGGTTTCCCACGGTGGATCTGAGCGGTGCCGACGGCTATATCGCCGGGCTGATCAGCACCGCCCGGGGCCTGCCCGCCTTCAGCATCCCGCTGTGGTTTCTGGCGAGTCTGGTCGTCCTCGAGCTGCTCCACGGCGCCATCGGCCGTCTGTGGCGCAGCAACACCGCGCTTGTCGCGGCGATCATCGGTTTTTACGTCATCGGGTACGTCTTCAACCGCGAGGTCGATGTGCTGAGCGCGGGCCTGATCATGTGGATGGCCCATGTGGTGCCGCTGGGCTACGCGTTCTACCTGACCGGCATTCTGGTCCGCCGCACCGGCGTGCTGGAGCGCTCGTTCCCGCCCTATGGCGTGGCACTGGCGGCTGTCGCGGGCCTTGCCATCATCACCCTCACCTACAACCTCAATCAGGGACCGTTCCGGCTGCTCGACGTGGTGGTGATGATGTTCGGCACGGTCGGGCACCCGCTGCTGTTCCCGCTGACCGCGCTGGTCGGTACCGCCACCATCATCCTGATCGCGCGGCTGGTACCGGCATGGACCGGGCTACAGCGTCTGGGTGAGGTCACCCTGATCATCTACTGCCTGCATGGGTTTTTCTACCACTTCGCCAACCCGCCGCTCGCCGCGTGGATGCAGGCCAACCTGCCGACTTCGTCACACTGGATGCTGGCGGCCGGCAGCGCTCTCGCCGTGGCGCTCAGCCTGGCGATCGCCGCGGCGCTGGCGCTGCTGCTCGAGCGTCATCTGCCGGCCATCACCGGCGGGCGCCGGCGTCAGGCGCCGTAGCGGGCGCGGTACTCGCGCATCGCCGCCAGGTCGCCGCCCCGATCCGGCTGGCGCGCCAGGTATTCCATGAGGATATCGACGGTGAGGATGGCGATGACCGGCACACCGTGCCGCGCGGCGACCTCCTGGGTGGCGGATAGCGCTTCCTGACCGCGCTCCTGGCGGTCCAGCGCCACCAGCACGCCGGCCAGCTGGGCCCCGGCCGCCTCGATCAGCGCGACGCTCTCGGCCACCGAGGTCCCCGCCGATATCACGTCATCGACGATCAGCACGCGGCCCGACAGCGGCGCCCCCACCACAGACCCGCCTTCGCCGTGGTCCTTTTCCTCTTTGCGGTTGAACGACCACGGGCAGTCGATCCCATGCTCAGCGGCCAGCGCCATGGACAGGGCCGAGACCAGCGGGATGCCCTTGTAGGCGGGCCCGAACACGCCGTCAAAGGCCAGCCCCGCATCCACCGCCCGCCGGGCGTAGGCGGCCCCGAGCCGGCGCAGCGCCTCGCCCGAGCTGAACAGCCCGGTATTGAAAAAGTATGGGCTCTGGCGCCCCGACTTGAGCGTGAAGGTGCCAAAGCGCAGCACCTGACGCTCGAGGGCGAAGTCGATGAGATCGTGCTGATACGGCTGCATGGGCTACCCGGTGTTGCGCATGCCGGCGGCAATGCCGTTGATGCAGATCATCAGGGCATCGCGCAGGTCTTCCTCGTGGCCGTGGCGCACCCGATCAAGCAGCTCGACCTGCAGCAGGTTGAGGGGATCGACGTAGGGGTTGCGCAGGCCCACCGAGCGCTGCACCACCGGCGCATCATCCAGCGGCTGGGCATGCTGACTGACTTCGAGCACGGTCCGCCGGGTTTCGTCATGGCGCTCGCGCAGCCCCTCACCCAGCCCATGCAGCGATTCGGGCACCAGCCGGGCGTCGTACCAGGCGGCCACTGCGGGGTCACTCTTGGCCAGCACCATTTCCAGCATGTCGATGAACGCCCGGAAAAACGGCCACGCCTCGTACATATGGTGCAGTGTGTCGCGCCGACCCGCCTCAAGGCTTTCCGCCAGGGCGCTGCCGGCCCCCAGCCAGGCCGGCAGCAGCAGCCGGGTCTGTGTCCAGGCGAAGATCCAGGGGATGGCACGCAGGCTTTCCACGCCCTGGGTCGGTTTGCGCCGGGCCGGCCGGCTGCCGATGGCCAGATGGCTGATTTCGTGCTCGGGCGTCGCGTGGCGGAAGTATTCGATGAACTCCGGCGTCTCCCGGACCATGTCGCGGTAGACCTCGCAGGAGCGTCCCGCGAGCTGATCCATGACCTCACGCCAGCCCTTTTCGGGCGGATTCGGCGGCACCAGCGTCGCCTCGGCCACCGCGGTGATATAAAGCTCGAGGTTGCGCTCGGCAATGCCCGGCAGGCCGAACTTGGCCTGGATCACCTCGCCCTGCTCGGTGACCCGCAGACGACCGTCCACCGAACCCGGTGGCTGCGAGAGGATGGCGGCGTGCGTGGGGCCGCCGCCACGACCAATGGAACCGCCCCGGCCGTGGAACAGCTTGAGGCTGATGCCATGGCGGCGGGCACTCTCCACCAGCTGCTCCTGGGTCTGGTAGAGCGCCCAGGCCGCGGTCAGATGACTGGCGTCCTTGCCCGAGTCGGAATAGCCGATCATGACTTCCTGGACGCCGTCGATGTGCTCGCGGTACCAGTCGATGCCGATCAGCTGATCGAGACAGGCCTGAGCGCCCTGCAGGTCGGAGAGCGTTTCAAAAAGCGGCACCACGCGCAGCGGCGAGCGCACGCCGGCCTCTTTCTGGAGCAGCTTGACGGCGAGGATGTCGGAGGGCTTCGAGGCCATGGAGATCACGTAGGCACCCAGCGAATCGGCGCCCATCTCGGCGATGACGCGACAGGTATCGAGCACCTCGGTGACCTCTTCATCGGCCTCGAAGTCGCGGGGGATCAGCGGCCGGCGGCTGTCCAGCTCGCGCACCAGAAAGCGCTGGCGCTCGTCCTCGTCCCAATCGGCGTAGCTCCCGATGCCAAGCGCCTCGGTCAGGGCGTTGAGCGCATCGGTATGACGGGTCGATTCCTGGCGGATGTCGACGCGCATCAAGGTCAGACCAAATACCGACAGCCGGCGCAGCAGATCCTTGAGCCGCCCCTCGGCGATCATGCCGGCGCCGCTTTCATGCAGCGAGCGGTAGCAGATCATCAGCGGCTCGCGCAGTTCCTCGGTGCGCCAGTAGATCAGCCCGTCGGTGGGCTGCCGCCCCGCCAGACGCGCCTCAAGCCAGTGCCGCGTGGCCAGCAGCCGGTCGCGGACCGCCTTGAGGGCGGTTCGATAGGGCTCCCAGGCATCACCCACCCAGCCGCGCAGCTCGTCGCTGGCGCACTGCAGGGACAGGTCCTCGATCAGGGCGTTGATCTGCTGCTCGTAGAGCTCCACCGCCTTCCAGCGATTGAGCAGGCAGACCTCGCGGGTCACGGTTGCGGTCACCCGCGGGTTGCCGTCGCGGTCGCCGCCCATCCAGGAGCCGAAATGGATGGGCGCGGAGTCCAGCGCCAGCGGCGTGCCGGTCTGGCGTTTGAGGTTGCGGTCCAGACGCCGCAGAAAATGCGGCACCACATCCCACAGGGTCTGCTCGATGACCGCGAGCCCCCAGCGTGCCTCGTCCTGGGGCGCCGGACGTCGACGGCGGATCTCGTCGGTTTCCCAGGCGGCGGTGATCTCGCGCTTGAGTGCCTGGTGGACCTCTTCGATCTCCTCCGGCGTGGGATCGAGCCGATCCCCCTGTCCCAGCAACTCGGCGATGTGGTTGTACTTCTGCAGCAGCGACCGGCGCATGACCTCGGTGGGGTGCGCGGTCAGCACCAGCTCGATATCCAGGTTGGCGATGGTCTCGTGCAACTCGCCGGTGTTGCCGGCGGCGTCCATGCGCTTGAAAAACTCCTCGAGCGAGCCGCGCAGCGGCCCGGTCTGGGTGTCACGGACCCACGCCCGACTACGGCGGATGCGGTGATGCTGCTCGGCGATGTTGGCCAGATTGAGGAACTGCGAAAACGCCCGCACCACGGGGACGATCAGCTCATCGGGCAGCTCACCCAGACGCTTTTCCAGCGCGCGGGCCGCCGCCTCATCCCCCGCCCGGGCGCTTTTCGCCAGGCCGCGGATCTCCTCAACGGTTTCGTAGACATGCGCGCCCGACTGCTCGTGGATGGTACTGCCAAGGAGGCCCCCCAACTGGCGGATATCCTCGCGCAATGGCGCGTCGCTGCGGTTTTCACTCATTGGTGCGGCCCTCCCGGCCAACAAAAAGTCCGGACGGCAAAAGCGCCGACCGGACTCCCCCTGAACGATTCATTCTGACCAAACGGCCATGGGTGATCAAGAAAGCTTGCTCCGCCCCGCGCCTTCCCCGACGATGCGTGTATGGAGCAAACAACCCGGATCGGGCGCTGGCGCGAGGCGATCACCATATATCGCCGTCCCACCGTCCTTGCCATGCTGTTTCTGGGCTTTTCGGCGGGACTGCCGTTCATGCTCGTGTTTGCCACGCTCAGTGCCTGGCTGCGCGAGATGGAGGTGAGCCGCAGTGCCATCGGCTTTTTCAGCTGGGTGGGCATCACCTATTCGATCAAGTTCATCTGGTCGCCGGTGGTCGACCGGCTGCCGGTGCCGGGGCTGACACGGGCGCTGGGCCGGCGCCGGTCGTGGATCCTGCTCGGGCAGATCGGCATCGCCGCGGGGCTGGCGGGCATGGCCTTCGCCGATCCGCAGGCGGCGCTGTTGCCGGTGGCGCTGCTGGCGCTGCTGGTGGCGTTCTCATCCGCCACCCAGGATGTCGCCATCGACGCCTTTCGCATCGAGTGCGACATCGATCGCCACCAGGCGGCCCTGGCCGCCGCCTATCAGCTGGGCTACCGCATCGCCATCCTCGCCTCGTACACCGGCGCCCTGTATCTCGCCGATCTGCTCAGCTGGCGGGCGGCTTATCTGAGCATGGCCGGGCTGATGGGCATTGGCATGCTGACCGTGCTGCTGCGGCCCGAGCCGGTCGCCGAGCAGGATCGTCTGGCGCGCGGGGCAGACGCCCGGGCCCAAGCCTTCGTCGCCCGGCACCCGGACATGCCGGTCTGGCTGCGCGCCACGCTGGCCTGGCTGCTGAGCGCGGTCGTCGCCCCCGTGCGCGATTTCTTCAGCCGCTTCGGGCGCTTTGCGCTGGTGATGCTGGCGCTGGTGGCGAGTTTTCGGGTGACCGACATCGCCATGGCCAGCATGGCCAATCCGCTGTACATCGATCTGGGCTACAGCAAGGCGATGATCGCCAACATCAGCGGGGCCTGGGGGCTGGGCATGACCATTCTGGGTGCACTGCTGGGCGGTTCGCTGGCGACCCGCTTCGGTATCCTGCGGCCGCTGCTCGCCGCCGCCTTTCTGGCGGCGGTCACCAACCTGCTGTTCGCCTGGATGGCCGGTCAGGACGGCGCGACCCATGCCCTGGTGCTGACCATCAGCGCCGACAACCTGTCAGGCGGTCTGGCCGGGTCGGTGTTCATCGCCTGGCTATCAAGCCTGACCAACGTCCGCTACACCGCCACCCAATACGCGCTGTTCAGTTCGCTGATGACGCTGCCGGGCAAATTCCTCAGCGGATTCGGCGGGATCGTCGTGGATGCGATGGACTATCCCACCTTCTTCACCCTCTCGGCGCTGCTCGGCCTGCCCGCCGTGGGACTGGTCCTGATCATCATGAAATACCAACCCGCGCCCGCAACGGTAGACGCCCCGACGCGGGGCGATGGAAAATAGGGTTTTAACGCACAGGGAGTCCGTCATGTCCGAAGCGCGTCATTGCCGCCTGTTGATCCTCGGTTCGGGGCCGGCGGGCTACACCGCCGCGGTCTATGCCGCCCGCGCCAACCTCGAGCCGGTGCTGGTCACCGGCATGGAGATGGGCGGGCAGCTGACCACCACCACCGATGTGGACAACTGGCCCGGCGATGTTTCGGGCCTGCAGGGTCCTGATCTGATGGAGCGGATGCGCCAGCACGCCGAGCGCTTCGGGACCGACATCCGCTTCGATCATATCCACACCGCCGAGCTGGGCGAAAAGCCCGTGCGCCTGATCGGCGACAGCGGCGAGTACACCGCGGATGCCCTGGTGATCTCCACCGGTGCCTCGGCCATGTATCTGGGCCTCGACTCCGAGAGCCGGTTCATGGGCAAGGGCGTGTCGGCCTGCGCCACCTGCGACGGGTTTTTCTACCGCAATCAGGAGGTGGCCGTGGTGGGCGGAGGCAACACCGCGCTCGAAGAGGCGCTGTACCTGTCCAACATCGCCCGGCATGTCACCATCATCCATCGCCGCGACCGGTTCCGCGGCGAGAAAATCCTCCAGGACAAGGTCCAGCAGCGCGTCGACGCCGGGCAGATCAGCATTCGCTGGAACAGCACCCTGGACGAGGTCCTGGGCGACGACAGCGGCGTCACCGGCGCCCGCCTGCGCAGCCGTGTTGACGACTCCACCGACGATCTCGCGCTGACGGGTGTATTCATCGCCATCGGCCATCGCCCCAACACTGAGCTGTTTCAGGGCCAGCTGGACATGAGCGGGGGATATATCCGGGTCAAAAGCGGTCTTGAAGGCAACGCCACCGCCACCAGCGTGCCCGGGGTGTTCGCCGCCGGCGACGTCATGGATCATGTCTACCGGCAAGCCATTACCTCGGCGGGCAGTGGCTGCATGGCCGCGCTGGACGCAGAGCGTTATCTGGACACCCTTGAATCCGGTCAGTGAGGATCAGAATGGAAAAACCGAACCATCTCGCACTCTACGAACACGAACTCTGCGGCTTCTGCCAGAGCGTCCGGCGCTCGACCAGCGACCTGGGCGTCGAGTTCGAGTCGCGCAACATCCTGCGCGAGCCCGGTCGGCGTCAGGAACTGATCGAGGGCGGCGGCAAGGGCATGGTGCCGTGCCTGCGCATCGAGTACCCGGACGGTCGCGTCGAGTGGATGTATGAATCCTCGGATATCGTCGACTATCTCAAGCGGCTGGATGCCGAGGACGGATCCGGCCAGTCGTAATCAACGGTCAGCGGAGCGTGGTCCGAGAACCGGTCGGCACGGTGCACCCGGGCGTCCTGGACCCGCGCCCCGATCCCCGGCGTGGTGATCTGATAGTCGATGCGCCAACCGGTGTTATTGGCCCACGCCTGACCGCGGAATGACCACCAGGTGTATTCATCGTCGCGGTCGTTGACCTGCCGGAACGCGTCCACGAACCCGGCCTCGCCCAGCAGGCGGTCCATCCACTCGCGCTCGTGGGGCAGAAAGCCCGAGTTCTTGCGGTTGGAGCGCCAGTTCTTCAGGTCGCGCCAGGTGTGGGCGATGTTCCAGTCGCCGCCGATGATGTATTCGCGGCCATCCGCCGCCATCGTTTTCAGGCGCTCGAGCAGCGGCTCCATGAACGCATCCTTGATGCCCTGACGATGCTCACCGGAGCTGCCCGAGGGCATGTAGAACGAGACGACGCTCAGATTGCCGAACCGCGCCTCCAGCCATCGGCCTTCGCGATCGATCTCGTCAATGCCGATGCCCCGATGGTAGGCGTCCGGCTCGCGCAGGCTATACACCGCCACGCCGCTGTAGCCCTTGCGCTCGGCATCGGCAAAGGCGGCGTGATAGCCGTCGGGGAAATACGGCCCGCCTTCGAGCTGAGCCTGCTGGGCCTTGGTCTCCTGAATGCACAGGACATCCGGGCGCTCAGCGTCGAGCCACTCAAAGAACCCCTTACGCTGGGCCGCGCGTATGCCATTGAGATTGGCGGTCATAATGCTCAGTGTCATGGGCTGAAGAATAACTGATGAGCAGGACATAACCCATGCAACGAAGCGCCGATCTTGACGAAGTCTGCTACCCGTTCATCCACGAAACCTCGCCACTGTGCGATTTCGAGGTCATCACCGACGAGCTCTGCGGCAATATCGGTGCGGCGCTCTCGAGCCTGCCCGCGGAAATGACCGACCTGCACGCCGATCTGGACACCCTCCAGCCCCTCGCCTTTCACCTGAATGGCTCGATCCGTGGCCGGCTGGCCATCCAGGAGGCGGACCTGACCTGGGCCAAGGCCCGGCTCGACCACTATCGCAACGAGGCCGACGGCCGGGCCGACGGCTTCGTCCTGCCCCGCGGCGACGTGCCTGTCCCATTCCTCAACCTGGCCCGCTCCGGCGCCAAGAAGGCGATCCGGCAGATGGTGCGCATCGAGGAGGCCGGCATCGAGGTGCCCGATGTCCTGCCGCGGTTCTGCAACATCCTCTGCAATCTGTTTTTTGCGATGATTCTGGTGATCAACCAGCGGCGGGGCGATACCGAGGTGGCGTTCGTCTCGAAAAGCTACGGGCCGAGGACGCGCAGCGACTGAAAGACCGGGCCGTGATCGGTGGAGCGCAGAAACGCTTCAATATGAAAGATCCGGGCCAGGTGATCGGCGGTCAGCACCTCGTGGGGCGTACCGTCGGCCACTACGCGCCCCTCTCCCACCAGGATCAACCGCGTGCAGTGACGGGCCGCCAGCCCCAGATCATGCATCGACACGAGCACTGAACCGCCACTGGCCGCAATCCCGGAAAACGTCTCCATGGTGGTGATCTGATGCGCCGGGTCGAGTCCCGCGATCGGCTCATCGGCCATGATCAGGGGGGTCTGCTGGGCCAGGGCGCGCGCAATCAGGGCCCGGGTGCGCTCACCGGCTGAAAGCCGCGTCACCGCCCGCTGCTCGAAACCGGCCAGCCCCACCTGCCGGATCGCCGCGGCCACCTGCTCATGATCCTCCGCACTCGGGCGCTGACCCGGCATCCGGTGCGGCATCCGACCCAGCATGACGAGCGCCGCGACGCTGATCGGCCAGGCGACGCTGCGGTCCTGGGGCATCCAGGCCACAGTCCGGGCGCGGCTGCGATCATCCAGACCCGCCAGCGAGCAGTGCCCGGTGGCCGGGATCAGCCCCAGCGCCGCGCGCATCAGGCTGGTCTTGCCCGCCCCGTTGGGGCCGATCAACCCGACCAGCTCGCCGGGCTGGATGTGGAGATTGACGTGCTCAAGGACCGGTCTGTCCCCCAGCGACACCGAAAAATCGCGGATGGTCAGGGCATTCATGCCAGCGTCCGGCGCGTCTGGTAGATCAGGTGCAGAAACAGTGGCGCGCCGATCAGGGCCGTCACCACACCCAGCTTGAGGTCCGAGGCCGGCAGTATCACCCGCACCAGCACATCGGCGAGCAGCACCATGGCGGCTCCGCCCAGCGCGCTGCTGACCAGCAGCCGACCGGGCATTGCGCCCACCCAGGGGCGGATCAGATGCGGAACGACCAGGCCGACAAAACCAATGGTGCCGGCCACGGCGGTGCTGGCCCCCACCACCAGTGCTGATCCGATGATCAGCCGCCAGCGCACCCGGCGCACCCGCATGCCCATGGCCTCAGCGGTGTCCTCGCCCAGCGTCATCGCATCCAGTGGCCGGCCCAGGGTCAGCAGCAAGAGGGCGCCCAGCAGCACGAACGGCAGCGCCAGCAGGACATGGTGCATGGAGCGGTCGGCGAGTGATCCCATCATCCAGAATACGATCTCGCTAGTGGCGAACGGGTTAGGGGAGAGGTTGAGGACCAGTGACACCAGGGCGCTGGCGAGGGCCGAAATCGCGATCCCCGCCAGAATCAGGCTGAGCGTGCCGCCCTGCCGGCCCGCCAGCAGGGTGATCAGCAGCACACCGATCAGCGCGCCGGCGAGGGCCGCCAGCGGCAGCGCCAGGGCAAAATCCGCTGCCAGCCCGGTCTGGATGGCCAGCACCGCCCCCAGCGCCGCGCTGCCCGAAATCCCCAACAATCCGGGTTCGGCCAGCGGGTTACGCAGGTAGCCCTGCATCGCCGCCCCCGACAGGCCAAGACTGGCCCCCACCATGACCGCCAGAATGGCGCGCGGCAGACGGATCTCACGCATCACCAGTGACAGCGGCGTCTGTCCACCGTCGAACAGCGCCTCAAGACTGCTCAGCGGACCAATCGGAGCCGGGCCCACCACCAGCGACGCCCCGAACAGCGCCACCAGCAGAACCCCGAGGACCGCCAGCAATCGGGTCATGGAGATGGCTCACCAGCCGGGCGCTGGAGCAGGGATGCCATCCGCTCGACGGCGTCAAGGACATGCGGCGTCCCGCAGACCCAGTCAGCGTTACCCAGCCCCCGATGGACGCCGAACGGCGCGATCTCCTCGAGGACCGGATGCTGCATGATCGCCTCCGAGCGCGAGTAACCCGGCCCCCGACTGGCCGTGATCACCCGATTCGGGCCTGCCATCACCAGCCGCTCCAGCGGCAGCATCGCCCCCCGCGTCACGCCCAGATCACTCGCCACATTGTCGAAACCCGCCGTCTCGACGATGTCACCGATGAGGGTCTCTTCACCGCGGGTGTAGCCGTTGGGAAAGAACAACGCCGCATCCGCCCCTTGCACCGGAGTCCTGGCAGCACGGATGGCGTCCAGGCGCCGATCAAACTGCCGGACCAGCGCCTCGGCCCGCTGGGACCGCCCCAGCACTTTTCCCATTCGCCGCAGGTTATCGCGCACATCGTCCAGGGAGGTCGCCGGCTCAAACACCGCGACGGGGATGTCCAGCCGCCGCAGCATCGACACGGTGGTCGTGGCACTGAAACGTCCGGCAATCACCTGGTCAGGCTCGAGGACATGGATCTCCTCGGCCCGCCCATGGTTGACGGGATACTGCCGGGCACGATCCGCCATCGCCGAGTTGGCAGGGTCCTGAGACAGGGACGACACCGAGATCAACTGCTCAGGTCCCGCCACCAGCATGGCGAGCTGATCAGTGCACAGGTTCATGGAGACGACGCGCTGGGGCGTGTCCGCCGCCGCCAGCACCGGCGTGGCGAGGAAGAGCGCGGCCGGGAGCAGCAGCCCGGATAATCTATCGCGCCATCTCCGAATCACCATGATGTGCGGATACCCACAAACGCGGCACGATCACGGGTCGCGAACCCTAAGACCTCTTGATAGTCCTCATCGAGTGCGTTGGTGATGCGCGCAGTCAGATCCACATGATCCGTTAAAGAATGAGTAGCCGCCAGGTTAACAACAGTGAAGTCAGGCAGTCTCGCCTGCGGTGCTCCTTCTTTCCAGTTTTCGTTGTCGTAAAGACCATTGACGTACCGCAGGTTGCCGGACACCGAACTGGCAATCGCAGGCAGTTCCCACAAGGCATTGATGCCCACCTCATTACGAGGGCGCCTATTTTCCGTTTTTCCATCGGGCGTCTCGGATTCGACATGCGTGACGGCAAAGCCAACAGTAAGCGTGGAAGTGAGAGAAAAATCTCCCTGTAATTCTACTCCTTGGCGGTCAGTATCCCCATCCAAGTTCTGCGCTGTAAAGCTGTATGGGTTAGGGTAGACGATTTTGTCGACCAAAACTTCCTTGAAGTAGGTGATGTCAAGCACTCCACGGCCAGAGAGCACTGGCTTTTCAAAGCCTATATCAAATCCGCGATTCTTCTCTATATCAACATCAGCGAATTCCGACTCAAGGGAAACGGGATAAACAGTAGACTGTCCCGCAGAAAAGTGGATTCGGGAGTCATCTTCCAGGTAATAACTTGTCGCAGCACTCCAACCAAAGGAGTTTGAAAACTTATTGCTATTATTATAGCGAACACCTAACTGAAGACTGATGTCCTCAGTTGCCCATCCTGAGTACTCTAATGCTAGCGAATCATTAGTCCGACGGTCTTCAGCGTAGTTGGTCTCATCTGTGCGACTCTCGACAAGAAAGCTCAATCGAGAACTGGAGGAATCCAATGAGTGGCCATCAATAGCCGCCTGGAAGCGATAACTGAAGACATCGGTCTCTGTGTCACCACTCAATGAGTTATCTGTAAGATTAGAGGTTTGATCAGCACGAAGTTTATGGCTGTACGTTTCGTCAGGTGACATGACCTCGATGTAACTGCTAGCAGCTCTCTGAGTTAAGTTTCGGACTTTGGTAGGATCATCCTCGACATAACCATTTACGGTATCAGCTCCCTGACTGAAAATTGTACCGTTAAACTTTTGAAAGTCGTCAGTATCGTCAAAATCATAACGCGCGTCTGCGATACGGAAACTAAACCCTGCCGTTACGCTGGGAGATAGATCTACTGCACCTTTCGCAATCGCTGATTCCCAGCGGGTGCCGTCTTTCTCACCACCGCTCCCGCTGAAGTCATAGCCTTCGTCGTTCAGGTTGGATAGCGATAGCGACAGCTTGCTGTTCTCAGTGCCGCGGGTGACATAGGCACTCTGACGATCACCTTCACCAAACTCGGCTGACGCGCCGAAGCCGACTCCTTCACCCGCCTCGCGTGTGATGATATTGACAACACCCGTTGCGGCATCCGTGCCATAGGGAACCGACTGCGGGCCCCGCAGGATCTCAATCCGCTGGATGTAACTCGTGTCCAACCCGCGCAGGAAAAATTCGTTATCGCCTGAAGCGGCGCGGACGCCGTCGATCAGCACGAGCGTGTGGTTACCCTCACCGCCGCGAATGCGAATCTGCCGATCGTTCGGCCCCGTCCCGTTGATTGAAACCCCCGGCTGCGCTTCAAGCGCCTGCTGGACGGTGGCGTAGCCGCTGTCTTCGATATCGCGGCGGGTGATGACGGTGTTCGAGCGGCCGAATTCATCCGCGGCGACCGGGGATATGCCGCCGGAGACGATGATCGGTTCAAGCTCGGTGGTCTGGCTGGTTTGCGCGTAGACATTCGTCGACACACCGGCGGCCAGCGCCAGTGCGGTCAGAGGGATCGCTTTGTTCATTTGATTGAGGCCCTTGGCGTTCGGGCGGGATGGCTCCCGCCGACAGACACACGTGGTCTGCGAAGGCCCTCATCGGACAGCCCACCGCAGACCGGCGACTGTCACCGCTGCGGTAGTGCCGCTTCCCTGGCGCGCCCCGCACCGGAAATGGGTGATCGCTCTGGCAGGTCTCCTGGCTCGCGGGTCAACGCTTGGCCCCACCTTCCCATCGCCGTGGCGACAGTGGCATATCGGGGCTTCGCTCTCCGCTCACAGTTGCGGGGGCAGCCGCAGTCTTGCACTGCGTTCCCTTTTAATCGGATGCCGTGGCACCCAAACCAAAGTGATCATTAGTCTGCAGCAAACGGATCAAGCCTTCAATGCGGCCCTTCACAGCGGCTCCGCCCCCTCGTTGAGGATATTGAGGTAGCGGCGATAGACATAGACACGATCGCGCTGACGGCCCGTGACCTCGTCGACAACCCCCATTTCTTCGAGGGCATCAACCGCCCGGCCAACCGTTGGCGCACTGAGATCGCTACGCCGCCGGAGGTCTTTTATGGATGCCACCGGACGCGAACGAAGTGCGTCGAAGACCCGGAGGGTATTGGCGGATGCCCGCCCAAGAGTCTGAATCTGTTGCGCATCCTCCCGGAACAGCGTCACCAGCCGATCCGCCGTGTCGACAGCGCCCGTGGCGGTGACCTGAACCCCCTCCAGGAAGAAATCCAGCCATGCCTCCCAGTCCCCGTCGTAGCGCACGCCATCGAGGAATGGATGGATCGTCTCAATCTGCATATGGGCAAGCGCGGCCTTGATCAACGCCGAAAAAGGCAGCTCCTCCTCATGCAGAAACGCCTCCAGCGAAGCCATCACGTCCTGCACATACTCAGGCGGCGCAGGGACGAAACGGGCGTTTCCGGGCCGCGTCCCGCCAATCCAGTTCTGTGATCGGCGGAATGCTCCGGGCTGCATCCGGGCGCCGCGACCGCGCGCGAGCAACCGCGCATGCATCTCGCACAGGAGCCGGTTGGATAAAGGGAATCCAGCTCGAAGAGCAGCAGATCAGACAACGAAGACTGGGTCCCCTCGATCTGACTGGAGACAAGCGCTTCGCGGCGGATATACGCATAGAGAAACAGGTCGGGCTCCGGGAGGAGCTGGGTGATTGAATCCAGTCGACCGCAAGCCAGTAGTGCCTGCTCATGGCGTCGTGCGCGCGACCCCGTGATCTCCGGTGCGGGACACGGGGGTAACGGCTGCGGGACGAAAGCGGTGGCTCAATCGTATCTGCTCGACACGAAGGGTTGGGTTGATCACACATCCACCCGCTGCAGGATAAGGTCGAACACCTCATGCCCCTTGCGTCGGCCGCGGCGCTCGAAGCGGGTCTCGGGCCGATCACCGGCATCGGGCGCATAGCCGCCATAGGGGTTTTCGAGGCGCGGCTCGGCGTCGCTCAGCGACAGCATCCATTCGGCATAGTCCGCCCAGTCGGTGGCCATATGCAGAAAGCCGCCGGGCTGCAGGCGGTCCGCCACCCGCGCCAGCCATTCGGCCTGCACGATCCGGCGCTTGTGATGGCGCTTTTTGGTCCACGGATCGGGGAAGAACAGCTGCACCCCCGCGAGCGATGCCGGGGCCAGGCCGTCGCGTAGCAGCTCGCTAGCATCGGCGAGCAGCACCCGAAGGTTGGTCAGGCCTTCCGATTCAATACGGCGCAGCAGTCGGCCCGTGCCGGTGCGATAGACCTCGACACCCAGGTAATTGCGATCGGGATGGGCGGCAGCAATCTCCGCCAGTGCGTCGCCGTCGCCAAAACCGATGTCCAGCACCAGGGGCGCGGGGCGCTCGAAGCCTGCCGCCACATCGATCCTGCCGCCCGACCAGTCGACGCCGTAGCGCGGATATAACTCATCAAGCGCCCGCTGCTGGCCGGCGGTCAGGCGACCCTCGCGCCGGACAAAACTGCGGATCGGTCGGTAACCGGTCGTACTCACTGGCGGCCTTGCCAGAAGGTGCCCTCCAGCGGCGAGCTGGCGGATGCAAACCGGCGCATCGGCATGCGCCCGGCCAGGTAGGCTTCGCGCCCCGCCTCGATCCCCTTGCGCATGGCCGAGGCCATCAGCACCGGTTCCTGCGCCGCGGCAACGGCGGTGTTGAGCAGCACGCCATCGGCGCCCAGCTCCATGGCCACCGCCGCATCCGAGGCCGTTCCCACGCCGGCGTCGACAATGATCGGCACCGAGGCATTCTCCAGGATGGTCAGCAGGTTGTAGCGGTTCTGGATGCCCAGCCCCGAGCCGATCGGCGAGGCCAGTGGCATCACCGCCACGCAGCCCATCTCCTCGAGCCGCCGGGCGATGATCGGGTCGTCACTGGTATACACCATCACCTTGAAGCCATCGGCCACCAGACGCTCGGCGGCCTCGAGCGTGGCGGGGATGTCGGGATAGAGGGTCTGGGGATCACCCAGCACCTCGAGCTTGACGAGGTCGTGCCCATCCAGCAGCTCACGGGCCAGCCGGCAGACGCGCACGGCATCATCGGCGGTATAACAGCCCGCGGTGTTGGGCAGGATGGTGAACTCGCTGGGCGGGACGACATCGAGCAGGTTTTCCTCGTCGGCATTCTGGCCGATGTTGGTGCGCCGGATCGCGACGGTCACGATCTCGGCCCCGCTGGCGCGAATGGCCTCGCCGGCCTGCGCCATATCCCGGTATTTGCCGGTACCGATCAGCAGGCGGGACTGGTAGCTGTGCCCCGCGATGGTCAGTGGTTGCTGCTGCGTCATGCTTGCCTCTTGGTCATTCACCCGCCGCCGATGGCGCGGATGATTTCAATACGGTCCTGGTCGTTGAGGGATCGGCTGGCGTGCTCGCTGCGCGGGACGACCTCGCCATTCAGCTCGATGGCGATCCGCCGCTGGCCGAGCTCAAGGGACTCCACCAACCGGGCAACGGTAGTCTCGGCCGGCACCGATCGGGCCTCGCCGTTCACATACAGGGTGATCTGGGGGTCGTTTGCGTTCATACGGCCATTGTACCGCAGCCATCCAGCGATATAATGATCCCGCAGCGCGGCTGTAGCTCAATGGTAGAGCGCTGCCCTCCCAAGGCAGTGATGCCGGTTCGATCCCGGTCAGCCGCTCCATCCCTTTGGTGTCTCGATGCGATCACCGGGTGCCGGATAAGCCTGGCAGGCCGTCGTCTCGTGGCCATTGACCCGCACCCGACAGCGCTGACACTGGCCGATGGCGCAGAACCAGTCCGGCCGCTGACCCTGATCCGCCTGCAACAGCAGCGCACCCAGCACGCTCACCCCACGGGGTATCTCGACCGACCGGCCGTCAATCTCGACATGCATCCCTTCGCCCGCCGCCTCCAGACAACGAAACCCCGGCCCCGTCATTGAAACCGCTCCGGGTGCAGGCGGCCCCCATAGGGGTGGGTATCGCCGTCGGCCACGCAGGCGGCCACCAGATCGCCGGTCACCGCCGCCAGCCCATGGCCGGCCCCTTCGTGGCCGGTCGCCACGATGAGTCGTTCCGCGCCGGGCACCGGACCGATCACCGGATGGCCGTCGGGCGAAAACGGTCGCAGACCGGCGTAGCCGCGGATCACCCGCAGGCGGGCCAGGTCGGGGACGATGCGCACGCAGTCGGCCAGCAGCTGCTGAACGGTCTGCATATTGACCGCCATGTCGAAACCGGCAAATTCGCGCGAGCTGCCGCAGAGGATGGTCCCGCTGCGGGTTGCCTCGATGATGGCGGCAGTCTGGACCGCGGTCTCGTCCACCTCGGTGCTCTCGGCGGCGGCCTGGTAGCCAAAATCGGCGATCTTCGAGTTGACCACCACATCACCCCGCTCGAGCACGGCGATATGCCCTTTGCGCGGCTGTACCGGCACGGACAGACCCAGCGGCGCGAGGATCTCGGGCGTCCAGACCCCCGTGCATAGCGCGACGTGGCCGGCCTCGATGCGATCACCACCGTCCAGGGTGACGGTCACGCCCTCGTCGCGCGGTTCAAGCCGGTCGATGCCCTCATAGAACCGATAGGTCACCCCTTGATCACGCAGGATCCGCGCGATCTGGTAGCAGGCCAGCATGGGCTGCACCTGGGCGTCGTTCGGCCAGTTGCCGACGGCCACGGTTTCCGGGCCCAGGTGCGGCTCAAGGGCGTGCCAGCCGCTGTCGAGAAACCGGCAGTCGATGCCGCGGGCCTGATGCTCGGCCACCAGCGCCTTCAGGCCCCGGGCCTCATCCGCCGAGCGCGCCACCACCGTCGCCCCCTTGGGGTCGAATTCGCAGTCATTGCCATAGCGCCCGGCGAAGCGGTGCCACGCGTCCAGGCTGCGGCGCGAGAGATCCAGCATCAGCCCGGGGGATTTATCCGAGCACAGCAGGTTGCCGTCACTGCTGCGCGATGTCCCCGGCGCAAGCCCCCCGCGGTCGACAACCATCACCTCGAGGCCCCGCTCGCGCAACGCCAGGGCGACGAAACTGCCGATGATCCCGCTGCCGACCACAAGCGCATCAACCCGTTCCATCGATCACCTCCCCCACACGGACCGGTCGCGAGAAGGCACGCTGATTGAGCGCTCCCCGGGGCGTGGCACCGGCGGCACGGATGCGCGCCGTCACCTGCGGCTCGCAGTAGCGGCCCTGACAGGGGCCCATGCCGCAACGCGTCACCACCTTGATCGATGACAGGTCGGCCAGACCCAGCGAGACGGCCTCGTCGACGGCGCTCACCCGGGTCCCTTCACAGGGGCAGATGACCGCCTCGGCGGCGGGTCGGGTGGCGGCCCGCCGCGACTGCCGGTGTTCAAGCGCGCGGCCGAACCCGATCAGAAAGCGCCGCCGCAGGCCATTGTCGCGGGCCTTGAGGGGCTGACCCGCCAGATCCGCGGCCACCGCCGGGGCCACCCGCTCACCGGATAGTCGTGCATGCCGCCAGCCGCGCACGCCCTGGCCTTCGCCGATCACGTAAATACCCGGGCGATCGGTGCGCCCGCGGGCATCGGTCACCACCCGCCAGTAACCGCCCACGGGATCGTACTCAAGGCCGCAGCCGGCGGTCCGCGCCAGCTGGGTCTGGGGGATGAAGCGCTCGGTGAGGCCCAGATGACCAAAGCCGATGGTCTCGCCCTGATCGGTGGTCAACTGATTGTCGCCCACAGCGGTCACGGCCACACCATGCCGCATCGCGACCCCGGCCCGGGCCAGCTGCCAGCGGGTCTGCAGAAACTCCAGGCTGTTGCCGGGGATGCCGGCGCCCCAGGGGGCCAGGCGAAAATAGTCGCTCAGACGCAGCCGATCCAGCACCTGCGTGACCGGCACACCGGCGCGCACCAGGCCGGCGGCGACCACTCCCAGAAACGGTCCGCTGCCAGCGATGACCACCGGCCCCTCGGGGACCAGGCCCTGACCCTTGAGCAGGGCCTGCAGGGCGCCGGCGCTACTGACCCCCGGCGCGGGCAGGCCGGGGATGGGGTCGTGGACATCATAGGCCCCACAGGCGAGCACGATGGCGTCAAAGTCCCGCGCCTCGGCGCCGTCACCGGCATCAAACCAGACCCGGCCACCGGCCTCGGTGGACAGCACCCGCGTGGCGGTATGCAGCTCCAATTCCGCTGAGGCGCGGGCGAGGGTCTCGAGGGGCGTGGCGGCATCCGTTGCCCGGATCCGGCTGATATTGCCGCCGCTGCGGGGCTGCTCATCAAACAGCGTCACCGCCACGCCGCGGCCGATCAGCCCCCGGGCCGCCGCCGCGCCGGCCGGGCCGGTACCCACGATCGCCACCCGCATCAGGCCCCCAGATAGGCCTGGACGATGCTCTCGTCCTCGGCAAGCGCCGAAGCCTTCCCCTGGTTGTGGATTTCGCCGTTCTCGAGGACGTACGCATAGTGCGCGATCTTGAGCGCGAGGCGCACATTCTGCTCGACGAGCAGGATGGTGGTGCCCGCCTCGTTGAGTTGTTTGACGATGCGCATGGTCTGGGTGACCAGCTTGGGCGCAAGCCCCATGGACGGCTCATCAAGCAGCAGCACCCGCGGGCCATGCATCAGCGCCCGTCCCAGGGCCAGCATCTGCTGCTCGCCGCCGGAGAGCAGCGAGCCGTCCTGGTGACGCCGCTCAGAGAGGATCGGGAAGCGCTCGAACACATCCGCCATGCGCTCGCGCCGCACCGCGGGGTCGCGGACCGTGAAGCTGCCGAGCTCGAGGTTTTCCTGCACGCTCAGGCCCTTGAGGATATGCCGGCCCTCGGGCACATGCACCACGCCCTTGCGGGCGATCTCATGCGGGGGCAGACGGGTGATGTCCTCACCGTCAAAGTGGATGCGGCCGACCTGGGCACGCACCAGTCCCGAGATGGTCTTGAGCGTCGTGGTCTTGCCGGCGCCGTTGCTGCCCAGCACGGCGATGATCTGGCCGGGGGCCACCTCGATGTCGATACCGCGGAGCGCCTGGATCTTGCCGTAGAACGACTCGACCTGCTCCACGCGAAGGACCGGCTCTGTCACAGCACCATCTCCTCGTCTTCCTGCCCCAGATAGGCTTCGATGACCCGGGGGTTGTTCTTGATCTCCTCGGCGTTGCCATTGGCGATGATACGGCCGTAATCGAGCACATTGATGCGCTCCGAGACCTGCATCACCAACCCCATGTCATGCTCGATGAGCAGCACCGCGATGCCGCGCTCGTCACGGATACGCCGGATCAGCTCGATCAGCGCCGCCTTCTCGGTGGCATTCAGCCCGGCCGCGGGCTCATCCAGCAGGATCAGCCGCGGCTGGGTCGCCAGCGCCCGGGCGATTTCCACCAGGCGCTGGTAGCCATAGGCCAGGTTGGTGGCAAGGCGGTCGGCGTATTCATCGACGCCCACAAAACGCATGCAGTCGTGGGCCACTTCGGCGATATAGCGCTCCTCGGCGCGCTGGCCGGGGGTGCGCAACACGGCGCCAAAGGCCCCCGCGCGGGTGCGGCAGTGCATGCCCGCCATGACGTTTTCCATCACCGACATCTCGCGGAACAGGCGCACATTCTGAAAGGTGCGGGCGATGCCGAGCTGGGTGACCTTGTGGGGCTTGCGCCGCAGCACGCGTTCGCCGGCGAACTCGATACGCCCCTCCTGGGGCCGGTAGAAGCCGGTGATGGAGTTGAACAGCGAGGTCTTACCCGCGCCGTTGGGCCCGATCAGGCTGGCCAGCGTATTCGCCTCGACCCCGAAGTCGACCTTGTCGAGCACGGTGTTGCCGGCAAAGCGCAGCGTGACTTGTTCAAGATTGAGCAGCATCCGTCACTCCTCCGCTTTAATGACGCCGTTCGGGCCAGATGCCGCTGGGCCGCAGCAGCATGATCAGCAGCATGACCACCGCGAACAGCAACAGCCGCAGCTCGCCGAGCTCGCGCAGCAGCTCGGGGCCGAGGATGATGATGAACGCGCCCAGGATCACCCCCGGGATCTTGCCCATGCCGCCCAGGATCACCGCCATGAGGATCAGCACCGACTGCTCGAAACTGAAGCTCTCCGGGGAAATGGCGCCCAGGTTGACCGAGAAGAAGATCCCGCCAACGGCCCCGAACACCGATCCGGTGACGTAGGCGGCCAGCTTGACCCGCACCCGATTGATGCCCATGGCCTCAGCCGCGTCCTCGTCATGCCGCACGTACAGCCATGCCCGTCCCAGCCGCGAGTGATAGAGCCGATGGCTGGCGATGACCGCGATCACGGCCAGCAAAAGGAATACATAGTAGAAATCGACGTAGCTGTTGATCACATAGCCGAAGAAATTCGGCTCAGGGATGTTCGACAGGCCACTGGCACGGCCGGTGATCTCGAGGTTGCGCGCGCTGAAGCGCACGATCTCGCCGAACCCCAGGGTTACGATGGCCAGGTAGTCACTGCGCAGTCGCAGGGTCGGCCCGCCGATGATCACTCCGGCCATGCAGGCCGCGACCAGTGCTGGCGGAATGGCCAGCCAGAAATTCCAATCGAACTGCACGGTGAGGATGCCGATGCTATACGCCCCCACCGCAAAGAAGGCGGCATAGCCGAGATCCAGCAGCCCGGCATAGCCCACCACGATGTTGAGCCCCAGCGCGAGCACCACATACAGCAGCGCGTTGGTCATGATGGTGGTCGCATAACGCCCCATCAGCATTGGCAGCACGGCCATCACCACCACGATGGCCGCCATCAGCAGCATCTGCCGCCGGGGGCTGTCGAAGGCGGCGTAGAGGCGGTCGACCAGACCGGTCGTTGTGCCCGTTGCGGTACTCATCGCTACATCCGCTCCACTTCTGATTTGCCCAGCAGGCCCGTGGGTTTGAACACGAGCACGAGAATGAGGATCGAGAAGGTAAATACGTCCTTCCACTCGCTACCAATCCACGGCACCAAGGTGCCGAAGGATTCGAGCAGGCCCAGGATGAGACCGCCCAGCATGGCCCCGGTAATGCTGCCGATACCGCCGATCACCGCGGCGGTGAACGCCTTGAGGCCGATGAGAAAGCCCATGAAATACCAGATGCTGCCGTAGTAGGCGCCCGCCATGGTGCCGGCGGCGGCCGCGAGCCCCGAGCCGATCAGAAAGGTGATGGCGACGACCCGCGAGACGTTGATCCCCAACAGCCGGCACATGTCCTTGTCGATGGATACCGCGCGCATGGCGCGGCCATACATCGTCCGGCTCACGAACAGCTCGAGCGCGATCATTAGCAGTCCGGCGATGGCCACCAGCACCACGGCCTGGTGGCTGATGAAAAGACGCCCGAATTCAAACCCGCCAAAGCCGAGGTCGGTGCGGAACGCCGTGTACTTGCCGTCGGTCAGGCTGAGGGCGCTGTTCTGCAGCACCAGCGAGACCGCCAGCGCGGTAATCAGGATCGAGAGCCGCGGCGCCGAGAGCATCGGCTGATAGGCGACCCGCTGAATGATCACGCCGAGACAGCCGACCGCGATCATGGAAACCAGAATGGCAATGCCAAGGCCGAACCAGCCCGCCCCGACAACGCCCGAGATCAGTGAGAGCACGCCGAAGCCGACGAACGCGCCCACCATATAGACATCGCCATGGGCGAAGTTCAGGAGCTTGATCACACCGAAAATCATGGTGTAGCCAAGCGCGATCAGCGCGTAAAAGGATCCCAGCACCAGGCCGTTGACGATGGCCTGGAGGAATGTCTCAAAGGCCGGCATGCCAGGCCCCCCGTTGACTCTGCCTGAATGAAGCGGCGCGGGCCCGCGCCGGACCCGCGCCGCGATTCAGCCCGTTAGTTTTCGAAGAACGTCCAGGCGCCGTCTTCGCCCTCGAGGATGATGAAGTTGCTGCGGGCCAGCGTGTTCTCGTCGGTGAAGCGGATCGGGCCGGTCAGCCACGACTGCCCGTCCGTCGACTCGAGCACGTCGATCACGGCCGCCGAATCGGTCGTCCCGGCGGTCTCCATGGCCCAGGCGAGCAGCTTGAGGCCGTCGTAGTTGAGCGGGGCGTAGGGACCCGGGCTCTGGCCGTACTCGGCCTCGTAGTCGTCGATGAAGTCCGCCGCGGCGGGCAGGAACTCGGCGGTGGGGTTGGAAAAGGCGAACACGCCCTCGGCCGCGCCACCGGCGATCTCGAAGAGCTGCGGCGAGTTGGAGCCATCACCCACGGCGATCATGCCGCGGAAACCGCCCTGACGGAGCTGGCGGATCATCAGGCCGCCATCGGCGTAGTAGGCCGTCCAGAACACCGCCTCGGCACCGCTCGAGCGCACGTTGCTGACCACGGCCGAAAAGTCCTGCTCGCCCTTGTTGACCGTCTCGCGGGTGACCACCTCGTGGCCCATCGCCTCCCAGCGCTCAACGGTCAGGTCGGCCAGGTCCTGCGAGTACGAATCGCCCTGATCGATCACGGCCAGGCGCTCAATGCCCTGTGACTCGAAGAACTCGGCCGCCTTTTTCGACTGATCCGCCCCGGTGGAGTTGATCATGAAGGCATTGCCGGGGTTGGCGGGGATGAGCTGGGTGGAGTTCGACGCGGTGATCACGAACGGCAGGCCCTCGTCGCCGTAGGTCTTGAGGGTCGGCATCGTGGCGCCCGAGCAATACCCCCCGACGATGCCCAGGACATCGCGCGAGACCAGGTTGCCGGCGGCGTTGACGGACTGCTGGGGATCGCAGGCCGAGTCGCCGTTGATCAACTCGATCTGCCGGCCCAGCAGGCCGCCGTCGGCGTTGATCTCTTCGGCCGCCAGTTCAGCGGCGTTGTACATGTCCTGACCGTAGGTCGCCTCGGAGCCCGTGGTGGGCACCTGCACGCCGATGACAATGGCATCGTCCTGGGCCTGCGCGGCCCCGCCCAGACCCACGCCCAGGGCGACGGTCGTGGCGATTGCGGTGATTGTGATTTTCATCGGATGAGCCTCCAAAAATTGTATACAGTCTACGGTTTAGACGATCGTGACCCTTCGCGCAAGCATTACCTACGCTGCGGTGCGCCATATCGGGGCACCGAGCACCGAGTAATCCAGGCTCACGCCCAACCCGGGGGCAGTGGATGCGGCCATCTCGCCCCCGCGACGCTGCGGGGCCCCCAGGGCGAACGCCCGGGTGACGTAGCTGTTGAAATCGGTGACGGAAAAGCGCGCCGCCTCGGGCGTCGAATGGGCCAGATGGGCAATGGCCGCGGTGGCCACATCGCCGCCCCAGGTGTCCTCCAGGGTCATCACGATCCCCGATTCCATACACACATCGCGCATCCGATGGGCCCGGGTGAGTCCTCCCACCTTGGCAATCTTGATGTTGACCGCGTCCATTGCTCCATCGTTGATCGCTTGCAATAACCACGCCATCCCGTCCACCGACTCATCCAGCACGAACGGCCGGGCCGTCGCCCGCCGCACCTGCAGACAGCTGCGATAGTCGGCGCAGGGCTGCTCGATGGCGACATCGAGATCGGCCACCGCCGCGGCCACACGCAGCGCGGCGTACTGGCTCCAGCCGGTGTTGGCATCGGCCACCAGTGTGTCCCCCCGGCGCATGACCGCCGCGCAGGCGTGAATGCGGTCGATGTCGGTATCCGGATCGCCGCCCACCTTGAGCTGGAAGCGGCGATAGCCCTGGGCCTGGTACTCGCGGCAGCGCTCGGCCATCTGCTCGGGGCTTTGCTGGGAAATGGCGCGATAGAGGCTGATGGTCTCGCCATATCGGCCCCCCAGAAGGTGGCAGACCGGCTGACCGGTGGCCTTGCCCAACAGGTCCCAGCAGGCCATGTCGATGGGCGATTTGACGTAGGGATGCCCGCGCAGGGCGGCATCCAGATGATGGCTGATCTGCATCGGGCGGGTCGGGTCCATGCCCAGCAGCCCGGGGGCCAGCTGCTGCAACCCGGCGCGGGCGCCGGCGGCGTAGGCCGGCAGATAGGCCGGGCCCAGCGGGCAGACCTCGCCAACGCCGGTCAGGCCGGCATCGGTCTCGATCTCCACCACGGTGCTGTCGAACACGTCGACGCTGTTGCCGCCGGACCAGGCATAGCGGCCTTCGTGCAGCGGCAGATCGACCTGGTAGACATTGATCGCGGTTATCTTCATCGCACTCCCCTCAGTCATTGGCCCGGCGCACCGACAGGAAGTCGAGCAGATCGTCGCGCGCGGCGAGGATGTGCTCGTTCAGCAGGCGGCTGGCCTCGGCGTTATCGCGCTCCTCGCAGAGGGTGACCAGGCGGTCGTGCTCTTCGCGGGCACGGGCATTGTTGTGATCCGAGAGATTGAGCTGCAGACGCAGGTAACGGTCGGCATTGCGGTGCAGCTTGCGCAGGATGTCGAGGCTGCGGTGACGGCCCGCCGGCGCGCAGAGCGTGGCATGCAGGCGCCAGTTGAAGTGGCCCCACTGGCGCTCGGCCGAAGGCGCGGCCAGGTTCTCGTCGAACTGGGCGAGCACCTGACGGGCTTCGGCGATGACCTCGGAGGTGATGTGCGGCAGGGCGCGCTGGAGCAGGTCCACCTCGATCAGGGCGCGCAGATCAAAGATCTCGCGGATCTCCTCAAGCGACAGTACGCTGACCGCGTAGCCCTTATGGGCGGTCTGTGTGACCAGCCCCTCGCCTTCAAGCTGCAGAAGCGCCTCGCGCAGCGGGATCCGGCTGACCCCGAATTCGGCGGCAAGGGTGTCCTGGCGCAGGGGGGCTCCCTCGGGAAACTCCAGGGTGAGGATGCGCTCGCGCATCTCGCTGACCAGCATCCCGGCCACTGTCTGCCGGCCGCTACTACTCTGCAGATTCATTGTCGTTGACCATCCCTATCCCGAAGGATAACTTTATACAATATACAATGGCCGACCGAAAGGCGGTCATCACCCACAGGAGGAGCAGACCCATGATTCCCGATTGGCGCGGCATCTACCCAGCAGTCACCACGCAGTTCCATCCCGATCACAGCCTCGATGTCGCGGCGACGGAACAGGTCGTCGACAACCTCATCCGCGATGGTGTGCATGGCCTGGTCATGCTGGGCACCTGTGGCGAGAACACCTCGCTGTCCGACGAGGAAAAACGCGAGGTCATCCGCGCGGCCTGCCGGGTCAGTGCCGGCCGGGTGCCGGTGATCTGCGGCGTGGCCGAGTTCACCACCGAGGCGGCCTGCCGCTATGCGCGCGATGTTGAGGCCATTGGCGCCGATGGCATCATGATCCTGCCGGCGATGGTGTACAAGGCGGACCGGGGCGAAATCGTCCACCACATCAGCACGGTCGCCAATGCCTGTTCGCTGCCGGCGATGATCTACAACAACCCGGCCTCGTACGGCATCGACATCGACCCGGAAACCCTCGTCGAGCTGTCCCGGACACCGGGCATCGTCGCCGTCAAGGAGTCCTCCGAAGACCCGCGCCGGATCAACGACCTCATCAACCGGGCGCCGGATGCGCTGGCGATCATGGCGGGCGTGGACGATGTCGCGCTGGAGTGCATGGTGGTGGGCGCGATTGGCTGGGTATCCGGCTTCGCCAACGTCTATCCGCGCGAAAGCGTGGCGATCTACGACCATCTTCAGGCCGGGCGGATCGAGCCGGCGGTGCACCTGTACCGCTGGATGATGGACTCGCTGCATATGGACACCGACCCCAAGCTGGTGCAGATGATCAAGCTCGCCGAGCAGATCGCCGGTCGCGGCAGCGAGACCGTGCGCCTGCCCCGCCTGCCCCTGGTCGGCGATGAGCGCGCTCGGGTGACGGCGGTCATCGAGCAGGCCCTGGCGACACGGCCGTCCGTCTGAGCCATGGCACGGCATACGTTTTTCTGCATTGACGGCCACACCTGCGGCAACCCGGTGCGGGTGGTGGCCGGCGGCGGGCCGCGGCTGCGCGGCGACAGCCTGAGCGGGTACCGCCAGGACTTTCTGGCCCACTACGACTGGATCCGCCAGGGGCTGATGTTCGAGCCCCGCGGCCACGACATGATGTCGGGCTCGATCCTCTACGCCCCCACGCGGCCCGACTGTGACCTGGGGGTGCTGTTCATCGAGACCTCGGGCTGCCTGCCGATGTGCGGGCACGGCACCATCGGCACCGTCACCACCGCCATTGAGGAAGGACTGGTCACGCCGACCCAGGCCGGACGGCTGGCGCTGGAAACGCCCGCTGGCAAGGTCGAGGTCAGCTACGAGCAGCCGGGGCGGTTCGTCGAATCGGTGAGCCTGCGCAATGTGCCGGCCTGGCTTGAAGCGCATGATGTCGAAGTGGATGTCCCCGACCTGGGGCGGCTGCGTTGCGACATCGCCTATGGTGGCAACTTCTACGCCATCTTCGATCCCCAGCCGGGCTTTGAGGGCCTGGATCAGCTGAGCGTGGACGATATCCTGCGCCTGTCACCGCAGGTACGCCGGCGCCTCAACGCCCTGATTGATCCGGTCCATCCGGACGACGCGACGATCCGCGGGGTCTCGCACGTGATGTGGACCGGGCCGGCACGCGATCCGGCGGCCGATGCCCGCAACGCGGTGTTCTATGGCGACCGGGCCATCGATCGCTCGCCCTGCGGCACGGGCACCTCGGCGCGCATGGCGCAGCTCCACGGCCGCGAGCGCCTGGCGGTGGGCCAGCGGTTTGTCCATGAAAGCGTGATCGGCAGCCTGTTCACCGGCGAGGTTCTGGGCACTGAGATCATCGGCCCGCATACCGGCATCCGCCCGCAGATCACTGGCTGGGCCCGGGTCACCGGCTACAACACGATCTTCATTGATGATCGCGACCCCTTCGCCCTCGGCTTTTCGGTGAACTGACCATGCGCACACTCGACCGCCAGCAGACCCTCGAGCGACTCGACTATCCGGCCCTTGCCGACGCCTGCGCCCGGGTGCTGGCGAGCGCCCGGGCCGGACACACCGAGTGCCCCGCCCGCGGCGCCATGGGGCTTGCCGAGGGGGGTACGCTGCTGCTCATGCCTGCCACCGATGGCCGCCTCGCAATCACCAAACTGGTCACGGTCCACCCGCACAACAGCCGCCATGGCCGCCCGACCATACAGGGCGAGATGGTGGTCCTGGACGCCGCCACCGGCGAGCGTCAGCTGCTGGTGGACGGGGGCGCCGTCTCGGCCCGGCGGACGGCGGCGGTGTCGCTGCTCGCCGCCCGGCAACTGGCACCCCGCACCGATACCCCGATGCTGGTCTATGGGGCCGGCACCCAGGCCCGCACCCACCTCGAGGCGTTCCGTGATGGCCTGGGTCTGCGCGAGGCCTATCTGTACTCGCGCACCCGCTCCCGCGCCGAGGCCCTCGCCGCCGAGATGAACCAGGCCGGCATGCGCGTCAGCGTGATCGATGATCCGGCCACGGTTCTGGATACGGTCCGCGTCATCGTGACGGCCACCACTTCGACACGACCGATCCTGCCCACCGCGCTGCCCGCCGACACCTTTGTGGCCGCAGTGGGCGCGTTCCGTGCCCATATGGCGGAAGTGCCGCCGGCGCTGCTGGCCCATGGCCGGGTGGTCATCGACACGGCCGAAGGCGCCCGCGAAGAGGCGGGCGACCTCATCCAGGCCCATGAATCAGGGCATTTCGACTGGCGGCAGGCCACTTCCCTCGAGGCCGTGGTGCTGGACCAGGCCCAGCCGGTGGGCGGCGGCCCGATCATTTTCAAAAGCGTTGGTCAGTCTCTCTGGGACCTCGCCGCCGGCCAGGTCCTCGCAGAGTCTCTGGACCGACACCACACTTCATCGACGCAGTAGGGCTTTATGACGATCACAGCCGATCAATTCATTGCCGGGACCCGGACCGCGGCCGGCCGCAACCCGTTCAACGCCCGCGACGCCGCCAGTGGCGAACCGCTGGCCCCGGCCTTTGCCGAGGCCACGCCGCAGGAGGTCGACCGGGCATGCCGGGCGGCGGCCGATGCCGCCGATGCACTGGCAGCCGCCGAGCTCGAACAGCGCGCAGCGCTGCTGGAATCCATTGCCAGCGGGCTCGATGACCGGGCCGATGCCTTTGTCGAGCGCGCCGGCGCCGAGACCGGACTGCCCGAGGCACGCATTCGCGGCGAGCTGGCCCGCACCACCGGACAGCTGCGGCTGTTTGCCGGCGTCGTCCGCGAGGGGGCGTTTCTGGGCGTTCGCATCGAGCACGGCGATTTCGATCTGCGCCAGCGCAATATCCCCCTGGGGCCAGTGGCCGTATTCGGGGCCAGCAACTTCCCACTGGCCTTTTCGGTGTGTGGCGGTGATACCGCCTCGGCGCTGGCGGCCGGATGCCCGGTGGTGGTCAAGGCCCATCCGGCGCACCCTGGCACGTCAGCCCTCGCCGCCGAGGCGGTGGAAGCGGCGGTCGCCGAGCACCGGCTACCCGGCGGCGTGTTCTCGATGCTGCAGGGCGCCGAACATGCCCTGGGCGCCGCACTGGTGCAGCATCCCGCCATCCAGGCGGTGGGCTTTACCGGCTCGCAGCGCGGCGGCCTCGCCCTGCAGCGCCTCGCCGCCGAGCGCCACCGGCCGATCCCGGTGTATGCCGAAATGGGCAGCGTCAACCCGCTGTTCATCCTCCCCGAAGCCCTCGCCCAGCGCGGCGGCGATATCGCCTCGGGCCTCGCCGGTTCAGTGGCCATGGGCTGCGGGCAGTTCTGCACCAAACCCGGCGTCGTGTTTCTGCGCCATGACGCGGGGTTCGAGGCGTTCCGCGACCAGCTCGCCGGCGCCATCGCCGCCATTCCACCGGCGGTCATGCTGCATGAGGGGATCCTGTCGGCCTATGAATCGGGCTGCGCGCGGCTCGATGCCGCCGACGGGGTGAGCCGGCTGGCAACGGGCGAAGCGGCCGATGGACGCGCCCGGGCCATGGCATTCATCACTGACCTCGAGCACCTGCGCCAACAGCCGGAACTGGCCGACGAGGTGTTCGGCCCGGCGGTGCTGATTGTGGTGGTGGACGCCGCCACGCCCTTCACCACGGTGGCCGCTGATCTCGACGGCCAGCTGACCGCCGGTATCCACGCCAGCGATGCCGAACTGAGCGGGCATGCCGCGCTCATCCACCAGCTCGAACAGCGCGCCGGGCGGGTGCTGTTCAACGGCTTTCCCACCGGCGTACAGGTCGGCGAGGCCATGGTCCATGGCGGGCCCTATCCCGCCACCACCGACAGCCGCAGCACCTCGGTGGGCACCCGGGCCATGGAGCGCTTCCTGCGCCCGGTGGCGGTGCAGGACATGCCCGCGGCGGCTCTGCCACCGGCGCTGCAGGAGGACAACCCGCTGGGCCTGCCGCGGCGGGTGGACGGCATCGAGCAGCCCGGGACGCGGCAGTGACGCCGACCGCTCACCATTACCGCTACACCGATCTGCATGCGGCCGGTGAGCCGGTGCGCATCGTCACCGACGGGGCCCCGCCGCTTGCCGGTGACACCCTGCTCGAGAAACGCCGCGACGCCATGACCCGGCACGACCGGGTGCGCCGGCACCTGATGCTCGAACCCCGCGGCCACGCCGACATGTACGGCGTCTGGCCGGCCGCGGCCGATCACCCGGACTGTGCACTGGCGGTGCTGTTCATGCACAACGAGGGCTACAGCACCATGTGCGGCCACGCCACCGTCGCCCTGGGGCGCTGGGTGATCGACACCGGCCTTGTCACGCCGACGCCCCCGGTCACGCACTTCAACCTGCAGTGCCCCTGCGGCCCCGTGGCCGTGCGCGTGGAAACACCGGCCGACGGCCCCATCGGGGCGGTCAGCTTTGACAGCGTGCCGGTCTTTGCTGGTCCGCTGGCGCAGACCCTGACACTGCCCGGCCATGGCGCGGTCAGCGTCGATATCGCCTACGGCGGTGCTTACTACGCGGTCGTTCGGGCGCGTCGACTGGGCCTTGATCTGGCCGACAGCCCGACGGAGTCCCTGGTGCAGGCGGGTCGCGGGATCATCCAGGCGGGACGCGCGCAGCTGACGATCCGCCATCCCGATGCCGCCGATCTGGGCTTTCTGTATGGCTGCATCATCACCGACGGGCGACTGCCCGGCGAGTCGCCGGCGTCACGCAACCTGTGCATCTTTGGTGGCGGCCAGGTCGATCGCAGTGCCACTGGATCCGGGATTGCCGCGCGGCTGGCGCTTGGCCATCGCCAGGGGCTGATCGGTCCGGGTCAGGCCTGGGATGTGGCGGGGCTGAGCGGCGTCGCCTTCCGTGGCGTGATCCGCGAGGTGGATGCCGATGGGCATCTGATCGTGACAGTCACCGGGACCGGGCATTACAGCGGCAGCGGCCGGTTCGAGGTGGAGGCCGACGACCCCCTGCCCGATGGCTTCGAGGTGCCGGCGCGGCTTGCCGACCCTGGCGGCTAGTCAGGCCGGCTTGAGGATGACCTGGTCGGTGCCCGTGCTGGCCAGCCGGTAGGGCACGGCGCTGCAGGCAAAGCGGCGGATGATGCGTTGCGCCTGGGCGTGGGCCTCGCGCGAGGGGCCACTGATGACGATGTCACAGCCGCGGTATTCAACGTGACAACTCTGCTGCGCGACGCCTGCCATGAAACCATCTCCGCGTATTTTGGTGCACTGCAAAGGCGCGGAGTCTGACGCTGGGGCGGGCGGGAGTAAAGGCTCTGTCATTCGCCTTTATCAATGATTGACGCCAAGCACTTCGGGTCGGATCAATGCATGCAGACGCCGGCCCGGCTCAAGCCGCAGGGCAGCCACTGACTGGCGGGTGACATGCGTCCACAACGCCGCGCGATGGCCCACCGCCAGGCGCACGCGCACCACGCCGTCGCGCTCGTTCTCGAGGGCCTCGACCCGCACCGGCAGGCTGTTGAGCATGCTGGTGGCCATGGGCGGCTCGAGGCTCAGCACCACGTCGCGGGCGCTGACCCGCAGCATCACCGGCGCGCCCGAGCCGGGGTTGATACCGCTCACCCGAAGCCGCCCGGCGTCGGTGGCCAGTGTGGTCAAGCCCCAGTCGTTGTCCCGGGCCACCACCCGGCCCGGCCAGACCACGGCCGGCTCGGTGAGCCCCAGGATGGGCCAGTAGTCCGGCGCCGAAAACAGATCGCTCACCGGCGCCTGGGTGATCAGCCGCCCGGCCTGCATGAGGATCATGCGATCCGCCAGCGAGAGCACCTCGTGGCAGGCGTGGGTGACCACCAGCAGCTGCACGCCGAAACGCTCGGGAATGGCCCGCAGCAGCGGCATGATCTCGCGCTGGCGCGCGGCGTCCAGCCCGCTCAGGGGTTCATCGAGCAACAGCAGCCGCGGCCCGGCGAGCAGCGCCCGACCCAGCGCCACGCGTTGCGACTCGCCGCCGGAGAGCGCCGCGGGACTCTGATCAAGCAACGCGCGCAGGCCAAGACCCTCAATCACCTCGGCACGGCCAGGGCCGTCGCCCCGCCGTCGGCGTTCGGCAAAGTCCAGGTTTCCGCGCGCGCTCAGATGCGGGAACAGCCGGGTGTCCTGGAACACCAGCCCAACGGCACGGCGATGCGGCGGCAGGCGCACCTCCCGGCCCTGCCAGGGCTGATCGCCATGCCGGATCCGGCCCCGGCACGCCGGCTCGAGCCCCGCCAGGCAGCGCAGCAGGCTGGTCTTGCCACAGCCCGATGGACCGAACAGCGCGGTAATCCCCGACTCGATCCGGTCCGCCGCCCGCAGCTGGAAGCCCGGGCGCTCGAGCGTCACGTCAAAATCCAGCGGCCGCGCCGTCACAGCCCCACCCCCGTGCGCCGCCGGCCGTTGAGCGTGTAGATGATGAGCAGCGCCACGAACGAGAACACCAGCAGCCCGGCGGACAGGGCATGGGCGGCCGCGTAGTCGAGGGTCTCGACATTTTCGTAGATCGCGATGGCGACGGTGCGCGTCTCGCCCGGCAGGCTGCCGCCAACCATCAGGATCGCCCCGAACTCCCCGAGTGTGTGGGCGAAGCCGAGCACGATGGCGGTGACAAAACCCCGCCCCGCCAGCGGACAGGCCACCGTCACGAACGCATCCAGCCGGCCCGCGCCCAGCATCGCCGCGGTCTCCAGCGGCCGCGGGCCGATCCCGCGGAAGGCATCGCGCAGTGGCTGGACGACAAACGGCAGCGAATAGAGCACCGAGGTGATCACCAGACCGGTAAAGCTGAAGGTAAGGGTCTGACCGGTCACTGCCAGCCACGGCCCTCCGACCGGTCCCTGCGGGGCGAGCAGGATCAGCATGTAGAAGCCAAGCACCGTGGGGGGCAGCACCAGCGGCAGGGCCACCACCGCATCCACCGCCACCCGCCAGCGGCTGCGCCCCGTGGCGAGCCACCAGGCCAGCGGAGTGCCCAACACCAGCAACACCACGACGGTCACCGCGGCAAGCTGGAGGCTGATCCACACCGGCGTGAGGTTCATCGCGACCCACCCGCCGGGCGATAGCCGAACGACGCCAGCACGTCGGCCGCCGCCGGCCCGCGCAGAAACGCGAGGAAAGCCCGGGCCTGATCGGCGGATGCCGTCCCGGACAGAATGACCGCGTCCTGGCGGATCGGAGCATACAGCTGCGCTTCCACCGGCTGGTGGTCGCCGGCCGGACCCTCATCGAGGCGGGTGTAGGACGCCGCGACCAGCGCATGGCTGACATTGCCGGTCGCCAGATACTGCAGGGCCTGGCCGACGTTCTGCCCCTGAACGATCCGCTCACTCAGCACCGACCACTGTCCGCTTGCCTGCAGCGCCTCACGGGCGGCCCGACCGTAGGGGGCAAGGGCCGGATTGGCGATGGCGAGCCGTGTCACTGACGAGCGCTGCAGCCCGGCCAGGCCATTGACGGGCAGCTCGACACCGGGCCGGGCCCAGAGCACCAGCCGGCCACGGGCATAAGTCATGCGCGAGTCGGCAAGCGCCGCGCCCTCGGCCACCAGCCGTTGCGGCCGGGCCTGATCCGCGGCCAGAAAGACATCATAGGGCGCACCCTGTGTGATCTGGGCGTAAAGCTGGCCGGTGGCGCCGGCACTGATCTGCAGCGCGGGGCCACCCTGCCGGTGGTAGACGTCGGCCAGGGCCTCGAGCGGTGCCAGAAAGTTCGAGGCCACCGCCACTTTCAGCGGTGCGGCCCATGCCGGCGCGACCAGCCCCAGCAACAGCCCGGCGAGCAGCCACTTGAGCAGCGCGGAGCCACGCCCCGCGCCGGGCGCCAATGCGGCCTGATCGCTCATGTTTCCCTTTCGGCGTTATGATCCCAGTCGTCATCCTAACAAGAGAGCCATCGCATGAGGGTGCTGTTCATCCTGCTCGGCGGTATCGCCACACTGATTGTGGCGGGCATTGCCGCGCTGTTCCTGCTGTTCGATCCGAACGACTACCGCGACTCGCTGACCGCCGCGGTCGAGGATCAGCTGGGGCGCTCGTTCGTCATCGAAGACGAAATCGGCTGGAGCCTGTTCCCGCGGCTCAGCCTTGATCTGGGTGGCATTCGGCTGGGCAGCGGGGACGGGTTTGACGACACCCCGCTACTCAGCGCCGAAGGCGTCAGTGCTGGCATGGCCGTCATGCCGCTGCTATCGGGCCAGATCCAGCTGGAGACCCTGACCATCGATCAGCCCACCGTCCGGCTCATTCGCAATGGCTCCGGACAGGCCAACTGGCAGATCGGCACCGCCCGTGACGGCGCCGGCAAGGGCGGCGATGCGGGTGGTGCCACCGGCGGCCTGCCGGACTGGCTGGTCGGCCTGAGCCTGGGAGGAATCGATCTGTCCGGCGGGCGGCTGCTCTACACAGACGAGACCACCGGCGAGCGCCTCCGCGCCGATCCGGTCACCCTGGACCTGGGAGCCATTGCGCTGGGTGAGACCGCTCCCATCACCTTTGAAGCCGCCATCGAGCGGGGCGACGAACAGTGGCAGACGCGCATTGACGGCGATCTGATCATCCGCCGCGATCACACCCTGTCACTGCGCGACACCACGGTCAGCGCCAACGATCTGACACTGACCGCGCTGAACGCCGATGTCGTCCAGACCGGCGAGGGCTGGCGTATCCATCCGCTGGGCGCGGATTTCTACGAGGGCGCGTACACCGGTGACATCCGCCTGGCTAGCCAGCAAAGCCGTCTGCCGGTCACATTTGACGAGGGGCTCAACGGCGTCGCCATGGGGCCGCTGCTCGAGGCGCTCACCGGCATCGACCGCCTGACCGGCACCGCCGGGATCAACGCCGACGGCGAAATGGCCCTGTCGAGCGGGGCCGCGCCGCTGTCCACGCTCAACGCCCGTGGCGATTTCAGCATCCGCGACGGCGCGGTGAAGGGGGTCAACATCGCCCGCCTGATCCGCGAGGCGCTGGCCCGCCTTCAGGGTGAGACACCGCCCGCCGCCGATGCCAACCCGAGCACCGATTTCACCAGCCTGACCGCCAGTGTGGTCGTGCGCGATGGCGTGGCCCGCAGCGATGACATCGCCATGGACTCGCCGGTGCTGCGGCTGCGCGGTGAGGGTCAGACCGACCTGGCCGCGCAGCGCCTGGACCTGTCGCTGGATGTCAGCGTGGTGGGCAGTCTCGAGGGACAGGGGGGTGAGCCGCCGGAGTCGCTGCGGGGCGTGTCGATCCCGCTGCAGATCGAGGGCAGCTGGAGTGATCCGTCCATCCGGCTGAACATCGCCCGCGTGCTGCAGGAAAGCCAGGGCACGCAGATCCGCGAGCGGGTCGAGGAAGAGGTCGACAGACTGCGCGACCGGCTGGAGGGGCTGCTCAACTGATGGCCGTGGCGCAGCCTCCGACCCGGGACGGATTTGCCCCGGCGGTACTCGAGTGGTTTGACCGCGCGGGCCGCCATGATCTGCCCTGGCAGCATCCGGCGACGCCCTACCGGGTGTGGATCTCGGAGGTGATGCTGCAGCAGACCCAGGTCACCACCGTCATCGCCTACTTCGAACGCTTCATGGCCCGGTTTCCCGACGTCGAGACGCTGGCGGCGGCAAGCCTGGACGAAGTACTCAGGTATTGGGCGGGACTGGGGTACTACGCCCGCGCCCGCAACCTGCATCGCTGCGCGCAACGGCTGGTGGACGAATATGCCGGCGTCTTCCCCGACGACCCAGCCGCGGTGGCCGACCTGCCCGGGATCGGTCGCTCCACCGCCGCCGCCATCCTGTCGCTGTCCCGGGGCACGCCTGCGGCGATCCTGGATGGCAACGTCAAGCGGGTCCTGGCGCGCTACTTCGCGGTGCCCGGCTGGCCGGGCCGAAGCGCCGTGGCCCGCGAACTGTGGGCATACAGCGAGGCGGTGACGCCCACCCAGCGGACCGGCGACTTCAACCAGGCCATGATGGATCTGGGCGCCACGCTCTGCACCCGCCAGCCCCAGTGCCCGCGCTGTCCGCTGCAGTCGGGCTGCCAGGCGTTCGCCCAGGGCAATCCAGGCGCCTATCCCGGCCGCCGGCCGAAGCGGGAGAAACCGCTGCGAACCACCACCATGATCATCATTGACGGGCCCGAAGGGATTCTGCTCGAGCGCCGGCCGCCCACGGGAATCTGGGCCGGCCTCTGGTCACTGCCCGAGGCAACGGCGCCGACCGAGGACTGGGCCCGGACTGAGCGCGGGCTGGAGATCGAGCTGATGGACGATACACTGCCGCCGCTGCGCCACGAGTTCACCCACTACAGCCTGACGATCCAGCCGGTTCGCGCCCGGTTACTGAGCGATCATGGCATCGAGGATGCCGACCGGCTCTGGTATAAACCGCATACCGACAACCCACCCGGGCTGCCGGCCCCGGTGCAACGCCTGATTCACCAACAGGAGCTCGATCATGAGCGATGATACCGTCCACTGCATCAAACTCGGCCGTGAGGGCCAGAAGATGAAACGCCAGCCCTACCCCGGTGAACTGGGCGAGCGGATCATGGCGAACGTCAGCCAGGAAGGCTGGAAGATGTGGCTGGGCCACCAGACGATGCTGATCAACGAGTATCGACTCTCGCCGATGGACCCGAAGGCACGCACATTTCTTGAGCAGGAGATGGAGAAGTTCTTCTTTGGCGAGGGCTCGGCGCCGCCGCCGGATTTTCAGCCCGAGGACTGACCCGGGACGGCGGTGCCGCCCCGGGCCGCCGTCAACCTCAGCGCTTGACGATCACGTAGTAGATCGTGGCGCCGAGCAGCGCGCCGATCACCCACGAAAACCCGGACAGGCTCTCGAGCGCCGGCACCCAGACCGTGCAGATCGAGAAGATCCCGGCGATGGCGAAGGCCATCATCGCGCGGCGATTCCAGCCATTGTCGTAGTAGTACTGCCCTGTCTCGTCGCTCGAGAACAGTGCATTCAGATCAATGCTCTGCGACTTCACCAGGTAGTAGTCGGCGATCATGATGCCGTAGACCGGGGCCAGGATGGCTCCGAGGGTGTTCACGAAACCGAAGATGCCGATCTGCGAAATCGTCGAGACCCACAGCGCACCGATGATGAAGCCGCATACCGAGGTGATGGCGCCACCGACCCGGAAATCGATCTTTGACGGGGCCAGGTTCGCCAGGTCATAGGCCGGCGGAATGAAGTTGGCCACCAGATTGATGCCCACGGTGGCGGCGAAGAACATGAGCGCCGCGATGATCGTGAGCGGCAGCGAATCGACCCGCTCGACCATCTCGGTGGGATTGGTGACGGTCTCGCCGAATACCACCGCCGTACCGGCGGTGACGATCAACGCAATGAGCGAGAAGAACGCGATGTTCAGTGGCAGGCCGAAGAAGTTGCCCTTTTTCATCTGCCGCTCGCTGGCGACGAAACGCGAGAAGTCGCCATAGTTGATCACGACGGCGGCGAAGTAGGCGATCATCGTGCCCACAACGGCGAAGAACGCCGCCACGGAGCTGCCCTCGTAGTCGCCCATGCCCTGGAAGATCGTGCCCAGCTGCGGGAGCAGATCGGAACCCGCCTCAAGCCAGATCAGCCCGGCCAGAATCAGCATGACGATGTAGACGAATGGCCCGGCAAAGTTCAGGAAACGACTGATCCAGTCGATCCCCCGCCAGAACAGCACCACCTGAAAACCCCAGACGATGATGAAGGCGACCCAGGACAGGGTGTTCATGCCCAGCAGCATCCCGCCGCTGTCCGCCGAGCCGCCAAACAGCGAGAACAGCAGCATCGCGACCGCCGTCGAGGCAAAATAGGTCTGGGCGCCGTACCAGAAGATCGCCACGATGCCGCGCACCATCGCTGGAAAATTGGCGCCGCGGACGCCCATGCTGACCCGGGCCATCACCGGAAAGGGGATGCCATGCTCAACGCTGGGCCGACCCATGAGGTTGACCAGCCACATGACGAAAAAACCGGCGACCAGGATCGCCAGAAACACACTCCAGCCGTTGAGCCCGTAGCTGATGAACAGCGATGCGGCCAGGGTGTAGCCGAACAACGACTGTACGTCGTTCGCCCAGACGTTGAAGATCTCGAAGGCGCCCCATTTTCGGGCAGACTTTGGAATCGGCGCCAGATCCTCGTTATAGAGCGACGGATCGTGGTTTTCGAGGCGGTCAGTCATCACGGGACTCCCTGCGTTTGCACCTGCATGGTGCATTTTTGTTTAAAATCAGACGGTTAACAGGACACGAGCCTGCAATCATTGCGCATACGGATTTCGTATGCAATCCGTCGGTCTGTTGGATACGATGTTGTGTACAAAATTGGAGGCGAGAGAGTTGAGCGAGCAACGGGACAGAACAAGCGACGAAGCGATCTATCAGGCCGTGCGCACGGCGATCGTCGACCACCGGCTGAGGCCCGGCGATCGGCTGCCGGAGGACACCCTGGGGCAGACCTTCGGGGTCAGCCGGACCAGCATCCGCAAGGTCCTGCAGCGACTGTCCATCGATCGGCTGGTGGTGCAGCGGCCGCGCCGCGGCGCGGAGGTCAACCGACCTACCGCCAGGCAGGCGGCGGATGTGTTCGCCAACCGGCGCCTGCTGGAGTGCGGCAGCATCCCTGCGGTGGTCAGGCATTTCACGCCCGAGCATCACCGTGACCTGCATGCGCTTGTCCAGCGTGAGCAGGCCGCCCGACGCGCCGGCGATCGCAGCGCGGCCATCAAGCACTCGGCGGATTTTCATACCCAGCTGATGGCAGTCACCGACAACGAACTGACCCGCGCCTTCGTCGAGCAGCTGAGCTCTCTGTCCTCATTGATCATCGCGGTCTATGGCACGCATCAAAGCATTGGCTGCGACTGTGGCGAGCATGACGAACTGCTGCGGCTGCTCGAAGCCGGCGCGGTGGAGCAGGCCGAGCGCTGGATGGATCACCACCTGCGCGAGATCGAGGCGAGCCTCGAGTTTGCCGAGGCGCCGCGCGAGGCCCCCGACTTTTCCACCCTTTTCGACGACTCGGAAATCGCTTCATGACCCATCCCAACCCGCGCGACCTGATTGGTTACGGCCGCCATCGTCCTGATCCACAATGGCCCGGTGGTGCCCGGGTTGCCGTGCAGTTCGTGCTCAACTTCGAAGAAGGCGGCGAACGCTGCGTCCTCGAGGGAGACGCCCATGCCGAGACGTTTCTCTCGGAGATCATCAACGCGCCGGCCGTCGCCGATCGCCACATGAGCATGGAATCGATCTATGAATACGGCAGTCGGGTGGGCGTCTGGCGGGTGCTCCGCGAGTTTCAGCGGCGCGGCCTGCCACTGACCGTCTTCGGCGTCGCCCGGGCCCTGCAGCTCAACCCCGAGGTGACCGCAGCGCTGCGCGAGGCGGACCACGAAATCGCCTGCCATGGCTATCGCTGGCTCGACTATCAGGGGATCGATGAGGCCACTGAACGCCAACACATGCAGACCGCCATCGAGATCTTCCGGGCGCTGACGGGACACCCGCCCGAAGGCTGGTACACGGGCCGGGACAGCCCCCGGACCCGGCGCCTGGTGGTCGATCAGGGGAATTTCCTGTACGACTCGGATTACTATGGCGACGAGCTGCCTTTTTGGATGCCGGTCGAGGACACCCATGGCGAGCCCCACCACCAGCTGGTGGTACCTTACACGCTGGATTGCAACGACATGCGCTTCGCCACCCCGCAGGGTTTTAACAGTGGCGATCAGTTTTTTGCCTATCTGCGCGACAGCTTTGATGTCCTCTACGCGGAAGGCGCGGACCAACCGGGCATGATGTCGGTGGGACTCCATCCACGGTTGATCGGGCGTCCGGGGCGGTTCCGCGCCCTGCAGCGGTTTCTCGACCATCTCGAAAGCCACGCGGATGTCTGGGTGACGCGCCGCATCGACATCGCCCGGCACTGGCAGCAGCTCCATCCCGCTCCCGGGGTCACCCGCGCATGACCATCACCCTGACCGCCGAACCCCTCACCGCGAAGCGCTTCGCGGTGAGGGGTTCGGCGGTCAGGGTGATGGTCATGCGCGG